>CAWAHE010000011.1:0-235000 GCA_963781775.1 uncultured Alphaproteobacteria bacterium | reverse complement strand
CCTGAACATGGGACGACCACGTTCCAAGCCTAAGTACTCCTCAGCGACCGATAGCGAACAAGTACCGTGAGGGAAAGGTGAAAAGCACCCCGACAAGGGGAGTGAAACAGTTCCTGAAACCGGATGCCTACAAACAGTCGGAGCCCAAGGTTCGTCCTGGGTGACGGCGTACCTTTTGTATAATGGGTCAGCGACTTAATTTGACGAGCAAGCTTAAACCGATAGGTGTAGGCGCAGCGAAAGCGAGTTTGAACAGGGCGTTCAGTTCGTCGGATTAGACCCGAAACCGGTGTGATCTAGCCATGAGCAGGTTGAAGGTGCGGTAACACGCACTGAAGGACCGAACCCACGTCTGTTGAAAAAGACGGGGATGACTTGTGGCTAGGGGTGAAAGGCCAATCAAACCCGGAAATAGCTGGTTCTCCGCGAAATCTATTTAGGTAGAGCCTCAGACGAATACTCCAGGGGGTAGAGCACTGGATGGGCTAGGGGGTCCCACAGACTTACCAAACCTAACCAAACTCCGAATACCTGGAAGTACTATCTGGGAGACACACGGCGGGTGCTAACGTCCGTCGTGAAGAGGGAAACAACCCTGACCTACAGCTAAGGTCCCCAAATCGTGGCTAAGTGTGAAAGGATGTAGAGATCCCAAAACAACCAGGATGTTGGCTTAGAAGCAGCCATCATTTAAAGAAAGCGTAACAGCTCACTGGTCTAAATAAGGATTTCCGCGCCGACAATGTAACGGGGCTTAAGCCATGTACCGAAGCTTAGGGTTTACGTAGCAATACGTAAGCGGTAGCGGAGCGTTCCGTAAGCCGGCGAAGGAGGACCCGTGAGGGCCTCTGGAGGTATCGGAAGTGCGAATGCTGACATGAGTAACGACAAGCAGTGTGAGAGACACTGCCGCCGTAAGTCCAAGGGTTCCTGCGTAAAGCTAATCTGCGCAGGGTCAGTCGGCCCCTAAGGCGAGGCAGAAATGCGTAGTCGATGGGAATCAGGTGAATATTCCTGAACCTGCGGGTGGTGACGAATTCTGTAAGTTGTCCGGGATTATTGGATTTCCCGGGCCGCGAAGGAGTTCCAGGAAATAGCCCCCGCGTACAGACCGTACCCTAAACCGACACAGGTGGACTGGTAGAGTATACCAAGGCGCTTGAGAGAACTATGCTGAAGGAACTCGGCAAATTGCCTCCGTAACTTCGGAAGAAGGAGGACCTTTACCTGGGCAACCAGGTGAAGGTGGCACAGACCAGGGGGTAGCGACTGTTTACCAAAAACACAGGGCTCTGCGAAATCGCAAGATGACGTATAGGGTCTGACGCCTGCCCGGTGCCGGAAGGTTAAGAGGAGATGTGCAAGCATTGAATCGAAGCCCCGGTAAACGGCGGCCGTAACTATAACGGTCCTAAGGTAGCGAAATTCCTTGTCGGGTAAGTTCCGACCTGCACGAATGGCGTAACGACTTCCCCGCTGTCTCCAGCATAGACTCAGTGAAATTGAATTCCCCGTGAAGATGCGGGGTTCCTGCGGTTAGACGGAAAGACCCCGTGCACCTTTACTGCAACTTTGCACTGGCATTCGTGACGGCATGTGTAGGATAGGTGGTAGGCTTTGAAGCTTGGGCGCTAGCTCAGGTGGAGCCAACCTTGAAATACCACCCTTGTTGTTATGCATGTCTAACCGCGGCCCGTTATCCGGGTCCGGGACAGTGCATGGTGGGCAGTTTGACTGGGGCGGTCGCCTCCCAAAGAGTAACGGAGGCGCGCGATGGTGGGCTCAGAACGGTCGGAAATCGTTCGTCGAGTGCAATGGCATAAGCCCGCCTGACTGCGAGACTGACAAGTCGAGCAGAGACGAAAGTCGGTCATAGTGATCCGGTGGTCCCGAGTGGAAGGGCCATCGCTCAACGGATAAAAGGTACGCCGGGGATAACAGGCTGATGATGCCCAAGAGTCCATATCGACGGCATCGTTTGGCACCTCGATGTCGACTCATCACATCCTGGGGCTGGAGCAGGTCCCAAGGGTTCGGCTGTTCGCCGATTAAAGTGGTACGTGAGTTGGGTTCAGAACGTCGTGAGACAGTTCGGTCCCTATCTGCCGTGGGTGTAGGAGAATTGAGAGGATCTGTCCTTAGTACGAGAGGACCGGGATGGACGTACCTCTGGTGGACCTGTTGTGGCGCCAGCCGCATTGCAGGGTAGCTATGTACGGACGGGATAACCGCTGAAGGCATCTAAGCGGGAAGCCCACCTCGAAACGAGTTCTCCCTTGAGAGCCGTGGAAGACCACCACGTTGATAGGCCGGGTGTGGAAGCGCAGCAATGCGTGAAGCTTACCGGTACTAATAGCTCGATTGGCTTGATCGTTCTCATTTTCGCTGCCCGTTTGCGAGAGCAACGGATCGCAAAGAGGAAAGACCAGAAACCAGCTTCTAGAAATCTGCGCTTCGCCGACCTGGTGGCAATTGCGAGGAGCCTGAACCCGATCCCATTCCGAACTCGGCCGTTAAACTTCTCCGCGCCAATGATACTTCGTCTCAAGACGTGGGAAAGTAGGTCGCTGCCAGGTCTGCCAAGCGCAGAGTGCTAGAAACGCTTCTTCGAACAACCTTCTCTTTCGCGCGTTCCGCGACAAAAACGCCGCCCTTCGGGGCGGCGTTTTGCGTTGTCGGTCGCGGACAAGGTCCGGCAGGCGGCGCTTAATCGCCAGTTGACCAAACCCGATGATCGCGTGAGCGGCCGGCTGGCAGCGGATGCTATTCTGTTCCGGCTTCCAGGTTCGATCGACCGGCGCAAGCAGCGCCAGTCATTCCGAGCGAAGGTGCCCTCATGTCGATGCGATTCATGATTCTTTCGGTCGCGCTCGTGCTCGCGGCCGGGGCCGCGGTCGCCCAGGGCGGCGATGGCCATCCGATCACGCCGATCCAGTTTGCGACCGGCAAATCGAGCGCCACCGTGAGCGACAGCGTCGAGCGCGCGGCAAACGCCACCTACACGTTCGCGGCCAAGGCCGGCCAGACCGCTGAGGTCGGCATCAAATCGCTCGAGGACAACGCCGTTTTCGTCATCTTCCTGCCCGGAGCGACAACGACCAAGGGCGACGGCGGGATTGACGTGAAGGGTCCGACGCTGCCCGGCATTGACGCGGATGAGGGCTCCACCCATTGGAGCGGCGCCCTGCCTTCCGACGGAACGTATTTCGTCACGGTCGCCGGCACCCGCGGGAATGCAACCTACGAGCTGACGGTCTCCATCAAATAGCCGGCGGCCGCCAGGTCTTCGGTATCTTTGCGTGCTTCGGCGCCGAGCCATGGTCTGATAAGAGACCGCTGGCGACAGGCAAAGCACGGCGGCCCGAATCTTGACTGCATCAGGCTTGAGACAAGGGACGTCGACGAGGCGGCCTGCGCCCGGCTGGTCCTCATCATCATTGTCGTCGGCACGGCGCTGAGGCTCGCGATCGCCGGCGCGACCGGGCTCGGCATGGACGAGTCCTACTCGGCCGGCAACGCGCGCCAGTTCATGCTGAGCTATGTCGATCATGCCCCGCTGCATTACTGGCTGGCGGGCCTCGCGATGCGCATTTTCGGCAGCGAGGCGTCGATCGTCGTGCGGTTGCCGACCGTGCTGCTGTTCGCCGGTTCGACCTGGCTGATGTACCGGCTGACCGCCCGGCTTTTCGGCGCGCGGGCAGGGTTGTGGGCGGCGGCGGCGCTCAACATCACGCCGGTCTTCACGCTGGCGCATGCGAGCTGGATGCTGCCCGACGGGCCGGTGCTGTTCTTCATGCTGGCGACGGCCAATGTGGTGGCGCCGCTCCTGCTCGACGATCCTTCCGTGCGCCGGCCGCTGCTCCGCTGGCTCGCCGCCGGCGCGCTCGGCGGGCTGGCGATCCTGTCGAAATATACCGGCGCCTTCGTCTTCATCGGCGCGCTCGCCTTCGTCCTGACCGTGCCCAAGGCGCGCCGCCATCTGGCGACGCCGGGGCCCTGGCTGGCGACGGTGCTGGCGCTCATCATCTTTTCGCCGGTGATCGTCTGGAACATCCAGCACAGCGATGTCGGCGTCGTCTTCCAGACCCGCCGGCTGCCGGGCGGTGGCGCCGGGGTTCATCCCCTGTGGCTGCTCGAGGATCTCGGCGGCCAGGCGCTCTATCTGTTTCCGCTCCTGTTCGTTCCCTATGCGATCGCGCTGTTCCGGGCGCTGCGCGCCGGTCCTGCCGAGCCGCGCGGCTGGCTGATCGCGCTGATCGCCGTCGGGCCGATCGTGCTGTTCAACGCGGTCAGTCTGTTCGCCCACAGCCAGCCGCATTGGCCGATGCCCGGCTGGCTGTTCACGATCCCGCTCTTCGGGCGCGATGCGGCGGCGTTGGTCGCCGAACGTCCGCGTTTTGCGCGGCGCTACATGGCGTTGTCGGCGGCGATCTTCGGTGTCGTGCTGGCGGCCCTGGTTTTCCAGGCGGTTCGCGGCGGTCTGATCCCGGCTTCGCTCGGCCCCAAGGCCGATCCCACCCTCGATATGGTCGACTGGCGCGAGCTCGGGCCGGAACTCCAGGCGCGCGGACTGCTCGGACCCGACGCGGTGGTCGCTTCCCCGATCTGGATGTACGCCGGCAAGACGAGCTATGCCCTCGGGCCGCAGATCCCCGTGGTCTGCGTCTGCGCCGATCCGCAGCAGTTCCGCTTCCGCTACGATCAGACCCAGTGGGCCGGGCGCGACATGCCGGTGATCGTGATGCGGGCCGACAATGGCTGGATGTGGGACATCGCCGGCAAATATTTCGATCGGCTCGACCCGCTACCGCCGATCGAGATCAAACGGGCCGGCAAGACGGCCCTGATTCTCGACGTCGCCATGGGCAGAAACCTTCATTTTCCGCCGAAACCAGCCAGTTGAGAAAAACCGGCGCCAGCGCGATTCCGCCCTTCAAAAGAACGTCACAAAGGTCTATATGGAGGCCACAAAGCGCGGGCCTTCAGGCCCGTTTTTTGACGCGGGGTGGAGCAGCCCGGTAGCTCGTCAGGCTCATAACCTGAAGGTCATAGGTTCAAATCCTATCCCCGCAACCAGTTTCAGCCCGTCACCTCATCGAGGTGGCGGGCTTTTGCTTTTCCGGCCCTCGGCAGGCCCCTTAGCCAGCCGGTCGCCGGTTGTCGACGTGGATGACGGACTCGCTTTCGAGCGAGTTGATTGCTGCCTGGAGGACTCTTTGGGCTGCCAGTCCGTCGGCTCCCGAGCCGTCGATGTTTTCTGGCGCAACGCCGTCGTGGACCTGCTGCACGAAGGTGCGCAGGCGCTCGCGGAAGGTGTCGGTGAAATCGCGGTAGCCGCCGAAAACAGGGTTGCTGTAGACCTGCTTGACGAAGTCACCGGCGGGATAGAGCGTCACCTCGCGCCACATGTCGTCGAGCACGAAGCGTCCGTCGATGCCGGCAACCTCACAGCGTTCCATGGGGTGTCCACGCGCCATATCGTAGCTGGCGGTCAAATGCCCGATGGCGCCGCTGGCGAAGCGCACGTTCAACTGCATGTTCGACCAGATGCTGCGCCCGGGCCCCTTCTTGCAGAAGCACTGGACCGCTTCGATGTCGCCCGCGAAGTAGCGCATGACGTCGACCGAATGCGGGTTCAGGGCCTTGATCATATAGTAGGGCGAGCTCTCGTTCGGATTGTTGATCCACATGCTCATGTTGACGAAGAGCTGTTCGCCGATGCGCCCTTCGTCCACCCACTTGCGCGCGAGCCGCGCGGCGGGGGTGAAGCGGTGATTCAAGTCTATGCCGAAGCAACGGTCGTGCATGCGGGCGACGTCGACCATTTTCTCGGCTTCGGGAATGGTGTTGCAGATGGGCTTCTCGCAGAGCACATGGCAACCGGCTTCGAGGGCCTGAATGGTCGGCTGATAGTGGTCGCTGCCGTATTCCACGCCGCCGGTGGCGACGCTGCACATGTCGGGCGCCAGTTCCTTCAGCATGGTGGGCACGTCGTAGAAAGCGCGCACACCGAGGCGCGCCGCGGTCGCATCGGCCCGGTCCTTGCGGATGTCGCAAACGCCGACCAGTTCCGCGACCGGATCCTCGGCATAGAGATCGGCGTGCCGGTTCCCGATGGGGCCGAGGCCGATCACTGCTACTCTCACCGGCATATTGTTCTCCAGGGAATTCCGCTGCCTCACGCCGACGGGGCGATCCAGGTCAGCGGGCGCCGCAGGCCTGAAGGCAGGCTTGCATGTGCCCGCGCGACTCGGCCGCGATCGAACAGCACTGCTCTACCGAGTATTCCTTCGCGCCGATGACTTCGAGATTCAACGGGCCGTCGTAGCCGCCCTCATGCAGCGTCCGGATATAGCCGACCAGATCGATATCGCCACGGCCGTTGGCCTGATCTTCCGGCTTTCCGGGGCCCTGCTGGCGGCCCTTGCAATCGCGGATGTGGACATGCTTGACGCGTGAGATGACCGCGGCGATCGCCTCGACCGGATTCTCGTTGGCGCGGTAGATGTGCGAGGGGTCCATGTCGATGCCGAAGGCGGGTGAGGAGATTGCCTTCATCACCTGAAGCGTGGTCGGCGTGTTGTAGACGGCCTGCCCGACATGCGCCTTCACGCAGAGTGTTACGCCGTATCGCTCGGCCATCTGCGACAGCTTGCCCAACTGGTCTATCGACTCCTGAAGGCTGGCCTCGTCGCCGGTCTTGCCGCCGGGGCCGCAATTGACGATCGGGATGCCGGTCTCGACAGCCGCCTGGAAGGCGTTTTCCATGATGTCGTGATCCCGGCGGGGCTGCTCCATCGCCAGGAGCTGCAAGCCGTAAGTGCTCGCCAGCCGCTTGATCTCGGGCGCGATCTCGCGCCAGCGCGAGAGCACAAGGTGCTCGCTCATTCCGTCGATGGCGGAGATCTCGACGCCGTCATAGCCGGCCATCGCCAGGCAGCGGAAGGCGGTCTCCATGTCGTGCCCGCCAAAGAGCACCGTGTTTGCGCCCAGTTTCATGGCCAATCACTCCCTTATGTTACGTCGGTTCGGTCCGCAGCACCCGGCGGCAGCGCCATCTTCCGTCGTTCACGCTCCAACCGTTGGCACGTCGTAGCCGCAGGCGCGCATCGCCGGCTCCAGGAAATCGAAGTCGTGGACGCCGGTGTCCTGTTTCCATCGTCCGAGCGTGTCCGCACGCACGATGATACGGCCCAGCGGATAGCCCAGAAACGATTCGAGCCTGCGCAGCGTGTCCTCCTGGTGGAGGACGAAGTCCTCGAGGCGCACTTCCGTCCAGGCTTTGGGCTTCGGCGTCGCGCTCATGAGATCGTACTGGTACTTCCACGAGATCGCGCGGCGTCGGCGCTCGTCGTCGGTTTGTGGATAGGCGATCCCGAATTCGCCGATGTCGTCGGTCTTGTGGCCCGCGAGGATGCAGTCGCGCGGGTCGCGGAGCCAGTGGATGTATTTCGCGTCGGGGAACATCCGGGCAATCCACGGATAGACCAGGGTGGTCTCCGGAATCTTCCAGCCGCGGTGCTCCGCCTTGCTGTCAAGAACGGAGCGCAGATATTCCTCGATGAGCCGGGTGAACTCGTCCGGGATCTCCGCCGCAATGGCGCGGCTGAAATCCCATTCCAGGCCGCCAACGTGATCGACGTAGCGCGCGAAGATCTGGCAGGCGTCATACATGGCCTGTGGCGGAACGAGATCGCCGGATGCATTGAGCGTCCGTCCCATGTAGACGCCGCTCGCATAGAGCGTATGCGAAATGGTGCGCGTGCCGGAATGCCCTCGGCCGATGACAGTGACCAGCGACATCAGAGTTCGACCACACTCCCGGTTTCCCACGAGGTGATCGCGGCCTCGATGACGCGTTGCGCCTTCAGCGCTTCCTCGCCAGAGCCGTCGATCTCGTCCGGCTTGGCGGCTTCCATGTTCTGTTCGACCCAGCGGCCGATGCGGCTGCCGAAAGTCTCGGGGAACTTCATCATGCCGCCGAGATAGGAGTAGCGTTCCACCTGCTGCGACCGGCGCGGATAAAATTCGAGCTGTTCGCAGGCATCGAGCAGGACCACGCGGGCCTCGGAGCCGACCAGCTCGAGTCGCTCAAGCCCGTAGCTGCCACCGGCATCGTAGGAGCCGGTAAGGTGGCCGATGATGCCGTTCTTGAACTGCATGTTGACCTGAGCGTTCGACCAGATCTTGCGGCCCTCGCCCTTTTTCATGAAAGCCTGAACCTTTGCGATGTCGCCGCAGAAGTAGCGCATCACGTCGATCGAGTGCGGGTGAAGCGCGCGCATGTGGAAATAGGGCGAGCTCTCGTTCGGATTGTTGATCCACATGGTCATGTTGACGATATTGACCGTCCCGAGGCGGCCGGCTTCCAGCCACTCCTTCAGCCGCAGTGCGGCCGGGGTGAAGCGATGATTGAGATTAACGCCGTAGCGGAGCCCCTTCTGCTTGGCGAGCGCCACCATCTCCTCGGCTTCGCGAATGTTGTTGGAGATGGGCTTCTCGCCGAGCACCGGGATGCCGGCGTTGAGGAGCTGCATGGTCGGCTTGTAGTGGTCGCCGCCGTTCTCCACGCCGGCGCTGCACACGCTGGCGAAATCGATCGGGAGGTTGGCGGCGAGCATCTCGTCGACGGAGGTGAAGGCCTGGCAGTTGTAGCGCCGGGCGGCCTCCTTGGCGCGATCCTCGATGATATCGCACACGCCGATCACCGAGACTTCGGGGTGCTCGGTGTAGACGCGGGCGTGGTTGTTGCCGATGTTGCCGAGGCCTACGACGACGACGTTGACGGGCATGCTGACGTCCTTTCGGGAAACGCGTTGACGGCCGGATTTGGTGGCGCTCAGCGGCTCATTTGCGTGACTGTGCCTGAAGTTTCGCCGCTGCCTTCGGGTCGCCGATGTGCAGGGTGTTGTAAGCCTGTCTGGACGACTTGAACGAGCCGACGCCTTCCTTGCCGTGCCAGTCGCCCTGGTGATGGATCGGATTGGGCTTGCCGGTTTCCTTCTCCCGCTTCGCGATCCATTTCTCCATGCGCCTGCGCAACCTGTCCACCACGTCCGGCCGTGACTTGGCGAGATTGTTGTTCTCGTCCGGGTCGGCGACCATGTCGTATAGCTCCACCTCAGGCTTGAAATGGAAGTCCGGTTCCAGCGCGATCATCAGCTTCCAGGTCGGCGTGCGCCAGCCGTGCTTGCGCATCCAGGTGCACTCGGTGATGTAGAATTCGCGGTCGAAATCCTTCGCCTTGCCGCGCATCAGTTCCATCAGGTTGCGACCGTCGAACGGGTCGTCGACCTTGATGCCCGCCAGATCGAGCAGCGTCGGCAGCAGATCCTTGTGCTGGTTGAAGCCGGTCACACGCTGGCCGGCCGGCACCTTCGCCGGATAGCGGATCACAAGCGGCACGTGCAGCACGTTGTCGTACATGCCGTGATGATCGAACCAGCACTCATGCTCGTATAGCGTCTCGCCGTGGTCGCCATTGATGACGACGATGGTGTCGTCGAGGACGCCGCGCGCCTCAAGCTGCGTGAAAAGCGTCGCCAGGCACGCGTCGAGATAAGCGATGGCGCCGTCATACTGGGCAATGACATAGTCCTTGTCGGAGATGCCCGGTGGCATCCACGACTTGAAGAAATCGCAGAACGGCTTGAAGTCCATGACCGGCTTCATCGACTTGTTCGACGGGTCGGTCTCGTTGCCGTGATAGAACATGCGCTCAAACGGTGCCGGCGGCAGATAGGGCGCGTGCGGATCCATGTGCCGAAGGAAGAGGAAGAAAGGCTGGTCCTGATCGATCAGTCGATCGAGCTCCGGCACGGCGACGTCGTTGAGGTTCTGCGCCTTGGGACTGCGTCCCTCGTTCCAACTGCCCCAGCCGGCATAGTCAAAATAGCGGTCGAAGCCGCGTGAGCTGGGATTGCCGGTAAATCCGACGCAGCTCGTGTCGTAGCCCTCGTCGCGCAGAATTTCGGCCATCGTCCTGATCTCGGTCGTCAGGCCGCCCTTGTGGCGCAGCGCCACGACCTGCGTGCCGAAGCAGTCGCGACCCGTGAGCATCGATGCGTACGCACTGGTGGTCGGGATGTGTGGGCTGTAGGTGCGCTCGAACGTTGCGCCGTCATGTGCGAAGGCATCGATGTGCGGCGTTGTCAGGCGCGGGTAGCCGTAGAGGCTCATGTGGTCCGCGCGCAGCGAATCGATCCCGATCAGCAGGATGTTCGGAGGCCGTTTGCGCGACTTTGCCGCGCGCACACTGCGGCTCGCCGGCTTGGCGGCGCGGCCTGACTGGCTTCCGCCACGGCCGTATTTGGCGATCTTCTTTTTCTCGCGCGGCACCCTGCGCCTCCCTCACAAGACCTCGCCGGGCTCGCGAACGCGGATCGCGGGCGTGCCCAGCGTCAACAAATTCTCCCGCTTTTGCCGGAAGACGACGTCGGTGGTGGCGAATTCCCCCGCCGCGAGAGGTCGAACGACCCCCGTGCGCTCGCCATGGCTGCTAGAGCCTCAACCGGCTCAAGCACCACGAACTCTATACCCGATCGCGGAGGTGTCAATCAAAAGCAATCAAATACAACCATATTGCGTCGCAATATCACTATGTTGCGCTTGCGAATTATCAAAAATGATCGATTTTGATTGACAGATCAAACGGCCCGTAGGTATGGCTGGATCGGACAGACGTGCAATCGCTGCGGGATCGCGCTTCGCGCGACCGCGGGGGGCCGGCGTTAGCGACGACTACGGTCGCCTGATCTGATGAGGGGAGGATAATTCGAGCCACGACATGCCGCCAATTCCGCTCCGACCCGTGGGAGGAAACCCGGGCGCGACTCTTCAGCGGACCCTCGGCGGGCGACAGCCAAGCCTAATTGCTTCCTGGGAGGACAACATGAGACTCAAAACCAAGCTGCTGTTTTTGGTTGCGCTGATTTTGGCGCCGCTGAGCGGCGCTCTAGCGCAATCGTCCGGCCTGCCGGTCGACGTCCCACGCGACAAACTGTTCGTGATGGACCAGATCTTCCGGTATAGCGTCATCGACAATTACAATCTGTGGGTAAACGGCCCGCACAACCCGCATCGGCACGCGCTGATGATGGAGACGTTCTGGATTCGGGACCAGGAAACCGGCAAGCGCATCATGGATGCCGCTGCTTCCGACCCGAAATACAACGCCGACTTCACGCAGATGGATGTCGATCTGCGCGACAACCTCTACTGGAGCGACGGCGTCCAGTTCACCGCCGACGACGTCGTCTATACCGTCCAGACGCTCAAGGACAACGACAAGCTGACCGCCAACGGCTGGCACACCCAGCTCACGCAGTTTCTGGATTCGATCGAGAAGACGGGCGAATTCAGCGTGCGCTTCAAGCTGACAAAGCCGAATGCCCGCTTCCACAACCTCTTCGAGGCGCGCTGGAACGGCATCTACATGATGCCGAAGCACGTCTTCGAGAAGATCGACGATCTCGCCACCTACACGAATAATCCGCCCGTCGTTCTTGGTGCTTATCTTCCGGTCAAGTCGGATCCCAACGGATATTGGGAATTGTACAAGCGTCGTGACGACTGGCAGCGGACTCCGGCGGGCATCGTTACCGGAAACGCCGGCCCCGAGAACGTGCTGACGATCTTCTACGGCGACAGCGCCAAGAAGGCGATCGCGATGTCGCGTGGCGAGCTCGACGTCTATTTCGACGCCGACTTCGAGGCGTTCAAGAAGACGCTCGAGAGCGAACCCACGGCCAGGTCCTGGTACAAGAAGTTCCCGTGGGCCTACCCGAACGAAGTCAGCACGCGCGAGTTCGTCTTCAACATGGAAGACGATCCGATCTACCAGAACAAGGACGTCCGTTGGGCGCTGGCCCTTGCCATCGACATCGTCGACTTGCAGACGACGTATATCGGCGGTGTGGCCAAGGTGACGCCGTTCCCGGTGCCGCCGACCGCGTCGTTGCGGAAGCTCTATCATGACCCGCTCGAAGACTGGCTGAAGGGCCTGGAAATCGATGTCGGCGGCGGCAAGATGTTCAAGCCGTACGACCCGACGGTACCGGACAAGATCGCGGCATGGGCGAAGGGCGAAGGCTACGAGGTGCCCGGCACGCCGCGTGAGGTGTTCGGAACGGGCTGGTGGAAGTTCGCCCCGGACATGGCCGAGGCACTGCTCGTCAAGAACGGCTTCAAGCGCGACGCCAATGGCAAGTGGCTGAAGCCCGACGGTCAACCGTGGAAGATGAATCTCCAGTCTCCCCCGGATGAGAACGACGCCTTCCGCATGGCCAATGCCGCGGCTGATATGTGGTCTGCTTTCGGCATCGACGTGAACCTGCAGGGGCTCGAGCGCAGCGTCTGGGACCAGAACCACGTCAACGGCCAGTTCCAGGTAAGCACGCCGTGGTACAGCATGGCCCTTGCCTCGGGAGACGGCTGGTCCGAAATCCGGCCCTGGGATCCGCGTCTCTACGTGCCGGTTGGACAGGACTATCGGTCGAAGGGAAGTTCGAACAACTTCCAGCGGATCAACGATCCGAAAATCGCCGAGTTCCTCGACAAGATGGCCGCTCTCGATCCCGACAGCGACGCGAACCATCAGCTCGTCGCCGACTTCCTGAAGTACTGGACGGAACAGATGTATTTTATCCCGACCATCAGCTTCAAGAAGTTCGTCACATGGGATGAGAAGTACTGGACTGGATTCCCGACGGCCGAGCACCCGGACTACATGCCGCTGTACTGGTTCCAGGGTGGCAAGTTTGCCATCGAGGACCTGAAGTCCACCGGCAAGTAAAAGTAAACGCGATGGGCGTGGAGAGGTCCGCCTCTCCACGCCCGCCTGCAAACCGCCGAGCACTCATTCCAGTATCGTGGCCACGACGGCATGACCCTTCTCAAAGAGTATGTCATTCCCCGCCTTTTGCAGTGGCTTCTGGTCATCTTCATCGGCGTAACGCTCACCTTCCTCATTCCACGTCTTTCGCCGGTCAACCCGATCGACAATGCGCTCGGGCGCCTGACGGCGTTCCAGAGTCTGTCGCCGGAGGGCACGCTCGCCCTGCGGCAGTCGCTGGAAGATCTGTACGGTCTGCAGGGGTCCATGCTGGACCAATACCTGAGCTTCTGGGGCCGTGTGCTGCGCGGCGATCTCGGACCGTCCTTCAGCGCGTTCCCGGTGCCGGTTACGACCATGATCGGCAATGCCGTGTGGTGGACGGTCGGACTGCTCGGGCTGTCGACTATCATCGCCTGGGTGCTCGGCATCGTGCTCGGCGCGCTGTCCGCCTATTTCCCCGACCGCTGGTGGTCGCGCGTCGTCGAGCACTCGCTCGTCGCCGTTTATCCCGTGCCGTACTACATTCTGGCTTTCATTCTGCTGATGCTGCTGACCTATTATCTGCCGCTGTTCCCGCTGGTCGGCGGCGACAAGGGCACGCCGTCCTTCAGCTTCGCCTATCTCGGCTCGCTGGTTTATCACGCCTTCCTGCCGGCTCTTTCCATCGTCATTGGCGCCACCGCCTTTCGCTTCATCGTTTCGAAGGCGCTCGCCGGGACCGAGCGCTCGTCCGACTACGTGCGCTTCGCCGAGATCGCGGCGCTTCCCAAGCGGAAAATTCTCTTCTCCTATCTGATCCGCAACACCATGCTGCCCCAGGTCACCGATCTCGGGTTGTCGCTGGGCACGATCTTTGAGGGGGCGCTCATTACCGAGGTGGTGTTTGGCTATCCGGGGCTCGGATATCTCCTCCTTAATGCGATCAACTCGGCCGACTACAATCTCATCATGGGCATCACGCTTCTTTCGATCGTGGGCATTGCCACCGCTTCGCTGATCATCGATCTCAGCTACCCGCTGATCGACCCGCGCGTGCGCTACCGATGATGGCCTTGGTGAGAACGGTCCGGGACCTGCTGCGCTACAGTCCGGCGTTCCGGGTTGGCGCGCTTATTCTGCTGTTCGTCTTCGCGCTGGTCGCGCTGTCCTTCGTCTCGCCCTATGCGCCCGGTGCAAGACGGGCGGTGCCGCGCAACGTGGCGCCATCGTTTTCGTACATTTTCGGTACGTCGTCCCAGGGGCAGGACGTCTTCTGGATGCTGACCTTCGCCATCCGTAACACGCTGATCGTAGCCTGTCTGGCGGTGATCATCGGTCGCGGGATCGGCGTTACCATCGGCATGCTGTCGGGCTATCTCGGCGGGACATGGGACCGGGTGCTGCAGGCGATCGTGGATTCGTTCATCGTCATACCGCGCCTGCCGTTGCTCATTCTCATCGCGGCGATCCTGCGCGGACAGTTGACGCTGGTCGCCCTCGGCGTCCTGATCGGTCTGCTCGACTGGTCCTTCCCGTCCAAGCGCTACCGCTCGCAGATCCTCAGCCTGCGTGAACGCGAGTTCACCAACACGGCCGTCTTCTCCGGCACGCGCGCCTGGCGCATCGTGCTCAAGGAGCACTTGCCGTTCCTGATCCCCTTTCTGCTTGCCGATGTGGTGAGCGGGTTCCTGTTCGCCATCGGGCTGGAGGTGACGCTGTCGGTCCTCGGACTGGGCGACATGAATTCGCAGAGCCTCGGGACGATGATCTACTGGGGCAACTACTACCAGTCGCTTCTGGCGGATCGCGTGTGGGTGCTGGCGGCGCCGATCGGCGCGTCCGTCGTCATCGTGGTCGGGTTCTATCTCGCCTCGGTGGGCCTTACCGCTTACCTCGACCCGCGCACGCGCCTCGTCAGGCTGCAGGTGAAGAGCCCGAGCCCCGCATGACCCAGCCGGCGATCCTCGAAGCGCGCAACCTGCAGGCCTACTACATCACGGAGGCTTTCGGCGTTCGCCGCACCGTCAAGGCGGTCGACGATATTTCCCTGACGATCAGGGCGGGTGAGACCTACGGTATCGCCGGCGAATCCGGCTGCGGAAAGTCCACGCTGCTCAAGGCCCTGCTTGGCTCCGTCGAGCCGCCGCTGACCATCGTCAGCGGCTCGGTCGAGTACATATTCCCGGATCGCAAGGTCAATGCTCTGGCGATGACCGAAGCGGATCTGGCTGCCGTGCGCTGGTCACGTGTCTCTTATGTGCCGCAAGGCTCGATGCATGTGCTCAATCCGGTTCGCAGGATTGGCGCAACGTTCTACGACTTCATATCGACGCACAAACCGATGTCGGCGCGCGAGTCCGCGGCGCTCGTCCAGGAGTATCTCGGCCACTTCGGCCTCTCGCCTAACGTGCTCTCGGCTTTCCCGCATCAGCTTTCCGGCGGCATGCGGCAACGCGTGACCATCGCTCTGGCGACGATCCTCTCGCCGCCGCTGATCTTTGCCGACGAACCGACAACCGCGCTCGACGTGGTCGTGCAGCGCGCGGTCGTGCAGCTGCTCAAGCGTATCCAGCGGGAGCGGAACAGCACGGTCGTGCTCATCACCCACGACATGGGCGTCCAGGCCAACCTGGCCGACCGGCTTGCGGTTCTCTACGCCGGCCGGCTGGTCGAGGAAGGCGACACGCGGACGATTTTCAAGCAGCCGAAGCATCCCTATACGCAGCACCTGATCAGTTCGCTGCCGACCCTCGACGAGAAGGGCGAACGCAAGAGCATCCCCGGTCGGCCGCCGGCGCTCGATGCGCCCCCGGCCGGCTGCCGCTTTCATCCCCGCTGTCCGTTTGTGATGGACGTCTGCAAACATACGTCGCCGCCAATGGTGGCGCTGGGCAACGGCCATCGTGCGGCCTGCCATTTGATTACCGACGAGGTGGACCGTGCCACCGCAGCCTGAGGCTCCGCTGCTCGAGATCGCGCACCTGTCAAAGGTGTTCATGACCCGCCAGGGCCTCTCGGCGAGGAAGTTTTCGGCCGTCGACGATGCGTCGATCACGCTGACGGCCGAGAAGCCGGAGGTTTACGCGGTTGCCGGCGAGAGCGGCAGCGGGAAGACGACGCTCGCGCGTATTGTGCTCGGACTGGAAACACCCACCAGCGGGCGCCTGGCCTACAAGGGGCGCGAAGTTTCGCAGCTGTCCGCGGGCGAGAGGCGGAAGTGGTTCTATTCCGAAGTGCAGCCGGTGTTCCAGGACCCGTTTGCTACCTTCAGTCCGCTGAAACGTATCGACAGCTACTTGTTTGACACGGCGAGGAACTACCATGCCGCCAGCCGCTCGGACGCGGCCTCCTACATCGATGAGGTGCTGAACGTCGTCGGCCTCACGCTGGCGGAAGTTCGGGGACGCTATCCGAACGAATTGTCGGGAGGTCAGGCGCAGCGTATTTCCGTCGCGCGCGCGCTGATCACGCGGCCGTCGCTGCTGATCGCGGACGAGCCGGTGTCGATGCTCGATGCGTCGCTGCGCATGTCGATCCTGAACCTCTTCAAGGATCTGAAGGAGCAGCGGGGCGTCACGGTGCTCTACATCACCCACGATCTGGCGACGGCCTACTACACGGCGGATCGGATCGCGATCATGCTGCGCGGCTGGATCGTCGAAAGCGGACCTGTCGAGCAGGTGCTGCGCGAGCCGCTCCACCCGTATACGCGGCTCTTGAAAGAGTCCGTGCCGCGGGCCGATCCGGATCACGCCTGGCAAGCCGACGACGAACCGCAAGGACCACGAGCAGTCCAGTTTCCGGTCAGCGGCGGCTGCAGGTTTGCGGCGCGCTGTCCGCAGGTGATGGACCGCTGCCGCCGCGAGATTCCGCCGGTCTTTGACGCCGATGGGCGCGGCGTGAAATGTTTCCTGTACGAGGACGCGTCCAGTGGCCGAAGAGAGCCGGCGAGCGTGGGAGCGAGCGACACGGGCACGTGATCTCCGGCCTGGGTTTTCTGCGGCTGGCTTTGTCATTGGCGCCACCATAAGCCCGCTGGCACCGCCGCGCCGTGGATGAACAGGATCGAGACGCATGAGCGGGATCGACGCGCTGGCCGCCGACAGGCTGATTGATATCGTGCGGGCGGCGGCCAGACAGGAAATCCTGCCGCGCTTCCGTGCCCTTTCGCCCGACGCCATCAGCACGAAGTCATCGCCACACGACCTCGTCACCGAGGCCGACCTTGGCGCCGAGCGGTTCATGACCGAGGCGATCCGTTCCGCTTTCCCCGACGCGCTCGTCGTCGGCGAGGAGGCCGTCGCGGCGGACGCGACCCTGCTCGACCGGCTTGAGACGGCGAGCCGCGCGGTGATCGTGGATCCGATTGACGGGACCTGGAACTTCGCGCATGGGCTCGCCACGTTCGGCGTGATCCTCGCCGTCGTCGAGGGCGGCGAAACGGTCTTCGGCCTGCTCTATGATCCGATCGGCGACGACTGGGTGATGGCCCATCGCAATGGCGGCGCCTGGTTCTGTCGGCCGGAAGCGCAGCCCGTGCGTTGCCGCGCCAGCGTGCCCGCGCCGATCGACAAGACGACGGGCCTGATTCCGCTGTACCTGTTCGACAAGCCGACGCAGCGTCGGCTGACCACGGCGATGCCCGACTTTGCGCGGATCTGGTCCTTGCGCTGCTCCTGTCACGAATATCGCCAGCTGGCGCAGGGGGCGGTCCACTTCAGCCTCTCGGCGACCCTCAACGTGTGGGACCATGCCGCCGGCGTCCTCGTTCACGGCGAGGCCGGCGGCTACGCTGCCCTTATCGATGGAGCGCCATACAGTCCGCGCCGGCGCGCGGGCAGCGTTCTCGTTGCTCCCGATAGGGCCAGCTGGGATGCCATCCGTGACCGTCTTGGTTTCGCTGCCGTCCCTTCCTGACGGATTCTCAAACGGCCGGCGCGCCCTGCGTACGGGCTTCGGGTAGCCGGTAGACGTAGATGTTTCGCCTGCCGAATGTCCGCCAGTCAGGCACGGGGATCACCTCCGTCGGCTCCCACTGCGGAACCGGATGGTAGTTGCTGACGACAAGGCAACCGTCGGGAAGCTCGGCATTCCACTTGGGGCCGAGCTTCTTCATCAGGTTTCCGAACAGGAAGCAGACGATGACCTGCGCGTTGCGATAATCCTCGGCAAACAGGTCGCCGCGCCGGAACGTGACATTGTCGATGTGACCCAGGCGCGCCCGCAGCCTTGCCAGCAACAATGGCAGGCGCAACAGGTCGATGCCGACCGTCTGGCTGTCGGGAAACGCCCGCGCCATCGCCAGCGTCAACCCGCCGAATCCGCAGCCGGGATCGAGAATCAGGCCTCCGGCCACGCCCTCCGGCCGGAACCGGTGGACGGCCTCGATCATCAGTCGCCGCGTTCGGCGCGTGGTCGGGATCGCCGGGGGCCATACGAACAGGCCGGAAATCACGACATAGCCCCAAAGGCCGATGACGGCGAGCCAGCAAAGCGTCAGAAGAATGGTGATTGCAGTCATGGGGTGATTCGCGGCCAGGTCGGCTCACTCTAGACGCCGCTGCCCGTTTCTGCGCGCCGGCCTCCACGAGGGGGACCATTTTTCGCGTTGCACAACACTACGGCGGCAAACGTGAATTGATCCGGCGGCCAAAAAGGGCGAAACAGTCGGGTAACTGTCCCGTCGATTTCATTTTGCTGGCCAAACCGTTGAAAACCGAGAAAGTCGCGAGCGTCCGGCCCCGCGGCGTGTCGCTGGCGCATGTCAGCGCTGCCCAATGGGGTCGCGGGCTCAGCACCTTGCTGCGCATCACGCGCATGACGCTCCGCCACCCCTGGCCGGCGGCCTTCGCTATTGTGTCCACGTTCATCGGGGCGAGCCTGCAGCTCACCATTCCGCGCCTGCTCGGCCGCGCGGTCGACCAGACTCAGAACATCGCCGGTGCGAGCCCGGAGGCGGCCGGTCAGGCCCTGCTTGGCACCGCGTTGATCCTGCTCGCCGTCAGCATCGGCCGCGGCATCTTCACGATGCTGCAGAACTATTTCGGCGAATCGGTCGGGCATCAGATCGGCTATGAGCTGCGGCTCGCCTGTTATGAGAAGATCCAGCGGCTGTCGTTCAGCTTCCACGACCGCGTGCATACCGGCGACCTGATCACGCTCGGCATCCTCGACGTCGACGGCGTGCGGATGTTCTTTTCGACCGGCCTGGTTCGCCTCGTCCTGCTGACGGTGCTCATCGGCGTCGGCGCCTATCTGCTGCTCAGCACCAACCTCGTGCTCGGGCTGGTGGCGCTCAGCTTCGTTCCCTTCGTCGCCTGGCGCTCGTCGGTCATGCAACTGGCGCTTCGCAACACCTGGCTGGCGCTCCAGGAGCGTCTGGCAGTGGTCAGCCGCATCATGGACGAGAACCTCGGCGGTATCCGGGTCGTGCGCGCCTTCGCCGCCCAGGACCATGAGTTGGACAAGTTCGACAAGGCGTCGAAATTCGCCCTCGACCTGTCCCACAAGCGCACCAACATTCGCGTCAGAAATACCAGCGCAACCAACTTCTCCTTCTTCCTGTCGATGGGGCTGGTTCTCCTCGTCGGCGGCAATCAGGTCATCGCCGGCGAGATCAGCGTCGGCACGCTGGCGACGTTTCTGGCCTTCATGACCATCCTGCAAATGCCGGTGCGTCAGCTCGGCCTGCTGGTGAATTCCTTCGCGCGCGCCTCGACCTGCGGCAGTCGCCTGTTCGAGCTTCTCGACCTCGATCTTGCGGTCAAGGACGAGGCCGACGCCAAGGATCTGGAGGTCACCGAGGGCGTGCTACGCTTCGAGGATGTCGATTTCCACTATCCCGGCGCGACCGATCGCAACGTTCTAAGCGGCGTGAATTTCGAGGCGAAGCGCGGCCAGACCATCGGTATCGTCGGGCCGCCGGGCAGCGGCAAGTCGACGCTCGCCCACCTGATTCCGCGCTTCTACGACGTGACCGGCGGCAGCATCACCATCGACGGGCAGGACATTCGCAGCGTGACGCTGGAATCGCTGCGCCGCGCCGTCGGCGTCGTGCAGCAGGATTCCTTCCTGTTCACGACCACGATCGAGAACAACATCGTCTATGGCGACCCGTGGGCCAAGGAGCGGCGGATCGGGCGCGCCAGCGAATACGCCCAACTTCACAACTACGTCATGAGCCTGCCGATGGGCTACGACACCATCGTCGGCGAGCGCGGCGTGTCGCTGTCCGGCGGCCAGCGTCAACGCCTGTCGATCGCGCGCATTCTCATGCTGCGGCCTTCGGTCATGGTCTTCGACGATTCGACCGCCGCCATCGACGCCGGCACCGAGCGGCGCATCCGCAGCGCCATCCGGCGCTTCGCCGACCAGCGCGTCACCATCGTCATCTCCCACCGGCTGAGTTCGCTGATGCACGCCGACCAGATCCTGTTCGTCGAGGAGGGGCGCATCGTCGAGCGCGGCACGCATGACGAGTTGCTGGCGCTGGGCGGCCGCTACCGTGCCCTCTACGACCTGCAGGTGAATCCGGGCGACGAAGTGATCCGCGTAGCCGGAGGGGCCGCCTGATGACGGCTCAGATCGCCGATGACGACGTGGAAGACCGCAGCGGCCGGCCGCCGCGCGCCGTTGTCGGGTCGCACCGCCTCGAGGAGGAGATTTTCGGCAACGTCTTCGACGGCAAGGTCGTGCAGCGCATCTGGCACTTCGTGCGGCCTTATCGGGGCAAGATGCTCATCGCCATCGCGGCGGTGCTGACTTTCACGCTGTCGCAGCTGGCAATTCCCTTGACGATCCGTCTCGCCATCGACCACGGCATGGCGGAGGGTGCGGCCGGCCGCGACACCCTCAATCTCGCCGTGGCCCTGTTCGCCGTCACCATCCTGGTCAATTACGCCGCCAGCTACGTCCAGGAGACGGTGGTCGGCCGCGTTGCCGAGAGCGTGTTGTTCGACATGCGGCGGGCGATGTTCAGCCATCTCCAGCGCGTTTCGCTGTCGTTCATGGACAAGACCGAGGTCGGCCGGCTGATGTCGCGGCTTCAGGGCGACGTCAACTCGATGCAGGAATTCCTTGAGACGTCGGTGCTCTCGGTCGGCGATATCGTGCTGCTCTTCGGCATCATCTCGGTCCTGATCTATCTCGATCCGCTGCTCGGCGGGCTGACGCTGTCGGTGATGCCGGTGCTGTTCATCGTCCGGCTGTGGTGGCTGCCGCGTGCGCGCAAATCGTTCATGGCGGCGCACGAGACCAACTCGACTGCCAACGGCGCGCTCGCCGAAGGCATTCACGGCGTGCGCACCGTGCAGAGCATGAACCGCCAACGCGTCAATTTCGACCTCTATGACGACAAGGCGCACGCCAATCTGCGCACGCATCTGACGGCCGCGAAATACGCCCAGGTCATGGTGCCGATCGTCGATACGCTGACCGGCATCGCCATGGCGGTGGTTATCGTCGTCGGCGGCGGCATGGTGCTTCGCCACAGCCTCGATGTCGGCGTCATGGTTGCGTTCCTGTTCTACATCCAGCGCTTCTTCGACCCGATCCGCTCGCTGACTATGCAGTACAGCGTCATGCAGCGCGCCATGGCGTCGGGGCAGCGCATCTCGGAAGTGCTCGACGTGCCGATCGACGTGAAAGACCGCGAGGGCGCGGAACCGCTGGCCCCCGACATGGACGGCTCGGTCGAATTCCGCAACGTCACCTTCGGCTATCGCCCGGGCCAGCCGATCCTGAAGAACGTCAGTTTCCGCGTGAACCCCGGCGAGACTGTCGCCCTGGTTGGACCGACCGGCTCGGGCAAGAGCAGTTCGATGGCTCTGGTGCACCGTTTCTACGACGTGTGGGAGGGAGAGGTGCTGATCGGCGGTCGCGACGTGCGCGACATCACGCAGGATTCGATCGGCGAGCATGTCGCCATGGTCTTGCAGGAGCCGTTCCTGTTTTCCGGCACCGTGCTGGAGAACATCCGCTATCATAAGACCGAGGCGACCCGCGACGAGGTCATCCGCGCCGCCAAGGCGGTGGATGCCCACGACTTCATCATGCGCCTGCCCGAGGGCTATGATTCGATGCTCGAGCAGCGCGGTGGCAATCTTTCGCTTGGCCAGCGCCAGCTCATTTCTTTCGCGCGGGCGCTGGTCGCCGATGCGCGCATCCTCGTTCTCGACGAGGCCACTGCGAATATCGACAGCTACACCGAAATGCTCATCCAGAGGGCCCTGGTCACGCTCCTGCAGGGGCGCACCGGACTGGTCATCGCCCACCGCCTTGCCACCATCCGCAATGCCGACCGAATCATCGTGTTGCAGAATGGCGAGAAGATCGAGAGCGGCACCCACGCCCAATTGATGAAGCTGAACGGGCTCTATGCCCGCCTGTACACGATGAATTACGCCTCGTTCGACGACATTCCGGATGAGGCGATGATGACCGCGCCGGCGGTCGGGGCCGCGACCTGACCCGGCCGATTTTGGCCTTGTTTTCAGTGCATTAGTCGTGGCGGCAAGAAATATCGGTTGGCCTTTGGGGCGCGCCGCGGGTTGTGCCGTGGATTTTCCGGCTCATCTCCGTATTATCGCCGCCGCATGAGTTCGCCAGGCATTGAGCGCGGGGGGAAATTGTCGGCTGAACCATCGATCGCTACCAGCACCGCCGCTGACCGGCTGACGGTTGCGGCGAGCGGAACCTGGACGATCGCCTTCGCCCGCGAGCTGGAGACGCTGGTCGCCGGGGTCCCGGCGTCGGCCCCGTCGGCAGCGGTCGACATCGGCGCCGTCGAGCGGCTCGACACGTTCGGGGCGTGGCTCATTGAAGACCTGATTCGCAAATGGCGTGCTGGTGGCAGCCAGGCCGAATTGACGTCAGTGCCGGAGCGCTTCCGCGGCCTGCTCGACGAGGTCGGCGCCGCCAACCAGCGCGCGCCGGCGCCGTCGCCGCGTCGTTCCGGTGTGGTTGCCTGGATCGAGGGCATCGGCGAGGGGGTTGTGCGCTTCCTCGCCGAACTGGTTCAGTTGACCGGGATGCTCGGCGTCGTCGCGGCTTCGCTGGTGCGGGCCATCGTGCGGCCGCGCCTCTCGCAGCTGACCTCGATCGTGCATCACCTGGATCGCGTCGGCTGGCAGGCGATCGGCATCATCGTGCTGATCACCTTCCTGATCGGCTGCATCGTCTCGCAACAGGGTATCTACAATTTCCGCCGTTTTGGCGCGGAGGATTATGTCGTCAACCTGCTCGGCATCCTGATCCTGCGCGAGATCGGCGTGCTGCTGGTCTCGATCATGGTCGCCGGCCGTTCGGGCAGCTCGTACACGGCCGAACTCGGCTCCATGAAGATGCGCGAGGAGATCGACGCCTTGCGCACCATGGGCGTCGATCCGGCCGACGTGCTGGTGCTGCCGCGGGTGGTGGCGCTGGTTATCGCCTTGCCGATCCTGACCTTCCTCGGTTCGATGTCGGCGCTGGTCGGGGGCGGGCTCGTCGCGTGGTTCTACGGCGGCATGAGCCCGGAAATCTTCATCTCGCGGTTGCGTGACGCCATCTCCGTCCACGACTTCGCTATCGGCATGATCAAGGCGCCGGTGATGGCGCTGATCATCGGCATCGTCGCGTGTACCGAGGGCATGCGCGTCAAGGGCAGCGCCGAGTCGCTCGGCCTGCAGACGACCGCCTCGGTGGTCAAATCGATCTTCATGGTGATCGTGCTCGACGGTGTTTTCGCCATGTTCTTCGCGGCGATCGGCTGGTGACGCGATGACCGTTGCAGCCGATAACAATGCGATCATCAGCGTGCACGATCTTGTCGCCGGCTTCGGTGGCCAGACCGTACTCAACGGGCTGTCGCTCGACGTTCGCGCCGGCGAGATCCTCGGCGTGGTCGGCGGTTCGGGAGCGGGCAAGTCGGTCCTGCTGCGCTCGATCATCGGTCTGGTGCACAAGCAGTCGGGGCAGGTTCGCGTTTTCGACGTCGATGCCGATGACGCCAGCGAACGCGAATGGCGCATGGTCGAGCGGCGCTGGGGCGTCCTCTTTCAGAACGGCGCGCTGTTCTCGTCGCTGACGGCACTGGAGAACATCCAGTTTCCGATGCGTCAGTTCCTCGACCTGCCGCAACACCTGATGGACGATCTGGCGATCGTGAAGCTCGAACTGGTCGGCCTCAGTCCTGACGACGCCACCAAGTACCCGGCCGAGCTGTCGGGCGGCATGACCAAGCGTGTCGGGCTGGCGCGGGCGCTGGCGCTCGACCCGGAGATCGTCTTTCTCGACGAGCCGACATCGGGTCTCGACCCGATCGCCGCCGGCGAATTCGACGTGCTGATCCGCACGTTGCAACGCACGCTCGGCATTACCGTTTTCATGGTTACCCACGATCTCGATAGCCTGAGCGTTGCCTGCGATCGCATCGCGGCGCTGGCCGAGGGCAAGATCGTGGCTGAGGGGCCGATGGCGACGCTGCTCGCTTCGGAACACCCCTGGGTGAAAGCCTATTTCAGCGGCAGGCGCGGGCGCTCCAACGGGCGCGGCGCGGACATCAACAACTAGACGGACGCGAAGCCAATGGAAATCCGCGCACGCTATTTTCTCATCGGGCTGTTTGTCCTGGCCGTGATCGCCGTCGGCGTCGGTTTCGTCTACTGGATCTACAACACTGGCGGTCTCAACAGGCGCACCGACTATCTGGTGAGCATCGAAGGATCGGTCTCCGGACTGGCGCCCGGCTCGCCGGTGCTGTTCAACGGCCTCCAGGTGGGCGAGGTCACAGGGCTGACCTTGTCGCTCGACCAACCGAATCTCGTAATCGCGCACATCTCGATCGATGCGCGGACGCCGGTGCGCACCGATACGCGTGTCGGTATGGATTTCCGTGGCCTGACCGGCACGGCGACGATCGCGCTGACCGGCGGATCGGCGGGTGCTCCCGCGCCGGAGGGTGCCGGCGGCGGTCCGCCGCTGCTGGTCGCCGACCCGAGCGCGATCAAGGACATGACCACATCGGCGCGCGAGGCGCTGACCAAGCTGAATGACCTTCTGCAGAAAAATTCCGGACCGGTGACGGACGCGATCGCCAATGTCGACACGTTCGCTCAGGCGCTGGCGCGCAACTCCGACAAGATCGACAGCATCGTTGCGGGCCTCGACAAGATGGTTGGCGGCGGCGACAAGCCGGAGCCGATCAGCTACGACCTCGCCGCACCGGCGAAGTTTCCGGATATCGCCGCGTTGCCGGAGGCGCAGCTTGTCATCGAGGCGCCGACCACGGTCGTGGCGCTTGATACCCAGCGCATCATGATGCGCACAGGCGACGGCATCGTCCCGGTTTTCGCGAACTCTCGGTGGGCTGACAGCATCCCGCTGCTGGTGCAGGCGCGGCTGAAGCAGGGCTTCGAGAACGCGGGCGATCCGCGCGTCGGCACGGATACCAGCGGTCTTGCCGGCGACTTCAAGCTTTACGTCGACATTCGCCGCTTTGATGTGGAGTCGGGCGATAACCCGACGGCCCATGTTGCGATGATGGCCAAGATCGCCGATTCCGGCGACAAGGTGATCGATGCCAAGCTCTTCGAGGGCGACGCGCCGGTCAGCGACGCGACCAAGGCGGATGCCGCTGCCGCGGCGCTTGACGCCGCTTTCGGCAAGGCGGCGACGGACCTGACCGTCTGGGCGCTCGGCGCGATCAGCAGCGCCGAAGCCGCCGACGGCGGCGACGCGCCGCCGCTCGACACGCCGGCGGCGCCCGATATGCCCGCGATGCCGGACATGCCGGCGCCGTCCGACGCGAAAGCGCCAGCCGCCCAATAAGGCGTCCCGGCCTCAGCCTTTCGGCATCGTGGCCGTCATCGATGGCCGCGCGGCGAAGTCGGCGAACCAGGCCGTCAGGTGTGGGCGTCCTGTGCGCCAGCCGAGATCGGCGTAGCGGAAGTCGAGATAGCCGAGCGCGCAGCCGGCGGCGATCGTGCCGATGTCGACGCGTCTGGCCAGTCCGGGCGCCATCTCCTCGAGCCGATCGAGGGTCTTTGCCATCTTGTCGCCCTGGCCGGCGCTCCACTCCGCCCAGCGCAGGGGTTCCGGCCGCAACGTGTTCTCGTAGCGCAGAAGCAGAGCGGCGCCGGTCATGCCGTCGCACATGGACTGTTCGGTGAGCGCTTGCCAGCGGGCTTTTCCCGCCGCCGGAAAGAGGCGGCCGCCACCGGCCAGATGGTCGAGGTATTCGCAGATGACGCGGCTGTCGTGGATCGCCAGACCGTCGCGACCGATCAGGGTCGGCACCTGGCCGAGCGGATTGTCGGCGATCACCACGGCGCTGCGGTTGATGGGGCTGACCTGTGCCGGCACCTTCTCGATTTCCGCCTCGAGGCCAAGCTCGATGGCCGAGACCAGAACCTTGCGCACGAAAGGCGAGGTGGCGGAATAGTGAAGCTTCATGCGGTTCCCCTGAGCCAAGCGTCATGCTGATCGGAGGGGACGCATAGGCCGGCCGCGCCGGGCTGGCAAGCCGCGGGGGCGGCTCGATATGGCCGCCGCGGGGTGCTAGCGTTCCGCCCGAGGGAGAGAGCACCATGGCCAATCCGGTCCCAGCGCGCGAGCCTGCCGCGGTCCATCACCTGAGGAACGCACCCGACCAGCCCCATAACCCCGGCATTCCGTTCGATCCGGAGCCGGTGGCGGGCGTCCGCGTCAACCTGTCGGCGGTCGAGCGGCGGGCGGCGACGCTCCCCAAGCGCAGGACCGTGAAGAAGGAGTGGCAGGCGGCCTGGCTGGTGAAGGCGCTGGAATGCATCGACCTCACCACGCTCAACAGCGACGACACGGAGGGGCGCGTTCGGCGCCTGTGCGCCAAGGCAATCCATCCACTGCGCGAGGACATCCGGGAAGGATTGGGGCTTGCCGACCGGCGGGTCACGGTCGGCGCGGTCTGCGTCTATCACCGCTTCGTGGCGACCGCGAAAGCGGCGCTTGTCGGCTCCGGCATCCCGGTGGCGGCGGTGTCGACCGCGTTTCCAGCCGGCCTTGCGCCGCTGGCGACGCGCATCGCCGAGATCGAGGCTTCGGTCAAGGACGGCGCCGACGAGATCGACGTGGTGATCACGCGCGAGCACGTGCTGAGGGGCAACTGGCAGGCGCTCTATGACGAGGTGAAGACCTTCAAGGCGGCCTGCGGCCCGGCACACATGAAGACCATCCTCGGCACCGGCGACCTGAAGACGCTCCGTAACGTCGGCAAGGCGTCGCTGGTGGCGATGATGGCCGGCTCGGATTTCATCAAGACGTCGACCGGCAAGGAAGGCGTCAACGCCACGCTGCCGGTGGCGCTGGTCATGGTACGCGCCATCCGCGCCTATCGCGAGATGACCGGCAATATCGTCGGCTTCAAGCCGGCCGGCGGCATCTCGACGGCCAAGGACGCCATGAGCTTCCAGTTCGTGATGAAGGAGGAACTCGGCAACAACTGGTTGCAGCCGGGCCTGTTCCGTATCGGCGCGTCGTCGCTGCTCGCCGACATCGAACGCCAGCTCGAATACTTCCTCACCGGGCGCTACGCGTCCTTCGACCACCACGCCATCGCCTGATGCCGGAAGCGGACACACACGAGGAGCCGCGCATTCGGCGGCTGCTGATCGCGGCCAGGGCCGGGATGCAGCCGTGGCAGGATATTCCCGCGGCGAAGCTGACCGAGGTGGCGCGCCAGTGCAGCGTTCACGAGGTCGCCGAGACGATCGAGGAAATGGACATGCTGTGCCGGGCTCGCGCCGGCATTCCCGCCTGGGACGACGACGCCCAGGATGGCATCGGGAAGACGCAGGAGATGTACACGCGCATCCTCGGCCAGGTCGCCGATTCTCTTCTGCCGGAAGTCGCCAAGGGGCTCGGCAGCCCGCAAGTCGAAACCCGCCGCTGGGTGGTTCTCGCCATCGAGATGCACGGTAAGCCGGCGGCTGCCATGCTGCGGCAGGCGATGACGGCGGAGAAGAATGAAGCCGCGCGCAAGACCTACGCCGGCGCCCTGGCGCGACTTGAGCGCTGACGCGCCGGCATTTCTGTCCGGGCGGCTAGCGGAGTATTCTATCGAACGCGTTGGAAGGGCCAGACCGGCCGGGAGCGAAACCAATGTCCGTCGCTGAAATCCTCGACACCATGGACTACGGGCCGGCGCCCGAGAGCGACAAGGAAGCGCGTGCCTGGATCAAAGCCCATGCCGAAGGCGCGAGCCTGTTCATCGATGGCGCGTGGCGCAAGCCGGAATCGGACAAATGGTTCGACACCAGCGATCCCTCGACCGGCGACGTCATCATGCCGGTGGCGCAGGCCGGCGCGGCGGACGTCGATGCGGCGGTCAAGGCGGCGCGCAAGGCGCAGGGGCCGTGGGCACGGCTGCCGGGGCACGAGCGCGCCAAATACCTCTACGCCATCGCGCGGTCTGATCCAGCGCCACAGCCGCCTGTTCGCGGTGCTCGAGGCCATCGACAATGGCAAGCCGATCCGCGAGACGCGCGACATCGACATCCCGCTGGTCGCGCGGCACTTCTATCATCACGCCGGCTGGGCAGAGTTGATGGACACCGAACTCGCCGACCGCGTGCCGGTCGGCGTCTGCGGCCAGATCATTCCGTGGAATTTCCCGCTGCTGATGCTCTCCTGGAAGATCGCGCCGGCGATCGCGCTCGGCAATACCAGCGTGCTCAAGCCGGCCGAGTTCACGTCGCTGTCGGCGCTGCTCTTCGCCGAGATCTGCGAGATGGCCGGGCTGCCCAGGGGCGTCGTCAACATCGTCACCGGCGACGGCGCCACCGGCGAGCTGATCGTCAACCATCCCGGCATCGACAAGATCGCCTTCACCGGCTCCACCGAGGTCGGCCGCAAGATCCGCGAGGCGACGGCCGGCTCGGGCAAATCGCTGACGCTGGAGCTTGGCGGCAAGTCGCCGTTCATCGTCTTCGACGATGCCGATCTCGATTCGGCGGTCGAAGGCGTGGTCGATGCCATCTGGTTCAATCAGGGTCAGGTGTGCTGCGCCGGTTCGCGGCTGCTGGTGCAGGAGGACGTGCACGAGGCCTTCGTCGCCAAGCTGAAGGCGCGGCTGGATACGCTGCGCGTCGGGCCGCCGCTCGACAAGGCGATCGATATCGGCGCGATCGTGGCGCCGGTGCAGCTTGAGCGCATCCGCAAGCTGGTGGCGCAGGGCGTCGCCGAGGGGGCCGAGGTCTTCCAGACGCGTGGCGCGATGCCGGCTGGCGGCTGTTATTTCCCGCCGACGCTGATGACCAACGTCCAGCCGGCGTCGACCGTGGCGCGGGTGGAGATCTTCGGGCCGGTGGCGGTCGAGATGACCTTCCGCACGCCGGAGGAAGCCGTGGCGCTTGCCAACAACACCGAATACGGGCTCGCCGCGAGTGTCTGGTCGGAGTCGATCAATCTCGCTCTCGACATCGCGCCGAAACTGAAGTGTGGCGTGGTGTGGGTCAATTCCACCAACCTGTTCGACGCGTCGGCCGGCTTTGGCGGCTACAAGGAATCCGGCTACGGCCGCGAGGGCGGACGCGAGGGCCTTGCCGCCTACACCAAGCCGCGCTGGCTGAAGTCGGCGAAGCCGCTCACCGAGAGCGCCCCGGTCAAGCCGGAGATGGGGCTCGAGTTGATCGGCGGCGGCATCGACCGCACCGCCAAGATGTATATCGGCGGCAAGCAGGTGCGGCCGGATGGCGGCTATTCGCGCGGCGTCGCATCGTCGGCGAAGAAGCTTGTCGGCGAGGTCGGCGAGGGCAATCGCAAGGACATCCGCGATGCGGTCGAGGCGGCGCGCAAGATCGCACCGAAATGGGCGGCGACCTCCGAGCATAATCGCGCGCAGATCCTCTACTACATCGCCGAGAACCTCGACGCGCGGGCGGCCGAATTCGCCGACCGGTTGCGGTTGATGCGCGGGGTCAAGAGCGCCAAGACGCGGCTGGAGGTGGATGCCTCCGTCCAGCGGCTGTTCCAGTGGGGCGCGTGGGCGGACAAGTACGAGGGCGCGGTCCACCGGCCGCCGTTCCGCGGGCTGGCGCTCGCCATGAACGAGCCGGTCGGCGTGGTCGGCATCGCGTGCCCCGAGGAGCCGGGCCTGCTCGCCTTCGTCTCGCTGATGGGCGCGGCGATCGCTGCCGGCAACGCGGTTGTCATGCTGCCGTCCGAGGCGCAGGCGCTGGTCGCGACCGACCTCTATCAGGTGCTCGATACGTCGGACGTGCCGGGCGGGGTCGTCAACATCGTCACCGGCGACAAGCGCGCGCTGGCGCTGGAGCTGGCGAAGCACGATGCGGTGGACGCGGTCTGGTATTTCGGCGCTGCCGATGGTGCCGCGATGCTCGAAAAAGCCTCCGCCGGTAATCTCAAGCAGACCTGGACCGAAACGGTGGCGCGCGATTGGGACGATTCCGCCATTGGCGGTGGCCGCGATCTGCTCGGCCACGCCTTTCAGATCAAGAACATCTGGATTCCTTACGGGGAATAGGCCGCCGATGACGCGCCGACATCCGCCGCCATCCGTCACTTGTGTTTCAGGAGAAGCGTTGATGAACCTCGATACCGCCGTCGGAAGCATCGTTCGCGCCGCCATTATCGTTCTCGGCCTGGCCGTCGTGCCCCAAAGCGTCGTGATGCTGTCCCCCGCCCACGCGGCGGAGCCCGCGTTGCAGGCCGAGGGCAGTGCGGCCGTGGCGCAATGGCTCAAGGCGGTGACCAGCGGCGACCAGGCGACAATCGGCGGCCTGCTTGCGCCGGAGTTCCAGATCGTGCGCTCCGACGGCTCGGTGTACGATCGTGCGGGTTATCTCGCCGGCGGCCTGCCGGTGATCACGTCGCCACCCCATGTCGAGGATCTGGTGGTGACAGCCCAGGGCGACACGATGGTGACGAGCTACGTGCTCACCATCGGCCAGACGCGCGGTGGCAAGACCGCCGAGGCGCGGGCGCCGCGCCTGACGGTGTTCCGCAAGAGCGGCGACCAATGGCTGGTCGTCGCCCACGGCAACTTCGCGAGCCTGCAGCCGTAGCGGCTAGTCCGCCATGACCATGGCGGGCTGCTGTTGCTGCTGGGGACCTTGTGCCGGGCGCGCAAGCGACAGCTTCTGGTAGCGCAGCAGCAGGAGGAGCGGCAGCGCGCAGAGCGTGATCAGGAACATCAGCTTGAAGTCGTCCAGATAGGCGATCATCAGCGCCTGCTGCGTGATCAGGCCGTTGAGTTGGGCCGCCGTCTGTGCGCCCGCCTGTGTCATCAGGGTTCCCGCATCGATCCCGAACAGTGGCAGGTTCGGGTTGAAGAGGCTGATCTGCGCGGCAAGGTCGGCGTGGTTGGCCTGCATGTTCGACGTCAGCAACGCCGCCATGATCGAGATGCCGATGGCCGATCCCATGTTGCGGACCAGGTTGAAGAGGCCGGATGCCTCGGTGCGCAATTTCGGGTCGAGGGTCTGGAAAGCGACCGTCGACAGCGGAATGAACACGAAGCCGAGGCCGAACCCCTGGATGACACCGGTGGTGATCAGCGGCCAATAGTTCATGTCGGGACTGAAATAGGTCATCTCGTAGAGCGAGTAGGCGGTCAGGGACAGGCCGAAGGCGACCAGTATCCGCGGGTCGATCTTTCCCACCAGCCGCCCGACCGTCATCATGGACACCATCGTGCCGACGCCGCGTGGCGCCAGGACCAGACCGACGGTGATGATCGGATAGCCGAAAAGGTTCTGGAGCATCGGTGGCAGCAGCGCCATGGTGGCGAGCAGCACGATGCCGACGATGAAGATCAGCACGAGAGCCGCGCTGAAGTTCCTGTCGATGAACAGGCCACGGTCCAGGAACGGCTCCTTGTGCGTCACGGTGTGGACCATGAACATCCACAGGCCGGCGATGGCGAAGCCGCCCTCGATCAGCACTTCAGGTGAACTGAACCAGTCGAGTTCGGCGCCGCGGTCGAGCATGAGCTGCAGCGAACCGATCGCCATGGACAGCAGGCCGAAGCCGATGAAGTCGAACTTGCGGATGCGGCGCACGGTGTCGGGCATGAACAGGATAATGCCGGCAAGCGCCGCGATGCCGACCGGGACGTTGATGTAGAACACCCAGCGCCAGTTGAAGTTGTCGGTGAGATAAGCGCCGATGGTCGGGCCGATGATCGGCGCGATCATGATGCCGGTGCCCCACACGGCCATGGCCTGGCCGTGCCGCTCGCGCGGGTTGATGTCAAGGATCACCGACTGCGAAAGCGGCGCCAGCGCCGCGCCGAACGCGCCCTGCATGACGCGGAACAGCACCATCTCCTCGAGGCTGAGGGCGGTGCCGCAGAGCGCCGACGAGCCCACGAAACCGGCAACGCAGATCATGAACAGCTTCTTCCGACCGATGTTGTCGGAGAGCCAGCCGGTGATCGGTGTCGCGATCGCCTGGGCGACGATGTAGGAGGTCAGCACCCAGGTGATGGTGTCCTGGGCGGCGCCAAGGCTCGCCTGCATGTGGGGCAGGGCGACGTTGGCGATCGTCATGTCGAGAATCACCATGATCATCGCGGCCATCACCGAGATGGTGATGAGGCCGCGATGCTTGACCTCCTTGAAGGGCTGTCCGTGGGAGTCGGTGCCGCTCATTGTCTCAACTCAGCTCAAGCGCGATAACTTCAGTTCGCCGCGGCCGTCTTGGTCGGGGTGCTTTCCAGGTCGACCGAAACGTAGGCGCTGAGACCGCTGCGCAGCGGCGCGTCCGGATCGTTGTCCGTGAAACGGATGCGCACCGGCACCCGCTGGACGACTTTCACCCAGTTGCCGGTGGCGTTCTGGGCTGGCAGCAGCGAGAACTCCGATCCGGTTCCGGCGCCGACGCTGCCGACCTCCGCCTCGAAGGTGTGGCCGGGATAGGCGTCGATGGTGACCGTCGCCTTTTGTCCGGGCCGCATTTTGGTGAGCTCGGTCTCCTTGAAGTTGGCGTCGACCCAGCTCGACCCGGTCTCGACCAGGCTCATCACTGCGATTGCGGGCGTGACGTACTGTCCGACCTGCATGCGGTCGGCCTGCGCGACGACACCGGCTGCCGGGGCGCGCACCTCGGTGTTCTTGAGATCGAGAGCCGCCTGATCGCGCTTCGCTTCAGCGGCGAGCACGGCCGGGTGCTTGTCGGTTTCGATCGACGGATCGCCGCCAAGGGCGGCGCGTGCCGCGGCGACGTTCTGTTCCGATTGACTCAAGGTCTGTTGGGCGGTGCGCAGATCGTTCTGCGCGGTGTCGAAGCTTGCTTGTGACGCCACACCCTTGGCAAGCAGGCCTTGCTGCCGTTCGAACGCCTTCTGTTCGTAGTCGGCGTTTTCCTGCGCCGCCTTGTTCGCGGCGACCGCCTGCTCATAGGCGGCGCGCATCTGCTCGACCTGGATGCGGGCCGTGGCAAGGGCGGCTTCCGCGCCGGCAAGCGCGATGCGGAAGGGTTCGGGGTCGATCCGGAAGAGGAGGTCGCCGGCGGCGACGTCCTGGTTCTCCCTGGCGTCGACCTCGGCGATGCGGCCGGAGACGTTGGCGTTGATCGTGACGCGGTTCTGCTGGACATAGGCATTGTCGGTCGACGCATAGCGCCCGCTGGACAGCCAGAAATAGCCGCCGATCAGCAACAGCAGGATCGGCACCGCCGCCATGATGAGATAGCGGCGACGATTGTTGGCCCGCGGCTTCGGCGGCGGAGCGGCCGCGGCGGCCGGCGCAGGCGGTGGAGTCGCTCCCGGCTGCTGCGGATTGTTCGGGGTTCCCCCATCTGCACTCATGACGTCACACTTTCTCTGTCGCGGGCGTCGCCGCGGTTGTGGATTTGGCCGGACGCGGATCTTCGTCCGCATCGGGCCGGCCGACGAGATTGGCGCGGATGCGCCCAAGCACGTCGGCAACGAGTTCGAGTTCGCTTTGGCTGACGCCGATCAACGCGCTTTCGAGGCATTGGGTTGCGACGCCACGGAATTTTTCGACCAGCGGGCGGGCGGTATCGGTCAGATAGATCCGATAGGCGCGACGGTCGGTCGGGTCGGGACGGCGCTCGATCAGGCCGGCGGCTTGCATGCGATCGATCTGCCGGCTGAGCGTGATCGGCTCCATGTCCATCTGGTCGGCGAGCGCGGCCTGGTTGAGCGGCTCTTCGTTCTTGTATTCGGCGCGCGCCACTGACGAGAGAACGCGCCATTGCGCGCTGGTCAGGCCGATGGTCTGGGCCTGCTGGTCGATGCGGCGGCGCAGGAGCCGTCCGACATCGTGCACCAACAGGCCGACGCCTTTGGCGGGCGGAAGATAATTTTGCATGAGCGAGGATATAATAAGCTTGCCTATTATATGCAAGCTCGCAAAAGTGTCGCACCTTACCCTCGGTTAACGCAGGGTTGCCGGGGCGGCAGGCACCGGCCCGGATGGGGATTGGGGGTGGCGAAACCGGCGCAAAAACTGTATCGATCCGGCCAATTTCCGAGGGGTCGCGGTTGGGGCGACGCCGCACCATCTAGACAGCGCCATGAACGATATCGCCACGCCGGCCGCCAAGACCGTCTATCCGCCCGCCGACCCGTCGCCGAACTTTCCGGGGATCGAGGAGGCTATCGGCGCGATCTGGGAGCAGGAAGGGACCTTCCAGCGTTCGATCGACCGGCGACGCGAGGAGGGCGCGCCCGAGTTCGTTTTCTACGACGGACCGCCCTTCGCCAACGGCCTGCCGCACTACGGGCACATCGTCACCGGCTTCGTGAAGGATCTGGTGCCGCGCTACCAGACCATGCGCGGCAAGATGGTTGAACGTCGTTTCGGCTGGGATTGCCATGGCCTGCCGGCCGAACTGCACGCCGAGGCAGAGCTGAAGCTCTCCGGCCGGCGCGAAATCCTGAAATACGGCATGGCGCGCTTCAACGAGCACTGCCGCAACTCGGTCATGCAGTTCCGCGGCGATTGGGAGTACTACGTCAACCGTTCGGCGCGCTGGGTCGATTTCGACAACGACTACCGCACCATGGATCTCTCCTACATGGAGAGCACCATGTGGGCCTTCAAACAGCTCTGGGACAAGGGGCTCGTCTATGAGGGCTATCGTGTCGTGCCCTATTCATGGGCGGCGCAGACTCCGCTCTCGCAGTCCGAGACCCGGCTCGACAATTCCTACCGCGCCCGCCAGGACCCGGCGCTGACCGTCGGCTTCCTGCTTGACGGCGACACCCATACCCGCCTGCTCGCATGGACGACGACGCCGTGGACGCTGCCGTCCAACATGGGACTCGCGGTCAAGCCCGACGCCGACTACGCGCTCATGGAGAAGGATGGCGAACGCGTCATTCTGGCCGAGTCCTCGCGCGAGCACTACGCGCCCGAGCTCGAAGGCTATCGCACCGTCGGCGGCATGAAGGGGACCGAGCTTGTCGGGCGCACCTACGCGCCGCTGTTTCCGTTCTTCGCCGACCGCAAGGCCGATGGCGCCTTCCGTGTGGTTGCCGCCGATTTCATCGAGCTTGGCGAGGGCACCGGTGTCGTCCACATGGCGCCGGCTTTCGGCGAGGACGACCTGAACGTCGGCCAGAAGGAAGGTCTGCCGGTGGTCGATCCGGTCGACCTCGAAGGTAATTTCACCGGCGAGGTGCCGCCCTATGCCGGGCAGAACGTGTTCGCCGCCAACAAGGACATCATCCGCGACCTCAAGGCGTCGGGTGTCGTCTTCCGGCACGAGACCTACGACCACAACTATCCGCATTGCTGGCGCACCGATCAGCCGCTGATCTACAAGGCGATGCCGTCCTGGTACATCGCGGTGACCAAGTTCCGCGATCGCATGGTCGAGCTCAACAAGGACATCACCTGGATCCCCGAGCACGTTGGCGAAGGCATCTTCGGCAACTGGCTCGCCAATGCGCGTGACTGGAACGTCGGCCGCAACCGCTTCTGGGGCGCGCCGATCCCGGTGTGGAAATCGGACAATCCGGACTATCCGCGCACCGACTGCTACGGCTCGCTCGACGAGATCGAGCGCGATTTCGGCGTGCGACCGACGGATCTGCATCGACCCTACGTCGACGAGCTGACGCGGCCGAACCCGGACGACCCGACCGGCAAGTCGACCATGCGCCGGGTGGACGACGTGCTCGACTGCTGGTTCGAGTCCGGCTCGATGCCGTTCTGCCAGGTGCACTATCCGTTCGAGAACAAGGAATGGTTCGACAGCCACTTCCCCGGCGATTTCATCGTCGAATATGTCGGGCAGACGCGTGGCTGGTTCTACACGCTGATGGTCATGTCGACGGCGCTGTTCGACCGGGCGCCGTTCCGCTCGGCCATCTGCCACGGCATCGTGCTCGACGAGAACAAGCAGAAGCTCTCCAAGCGGCTGAAGAACTATCCCGACCCGGTCGAGATGTTCAACACGCACGGCGCCGACGCGCTGCGCTGGTACATGGTGTCGTCGCCGCTCTTGTCCGGCGGCGATCTCGCCATGCCCAAGGACGGCCGCGCCATCGGCGAGGCGGTGCGTTCCGTGCTGCTGCCCATCTGGAACGCCTATTCGTTCTACACGCTCTACGCCAATATCGACGGCATCCGCGGCAAGCTGGTGACGACGGCGGATGCCGAACTCGACCGCTACATTCTCGGCAAGACGGCGGAGCTGGTGCGCGCCGTCGAAACGGCGATGGACAAGTTCGACCTTGCCGGCGCGTGCAATGCGCTGCCCGCGTTCATCGAGGCGCTCAACAACTGGTACATCCGCCGTTCGCGCGAGCGCTTCTGGAAGAGCGTGAAGGATGCCGACAAGCAGGCGGCCTACGACACGCTCTACACGGTGCTGGTCACCTTGACGCGGACCATGGCGCCGTTCCTGCCTTTCGTGACCGACCACATCCACCGTGCGCTGGTGAACGGCGACAGCGTGCACCTCGCCGACTGGCCGGATGCCTCGGCGTTCACCGTCGACGCGGCGCTCGTCGCGCGCATGGATCTGGCGCGGCAGGTCGCCTCGGCCGCCGCCTCGCTCCGCACGGCGAAAAACCTGCGCAATCGTCTGCCGCTGGCCTCGCTGACAGTGGCGCATCCGCAGTTCGCCCTGCTGGAGCCGCTGAAGGACGTCGTCGCCGAGGAGGCGAACGTGAAGGAAGTTCGGTTCGACAGCGCCCCGTCGAAGTTCGGCTCGGAGGTGCTGGCGGTGAATTCGCGCATCGTCGGCAAACGGCTTGGATCGGCGATGAAAGACATTCTCGCCGCGGCGAAGTCCGGCGATTGGAAGCGGCTGCCGGATGGCGGCGTCGAGGTTGCCGGCAACCGCATCGAGCCGGAGGAATACGAGCTGCGCTTCAAGGCGGCAGAGGGGCTCGACGCGGTCAGCTTCGACGGCAGCGCCGGCGTCGTCGTGCTCGACACCAAAGTCACGCCGGAGCTCGAGCGCGAGGGTCTGGCGCGCGATTTCATCCGGCTGGTTCAGGTCGCCCGCAAGGATGCCGGCTTCAACGTGTCGGACCGTATCGCCATCGAGGTGAAGGCCGGGCCTACCGCCGCGGCCGCGATCGACGCGCATCTCGACGCGGTCAAGAGCGAGACGCTCGCCGTTTCGCTCGGCACGGCCGGTGCGCCGGCCGGCACGGTGTCGGAGGGCAAACTCGGCGACGAGCCGATTTCCATCGGCGTCCGGGTGTCGGCCTAACGCACAGACCTTGGCGGCCGAAAAAATCCGCCTGCCGAAATCAATGGATTATCAACTATCGCGAGCCGATAATGGCGGCTTCGTCGGCGTGCACTCCGTTCGCGAGGCTGCCATGAGCAAACTTCTTCTGGCCTTCTTCTTTTCATCGTCCGTCGGGCACTCGCCGGTGCCGGTGGATCATCATGCGGCGCAACAAGACCGGCCACCGCAGACGCAGCGGGCCGATGTCTGGAGCCCGCGCTGCGCGACACCGGCCGCCATCTGCTATGTGGCGCCGCTGCCGGTCGGCAGCCCGTGCAAATGCGGCGATGCTGTCGGCACCATTGTTCCGTGATTACGGCGTAGGATTGCCGGCGGGCGAGCAGTGCGTCACGTCGGACGGCGGCATGATGACGACGTCGCGCAGCGCGTTGTCGGTGCCCTCGCTCGTCCAGACACTCAATCGCGCCGAACTCGGGTTATTCTTGATCTCCGCCGGCCTGTATTTGGTGAAGGAGGCGATGATGCCGCGCATGTTCGGCAGCACCGTTATCCGGTCGGCCCGCTCGCTGCCCACGGTCACGACCGTGCTGCGCCACAGCCTATAGCCGGGGATGAGGATCGAGCCCGGCTCGCAGGCGACCAGCGTCTCGCCGCCCGTCATCAGGTCGTCGATGATGCGCGGTCCGCGCCGCGTCCGGCTGCCGCCGACAAATGAGTCGAAGGCCTCGTAGTCCGGTGGAATGGGGATGTCGAAAGAGTATGGCGCATTGCCGTGCTCGGTTGAGTCGACGCCCAGCCAGCCGACCGTGACGGTGACGCTCAGCTTGTTGGTCCAGGCGGGCACCGCGACCAGGGCCAGAACCGATTTCTGGGTGGGGTCGAGGTGCTCGCCGCTGCCGATTTCCCATCCGAACTCGATCTTGCTCTTGCCGGCGGTTCGAGCGTCGCTGAACCCGACTGCCTTTGGCACGGAGCGCACGGCCTGGCTCGCGGTCGCGCGCGACAGGCTGGCGCTGCCCGATCCGGCGGCAACGCCGCCCGCGGCGTCAACCCCGAAGGCATTCGATTGTTCGATCAGGAAGCCGGATACCTCATTCTTGGGAAACAGCGCATAGGTGTAGGAGTCGCTGCTGTTGACGCTTTCGACGAAGTTGAAGAACCCCGATGGTATCTGGACGATGCGGACCTTGAGATTTTCCTTGAGAGGCCACTCCTGGGGGTTTTGTTTCTGCACCGCGTACTGGACCACCTCGCGGATGCGGGTATAGCGCGGCAGGAGCTTGAGGTAGACGTTTCCGCCGCCGGCTGCGGCGCCGACGTTTGAAACGAAGATCCCCGTCTTGTCGTCGAGATCGTCGATCTGAAGATAGTCCGGATCGGGTGTCGCCTTGTCGATCAGATACACCGCATCGGTGATTGGCCGCACACTGAACCGGGGGCGCGCCGCGCAGCTCTGCTGCGGCCCGCGCTCGGCGACACTCATTTCGAGGTTCGAGCGCCAAGGCTGCGGCAACTCGATGATGTTCTCGGGCTCGAGGCCCTTGTTCTTTGGACTGAGGTCCACGTTTACGTCGTCGAGCCCGAGCACCGTTTCGACCACGTCGATGATCTTCCTTTGCCAGCACGAGGTGACGGCGTCGTCCGCGCAGGCCTCGCCAGTGCAGGTCGGGTCTCCACCGCTGATTTGGTCGGCATAATTGTTCAGTCTTGCCTCCACGTCGGCCAACCAGGTGTCATACAGCGTGTAGGCAAGGTGGAGCGGATTGGTCGGACTCAGTCGGATGTCCGATAGGTCGTACTCGTAGTACTGCTTCACATGCTCCGGCAGGTCCTTCTTGGCGCCCGGCGCGGCCACCGGCGACTGGGCCGTCTCGACCGCCTCCCCGAAAAGGTTCTTCGGCTCGACCAGCACCCGCGCGAAAGCGCGGTGCGATGAAAACAGCCCGGGCAGCACGGTGATGTCGAATTTGAGCCCGTAGACCGAATTGCCGGTCAGGTCGTGACGGTCGTCGAGAAGGTTCTCGAGGATCTGCTGGCGGATGGCGTCGCGGACGCCGGCGCGCAGGACGAACTCCTGGTCGAAGGGCATCGTGACCGCCCCATCGGGAAGCTTTGCAGGATCCGGTGCTTTGCCGTCGCCCGGCGGGTCGGGGGCGGCCTGTGCCTTGACCGTGACGTTGCCACGGTTGTCTTCGCTCATCTTCCCGGTCAGCAGATTTTCGGTTTTGTCCAGCCGAACGAGCTGCGCGTGCAGCCAGTAGTCCTGATCGTAGCGGTCGTTGACCAGGCGTTCGCGCGTGTACACCTCGGGGCTGCCGACGAAGATCGAACCGCTGCCGAACCCGGTTCCGCCGGTTGCCAGGCCCACGATCAAAACGATGATTGCCGCTGCAGCGATCGCATAGCGCGTCAGCGAATCATTCCATGTGAAATTGAACGGACGCTTCTGATCCCCGTCGGCGTTGCTCATGGGCTCGTCGTTCCATGTCCCGGGACGCACGTCTTGGCGGAGTCGGAGACGTGCACACCGTCAACGAAGCAAACCTCGTAGTTGCGAGAGCCGCTGCTGCAGGTGCCATCGACGACCGGCTTAATGACGCATCGCTTGACCGGCGCCGGCGGCTTCGGGGGCTCAGGCGGCTCAGGCGGCTCGGGCGGCTTTGGCGGCTTTGGCGGCTTGGGTGGCTTGGGTGGCTGCGGGGTGGTGTCGTCGCCACCTGAATAGCCGTCGCCGGGATCGCCGGCGGCGCCTACGACCGTTGAATCGTCGCCGCTTGCCGCGAGTTCGGCGGACGACGCCGATGTCGCGGCAATGACCAGCATTCCCAGCAGGAGAACTTGTGTCGCGCGATGCATGAGGCCCGCCGCTGCCATTCGCACCGGGGCAGAGTACGCGCCTTACTTGTGGCTAGAAAGTGTTCAACGTGTGCAAGCCTTGGGCGGCACGGGGTTGCAGTTCCCGCGCCCGGGGCCACGCCTGATTACACTGTCGCGCCCGCGATCAACCCCGCGCTAACCGCACTCGGAGGTCGTCAAACCGCGCCTTCGCCAGACGACCCGCGTAGCGGTCGGCTGAGCCCGCGGACATGGCCCGCCCCATTCTCTCATGGCCTCGCCAACCGGGGATAAGATAAATCCGAAAATTACTTATCCCCGCCCTCATGACCCCATGAGATGATGCCCGCATCCTCGCTCATGTGAGGGGCGCCGACCGGTGGCGACCTGAGGTGGAGCGGGGTGCGGTGTCCGCCGCCTCGCATCGCAAGCGGAGCGGCGGAGGCCCGGAAGCCCGCCAGCGGAGGATCGCTCCTTCGCCGCGCTATGCCTCCGAAGGGCAGCGCTACAGGCAGGCGAGGGTCAACCACGGAGCAGACGGGCGGGGAAATCCGCAACGGTGCCGTGGTCGTCTAGAGGTCGGCTGTCCGGATGGAGCCCGCCTCGCCTTCGTCTCTGGCCCAGGCGGGGCCGGTGCGAAAACCACCGCGGCGGGCGCTCGTGAGAGCGCCACCCAACGGACTACCCGACGCGGCACTCTTCGAGCGCCCGCCACCCCTCATGTCAGAAGACGTGAGGACGCTCTTTGAAAGGTTCATCAACCCGGAGCCAATCGCTCGCGGGAATGCGAGGCCGTGCCCACCCGCTCGTCCCTGCGAACGCAGGGACCCAGGGGCGACGCAGCCGGCGCTGGCGATCAACCCCCCGGATTCCCGCTTGCGCGGGAATGACCGGAGTGTGTCTCAAAGCCGTGTGCCCAACCCGCACGTGTCGCGCGATGGGTCAAATGGAATGGATCGCCGCGTCGAGCGCGGCGACCGTCGACCGGCGCTCAGCCCTTGCGGTCGACCAGCGTCCAGCTTGCCGGGATAAGGCCCGCGGCGAACACGACCTTGAGCAGGTCGCCGAGGACGAAGGGCGCGACGCCACCGGCGAACGCCTTGGCAACCCCGATGCCGGCAGCGCCATTGGGGAGCTGGGCGAACCACGCCAGCCAGGCGAAGCCCATGGCGAATTGTACGGCCACGGCCACCAGCATGGCGGCGCCGAGGCGAAGCGGCGAGCGGTCCCAGCCGCGATCGGTGGCGAGGCCGACAATGGCTGCGACCACGACCCAGCTCATGATGAAGCCGGCCGTCGGTCCGAGCATGTAGGCTGGGCCGGCGAGCAAAGGCGGTGTGTTGGTGAAGACCGGCAGGCCGAGCATGCCTTCCGCGATGTAGGCAAGCACGGTCGCAACAGCGAGGCGCGAGCCATAGGCGGCGCCGATGAGCAGCACCGCCAGGGTTTGCAGCGTCATCGGCACCGGCCAGAACGGCACCTTCACCTTCGCCGAAATGGCAAGGATCGCCGTGCCGAGCAGGACCAGAATCACGGCTTGCACGATGCGGCTGACGCTCGCCGGCCAGACAGCGGTGGCGAGCGCACGGGAGGCGGTGGTGGACGACATTTTGAAGACCCCGGAGAAGCAAGAAATGCGGTGTGGTTCCTATAGGGGCAATCGCGAAAGTCGACAAGCGCCGCCAGAATCCGCTTGGTCTGCGGCCGGCGCATGGCTACACATGCCGGCCATGAGCAAGGACCAGACGCTTCAAGCCATCCTCACCGCAGCGCCGGTGGTCCCGGTACTGACCATCGACGATCGCGCAACCGCGATACCGTTGGCGCGGGCGCTGGTCGCTGGCGGACTGACCGCGCTGGAAGTGACGCTGCGCACCGCCGCCGGGCTCGATTGCATTCGCGCCATAGCGGGCGATGTCGAGGGCGCCAATGTCGGCGCGGGGACCGTTCTCGACGTGCGTCAATACGAAGACGCGGCCAAGGCCGGGGCGAAATTCATCGTCAGCCCGGGCGCGACGCCCGGCCTGATCGAAGCGGCCAAGGACAGTGCGGTGCCGTTTCTGCCGGGCGTCGCGACCGCCGGTGAAGCGATGACGCTGGCCGAGGCCGGTTTCACGACGCTGAAGTTCTTTCCCGCGGAGCCAGCCGGCGGGCTCGCCTACCTCAAGGCGCTGTCGGCTCCGTTGCCGGCGATCCGCTTCTGCCCGACCGGCGGGATCACGCTGAAGAACGCACCGGCCTATCTGGGGCTTGCCAACGTCATCTGCGTTGGCGGGTCATGGGTGGCGCCGGCCGATGCGCTGGCCGCCGGCGACTGGGCGAGAATCATCGCGCTGTCGCAGGAAGCGGCCCACCTTCGCGCCTAGGATTGCGATCGCCGCCGGCGGTTTGCAGCCCTTATCGTGGTTGACTCATCGCAAGGATGACTGGAGCTTGATCCTGTAGCCACAAGGCTAGCGGGCGGAGGGAGCCCGGCGATAATTCGTTTGGGAGGGAACTACATGAAAAGATTGGCATTGTTCGCGGCAATCTTGCTGCTTTCGGCGCCGGCCTTCGCGGCCGGCGGCTGCGACGCCGGCGAAACGGTCATCAAATTCAGTCATGTCGTCGCGCCAAAGGGCAATCCGAAGGGTGAGGCGGCGACCGAGTTCGCCGACCGCGTCAACAGCGAGATGAACGGCAAGGTCTGCGTCGAGGTTTATCCAAGCTCGCAGCTCTTCGACGACGACAAGGTGCTGGAGGCGATGATACTCGGCGACGTTCAGCTCGCCGCGCCGTCGCTGTCCAAGTTCGAGCAGTACACGCTGGTCTTCCGCCTGTTCGATCTGCCTTTCGTGTTTGACGATATCGCCGCGGTCGACCGCTTCCAGAAGTCGGAAGGCGGCCAGAAGATGCTCAATTCGATGCATGACAAGGGCCTTGTTGGCCTTGGCTTCTGGCACAACGGCATGAAGCAGATGTCGGCCAACAAGCCGCTGTTGCTGCCGACCGATGCCAAAGGACTGAAATTCCGCATCCAGCCGTCCGACGTTCTGCAAGCGCAGTTCGAGGCGCTCGGCGCGGTGCCGCAGAAGCTTGCCTTCTCGGAAGTCTATGGCGCGTTGCAGACCGGCGTCGTCGACGGCCAGGAGAACACCTATTCCAACATCTACACCCAGAAGTTCTTCGAGGTGCAGGACGGCATCACCGAGACCAATCACGGCGTGCTCGACTATCTGCTCGTCACCTCGGCTGAGTTCTGGGACGGCTTGCCAGCCGACCAGCGCGACCAGTTGAGCAAGATCCTGACCGAGGTGACCGACAAGTGGAACGCCAAGGCCGGCGAAGTGAACGAGGCCGCCAAGGCAAAGATCGTCGCCGCCGGCACGACCATCCGCACGCTCGATGATACGCAGCGCGCCGCATGGAAGGCGGCGATGAAGCCGGTGTGGTCGAAATTCTCCGACCAGATCGGCCAGGACGTCATCGACGCCGCGCTGGCGGCCAACAAGGGCACCTAGGCGAACGGAACAAGCGGAGGCCCGGGCGGGAGGGTCCGGGCCTCCGGTCTCATATCGTCGGCTCCGGCCGGCAATGCGCCGGCCGCGCGGGGGAGGGGCCTGCCATGGACGCATTCCACAGGCTGACGAGGCGCATCGAGGAGTCGGTGATCGCGCTGCTGCTGGCGGCGATGACCATCGTCACCTTCAGCCAGGTGGTTGCCCGCTACGTGTTCAATTCCGGCTGGGCGTCGGCGCTCGAACTCACCACCATCATGTTTGCGTGGCTCGTCCTGTTCGGCGCCAGCTACGCCATGCGCATCGGCGCCCATCTCGGCGTCGACGTTCTGATCCGCCTCCTGCCGGCGCCGGCCTTTCGGGCGATGGCGGTGTTCGGCGCGCTTGCCTGCATCGTCTATGCGGCAATCCTCTTCTACGGCTCCTGCGGTAATCCGCTGGCGACCGGCAAGATTTGCGGCGCCGGCTATGTCGGCAAGATGTACGCGGTCGGGCTGAAGACGGCCGACCTGCACTGGCCGCGTTGGGCGATCTACTCGATCCTGCCGATCGGCATGGTCCTGTTCGCATATCGCGCCGGCGAGGCGGCGGTGATGATCCTGCGCGGCCGGCGCGACGGGCTGGCGGCGGGGCACGAGGCCGAGGATCTCCTGCGCGAACAGTCGGGCGCCGGGGTCGATCCGCCGCCTGTCGCCGGGCGCTGAGGCCGGAACATGGAATCCGCCATCCTCTTCGTCCTCGTTCTCTCGATGCTGGCGCTCGGCGTACCGATCGCCGTTTCGCTCGGCCTATCGAGCCTCGTCATCATCATCTTCTTCTCGAACGACTCGCTGGCCTCGATCGCGCTGAAGTTCTTCCAGTCGACGCAGGGCTATACCCTGCTTGCCATCCCGTTTTTCGTGCTCGCCTCCAACTTCCTGTCGACCGGCGGCGTCGCGCGCCGCATCATCCGCTTCGCCATCGCCTGTGTCGGCCACTTTCGCGGCGGTCTCGCCATGGCCGGCGTCTTCGCCTGCATGCTGTTCGCGGCGCTTTCCGGATCGTCGCCGGCAACCGTCGTCGCCATCGGCACCATCGCCATCGCCGCCATGCGCGAGGTCGGCTACTCGAAGGAATTCGCCGCCGGCGTGATCGCCAATGCCGGCACGCTCGGCATCCTCATCCCGCCGTCGATCGTGATGGTGGTCTATTGCGCCGCCACCGACGTTTCGGTTGGCCGCATGTTTCTCGCCGGCATCATCCCGGGCTTCGTCGCCGGACTGATGCTGATGGCCGGCATCTACATCGCGGCGCGGGTCAAGGGCCTGCCGGCGCAGCCTTTCGTCGGCTTCCGCGAGATGTCGGTGGCGGCGATCGAGTCCGCCTTCGGCCTGTTCCTGGTCATCATCATTCTCGGCGGCATCTATGGCGGCATCTTCACGCCGACCGAGGCGGCGGCCGTGGCGGCGGTCTATGCCTTCCTGATCGCGCTGTTTGTCTATCGCGACATGGGGCCGCTGAAGGACGTGCCGTGGCGGAAGCCGGGTGAGCCGCTTGGCCGCGCCGTCGCTGCGCAATATCGGCGCGACGGTGGCCTGGTTCGTGCCTGCCTGCCTGCATCGCGACACGGTGAAGGTGCTCGTCGACTCGGCCCGCACGACCATCATGCTGATGTTCATCATCGCCAACGCGCTGCTCTTCGCCCATGTGCTGACCACCGAGCGCATACCGCAGGTGATCACCGACTGGATGATCGGCGCCGGCTTCAACTGGTGGACATTCCTGATCGCCGTCAACGTGCTGCTCCTGCTCGGCGGTCAGTTCATGGAGCCGTCAGGACTATTGCTGATCGTGGCGCCGCTGGTTTTTCCCATCGCCATCGAGCTTGGCGTCGACCCGATCCATCTCGGCATCATCATGGTGGTCAACATGGAGATCGGCATGATCACCCCGCCGATCGGGCTCAACCTGTTCGTCACTTCCGGGATAACCGGCATGAGCCTGGTCGAGGTCGTGCGGGCGGCGATGCCGTTCGTCGCCATCCTGCTCCTGTTCCTCGTGCTTGTGACCTACACGCCGATCCTGTCGACCTGGCTGCCCTACACTTTGATGGGGCCGGAGCTGGTGACGCGCTAGGGTTGTCGGGCTCCGCGAAAATATGCCGCGCCTTGCAATCTGGGCATTTTCGAGTCATATCTGCACCGTTCGGGCACTTTTACCCCGGAGACTGGAAAACGGCGCGGGGGTAAACGCCTCGCGGGTCTTGGGAATTTCCCTGGCCGTCTCGATAAGACGCTTTGCTTCCTTTCCCCGATCAACAAGCTGCCGACAACGTTCGGGCGTGCGTGCGCCCATTGTGACAACTAGGGAAAAGGATATCCCAATGCGCCAGACTGGCACCGTAAAGTTCTTCAACTCCTCTAAAGGCTTCGGCTTCATCACCCCGCAGGGCGGCTCCAAGGACGTGTTCGTTCACGTCAGCGCGCTCGAGCAGGCCGGCATCAGCCACCTGACCGACGGCCAGCAGGTCTCGTTCGAGGTCGAGCCGGACAAGATGGGCAAGGGCCCGAAGGCAGTGAAGCTCGAGCTCGTCTAGAGCTTATCGAGCGCCGCGCCTCAAGGCGCGGCCTTCACCGGTAGAACTTACGGACGCCGTCGGCCTTGCCGGCGGCGTTTCGCGTTTCAGGGTGGTGGCGTTTCAGGGTGGCGATCGCCGGAAACCGGCGCCCAGAATCAGAAAGGCGCCGTTTGGGTCGCCCCAATCGACGCCTCCCTGATCGTTCGCCTGTCGTCGGCAGCCTCGCCCAAGGGTTGGGCGCCGTCGGCGGCGAGCCGATGTGTGATCTGCGTTTCGCCCCTGTTGCCAGGAACTTTCGCCGACCACCCGGAGCTTCGGTCTTGCGACCTCGGTCCCGGACCACGTTCCAGCTCATGAGCCACATTGCTGCGGCCATGTACCTTTCCGTGGCGCCGCGGGGCATACCGGATCTCAAGGCTTTCGCCTTTCGTCCGTCGCGGTTCCGCGGGAACCTGTCTCAGACGTTCGACTTTGCCCTTGTCGAACTCGACGTGCTCCCATCGCGGTGAAGAGATCATTGCGCGCGGTGCCGCGGAGCGAAAGCGTAGAGTCCGGCTTCTGGGACTTCAGTGGATAACGGGGAACGCGTGCGCCGCAGCGACGATTGAAGGTGGCGTTTCACGCGACTCGCTCCCCCGCGCCGACTCTCGCCACGGCATCGGGCGGGCGATAAACTGACCTGCGATTGTCAGCGATGCGGGGAGGCTGCCTTCCGTGACCCATAGACCCCTGGCACCAGAAGGCCGCGCAGCCCCCCAGCCGCCTGCCAGCCCGGGAACGGTCGAGGCGCGGCCCTACGTCCTGGCGGCCACGACCATCGCCTCGTCGATGGCCTTTGTCGACTCGACCGTCGTCGGCATCGCCGTGCCGGCCATACAGAAGGAACTGGCCGCCGACATCTCCGCCATGCAGTGGGTGGCAAACGCCTATCTGCTTATGCTGGGCGCGCTGATCCTCGTCGGCGGCGGCCTCGGCGACCGCGTTGGCCGCAAGCTGATCTTCCTCATCGGCATCGTCGCTTTCACGCTGGCGTCGCTGACCTGCGCGGTCGCGCCGACCGTGGAGACGCTGATCGCCGCCCGTGCGCTGCAGGGCATCGGCGCCGCGCTGCTCGTGCCCCAGAGCCTGGCGATCATCGCGGCGACCTTCCCCAAGGACATCCGCGGCAAGGCCATTGGCACCTGGGCCGCCGCCTCGGCGGTGACCACTGCCCTCGGCCCACCGATCGGCGGTTTCCTAATCGACCTTCTTTCCTGGCGCGCAGCATTCTGGATCAACCTGCCGCTCGCGGTCATGGCCCTGTGGCTGGCGTGGCGCTACATGCCGGAAAGCCGCGACGAGGACGAAAAGGGCGGCATCGACTGGCAGGGCGCTATCCTCGCTGTCGCGGCTTTCGGCGCGTTGACCTATGGCCTGAGCGCAATCTCCGAAGGCAACGTCAGCCCGACGCTCATTTCCGGTGCGATCGCAGCCGGGCTCATCGGGATCGCGGTCTACGTCTATGTGGAGCTGCACGCGGCCAACCCGATCACGCCGCCGACGATGTTCCACTCCAAGGTATTCACAAGCGTGAACATCGTGACGGTGTTCCTGTACGGTGCGCTGAGCGGCGTGCTCTTCCTCGTTCCCTTCGATCTGCTGGCGCAGCGCGGCCTCAGTGCCACAACGGCCGGCCTCGTGCTGCTCCCGTTCGGGCTCATCATCGGCGTGTTCTCGCGCTACACCGGCTCGCTCGCCGACACATACGGCCCGCGCTTCTTCCTCGTCGCTGGGCCCATTCTGGTCGGCGCAGGCTGCCTGTTCTTCGCGGCGAACATTCCCAATCTTTGGCTCGGCGTCATGCCCGGCGTATTTCTTGTCGCCGGCGGCATGGCGCTGGCCGCATCGCCACTCACCACGGCCGTTATGAATGCCGCGCCCGATGGGAAGTCCGGGGCCGCCTCCGGCATCAGCAACGCGGCCAGCCGGCTCGCCGGCGTACTCGCCATCGCCATCTTCGGCGCGACGGCAGGCGTCGTCTTCGGCTGGTCGGCGCCCGCCGGCGCCCGCTTCGGCGTCATCCCGGCGGCCGCCGATGCTGCCCGCCCGGCCGTCGAGGCTGCGTTCCTCTCGGCCTATTCGGCGGCGATGATGTTCGGCGCCATCTGGTGCTTCATCGCGGCGGCGATCTCATTCGTTACCCTCAAGGGCACCGCGCCGCCGAAAAAGACGAAGGCCGAGGCGGCGAGCGCCCCGGCCAGCTAATGTCGGCCGATGCCTACGAGATGCGCCCGTCTGTTCGCGGGGTTCCGCCAACGCGGTGCTGAGAACTCTCAGTCGTTCTTGCCGAGGAACGCCGCCATTCGCTCCGTCGCCTTCAGGATGTTCTCGGCTGAATTTGCGTAGGAGAGGCGGAGGTAGCCTTCGCCGAGGATGCCGAAATCGGGGCCACCGATGGTGGCGACACCCGCCTTTTCGAGGAGCTCGGTGGCGAGTTGCTTGGCCTTGTAGCCAGTCTTCGAAATGTTGGGGAAGGCGTAGAAGGCGCCCTTCGGCGTGATGCAGGTGACGCCGGGAAGCTTGTTCAGTTCGTCGACGACGATCTTCCGGCGTTTGTCGAACTCGGCGACCATTTCGCCGACGGAGTCCTGCGGCCCGGTAAGGGCGGCGAGGCCGGCGAACTGCGCCGGCGCGTTGACGCAGGACCAGGCGTTGACGGCGAGTTTGCGCACGTTGTCGTAGAGCGGTTCCGGCCACACCGAATAGCCCATGCGCCAGCCGGTCATGGCGTAGGTCTTCGACCAGCCGTCGAGCAGGATCAGACGGTCGCGGATCTCCGGATAGGACAGCAGCGAAACGTGGGGCAGGCCGTCATAGGTCATCTGGCCATAGATCTCGTCAGACAGGATTGCCACGTCGGGGAAACGGGCGAGGCCGGCGACCAGCGCGTCGATCTCGGCTTTCGGCGTGACGCCGCCGGTCGGATTGGCCGGTGAGTTGAGGATGATCAGCCGCGTCTGCGGTGTGATCAGACCGAGTGTCTCCTCGGCGGAGAAGGCGAAGGCGTTGGCCTCGCGGATCGGGATCGGCACGGGCCGCGCGCCGGTGAACTCGATCATCGAGCGATAGATCGGGAAGCCGGGATCAGGATAGAGGATGTCGGCGCCGGGCTCGCCGAACATGAGAATGGCGGCGAACATGGTGATCTTGCCGCCGGGGACGATGATCACCTGTTCGGGCGACACGTCGACGCCGACCCGGCGGTGGATATCGGCGGCGACGGCCTCGCGCAGCGGCTTGATGCCGGTCGCCGGCGTGTAGCCGTGGTGGCCGTCGCGGAGCGCCTTGACCGCCGCTTCGACGATATGGTCGGGGGTGCGGAAATCCGGCTGGCCGATGCCAAGGTTGATGATGTCGCGCCCCTGCGCGGCGAGGTCGGTCGCCCGGGCGAGTACGGCGAAGGCGTTTTCTTCGCCGATCCGGTCAAAACCGGCGATGGTGTGGAGCAAGGCGTTCCCCCCGGGGGTTGTTGTCATTGATTTGGCCGGGAGATTAGGCGCATAAATCCGAGGAAATCAAACCTGTTCGGGCCGGCCCGCCGGCCGTGCGAAGACAGGCGGGAAACGCCAGTGGCGACGGTTGCCGAAAAACGCCGGACTTTCCGCGCGCTGCACGAAAGCGGCTGTTTCGTCATCCCCAATCCGTGGGATGTCGGCACGGCGCGCTACCTGCAGCATCTCGGCTTCAAGGCGCTGGCGACGACGAGTTCGGGCGCTGCGTGGAGCATGGGCTATGCAGACGGCGAGGTGCCGCTCGATGTCATGCTCGATCACATCCGGACCATCGCGGCGGCGACCGACTTGCCGGTCAATGCCGATTTTCTGGCCGGCTTTGCCCGTGCCCCGCACGAAGTCGCCGCCAATGTGCGTCGCTGCGTCGAGACCGGCGTGGCCGGCCTGTCGATCGAGGACGCCACCGGCGATGCCAAGGCGCCGCTGTTCGACGTCGCTCTGGCCGTCGAGCGCGTAGCCGCGGCGCGCGCGGCGATCGACGCGGCCGGCGGTCATGTCATCCTTGTGGCCCGGACGGAGTGTTACCTGACCGGGCACGCCGATCCGCTGAACGAAGCGATCCGCCGGCTCACCGCCTTCGCGGAGGCCGGCGCCGACTGTCTCTACGCGCCTGGACCGCGCACGCGCGAGGACATTGCCGCGATCGTCAAGGCTGTCGCGCCGAAGCCGGTGAACGTGCTGGCGCGCGGGCCCGATTGGCTGTCGGTCCGCGATCTGGCCAGTCTTGGCGTGCGGCGGGTCAGTGTTGGCGGGGCTATGGCGCGCATGGCGTGGGCCGGGTTCATGCGCTCGGCGCGCGAGATCGCCGAGGACGGGCAATTCGGGGCATTTGACGACGCGGCATCCGGCGTCGAGCTCGATCGCTTGTTTGCAGAGGGGAAGGCATGACAGCGGGCGTGGAAGATTCACCGATCGGCGATGTGGTCGATGCAACACCAGCGGATCGGCCGGAGCCGATCCGCCTCGATGGTCGCTTCTGCCGGATCGAGAAGCTCGACATAGTTCGTCACGCGGAATCGCTGTGGTGGGCGTCCAAAGGTCACGACAACCTGTGGACCTACATGGCCTACGGGCCGTTCCGCGACGAGGCGACCTTCTTCAAGTGGATCGAGGAGCGCGTCGTCCTGCTCGATCCACTTTCCTATGCGGTGGTCGACAAGGCGGGCAGCCGGGCAACCGGCATCGTCACGCTGTTGGAAATTCGCCCGGCGATGCGGGTGATCGAGATCGGCAACATCGTCTATACGCCTCTCCTGCAGCACACGGCCGCCGCTACCGAGACGCAATATCTGATGGCGCGCTACGTGTTCGATAATCTCGGCTATCGGCGCTACGAGTGGAAGTGCAATGCGCTGAACGCGCCCTCGCGCCGCGCTGCCGAGCGGCTGGGCTTCACCTATGAGGGAACGTTTCGCCAGCACATGATCGTCAAGGGCCGCAATCGCGACACCGCCTGGTTTTCGATGACCGATAAGGAATGGCCGGCGGTCAAGGCCGGATTTGAGGCATGGCTGGCGCCGGAGAACTTCGATTCCGACGGAACGCAGAAGCGATCGCTCGCTTCGTTCAGAAAATAGGACAAGGAGGAAGGTTCAGGGCATGGACAGACTGAAGGGCAAGCGGGCGTTTCTGACCGCGTGTGGTGCCGGCATCGGCCGGGAGACTGCGATCCTTTTCGCCAAGGAGGGCGCGCAGGTGATCGCCACCGATCTCAAGCCGGAGCTGATGGACGACCTCAAGCAGCAGGGCATCGCCGAAACGCACCAGCTCGACGTGCGCGACACGAAGGCGGTGAGGGCGATGGCGGATGCCGTCGGCCCGGTCGACGTGTTGTTCAACTGCGCAGGCTTCGTGCATCACGGCACAGTGCTGACCACCTCGGACGAGGACTGGGACTTCTCCTTCGACGTCAACGTCAAGTCGATGCACCGGACAATCCGTGCATTCCTGCCGGGCATGCTCGACAAGGGCGGCGGCGCGATCGTCAACGTCTCGTCGGGCGCCTCGTCGGTGCGCGGCATTCCGAACCGCTATGCCTACGGCGCCTCGAAAGCGGCGGTGATCGGCCTGACCAAATCGGTCGCGGCCGATTTCATCCGCCAGGGCATTCGCGCCAACGCCATCTGTCCGGGCACCATCCAGTCGCCGTCGCTCGACGGGCGCATCGCCGAGCAGGCGAAGACGCAGGGCAAGTCGCTGGACGAGATTCGCCGCGCGTTCATCGATCGCCAGCCGATGGGCCGGCTGGGTACGGCGGAAGAAATCGCCTGGCTGGCGGTCTATCTCGCCTCCGATGAGGCCAGCTACACCACCGGTCAGATTCATCTCGCCGACGGCGGCTTCGCCCTCTGAGGGCGGCAGGAGTTCACACACATGCATATTCTCATTATCGGCGCCGCCGGCATGATCGGCGCCAAGCTGACGGCGCGGCTGATCAAGGACGGCGGGCTCGCCGGCAAATCCATCGACCAGTTGAGCCTGGTCGACTGGGTCGGCCCGACGCCGCCCACCGGGGTGCCGTTCAAGGTGACGACCCGCGATGCCGACCTTGCCACGCCGGGCGTCGCCGGTGAGATCGTCGCGTCAAAACCCGACGTCATCTTTCACCTTGCCGCCATCGTGTCGGGCGAGGCGGAAGCCGATTTCGAGAAAGGCTATCGCGTCAACCTCGATGGAACGCGGCTGCTGTTCGAGGCGATCCGCAAGGTCGGCGGCGGCTACCGGCCGCGCGTCGTGTTCACCTCGTCGATCGCGGTGTTTGGCGCGCCGTTTCCGGAGGCGATCGGCGACGAGTTCTTCGAGACGCCGCTCACCTCCTACGGCACCCAGAAGGCGATCGATGAATTGCTGCTTGCCGACTACACCCGGCGCGGCTTCATGGACGGTATCGGCATTCGCCTGCCGACCATCTGCGTGCGCCCCGGCAAGCCCAACAAAGCGGCGTCGAGCTTCTTCTCCGGTATCATCCGCGAGCCGCTTGCCGGTCAGGAGGCGATCCTGCCGGTCAGCGAGGACGTGCGTCACTGGCATGCCAGTCCGCGTACGGCGGTCGGCTTCCTGGTCCACGCCGCCGGCCTCGACGGCGAGCGCCTCGGCAATCGGCGCAACTTGTCGATGCCGGGCGTGTCGGTGACGGTCGGCGAGCAGATCGCGGCGCTGCGGAAGGTCGCCGGTGACGCCGTGGCGAAGCGCATCCGGCACCAGCCGGACGAAACCATCATGCGCATCGTGGCCGGCTGGCCGCGCAACTTCGCCCCCGAGCGTTCAATCGCGCTCGGTTTTCATGCCGAGAAGACGTTCGAAGAGATCATTCGCGTCCACATCGAGGACGAACTCGGCGGAACGTGGGTGAAGTAGTCGACTAACCCTTCGACTTCCAGGGTGTCTCGGGGACCGGGGTCAGCGGCTTCCCGTCGTTGAACCAGCTGGCGAGATTATCGACGCAGAGCTGCCCCATGGCGTCGCGCGTATAGACCGATGCTGAGCCGACATGGGGCAGCAACACCGTGTTGGGGAGCGCGATCAGGTCCGCCGGCACGTTCGGCTCGTCGGTGAAGACGTCAAGTCCGGCCGCCATGATTGTGCCGTCCTTGAGCGCGGCGATGAGCGCTGGCTCGTCGACGGCGCTGCCACGGCCGATATTGATGAAGACGCCGCTGGACCCAAGCGCCTTGAGGACCGCCGCATCGATGAGCTTGGCCGTTCCTCCGCCGCCGGGCAGGACGCAGATGATCGTGTCGACCGCCTTGGCCATCTCGGTCATGTCGGGGAAGTGGCGGTAGGGAACGTCATCGCGCTTGTGGCGATTGTGATAGACGACCGGCACCTGCATCGCCTCCAGCCGCCGGGCGATGGCGATGCCGATGCGCCCAAGGCCGGCGATGCCGACGGTGCGGTCGCGCATGGTCGCTTTGGTCAGTGGATAGCCGCCTTCGCTTGCCCATTTGCCGGCGCGCAGATGCTTATCCGCGGCGGCAAGCTCACGTACCGTCATCAGCAGCAGGCCAAGGGCGGTGTCGGCGACTTCTTCGGTCAGCACGTCGGGCGTGTTGGTGACGACGATGCCGCGCTCCGCCGCCGCCTTGAGATCGATGCCGTCGTAGCCGACGCCGAAATTGGCGATCATCTCCAGCTTCGGCAGGCTCTCGATCAGTCCGCGGTCGATCGGGAAATGGTTGCCGCGGGCCAGGCCGCGCGCCGCCGCCGCGACGTTCGGCGGGACGGGTTCGTCGTGGTCCAGTCTGGTGATCGCGAAGGCCTCGGCGAGCGCGGCCTGGGTTTTCGCCGGAAGCGTACCGGCGGCAATGACATCGATCTTGGGCAACGGTGTTCTCCTGGATATGGCCGCCGACTTTATCGACGCCGGTCATGATCGCAAGGTGTGCGATCAACGGGTTTCAGCGGTCACGGCGCACGCGTTCGCGGTAGAGGGCGTAGAGGCCGCTGGCGACGATCAGGCTGGCGCCGATGAGGGTGTTTGGCCCGGGCAGGTCGCCGAAGGCGAGGTAGCCGAACGTGATCATCCAGATCAGCTGCGTATAGCTGAAGGGCGCCAGCACCGTCGGTGGCGCATCGCGGTGAGCGGCGATCAGGAACCAATGGCCAACAGCACCCATCAGCCCGGTTCCGACCAGCGCCGCGGCAACCAGCCAGCTCGGCGGCAGCACACCGCCCAACGGTAGCGTGGGCGTCAACACGAAAGTCGCAAGCGCCGACGCGTAGATGAGCATGCCGGCCGGGCTGTCGGTAGCCGACAACATCCGCGTCGTTAGGGAATAGCCGGCGTAACACAAGGCGCCGGCGACCGAGAACAACGCCGCCGGGTTGAAATGCGACGGCTCGGGCTGGACGATGATCAGCACGCCGATGAAGCCGACCGCGACAGCGGCCCAGCGGCGTGGGCCGGGCCATTCGCCGAGCACCGGGCCGGCGAGCGCTGTGGCAAGCAGTGGCCCCGCGAACATGATCGATCCGGTCTCCGCCAGTTGCAGGTAGCGGATCGCGAAGAAGTTCATGACCGTGGAGCCGAGCAGGAACATTCCTCGCCAGAACTGGAGCCACGGACGGCGGGTGAAATAATCCGACCAGTTCCGCCATGGTCTCAGCGCGACGATGGCGAAGACGAGGTTGAAGAAGTACCGGGCCCAGGCGACCTCGAGCGACGGGACCGCGTGCGCTGCGTATTTGGCGCAGGTGTCGAGCGCCGCGAAGCACAGCACCGCGGCGCAGATGAACGCGATGCCGCGCACCCGCACTGCGGATTCCTCTTTTGTCAGCGGCAGGTGACGTGCGGTCACGGTGGTGTCCGGCGGGTGGCCGGCGTTTGGAGGTCAGTAGGTGGCACGACCGCCGGAGATGTCGAAGGTGAATCCGGTCGTGAAGGAGCATTCCTCCGATACCATGAACGCAACGGTCGCAGAGATCTCTTCGACCGTGACGAAGCGACCGCGCGGGATCTTGGCCAGCATGTAGTCGATGTGAGCCTGGGTGACCTGATCGAGGATGCGCGTGTCGGCGGTCACCGGTGCGATGGCGTTGACGGAGATGTTGTTGCCGGCGGTCTCTTTGGCGAGGGATTTGGTCAGCGCGATGACGCCGGCCTTGGATGCGGAGTAGGGCGAGGAGGTCGGGTTGCCCTCCTTGCCGGCGATCGACGCGATGTTGGCGATGCGGCCGTAGTTGCGGGCCACCATGCCGCCGACGAAGGCGCGGCAGCAGAGGAACTGGCTGCGAAGGTTGATGCGGATGACGCGGTCCCATTCCTCGACGGGATAGTCAGCGACATTGGCGTTCGGTCCGGCAACGCCGGCGTTGTTGACGAGAATATCGACCTCGCCAAGCCGGCTCACCGTGTCGGCTTTTGCCTTGTCCACTTGCTTCTCGTCGGAAACATCGACGGCCAGAGCGATGACCTTGCCCCGGCTAGAGAGTTCGCCGGCTGTCTTTGTCGCCAGAGCGCCATCCTGGTCCCAGATGGCCGCGGCGGCGCCGCCATCGACGAGACGCTCAACAACGGCGCGGCCGATGCCTTGGGCGCCGCCAGTGACGACCGCTGCGCGGCCGCTGAAATCGAATTTGATTGGCACAGGAGACCTGCTGTCTCGGGGTGGTGGGGCCGAGATGGTAGTCCGCCACCATGGTCCGGGGCAAATGGACCGCCGGGGCGATCCGCGGCCCGTTCAGCCAGCCGCGGCCTCTTCGGCCTCGCCCTCGTCAACGTCCGTCGAATGGTCGTCGCGGCCCGGCCCGAGGTTGCGCTCGACCTGGCGCAGCAACTTGCGAAGCCGCTTGCGGTCCTTGTCGTCGATATCGGCGAGCGCGGTTTTCTCGATGCGTTTCCACAGCTTGTCGATCATGGCGATCGCCCGCTGGCCGCGTTCGGTGAGGAACACCTGCGCCTGGCGGCCGTCGCCGGCCGAGGCGCGGCGTTCGACATAGTCCTGGGCGGCGAGCCGGCTGATCATCTTGGTGACCGTCGGCGGCTGGACCCCGAGAGCCGAGGCGAGGTCGCTCATCGACATGCCGTCATTGGCGGCCAGCGCCTTGAGCAGGGTTTCCTGACCGGAGTGGAGGTTGATCCGGGATAGCTGACTCCCGGCTCGCACCCGGTAGGCGTGCGCCGCCTGGGAGAGTCTGTGCGTAATCGTTCGGCGATGGTCGAACCCCATGAATTTAGGGGACTAACCAATGAACATGTCGCCTGTGTGACAGTCGCCCCAAGGTGGTGCCGGGCGTCAGAACGCCCGCATCTCGTGCCCTACCCGCTGCAGGAAAGCCTGGCAAGTCGCCTCGGTGTTTCGGTTCATGTCGTAGAGGGCGAGATAGCGGCTCTTCGCCGTTGGATGAACGACGGCGCGCAGGGCCCGTTTGACCACCTTGCGCGGCGGATCGCCCATCAGGCGGGCGCGCCAGCGGTCGCCGCCATAGGTGACGACGGCGCCGAGCTTGCGGATGTTGTGCAGGTTGGGCCATGTGCGGCCGTGCGCCAGCTTGAACGATACGCCGGGCAGGAAGACGCGGTCGAAGAAGCCCTTGAGGATCGCCGGGTACCCGAAATTCCAGACCGGAAAGTTGAGGACCAGCCCGTCAGCCGCACGCAGGCGATCAACATATTGCTGAACCGGCTGCGTGCAGACTTCCTCGTCGTGATAGTTCAGCCGCTCTTCGCGCGAAAGCACCGGATTGAATCCCTCGGCATAGAGGTCGCAATCATCGACTTCGTGTCCGCCAGCCTTGAGATTATCGACGACGGTGCGGTGGAGGGCCGCAGCGAAACTGGTTTCGACCGGATGGGCGAATAGGACGAAGGTGCGCATGCCTACTCGGCCGCCGCCTGCTGGAGACCGGGGAACAGATAGACCTTGTCCGAGTTCAGGTCGAAGTCCGGATTGTCCCAGGCGATCATCTTGCCGGGGTTGAGAAGGCCCTTGGGGTCGGCCTCCTTCTTGAAAGCAAGCTGGACGGCATCCGTTCGCTTCATGCCGCCTTCCTCCAGCGTGTAGCGGTGCGGATTGAAGACCGGCACGCCGTTGTCCTCGTGGATCTTGACGAGTTCCTCGAGCCGCTCCTCGCTGGTGTAGCGCACGAGCGGCAGGCCGGCAGCGGCAAGTTTGCCGTCGAAGCGAACGAATTCCAAGTGACCCGGCATCTCGTCGCCGAGCAGTTTCGTCATGCGCTCGATCTTGTCGACGTGTTCGTCGGTGCCGTACTGCGTCTGCAGGTAGGTGATCGTCGGATCGACCCGGAGCGCACGCAGCGTGGTGTGGTTCCAGGCGAGTTCGAAGACGGGCGGCAGGCCCTTCTTCTCCTCGTCGGTGGCGCTGTCGGAACGGTAGCGGATATCGGCCTTCTCGCGCTTCGCCAGCGTCAGGAAAGGCGCCAGCGCGTGCGGCGCCACCATGAGCAGCACCACGGACTGTTCGCGGCGCAGGAACTTCTGATGACGCAGAAAGTAGTCGTAGGGCGCCGGCGCCGCGACGGTCGCGACTTCCTTGAACAGGAGGCCATCCTCGTCGCCTATGAGGCTCGCGAAGCGCACCGCGTCGAGATAATCGTCGAAGCCGACGATCACGTCGATCCAGTCATAGGCGGCATCGAGCGGCACCTCGACCTCGGTGATGATGCCGTTGGTGCCGTAGGCGTGCATCACCTTGGCGAGATCCCAGCCGTCGAGGGCCATCGCGCGGGGTTCCGCTTCCATGGTGACGATGCGCGCGCCGAGCACGTTGCCGATGTTGCGCAGGCCGCCCCAGTTGATCGAGCCGACGCCGCCGGAGCCGCCGGCGATGAAGCCGGCGACCGACGCGGTGTTGTAGGTCGAAGGGTGCATGCGCAGTTCCTGCCCGCTCGCCTTGCGCGTCTCCTTGTCGACGTGGGCGAGGATGGCGCCGGGCTCGGAGACCACGCGGCCGGGAGCGATCGACCTCACCTTGTTCATGTCGGAGAGGCTCAGCACGACCCCGCCGGAAAGCGGCATGGCCTGACCGTAGTTGCCGGTGCCGGAGCCGCGCGGCGTCACCGGGATGCCCAACCGGTAGCAGGCGGAGAGCACGCGGATTACCTCCGCCTCGCTCTTCGGCGAGACGATGAGATCGCCGGTGATGTGGTCAAGCTGGCGCTTGAGGATCGGCGAATACCAATAGAAGTCGCGGCTCTTCTGCTTGACGATGGCCGGGTGGTCCTCGACGCGGATGCCGTCGAGTTCCTTCTTCAGCGCTTCGATGTCGTAGCTGCTCATGCAGATACCATGATGTCGTCGAGCTCCCGGTAGTCTGGCAACGTGCGGTCGATGGCCTTGCCGGAGCGTAACACCGTGCGATCCGCTTGGGGACGGGCCAGCAGCTCGGTAAAAGTGCGGGCGCGGAACAGCACCAGATCGGCGGGGCTGCCCGCTGCGATCACGCCGCGGTCCGGCCGGCCGATCACCTCGGCGGGCGTGCGGGCGACCGCCGCCGGCCAGCGGCCGAACGGGTGGTCGAAATGGGCGATGCGCACTGCCTCGCGGAAGACTTCCACCATGTCGAGATCGCCGTAGGCATAGAACGGGTCGCGGGTATTGTCGGAAGCGACCGAGACCGGAACCCCGTGCTGGACGAATTCGTGCAAGAGGGTGATGCCGCGCCAGCGCGGCGTGCGGTCGGCGACACGGTCCTGCAGGTACATGTTGCACATCGGCAGCGAGACGACCGCAATGTCGGCTTCGGCGACCCGCTCCAGCGTCGCCTCGGCTTCGGCGTCGGGCTGGACCGCAAGCGAGCAACAATGACCGACAACGATGCGGCCGGGGAAATCGGTGCGCAGCGCCGCGTCGGCAATGGCGCGCAGCGAGCGCGCGTTCGGGTCGGACGTCTCGTCGACGTGAAAATCGAGGTCGAGGCCGCGATTGGCCGCGCGGTGCATCATCAGTTCGAGCAGGCGATCGAGTTCTGGAATCATGAACGTCACGGCGCCAAGGACGCCACCGTGGTCGGCGATCGTGGCGACAATTTCGTCGGCGAAAGTTTCATCGAGGAAATGCTCGATGCCGAAGATCGACACGCCCTGCAGATCGACACGTCCGGCCCAGCGCTCGCGCATTTCCGCGAAGACCGGCCAGCTCGTCTTGTGCTGCGGCGCCGCCGAATCGAGGTGCGTGCGCAATAGAGCCGTGCCGTGTGCGTAAGCGGCGCGGAGCGCAAAATCCATGCGCCGAGAGACGTCGTCGGAGCGCCAGTGGTGCTCGCGGTCGTGCTTCACGGCGTCAAGTGCGCCGGCGAACGTGCCGTCGGGATTGGGCCGGCGGGGCCAGATGTGGCCCTTGTCGATGTGGGTATGCATGTCGACAAAGCACGGCCACACCATGCCGCGGTCGAGGTCGAGTTTGGGCAATCGCGTGCGTCGCCCAGGCGGGTCGATGCGTTCGATCGTGCCGTTCTTGATCGTGATGTCGGCGCCAGTCAGGCCATCGCTGTCAGGTTTGCCGGCGTAGCCATCGACCAATACCGCCGGCAGCGTGGCGTTCGCCAGCACGAAGCGCGTCTCGCGTGGAACCTTGGCGAAGCCTTTGGCCATTGCCCGCGGCCCTAGTTCTCTCTGCGCACGGCGCTCTCGTGCCACTTCCTCAGGAAGAAGTGCGAGATCAGGCTGGTCGCGAAGAAGATCAGGACGCCGGTGAAGGACAGCAGCACGAGCGCCGCAAACAGCCGCGGGATGTTGAGCCGGAACTGCGACTCAAGCAGCCGGAATGCGAGACCCGAGCCGGCGCCGGCCGAACCAGCGGCGAATTCCGCCACGACCGCGGCGATCAGCGCGAGGCCGCCGGCGATCCTCAGACCGGCGAGGAAATAGGGCAGGGCGTTCGGCATCTGCAGGAGGACGAGCGTCTGCCAGCGATTGGCGCCATAGAGCTCGAACAGGTTGAGCAGATTGTGGTCGGTCGAGCGCAGGCCCTGCGCGGTGTTGGACAGGATCGGAAAAAAGGCGACCAGCCAGGCGCAGATGAGCAGTGCGCTCTGGGTGTTCGGGGCGTAGATCAGGATCAGCGGCGCGATCGCGACGATCGGCGTCACTTGCAGGATAACGGCGTAGGGATAAAGCGCGAGCTCGATCCATTTCGATTGCGCCATGAGGATGGCGAGGGTGACGCCACCGACGAGTGCGATGGCGAGCGCGGAAAACGTGATCTTCAGCGTTACCATCAGCGCCGGCAGCAGGATCGGCCAGTCGGTGCCAAATGCCTGCGCGATGCGCAGCGGGCTCGGCAAAATGTAGTGGGGTACGTGCGCGGCGTCGCAGTAGATCTGCCAGACGGCGATCAGCAGGACCAGCATGCCGACCGGGATCGCAATCCTGGCTATCCGCTCGCCGAGGCCTTCGGCCGGCGGTGGGCGCGGCGCCTCGTCCTCGCCCTGACGGATAGTGGTGGCGATGTCGGTCTTTTCGGCTTCGAGTGTGGTCATCTGAACTGCTGCGGGATCATCAGAGGGTCGCTTCGATCGCGCCATGAAGCGCGTCGGATGTGCGTCGGCAATAGTCGTTGTAGACGGTCGACGTGCGGAATTCCTCGCCGCGCGGATAAGGCGCGTCGATGGCGATGTCCTGGACCACGCGGCCGGGCCTCGCGGCCATGACCACGATGCGGCTCGACAGGTACACCGACTCGAACACGGAATGGGTAACGAAGATCACCGTCCAGCCGAACGTCTCCCACAGGTGGAGGAGATCGTTGTTGAGCTTGAACCGCGTGATCTCGTCGAGCGCGGCAAAGGGCTCGTCCATCAAGAGCAACTTCGGCTTGGTGATCAGGGCGCGGGCGATTGAGACGCGCATCTTCATGCCGCCGGAGAGTTCGCGCGGATAGGAGTCGGCGAACTTCTCGAGGCCGACCATGTGCAGCGCCTCCATGACCCGGTCACGGGCGTCCGCCTTCGACAGGCGGTGAAGCCGCAGCGGCAGCCAGACGTTGGCGAAGACGGTGCCCCACGGCATCAGCGTCGGCTCCTGAAAGACGAAACCGATTTCGCGCTGCGGGTGGCCCGCGGCGTCATAGTTCGTCGCCGATGGCCATTCGATGGAGCCGGACGTCTTTTCGCCAAGGCCGGCGACGATGCGCAGCACTGTCGATTTGCCGCAGCCGGACGGTCCGAGCAGGCTGACGAACTCGCCCTGCCCGATGTCGAGCGACATGTTTTGCAGCGCGACCGTGCCGTTGGAAAAGGTCTTCGAGATGCCGCGCAGCGAGACCAACGGGCGGCCCGAGCGGCTCTGCGGAGGTTGGGGCAGGTCACGCGGCAACAGGCTGGTGTTCAAGATTCTGCTCCGTTTTGCGCCAGGACGCCGGCGCCGACGGTCGCTTCGTCGGTCACTCGCAAAATGGTGGCGGAGCCTTGGCCCCGCCCCCTCTTTCTAGTATCCGGGCGGCACGATGCCAGCCCGCGTCACGATCTATTTCTTCAGGTCCATGCCGACCTTCTTGCACACGAATTTCGTCGTGTAGGCCTTGGAGATGTCGACATCGGCCTTGATGACGCCGGCGCTGACCACCTTGCCGTAGAAGTCCTTGACGCGCGCGTCGGTCATGCAACCGATACCCAACGTCAAAGCATCGCCGGATTCGAGAATCCCGTGCTCCTTCATCTGGGCGATGGTGAAGGCGATCTGACCGTCGGTCATCTCGGGATTGTCTTTCTTGATCAGGTCGTTGGCGGCCTTGTTGTCGCCGTAGAGATAGTTGTACCAGCCGATGATCGTCGCATCGACGAACCGCTGGACGATGTCGGGGTTCTTGGCGACGTAGTCCTGCTTGGCCTCGATGGTGGTCGAGTAGGGGTCGTAACCGGCGTCGGCGAGCAGGAACACCTTCGGCTTGAAGCCGCCCTGCTTCTCGATCTCATAGGGCTCGGACGTCAGGTAGCCCTGCTGGGCCGACATCTTGTCGGCGAGGAACGGCGCCGGGTTGAAGGTGTATGGCTTGTACTGCTCGTCCTTGAAGCCCTTGTAGGCGACCTTCATCCACTGGAAATAGGTCGAGAAGCCGTCCTTGCCCATGAAGATGGTCGGGAGTTTGGCGAGATCCTCGAATTTCTCGACGCCGGCATCCGGGTGGGCGATGAGGACCTGCGGATCCTTCTGGAACAGGGACGCGACCTCCATGACGGGCACGTCGTTGACGATGGCGTTGAACGCGCCCAACATGCCGCCCATGTAGAACTGGATCTTGTCGCCGAGGAGCAGCGCCTGGTTGGCCGCTTGCGGGCCGCCCTGCACGATGGTGACCTTGAGGCCGTATTTCTCGTAAGTGCCGTCGGCAACCGCCTGATAGAAGCCGCCGTGCTCGGCCTCGGCCAGCCAGTTGGTGCCGTAGGAAACCTCGTCGAGCGCCAGCGCCGGGCCGGCGAATGCCGCGGCCATGGCGCCTGCCGCCAGGCCGAAGCTGATGTTTCTCAGAATGCTCATGTGCCTTGTTCTCCGCCTTCCGTTTGGACGTGGCTGTTCGTGAGCCACTTTGCTTCCTTCCGGTCCCGTCCCGGTTCTGCGGTCTCCGACCGCAGTCAAACGCGACCTTGGCTGGTCGCAAGACATATGCCACCCGCCCGCCGCCAGAACACTGCCCGCTCGGGCATTGTTGGCCCTATCCGCCGCTCGCGGCGGTACTCTAGGGCAAGCCCAGTGCACAAGAAAGCGGCAGTGTCTGACCTAAACCTGTCCGGCGCGGGTCTTGTCAGGCGGCGTCCCGCAATCGTAGCGTTCGGGGTGAACGTTCCGGGGTCCTCATGGCAATTTCGCTTAATCCTGCCGGCGTCCGACCGCCATTCGGGCGCTACAGCCACGGTGTCGCCGTTCCGGCTGGCCACCGTCTTGTGCTGTGTTCGGGGCAGCTTGGAATTGGCCCCGACGATTCGATCCCCGCGTCGGTTACCGAGCAGGCCGAAATCTGCTTCCGCAATATTGCTGCGATCCTCGCCGAAGCCGGGCTCGGCCTCGCCGATATCGTTCGGATCAGCGCATTCGTCACGCGGCGCGAGCACATGAAGGACTACATGGCGGTCCGCGACCGTCTTGTCGGCAATCCGCCGCCGGCCTCGACACTGGTCATCGTATCAGGCTTCACCCGTCCGGAGTTCTTGGTCGAGGTCGAAGCGACGGCGGTGGGGACGGGCTGAATCATGCGCTTGTGGATCAAGGAGCCGCTCGCCGTTCTGGCGGAGGGAGCCGGCGGCGGCGTGGTTGTCGATAGCGGCAAGATCGCCGAGCTGGTGCCCGCCGGCGGCAAGCCGACCGGCCGCATTGATCAGGAGTTCGACGCCAGCCGGCATGTCGTCATTCCCGGGCTGATCAACACGCATCACCATTTCTTCCAGACGCTCACGCGCGCGCATCCCTCGGCCATCAACAAGGAGCTGTTTCCCTGGCTGCAGGCGCTCTATCCGATCTGGGCAAGGAACGTGAAGCCGGAGGCGTTCCGGCTGGCGACGCGGCTGGCGCTGACCGAATTGATGCTGTCGGGATGCACCTGCGCGTCCGACCACCAGTACCTGTTCCCGGACGGGCTCGAGGACGCCATGGATATCCAGGCGGAGGAGGCCGGCCGCCTCGGCATCCGCATGACGCTTACCCGCGGTTCGATGAACCTCTCCGAAAAAGATGGCGGGCTGCCGCCCGACTCGGTCGTCCAGGACGAGGATACGATCCTTGCCGACTGCGAGCGCATTCTTGGTCGCTATCATGACGCCAGCGAGGGCGCGATGATGCAGGTGGCGCTCGCGCCATGCGCGCCGTTTACGGTCACCAAACGGCTGATGGTCGACAGCGTTGGGCTCGCCGAACGCTTCCAGTGCAAGCTGCATACCCACCTCGGCGAGACCCAGGACGAGAACGAGTATTGCCTGGAGCACTTCTCCTGCCGTCCGGTCGACTACCTGGAGGAGTGCGGCTGGCTGAGCGATCGCGTCTGGCTCGCTCACGGCGTCCACTTCACCGACGAGGAGGTCACGCGCCTGGGACGCCATCGGGTCGGCGTTTGCCACTGCCCGACCTCGAACATGGTTCTCGCCTCCGGCCAATGCCGGACGAAGGAGCTGGAGGCGGCCGGAAGTCCGATTGGCCTTGGCGTCGATGGCTCTGCCTCCAACGACAATTCCAACCTGATGGAGGGCGTGCGGCACGCGCTCATGATCAACCGGCTGACCTACAATGCGGCGGCGGTCACGCATTTCGACGTTCTACGCTGGGCGACCGAGGGCTCGGCGCGCTGTCTTGGGCGAGACGACATCGGCGCCATCGCAGTCGGAAAACAGGCCGATCTCGCCATGTACACGCTCGACGAATTGCGGTTCTCGGGCGCCGGCGACCCGCTGGCGGCGCTTGTGCTGTGCGGCGCCCATGCCGCCGATCGCGTGATGGTCGGCGGGCAGTGGCGGGTCGAGGACGGCCATCCGATCGGCGTCGACGTGGCGCGCCTCCGTATTGAGCACGGCGAGGCGGCGAGAGCGTTCCTGAAGGCCCTGTGAGGCCAATCCGGCAACACGCTTTATGCCGATTTGATTGAATTGGTAAATTGATAGGCGTTCCGACCGTTCCCTCCCACGGAATTCGTGGCAGCCAGTCGGCGGCAAGCCTTTTTGTGCCGATTTCCGGCCGGGCTTAAGACTTTTCGATCATTTTTCTCGCAAAGGTAGCGGCTGTCCCAGCCGGCAAACCTTCGTGGCCGGCACGCCAGGGTACCAAGCCCGTGATGATCGCGCTCCGCGACGCCAGTATCCGGACCAAGCTGCTCGCAGGCCTCGGGCTTGCGGTCTCCCTTGTCGGTTTGGTGGGAGCCGCCGGGCTCTACAACGTTCAGGCCCTCGATCGGTCCGCCGGGCAGATCGTTGCCTACTGGATGCCGCGGATTGAATTGCTCGGCGAAATCAAGGCGGACATGGCCGAGTACGGATTGCTGGCTCGCTGGCGCCTGAATGAAACCGTCCTGGGACCGCAGGTCCACCTGGGCGATCGGATCCGGTCGGTCTCGCAGAAGCTCGAACGTGACTGGCGGCTCTTCGAGGCAACTCCCGGAGACGCCGAGGAGCGCCTTCTCTATTCGGTCCTGCACCAGGTCTGGGGCGAGTACGAAGCCGCAATAGCGCGCACCATGCCGGGCATCGGGTCCGACGAAATGGCGCTGCAGCATCGCGACTTCGAGGCCGCGAACTTCGCGATTTTTGATCACGCCTTGCAGCGCATCGACGGCCTGATCGCTTATGCCAGCCGCCAAAGCGACGCAGCCGGGAGAGAGGTTTACGGCACGTTCGCGACGGCCTTCTGGTTGACGATCGGTGCGCTCGCTCTTGCGCTGTGCGGCATCGGCGTGGCCACCGCCTGGGTCAACCGCGGCATCAGCGAACCGATCCTTCGAATCAGCGAGGCCATGCGCCGGCTGGCCGCCGGCGACGCGTCGGCCACGGTTGCGGGGGAACGCGGACGCAAGGACGAGATCGGCGCGTTGATCGCAGCCGTCGACGGCTACGGGGCGAGCCTCATACGCGCGCACGAACTGTCCGAGGCCGCAGAGCAGGAGCGGCAGCGGCTCAGCGAAGCGGTCAACAACATGCCGATCGGCCTCGTGATGTTCGACGCTGACAAGCGGTTGATCATCGCGAATTCGCGCTACGCCGAGATCTACGGGTTGCCGCCGGAACTGGCGCAGCGCGGCACGCAGCTCAAGACGATCCTCGATCACCGCGTGGACGCGGGGAGTTATCCTGGCAGCGACCCGACGCAGTATGTCGAATACCTTGCCGGCATCGTCGGCGGGCAGAAGCCCTTCAAGGACATCATCCAGTTCCACGATGGTCGGATCGTCAGTCTGGTCTATCAGCCGATGGAAGGCGGTGGCTGGGTGTCGACCCATGAGGACATCACCGACCGCCATATGGCAGAGGCGAAGATTGCCCATCTGACGCGCCATGATGCGCTGACCGATCTGCCCAATCGCATCCTGTTGCGCGAGCGGATCGAAGACGCCCTTTTGCACGCCGGACGCGGCGGCCAGGTTGCCGTCATCTGCCTCGACATCGATCACTTCAAGGATATCAACGATACCCTCGGCCATCCGATCGGCGACAAATTGCTGCTGGAGGCCGCCAAACGCTTGTCTGGTTGCATCGGTGAAAACGACACGGTCGCGCGTCTCGGTGGCGACGAGTTCGCCATCGTCCAGGTCGGCGAGGTGCAGCCCCCTGCGGCTCACTCCCTTGCCCAGCGATTGATCGAGGCGGTCGGCGAGCCGTACGCGATTGACGGTCAGGAGGCGATCATCAGTCTGAGCGCGGGTATCGCGGTAGGCCCGGCCGACGGCAACGATACCGACCAGCTTCTCAAGGCCGGCGACCTGGCCCTCTATCGTGCCAAGGCGGACGGACGCGGCGTCTATCGGTTCTTTGAGCAGGAGATGGACGCCCGCATGCAGGCGCGCCGCACGCTCGAGCTCGATCTGCGCCGGGCGATCGAAATGAAGCAGTTCGAGCTGCTCTATCAGCCGGAATTCAACCTGGCGACGAACGCGGTAACAGGTTTCGAGGCGCTGCTTCGCTGGCACCATCCGGAACGCGGCGTGGTCGCACCTCTGGAGTTTATCCCGCTTGCCGAGGAGACCGGGCTGATCGTCCCGATCGGTGAATGGGTGCTGCGGCGGGCCTGTCTCGACGCTGTGCGCTGGCCTGCGCCGGTCAAGGTGGCGGTGAATCTTTCGGCCGCCCAATTCCGGAGCGTGCACCTCATGCCCGCCGTAATCGGGGCCCTCGCTGCGTCCGGGCTGGCCGCGACCCGTCTCGAGTTGGAGATCACTGAGTCGACGCTGCTCATAGAGAGCGAGGCGACGTTGACGATCTTGCACCAGCTGCGCGCGTTGGGCGTTCGTGTGGCTATGGACGATTTCGGCACGGGCTATTCGTCACTCAGCTATCTCCAGAGTTTCCCGTTCGACAAGATCAAGATCGACCGGCGTTTCATCACCGACGTCAACACCGATGCCAGCTCGCTTGCGATCATCCGCGCGGTAACCGGCCTCAGCGCCAGCCTTGGCATCATCACGACCGCCGAGGGTGTCGAAACCCGCGAACAGTTCGATCGGGTCAAGGCCGAGGGCTGCACCGAAGTGCAAGGCTTCCTGACCGGACGACCGATGATCCTTGACGATGCGATTGCCCTGTTCCAGCGGCCGGGCAGCAAAGTGTCAGCCGCCTGAGAGGGGCGACCACGCGCCCTATTGCGGAACAGTCGTGCAGCGGTCATTATGGCGGCGCTATCGCCGACCGGATTGACCGCACATGCTTCCCCGCCGCTATTGGGCTGAAATGACTACCCGCGATTTCGCGGACAATGACACCACCGGCTGGATCGCCGTCCTGCCGGTTGCAGCAATCGAGCAGCACGGGCCGCATCTGCCGGTTTATACCGACACCTGCATCGCGGAGGGCATGATCCGCCGCTCGATTGAGCTGCTGCCCGAGGATCTGCCGGTGACCTTCCTGCCCGTGCAGGCGATCGGCAAGTCGAACGAACACATCTCCTCGCCGGGAACGTTGACGTCCACCTGGGAGACGACGACCAGGTTGTGGCTGGAGATCGGCGACAGCGTTCGCCGTGCCGGCATTGAGAAGCTGATCGTGGTCAATTCGCACGGCGGTAATGTGCCGATGGTCGATATCGTCGCGCGCGAGTTGCGCGTGCGTCACGACATGCTGGTGGTGGCGACGGCGTGGTCGCGTTTCGGTTATCCGGAGGGCGTGACGGCAACGGAAGAATCGCTCTACGGAATCCACGGCGGCGATATCGAGACGTCGGTCATGCTGCATCTTCGTGCCGACCTGGTGCGCATGGAGAACGCCAAGGACTTCCGCTCCAGTCAGCTCGACTTCATCAAGGAATTCAAATACCTGCGGGCGCATGGCACGACCCAGTTCGGCTGGAAGGCGCAGGACCTGAATCCGGAGGGGCCGGTCGGCAACGCCGCTGCCGCGACGGCCGACAAGGGCAAGGCCATTGTCGATCATCAGGCGCGGGCCTTCGTGGAACTTTGCCAGGACGTGCAGCGCTTCGACACGGGTCGCCTATGGACGCCGTGACGCCCGACCGCCTCGGGGCGCTGCGCGCCGATCTCGACGGTATCGCGATCGCCGACGATGCCGCGACGCTGAAGCTCAAGAGCCGCGACTTCTTCTGGTTCTCGCCGATCCTGAAGCCGATGCTCGATGACAAGCGTGCCGAACTGGTGGTGGCGCCGCGCAGCAAGGATGACGTGATCCGTATTGCTGCCGCCTGCGCCCGTCACCGGGTGACCTTGACCGTGCGCGGTGGCGGGACCGGCAACTACGGTCAGGCCGTGCCGTTGGAAGGTGGCGTTTTGCTCGACATGGCCGGCCTCGACCGTGCCGTGAGCGTGACGCCGGGCGCTGCCAGTTTCGAGGCTGGTGCGCGCTTGCTGGAGATCGACCGGACGCTGCGCGATCGGTTCGCCGACGCTGGCCGTTGGGAGCTGCGCTTCCATCCTTCGACGCGCAAGCAGGCGACGATCGGCGGCTTCGTCGCCGGTGGCGCTGCCGGTTGCGGCTCCTGCACCTGGGGGCAGATCGCCGATCCCGGCGCGGTTCTCGCCGTCGAGGTTGTGACAGTCGAGGAAGAGCCGCGGGTCATCGAATTGACCGGCCGCGACATCCTCAAGGTGCTGCACGCCTATGGCGTCAACGGCATCATCACGGCAGTGACGGTGCCGCTGGCGCCGTGGCAGCCATGGGCCGAACGCATCATCGCGTTTCCGACGCTGGTTGGCGCGGCCAGGTTCGGGTGGGCGCTGGCCGCGGCGGAAGGCATCGCCAAGAAAGAGATCGGCGTTTTCGACAGCGCGATTCCGCCGATGCTGAAGCGCGTCGCGCCGCTGGTGCCGGCCGGTCACGCGATGGCGATCGTGATGGTGGCCGAAGCGCAGGGCGCGGTGTTAGCCGAGATGGTGGCTGAGCACGGCGGGAAGATCGTCTACGAACGCGGGTCGCGCGAAGCCGAGGACGCCGCCTTCGACGGCAAAGGCACCATGCCGCCGCTCTATGAATACACCTGGAACCACACGACGTTGCACGCGCTCAAGGTCGATCCGACGATCACCTATCTCCAGATCCGCTTTCCCGAGGGGCGCGAGATGGAGACCGTGGCGGAGATGGAAACGACGTTCGGCGACGAGCTCCTCATCCATCTCGAGTTCCAGCGGCGTCTCGGCCGCGTGTTCGTGTCGAGCCTGCCGATCCTGCGCTACCGTTCGCCGGAGCGGCTGGCGGAAGTCGTTCGCATGGCTGAGGCAATGGGCGGCGCGGTGTCCAGTCCGCACACCTATGTCCTCGACAACGCCGGATGGAAGCGCACCGACGCGCCGCAGCCGGAATTCAAGAGTCTCGCCGATCCCCACGGCCTGATGAACCCGGGCAAGCTCAAAGCCTGGCCGCCGGCATAGCTGCCCCTCCCACGGAACGATTGCACTTCCCTCGTTCACGGTGGAAGTTCGCGCCAACAATTGGGGGAGGGGCAAATGCCGAAAACCATTGTGATCACCGGCGGCAGCCGGGGCATCGGCGCAGCCACGGCTCGGGTTGCGGCCAGGCGCGGGTGGTCGATTGCGATCAGCTACGTCGAAAACGCCAAGGCTGCCGGGGAAACGGTGGCTGCGGTGGAAGCGGCGGGCGGCAAGGCGATTGCCGTCAAGGGAACCGTCGCGGACGAGGCCGACGTGATGGCGCTGTTCGATGCGACGGCGGATGCCTTCGGGCCAATCCATGGTCTCGTCAACAATGCCGGCATCATTGTTCCGCCGCCGCAGACGCTGGCCGACATGAGCGTCGAGCGGCTGAAGACGGTGATTGATATCAACGTTCTCGGCGCCATCCTGGCCGCGCGCGAGGCGGTTCGGCGCATGGCCACGGATCGCGGCGGCGCCGGCGGGTCGATCGTCAACGTCTCGTCGGCGGCGGCCCGCTTGGGCGGCGCCCACGAATACATCGACTACGCCCTCACCAAGGGAGCGCTCGACACGCTGACCATTGGGCTCTCGAAGGAGAGCGGTGCGCAAGGCGTGCGCGTCAACGCGGTCAGGCCCGGTTTGATCGAGACCGATATCCACGCCAGCGGCGGACAGCCCGGCCGGGCCGAGCGTCTCGGCGTCAACGTGCCGCTTGGCCGTTCGGGCACAGCCGAGGAGGTTGCCGAGGCGATCGTCTGGCTGCTCTCCGACGAAGCCTCCTACGTCAATGGTGCGCTGCTGGACGTGGCCGGCGGGCGCTGAGGGCCCTCAATCTTTGCCCTCGCGCGATTCCGTGCAATGTTGCGCGCCGTCGAGGAGCAAGAGGCCGCTCAAGTTTGCCAGTGGACCATCCGAACCCATGAAACCTGTGACGTTGATACTGGCGGCAATGGTTGCCGCCGGGGTGGCTTCGGCCGCCCACGCGAAGTCGTTGGCGTTTTGCGCGGTACAGAACCCTGAGGGCTTCGATCCCGCGCCACATATTGCGGGCGCCACGTTCGATGCTTCGTCGGAGGCTCTCTACGACCGGTTGGTCGCCTTCGAGCCGGGCACGACCAAGCCGGTTCCGGGGCTCGCCGAGAGTTGGGACGTATCGGAAGATGGGCTCCAATACACGTTCCATCTCCGTCAGGGCGTGAAGTTCCACTCGACCTATTTCTACACGCCGACGCGCGACCTGAACGCCGATGACGTCGTGTTCAGCCTGATGCGCCAGATGGACACCAAGAACCCCTGGTTCGACTACGCTGGCGGCGTGTGGAGCTATTTCGACGGCATGTCGATGCCGGCTCTGATCGCGTCCATCGACAAGGTCGACGACGCGACCGTCAGGATCACGCTGACCCGGCGCGATCCGGCGATCCTCGCCGACCTCGCCATGGACTTCGCCTCGATCGTCTCGGCCGAATATGCCGACACGCTGCTCAAGGCCAAGAAACGCGAAGACCTTGACCGCATGCCGATCGGCACCGGCCCTTTCCAGTTCGTCGGCTATCAGCCGGACGTGCGTATCAACTACCGAGCCAATCCGGACTACTGGCGCGGCAAGCCGGCCATCGACCAGCTTTCCTTTCTCATCAGCCCCGATCCGGCGACGCGTTTGAAGATGTTCAAGGCCGGCGACTGCCAGGTTCTCGGCGGGCCCGAGCCAAGCGACATCGCCGCGCTGAAGCAGGACGCGGACGTCAACGTCATTCAGGCTGAGGCAGCGGATGTCGCCTACCTGGCGTGGAACACCGCGCAGAAGCCGTTCGATGACGTGCGCGTGCGCAAGGCGCTCAACATGGCGATCGATCGCAAGGCCCTGGTCGAGGCGATCTACGGCGGCGGCGCGTCGCCGGCAACGAGCCCACTGCCGGCCAGCATGTGGTCGCATGTCGACGCGATCCCCGACGCAGCCGCCGATCCCGAGGGCGCGAAAACGGCATTGGCAGCCGCCGGTGTGACCGACCTCAAGATCAAGTTATGGGTGCCGCCGGTCGCGCGTGCTTACGATCCCGACCCGAAACGTGCGGCCGAAATGATCAAGGCCGATCTCGCCAAGGCCGGCGTCGCGGTGGAAATCGCCAGCGACGACCTCGGCGCTTTCATCAAGATCACGGCGGCGCCCGACCATGATGGCGCCGTCCTGTTCGGCTGGACCAGCGACAACGGCGATCCCGACAACTTCCTGGGTGCGCTGCTCAGTTGCGACACCGTCGGCATCTCCAATCGCGCCGAATGGTGCAATCCCGATTTCGACAAGGCGGTGCTCGACGCCCGCGCACTGGCCGATGTCGATGCGCGCGCCAAGCTGTACGAGACCGCACAGCAGCAATTCGCAGATCAGGCGCCGTGGCTGACCCTCGCCCACACGACGCTAAGCGTTCCCGTCGCCAAGTCCGTGAAGAACTATGTGGTCGATCCGCTCGGGCACCACAATTTCGCGGGTGTCGACGTCGGCGAATGACGGGTGAGCCGCGCTTTGGCGTAACCCGCTGGCGAGACACGCATTTTGACGAAACGTGACGATCCGCCGTCAAGCAGCAGGTCGACGCGCCCTTGCATTATCGGCTCGGCTCGGCTGGATTGGAGATAACCTTTCGGAGCCGTGACTTCTGACCGGCCGCCGAACGGGACAGTTCGTGCCGCGCGGCGCGCGGCTCTCAGGAGGGACAGAATCATGAAACGTACGGCGCAGCTATTATTGGCGACCGTGTTTGCCGTAGGTCTGGCAACTGCCGCCGACGCCAAGACACTGATCTACTGCTCGGAGGCGAGTCCGGAGGGATTTGACCCGGGCCTTTATACCGCTGGAACGACGTTCGATGCGGCCTCGCGTGCGGTCTACAACCGGCTGGTCGAATTCAAGCACGGCAGCACCGAGATCGAGCCGGGCCTCGCCGAGAAATGGGATATCTCGGCCGACGGCACGGTTTACACGTTCCACCTTCGTCCGAACGTAAAATTCCAGACCACCGACTTCTTCACCCCGACGCGGACGCTTAATGCGGACGACGTCATCTTTTCGTTCGAGCGCCAGCTCAAGGCGGACAGCCCGTGGAACAAATACGTCGATGGCGCCGCCTGGGAATACTCCGACGGAATGGGCTTTCCGGACCTGATCAAGAGCATCGACAAGGTGGATGATCTGACCGTCAAGTTCACGCTCAATCGCCCTGAGGCACCGTTCATGGCCGATCTCGGCATGGACTTCGCCTCGATCGTCTCGAAGGAATATGCCGACAAGCTGGCTGCCGACGGCAAAATGAACCAGCTGAACCAGATGCCGCTCGGTACCGGGCCGTATACGTTCGTCGCGTACCAGCCGGACAGCCAGATTCGCTACAAGGCCAACCCCGACTACTGGAAGGGCAAGCAGAAGATCGACGATCTGGTGTTTGCCATCACGACCGACGCCTCGGTTCGCGCCCAGCGCCTGAAAGCCAACGAGTGCCAGATCATGCCATATCCGAATGCGGCGGATGTGGATGGCCTCAAGGCGGACCCGAACCTGCAGGTGATGGAGCAGGAGGGCCTTAACGTCGCTTATCTCGCCTATAACACCACACAGAAGCCGTTTGACGACGTGCGCGTGCGCAAGGCGCTCAACATGGCGATCAACAAGAAGGCGATCATCGACGCCGTCTTCCAGGGTTCCGCCAAACCGGCAACCAACCCGATCCCGCCGACGATGTGGTCCTACAACAAAGACGTGAAGGACGACGCCTACGATCTCGACGCGGCCAAGAAACTGCTTGCCGACGCGGGCGTTTCGAACCTGTCGATGAAGATCTGGGCGATGCCCGTCAGCCGCCCATACATGCTCAACGCCCGACGGGCGGCCGAGATCATGCAGTCGGACTTCGCCAAGATCGGCGTTACCGCCGAGATCGTTACCTACGAGTGGGCGGAATATCTGAAGCGCTCCAAGGAGAAGGATCGCGATGGTGCCGTGATGCTCGGGTGGACCGGTGACAACGGCGATCCCGACAACTTCCTCGACACGCTTCTTGGCTGCGATGCCGTCGGCGGCAACAACCGCGCCCAGTGGTGCAACAAGGAGTTCGACGACATCGTCAAGAAGGCGAAGACGACCTCCGACCAGGCGGAGCGGACCAAGCTCTACGAGCAGGCCCAGGTTGTGTTCAAGCGCGAAGCGCCGTGGGCAACCATCGACCACTCGCTGGTCGTCATGCCGATGAGCAAGAAGGTCATTGGCTACGTCCAGGATCCGCTCGGCTACCATCGCTTCGACGACGTCGACCTCGCGGAGTAGATCGACGGGTCGCTAGCAAAAGGCGGGGCGTCCGCGATCAGGCGGGCGCCCCCTTCGTATGGGGCATCATTTCATGGCGGGGAGGCAGCGGGATAAGCGATGATTCGCCTCATTCTGCGGCGTCTCGCTGTTTTGTTGCCGACATTCATCGGCGTCTCGATCATCGCGTTCGCCTTCATCCGCCTCCTGCCCGGCGATCCCATCTCGCTGATGTACGGTGAGCGGGTCATCGATCCCGCACGCCATGCGCAGATCATGCATGATCTCGGCTACGACAGGCCGCTGATCGTACAGTACGTCTCCTACATCGGCGGTTTGCTGACGGGCGATTTCGGCAGTTCGATCGTCACCAAACGGCCCGTGCTGGCCGACTTTCTCACTCGCTTCCCCGCCACGATGGAACTTGCGTGGGTCGCGGTCCTGATCGCGATCGTGCTCGGCATTCCGGCCGGTGTGATCGCTGCGGTGAAGCGAGGTTCCCTGTTCGACCAGGCGGTGATGGGGGCGGCACTCGTCGGCTATTCGATGCCGATCTTCTGGTGGGGCCTGCTGCTCATCATCCTGTTTTCGGGCGTGCTCGGCTGGACGCCGGTCTCGGGCCGCATATCGCTGAGTTACTATTTCCCGCCGGTTACCGGTTTCATGCTGATCGACTCGCTGCTCTCCGGCCAGAAGGGCGCGTTCGGTTCGGCGGTCAGCCATCTCATCCTGCCGTCGATCGTGCTGGCGACCATCCCGCTGGCAGTGATTGCCCGGCAAACACGCTCAGCCATGCTCGAGGTGCTGGGCGAGGACTATGTGCGCACGGCTCGGGCCAAGGGCCTGCCGCCCTTCGCCGTCGTCGGCGTCCATGCCTTGCGCAACGCGCTGGTGCCCGTCGTCACCACGATCGGCCTCCAGATCGGAGTGCTGCTCGCCGGCGCCATCCTCACCGAGACGATCTTCTCGTGGCCGGGCATCGGCAAGTGGATGGTCGATTCGGTGTTCAAGCGCGACTATCCGGTGGTGCAGGGCGGCCTCATCCTGATCGCGCTGATTATCATGACCGTGAATTTGGTCGTCGACGTGCTCTATGGGCTGATCAATCCGCGGATTCGCCATGGCTGACGTTAGCGAAACCGAACACGAGGCCGAGCCGATTGCTGCGCAGACCAGCATACAGCGGGCCGCGCTGACTGAGTTCTGGTTCTATTTCCGCGAAAATCGCGGCGCGGTCCTTGGGCTGGTTGTCCTCGTCCTTCTGGTCCTGATGGCGATCTTCGCGCCGCTGATCGCGCCGTTCGGCCCGTCCGACCAGTTCCGCGACGCGTTGCTGGTGCCGCCGCCATGGGCTGGCGGCGACCATCCTGAATTCCTGCTTGGCACCGATCCGGTCGGTCGCGACATCCTCTCTCGGCTCATCTTCGGCGCACGTTTCTCCCTGTTCATCGGCATCTTCGTCGTCGCGATCGCGCTTGCCGGCGGCATCGTCATCGGGTTGATCGCCGGCTACTTCCGGGGCTGGACCGAGACGATCATCATGCGCCTGATGGACATCGTTCTGGCGCTACCTTCACTGCTGCTTGCGCTGGTCCTGGTGGTGATCCTCGGCCCCGGCTTGTTTAACGCGATGATCGCAATCGCGATCTCTTATCAGCCGCATTTCGTGCGCCTGACGCGAGCGGCGGTTATCACCGAGCGGAGCAAGGACTATGTAACGGCAACCCGGCTGATCGGCGCCAGTCCGCTGCGCTTGATGCTGGTCACCATACTGCCGAATTGTCTGGCTCCGCTGATCGTCCAGGCGACGCTGTCCTTCTCCAACGCGATCCTTGACGCGGCGGCGCTCGGCTTTCTGGGGCTGGGCGCCCAGCCGCCGACGCCGGAGTGGGGCACGATGCTCGCCGAGGCGCGCGAATTCATCCTGCGGGCGTGGTGGGTGGTGACGTTCCCCGGTCTCGCCATCCTGATCACGGTGCTTGCCATCAATCTGATCGGCGACGGACTGCGCGACGCTCTCGACCCGAAACTGAGGCGGAGCTGACGATGCCGCTCCTCGAAATCGAGAACCTGTCGGTCGATTTCGCCACCGCGCACGGCGCGTTCCGGGCGGTGGACGGCATTTCGCTCAATGTCGAGGCCGGCGAAGTGCAGGCGATCGTCGGCGAGTCGGGCTCTGGCAAGTCGGTGGCGATGCTGGCTGTCATGGGCCTCCTGCCATGGACGGCGACGGTCGCCGCCGACCGCCTCGCTTTCGACGGCAACAACCTCCTGGGCCTTTCGCCGAAGCGGCGGCGCACCATCGTCGGCAAAGACATGGCGATGATCTTCCAGGAGCCAATGTCGAGCCTCAATCCGTGTTTCACCGTTGGATTCCAGATCGGCGAGGCGCTCAAGGTCCATCTCGGCCTCAACAAGGCCGAACGGCGTCAACGGACGATCGAGCTGTTGGGCGCGGTCGGCATTTCCGATCCGGAGCGGCGCCTCTCGGCTTTCCCGCATCTGCTGTCGGGCGGCATGAACCAGCGCGTGATGATCGCCATGGCGCTTGCCTGCAACCCGAAGCTTGTGATCGCCGACGAGCCGACTACCGCGCTCGACGTCACCATCCAGGCGCAGATCCTCGATCTTCTTCTCGACTTGCAGAAGGAGATCGGCATGGCGCTGGTGCTGATCACCCACGACATGGGCGTGGTTGCCGAGACCGCCGAGCGGGTGGCGGTGTTCTACGCCGGCCAGAAGGTCGAGGAGCAGAATGTCGGCGCTCTCTTCGCCGATCCGCATCATCCATACACGTCGGCGCTACTGTCCTCGCTGCCCGAGCGCGCGGTCGGCCGCAAGCTGCCGTCGATCGGCGGCGTCGTCCCCGGCCTGTTCGACCGGCCGACGGGTTGCCTGTTTTCGCCGCGCTGCCGCTTCGCGACGGCGCGCTGCATCGAATTCGTGCCGCCGCGGCAGAGCGCGGAAAAGGGCTTTGCCCTTTGCCACTATCCGCTTGCCCAGGGCCGTCCGGTCGGCCATCCGGGCCCGCTTGCGGAGGTGGTCGCGTGAGCGGACTTGGCGAGACAGAGGTTTTGCTGCGGGCAGACAGTCTCACCCAGCACTACGAGATCACGCGCGGGCCGCTGGCCAAGCCGCTGGTGCTGAAAGCGGTCGACGGCGTCAGCTTCACGCTCGCGGCCGGCAAGACGCTGGCCGTGGTCGGCGAGTCGGGCTGCGGCAAGTCCACGCTGGCGCGCATGATCGCCATGGTCGAGCATCCGACGTCCGGCGATTTCTTCATCGATGGCATGCCGCTTGGTCAAGCCCACGGGAAGACGCTGCGTGAGATGCGCTCGCAGGTGCAGATGGTCTTCCAGGATCCGTATGGCTCGCTCAATCCGCGCCAGAAGGTCGGTTCGATCCTCGAGGAACCGCTGAAGATCAACCGGCCGGAGATGCCGGTCGTCCAGCGCCGCGACGCCGCGATCCAGATGATGGAGCGCGTCGGCCTCAGGCCGGAGCATTACGAGCGCTATCCGCACATGTTCTCCGGTGGTCAGCGCCAGCGCATCGCGATCGCGCGCGCCCTGATGCTGCGCCCGCGCATTCTTGTGCTCGACGAGCCGGTCTCGGCGCTCGACCTGTCGGTGCAGGCGCAGGTGCTCAACATCCTTGTCGACTTGCAGCAGGAATTCGGCCTCGCCTATCTGTTCATCAGCCACGGCCTGTCGGTGGTACGCCACATGGCTGACGACGTGATGGTCATGTATCTCGGCCGGCCGGTCGAATACGGCCCACGCGATGCGATCTTCGGCAATCCGATGCACCCCTACACGCGGGCGCTGCTCTCGGCGACGCCGATCGCCGACCCGGCGCGGCACAAAGACCGCATACGGCTGGAAGGCGAGCTGCCGTCGCCGATCAACCCGCCGTCGGGCTGTGCCTTTCACCCGCGCTGCGCCTATGCGTTCGACCGATGTTTCAGCGAGCGGCCTGAGCTGGAGCAAAAAGGCGGGGCCGCAGTGGCGTGCTGGGCCGTGGACGCGGGCGGAAATCTCGCGCGACGCGGCGCCGAGGCGGTGACGGCGTAGTCAGCCAGTTACATCGAACGCCGGATGAAAGGCGATCTTCCCCGTCGGAATCGAGTCGCCGAAGGCCATGACCATGAAGTCTCGCGCCGGCGCGCCGTCATAGGTCAGGCGCGGACTGCTGCGGAACCCGAACCGCTCGTAGTACGCCGGATTGCCGAGGACCACGCATCCACCGGCAGCGAGCGGGTGAAGCCGCGCCAGCCCTTCCCGGATCAGCGCCGAACCGATGCCGGCTCGCTGGCGGTCAGGCGCCACGGCCACCGGCCCGAGCGCAAACCAATCGGTGGGCTGCCCATTGATCGCGATCGGCGAGAAGGCGACGTGGCCGACCACACCTCCGGCTTCTTCCGCGACCAGCGACAGGGACAACGCGTCCATCCGGCGAAGCGCGTCGACGATGAAATGCTCCGTCTGATGGCTGAACGACTTGTCGCGGAAGGCGTCTGCGATGAGCCGGCGGATCGCCGCTTCATCCGATGATGTCTCGTCGCGGATCAACATGAGTACGTCCTGGCTAGGCGGCGACCGCCGCACCGCGCGTGGCGAGGTCTCTGGTGAAGGCCGTCAGCAAGCGGTCAAGGCTTTCATCGAGGTCGAGCTTCAGCCGGAAGCCGCCCATGGCGTCGAGCGAGACGAAGCCGTGGACGATGGCGCGCAAGCCCCGCGTCGCGTGGAGCGCGTCGTCGCCGGTGACGCCATAGCCGGCGAGCACCGACAGCACGATGCCGATCAGCGCTTCCCCGGCGGCGGCGATGTCGTTCTCGCCGGGTTTGGCGGCGCGCACCGAGGCGGCGTAGAGGCCGGGTCTGTCGCGGGCGAATTGCCAATAGGCGTGGGCGAAGGCGAACAGCGCCTCGTCGCGGGCCTTGCCGACCGTGGCGCGTTGGCAGCGCGCGACCGCTTCGCGCAGGCCCCGGACCGCCAATCCACGGTGGATCGCGTCGAGGCCATCGACATGCTTGTAGAGCGAGGGCGGACGCACGCCCAAGCGGGTGGCGAGGGCCGCCAGTGTGACATTGGCCAGCCCTTCCTTGTCGGCAAGGTCGGAGGCCGCGTCGAGAACCGCGTCCGTCGTCAGTCCGGCGCGCGGCATCAGCGTTTCGCCGTGGCGGCGAGGAAGTCGACGATGACCGGCGCCGTCTTGTCGGGCATCTCGGCGTGCGGATAGTGTCCGGCGCCGTCAATCATGGCGACGCTGCCGTGGAGCAGTCCGGCCAGAGTTTCGGCTTCCGCCGCCGGGCTGTCGAAGTCCGGGTCTTTGCTTCCCATGACCACGAGCGTCGGGGCGCGGACATCGCCGAGTCGCGGCTCCACGTCGGAGCGATCGACGCGCATCATCGCCTGAAGTGCGGCCATGCGGCCGGGCTCCTTCAGGTTGGCGACCAGCGACGATTTGTAAGGGTCGAAATCGGCGGGCTTGGCCGACGGATAGAGCGAGGCGTAATACGCGCCCCAGGCGGCTGGCGCCCACGGGCCGGTGAACATCGTGTGCATGATCGTCTTGAACAGCGCCGCCTTCCACCAGGCGATCGGCACGTTGCGGGCGAACGGTCCGATCAGGACAAGCCCCGCGATCGCCGCGGGCGATTCGGCTGCCGCCCATGCGGCGGAGCCCGCCGAAATCGACGTGCCGATGACAATCGCCGGCCCGGCATCCAGGTGTTCGATCAGGGCCAGCATGTCGCGGCCCATTGCCGCGCAGGTGTGATCGTCCCAACCCGTCGATGATTTGCCGTGACCGCGCAGGTCCATGGCGACCGCGCGATAGCCGGCGGCGACGAGCTTCGGCGCGAGGAAGCGGTACTCCTCCTTCGTGTCCCCAAAACCCGGCGCCATGATCACCAGCGGGCCGGAGCCGCTGTCGTCGTAGGCGATGCGGCCGTTCGGCCGGTCGAGAAACCGGGCGGAAGCACGCGGCGCCGCAACGGATTGCATGATGGGCGCGGCTGCGGTGGGGATGGCGAAAGCGGTGCGGGGCATGAGACCCTCCTTGATATGGATCATAGCTAATAAGCTATTGATCGTAGCCATCGATGTCAAGGGCTGTCGTTCGTTCCCCCGATATCGTGCTCAGAACGGGGGAGGGAAGGGTTGCGGAACGCAAGCCGCCTGAAGAATTCGGGATTGTCTCGATGGCGCCGACGCGAGACGTCCCTATATTCACGGTTCAGGATTTCGGAGGGACGCCATGTCCGACACCAATCTTGCCGAGAAGCCGGCCGTCGCCGGCGTGAAGCCGATCGACCCGGGCGTCCGCATCGGCCATGTCCATCTCAAGGTCGCCGATATCGAGCGTTCGCTGGCATTCTATTGCGGCGTGCTCGGCTTCCAGCTGACCGCCCGCTACGGCACGCAGGCCGCGTTCTTCTCGGCCGGCGGCTATCATCATCATTTCGGGGTCAACACGTGGGAGAGCAAAGGCGGTTCGCCGCCGGCGCGCGGCACGACCGGCCTCTATCACACGGCCATCCTCTATCCGACCCGCGCGGCACTCGCCGATGCGCTCCGCCGCTTGATCCGCGCCGGGGTGCCGCTCGATGGCGCCAGCGATCACGGGGTTTCTCAGGCGCTTTACCTGCGCGACCCCGACGAGAACGGTGTCGAACTCTATTGGGACCGGCCGCGCGACCAGTGGCCGATGAACGCGGATGGTTCACTGGCGATGAAGACCGAGTGGCTCGATCTGGAAGACCTGCTTAAGGAACCGCCGCCCGCCTGAGTGGTCGTGCGCGAGCGTGTTCACGCGCAAGGCGGGGAGGCGCGCCGGCCGCGCATCCGTCGAGACGCCGCAGCGCCATTTTGGACGTCCTTCGTTCGCGTTGCGGTCCTGGCTGATTAATTCGCTGGCCCGAAAATCGTGGTTTCGCTTTACCGGCCCGTAGGGAAAACGGAGAGGGCTAACGAACTCCTGCCGGCACGTGCATTCCCGTCGGCGATCCCCTATATCAGCCGGCGACCCCGACATCCCTTTCCGGCGGCCTTGACCCGCCGTGGAGAAACCCATGCCTGAAACCCAGATTCCCGTGACCGTGCTGACCGGCTATCTCGGCGCCGGAAAGACCACGCTCCTCAACCGAATCCTGTCGGAGAACCACGGCAAGAAGTACGCCGTCATCGTCAATGAATTCGGCGAGATCGGCATCGATAACGACCTCATCGTCGAGAGCGACGAGGAAGTCTTCGAGATGAACAATGGCTGCGTGTGTTGCACCGTGCGCGGCGACCTCATCCGCGTGGTCGAGGGTCTGGTGAAGCGCCCGGGCGGCTTCGACGGCATTCTCGTCGAGACCACCGGCCTCGCCGATCCGGCGCCGGTGGCGCAGACGTTCTTCATGGACGACGACGTCAAGGCCAGAGCCAAACTCGATGCCGTGGTGACTGTCGCCGACGCCAAGCACCTGACCGAAAGCCTCGCCACCAGTCAGGAAGCGCAGGAGCAGATCGGCTTTGCCGACGTGATCCTGCTCAACAAAACCGATCTGGTGACGCCGGAGGAACTCGCCGCCGTCGAGCGGGCGATCCGCGCGATGAACCCGCATGCGATCATTCACTGCACCGAGCGCTGCGCCATCCCGCTCGACCGTGTCCTCGACCGCGGCGCTTTCGATCTCGACCGTATCCTGTCGCTCGATCCGGAATTCCTCGACGGTCACGATCACGACCATGACCACGATGATCATGACCATGACCACGACCATGACCACGATCACGAGCATCACCACCATCACCACGACATCGAAGCGTCTGGCGTGAACAGCGTGTCGCTGCGCGGCGGCACACTCGATCCGCGCCGGCTGTTTCCGTGGATCGAGCGCACCACCCAGGAGCAGGGGCCCGATATCCTTCGTCTCAAGGGCATCCTGTCGTTCAAGGACGACCCGGAGCGCTACGTCGTGCAGGGCGTCCACATGATCGTCGAGGGCAACCACCAGCGCGCCTGGAAGGATGGCGAGGCGCGCGAGAGCCGGCTGGTGTTCATCGGCCGCAAGCTCGACGAAGCGGCGCTGCGCGCCGGCTTCGAAGCCTGCATGGCCACGTAACCCTTAGTTAACCGGGTAAGTCGGGTAGCGTGGCAATTTTGTATCCTTGAACCGCGCCCTTCGCCGCCTACTTTGATCGAACGGTTGAGTTCGGGGTGAACAATGCGCGGTCAAGAATTCGTTGAACTGACCACTTTCGAAGCAGTGGCCAGATTGCTCAGTTTCAGTAAGGCGGCAGCCGATCTCGGCGTTTCGGCCGCAACCGTCAGCCAGACGATCCGCACGCTGGAAGACAAGATCGGCGTCCGGCTGCTCAATCGGACGACGCGGAGCGTTTCGGTAACCGAGGCCGGCGAGGAGTTGCTGACGCGTCTGCAACCGGCGCTCGCCAGCGTCGATGACGCGATTCAGGTGGTGAGCACGTTCCGCGAATCGCCGATCGGTACGCTCCGTCTCAAGATTGGGCGTTTTCCAGCCATGATGCTGGTCGCTCCGCTGGTCGGGCGCTTCATCAGACAATATCCGGATATCAGCCTGGAAGTCGTGGTCGACGACACCAACACCGATATCGTCAGCGGTCGTTTCGACGCGGGAATCCATGGCGGCACACTGGTCGAGATGGATATGGTCGCGATCCGCCTTACGGACGAATTCCGTCTCGTCACGGTGGCGTCGCCGACTTATCTCGAACAGTCGGGTGGCGCGTCGCATCCGAGCGATGTCGCCGGCCTGTCGTCGATCCGCTTTCGCATGCCGTGGGATGGCTCGGTCCCTCGGGCGCTCTACGAACGCGACGGTGAGCGGATCGAGGTCGCCACATTGGGTCCGCTGATCGTCAATGACATCGTGCTGGCTGTGCGCGCCGCCCTTGACGGCGTCGGCGTCGTGCAATTGCCGCGTCAGGCTGTCGCGAAGTTTCTGGTCGATGGGCGGCTGGTCACAATCCTCGATGATTGGGCCCCCATCCTTCCGGGTTTCTACCTGTACCATTCCAGCACTCGGCAACGGCCTCCGGTGCTGCGCGCCTTCATCGATTTCATGCGCGGCAATCTCGGCGCCGACGGTGTCCCAACGCCGCTGGCGGATGATGCCAACAACGCGAGTGTCGTGACGGTGTGTTGAGGCCATTGCGGGCTCAATCGACTTGGCCGCATTCGCTCTGATCGGGCAGGACGCCTTTATTTCCTTGCGTTAGACGAGAGGGGCCGAAAGGCATCAGCCCTCCGGCTCCTCTCGTGTCAGTCCGAGGTCAATTCAACGGACTGCGACCGTCCTAGTTGTTCGGCGTGGGGCCGACAAACGACGGAACGGGCGTGCCGGCCGGCTCGGTCGGCGGCGCGACGTAGTTGAAGCCAGGCCGGCTGGTCTGGACCGACTGCGTCTGGGTGCGGGCGTCCAGGACTGCTGTGGGCTGCACGCCCTGCTGAACCCGGGCCATCTCGGCATTCCACAGCTGGCCGTCATAGTGGCTCTCGTCGGCCGACGCGGACAGCGGAGCCGCCACGATCGTGAGGGCCGTCAAAGCGGCGCCTGCCAGAAGTGCAGAGCGCGGGGCAATCTTGCGAATGCTAAACATGATGTTCGTCTTTCTGTTGTGCCGGAGGGTCCGGCGTTGACCGCGCTGAAATGGAGACAGGGGGCCCGAACGATTACCCATCGATTTGTGGTTGCCCTTTTCGGTCTGGCCGAAGAATGTGCGGACCGCCGGTTTGCGCCGGCCAACCGACGACAGCTCCCTCCAGTCACTGAAACGTGAAGCATGCCCACCATTCAGGATTTCCCGTTCGGCGCGTTCGTGGTCGAGGCCGCCTTTCTTGGCGAGACGGCGGCGTTCGCCCTCGGCGACGGCACGGTGCGCCGGGTCGACGGGCCGGCCGCCGAAGAGACCAAGGTGCACGGCGGTGCGATCCTGTCGGCCGTGCGCTCGCTCGATGGCAAGACCCTGATCACCGGCGGCGATGATGGACTTCTCACCGCGGTCGATGCGCGTGGAGCGGTTGCCCGTATCGCCGAGCAGCCGCGCAAGTGGATCGATCAGGTTGCCGCCGGTCCCGGCGGCGCCGTCGCCTACGCCGCGGGGCGTCAGGCCTTCGTCAAGCTCGCCGACGGACGGGAGCGGACGTTCGACCATCAGCGCGCGGTCGGCGGCCTCGCGTTCGCGCCCAAGGGACTGCGCCTTGCCGTCGCCCGCTACGATGGAGTCACGCTGTGGTGGGTCGGCACGGATGCCGAGCCGGTTATGCTGGACTGGAAGGGCGCGCACATCGGCGTCACCTTCTCGCCCGACGGTCGCAACGTGGTCACTGCCATGCAGGAGAACGCGCTCCACGGCTGGCGTCTCGATGACGGCAAGGACATGCGCATGACCGGCTATCCGGCGAAGCCGCGCTCGCTGTCATGGTCGGCGAAGGGCCGCTTCCTCGCTTCGTCGGGGGCGAACGCCGCGATCCTGTGGCCCTTCCACTACAAGGACGGTCCGATGGGCCGGCAGCCGCTCCAGCTCGGTGCGCGCGAAGCGCCGGTCACGCGCGTCGCCTGCCATCCGAAGGAGGAGATGCTGGCGGTCGGCTATCGCGACGGCATGGTGCTGGCGGTGCGTTTCGGCGACGCCGAGGAGGCGCTGTTGAGGCGCCCGGGTGGCGGACCGGTGTCGGCGCTGGCCTGGAACGAGCGCGGCAATCTGCTCGCCTTCGGCACCGAGGAAGGCGCCGCCGGCGTGATCGACCTCACCGGGTCCTGAACTGTTTGGGTGAACTTTCCGGCGACTGTCTCGTTGCTGCTGTTGGGTGACCGCGAAAAACGGAGGCCACGTGAATGGCTCCTGCCAAGCGACCTCGTGTTGTGATCGTCGGCGCCGGTTTCGGCGGGCTGCCCTGCGCACGCGGGCTCGGCGGCGCCGATATCGATGTCACCGTCGTCGATCGCAACAACTATCATCTGTTCGTGCCGTTGCTCTATCAGGTCGCGACCGCGGCCCTGTCGCCTGCGGATATCGCCCAGCCCATCCGCCGAATGCTCGCCCGCTGGGACAACATTCAGGTGCTGCTTGACGAGGTGACCGGCGTCGATACCGCCGCGCGTCAAGTGCGTCTCGCCAACAGCAGCGCGATCGGCTTCGACAAGCTGGTGATCTCCAGCGGGTCCTCCTACAGTTATTTCGGCCACGACGACTGGGCGGCGGCGGCGCCCGGACCGCGCACGATCGAGGACGCGCGTCTGATCCGGGCGCGTCTGCTGCGTGCCTTCGAGCATGCCGAGGCCTGCACGGACCCGCAAGAGCAGGAGGCTTTGCTCACCACGATCGTGGTCGGCGGCGGGCCGACCGGCGTGGAGATGGCCGGCTCAATTGCCGAATTGGCCCGGTATTCGTTACGTCGTGACTTTCGTCATATCGACCCGACCAAAGCGCGCATCATCCTCGTCGAGGCCGGTCCGCGCTTGCTCAGCGCTTTCCCCGAAACACTGTCGACGTACGCGATGAAGGCGCTCGACCAACTGGGCGTGACGGTGCTGACCAACACGCCAGTCGAGAAGATCGAGGCCGGGCAGGTGACGATGGGCGGCAAGGTGGTTCGCGCCGGCTGCATCGTCTGGGGCGCCGGCGTGCGCGCCTCGCCGGCGGCGACGTGGCTTGGCGTCGAGGCGGATAAGGGCGGCCGCATCTCCGTTGGACCGGACCTTGCCGTTCCGGGCCTGAACGGCATCTATGTGATCGGCGATACGGCAAAGGCGCTGGGCGCCGACGGCAAGCCGTTGCCGGCGCTCGCCCAGGTCGCCAACCAGCAGGGCCAGTATCTCGGCAAGGCGCTGCGCCGCAACATCCTCGATGGCACGCCGATGCCGCCATTCCGGTTTCACAATCGCGGCAACACGGCCGTCATCGGCCGCGACGCGGCGGTGTTCGATTTCGGAACCTGGCGTCTCAAGGGCCGCATCGGCTGGCTGATGTGGGCGATCGTCCACATCTACCTGCTGACCGGGTTCGACAAACGCGTGCTGGTGGCGACGCAATGGCTGTGGCGATATCTGACCTACCAGACCGGGGCGCGGCTGATCACCGGCCGCGAAGAAAACGACGGCCCGGGAACCTGACGCTAGCGGACCAGCACGTTCCGAAACTGCCACGGGTCCTTGAGGTCGAGATCCTCGGGGAAGAATCCCGGACGGTCGGTCACTGGTGTCCAATCGGTATAGTAGCCCTTGACCGGCCCGAGATAGGGGCGCTGCACGTCGAGGCAGCGGCGATAGTCCATCTCGTCGGCCTCGACGATTCCCGCATTGGGGTTCTCCAGCGCCCATACCATGCCGGCGAGCACCGCTGACGTGACCTGCAGGCCGGTGGCGTTCTGGTACGGCGCGAGGTCTCGCGTCTCGTCGATCGAGAGCTGCGAGCCGTACCAATAGGCGTTCTTGCCGTGGCCGTAGAGCAGGACGCCCAACTCGTCGACGCCGTCGACGATCTCGTTCTCGGTGAGGATGTGACTTTCCTCCTGCACCGCGCCGGCCTTGCCGAACATTTCGTGCAGCGACAGCACGGCGTCGTTGGCGGGGTGGTAGGCGTAGTGGCAAGTAGGCCGATAGACGACCTTGCCGCCCTCGCGCAGGGTGAAGAAATCAGCGATCGAGATCGACTCGTTGTGGGTAACGAGGAAACCGTACTGGGCGCCCGGCGTGGGGCACCATGAGCGCACGCGCGTATTGGCGCCGGGCTGGAGCAGATAGATGGCGACCTTGTCGTCGCCCAGCGCGCCGGCGTTTTCCGGCATCCATGTCTCGTGCGTGCCCCAGCCGAGCTCCGCCGGCTGCATGCCCTCCGAAACGAAACCCTCCACCGACCAGGTGTTGACGAAGACGTCCATCTTCTTCGGATTGCGGGCACGCTGCGTGTCGCGCTCGGCGATGTGGATGCCCTTGACGCCAGCGTCGCGGGCGAGCCGCGCCCAGCCGTCGCGATCCGATGCGGCCGGTTCGCGAAAGCCGGCGAGCTTCATCTCTTTGGCGAGATCGACCAGCGCCTGTTTGACGAACCACGACACCATGCCGGGGTTGGCGCCGCAGCAGGAGATCGCGGTGGTTCCGCCGGGCTGGCGCGCCTTTTCATCGCGCACGGTCTTGCGAAGGGCAAAATTCGTGCGGGACGCCGGACCGGCGGACTTGTCGAAATAGAAGCCGGGCCACGGCTCGACGACGGTGTCGATGTAGGGGACGCCCAACTCACGGCACAGCTTCATGATGTCGAGCGACGAGGTATCGACCGACAGGTTGACGCAGAAGCCGGTGCCGGCGCCTTCGGTCAGGAGCGGCGTCAGGAATTCGCGGTAGTTCTCGCGGGTCACCGCCTGCTGGATGAAGCGACCATGGCTCTCGACCATCGCGCGGTCGGTGTCGTCCGGGTCGATGACGACAAGGCGGGAGCGATCATGGTCGAAATGACGCTCGATCAGGGGAAGGGTGCCCTTGCCGATCGAGCCGAAGCCGATCATGACGATGGGGCCGTCGATCTTGCCGTAAACGGGCCAGTCGGCCATCGCGCTGTTCTCCTTGGCGGGAATCCGGGTTCGGGTCGCCGCGTGATTGGCGGGAATCGGGGCATCAAGTCAACCCGCCGGGCTGGCCGGCCTTGACGATGGCTGCCTCTGCTGTAGATGCGAATAACGGGCGGCAGGCGGGCGACGGGGAGGGGATCCCTTCATGACATCACGTTCGCCAGCGCTTCGCGCGCTGCTTGTGATCGTTCCGGTCTGGCTCGGCTGCGGGCTGCCGGCCAATGCCGACCAGCCGGCGCGATCCGGCAATCCGGTGTTCGATCGCACGGTCGATCTGATCAACGAGCATTTCTTCGCGCCATCGGCGCTGCCCGCGTTCAACGATGCGGCGTCGCTTGCCGTCGCGCAGATGCCCGACCTTAGTCACGCCGATCCGGCGATGATTGACGATGCGGTGAAATTCGTCCTGAACAGCCTGCATTCCTCGCATACCGGGCGCTTCACGCAGGATCAGGTGAACTACTACGAACTCTCCGACGTGTTCCGCTTCGCCATCCGGCGCGATTCGCGCCGGCTCTATCCGCAGGGCGAGGTGAGCTACGCCGGTATCGGCATCGCCAGCGCGGTGATGGACGGCAAGACCTTCGTCACCGATGTCTATGATGGCAGCCCGGCGAGCCGCGCGGGCGTCCTTGCCGGCGACGAGATCATTGCAGTCGATGGCGAGCCTTTCGCCGAAATCGCCTCTTTCCTGGGCAAGGCTGGGCAGGCGGTTCACATGACCGTCCGGCGCGAGGAAGATGCCCAGCCGATCACCATCGACGTGCCGGTCGAGCAGATCCAGCCCGGCGATGCGTTCGTCAAGGCGATCGGCGACAGCGCACGCCGCCTCGACCAGAACGGCAAGCGCATCGGCTATATCCGCCTCTGGTCCTACACCCGCGATGACGTGACCCAGGTGCTCTACAACGAGCTCAGCCGTGGAGCGCTCAAGGATATCGATGGCCTCGTGCTCGACCTCAGGAGCAAGTGGGGCGGAGCGCCGGGCGATGCCGCCGAGACGTTTGTCGGCAGGGCCGCCGACATGGAGACCGTGGATCGCGACGGCAATCGCAGCTACGCCGTGTATCGCTGGCCGAAGCCGGTGGTTGCCATCATCGACGGCGGCACGCGCAGCGGCATGGAGGTGCTCGCCTACTCGCTGAAGAAGAACGGCGTACCGCTGGTCGGGGCGCCGACCGCCGGCAACCTCGTCGCCGGCACGGCCTATCTCTTGCCGGACGACAGCCTGCTCGAGGTCGCCGTCGCCGACGTCTATATCGATGGCCAGCGCCTGGAGAACAATCCCGTGCAGCCGGATGTCGCCGTGCCGTTCGACGTGCGCTATGCCGCTGGCCGCGACCCGCAGCTTGACGCGGCGACAGCGCTCATGGCCCGCCGGCTGTCTGAAGGCGCGGGAAGCACGAACTGACGGCGTGGACTACAATCTTGCGGGCGGGAGGGCTATATATGGTTCCTCCTTCCGCTTCCGGACCCGCCATGACCATTTCCAGCGACAATCCGCTCCTTGAGCCATGGGGCGGTATCGGCCTGCCGCCTTTCGACCGCATCAAGGCGGAGCATTTCCGCCCGGCCTTCGACGCCACAATGGCCGCGCAGATAGCCGCCGTCACGGCGGTCGCCGAAGCGAAGGACGCTCCGACCTTCGACAACACCATTGTCGCTTTGGAGAAGAGCGGCCTCGATCTCGACCGGGTGGCCTCGGTCTTCTTCCACCTTGCCTCGGCCGACACGAACAAGGATCTGCAGGCGGTGGAGCGTGAGATCGCGCCGCTGCTCGCCCGCCATGGCAACGAGATCTACCTGAACGCGCCGCTGTTCCGGCGCATCGACGCGCTCTGGCAGAAGCGCGATACGCTCGGTCTCAACGACGAGCAGCTTCGTGTCCTCGACCGCTATCACACGATCTTTGTGCGGGCCGGCGCCGCGCTCGCTGATGCGGGCAAGAAGCGGCTCTCCGAGATCAGCGAGCGCCTGGCGGCCATCGGCACCCAGTTCAGCCAAAACGTGCTGGCCGCCGAGAACGGCTTCATGCTCGTGCTCGACGGCGAAGACGATCTCGCCGGCCTGCCGGAATCGGTGCGTGCGGTGGCGGCGGAAGCGGCCCGCGAGCGCGACCTGCCGGGCAAATACGTCATCACCCTGTCGCGCTCGTCGATCGAGCCGTTCCTGCAATTCTCGACGCGCCGCGACCTGCGCGAGAAAGCCTTCCAGGCCTGGGTGCGGCGCGGCGAGGCAGAGAACAAGGCGCTGATCGCCGAGACCATCCGCCTGCGCAACGAGCGCGCCCGACTGATGGGCTACGATACCTTCGCGCATTTCCGGCTCGCCGACACGATGGCGAAGACGCCGGAGGCCGTTGCCGATCTGCTTGCCGCCGTCTGGCAGCCGGCGCTTCGCCGGGTGGACGCCGAAGGGCGGGCGTTGCAGGCGCTGATCGCCGCCGAAGGCGGCAATTTCAGCCTGGCGCCATGGGACTGGCGGCACTACGCCGAACGCCAGCGCAAGGCCGAGTTCGATTTCGATGAGGCAGAGCTGAAGCCCTATCTGCAACTCGACAATGTCATCGCTGCTGCCTTCGATGTCGCCGGCCGGCTGTTTGGTCTTTCGTTCGAGGAGATCAAGGGCGTGAAGCTCTACCGGCCCGAGGTGCGCGTCTGGCAGGTGACGGGCAAAGGCGGCAAGCCGGTCGGCATCTTCCTCGCCGACTATTTTGCGCGGTCCTCCAAGCGGAGCGGCGCCTGGATGTCGGGCCTGCGTGACCAGCACAAGCTCGCCGGCGACGTACGCCCGATCGTCCTTAACACCATGAATTTCGCCAAGGCGCCGGCTGGCCAGCCGACGCTGATCTCTTTCGACGACGCGCGCACGCTGTTCCACGAATTCGGTCACGCGCTGCACGGCCTGCTTTCCGACGTGACCTATCCGCTGATCGCCGGCACCAGCGTGGCGCGCGATTTCGTCGAACTGCCGTCGCAACTCTACGAGCACTGGCTGGAGCAGCCGCAGGTTCTCCGCCGCTTCGCGCTCCACGCCGAAACCGGCGAACCGATGCCCGAGGCGCTGCTCGAAAAGGTGCTGGCGGCGCGCCGCTTCAATCAGGGCTTTGCCACGGTCGAGTACACCTCATCGGCGCTGGTCGATCTCGATCTGCATCTGTTGCCGGATGCGGATGACGTCGATGTGCTCGAATTCGAGGCGGCGGCGCTGGAGCGAATCGGCATGCCGGAGACCGTCGTCATGCGTCACCGAACGCCGCATTTTCAGCACATCTTCTCCGGCGATGGATACGCGTCGGGCTACTACAGCTACCTGTGGTCGGAAGTGCTTGACGCCGACGCCTTCGAGGCGTTCGTTGAAGCCGGCGATATCTTCCATCCCGAAACGGCGCAGCGGCTCCACGATTACGTTTATTCGGCCGGCTATCTGCGCGATCCGGTCGAGGCCTATGCCGCCTTCCGGGGCCGCATGCCGTCTACCGATCCGCTGCTGCGCAAACGCGGTCTCGCGGACTAATCCTTTTCTCAAGCATCCAGTCACAGGGGGAAACCATGGCACTCAGCATTCTCTTCATCGGCGGCACCGGACAGATTTCGCTACCTTGCGTTCACGAGGCGCTGGCCGCCGGCCACAAGGTAAGCGTGCTCAACCGTGGCAAGACCAATGTCGAACTCCCCAAGGGCGTGTCGATCATCGTCGGCGACATGGACGACAGCGCCACCTACGGCCAGCTTGGCGACGGCAAGTTCGACGTCGTCTGTCAGTTCCGCGCCTACAGGGCGGAGCAGGTGCAGAAGGACATCGACACCTTCGCCGGCAAGACCGGGCAGTACATCTTCATCTCGTCGGCCTCGGCCTATCAGAAGCCGGCCAAGCACTACATCATCACCGAGAAGACGCCGCTCGAGAATCCCTACTGGCAGTACAGCCGCGACAAGATCGCATGCGAGAAACTGATTCGCGGGCAGTCGAAGCTGCCGTGGACGATTGTGCGGCCGAGTCACACGGTCCGGACCGGCATGCCGCTCGCCATCGGCGACGGCGATGCGGTTGCGCGGCGCTTGCTGCGCGGCGCGCCGGTGATCGTGCATGGCGACGGGCTGAGCTTGTGGACGGTGACCCGCTGCGTCGATTTCGCCAAGCCCTTCGTCAAGCTGTTCGGCAACAAGAAGGCCCTCGGCGACGACTTCCAGATAACCAACGATCGCGCCTTCACCTGGGACGAGATCACCAACGCCATCGCGGCGGCCCTTGGCGTCAAGGCCGACATCGTCCACGTGCCGACCGACACGCTGATCAAATATCACCACGCGTGGGAGGGGCCGCTGCTCGGCGACAAGAGCTGGTGCGCGCTGTTCGACAACAGCAAGGTCAAGAGCGTGGCCGGCGATTTCACATGCGCGGCCGACCTGCCGACGATTCTCGAGGACTCGATCATGCACTTCAAGGCGCGCAACAAGACCGCCAGCCAGGAGCCGCACGAGCTCGATCGCGCTGATGGACCGCATCTGCAAGGACCAGGCGGCGTTGGGAAAATAGTAGGGATTTTGCCGCTAGACAGCGAATGAGCCGGCGTGGGGCCGGCGCTGGCTGGCTTGGGCATGCGCGGGGAGGGGCGTAGGCTCAATCGCGGGAGCCCGATGCCATGACCAATTTTCCCTCGCCTGCGGCCCGGTTTGGCGGCCTTTGCGTGGCCGCCGTGTGCCTGGGCCTGATCTCCGTGCCCGCTGCGGCGGATTCCTACGAATTTTATGAAACAACGTCGGCTGAGCTGGCGGGCGCGCCGGGCAGCATCATCCGCGCCGAGTCGTTCCGTGGCTCGCCGTGGGGCACGCGCGCCGAGCGCATCCTCTATCGTTCGACCGGCCTCGACGGGCAGTCGATCGCCGTGTCGGCGGTCGTGATCATCCCGACGAGTTCGCCACCGGCCGGCGGCTGGAAAGTCGTGGCATGGGCCCATCCGACGACCGGCGTCGCACGCAAGTGCGCGCCGTCGCTTCAGCTTGATGGAATGATGGACACGATCGCCGGCCTCGATGAGATGGTGAAGCGCGGCTACGTCATTGTCGCGACGGACTATCCCGGGCTCGGGACCGCGGGCGTGCATCCCTATCTGGTGGGCATCAGCGAGGGACGCGCGGTTCTCGATTCCGTGCGCGCCGCGCGAACGTTCGCCAAGACGAGCAACCAGTACGCGGTGTGGGGTCACTCGCAGGGAGGCCACGCGGCGGTGTGGGCGGCGGAGCTCGCTGCCAGCTATGCGCCCGAGCTCAAGCTGGTGGCGCTGGCCGCTGCGGCGCCGGCGACCGAACTTGCCGAATTGTTCGATGATGACATCACGACGCAGGCGGGGCAGGTACTCACCGCGCTTAGCCTGTGGTCGTGGTCGCACGTCTTCGACACGTCGCTCGATTCCGTTGTGCATTCGACGGCGGTCAAGGCGGTCGGCGAGATCGGATCGCAATGCCTGTCCGGCTTCGTCGACCTGATGGTCGACGCCTCCGCGTTTGGCCAGATCGAGAAAAGCTTCCTCAAGGGTGATCCCGCCAAGATCGCGCCATGGAGCGGATACCTGGCGAGCAGCACGCCGGCCCGCCAGACCGTGAAGTGGCCGCCGGTCTTCATCGCACAAGGCAGCGACGACAAGATCGTGGACCCGCCGGTGACGACGCAATTTGCCGTTGACCTCTGCAATCAGGGGGCAACGCTTCGCTATTTCAACGTCCCGGACGGTATTCATGACACCATCGCCATGGTCAGTGCGGCAACGGCCGTCGACTGGATTGCGGATCGTTTCGACGGCAAGGCTGCGTCAACCGATTGTATCGTGAATCCGCACGGCGGCGGCCCGCGCTAGGAGCGGTGCGTCTCTGCTTTGGCGACGGTCGGCCGGTCGTGACCGAAGAGCGGTCCCAGCCGGTCGAGCCGCGCTGCCCGCGCCATCTGCGTCTCGGTCATCTCAGGATGGGCGAGGGGCGTCCGCTGCTTTCGTGCGGTTAGCCGCTTCACCAGCCGGTCGCGGAACGTCGCGCTGAGCGGCAGCCCGAGCCTGGCGTAAACGCGCTCCAGTTCGCCGATCGGATCGGCGGCGAGATCCTGCAGCCGCACTTCCGCGAGGTCGCCGGGCGGGATCAGGTCGCGGTCGGTGACATAGCGATCCATCGTTGCGGCATATTCCGCGACAATCATCTCCTCCTGCGCATCCGGGTCGATGCGCGCCCCCAAGCGGAAGACGTCCTGGAGCGTGTTGACCAGCGCGACGTTCGACTGGAAGACAGCGCGCGGCGGGCGCGAGATGTGGATGAACTTGGCGCCTGGAAACAGGCGCAGGAGATGACGCACGCGCGCGGTGTGGCTCGGCGATTTCAGCACGAGCCGCCGCCCTCCCGAGACCAGCATCAGCTTGCCGACGAATGTCGTCTGGTAGTGCTCCCAGCGCGCCATCTCGTCCGGCGTCAGGTGTTCCAGATCGTGGAAACGGTTGTAGAAGGCCTGCTGTTCCGGCAGCACGGCGCGTCCGGCAATCACCGATGCGCGCGCCCACGTGCAAAGGGCGAAATCGTCCTCCGCCGGCAGCGTCGCGCCGAGCGGAGATACCCGGCGAATGCGGACAAGCCACAGGAACGGCGCCAGCAGGACGCGCAGGATCGTCCATGTCAGCACGAAGGTGTGCGGCGACAGGACCTCCAGCCAGATCGGCGTGCGCAGATGCGGGTCGAGCGAGAGCAGCGTCTGCAAATGCGTCGTGCCCGAGCGGAAATAACCGAGCACGAAGACCGGCGCCTCGTGCGGCTCCACCCGGCGCGGGCGGAAGCGCAGCCAGGCGGCGATGGCCAGCCGTTCCGGCAGCGACAGGATGGTGGAGAGCGTCGAGAAGAAGAGCAGCAGGACGAGGCGCGGCCACAACGACACGGGAACGTTCAGCCGCGTGCGCAGGAGCAGGCGCAGCACGCTGTCGAGCGGTGCCAGCCCCATCAGATGCGGATAGGGCAGGAACGGAAAGACCCAGCGTTGAAAGAAATCGCGAATCCGGTCCATTCGCGCCTCCTTCGGTTTGGACGGGGCACATGTGCACAACAGGACATACAGGCCGCGCGCCAGGGTTCAAGTTTTCGTCGTTCGAGACGGTCGAATCACGCTGCAAGGGGTCTGCGCTGCTTGGAGCAGTCGCATGATGCAGGCCATTTGTCGGCCGGCCGTTCAGATGGCGCGATATGGGAGGTATCTTATGCGGCTCGATCGGGCGGACCACTGGGCCTTGGTCGCGGCGATTGCTTCCTGACGTTGGAAACATTGTGCCAAATGTTCTGAGGTTTGCGGAATGAGATCTTATTTGGCGGCTACTGTTCTTCTTACGGTCGGTCTGACCTTGCCGCACACTGCCTTGGCACAATCGGCGATGCCACAGGTCGACTGGACTGGCGCCTATGTCGGCGTGCAGGCCGGATACGCGACGGGCAGGGGCACGACAGGCGATATCCGCTTCTACGACAGCATTGCCGGGACCACCCTGCTCGGTTCGCTATCCGGCTTTGCCTACTCGCTCGATGGCCATACCGGTGGCGGCGAGGCCGGCTACAACTGGCAGGTGGGCAATGTCGTCCTCGGCATGCAGGCGGATCTGTCGGCCGCCAATGTCACCGGCAGCTACGCCGACAGCGTCAATAAGTTCTCGCTCGATTCGAAGCTGAGCTGGCTTGCGACGCTCAGGGCGCAGGTCGGTCTGGCATATGACCGTTTCCTGGTCTTCGGCACGGCCGGCGTGGCGTCTGGCGGCCTGCAGGGCAACCTGCACGACTACTACAAGGCTGGCACGGTCACCACGTCGAGCGGTAACACCAGTATCGGATATGTCCTCGGCGGTGGCGTCGCCGCGGCGCTCGATAGCCATTGGAGCGTGAAGGCGGAATTCCTCCACGTCGACCTCGGCACGCAGAGCTACCGCTTCTATGAGCCCCCGTCGCACCCTCCGCTGATCGCCAGCGATGCAGCCCATGTCTTCGACACAGTGCGTTTCGGGCTCGACTACCGCTTCTAGCCGGCCAATCGGATCGCGCCGGTTACCTACGCCGCCAGCAGCGCCGCCTCGACGACGGGTTCGCCGGCCGCAACCAGAAGGCCGGATGCCGCGACCAGCGCCGCCGGCCTCAGTTCCAGCCCGAGGAACCGCCGGCGATCGACCGGCGCCGGCATGGTCAGGCCGCTTGTGTGGTCGGCCGTGAAGCCGAAGCGCTCGTAATATTCCGGGTCGCCGACCAGGATGATGCCCGCGTGGCCGTTCGTGCCGGCGCGGGCGATCGCGAGCCGCATGAGGTTGGCGCCGACGCCGTCGCCCCGGGCGGTGCCGTCCACGGCCAGCGGGCCGAGCAGCAGCGCCGGCTTGTCGCCGGCCTTGACGTGCCACAGGCGCACGGTCGCGACCAGCCTGGCGCCGTCGCGGGCGACCAGCGCCAGCCCTTCGGCTGGCTTGCGGCCACGGCGCAGGCGCTCGGACGGCTTGAACCGCCGCTCGCGGCCCATGACGCGGTCGAGCAGGGCTTCCCGGGCGCCGGCTTCGGCCGGCGCCTCCGATCCATATGTGATCATCGGTTTCGGGCTCAGATCACGTAGGATTTGAGCGGCTCGAAGCCGTTGAAGGCGACTGCCGAGTAGGTCGTCGTGTAGGCGCCGGTGCCCTCGATCAGCACCTCGTCGCCGATCGACAGCGACACGGGCAGCTCGTAGGGCGCCTTCTCGTAGAGCACGTCGACCGAATCGCAGGTCGGCCCGGCGATGACGCAGGGGCTCTTGGCGTCGCGGTCGCGCGGCGTGCGGATCGGGTAGCGGATCGCCTCGTCCATGGTCTCGGCGAGGCCGCCGAACTTGCCGATGTCGAGATAGACCCAGCGCAGGGGATCGTTGTCCTCCTTGCGCGAGATCAGCACCACTTCGGCCTTGATCACGCCGGCGTCGCCGACCATGCCGCGGCCGGGCTCGATGATGGTCTCGGGGATGCGGTTGCCGAAGTGCTTGCGGAGCGCCGAATGGATGGCGCGGCCGTAGGTCTTCACCACGGGGATCTTCTTGAGGTACTTCGCCGGGAAACCGCCGCCGAGGTTGACCATGCGCAGTTGGATGCCGCGCTCGGAGAGCGTGCGGAAGATCTCGGCCGAGGCCTGGAGGGCGTTCCCCCACGCGTCCGGGTTCGGCTGCTGCGAGCCGACGTGGAACGACACGCCGTAGGCGTCGAGGCCGAGACGGTGGGCATGCTCGAGGACGTCCACGGCCATGGCCGGCATGCAGCCGAACTTGCGCGACAACGGCCACTCGGCCCCATCATTGGCGACGAGGATGCGGCAGAAGACGCGGGAAGCGGGCGCGGCGCGGCCGATCTTCTCGACCTCCTCGCGGGAATCGACCGCGAAGAGGCGGATGCCGCGCTGGTAGGCAGCGGCGATGTCGCGCTCTTTCTTGATCGTGTTGCCGTAGGAGACCCGCTCCGGCGTGGCGCCGGCGGCGAGCGCCATGTCGATCTCGGCGACGCTGGCGCAGTCGAAGCTGGAGCCGAGGCCGGCGAGCAGCTTCAGAATTTCCGGCGCCGGGTTGGCCTTCACCGCGTAGTAGACGCGGCTGTCGGGCATGGCGCGGGCGAAGGTGTTGTAGTTGTCGCGGACGACGTCCATGTCCACGACAAGGCACGGGCCTTCGGGTCGTCGGTCGCGGAGAAATTCGCGGATACGGTCGGTCATTCCCAGGGCACTCCCCAAGCGAGAACTGCGTTGCTAACCGCCGGTCGACCTGCACCCGGACGATCGATGTGGAGCCGATCGTTCCGGAGACACGCGTCCCGGTTTGCCGGATTGTCCGGCTGGTTTGCGGGTGGCAGTCGATCGGCGGACAGGGCAGTCCGGTCGTTCGCTGCCTTCGCTTGGAGCGGGAGACCCGTTCCGCACGCCCGGCAAGATGTAGATGCCTCTTCAGTAACCCCGGCGGATGGAAAGCCGGCAGAGACCAAAAAAGCCCGCTACGTCGTTGCTTTAAGCCGCGTCCTTCGAAGCGTCCGGGACCTTTCCCGGCGGTTCGCCCTCGGACACTTGCGACCACAGGCACGTGCGAATTTGGGCAGCCGCGTACGTATGCTCAAAAGGTTTCACAATCAAGAACGATTCGACCCCACGCCAAAAAAAGTTGGCTTGGGGTCCGGGAGGCGGCGACCGCCTCCCGGGCATGAGCTCCCGCGTTGGGGGTTGGTGCGGTGCCGCCGGGCGTCGTGTCAGGCAGTCTGCTTTGCCTTGGCCCGTTCCGCGTCGCCTTTGCCCATCGGCAGGACGGCGCCGGATTCGAGCAGGGTCTTCAGGCCCGACAGGATCTTCGGCCAGCCGTCGGAGACCGCCGCGATCGTCTTGGAATTGTCCATGTCGGCCTCGTGGACGACCTGCAGCTTGGTCAGATCGCCTTCCGCGGCGATGTCGAAGGTGCAGCGGGTGAAGCCCTCCGGCTTGAGGTTGGGAAATTCGTTCCGCCACTTCAGCACCAGGTGTTTCGGGGGATCGCTCTCGATCACCTCGCCGGCGTCGCTGACGGTGCCGTCCGGGTGGGTCATCTTCCACGGGGAACCGACCTTCCAGTCGGAATCCATCGTGACCCCGAAGAAATATTGGCGGGTGAATTCCGGCTTCAGCAGCGCCTCCCAGAGCCTGGCCGGCGTCGTGCGAATATAGGTGACATAGACAAATCGACTGCTCATTTGCTGTTCCTTTCTGTGCCGTGATTTTGCGCGGGGGCGCTCTCGGGCGCCCCTATTCGTCTTTCTCTTCAAGAGCCCGCTTCAGGTCGGCGAGTGCCGCGATGCGAGCCTTTTCGTATTTGCCGATCCACCGGTCGTAGATCTCTCCGATCGGAGCCGGGTTCAGGTAGTGCAGCTTCTCCCGTCCCTTCTTGACGGTGGCGACGAGGTTTGCCGCCTCCAGAATGGCGAGGTGCTTCGTCACCGCTTGCCGGGTCATCGCCAGCCGGGCGCACAGATCGTTCAGCGTCTGGCCGTTGTCGGCCCTCAGCCTGTCGAGCAGTTCGCGCCGCGTCGGGTCGGCAAGCGCCTTGAAGACCTCATCCATGAGTCACAATAGGCAACCATATGGTTGCATGTCAAGGGGCATTGGCAACACCGCGCGGAACCGGCAAAACCACCGCTCGGTCAAGAAGGCAGAGCTGGGCGGGGCGTTTGATGAACGAGACGGTTGTCGGCGAGCGGGGGATGGCGGTGGCGCCGCACAAGGCGGCTGCGGAAGCTGCCGCCGATGTGATGCGCGAAGGCGGCAATGCGCTCGAGGCGATGATTGCCGCGGCCGCCACGATTGCCGTGGTCTATCCGCAGATGAACGGCATCGGCGGCGATGCTTTCTTCCTCATCGCCGAGCCCGGCCGGCCGCCGCGCTCGATCGACGCATGCGGCGGCGCCGGGTCGCTGGCGACGATCGCCCGCTACGCCAAGGAGGGCTACGACACGATCCCCGAGCGCGGGCCGCTGGCGGCGCTGACAGTTGCCGGCGCGGTGTCGGGCTGGGATCTCGCGGCGGAGGCCGCGGCGGCGCTCGGTGGCCGCATGTCGCGGGCCGATTTGTTGGGCGCGGCGATCCGCCACGCGCGCGAGGGCGTGCCGGTCAGCCCGTGCCAATGGCGAAAGACCATCGACAATGCCGAAAGCCTCAAGGACGTGCCGGGTTTTGCCGCGCATTACCTCGCCGACGGCAATGCGCCCGAGGCCGGGTCACCGATGGTGCAGCCGCGCCTCGCCGACACGCTCGACCAGATCGCCCGCGCCGGCTACGGCGACTTCTATCGCGGCGACGTCGCTGCCGAGATCGCCGCCGACCTCGAGGAAGTCGGCTCTCCGGTGACCCGCGAGGACCTGCGCAAGCACGAAGCGCGGCTGACGACGCCATTGTCGGTGGCGCTCGCCGACTGCACGCTCTTCAACACGCCGCCGCCGACCCAGGGGTTGGCCTCGCTGATCATCCTCGGCCTGTTCGAGCGGCTGGGCGTGAAGCGCGGCGAAAGCTTCGACCACATCCACGGCCTGATCGAAGCGACCAAGCGCGCCTTCGCCGTGCGCGATGCGGAAGTCACCGATCCCGCCTTCGGCGACGACGTGAAGCGCTTCCTGACGCCGGAGTGGCTCGACGCCGAGGCCGACACGATCGACCGCAAGCGCGCCAGTGCGTGGGATGGCAATGCCGACGCCGACACCATCCATATGAGCACCGTCGACGGCAACGGTCTCGCCGTCTCGTTCATCCAGTCGCTCTACTGGGAGTGGGGCTCGGGAGTCGTGCTGCCGCGAACCGGCATCGTCTGGCAGAACCGCGGCATCAGCTTCTCGCTCGACCCCAAGGCGACCAATCCGCTCGCCCCCGGCCGCAAGCCGTTTCACACGCTCAACCCGGCGCTGGCGCGATTCAAGGATGGCCGCGTCATGCCCTATGGCTCGATGGGCGGCGACGGCCAGCCGCAGTTCCAGGCGGCGGTGTTCACGCGCTATGCCTGCTTCGGCATGGACCTCGGAGAGGCGATCGATGCGCCGCGCTGGCGGCTCGGGCGGACCTGGGGCCACGAGGACGCCGAACTGACCCTGGAGTCGGGCTTCGACCCGGATGTGGTCGAGGCGCTCAGGCGCGCCGGTCATGGCACGGTCGTCCTGCCCGAGCGGCATTCCGATTCGCTTGGACATGCCGACGCCATCGTCCGCCGCGCTGATGGTCGTCTGTTCGGCGCGTCCGATCCGCGGTCGGATGGCGCCGCGATCGCAGTTTGAGGAGTCACGATGCTCATCCCCTCCGATCCGGTTCACGCCTTCGTCGATTATCCCGACGTACCCGTGGCGCACGCGCCGTCGGGCCCGCTCGCGGGGCTGACCTTCGCGGTCAAGGACATCTACGACGTCGCCGGTTATCCGACCGGCTGCGGCAGTCCGGAGAAGACCGCCGAGGATCCCGTGCCGACCACCCATGCCGCGTGTGTGGCGAAGCTGCTCGATGCCGGCGCGACGTTCGTCGGCAAGACCCACACCGCCGAACTGGCGTTTTCGATCGACGGGCGCAACGAGCATTACGGCACACCGATCAATCCGGCGGCGCCGGATCGCGTGCCCGGCGGCTCCTCGTCGGGTTCGGCGGCGGCGGTGGCGGCGGGGCTGGTCGATTTCGCGCTCGGCAGCGATACCGGCGGCTCGGTGCGCGGGCCGGCATCCTTCTGCGGCATCATCGGCCTGCGCCCGACCTTTGGCCGCATCGACATCTCCGGCACCATGCCGCTCGCCGCCATCTATGACACCGTCGGCTGGTTCGCCCGCACCGCCGATGTCTACGAGCGCGTCGGCGCGGTGCTGCTCGGCGAGGATGTCGCCGGACCACCACTCAGCAAGATGGTCGTAGCGGAGGATGTCTGCGCGCTCTTTGCGGCCGAGAACGAGCGGGCCTTGCTTGAACCCGCCTTCGCGCGGATCGGCCGTCACCTCGCCTCGGATGGCACCGTCGTTGTCGCGGAGGAGGGACTGGACAAGTGGTACGACGCCTATCGTACGATCCAGGGCTATCACGCCTGGCAAAGCCACGGGCCCTGGATCGAGGCGCGCAAACCGCTCCTGAACCCGCCAGTGGTCACGCGCTTTGCCGCATCGAAGGCGATCACAAGGGAAGCGCATGACGCCGCGGTCGTGTTCCGCCGCAAGGCGGCCGCGCGGGTTGCCGAGATCGTGGGCAGCGACCGGGTCATCGTGATGCCGACGATGCCCGATGCCGCGCCGCTGCTTGCCTCGCGCGAACAGGACTTCGAGGATTTCCGCGGCCGTGCGGTGGCGATGATGTCGATTGCCGGCCACGCCGGTTTCCCGCAGATCTCGCTGCCGCTGCTCGCCGTCAAGGGCGCGCCGGTCGGCGTGTCGCTGATCGGCCCACCCGGCCGCGATCGGGCGCTGATTTCCCTTGCTCGCGCGATCCTTGGCGGCTGACCGTCCCGCGGCCCGCCAAAGCTGGTAAAGTCGGCGCGGCGGCGGGCAGGAGAGCGAAAACGTGAAGCCACTTTGCTTCGTGCTGATGCCGTTCGGACGCAAGCCCGACGGGACCGGACGGCAGATCGACTTCGACGCGGTTTACGATCGCATCATCGCCCCGGCGGTCCTCGCCGCCGACATGGACGTGATCCGCGCCGACCAGGAGCAGGTCGGCGGCACGATCCACAAGCCGATGTTCGAGCGGCTGATGCTGTGCGACTACGCCGTCGCCGATGTCACCGGCGCCAATCCCAACGTCTATTATGAACTTGGCATCCGCCATGCGCTCAGGCCGCGCAGCACGGTTATCGTCTTCGCCGAGGGCACGGCGCTGCCGTTCGACGTCGCCTCGCAGCGCGGCACGCCCTACCGCATGGATGCGTCCGGTGGTCTCACCGACGTCGACGGCGATGTCGAGCGCATCGCCGCCCGTCTCGCCAGTGCTCACGCCGATGGCAACGACGACAGCCCGCTGTTTCAGCTCGTCGATGGCATGCCGCGGCACGAGGTCGACCACGTCAAGACCGACATCTTCCGCGATCGGGTGGCGATCACCGAGAGGTACAAGACCCGGCTCGCCGAGGCGCGCAAGCTTGGCCTCGACGCGGTCAGGGCGGTTGCAGCGGATCACAATCTTGCCGACCTCCGCAATGTCGAGGCCGGAGTCATCGTCGATCTGATGCTGTCCTTCCGCGCGGTCGGCAAGGCCGGATGCGCGGAGATGGTCGCACTCTACGAGCGGATGCCGCGCGAATTGCAGCAGGCGCGCATGATGCGTGAACAGTTCGGCTTCGCCCTCAACCGCATCGGCCGCACGGCGGACGCCGAGCGTGTGCTCGCCGATGTCATCAAGGAGTTCGGTCAGAGCAGCGAGACCAACGGTCTGCTCGGGCGCATCTACAAGGACCAGTGGCAGATCGCGGACGAAGCCGGCCGCAGTTTCGAGGCGCGCGGCCTGCTCAAGCGGGCGCTCGCAACCTATCGCGCCGGCTTCGAGGCCGACTGGCGCGACCCCTATCCGGGAGTCAATACGCTGACGCTCATGGACATGGAGGACAAGCAGGATCCTGCCTTTGGCGATCTGGCTGCTGTGGTCCGCTATGCGGCGACCCAGCGCGTGCGCGGAGGCGAGGATCATACGGGCGACTATTGGGACTATGCGACGTTGCTCGAGATCGCGGTCCTCGCCCGTGATCGCGATGCGGCGCAGGAAAATGCCGAGATGGCGCTCGCCATCGTGCGCGAAGTGTGGGAGCCGGAGACGACGGCGCGCAATCTGGCGCTGATCCGCAAGAAGCGCGCTGCGCGTGGCGAGGAGGTCGACTGGATTATCGAGATCGAGCAGGCGCTTGCCGACAAGCAGGCGCGCATGGCGGCTTCGCCATGAACGCGTCCTTTTGCCACGCGGATTCGCCGCGAATCGGCCCCAATGCGGCGGAAATCCATGCCGCGCATGGGAGACGGGTCGTGACCGCACTTCGCCGCGCTGCATGGGCGCTGGCCGCCGCGCTGCCGGTCGTGGCGTCGGCTCCGGCCCTGGCGCACCCGCATGTCTTCGTCGATGCGCGCGCGGAGATCGTCTTCGATGCGGCCGGCGAGGTCACAGCCGTCCGTCACATCTGGCAGTTCGACGAGGCGTTCACCGCTTTCGCCATTCAGGGCCTCGATGCGAATGGCGACGGCAAACTCAGCGACGACGAGCTCGCGCCGCTCGCCAAGGTCAACGTCGACTCGCTCAAGGAGTACGACTTCTTCACGTGGCTGCGGGAGGGGAAGAAGAAATTTCCCTTCGTGCCGCCGACCGAATACTGGCTCGAATTTCATGGCGGCCGGCTGACGCTGTTCTACACGCTGCCGCTGAAGGCGCCCGTGAAGATCAAGGGCAAGGCGACGCTCGAGGTCTTCGATCCCGAGTATTTCGTGGCCTTCACCTTTCCCAAGGACACACCGGTGACGCTCGACGGGGCGCCGGCGGGTTGCACTGCCGCGTACCATCCGCCGCAGGAGCTGACGGCCCAGACGATGGCCATGCTGTCCGCGATTCCCGCCGACCAGCACGATCTGCCGCCCGAGTTGCAGGATGCGGCGGCCGGCCTCGCCAATCTGATTACGGTCGATTGCCCGTGAGCGCCGCCCGCAAATGCGCGGCGCTTTTTGCCGTCGCCTTCCTCGTCGCGGTTGCCGTGGCCGGTGGCGCCCATGCGGCCAGCCCGTTTGGCATCGCCACGCCCGATTCGCCGGGGCCGGGCGCCTTCGGCGGGCCGCTTCGTCCCTTTTTCATGCAGATCGCCTACTACCAGAGCGAATTCTATCAGGGCCTCACCCACGCGCTCACCGATATCAAGCAGAACGGCTGGGCGGTGTGGCTGCTGCTTGCCCTCAGCTTTGCCTATGGTGTCTTTCATGCGGCCGGACCCGGCCACGGCAAGGCCGTGATCAGCGCCTATCTGGTGTCGTCCGGCGAAACCGTGAAGCGCGGCATCGCGCTGTCGTTCATGGCGGCCTTCGTTCAGGCGGTCAGCGCGGTTGTCATCGTCGGCGTTGCGGCGCTGATCTTCCACGTCACGGCCGTCACCATGACCGCGGCGACGGACTGGTTCGAGATTCTGAGCTACGCGCTGGTCGCGGCGGTCGGCGCCTGGCTTCTGTGGGCAAAGACGTTCGGCGGCGGTCACCATCACCACCATCATCACGGTGTTGGTGACGACCACGCCCACGACGACCATGCCCACCATGATCACGACCATGCGCACGACCACGAGCACAACGATCATACGATCATCACGGCCATGCCCGTCCGGCTCAGGGCAACCCGATCCCGCTGCGCTCCAGTCTGGCGCGGGCGTGGTCGGCGATCGTCGCCGTCGGCGTGCGGCCGTGTTCGGGCGCGATCATCGTCCTGGTGTTCGCGCTGTCGCAGGGCCTCTTCTTGGCCGGCGTTGCGGCGACCTTCGTGATGGCGCTCGGCACCGGGCTGACCGTCGCGACCCTCGCGACCCTGGCGGTGTCCGCCCGCGGCGTCGCCGTGCGCCTGGCCGGCACGGATTCGCCGGTGGCGGAGCGGGTGGTGCGCATCGCCGAGATCGCCGCGGCGGCGGCCGTTCTCCTCCTCGGCCTGCTCCTCCTGGGCGGCGCACTGGCGCACGGCTTGCCGGGCTAACGCGCGCTGCCTACAATTTGAGCAATATCAAAGCCGGGTGCCGCGCCCGGCCTTAGGTTGCTGGCGTCGGTCGCCCTCAGGCCAGACCGCGGCAGACACTCCGCCACGGCCGACACCGAAGACGACCATCCTTTGGCCTCCGGCGCCCGCCGAGGCCGAACACAAGATCAGGGTGGGAGAAATGCCATGTCCGATTCAAAAGCCGAGCGTGCGCTGATCGTCTTTTTTCGTCTGGCGATGGCGTGGACGTTCCTCTATGCCGCGTCGCATCAGGTCCTCGTCCCGGGCTGGAGCGTTGCCGGCTTCCTCAACAGCACCAAGACATTTCACGGGCTGTATTCGCAGTTCACCGGGCCGGGCGTTGCACCGGTATTGTCGTTTCTCGTCGAGTACGGCCACCTGCTGATCGGCCTGTCACTGCTCGTCGGGTTCATGGTCCGCATCAGTTCCATGTTCGGCATCGCGCTAATGCTGCTCTATTGGACCGCGCACATGGATTTCCCCTACATCAGCAACACCAACAACCTCCTGCTCGACGAGCACATCGTTTATGCGGGCGTGTTGGTCTACTTGATCGTCAAGCATGCCGGCCACGTGTGGGGTCTCGATGGCTGGGCGGAGAAGACCCGGCTGGTGCAGGACCATCCCGGCCTGAAGCCGCTGGTCGCCTGATCGGCGATTGGCTGGGGGGAGGGCGCCGCCATATTCGGCGGCGCCCGTTTTTTATTCCGCGGCCGAGGCGAGCGCGCCTGAGCGGCCGGCCATGTGGGCGTGCACGGCGGCGCCGAAGGCAGCGAAAAGCTTCTGTGAAGCGGCGTCGGTCCGCACCCAGTATTCCGGGTGCCATTGCACGCCGAGTGCGAAGGCAGCCGCGTCCCTGACGCGCACTGCCTCGATGGTCCCGTCGGGCGCGGTCGCTTCGACGGCAAGGCCTTCGGCAAGACGGCCGATCGCCTGGCGGTGCAGCGAGTTCACCTTGATCGTGTCGCTCGAGAAGATGCCGGCCAGCGTGCCGCCGGCGACGATGTGGACATCCTGACGGATCGCAAAGCGGACGGTCTGGTCCTCGGAGACCGGCGCGCGGTGATCCGACCGGCCGTCCAGTTCCTGAACCTCCGCGACCAGCGTGCCGCCGAGCGCCACGTTCAGCTCCTGCATGCCGCGACAGATCGCGAACAGCGGCATCCCGTGACGCAGCGCGGCCGCAATCAGCGGCAGGGTTACCGCGTCGCGGCGCGGGTCGTGCGGTTCGGTCTTCGGATCAGGCGGCTGGCCATATCGATTCGGATGAACGTTCGATCGGCTGCCGGGCAGAAGAACGCCGTCCACGCGTTGCAGCAGCGCGTCGAAGTCGATCGCATCGTCGAGCGAAGGCACGATCAGTGGAATGCCGCCGAAGCCGTGGACGATGGCGTTGAGGTACGGCTCCGCGACGGCATGCCATGTGTAGCCGTCTACGGATTTTACGTCGGCAGCAACGGCGATAAGGGGTGGCTCGGAGGGGTTCTGCTTCATTCTTGTGCAGGATTCCCGTGGTTCTGGAAGGGGCTAGCGTCAGCCGTCAGCACCTTTTGCCTTGACAGGTCCCAGGTGATGGCGTCCGTTTTGTGCAGGTTCCACGCTTCAAAGCATATGGATGTTTACACCGGAACCGCCAAGGGAGGAATGCAAGCATGGATCGTCGTTCATTTATTAAGAAGGCTGGCCTGCTCGCGGGGGGCGCGGCCGCTTCCACTGCTATTGCCGCGCCGGCCATCGCCCAGTCGATGCCGGAGATCAAGTGGCGCTTGACCTCGGGATTTCCGAAATCGCTCGATACGCTCTATGGCGGAGCGGAGCGTTTGGCCAAAATGGTCGGCGAACTGACCGACGGCAAGTTCCAGATCCAGACGTTTGCCAGCGGCGAAATCGTGCCAACGCCGGGCGTTGTCGACGCGGTGCAGGGAAGCACCGTCGAGATGGGTCACACAGCCAGCTACTACTACTTCGGCAAGGATCCGACCTTCGCTTTCGGATCGACCGTGCCGTTCGGCCTGTCCAGCCGCGGAGAGAATGCCTGGTGGTACTACGGCGGCGCCATCGACCTGATGAACAAGTTCTACGCCAAGTTCAACATGATCGGCTTCCCGGCTGGCAATACCGGCTGCCAGATGGGTGGCTGGTGGCGCAAGGAGATCAACACTGTCGACGACCTCAAGGGCGTCAAGTTCCGTGTCGGCGGGTTCGGCGGCGCGGTGCTGTCGAAGCTCGGCGTTGTCCCGGCCAATATTCCCGGCAGCGACATCTATCCGGCGCTGGAGAAGGGTACCGTTGACGCGGCCGAATGGGTCGGCCCGTATGACGACGAGAAGCTCGGCTTCTACAAGGTTGCCAAGTACTACTATTATCCCGGTTGGTGGGAGGCTGGCACGACGATCCATCTTTTCGTCAATCTCGACCAGTGGAACGCACTGCCGCCCGTGTACCAGTCGGTGCTCAAGGCAGCTTCGGCGGCGATCAACGGCGACATGCAGGCGCAATACGACGCCCTCAACCCGGCGGCGCTGCGCCGCCTCGTTGCTGGCGGCGCCCAATTGCGCGCCTTCTCGCCGGAGATTCTGTCGGCCTGCTTCGACGCGGCCGAGCAGACCTACGCCGAGATCAGTGCCAAGAACGCCGACTTCAAGACGATGCTCGACTCGCTAAAGGCGTTCCGCAATGAGGAGAATCTCTGGTTCCAGATCGCGGACGGCACTTACGACAACTTCATGTTCGCGCAGCAGCGTGCCGGCAAGCTGGAAGTGAAGTCCTAGCAAGCCGCGCACATACGTCATTTGCGGAAGGGCTCCGGGCAATCCGGAGCCCTTTTCTATTGGCCGCTGCCGAAGTTTGGACCGGCCGGGGCGGCCGGCGGCGTCGCGCCACTGCTGTCGCCGCCGCCGAAGTTCGGACCGGCTGGTGCCGATGGGGTTGCCGCGTCGCCGCTGCTGCCGCCCCCGAAATTCGGGCCCTTCGGCGCCGGGGCGCTGGCTCCGCCGCCACCGAAGTTCGGACCGCCGCCGCTTCCGCCGAAATTCGGCCCACCCGACCCGGCGCCAGAACTCGGTGCCTGCATGTGGATCTGGTCGGGCGTGAGGTGGATCTCATCGGCCTTGTAGCGCAGGACCATGCCTGGAAAGGCGATCGTGAGGGCGATCATGATCACCTGGATCATCACGAAGGGCGCCGCGCCCCAATAGATCTGGGCGGTCGTGATCGGCGCGATCACCTCGCCGGTGATGCGGTCGTTGTAGGGCTCGCGTGCGGCGACCGAGCGCAGATAGAACAAGGAGAATCCGAACGGCGGGTGCATGAACGCCGTTTGCATGTTGATGCCGAGCAGAATGCCGAACCAGATCAGGTCGATGCCAAGGTGGGCGGCGGCAGGGCCGACCAGCGGCACGATGATGAAAGCGAGTTCGAAAAAGTCGAGGAAGAAGGCCAGCACAAAGACGAGAATGTTGACGACGATCAGAAAGCCGATCTGTCCGCCGGGAAGGCTGGTCAACAGGCTCTCGACCCAGACGTGGCCGTTGACGCCGAAGAAGGTGAGGCTGAAGACGCGCGAGCCGATCAGGATGAAGAGCACGAAGGACGACAGCTTTGTGGTCGAGTTCGAGCGCTTGCCGAACCATTGTCCAGTTGAGCCGGCCCTTGATGGCGGCCAGCACCATCGCGCCGACCGCACCCATGGCGCCGCCCTCGGTCGGTGTGGCGAGGCCGATGAAGATCGTGCCGAGCACGAGGAAGATCAGCACGAGCGGCGGAACGAGCGCGACCGCGACGCGGATAGCGAGCCGGATGCCGCTATAGGTGCGGAATTCCTTGGGCAGCGCCGGCGCCGCCTTCGGGTAGAGGATCGTGACGCCGATCACGTACGCCAGGTAGAGGCCGGACAGAACCAGCCCGGGCACGATCGCGCCGGAGTACATGTCGCCGACCGACTTGCCGAGCTGGTCGGCCATGACGATGAGCACGAGGCTCGGCGGGATGATCTGGGCGAGCGTGCCGGAGGCCGCGATGACGCCCGTCGCCAGACGCCGGTCGTAGCCGTAGCGCAGCATGATCGGCAGGGAAATCAGGCCCATGGCGATGACCGATGCGGCGACGACGCCGGTGGTGGCGGCAAGCAGGGCGCCGACCACGACCACCGCCAGAGCGAGGCCGCCGCGCACCGGGCCGAAAAGCTGCCCGATGGTGTCGAGCAGGTCCTCGGCCATGCCCGAACGTTCCAGGATCAGTCCCATGAAGGTGAAGAAGGGGATGGCGAGCAGCGTCTCGTTGCTCATCACACCGTAGATGCGATCCGGCAGGGCCTGGAAGAACGTTGGCGCGAACAGGCCGAGCTGTATGCCGACCATGCCCCAGGCGAGCCCGTTGAAGGCCAGCGCGAACGCCACCGGATAGCCGAGCAAGAGGACGACGACCAGCGTTGCGAACATGAGCGGCGCCATATTCGCGATGATGAACGTGGTCATCGGCTACTCGATCGGTGCCGTGGGATCGGGCGTGTCATACGGGTCGGCAATGCGCCCCTGCATCACCGCGATCCGCTTGATCAGTTCCGATGCCGCCTGAATCGCGAGCAGGAAGAACCCGGCGATGATCAGCCCCTTGGCCGGCCACTGAATCAGGCCGCCGAAATTGCTCGACATCTCACCGATCCGGTAGGACTGCAGGAACCAGGGGATTGCTTCCTTGATGATCAGAAACGTGAAGGGCAGCAGCATTACGACATGGCCGAAGATGTCGATCCAGTCGCGAACCTTCTTCGGCAGCATGTTGGAGATGATGTCGATGCGGATGTGTTCGTTGCGCTGGAGCGTGTAGGCGGCGGCGAGCAAGTAGGCGGCCGCGAACAGGTACCACTGCAACTCGAGCCACCCGTTCGACGAGATCGAGAAGAGCTTGCGCGATGTGGCGTTGCCGGCGCTGACCAGGACCGAGAGCAGAATGAGCCACGTCACCGACCGGCCGATGAAGGCCGTCACGCGGTCGATCGCACCACTGATGCGAAGCAGCCCCTGCATTGGCGTCCCCTTGCCGGTTTTGCCCGGCCTTCCCTTGAGCCCAACACTGCGATGGTTGGAGTGCGTTGGCAAGCCGCGCTTCACTGGGCCATTGCCATGCCCGGATGCGGGGATCCGTGCCTTGATCTTGTGCAATTCGGGCGAAATTCGGCGCTTGCCGATCAGTTCGGGTGATCTCTGCTGACGCCACCGTGACGCGGCGCCGATTGCGCGGCACAATCGCCTGTGATTGACCTTAGGCCGAGGCGGTCATCCGGCCGGCCGGGGCGGCGTGCGGAGGAATTGGCGAATGGCCCTTGCGGCCGTCAGCCTTGGTGACAAATACGACCTCGCCAAGCAGAAGGTTCTGGTCAGCGGCACCCAGGCGGTGGTTCGCCTGCTGCTGATGCAGCGGGCGCGCGACCGCCGACAGGGCGTCGATACCGCGGGCTACGTCACCGGCTATCGCGGCTCGCCGCTGGGCAGCCTCGACCAGCAGTTGTGGCGCGCCGCCGATGTGCTGCAACCGGCGGGCATCGTCTTCAATCCGGGTATCAACGAAGACCTTGCCGCGACCGCGCTGTGGGGGGCGCAGCAGGCCGAACTGCGCGGCGACGGCCGTTTCGACGGGGTATTCGGCCTCTGGTACGGCAAGGGGCCGGGCGTCGACCGTTCCGGTGACGCACTGCGTCACGCCAACCTTGCCGGCACCTCGCCGTGGGGCGGCGTGCTGGCCCTGATGGGCGACGACCACACCTGCGAATCCTCGACCACGGCGCACCAGTCCGAGTTCGCCTTCGTCGATGCGATGATCCCGATCCTCAATCCGGCCGGCGTGCAGGAGATCCTCGACTACGGTCTCTTCGGCTATGCCATGTCGCGCTACACCGGCACCTGGGTCGGGCTGAAATGCGTCAAGGACAATGTCGAGTCGACCGCCACCGTCGACGGCTCGCTCGACCGTGTGGCGACCATGATCCCCGGCGGTTTTCGCATGCCGCCGGGCGGTCTCAACATCCGGACCAACGATAATCCGCTCGCCCAGGAAGAGCGTCTCCACGAATTCAAGATACCGGCGGTTCTGGCGTTCCTGCGCGCCAACGCGCCGGACCGCCTGGTGCTCGCCGGCGGGCGCCAGCCGCGCATCGGCATCGTCACCGCCGGCAAGAGCTACCACGACGTGCTTCAGGCGCTGGACGATCTCGGCATCGATGAGGCGAGGGCGGCCAACCTTGGACTGCGTCTGCTGAAGATTGCCTGCACTTGGCCGCTGGAGCCCAACATCATCCGCGAGTTTGCCGCCGGCCTCGAGACCATCGTCGTGGTCGAGGAGAAGCGCGGGCTGATCGAGGCGCAGATCAAGGAGATCCTCTACGGCACCGCCAACCAGCCGGCGGTGGTCGGCAAGAAGGACGAGGGTGGGCAGTGGCTGTTCCCGTCGAAAGGGGCGCTCGACACCAACGCCATCGGCGTCGCCATCGGCCAGCGCCTCATCGCCGGGCGGCATGACGAGCAGCTCGCCCGTCGCGTCGCGGCGCTTCGCGGTGCGCAGGAGGTGCTCGCCAATACGCGCGATATCGCCGAGCGCACGCCCTACTTCTGCGCCGGCTGTCCGTACAACACCGGCACCGTCGTTCCGGAAGGCTCGCGCGCCTATGCCGGCATCGGCTGCCACTACATGGTCCAGCGCATCGAGGACCGTCATACCGAGGGTTACACCCAGATGGGCGCCGAGGGCGCCAACTGGATCGGCGAGGCGCCGTTCTCGACCCGCGGGCATGTCTTCCAGAACGTCGGCGACGGCACCTACGTCCATTCCGGCAGTCTGGTGGTGCGCGCCGCGGTTGCTGCCGGCACCAACATCACCTTCAAGATCCTGTTCAACGACGCCGTGGCGCTGACCGGCGGCCAGAAGCCCGACGGCAACCTCACGGTCGAGAAGATCGCGGCGCAGATGGTCGCGGAAGGCGCGCGCCGCGTCGTTGTCGTCAGCGAGGAGCCGGACCGCTACGCCGGCGGCGCCGGCTTCCCGTCCGGCACCGCGATCCACCATCGCGATGAGCTCGATGCCGTGCAGAAGGAACTCGCCGGCCTCAGCGGCGTGTCGGTGTTGATCTACGACCAGACCTGCGCCGCCGAAAAGCGCCGGCGCCGCAAGCGCGGCCTCTATCCCGATCCCGACCAGCGGGTGGTCATCAACGAACTGGTCTGCGAGGGCTGCGGCGATTGCGGCGTGCAGTCGAACTGCGTGGCGATCGTGCCGGTCGAGACGGAATACGGCCGCAAGCGGGCGATCGACCAGTCGGTGTGCAACAAGGACTTCTCCTGCATCAAGGGCTTCTGCCCGAGCTTCGTCACGGTCCATGGAGCGGTGCAGAAGAAGGGCGAACCGCTCACCGGCGACGAGGCGGTGTTGCCGATGCCGCGCCTGCCGGCGCTCGTCGGCGACTATTCCATCCTGATCACCGGCGTCGGCGGTACGGGCGTGATCACCATCGGTGCGCTGCTGGCCATGGCCGCGCATGTCGAGGGCAAGGCGGCGGCGGTGATCGACATGGCCGGCCTTGCCCAGAAGGGCGGACCGGTCACCAGCCACGTGCGCATCGCGCCGTCGAGCGACAGGATCAACGCGATCCGCGTTGCGGCCGGTGGCGCCGACCTCGTGCTTGGCTGCGACATGGTGGTCGCCGGCTCGGCGCGTGCGCTGGCGGCGATCGATCCGGGTCATACCGCCGTCTTCGTCAACACCCACGAGACCTATCCCGGCGCCTTCACGCACAATCCCGATTATTCCCTGCCGACCCGGCGCATCATTCAGGCGATCACGGCGCGGGCCGGCGCCGAGCGCAGCCGCTTCGTCCAGGCGACCGAGATCGCGACGGCGCTCACGGGCGACGCCATCGCCACCAACATGTTCATGCTCGGCCTCGCATGGCAGGCAGGCGCGGTGCCGCTGACGCATTTCGCGATCCTGAGGGCGATCGAGCTGAACGGCGTCGATGTCGCGATGAATCAGGCGGCCTTCACGTGGGGCCGCCGCGCCGCGATTGAGCCCGAGACCGTCGCAGATCTCGCCGCCCGACGTTCGGGGAGGCGCAAGCCGCCCATCGCCGAGAGCCTCGACGAATTGGTGGCGCGGCGGAGCCGGTTCCTGACCGCCTATCAGAACGAGCGCTATGCCCAGCGATACGCCGACGCGGTGGCGCGGCTGCGCGAGGCGGAGGCGCGCGTCGCCCCCGGTCGCGCGGATCTTGCCGAGGCGGCGGCACGCAATCTCTTCAAGCTGATGGCAATCAAGGACGAGTACGAAGTGGCGCGCCTCTATACCGACGGTTCCTTCCAGCGCCAGCTTGCCAGCGAGTTCGCCGGGTGGGGCAAGCTTGAGTTCCATCTGTCGCCGACCTTGTTCGCTGAACGCGATCCCGAAACCGGCCACATGAAGAAGCAGACCTTCGGACCGTGGTTCATGCGCGTCTTCCGTCTGCTCGTGCGCTTCCGCTGGTTGCGGCGAACATGGTTCAACCCGTTCGGCCATACGCCGGAACGGCGCATGGAGCGTCGGCTGCTCGCCGACTACGAGGCGACGCTGGCGTTGATCCTCAAGCAGCTGTCTTCGGAGAACCACAGCCCAGCCGTGGCGCTCGCCCGCTATCCCGAGAAGATCCGCGGCTTCGGCCACGTCAGGGCCGACGCGGTGTTGCGCGCCATCCCCGAGGCGGCGGAGCGCCGCGACGCTTTTCTCAACGCCGGGCGAAGAGCCGAGGCGGCCGAGTAGCCTGGCCTTGACGCATGTCAACGCGGCGTGCTTCGGCAGCGTGGAGACATGTCATCACCATCAACCGGATCCGATCATGAACCATCGTCACCGCAAGGTCCTGCAAGCCATCTTCGCCCACCCGGTCAACACCAACCTCAATTTCCGGGACGTCGAGGGCGTCTTCACCGAACTTGGCGCCGAGATCGACAACAAGAGCGGCGGCCGCATCGGCGTCACGTTGAACGGCCATAGCGCCGCGTTCCACCACACGACGGGTCATAGCGTAGCGGTCGACGAGGTGGTGCAGGTGCGGAAATTCCTCGAAGGCTGCGGCATCACGCCGGCCGACTATCCCGCCTGAGAGCGCTCGGTTCTTCGCCGCTCCCGCCGTGCCGCCCGCCGCCCGCCCGGGCGGCCCTTGCGCTCGGCCCGCGTCTGTCAGAAAACTGACCTAGAACTGGTCTAGCTTTGAGCCGACCGTCACCGCTGGTGGTCCGAAACCGGCGGAACCCGATCAATTTGTACGATCCGTTTCAGGAGGGACTGACAATGGCCACTCGCAGCAGGAAGTTAGCCGTCGTACTCGCCGGTGCGCTCGCGCTCGGCGCCACCGCCTTCGGGCCGGCGCGCGCGGAGACCGTCAAGCTGACCATTCTCGGCGTTGGTGACATCTACAATTTCGCTGGGGTGAAGGATCGTGGCGGCTTCGCCCGGCTCAACGCCGTCGCCAAGGCGGAGAAGGCAGCCAATCCAAACACGATCTACGTGTTCGACGGCGACATGTTTTCGCCGTCGCTGCTGTCTGGCTTCGACAAGGGCGCCAACACGGTCGAACTCACCAACATCGTGCCGTTCGATATTGCCGTCCCAGGCAACCATGAATTCGATTTCGGCACCGACAACTTCCTCGCCAATGTGAAGATGTCGAAATATCCGTGGGCGGCGATCAACCTGACCCACGCCGACGGCTCGGCCATCGACGGCGTCGGCGGTACGATGATGAAAGACATTGGCGGCATCAAGGTCGCGCTCGTGCCCGTCGCGCAGGACACGACGCCGGAAGTCTCCAGCCCCGGCGACTGGAAATTTGGAGATACCGTCAAGGCGGCCGTTGACGGCGCCAAGGCGGCGCGCAAGGCCGGCGCCGACATCGTCATCGGCGTTATCCAGGGCGACCACGCGTATGACCGCGAGATCATGGCAAGCCAGGCCTTCGACGTGATCATGTCGGGCGACGACCACGACTACATGACCGGCTATGACGGCATCACAGCCTATGTCGAGACCTCGACCGAGGCGAAATATCTGGCGCCGCTCGATCTCGCCGTCACGGTCACTGAGAAGGACGGCAAGCGCACCGTCTCGTGGGAGCCGACGTTCCGATTCATCGACACCAAGACGGTGACGCCGGACCCGGAAACGCAGACGCTCGTCGATGGCTTCAAGGACAAGCTCGACAAGAGCCTGAACGTCGAGATCGGCACCACGGTCGGTGCGCTCGACTCGCGCCGCAACGTCGTGCGGACCGAGGAGTCGGCGATGGGCAATCTGATCGCCGATGCCATGCGCGGCGCCAACGGCGCCGATATCGCCATCACCAATGGTGGCGGTATTCGCGGCGACAAGCAGTATCCGGCCGGCACGGTGCTGACTCGCCGCGACGTCCTGACCGAGCTGCCGTTCGGCAACGTCACCGTCGTCACCGTGTTGAGCGGCAAGGCGATCATGGAGGCTCTCGAGAACGGCTTCAGCCAGGTCGAGGACGGCGCTGGCCGCTTCCCGCAGGTCTCCGGGCTCAAGATCGTCGTCGATCTCAAGAAGCCGAAGGGCAGCCGCGTCGTGTCGGTGATGGTCGGCGACAAGCCGCTCGATCCGGCCGGGACCTACAAGGTTGCCACCAACGACTTCATGATGAATGGCGGCGACGGCTATACCGCGCTCAAGGACGGCACCGTGCTGATCGGGCCGATGCAGGGCGACCTGATGGCGAACGATGTGATCGACTTCATCGCCGGCATGGGCAAGGTCGACGCCAAGGTCGAGGGCCGCATCACCAAGAGCTGATCCCGCGCACTTACACCGAAAAACGGGTTCGGGGCGGCTTCGGCCGCCCCGTCTCGTTTCCGCCTGCCGGTGGACTTGTGGCGGGGTGGCTCTATGAATGACGCCATGACAGACGCACTTTCCTCGCCGCCGCCCAACCCAACATCGTCACTGCCCGCCGACCATCCGCCGGTCCGCTTCGGCCGCGTCGGCGTGCTGCTCGTCAATCTCGGGTCGCCTGCCGGTACCGACACCGGCTCCGTCCGCCGCTACCTCAAGGAGTTCCTGTCCGACCCGCGCGTCATCGAGGTGCCGCGGCCGATATGGTGGGTGATCCTCAATCTGTTCGTGCTGACCACGCGGCCGCCCAAGACCGCTCACGCCTATTCGCTCATCTGGAACAACGAGAAGAACGAAGCGCCGCTCGTCACCTTCACACGCTCGCAGGCCGAGAAACTCGCGGCCTCCCTGAAGGCCGACAAGGTGATCGTCGATTGGGCCATGCGCTACGGCACGCCGACGATCGCATCGCGGCTGAAGGCCCTTCAGGACGAAGGCTGCGAGCGCATTCTCGTTGTGCCGCTTTATCCGCAATACGCCGCGGCGACGACGGCGACCGTCAATGACGCCGCATTCGCTGCGCTGGCGAAGATGCGTTGGCAGCCGGCCGTGCGGACCGCACCGCCGTGGCACGACGACCCGACCTACATCGATGCACTGGCGAATTCGGCGCGCGCCTCGCTGGCGAGCCTGCCGTTCGAGCCGGACGTGGTGCTCGCCTCGTTTCACGGCCTGCCGCGCGAATATCTGAACAAGGGCGACCCCTATCATTGCCAGTGCCAGAAGACGACGCGACTGCTGCGCGACAAGCTGGGCTGGCCTGCCGAGCGGTTGCGTATCACCTTCCAGTCGCGCTTCGGCGCTGCGGAGTGGCTCCAGCCCTATACCGACATCACCATCGCCGATCTGGCGAAACAGGGCGTGCGGCGCCTGGCGGTCATCATGCCGGGCTTCACCTCCGATTGCCTCGAGACGCTTGAGGAGATCGCCATCCGCGGCGGCGAGACCTTCCGCGAAAACGGCGGCGAGCAATACGCGGCGATCCCTTGCCTCAACGACAGCGACGAGGGCATGCGGGTGATCGAGACGGTCGTCCGGCGCGAGCTGGCCGGGTGGCTGTAGGCCGCTTGTTAGCGATTTAACTGGCGAGGCCTTTCCGGCATCCTTACATCAACAGGGCTGGAAGCCGCGCAATCGCGCCGATTCGCGGCATTCTGAGAGGGTGCGCCACCAACGGCGGCCCATAGCTGGGGAAGAAACGATGGGAATCGACTGGGTCGTTATCGCACTCGTCATACTCGTCATTCTGGTGCTCTTCGCGGGCGTAAAGACTGTCCCGCAGGGCTACAACTATACGGTCGAGCGCTTCGGACGGTTCACCCGTTCCCTGGCGCCGGGCCTCAGCATCATCGTGCCGTTCATCGACCGCATCGGTCACAAGATGAACATGATGGAGCAGGTTCTCGACGTGCCGACGCAGGAGGTCATCACCAAGGACAACGCCACGGTCTCGGCCGATGGCGTCGCCTTCTATCAGGTACTGGACGCGGCCCGCGCCGCCTACGAGGTACGTGGACTGGAGAACGCCATCCTGCAGCTCACCATGACCAACCTCAGAACCGTCATGGGTGGCATGGATCTCGATGAGCTCTTGTCCAAGCGCGACGATATCAACGATCGGCTGCTGCATGTCGTCGACTCTGCGGCTTCAGCGTGGGGCATCAAGGTGACGCGTATCGAGATCAAGGCGATCGATCCGCCGCGCGACATCGTCGAGTCCATGGGCCGGCAGATGAAGGCCGAGCGCGAGAAGCGCGCCGTCATCCTCGATGCGGAAGGCTTGCGCCAATCGGAGATTCTCAAGGCCGAAGGCGAGAAGCAGGCACTGATCCTCCAGGCCGAAGGCCGGCGTGAAGCCGCGTTCCGCGATGCCGAAGCGCGCGAGCGTTCGGCCGAGGCGGAGGCCAAGGCGACCGAGATGGTGTCGAAGGCCATCGCAGAGGGCGACGTGCAGGCGATCAACTATTTCGTCGCCCAGCGTTACACCCAGGCCATCGAAAAGCTGGCCGCGGCGCCGAACCAGAAGGTGCTGATGCTGCCGCTCGAGGCCACATCGCTGATCGGCTCGTTGACGGGCATTGCCGAGATCGCCAAGGAGACCTTCTCGGAAGAGGCGCGCGCGCGGCGCGCCGGCGGCAGCGTGCCGTCCGCCGGAGGGACGCGCTGATGATCCTGCACACCATCCGCCAACTCGGTCCGTGGAGCTGGTGGGTCATCGGGCTCATCCTGCTGGCGCTGGAGATCGTCGTTCCGGGCAATGTCTTCGTGTGGTTCGGTGTTGGCGCGATCCTGACCGGCGCCTTTGCCCTGTTCACCCATTTCGGCTGGCAGGTGGAACTCGTGGTCTTTGTCGTGCTGGCGCTGGTGCTGGTGGTCGTCGGCAGGCGGTTGTTCGCTCGCGAGTCGGAGCCGGGCGAGCAGCCATTCCTCAATGACCGCGGCCACCGCCTCGTCGGCGGCAGCTATGTGCTCAGTGCGCCGATCGTCAACGGGCAGGGCCATGTGCGCGTCGATGACACCAACTGGCGCATCACCGGGCCCGATCTTCCATCGGGAACGCGGGTGAAGGTCGTCGGCGCCGATGGTGCCGTGCTCAAGGTCGAGCCTGCGGCTTGAGACTTCGGGCGGCGATCAGGCTACGCCCAGACGCAGGAAATCGTGCATGTGCACGATGCCGACCGGACGGCCGTCCTCAACGACGAACAGCACGGTGAATGGCCGCGAGGCGAGGTTCATCATCGCCAGCGCCTCGCCGACGAGGCAATCCGGCGGCACGGTTTTCGGCGTGGTGGTCATCACGTCAACGACCGTCTGCGTGGCGAGGTCGGCGGCCATGTGACGGCGGAGGTCGCCGTCAGTGACGATGCCGACCAGCCGGCCGCCATCGACCACGCCCACGCAACCGAAGTGCTTCGCGGTGATCGTGCCGATCGCCTGGCCGACGGTCGTCTCCGGTGGCACCAGCGGCACCGCATCGCCCTTGTGCATGATGTCGCGGACAAAATGCAGGTTGGCGCCGAGCTTGCCGCCCGGATGGAAGATCCGGAACTGTTCGGCGGTGAAGCCGCGGCTCTCGAGCAACCCGATGGCGAGCGCATCGCCGAGGGCGAGCTGCATCAATGTTGAGGTTGTCGGCGTCAGGCCGTGCGGGCAGGCCTCGTCGGCGCGGGGCAGGGGGAGCACGATGTCAGACTCGCGGCCGAGCGTGCTCTGCGGTGCCGCCGTCATCGCCACCAGCGGGATCTGGAATCGGCGCGAATATTCGACGATGCCGCGCAGCTCGGCCGACTCGCCGTTCCATGAAAGAACGAGGATGACATCGCCTGTCGTCACCATGCCCAAGTCGCCGTGGCTCGCTTCGGCCGGGTGAACGAAGAAGGACGGTGTGCCGGTCGAGGCCAACGTCGAGGCTATCTTGCGGCCAATGTGACCACTCTTGCCCATGCCCGAGACGACCACGCGGCCGGTCGCGGCGCGAATGATCGAGACCGCTTCGGCGAAGGGGCCGGCGAGGCCGTTGTCGAGAGCGGCGAGCAGGGCGTCGAGGCCGGCGCGCTCGGTCGCGATAGTGCGCAGCGCCGAGGCGGTGGCATGTCCAGCCGGCGTGGATTTTTGCGCGGTTTTCAGCGTGACGGCCATGATTTCTCCTGTCGCGCCGGTCTAGCAGGTTTCCGGCGAGGCCGGAATATGAGCCGGCCCGAGGCGGCCGAAACCAAGCATTAACCAACAATCTTTACCGTCTGGAAACGATATTTGCCCGTTTTCACCGTATCGGCGAGCCGCATGCGTTTCCGCCTCTTTCCGCTCATGGCGGCCATGCTCGCCGCGGCCGGTGCCGGCGGTGCGCAGGCGCAGGATGCGGGCGGTTCGCTCCTGCGCGGCAGCGTCGATGACGGCGGGTCACAGTTGCTTCTGACCAACGTGCCGGTGCCGGAACCGGCGCCCGTGCCGGCGTCCGCGACGGGTGCTACCGAGGATACCGGCCGGGTCGCCCGGCAAACGCCGATGATGCCGGTGCCGCCGGTGGCAAAGGGCCCTGAGCCCGATACCGTTGACGACACCGTCACCGGCAGCGTGCCCCGGCGGACGATCGCGCCGGAGGACGATCCCTTCACGGCGGTTGGCATCCGTGCCGGCGGTTTCATCCTTTATCCGTCGCAGACCACCACCATCGAGCACGATACGAACGCCTCTGGCGACGGTCCGGCGACGACGCTGACGGTAACGCCCGAGCTGCGCCTCCAGTCGGACTGGGCGCTGCACGAAGCGACGCTGACGCTGCGCGGGTCCTATGAGACCTATCTCGATGGCAGCCAGCCCGATTCGCCATCGGCCACCGCCGAGGCGACCGGCCGCATCGATCTCAAACCGGACTGGAATATCGCGCTCGACGGCAAGTACGACTATTCGCAGCAGTCGATTTCGGACCCGAACTTTCCGGCCGGCGTCGACAACCGGCCGGGCGTGCACGATTTCTCCGGTTCAGCCGCGCTCAACGGGCGCTTCGGCCGCAAAATGTTCACCGTCGAGGGCACGGCGGCTCGCTCGCTTTACGAAAACGGAATCTCGGGCAGTTCCGTCGTCGACCAGAGCTATCGCGACAACAACGTCTTCGGTGGACGCCTGCGCCTTGGCTACGAGACCCCGCTGGGCCTGACGCCTTTCGTCGAGGGTGAGGTCGACCGGCGCCGATACGACCAGCCCTATGACAACAATGGGCTGAGGCGATCCAGCCTGGCGACAACAGGGCGCGCCGGCATCGTCTTCGACCGTGGGCCGGTGCTCACCGGCGAGATGGCCGTCGGCTATGGCGCGCAGACCTTCGACGACCCGACGCTGGCGGCCCTTCACGCCCTGACCCTCGACGGTTCGCTGGTGTGGTCGCCGACGCGGCTCTACACCGTCACCATCGACGCGGCCACCGCATTCAATCCGAGCACCGACGCATCGTCGTCGGGATCGGTGACGCACGATGCCTCGGTCGACATTGCCTATGCGTGGAAGCACAACGCCACGGTCGACTGGACGGCAAGCGTCAATCACGAGGTCTTCCAGGGCACCGGCCGGGTGGACACCATCATCGATGCCGGCGTTGCTGCGACATGGAAGCTCAACCGCCGGCTCTACCTCAGCGGCGGCTACGTCCATGAATGGCGCGCAAGCACCGAAGCCAGCGACGCCTATCAGACCGATGCGGTCAAGGTCGGCCTTCGATTGCAGCGCTAGCTCTTGTCGAGCAGCGCGCGGATTTCGGCCTTGAGATCGTCGGCAAGGTCGTCGCGTTCCAGGGCGAAGGCGACGTTGGCGACGAGGAAACCGAGCTTGCCGCCGCAGTCATGCGTGCGGCCATGGAAGCGCGAGCCGAAGAACGGCTGCGTCTCGGCGAGCTTGAGCATGGCGTCGGTCAACTGGATCTCGTTGCCGGCGCCGCGCTCCTGGCTCGACAGGATGTCGAAGACCTCCGGCTGCAGGATGTAGCGGCCATTGATGTAAAGGTTTGACGGCGCGTCCTTGGGCGCCGGCTTTTCGACCATGCCGGTGAGGCGGAACGCGTCGCCGTTCTTGCCGACGGCCTCGCCGACGCCGACGATCCCGTATTTCGCCGTTTCCGCCGGGTCGCATTCCTCGACCGCGATGATGTTGCCGCCGGTCTGGTTGTAGACCTCGACCATCTGCGCCAGGCAGCCGGGCTTGCCCTGCGTGATCATGTCGGGCAGCAGCACGGCGAAGGGTTCATTGCCGACGATATCGCGCGCGCACCAGACCGCGTGACCCAGTCCGTGCGGCGCCTGCTGACGCGTGAAGCTGACGCGGCCGGCGGGAGGCAGGTCGCGGGCGAGCTGTTCCAGGTCTTTTGTCCTGCCGCGTTCGCGCAGCGTCGCCTCCAGCTCGAACTGGACGTCGAAATGGTCCTCGATGACGCCTTTGTTGCGGCCGGTGACCATGATGAGGTCCTCGATGCCGGCTTCGAGCGCCTCGTCGACGACGTACTGGATCAGCGGCCGGTCGACGACCGTCAGCATCTCCTTGGGCATGGCCTTGGTGGCGGGCAGGAAGCGGGTGCCCAGGCCGGCGACGGGGAACACGGCTTTGCGGAGGGGGGTGGTCATCGGCTCTTTCGGGATCGGGAACGGCGGAATGGCAGCAGTATAACGCGCTGATGGCGGAAACATGCCGTCAACACTCTTTCGCTAAGGTTTATGGTCAACGTGGCCGCATGCGGAACGGTTCCTGATGAGTATCCTGGTTACCGGCGGTGCCGGCTATATCGGCAGCCACATGGTCTGGCATCTGGTCGATGCCGGGGAAGACGTGGTCGTCCTCGACAACCTGTCGAGCGGCTTCCGCTGGGCGGTCGCGCCGGAGGCCCACCTGGTCCACGGCGATTGCGGCGACGAGGCGCTTGTCGCCCATCTGATCAAGGATCACGGCGTCGAGGCGATCATTCATTTCGCCGGGTCGATCGTCGTGCCGGAATTGGTTGCCGATCCGCTCGGCTACTACCTCAACAACACGGTGAAGACGCGGGCGCTCATCGCTGCCGCCGTCGCCGGCGGTGTGCGCCGCTTCATCTTCTCCTCGACTGCGGCGGTCTATGGCACGCCGGCGGTGACGCCGGTCAGCGAGGATGTGCAGCTTGCACCCGAGTTGCCCTACGGGCGCTCCAAGCTGATGAGCGAAATGATGCTCGCCGACACGGCGGCGGCGCATGATTTCCGCTACGTGGCGCTGCGCTACTTTAACGTTGCCGGCGCCGACCCGCGCGGACGCACCGGTCAGTCGACGAAGGGCGCCACCCATCTGATCAAGGTTGCCTGCGAGACCGCGCTAGGCAAGCGTGATGCGATCACGGTCTATGGCACGGACTATCCGACGGCGGACGGCACCTGCATTCGCGACTACATCCACGTCAGCGACCTTGTCGCGGCGCACGGCGAGGCGTTGGCGCACTTGCGCAAGGGAGGCTCGAGCCTCGTCGCCAATTGCGGTTATGGACGCGGCTATTCGGTTCTCGATGTCATCGATACGGTCAAGACGGTGTCGGGCCGCGACTTTCCGGTCGTGCTCGGCCCACGGCGGCCGGGCGACCCGACGTCGATCGTCGCATCGCCGGCACGGATCATGGCGGAGTTCGGCTGGAAGCCGCGCTACGCCGATCTCTCCCAGATCGTCGGCCACGCACTGGCATGGGAGACCGCGCTGGAGCGCCGCAACCAGCGCGATTGACCTCGCGTCGCGGCCCGGGGGTTGCGGTCGCCCCGTCCGGCGATGTTAAGGTCCGGCCCGAATCGAGAGCCGGGGCGAAAACGACGGACGGACCAGGAATCCCGATGCGCGTCCTCCACGACCTGACCGCGAAGGCTGTGCGCTTGGCGGGTTTTGGCGTCGTCGCGGCCGTCCTGTTGTTTTCCGTTGCACCGGCCGAGGCCGCGCCGTCGCCGGCCCAATGGGTGCAGAGCTTCTGGCCGACGGCCAAGGCGGCGGGCATCAGCCGCAGCACATACGACGGCGCTCTCGGCAATTTCGAGCCCGACCCCGACGTGCTGAAGAAGGCAGGCTCCCAGGCCGAATTCAACATGGATATCTGGAACTACCTCGACCAGATGGTCTCCGACGAGCGCATCAGCGAGGGCAAGGTGGCGCTCGCGCAGAATGCGGCGCTGCTCTCGCGCATCGAGGCGCGCTATGGCGTCGATCGCTACACCCTGGTGGCGATCTGGGGCATGGAGAGCCACTATGGCCACATTTTCAGCAATCCCAGGCTGGTCAAGAACACCATCCGGTCGCTGGCGACGCTCGCCTGGTCCGGCGGCCGTCTGGCCAAATTCGGCCGCCAGCAACTGGTGGCGGCGCTGAAGATCGTCCAGCGCGGCGATGTGGCCGTGTCCGCCATGAACGGCTCGTGGGCGGGCGCCATGGGTCAGACTCAGTTCATCCCGACGACGTTCGAGGCCTACGCGGTCGATTTCGACGGCAACGGCCAGCGCAATATCTGGACATCGGCGGCCGATGCGCTCGCCTCCGCCGCCAATTATCTCAACAAGTCAGGCTGGCAGTCCGGCAAGACATGGGGCTACGAGGTCAGGCTGCCGGCGGGCTTCAACACCCGCAAGTCCAGCGAGCGCTCGCTGGCGTCGTGGATGAAGCTCGGCGTGCGCCGTGTCGATGGCAGCCGTTTTCCCCGGCCGGGCGACACCGCCAGGCTGTATCTGCCGAACGGAACCAATGGACCGGTCTTCCTGACCCTCAAGAATTTTCGGGTCATCAAGCGCTACAATTCGTCCAACTCCTATGCTCTGGCGGTCGGCAACCTGTCCGACCGGTTGCGCGGCGGCGGACCGTTCGTGGCCTCGTGGCCGGCACACGAGAAGCCGTTCACGCTGGAGGAGGGCAAGCGCCTGCAACTGCTGCTCACCATGCATGGCTTCTACGATGGCGATATTGACGGCGACATCGGCAGCGGCAGCCACGCGGCAATCCGCGACTTCCAGCGCTCCATCGGCCTCAACCCGGATGGCGTCGAGACGCGGGACCTGTTGCAGCGGCTGGAGGCGGCCCGCTAGAATGGGGGCGGGGCGCCCGCTGGTTGCGGCGGAAATTTTGCTGAGGCTTGGCGACGCTGGTGTCGCCGTTCGTTCCGGATCGCTCGCTCAATGGTGCGTCGCCTGCTCCTGCTCCTGATGGCCGTGACGGCCGGACTGCTGGTTTCGGCGCCGTTCGATCTGGCGTCCGCCCAACAATTGCCGCGGGGCTTCGTCGGCCGGCCGCCGCCCCAGCAACAGCAGCCGCGCGGCTTCTTCGATTTCCTGTTCGGGCCGCGGCAGGTCGGGCCGCCGCCGCAGCGCAAGCAGCCGCCTGTTTCCAACCGGCGCGCGGCGCGGCCAAGCGCGCCGCCCATCGATATCGTCGAGGTCGCTCCCAAGGACGACAACGCCCGCAAGATCCTGGTCATCGGAGATTTCGTCGCCGCGGGCGTGGCGTGGGGCCTCGACCAAACCTTCGCCGACGAAGCGAAGATCGCGGTCATCGACAAGACCAACAATTCTTCCGGCATCGTCCGTGACGACTACTACGACTGGAACAAGCAGCTTCCGGCAATCCTCAACGAGGTCCGGCCGGATGTCGTCGTCATCGTCATCGGCGCCAACGATCGACAGGACATGCGTTCCGGCAAGGCGCGCCTGGCGCCACGCTCCGAGGAATGGGCGAAGGCCTACACGGCGCGCGTTGCCGGCATGACCGACACGCTCAAGGTGTTCGGTCGCCCGTTTTTCTGGGTCAGCGCGCCGCCGATGCGCTCCAGCGCGTCCTCGCGCGACATGACCTACCTCAACGACTTCTACAAGGCGGCGGTGACGCCGGCGGGCGGCCACTACCTCGACATCTGGAACGGCTTCACCGACGACAATGGCGCCTACACGTCGTCGGGCCCGGACGTCGATGGCCAGTTGCGGGCGCTGAGAACCAGCGATGGCATCAATTTTACCCGCGCCGGTCGTCTGAAGCTCGCCTTCTATGTCGAGCGCGAGATCCGCAAACAGACCGGCATCGGCACCGGCGTGGTCGATCTGCTCACCTCGGCGAGCCAGACCAGCCAGATCGAGATCGGCCCGGATGGCGTGAAGCGACTGGTCGGCCCGGTGATCTCGCTATCCGATCCGTTGCCCGGCGCCAGCCGCGATCTCGCCGGCGGCAGCGACAATCCCGAGAAAGCGATTGCCGACGACACGCCGCAATACAAACTGATCGTGAAGGGGGCCGCCCTTCAGTCAGTGCCCGGCCGCGCCGACGATTTCTCGTGGCCGCCGCGCCAGCGCCAGTCTCTGGTGCTGCCGGAACAGCCGAACAATGTCGCCGACGCGTCGCCGCCGACGCCCGAAGCGCGGCCGGCGAGCTCGCAGAACTAAGCCGGCGGGCGGTTTCCCGCCTCGACTTTGCGGCGCACGATCGCCGCGCCGGCCATTCCTCCTCCGGCGAGGCCGTGACAAACGCGTCCGGCCGCCTATTTCCCCCTCGGTGCGAATAGATCGGCTGCGCCGGCCGTTAGCGACCGATCGAACAGGGAGAAATCGCCGATGAAACAGATCATGACCGGAACTCTTGCGGGCGTGGCGCTGGCGCTTGCGGCGTTGCCGATGGCGGCCATCGCCGACGATATGGTCGCGACCGACAAGGGCGACCTCACCGTCCATCCGTTCCACCACGCGTCGATGATGCTGACATGGAACGGCGTCAATATCCTGGTCGACCCCGCCCCGCCGGTCGGCGGCGACAAGCCGGCCGACATCACGGCCGAGTACAAGGCCGCGGCCGTGCCCAACCTCATCCTGGTCACCCACGAGCATCCCGATCACTTCAACGTCGACATCCTGCAGGCGGTTACTGCGGACGGAACGACGCTGATCGCGCCCCAGGATGTCGCCGACAAGCTACCTGATGCGCTCAAGGCAAAGACCAAGGTCATGGCGCCGGGCGATACGCTGTCAGTCGGCGATGTCGTGATCGAGGCGGTGCCGGCCTACAACACGACCGCGGACCGGATGAAGTTCCATCCGAAGGGCCGCGATGTCGGCTACGTGCTCACGCTCGGCGGCAAGCGCGTCTATATCGCCGGCGACACCGAGGAGACGCCGGAGATGAAAGCGTTGGCCGACATCGACGTCGCCTTCCTGCCGATGAATCTGCCCTACACCATGGACATCGACCATGCGGCGCAGGCGGTGAAGGATTTCAAGCCAAAGATCGTCTACCCGTATCACTACGGGCAAAGCGATGTGAGCGCCTTCAAGGCAATGGTCGGCGACGCCGCCGATGTGCGGCTACTGGAGTGGTACCCGAAGCCCGGCGCGTAGGCGACTGCACGAACCGCCGCCTGGGCCAGCTACTCGATGTAGAATTGCGCGCGAAGCTGGAGGAGCTTCATGTATTGCTCCTTCGTCAGTGATTCCTGGATGGACGTATCGGAACCGACGTCCAGGTCCGTTGCCGTCAGGAAAGGGACAACGACCGCGGCCTTGATGATGCCGGCCTTGACGGTGATGTCGAGCGTGAGATCGATCGCCTTCTTGAACGGGCGCCGCGCGTTGAGAACAGACAGCACCTTGCTGACCGCCTCGCGTCGCAGCAAGTAGGAGGCGGTGGACCCGAGGCGCTGGTTCTTGAGGTCGAGAATCGAGAGGCCGGCGTAGCCCTTGGCGGGGTTGGCGGTGAGAAAGGCTTCCTTGTATGCGCCGGATCGCTCCGGATCGACCACATGTCCAGATAGAGCAGGTCGTATCGCTTGAGCAACGCCGCGGCGACGTCGCTGCGGGCGAAGGGTACAACGTGACGCGAGAGGACCACGTCATCTTCAATAACGTGGATGGCGCTGGCGTCCGTCTCCAGGGCCCGTTCCAGCACCTTTGTGTGTGAGAGATAGCAGCCTTCCAGGCCGGAAATGCCCGCCTGCCCACCGACCGCCGGCACGCGTTCGTAGATCGGGTCGAGTGCCAGCGATTTGAAGTTCGCCTGGAGCTTGGCGAGGCGCTTCTTGTCTCTGTCGAGATTGCCATGAGGAAGCCGCGAAAATCCGCCATGTCTTCCGCCCCAACGAAGATGGTTTACCGCGGCAGCGTGGTCTCGCCCATCAGCGCCTTGTCGACGGCGCTGGCGCACTGGCGGCCTTCGCGGATCGCCCACACCACCAGCGACTGGCCGCGGCGCATGTCGCCGCAGGAAAACACCTTGTCGAGGCTCGACGCATAGTTCTTGACGTTGGCCAGCACATTGCCACGCGGATCGAGCGACAGGCCGAGATCCTTGATCATGCCGTCCTGAACGGGGCCAAGGAAGCCCATGGCGAGCAGCACGAGGTCGGCCTTGAGCACGAACTCGCTGCCCTCGATCGGCTTCATCTTGTCGTCGACGCGAATGCAATGCAGCGTCTTGACCTTGCCGTTGGCGCCCTCGAAACGCTGGGTCATCACCGCGAAATCGCGCTCGACGCCCTCTTCCTGACTGGAGGAGGTGCGCATCTTCATCGGCCAGTTCGGCCAGGTCAGCGCCTTGTTCTCCTTGTCCGGCGGACGCTGCAGAATCTCGATCTGGGTGACCGACAGCGCGCCCTGGCGGTTGGAGGTGCCGATGCAGTCGGAGCCGGTGTCGCCGCCGCCGATGACCACCACATGCTTGCCGCCGGCAAGGATGGGCATGACGTTGCCGAGCGGCTCGTCGCTGACGCGGCGGTTCTGCTGCGGCAGGAACTGCATGGCGAAGTGGATGCCGTCGAGGTCACGGCCGGGGATCGGCAGGTCGCGCGGCTGCTCGGCGCCGCCCGACAGCACGACCGCATCATGCTTCGCCACCAACTCGGCGATGTCGAGTTCGATGCCGACATGGACGTTGCAGTGGAACGTCACGCCCTCGGCTTCCATCTGCGCGACGCGCCGGTCGATGTGGTTCTTCTCCATCTTGAAGTCGGGAATGCCGTAGCGAAGCAGGCCGCCGGGCTTGCCGTTCTTCTCGTAGAGATGGACGTCATGGCCGGCGCGGGCGAGCTGCTGGGCGCAGGCCATGCCGGCCGGGCCGGAGCCGATCACGGCGACCGACTTGCCGGTCTTCTTCGCCGGTGGTTCGGGCGCGATCCAGCCTTCCTTCCAGCCGCGATCGACGATCGCGCACTCGATCGTCTTGATGGTGACCGGCTGCTCGATGATGTTCAGCGTGCACGACGCCTCGCATGGCGCCGGGCAAATGCGGCCGGTGAATTCCGGGAAATTGTTGGTCGAGTGCAGGTTCTTCAGCGCCCGCTGCCAGTCGCCTCTGTAAACGAGGTCGTTCCAGTCGGGGATCTGGTTGTTCACCGGGCAGCCGGTGTGACAATAGGGGATGCCGCAATCCATGCAGCGCGCCGCCTGGTCGCGGTTGGCTTCCTCCGACAGGGGGATGACGAATTCGCGATAGTGGCGCAGCCGGTCGGCGGCCGGCGCATAGCGCCGGTCGTGACGATCGATCTCGAGGAAACCGGTAATCTTGCCCATGATGCTTACTCGCCAGCGAGGCGCAGCGGTTCGGCCTGTTCGCGTGCCTCGAGCTCGGCGAGAGCCCGGCGATACTCAACCGGCATGACCTTGCGGAATTTCGGAAGATAGGTGGACCAGTTCTCCAGAATCTCGGCGGCGCGCCGCGATCCGGTGAAGCTGCGGTGGCGCGCGATGAGCGCATGCAGGCGCGTGGCGTCGTTGCGGGTCAGGTCGCCGATGATGTCGACCAGCCCGCTCGTCTCCATGTCGCCGGCGGCGTGCAGGGTGCGCTCGCTGAGCATCTCTTCCTCGGGAACCGGCTCCAGCTCGATCATCGCCATGTTGCAGCGGCTCTCGAAGGTGCCGTCCTCGTCAAGCACGTAGGCGATGCCGCCCGACATGCCGGCGGCGAAGTTGCGCCCGGTGTGGCCGAGCACGACCACGACGCCGCCCGTCATATACTCGCAGCAATGGTCGCCGGCGCCCTCGACCACGGCGACCGCGCCGGAATTGCGCACGGCGAAGCGCTCGCCGGCGACGCCGCGGAAGTAGCATTCGCCGGAGACGGCGCCGTAAAGGACGGTGTTGCCGACGATGATGGCGTCCTCTGGAACGATGCCGGAGTCTGCCGGCGGGCGCACGACCAGCCGGCCGCCGGAAAGGCCCTTGCCGACATAGTCGTTGGCCTCGCCGATGAGGTCCATGGAAACGCCGGCCGCGACCCAGGCGCCGAAGCTCTGGCCGCCGGTGCCGGTGAGCGTGATGGCGATGGTGTCCTCGGGCAGGCCGGCATGGCCGTAACGCTTGGCGATCTCGCCCGACAGCATCGTGCCGGCGGTGCGGTCGGTGTTGCGGATGGTCGTCTCGATCTTGACCGGCGTGCGGTTGTCGAGCGCCGGCTTCGCCTCGGCGATCAGCTTGCGGTCGAGGATGTCGTGGATCGGATGGTTCTGCTTCTCCGAGTTCCAGATGGCGACGCCTTCCGGCGCATCCGGCTTGTGGAACAGCTTCGAGAAGTCGAGCCCCTTGGCCTTCCAGTGATCGACGACGGCGGTCCTGTCGAGCATCTGCATCTGCCCGACCATGTCGGAGAACTTGCGGAAGCCGAGCTCCGCCATCAGTTCGCGGACTTCCTCGGCCAGGAAGAACAGATAGTTGATGACGTGCTCGGGCTTGCCGGTGAACCGCTTGCGCAGCACCGGGTCCTGCGTGGCGATGCCGACCGGGCAGGTGTTCAGATGGCACTTGCGCATCATGATGCAGCCGGCCGCGATCAGCGGCGCGGTCGCCATGCCGAATTCGTCGGCGCCGAGCAGCGCGCCAACCACCACGTCGCGGCCGGTACGGATGCCGCCGTCGACCTGAACGGCGATGCGGCCGCGCAGCCGGTTGGCGACCAGCGTCTGGTGGGTCTCGGCGAGGCCGATCTCCCATGGCGAGCCAGCGTGCTTGAGCGAGGTCAGCGGGGAGGCGCCGGTGCCGCCCTCATAGCCGGAAATGGTCACGTGATCGGCGCGCGCCTTGGCGACGCCGGCGGCGACGGTGCCGACGCCGACTTCCGAGACGAGCTTCACCGAGACAAGTCCGGTCGGGTTGACGTTCTTCAGGTCGAAGATGAGCTGCGCCAGATCCTCGATCGAATAGATGTCATGATGCGGCGGCGGGGAGATGAGGCCGACGCCGGGCGTCGAATGGCGCACCTTGGCAATGATGGCGTCGACCTTGTGGCCAGGTAACTGACCGCCTTCGCCGGGCTTGGCGCCCTGCGCCATCTTGATCTGCATCATGTCGGAGTTGACCAGGTACTCCGTGGTCACGCCGAAGCGGCCCGAGGCGACCTGCTTGATCGCCGAGCGCATGGAATCGCCGTTGGGCAACGGCTTGAAGCGGTCGGTCTCCTCGCCGCCTTCGCCGGTGTTCGACTTGCCGCCGACCCGGTTCATCGCGATGGCGAGCGTGGTGTGCGCCTCGCGGCTGATCGAGCCATAGGACATGGCGCCGGTCGAGAAGCGCTTGACGATGTCCTTGGCCGGCTCGACTTCGTCGAGCGGCACCGGCTTGCGGCCGTCTTCGTTCGCCGCCCTGATGCGGAAGAGCGAGCGGATGGTGAGATGCTTGTCCTCGCTCTCGTTGACGAGCTTGGAGAACTCGCGATAGCGGTCGAGCGCGTTGCCGCGCACGGCGTGCTGAAGCGCCGACACCGTCTCGGAACGCCAGACATGCGCTTCGCCGCGGAAGCGGAAGGCGTAGTCGCCGCCGACTTCGAGCGAATCTTCCAGGACCGGCGAGTTGCCGAAGGCGTCGCGATGGCGGCGCACCGTCTCGGCGGCGATCTCGGCGAGGCCGGCGCCCTCGATGGTCGTCGCGGTACCGGTGAAATAGCGCGCGACGAAATCGGTCTTGAGACCGACGGCGTCGAAGATCTGGGCGCCGCAATAGGACTGATAGGTCGAGATGCCCATCTTGGCCATGACCTTCAGCATGCCCTTGTCGATCGCCTTGATGTAGCGATGGATCACTTCTTCGGCGTCGACTTCCTCGGGGAAGTCGCGCGACATGGCGGCCAGCGTGTCGAAGGCGAGATAGGGGTTGATCGCCTCGGCGCCGTAGCCGGCGAGCACGCAGAAATGGTGGATTTCGCGGGCGTCGCCCGTCTCCACGACCAGGCCGACAGAGGTGCGCAGGCCCCGCCGGATCAGGTGATGGTGGACGCCGGCGGTGGCCAGCAGCGAGGGTATCGGAATCCGGTCCGGGCCGACCATGCGGTCGGACAGGATGATGATGTTGATGCCGTCACGGACGGCTTCCTCCGCCGCGGCGCACAGCTTGTCGAGCGCGCCGGCCATGCCGTCGGAGCGGTCGCCGGCCGGATAGGTGATGTCGAACGTCTCGGAGCGGAACGGGTTGCCGTCCATGTCGCCGATGGCGCGAATCTTCTCCAGGTCCTCGTTGGAGAGGATCGGCTGGCGCACCTCGAGGCGCTGGCGGCGGCCCTGGCCTTCCGTATCGAACAGGTTCGGGCGCGGCCCGATGAACGACACCAGGCTCATCACCAGTTCTTCGCGGATCGAATCGATCGGCGGGTTGGTGACCTGCGCGAAGTTCTGCTTGAAATACGTGTAGAGCAGCTTCGACTTGTCGGAGAGCGCCGAGATCGGTGCGTCGTTGCCCATCGAGCCGACGGCTTCCTGTCCGGTCACCGCCATCGGCGACATCAGGAGCTTGAGGTCTTCCTGGGTGTAGCCGAAGGCCTGCTGGCGATCGAGCAGCGAGACGTCGGAACGGATTTCCGTATGCGGCACCGCCGGCAGCTCTTCGAGCACGATCTGGGTGCGGCCGAGCCACTGCTTGTAGGGCTTGGCGGTCGCCAGTTGCGCCTTGATCTCGTCGTCGGAGACGATGCGCTCCTGCTCGAGGTCGATGAGCAGCATCTTGCCCGGCTGCAGGCGCCACTTGCGCACGATGCGGCTCTCCTCGACCGGCAGCACGCCGGCCTCGGACGCCATGATCACCTCGTCGTCCGCGGTCACCATGTAGCGGGCGGGCCGGAGGCCGTTGCGGTCGAGCGTGGCGCCGATCTGGCGCCCGTCGGTGAAGGCGACGGCGGCCGGGCCGTCCCACGGCTCCATCAGCGCGGCATGGTACTCGTAGAAGGCGCGGCGATCCTCGTCCATGAGCGGGTTGCCCGCCCATGCCTCGGGGATCAGCATCATCGCCGCGTGGGGCAGCGCGTAGCCGCCGCGCACGAGAAACTCGAGCGCGTTATCGAAGCAGGCGGTGTCCGATTGCCCTTCGTAGGAGATCGGCCACAGCTTCGAGATGTCGTTGCCGAACAGCTTCGAGGAGACGCTCGCCTGGCGCGCCGCCATCCAGTTGACGTTGCCGCGCACGGTGTTGATCTCGCCGTTGTGGCAGACGAAACGGTAGGGGTGGGCGAGCCGCCACGACGGGAAGGTGTTGGTCGAGAAACGCTGATGGACCAGCGCCAGCGCCGACTGGAAATCGGGATGGTGCAGGTCGCGGTAGTAGGCGCCGAGCTGGTAGGCGAGAAACATGCCCTTGTAGACCAGCGTCCGGCACGACATCGAGACGATGTAGAAATCGTTCTGGAGACCGGCATAGGCCTCGAAGACGCGCGCCGAGATGACCTTGCGGACGATATAGAGCTTGCGCTCGAAGGCATCCTCGTCCTCGACGCCGGGCCCACGGCCGATGAACACCTGACGGTGATACGGCTCGGTGATGGCGATCTCGGCGGCCGTGGAAAGCTCGCTGTTGTCGACCGGCACGTCGCGCCAGCCGAGCAGGATCTGCCCCTCGTCGGCGATCACCTCGGCGACGAGCGCCTCCATGGCGGCGCGCTGATCGGCGTCCCGCGGCATGAAGATGTGGCCGACCGCGTACTGGCCGGGTTCGGGCAGGGCAAAGCCCAGCCGCTTCGCCTCGCCGGCGAAGAACTTGTGCGGGATCTGCACGAGCATGCCGGCGCCATCGCCCATCTTGGGGTCGGCGCCGGTGGCGCCGCGATGCTCGAGGTTCTCGAGAATCTTCAGCCCGTCCTCGATGATGCGGTGGGACTTGCGGTTGTGCAGGTCGACGATGAAGCCGACGCCACAGGCGTCGCGTTCGTGCAGCGGGTCGTAGAGGCCGTGCGCGGTCGCGGCGGCGGGCAGGGGAGCGCGTTTGGCCGCCGGGCGAAGGCTCGCACCGCCGGTCACAACCGCTCCGTCCCGTCCCGCAATCGTCGCCATGCTACCCTCGTCTTCCCCGTCGTCGCGCGGCGCGCCGCCCCGGCCAACCCGTCGGGCTGACATCCGCGGCTCCGCACCAAGCATTCAATCATAGACTGGCCGCATGCGGGCGGCCCAAGCCCGTTCTTCCTTCCCAGGCGAACCGTGGCGCCGGTTCGGATCCCCCGGCGGATGTCGTCCAGTCCGCGTGAAACCCCGCCGGCAGACCGTCCCGCTACGGTCGCCAATTGGACAGTAGTCCTGTCCTATTCGGCCCAAGATGACAGATTTTGCCTTGGTCGGCAAGATCGCGAGACGGCACACGCAATTATGTTGCCGATGACCCCGAACACCAACCGGTTTCTGATCTTTGCCGACGATTCGCGACGGTCGCGCGACACGTTCGAATGTTCGGCAGTCACGTCGGCGTGACGCCGGCGTGTTAACGGCTGACACCGTGTTGATTTTCCATTGAAGGCCGAGGTCGGGAGACTGCGCCCGTCAGCAAAGGCCATTTCGGCCAGCCTGGAGGAGAACTTCCAATGTCAGTCACTGCCAGAACCGTTACGTCCGCCACCCTCGCCGGCGCTTTCGCCGCCGCCCTTGGCTCCTTCGCCGCTGCGCCCGCATTTGCGGACGATGCGATGATGGCGCACACGCCGGACAACACCAAGACCCAGATGGCCACCGGCAAGTTCGAGCCGTGCTACGGCGTCGCGCTCGCCGGCCAGAACGATTGCGCCGCCGGCGCCCATTCGTGCGCGGGCACCTCGACCGTCGATTACGACCCGGCGTCGTTCAAGCTGGTCGCCAAGGGCACCTGCACGTCGATGATGACGCCGAGCGGTGGCCACGGCACGCTGAAGGCCATGTAAGCATCGCTTTCGGACGCGTAAAACGGGCGGGCGGCCATGTCGCCCGCCCGCAACTTATGACAAGATAGGAATGGGACGATGGCAAGCGCGCAGGACGAGAGCCGCTGGGAGTCGGGACCGATGCCGCCAAGGGCAGGCGTCGGCCTCAAGCCCGAGCATTATTCGGCGATCCTCGACGGCGCGCCCGATGTCGGCTTCTTCGAGATTCACGCCGAAAACTACATGGGCGCGGGTGGGCCGCCGCACCGCTACCTGTCGGCGATCCGCGACCGTTATCCGCTGTCCCTGCATGGCGTCGGCCTATCGATCGGCGCGGCGCGGCCGCTCGACCGCGATCACCTGATGCGGCTCAAGGCGCTCAACGAGCGCTACCGCCCGGCGCTGTTTTCCGAACATCTCGCCTGGTCGACGCATGACAGCGTGTTTTTCAACGACCTCCTGCCGATGCCCTACAACACCGATTCGGTTCAGCGCGTTGCCGACCATATCGACGAGGTGCAGGAAACCGTTGGCCGGCGGATGCTGCTCGAAAATCCGTCGAGCTATCTCGCCTTCGTCGAAAGCACGATGAGCGAGATCGACTTTCTCGCCGAGGTCGCGCGCCGAACGGGTTGTGGCCTCCTGCTCGACGTCAACAACGTCCAGGTCTCGGCCGTCAACCTCAAGATCGATCCGGTCGCCTACCTCGATGCCTTCCCGGTCGAGCATGTCGGCGAAATTCATCTTGCCGGGTATGCGCCGGAAGACGATGGCAAGGGCTCGCCGCTCCTCATCGACGCCCACGACCGGCCGATCGATCCGTTCGTGTGGGGGCTCTACGAGCACGCCATCGGACGCGTCGGCCCCGTTCCGACGCTGGTCGAGTGGGACAATGACGTGCCGGAATGGCCGGTCCTGTTCGCCGAGACGCAAAGGGCCGATGTCGTGCTCGCCGCCGCCGTCAAGCGCCGCGCCAGGGAGAAGAACCTTGCGCTCGCTGGCTGAAGTTCAGGAAGAGTTCGCGGCGGCGCTTTTCGATCCTGCGTTTGCCGCGCCGCCGGGCCTGGTCGGCCCGGACGCCGAGCCGTCGCCGCGCCGCTTCGCGGTCTATCGTAACAACGTCATCGTCGGCCTCACCAATGCGCTCCGCTCCGCCTTTCCGGTGATCGAGCGCATCGTCGGCGAAGAATTCTTCATGGCGATGGCGCGCACCTATGCGCTCGCCGAGCCGCCGCGCTCGCCGGTCCTGATGGACTACGGCACCGGCTTTGCCGACTTCATCGCCGGCTTCGCGCCAGCGGCTGAGTTGCCTTATCTCCCGGACGTCGCGCGCATCGAACGCGCCTGGCGCGAGGCCTATCACGCCGCCGACGCGCTTCCGCTCGCTGCCGAGGATCTCGCGGTTCTGCGCCCGGACGAGCTTGCCACGCTGGTGCTGAAGCTTCACCCGTCGCTGCGGCTGCTGCGTTCGCCGTTCCCGGCGCAGACAATCTGGAAGATGAACGCCAGCGACGGTGAAATCCGGCCGGTGGATATGTCATTGGCCGAGGACACGTTGATCGTGCGCCCCGATGCCGAGGTCGAGGTGCGTGTCGTACCGCCGGGCGGTGCGGCGTTCGTCGCGGCCTTGATCGACGGCGCGGTGCTCGGTGAGGCCGCGGCGGCCGGTGCGGAGGCCGACCAGCGGTTCGATCTCGCCGGCAATCTCTCCGGGCTGATCGCGGCCGGCGCGATCGTGGGCTTTGTCAGGGCGGAACAAGGGGCAACACAATGACGATGGGCATGTCGAATGCGACGCCGGGTGCGTCGGCCATGGGTGCCTCGCGGGCAACCGGGTGGCAAACCGCGTTTCTCTGGTTTCAGTCCTTTGCGTCGCTGGCGCTCCGCTTTGCGCTGGCGGTGCCGTTCTATCGCTCGGGCCTGACCAAGTGGGACGGCTTCCTGTCGCTCGCGCCGACGACGACCTACCTGTTCGAGAACCAGTTCAAGCTGCACATCTTCGGCGGTGAGTACGACTTTCCGTACCCCGACCTGATGGCGCACCTGTCGGGACTGGGCGAGATCATCTTTCCGGTGCTGCTGGTCTTCGGGCTCGCCACGCGTTTCGCGGCGCTGGGCACGCTCGGCATGACGGCCATCATTTTCCTGACCTACCCGGAACACTGGCCGAGCGAGGGTCTGCCCTGGGCGGCGATGGCGTTGGCCATCATGGCCTACGGCCCCGGCCGCATCGCTATCGACAACCTGATCGCGAAGCTGCTCCGCCGCTGACGGCTTGCGCCGGATCGTGCGCCGCTCCAAAAAGGGCGCATGATCTTCGCAAGCGACAACTGGGCGGGCGCCTCGCCCAAGGTGATTGATGCGCTCGCCTCGGCGGCGCGCGAGAGCCATCCGGCCTACGGCGCCGATAAAATCACCAAGGCGGTCGAACGGCGTTTCAGTGAGCTGTTCGAGCGCGACGTGGCGGTCTTCCTGGTGTCGAGCGGCACGGTCGCCAACGCGCTGGCGCTGTCCGCCTATGCGCGGCCGGGCGGCGTGGTCTTCTGCCATCGCCACGCCCACATCGCGGTTGATGAAGCCGGGGCGACGTCGTTCTTCGGTGGCGGCATCACGCTCTCCACGCTCGGCGGCGATGCCGGCAAATACACGCCGGCCGCATTGTCGGCCGCCATCGACCGCATGAAGGACCATGTGCCGCACAGTGGTCAGCCGATCGCGGCGAGCCTCACCCAGATCACTGAACTGGGCGCGCTCTGGCAGCCCGATGAAGTCCGCGCCGTCGCCGATGTTGCGCATGGTCGCGGCGCGGTCCTCCACATGGATGGTGCGCGTTTCGCCAATGCGGTCGCGGCGCTTGGGCTTTCGCCGGCGGACGTCACCTGGCGGGCGGGAGTCGACGTGCTCTCCTTCGGCGGCACAAAGAACGGCTGCCTCGCCGCCGAGGCAGTGGTCTTCTTCGATCCGGCTGAGGCGCGTGACGTGCCGTTCCAGCGCCAGCGGTCCGGCCAGGGCTTCTCGAAGAACTGGGTCTTTGCCGCGCAGCTTGCCGCCTATCTCGACGGCGGCCACTGGCTCGATCTTGCCGGCCACGCCAATGGCATGGCGGCGCGGCTGGCGAAAGCGATCGCCGGATCGAACCGCGCGCGGCTGGCGGTCGCGCCCGGCGGCAACGAGATCTTCGCGATCCTGTCGAAGGACGCCGACCGGCGTCTGCGCGCGGCCGGCGCGATCTACAATCCGTGGTCGGTGGAGGCTGTTCCCGAGCTCGGCCGTCCGGGCGACGACGAGGTGTTGGTGCGCCTCATCGCAGGCTGGTCGACCAGCGCCGAAGAGGTCGACCGCTTCGCGGCGGTGCTGCGGGAGTAGAAAACGCCTCTCGTTCGAAAGCGAACCGGAGTGATATGCTGGCCGCGCGAGGCAGCATACGGACGGCGGTAAGTGCAATGTTGGAAACGGACAAGGTGTTCGCCGGTTCGATTCCGGAAAACTACGACCGCCACATGGTGCCGTTGATTTTCGAGCAGTACGCCGCGGATATCGCACAACGGGCCGCGGCCCTGTCGCCGGTCGCCGTTTTGGAAACCGCCGCGGGCACCGGCGTTGTCACCCGCGCGTTGGCGCCAAGACTGTCCGCCGGTGCGAGCTATGTCGTAACCGACCTCAACCAGCCGATGGTCGATTACGCCGCATCGCGACAACCGCCCGACCCTCGCACCAAATGGCGCCAGGCGGATGCGCTGGCGCTGCCGTTTGAAGATGCGACCTTCGATCTCGTTTGTTGTCAGTTCGGCGCGATGTTCTTTCCCGATCGCTCAGCCGGCTACCGCGAGGCCAGGCGAGTTCTGAAGCCCGGAGGACGTTATTTGTTCAACGTCTGGGATCGCATCGAGGAGAACATCTTTGCGGATGACGTGACGAATGCGCTCGCAAGGATTTTTCCGAACGACCCGCCGCGCTTTCTGGCGCGCACGCCGCACGGCTATCACGATACCGCGCTGATCCGCAGCGAACTGGAGGAAGCGGGCTTCTCCGACGTGGTGATCGAGACGAGAGCCGAACAAAGCCGTGCATCCTCGCCACGCGTTCCGGCCGTTGCCTATTGTCAGGGAACGCTTCTTCGCAACGAAATCGAGGCCAGAGGCGGGCAACTGGACGCTGTAACCGACACCGCCACCGCCGCGATTGCTGACCGGCATGGCAGTGGCGCTGTTTCAGCCAAAATACAGGCGCACGTCATCGTGGCCGTGGTCTAGGTGGTGGAGAATCTGGTTGTTGCTGGCCAGAAGTTTGTTGACGGCGTTGCAGTTCGCGAGGGCTAGCCGCCCACACGCTCGAGGAGCCTAAGCAATGAGGATCGCTCCTTGAGGCTCAGGCGCCCGAATATCTTGTCCTGAACGTCAGCCATCACGGAGGCAAGCCGGCTTGCGGTCCTGCGCCCTGCTGCTGTCAACGAGACCAGGACTTTTCGGCCGTGGCTGGGATCCTTTTCTCTCGACACAAGTCCCCGGCCTTCGAGTGCCCGAACGGTATGGGTGACGTCACGGGGGTCCAGCATGGCTGCATTGCCGAGCTCGGCTTGACTCAATTGCCCCTTGCTGGCCAGCGCCGATATGCAGCGATACTCGTATCCATCGACCCCGGCCTGAGCGAGGTGCTTGTGCAGGGTCTGATGCGATCGCGTCGCGGCTGAACTCAGAATCCAGGTTGGGAGTGAAGCGAGTGGTAGTGACATTTTTGTTGCCTTATCTTGGTATCACCAATATCATCTTGGTCCAACCAAGATGATAGGAGAAAATGATGCCAGCCGCACGCCCCCTTCCCACAGTGATCGGTCCGGCGGAGAACGCCTTGCGGGCGTTGCTTACCAAAATCCTGTCGACGACCCGGATCAAGACCTATCCGGCTTGGGTCGTCCTCAACGCCGCGAGCAACGCCGGCGCCACGGCATCGAGCGGAAACTGGCGGCTTGCAGTCGCTGACGCTCTCAAGGTTGAACTGGGCGAAGTTGACGAGGTACTCGCCCGACTTCGCGCCGCGGGTCTGGTCGGCAATGACGGCTCGCCGACGGCTCTTGGCGCAACGGAACTGGCGGCGGGGCGATCCGCGGTGTCCGCGGCGACATCTCGCCTGGTCGATGGGATCGGCGAGGAAGAACAAACGACGGCTCGGCGGGTGCTCGACCACGTTCGCAGCAAGGCAGAAGAGCTCTTGCACGTGTGATTCTCACGGACGAATTGACGAAGCGTCACGCCAAGTGGCGTCTCCGACGCCCATTCTGACGACGTTTCAATTTAGGGATGCCTTTTGGATTCCCGCCTTCGCCGGAATGACGGCAGAGAATTCAGCCGCCGAAATCGACGCCGACGATGAGGGCCACCATGGCCGCGCCGTAAAGGTCCAAGGCGACCTGCCGGCTCATCTCACCCCCAAAAGCAAGAAGAGCGCCCCGGGGGGCAGGGGCGCTCTTCCGCTGGAACAGGTCGCGAGGTCAGGCGGCGACCTGGTCGATCTGCGCCGGCTTGCTGCCGGTGCCGATCGAGATCGTCCGAGGCTTCATGGCCTCAGGAATATTACGCACGAGATCGACGTGCAGGAGCCCGTTTTCCAGGCTGGCGCCCTTCACTTCGACGTGATCGGCGAGCTGGAAGCGGCGCTCGAAAGCGCGCGATGCGATGCCGCGATAAAGGAACTCGTTGTCCTTCTTCTCCTGCTCGCCCTTCTTCTCGCCTTTCACGGTGAGAACGTTTTCCTTGGACTCGATGGTCAGGTCGGCCTCGCCGAAGCCGGCGACCGCCATGGTCACGCGATAGGCATTCTCGCCCGTGCGTTCGATGTTGTAGGGCGGATAAGTGGGCACGCTGCCGTCCGAACCGGCGAGCGAATCGAACAGATTGAACATCCGGTCGAAGCCGACGGTGGAACGATAGAGCGGGCTGAGATCGTAAGTACGCATGGGTCTGGTCCTCCTGTTTGAGCGACTAGAGTTGGGGAACGTTGGCAACCCGCCATTCGGCCGGGTCATTGCCGGTTCCCGCGGACCCGTCTGGCGTCCGCAGTGAATAGTTGGGAATGGCGAATTCTCGAATCAAGACCCGGAAAACGCGGGCGAATTCGCCCCGCTCGGGACGGGCCGAAAAGCTGAACCCCACATGAACGGCGGATTCTGGGAGCGTTCATGCCGGCACCCCCATATTGGCGCCAAGTTAGATCGGCAGGCGGCCTTCCCCGAACACCCGCACCCGCCGCCGATTGTAAAACAGGCCGGTGTCGATCCGCCCCCCTCCGATGCCGGATCTGTGACTGTCGGCGGTATCCCTGAAAAGGGGTACCGCCGACATGATTCTGGCGGCTCGCTTGAGCCTCTCCTGTGGCTGCTCTAAGCAGGTTCGCCCGGCCGCGCGGCGGTGCGGCGAACCTTGGTTGCGGCATGGAACTCTTCGAAATCGAAGGCAATCCGGCGCCCGCCGGCGCCACGGTCGGCACGGTGATCGCCGCCGATGGCGCGCGGCTGCGTTACGCGCGCTGGCGCGCGCCCGGGCGTAGCGCGCAGGGAACGGTCTGCCTGCTGCCGGGGCGCGGCGAGCCCATCGAGAAATATTTCGAGACGATCGGCGACCTGCGCGGCCAGGGCTTTGGCGTAGCCACGCTCGACTGGCGCGGGCAGGGCGGCTCCGATCGCCGGCTGCGCAACCGCGGCAAGGGGCACGTCGACAGCTTCGACGAATACGACCGCGATCTCGAAGCGTTCATGCAGCAGGTGGTGCTGCCCGATTGCCAGCCACCGCATTTCGCTCTCGCCCATTCGACCGGGGCGCTGGTGTGCCTGCGCGCCACCCGCAGCGGGCAGGCAAGTTTTTCGCGTCTGGTGCTGGTGTCGCCGCTGGTCGGCCTCGGGTCGACCCGGCCGAGTCAGGCCAACGTCTTTCGCATCGCCGCCTTCATGACCGCTATCGGCTTTGGCGAGATGACAGTGCCCGGCGAGCAGGCGCGTTCCATCGAGAAGGTGCCGTTCGAAGGCAACCTCCTCACCGGGGACGCGGCCCGCTATCAGCGCACCATCGACATCGTCACCAAGCTGCCGCAGGTCTCGGTCGGCGCGCCGACGTTCGGCTGGCTCTACGCCGCCTGTCGGGCGATGCGCGACGCGACCGACCTCGATTTCGGCCCGGCGATCCGCGTGCCGTCGCTGGTGGTCAGCGGCGCGCTCGATCGTCTCGTGTCGCTGCCGGCGGCCGAGGCGCTGGCGGCGGCGCTGCGGGCCGGAGGCCAGGTGCTCATTCCCGGCGCGCGCCACGAGGTGCTCATGGAGCGCGACACCATCCGCCAGCAGTTCTGGGCGGCGTTCGGGGCTTTCGTGCCGGGCGGTTCGCGTCCGCTCTAGCCGCGGGCGAGTTCGGCGATGACCGCCTCGTGCAGACGCTCGTCGCCGCTGGCCACCACGCGCCCGCCGCCGGCGGCGCTGTTGCCCTGCCAGTCGGTCACCCTGCCGCCGGCGCCGGTGATGATCGGGATCAGCGCGACGATGTCATAGGGTTTGAGCCCGGCCTCGATCACCAGGTCGGCGTGGCCGGCGGCGACCATGCAATAGGCGTAGCAATCGCAGCCGTAGCGGGCGAGGCGCACTGCCTTCTCCACCCGGTCATACGTGGCGCGGTCATCCCCTTTGAACATGGCCGGTGTGGTGGTGAACAACGATGCGGCGTTCAGCGCCGTGCAACCGCGCGTTCGCAGTGCAGCCGTATGTCCATCCGGCCCTCTGAACCATGCCCGGGCGCCGTCTCCGGCGAAGCGTTCGCGCGTGAAACCCTGCGCCATCATGCCGAGAACCGGGCGCCCCTCGTGCAGCAAACCGATCAGCGTTCCCCATACGGGAAGGCCGGTTATGAAGGCGCGCGTGCCGTCGATCGGGTCGAGCACCCAGACGAATTCGGCGTCCTCTTTCTCGTTGCCGTGCTCCTCGCCGACGATGCCGTGATCGGGGTAGGTCGCGTTGATCAGCCGCCGCATCGCCGTCTCCGCGCCGCGGTCGGCAATCGTCACAGGGTCAAATCCGGCAGTGCCTTTACTCTCGACGGAGGCGGCTGCCCGAAAATGCGGCATGATCGAATCAGAGGCAGCATCGGCCAGCCGATCGGCGAAGGCGGCGAGCGCCGAAAGGTCAGGTGCCACCGCCATCACGCCAATTTGTCGCGGCCGTTGCCGATCGGCAACGACGCCGTATTCCGCGTTAATTGATTGAAAATAAACATGTTTCCCACGATCCAAGGTAACCCGTCGTCAATGGCTGTCGGCGCAACATTTCTCATGCCCAGGGCTTGCTTTTTTGCACTGCGGGGTCAAAATGTTGCGGTGCGATAGCGATATCGCATATGCCCTCCTTGGGCGTTTCCTCCCTAGACTTGGGCCGCCTCGCGCAAGCGAGCGGCCCTTTTTCTTGCCCGCCTATTCGGCCGCTTCCGGACGCGACAGGAACCCGGCCTCGAAGGCGCCGCCGAGCTCACCGACGAGATGGGCGAGATCAGCCGATAGCGAGGCAAAGCCGACGCTGGGCGCCAGGGTCTTCTCGTCCATGTAGAGGCACCGGTTCACCTCGATCTGCATGGCGTGAACCGCGCGGCCGGGTTGGCCGTAATGCTCGGTGATGAACCCGCCGGCATACGGCTTGTTGCGGCTGACCGAATAGCCGCGTCGGGTCAGGATCTGCGCGGCGAGGTCGGTCAGCTCGCTGGCGCAGCTGGTGCCGTAGCGGTCGCCGAGCACGATATCGGGGCGCAGCCGTCCGTGACCGCCGCGCACGTTCGACGGCATCGAGTGGCAATCGATCAGCACCGCCAGGCCGAAGGCGGCGCGGGTCTCGATCACCAGTTGCCGCAGAATGCGGTGGTACGGCTTGTAGACCGCGTCGATGCGGGCCAGCGCCACCTCCACGCACAGAGGCTGGGCGTAGATCTCCTCGCTCTCCGACACGATGCGCGCGATGGTGCCGAGGCCGCCGGCGACACGCACCGAGCGCACATTGGCATAGGTCGGCAGCGACCCGGCGAACATCTTCGGGTCGAGTTCGTACGGCTCGCGGTTCACGTCCAGCCAGGCGCGCGGGAAGTTGGCGCGCAGCAGCGGTGCGCCGAGGGCGGCTGCCTCGAATACCAGGGCGTCGACGTGGGTGTCCTCGGAGCGCCGGATCGCCTGTTTGTCGAGGCGCGAGGCGGCAAGGAAATCGTCGGGGTAGTGGCTGCCGCTGTGCGGCGAATTGAGGACGACCGGAAGCGCACGGCACTTCGGCGCGATCACCTCGAAGGCGGGCTGGCCGGCAAAGTCGGGAGGGGTTTCCATGCTGGGCGTCGAAGCGTCCGATGCCGGCGGTCGGGCCGGCTGCCGGGATGATGTTGCCAACATCGGCGGGGGCTGTCCACAGCCTCGAAGCCACACGTTTCTGCCGCTATTCACGCGATCTTTACTCGGGTAAGGATAACTCGCCGAGGCAGCTCGGTCCTGAGAACTGCGGGGGGTTCCTATCTCGACGATGTCTCGAATCCTGCTTGCCGAAGACGACAACGACATGCGCCGCTTCCTGGTCAAGGCGCTGCAAAACGCCGGCCACGACGTCGTCTCGTTCGATAACGGCCGCTCCGCCTATGAACGCATCCGCGAGGAACCGTTCACGCTGCTCCTTACCGACATCGTCATGCCGGAAATGGACGGCATCGAGCTTGCCCGCCGGGCAACCGAGCTCGATCCCGACCTCAAGGTAATGTTCATCACCGGCTTCGCCGCGGTCGCGCTCAATCCGGATTCGAACGCCCCCAAGGACGCCAAGGTCCTCTCCAAGCCCTTCCACCTGAAGGACCTGGTCAACGAGGTCGAGAAGCTGCTGGCGGCCTGAGCCGGGCCGTCAGGCCGGGGTCCTGAACCAGCCGCCCAGCGAGGCTTGAAGCATCCGGCGCGGTGCTGATATACCCCCGGGCGTTCCGCTGCCCGGGTCCCGCCCGGCGGCGGCAAGGATGGGCGGTTAGCTCAGCGGGAGAGCACTACGTTGACATCGTAGGGGTCACTGGTTCAATCCCAGTACCGCCCACCATTTTCCCGGGAATTCGGACTCTCGGCCGCGGGTGGCAACGCTTGCTTGACACCTCGCGCCGGCCTCCATATTTTCCCGGCCCAATCGACAGGGCGCGGATTTCCGCGCTCGTTTCGTTCAGGACAAGGCGCGGGCCTCCCCCATGAAAATCCGCAACTCATTGAGATCGCTTCGAAAGCGCCACCGCGCCAACCGGCTCGTGCGGCGCAAGGGGCGTGTCTACATCATCAACAAGACCAATCCGCGCTACAAGGCGCGCCAGGGCTAGACCGCCGCCCGGCGCTCCGCGCAGGATTTTTTCTCGCAGCGACGGCTTTGACGGGCCTCACGGCCCGCCCTATCATTCCGGCATGAAGATTGCCGCCGCGGCGCTTGCCGCCACTCTGGCGTTCGGATTGGCCCCATCGGTTTCGGCGCTGGAAAACGCGCCGGTCGAAAATCTCGGCTCGGGCAAAGCCGACGCGCCGCCTGCCACCCGCGAACAGAAACTCGACGAACTCTTCGCCACGCTGGAGTCGGCCGACGATGCCGCCGCCGCGAAGGCCGAGAACAGCATCCTTGCCCTGTGGCTGCAATCCGGCAGCGACACGATCGACCTCCTGATGAGTTGGGGCATGAAGGCGATCGAGGACAAGGACTACGGCACCGCGCTCGACGTGCTCGATCGCGTCGTCACGCTCAAGCCCGATTACGCCGAGGGCTGGAACAAGCGCGCGACGGTTTATTATCTCACCGATAAATACGGCCAGTCGCTCGCCGACATCGAGCGTGTGCTGGTGCTTGAGCCGCGCCACTTCGGAGCGCTCAGCGGCCTCGGTTCGATCTTCCGCGAGCTCGGCCAAGATAAGAAAGCGGTCGACGCCTACAGTCAGGCGCTCGCCCTCGATCCGCATCTCGAGAACGTCAAGAAGGCCCTCGACGAACTCAACAAGGAAAACGCCGGCCACGATATCTGACGGGCGGCAACGTGCGTGGCGCTCGAACCGCACCACTGGGGCGCGCTCGCCGGGCTCGGCATGATCATGCGCGACCGCGGTGAAAAACAGAAAGCGGTCGACGCGTTCCGTCAGGCGCTCGCCATCGATCCCAATCTCGACGACGTGAAGGTCGGGCTCGAGCTGCTCGAGGATCAGCTCGGCAAGGATATCTGAAGCCGGTCAGGCGCTGCCGAAGCCGCCCGGACCGAGATAGGCAATCCGCAACATGTTGGTGGCGCCCGGCGTGCCGAAGGGGACGCCCGCGGTGATGATGATGCGGTCGCCGGGCTTGGCGAGGCCTTCCTCGTGGGCCACGAAGCAGGCGTGGTTGATCATGCCGTCCAGGTTGTCGGGCTCGGCGCCGTAGATGCAGTGCAGGCCCCAGACGATCGACAGGCGGCGCGCGGTGTCGCGCACCGGCGACAGGGCGATGATCGCCGTGGCGGGCCGCTCGCGGGCGGCCCGCATGGCCGTGGTGCCTGACGCGGTGTAGCAGCAGATGGCGGCGAGGTTCAGCGTCTCGGCGATCTGGCGGGCGGCGGCGGAAATGGCGTCGGACCCGGTCGCCTCCGGCTCGGTGCGCTGTGCGCGCATGATATTGACGTAGTTGGGGTCGCGTTCGACCTCGTTGGCGATGCGGTCCATGGTGGCGACGGCTTCCACCGGGTAGGCCCCGGAGGCCGATTCAGCCGACAGCATGATGGCGTCGCAGCCTTCGAACACCGCCGTGGCGACGTCGGACACTTCGGCGCGGGTCGGCGTCGGCGCCGTGATCATCGATTCGAGCATCTGCGTGGCGACGACCACGGGTTTGCCGGCGCGGCGCGCGGCGCGAGTGATCTGCTTCTGAATGCCGGGGACGCGCTCCAGCGGCATCTCGACGCCAAGATCGCCGCGGGCGACCATCAGCGCGTCGCTATGCTCGACGATCGCCGCCAGCCGCTCGACTGCCTGGGGCTTTTCGATCTTGGCGAGGATGCCGGCGCGGCCACGCGCGATCTTGCGTACCTCGGCAAGGTCCTCCGGGCGCTGAACGAAGGACAGCGCGATCCAGTCGACGCCGGTGTTGAGCGCGGCGTCGAGGTCGGAGCGGTCCTTCGGCGTCAAGGCGCTCAAGGCCAGCGTCGTGTCGGGAACGCTGATGCCCTTGCGGTCGGAGAGCTTGTCGCCGATTTCGACGACGGTGACGGCGCGCGTCTTGCTCACCTCGGTAACCCGGAGGCGCACCTTACCGTCGTCGAGCAGCAGCCGGTGGCCGGGCTCCAGCGCCGACAGGATTTCCGAATGCGGCAGTTCGACCCGCGTTTCGTCGCCGGGCGTCGGGTCCGAATCGAGGATGAAGGTCGCACCGGTCGTGAGTGCGATGCTCTTGTTGGCGAAAACGCCAATGCGCAGCTTGGGGCCCTGCAAGTCGACAAGAATGCCGATCGGGCGTCCTTGCTCCGTCTCGATCTCGCGGATGGTCGCCACCAGCTGGCGCATGACGTCGTGGCTGGCGTGGCTCATGTTGATGCGGAAAACATCCGCACCGGCCCTGAAGAGGTTGGTGATCACCGCCTTGTCGGTGGAAGCCGGCCCGAGCGTTGCGAGAATCTTGGTGCGGCGGGTTCGCCTCATCAGCCGCCGGTTCCCTGCTGGCCGGGTTCGGTCAGCTGGACGGTCCAGCTTTTCTGCTCGCCGGTGTCGACCTCAAAGAAGCCGGTCTTCTCGAAGCCGCGCGCCACGCAGTCCTCGATGCCGCGAATCGTGAACATCTTGTCGCGCGTGCACATCTGCGCCTTGCCCCCCCACACGCCACCGCGGTCGTAGTCGACCGCATACACGTAATAGAAGCGTGACACCAAGGAACCGGCCACCAGAGTCTCACAGGTGTCCGGAGCGACGTTCCACCAGCCCTCCGTGGACCATCGCCGGTTCTCCTTATAGCCGATCGCGATGCCGACGCGACTGGCGGTCCGGTTGCAGAGGCGCAGGCCGCCTCCGCTGGCGTCCGCGCTCCGGCCGCCCGAAACACCGGCCGTGGCGGTCGTCTCCGACAGCAGCCGCGCCTCCGCGTCGGCCCCGCCGTCCTGACGGAATACGAAAAAGGCGATGATGCCGATCACCACCAGCCCGGCAATACTGGCGATGACGACCGCCTGTCGATGCCCGGAAGTGATTTTGCGAGATCGCTTTGCCACGGTCCAAAAAATCTATGGAATCTGTCTTTTTATAGGGTTCCCGGGCACTTATGGCGTAGCACGGCTACGCCCGTCAACGCGCCGTTTGCCGCCCGCGGGCGTGTCACCGCGCGGTGCCAGCCGCCAGGAAATGCGTCCGTCCTTGTCGGCACAGAACACGGCGGGATCGTGACCAATGGCGGACTGGCAGGGCCTCGGGCGCGCCACTATGATCCGCGCCCGATGGATGTTGCCGCAGTTCAGCCCACCACACCCCAAGCCGGCGATTTTCAGCCGTTCAGTCTGGTCGAAGGAGACCCGGCGGCCGGACTGCTGGTCATTTGCGACCACGCCGAGAACCGTTTGCCGGCGGAGTATGGCGACCTCGGGCTGCCGCCATCCGAGTTTCAGCGCCACATTGCCTACGATCCGGGCGCGGCCGCGGTCAGCCGCGGCCTGGCGAAGCGGCTCGGCGTGCCAGCGGTGCTGTCGACGTTCTCGCGGCTGCTGATCGATCCCAACCGCGGCGAGGACGATCCGACGCTCGTGATGCGCCTTTCCGACGGCGCCGTCGTACCCGGCAATGCCGGCGTGGATGCTGACGAGCGGGCACGGCGCATCGCCCGCTTCCACGCGCCCTATCACGATGCCATCGACGCGGCGATCGACCGTGCGCTCGCCACCGGGCATCCGCCCGTGCTCATCTCGATTCACAGTTTCACGCCGGTCTGGCGCGGCCATCCGCGCCCATGGCATGCCGGCGTCCTGTGGGACAGCGATCCACGTCTGGCCGAGCCGCTGATCGCGGCGCTGCGTGCCGATGCCGACCTCATCGTCGGCGACAACGAGCCTTATGCCGGCGCTCTCGCCAACGACACCATGTACCGCCACGCCACACGGCGCGGCCTTGCCCACGGCCTTCTCGAGATTCGCCAGGACCTGATCGGCGATCCCGCCGGCGCGGAAGCATGGGCGGACCGGCTGGCGCCGATCGTTGCCGATCTCAATCGTCTGCCCGGGGTTCACGACATCCGCCGCTTCGGCTCGCTGGCGGGGCCGGTCGAGCCGCTCTAGAGCGGGTTCAGCCTCCCGCGCGAACCGGCCGCATCAGAAGCGCCTGATCCACGGCGCGGCCATGGACAGGCTGTTGCCGCGAAAAGGCCCGCTGGCACGGCCCTCGCGGTTGTCGAGATCGACGATCACGGCGAGGTCGTGCTGCCTGTCGAAGCACGCCGGCGACAGGATGCGCCGGCAGAATGCGTCGATGGGTTCGTCGGAATGAACGATCATGGACGACCCGGTTTCGCCCCACCAGTCGCCGACCTGAAGGCGAATCATGAACGCGTCCATACGCCGGCCGAAATCGCCGCTGCGGCCGAACGTGTACGTCACGATGTACGCCGGCATGCGCCCCCGCACTCCATGGACCGTCATCAGGCCCGCGGGCAGCCTATTGGCGAGATGCGTCGCGCGCCAGCCGTGGGCTTGACCGGGTGCGACGACTCGGGGCACTCACCGGCGCCCGCTATGGGCGTCTCACCGGCAGTTGCAGGAGTGCGTGGAAATGGCCGACCCGGCAGGCTTCGCCAAGGACCAGCTCAAGTCTCTCGTCGAGCGCATCGAACGGCTCGAGGAGGAGAAGCAGGCGCTGGCCGACGACATCAAGGAAGTTTACGCGGAGGCCAAGGGCAACGGCTTCGACACCAGGACGCTGCGCGCCGTCGTCCGCCTGCGCAAGCAGGACGGCGCCGAGCGTCAGGAGCAGGAAGCCCTGCTCGAACTCTACATGCGGGCATTGGGAATGCGCCTGCCGTCGGAATGAGCCGCCGGCAACCGCCTCAGCGGGTCGAGGCGACGAACGATTCGTTGGTCAGGTCGACGACCGCCGGCTGCTGAACCAGCGCGCCAGAGAAATGGTCGGTGCGCAGGTCGCTGTAGGCGTAACGGCCGAAGCCGGCGGCATAAGCGACGTCAGGCTTCTGCATCAGATCGTCGCCGGCCGCGAAATCCGGCATGGTGAGCACGGCGTAGGACTTCTGGCGCGTCGAGGTGCTGCCGATCCACATGCGCAGGCCCTGCGTATCGAGCGAGGTCATGGTCAGGTTCGGCGCCGTCATCACGCGACGCGAGGCGACGGCGTGGCGGAGCGGCGCCGCCTCAGCCACGGCAGCAGAGGCGCGCAACGGGCTGATATGGGGCATGGGCACGCCGCCGCTCGCGACCGTCGGGGACGGCCCTGAGGTCAGCGTGGCGGGCGCGTAGGCAAGCAGCCTTGGAACCTCGGCGCTGGCGGAAGACTCCTCCGTCCGGCGCAACACGGCGGTGGTGATCGCCTCGGCGCGCAGCGGCCGGCTCACGTCGATCGTCGCCACGACCGCCGTTGGCGCGATCGGCAGCGAAGCGCCGCGACGGGTCTGGTCGCGTTCGGCCATTGCGGCGGCGAGAGCGGCGGGAACGGCCGGGGCCGACCAGTCCTGCGGACCGCCGAAATCGATGTTCGCCGCGACCAGAGAGGCCATGTCGGTCGGGTGCTGTGGTGGCGCCATGTCGGTGGGTAGCGGCTTGGCCGAGAGCGAGGCGATGGTGACCGGCTGCGGCCGGCTCGGGGCCAGGCGCGGCAGGGGGACCGGCGCGGTGGCGTAGCTGGCGACGGCGACGCCCACGGCGCGCTGGGGCGGCTGCTGGGCGGCGGGCAGGTCGGCGGCATTCGACGCGTCGCCGGATTCCTCGTCATCGACCGAGGTGTCGGCAAGAACGATCGGTTTGCCGGTCGGAGCGGTGTTCTTGATGACCGGCGAGCCGCTGAAGCTGGCGACCTGGGTGTCGGCGGTCATGCCGGACTTGCGCGCCTTGTAGGCGGCAAGCGCCTCGGCGTAGCCCGGCAGCGGCTTGCCGTCGGAGGGAACGTGCAGCGTATGGCCGTTGGGGAAGACGCGAACCAGTTGCTGGCGGGTCATGCGTGGCCAGTGGCGCACGCTGCCGGTGTCCATGTGCACGAAGGGCGAACCGGAGGTCGGATAGAAGCCGACGCCGCCGATCTGCATCCTGAGGCCGATCTCGCGCAGCTTGGCGAGCGGCACGTCAGGAATGAAGAAGTCCATCGCCTTGCCCTGCATGTGCAGGCTGTTCTTGGCGACGCCCTTCGAGCGCCGGCGCAACATGCCGTTGGTGTCCGGCGAGCGAAAACCGCACACGACCTGGATGTAGTCCGAGGAGCCCGACTGCTTGTAGACCTGCCAGAGCAGATCGAAGAGGTGCGGGTCCATCTTGGTGGGCTGTTCCTTGCGCCAGTCGCGCAGGAACACATTGAGCGCCTGGAGCCCGCCGCGGTCGTACACGCCGTTGCGCTTGAAGACGATGGTGGCGCGTTCATGCGTGTGGAGATTGTAAAGCTTCAGCGCGCGATCTTCGGCGAAGCTGTGGCCCTGGCCGACGAGCGTGAGGAAAATCGCGGCGGCCGCGATCTTCAGCCAAGCCGCGCGGCGGCCCGCGACAGGCCGACTTTTACGCGCAAAATCCTGGATGCCCCGCCAGACCAAAAGTCTTTCCCGCCGTTCCCCGCCTGAGAAATCAGGCCGTTACGCACACTCGGCGCATTCTCGGGGCGTAAGGTAAACGCCCCTTTAAACCCCGCTGAGATAGCGCCACGCCCAACAGGTCGAGAATCCCTCGACCCCCGACTAGAGCCGGATCGTGGCATTTAAGGGGCAAAGGGGCAAGACCGTCGGCGGGCGATACACCAACATTTACGGGCGGTTGATCCAGATCAAGAGGTCAGTCCGAGGGCCCGTTCCACCCGCTTGTCGTGGCCGTAAACGTCGGCGCGGACCTGAAGCTTGCCGGCGTCGTCCACCCAGGCGGTGAAGTAGGTGATGTGAACCGGGATGTGCTTGGTCAGGTTCACCTGCTGTTCACGCCCGCCAACCAGCTTCTTCAGCCTGTCGGCCGAGACATTCGGGTCGTAGGTGAGCAGCGCCGCGGCAAAATCCCAGGGGTTCATGACCCGCATGCAGCCGTGGCTGTAGGCCCGATAGTCCTTCTGGAACAGGCTCTTGGAGGGCGTGTCGTGGAGATAGACGGCGAACGGGTTGGGGAACATGAACTTGATCGAACCCAGCGCATTGCGCTCGCCCGGCGGCTGCTTGATCTGGATCCTGCGCATGTCGACGTTGCGCCAGTCGACCGTCCACGGGTCGACGGCACGGAAGCGCCCGCCGATATTGGCGAAGACCTGATAGCCGCTGAGCGCCGCACCTGGGTTGGCCTGAATCTGCGGCAGCATCTCCTTGATCGCGATCGAAGCCGGCACGTTCCATGTCGGGTTGACGATGACGTGCTCGATCTCGTCGGAAAAGATTGGCGTCTGCTTGGTCGGCTGACCGACGACGATTCGCGTCGTGTAGAAGACCTTGCCGTTCTTGTAGATGTCGAGATTGAAGTTGGGGATGTTGACCCGCACGTAGAACTCGCCGAGGTGCTCCGGCATCCACCGCCAGCGCTCCATGTTGGCGATGACGGTGTCGACGTGATTGTCGGCGGCGCCGTTGATCCGGCCGAGCGTCGCCGGGCCGACGATGCCGTCCGGCCTGAGGCCGGCGGACTCCTGGAATGCCTTCACGGCGTCGACCACGGACTGGTCGAAGATTTCCGGGTCGAAAGGCGCGGCCGCCGCCGGCTGTTCCGACGAGGCCGAAACCTTGACGATGCTGGCGGTGGTGTCACCGTCGGTCTCGGCCGGGTCAGCCGTATCCGCCATCGGCGCGGCAGCGTCCGGCGTCTCGGCGGGCGGCGCCACCTTCAGGCGCTCGCGCAGGATCACGACGCGCGGATCCTTGACGCCGAGCTTGAGGTTCTGGCCCGGCGGAACCATCGGCGGGCGGTCCTGTGCGGACGCCCGCAGCTCAGCCAGCTTTTCACGCAGCGCGACGAATTCCGGACGGTTTGGATTGTATGAAGCCAGTGCCGCTGCCGCATCGTCGGCAATCGAGATCTTCGACAGGGCGGCAACCGGATCGGCGACATGCGGCTTGTAGTCGAAGTTCGAGCTGACGTCGGCCGGGTCGAGGCGGCCGGAATGCGCGTCGTGCACATACTCGATCACAGCCTGGCTCAGCATGACGTCGGCACGCGCCTGTGCTTCGAGCGTTGCCGGCATCGCCAGACCGATCTGGACGGGCGGCAACCGATAGGCGGACGGGTCGAGGCCATCGGTGTCGGCCTGCTTGATGCGCGCAATCACCGCCAGCGCTCGTTCGCTCAGCTTGCCGTTCGCGATCCATGACGGCACGTCGTCCTGCTGGCGGTAAAATTCGGTCAGCGCACCGACGTTGGCTTTTTTGATGAAATCGCCCTGGTCGCCGGCGTTGATCAGGATGGCGTGGATCGATGCGCTCATCGGGTCCACGGCGCGATCCGCCATTGTGTAGTAGTTGGCCATGATCAGGGGCTTGTCGCCCTTCGCCGGCGCCGCCAGTGCCGCGCCGCCCGCCAAAAGGGCTGCGGCGCACAGAAGGGCGGGAATCATGATGCGATTGGGCATGGCAAAAGGGCCTCGTGATCGAATGGCGGCGTCGGGCATGATTCAATGAAACACATTAAGGCCGCATTTCAACGGCGCGACGGTCGCTTCAAGCGGAATTTACCGGCTATTCGGCCGCTATTCCGGCGACTGTGTCCGAAATGCCAAGCTCCTTGAGCTTGCGGTAGAGCGTCGAGCGGCCGATCCCGAGCTTTCGGGCGACCATGGTCATGCGGCCATTGTAGCGGGCCAATGCCAGCCGAATCATGGCTTCCTCGACGTCGGCCAGCGGGCGCACGTCGCCCTGAGCGTCGAGCGCCAGCAGGTCCCCGTTCTGGCTTGCTGGCGCAGCGGCCGGTCGGGCAAGATCGATTTCGATGGGCTCGGTCGCGTCCGGAACCGGCTCGGCACGCGCCGGCGAGGGAGCCGCACCGTCGATCTGGGCGGCTATCTGCGGGAACTCTTCGGGGGTCAGCGTGGGGCCGTCAGCCAGCACGACAGCCCGGAAGACGGCGTTCTCGAGCTGGCGGACATTGCCCGGCCAGTCGTAGCGGACGAGCAGCTGGATGGCGGCGGCCGTCACGCCGCGGATCGCGGTCTTGCCCTCCTCGGCGGCGAAACGCGCAGTGAAGTGGCGGACCAGCTCGGGAATATCCTCCCGCCGTTCGCTAAGCGGCGGCACGCGGATCGGAAACACGTTCAGCCGGTAATAAAGGTCCTCGCGGAACAGGCCGGCCTTGACCAGATCGATCAGGCTCTTGTTGGTCGCCGAGATGAGGCGGAAGTCGACGCGGATCGGCCGGCGCGCGCCGACCGGATCGATCTCGCCGTCCTGAAGGGCGCGCAGAAGCTTGACCTGCACGTCGGCCGGCAACTCGCCGACCTCGTCGAGAAACAGCGTGCCGCCGTGCGCCTCGCGGAATTTGCCGACGTGCTTGTCGGCGGCGCCGGTGAAGGCGCCCTTCTCGTGGCCGAACAGGATGCTTTCGACCAGGTTGTCGGGAATGGCGCCGCAATTGACCGTGACGAAGGGTTTGGAACGGCGGTCGCCGGCGCCCTGGATGGCGCGGGCGATCAGTTCCTTGCCGACGCCCGACTCGCCCTCGATCAGAATTGGAATTTGCGAAGCGGCGGCGCGCTGGCCGAGATTGATGACGCGCTCCATCGCCGGAGAGCGGGTGATGATGTCGCGGAAGGTGAGCGTGCCCGACGCGGCGCGCTTCATGCGCGCGATCTCGCCTTCCAGCGCGCCGAGCTTGAGCGCGTTCTCGATCGACACCTGAAGACGTTCGGCTGAGGTCGGCTTGACGACGAAGTCGACAGCGCCGGCGCGCATCGCGCCCACCACCGTTTCGATGCCGCCGTGGGCGGTCTGCACGATGACCGGCAGCTGCCGGTCGGTCTCGCGCAGCTTGGCGAGCACCGCCATGCCGTCGAGGTCCGGCATGACGAGATCCAGCACGAGAGCGCGATGGCATCGCCTTCGGGACCGCCGATGAGATCGAGGGCCGCCTGGCCGCCGTCTACCGCGATCGGCTTGTGGCCCATGCGCTCCACCGCCGCCGACAGCAGGCGGCGCTGAACCGGGTCGTCGTCAGCGATGAGAATCGTGGTCGCCATGGCCGCTGGCGGTGCTCCTGCCGGTGGGGAGGTGTCCCTAAGCGGCACAATTGTGAAAGGTGTCGCCGGAAAATCCCAATGGAATCAATGGTTGTGGTTACCATCCCAGGCAGGATGATCCGGCCGCCCAGTTAATTGGCTCTTAACCGCGGGTTGCCGGCCGGCGATCCTGTTGACGACGGTGGATAGCGGTGACGGTTTCCCGACAGCGACATTTGCCCGTTGCGACTCGGTGCCTGGAACGGGCAGGGCGCCAGCCGGTTGCGCACGGCCGCTCCGGTGCCCTATTTGGCGGTCACGCTCTGCCTTCACATTTTCAGCCCGGATACCCGACATGACCGAAATCGACGTCGCCCGCTCCATGACCGCCACGGCCGATGCCGGCGAGGCCGACCTTGGCGCCATGCCGGAGTGGAACCTCGACGATCTCTATGCCGGCATGGACGACCCGGCGCTGAAGCGCGACATGGCGCTGGCGGACAGCGAGTCGGAAGCCTTCGAGGCACGCTTCAAGGGCAAGCTCGATGCGCTGGCGTCGCAGTCGGGTGCATCCCTCGCCGAGGCCGTCATCGCATTCGAGCGCATCGAGGAACTGCTCGGGCGCATCGTGTCGTTCGCGGGGTTGCTGCATGCGGGTGACACCAGCGATCCTGCCCGCTCGAAATTCTACGGCGATGTGCAGGAGAAGATCACCGCGGCGAGTTCGCATCTCCTCTTCTTTGGGCTGGAGCTCAATCGTATCGCCGACGATGTGCTCGAAAGGGCGATGGCCGACCCGGCGCTCGGCCACTATCGGCCGTGGCTGGAGGATGTGCGCAAGGAGAAGCCGTACCAACTCGAGGATCGAGTCGAACTTCTCTTCCATGAAAAGTCGGTGACGGGCCGCGGCGCGTGGAACCGCCTCTTTGACGAGACGATGACGTCGCTGCGTTTCGATGTCGGCGGCAAGGAGCTTGCCATCGAGCCGACGCTCAACCTGCTTCAGGACAGCGACGGCGCCAAGCGCAAGGCGGCGGCGGAAGCGCTTGCCGTGACCTTCAAGGCGAACCTCCGCCTGTTTACGCACATCACCAACACGCTCTCCAAGGACAAGGAAATTTCCGACCGTTGGCGCGGCTTCAAGGACGTCGCCGACAGCCGCCATCTGTCGAACCGCGTTGAGCCGGAGGTCGTCGCCGCGCTGGTCGAGGCGGTGCGCGGCGCCTATCCGCGGCTGTCGCACCGCTACTACAAGCTGAAGGCCCGCTGGTTCGGCCGCGATCAGCTCGACCACTGGGACCGCAATGCGCCGCTGCCGGATCGTCCGACCCAGATGGTGCCGTTCAGCGAGGCCCGCGCCACGGTGCTGCGCGCATATGCTGCCTTCGCGCCCGAAATGGCGGAGATCGCGGATCGGTTTTTCGAGAACAACTGGATCGACGCGCCGATCAGGCCGGGCAAGGCGCCGGGCGCGTTCGCGCATCCGACGGTGCCGTCAGCGCACCCCTACGTGCTGCTCAACTATCAGGGCAAGGTGCGCGACGTGATGACGCTCGCCCACGAGCTCGGTCACGGCGTTCACCAGGTGCTGGCCGCGCCGCAGGGTGCGCTGATGGCCGACACGCCGCTGACGCTGGCCGAGACGGCAAGCGTCTTCGGCGAGATGCTGACCTTTCGCGCGCTGCTCGCCGACACCACCAACCAGCGCGAGCGCAAGGCGATGCTCGCCGCCAAGGTCGAGGACATGATCAACACGGTCGTGCGCCAGATCGCCTTCTACTCGTTCGAGCGCAGCCTGCATCTTGAGCGCAAGCAGGGTGAACTGACGTCCGAGCAGATCGGCGAGCTATGGATGGCGGTACAGAGCGAGAGCCTCGGCCCCGCGATCCGGCTTGGGCCGGGCTACGAGACGTTCTGGACCTACATCCCGCATTTCATCCATTCACCGTTCTACGTTTACGCCTATGCCTTCGGCGACTGTCTGGTGAACTCGCTCTACGCGGTTTACGAAGAAGCCGCGTCGGGATTCCAGGAGAAGTATTTCGCCATGCTCAAGGCCGGCGGCACCAAGCATCACGGCGAATTGCTGGCGCCCTTTGGCCTCGATGCGAGCGATCCGGCGTTCTGGCAGAAAGGGCTTGGCGTCATCGACCGCATGATCAGCGAACTGGAGGCGATGGAGGAAGCGTGATGCGGACGCGCGGCATTGTGCTGGCCATGGTCCTCGTGCTGTTCGGCTTCGCGGGTGAGGCGCGCGCGTGGACGGCGTTCGGGACGGTCGAGGATATTCATCCGATCGAGAATGTCGGCCTGACCGGCCCCGACGGCGAGGCGCTGTTCCTCGGCTACAAGACCTCGACCGTCTATTTCATCGGCGGCGCCTGGATCACCGACGACGGATACATCCTGGGCCTTCAATCCGATCACAGCCGCATCCTCGACATGCCCACCGGCGAGACCCTCGCCGGTTTCCAGAAACAGGGGCTGCTTCCCGACCCGCTGCCAGGCTACTCGGTCGGGTTCCTCGCCTATCTCAAGGGCTATTCGCTGTGGCTGGCGTTGCTCGTGCTCATCGGCGGCTATGCCGCATTGATGATCACCCGGCGATCCATGCGCCCGCATATCTGACGCCTGCCCGGCGTTGTACATTCTGTACAACGCGTGTTATACAATCCGTATAACACGCGGAGTGTGCCATGAAACTGGAACTCAAGAAGATCGGCAATTCGACCGGACTGATCCTGCCCAGGGAGCTGCTGGCGCAGCTTGATCTGGCGCAGGGAGACTGGGTCCACATCGTTCGGACGAGCGACAAGGGCATCAAGATCAATCGGTACGATCCGGACCATGAAGAGGCTCTTGAAATCGCCCAGGACGTGATGCGCGAGTACCGTGACACGTTCAAGGCGCTCGCTGAATGAGCGAGCCGCGCTGGCTCACCGTCGAAATGGTCGAAGACATTCACGGCGAACAGCTGGCCCAGTTCGGCGGTCCGGAAGGATTACGGGACCGCGGCCTGCTGGAGTCGGCGGTCGCCCGGCCCCAGAATTGTTGGGCCTACGAACAAGGCGACTTTGCTTCCTTGGCGGCCGCCTATGCGTTCGGCATCGCCCGCAATCATCCCTTCATCGATGGCAACAAGCGCGCTGCCTTTGCCGCCATGATGGTGTTTCTCCGATTCAACGGAATTGCTTTCGCGCCGCAGCCTGCGGAGGCGACGGTCATCATCCGCGATCTTGCCGCGGGCTCGGTCAGCGAGGAGAGCCTCGCCCGATGGATCCGGGACAACTGGCCTGCCGCGTGACCGCCTGCGGCGAGGGCGCCGCTTCCCGGTGCCCTGCTTCGTGCCTACATAGGCGCCGATGGCTGAGTCCCCCGACGATCCGGAACAGAACCGCCTGAGCGGACGCCTGACGCGCTATGCGCGCGTCGGCGCTGGCGTCGGAGGCGCGGCGGCGCGCATCGCCGGCGCGCGCCTCTTCGGCCGCGAATTGGGCGACCAGCGCAATGCCGCCGCCCTTGCCGCCACGCTCGGTGGCCTCAAGGGCCCGCTGATGAAGGTGGCGCAGATGCTCGCCACCATTCCCGACCTGTTGCCGCCGGAATACGCCGTCGAGATGCAGAAGCTGCAGGCCGAAGCGCCGCCCATGGGGCCGGCCTTCGTCAAGCGGCGCATGATGGTCGAACTTGGCCCCGACTGGGAGACGCGCTTCAAGAGCTTCGACCGCACGCCGGCCGCCGCCGCTTCGCTCGGTCAGGTCCACAAGGCGGTATCGCATGAGGGCGTGGCGCTCGCCTGCAAGCTGCAATATCCGGACATGAAGTCGGCGGTCGAAGCCGATCTCGGCCAGCTCGGCGTCATTCTCGGACTGCAGCGACGCATCAGTCCGGAGATCGACACGACCGAGATCGCCAAGGAACTCGGCGAGCGGCTGCGCGAGGAACTCGACTACGACCGCGAGGCGCGCCAGACGGCGCTCTATCGCATGATGCTGAAAGGCGAGGACGCGGTCCGCGTGCCGGAGACCTTCCCGGATCTTTCTACCGGTCGCCTCCTCACCATGACCTGGCTCGACGGCAACCGGCTGCTCACCTATCTCGATCACGATCTCGCCGACCGCAATCGAATCGCCACAGCCCTGTTCCAGGCGTGGTGGAAGCCGTTCGCCCGCTACGGCGTCATCCACGGCGATCCGCATCTCGGCAATTACACGGTGTTCGAGAAATCGGGCCATCCGGCCGGCATCAATCTCCTCGACTTCGGCTGCGTGCGGATCTTCCCGCCGGCTTTCGTCGCCGGCGTGATCGGCCTCTATCGCGCGCTGAAGGCCGACGACCGGGCAGGGGTGACGGCCGCCTATCGCGCCTGGGGGTTCCGCAATCTCGACGACGACACCATCGACACGCTCAGCCTGTGGGCGCGCTTCATCTACGGGCCGCTGATGGACGACCGCGCGCGTACGATCGCCGACGGCGTGGCGCCGCAGTCCTATGGCCGGCGCGAGGCGTGGGAGGTGAAACAGCGGCTGAAGCCGAAGAAGGCGATCACCATCCCGCGCGAATTCGTCTTTCTCGACCGGGCGGCCATCGGCCTCGGCGCGGTGATGCTGCACCTCAAGGCGGAGTTGAACTTCCACCGCCTGTTCGAGGACGCCATCGCCGATTTCGACGCGGACGCGCTGGCCAAACGGCAGGCGCAGGCGTTGAAGGCCGTCGGGCTCTAGCTACGACGACTTCACCGCAGCGATCAGCAGGAACATCGGACGGCGCAGTTCGTCGCGCGTGTCGGGGCGCTCGGCCAGCATCTCCGGCGGCGGCTGCGGTTCGGAAAGAGCCGTGATGCGGAAGCCGGTGCCGATCAGCGTGGTCACGGTGGTCGCCAGCGTGCGGTGATACTTGACGACATCGGCGCCCAGCCAATGCGCCTTGCGTTCGCCTTCCATCTGGTAGTCGTCCACCGGCCAGTGCATCGGCTTGCCGTCCGGACCGTAGTGCCAGTTCTGTGCAGCGATCGCGGTGAAGATCGGATGCTCCGCCGAGAAGACGAATGCGCCGCCCTCGGCGAGAAGATCATGGACCTTGCGGCAGACGAGATCGAAACGCGCGACGTAGTGGAAGGCCAGCGAGCTGAGCACCACGTCGAAGGAGCCGATTGGCAGATCGAGGTCCTCGATCGCTACGCGGCGATATTCGATCGCCGGATCGTCGGTCTCCGCCCGGGCGCGGTCCAGCATCTTCTCCGACAGGTCGATGCCGAGCACCGACGACGCGCCCATCTCGCGGGCGAAGCGGCAATGCCAGCCGAAGCCGCAGCCGAGGTCGAGAACCCGCTTACCGGTCAGATCGGGCAGCATGGCGCGGAAGGCGTGCCACTCCCCGGCTGCCTCGAGGCCGGCGGTGGAGCGCGGCATGGCGCTGTACCGGGCGAAAAAAGCCGGATCGTCGTATTTGTTCTGTTTCATGGGGATGGCCGATCGCTTTTTGCGGCGCATTCCCTACTACTTTCCGAAGATGTCGTCGCCCGCGATCCGATTTCGACGCGGACGCGCTGGCCAAGTGTCAGGCGCTTGCGTTGAAGGCCGTCGGGCTCTAGCGATCGACTGCCTATCCGGGAAACGACCCCTTCATCATAGATCGATGACGCCGAAAGAACGTGTGCAATGTGGAACACGTGCTGCCTGGATCAATTGATAACGTGGCTGTTGACGTTAGCCGTACCAATGGGGGCTGACGTTCGAGAGGCACGTCCGCCACCGGTCAGTGGCGTGCGCGTTGCCGCCCGACGCTCGAAAAGGTGAGCAATTGCATCGGTCCGTCGGGCCGATGAGGCGCGGAGGCCGTCATGCATAGAATCGTGCAAGCCAACATCGACAAATTTCGTCGTTTGCTCGAGACCGAAGCCGATCCAACCAAACGCGCGGTGCTTATCCGCCTCCTCGCCGAGCAGGAGGACCAGAAACGGGAACTGGCAATGAAGCCTGACGCAAAGAAGGCTTACTAGCCGTCCTCAGTCCACAGCCGCCAATGCGTCGGCTTCACATCGACCGGCTTCTTCGTCGAAGCGTCGATCCAGCCACCATTTCTCTTGCTGCATGGGAAGACCAGGGCGTGGACTTCGTTGCCGTCGATAACGCTGAGTTCAAGTTCGTGGTCGGCCGGCGCGCTTGAAATCGGCAGCCACTTCCTCGGCAGTTGGTGAACGGGGGCCATGCGATCACATGGGCCTGTCGGGCGCGGAACGCATTGACGCATATCAATCAAGTTCCGCCGCATCGACGACGGCCAGGCGCGGGCATCGGGGCCCCGGCGACGGTCCTCCCGGATGACGGTATCCCGGGACGGCGCCGGCTGCGACCCCGGCGCCGATTGCCCCAGCGGCCCGGTTTGCTATAAAGCGCCCGGATTCTTACGGATCGAGCAAGGGACGAGCAGACATGGCTGACCACGGCACCGTGGAACTCGGCGTCGCGACGGGCACCGACTACGCCGATCATCTCCAGACCTACATGGGCTTTATCAAGCTCGTGAGAAACGTCAGCATCGGGATCGTGATCCTGCTCATCCTGATGGCATACTTCCTGCTCTAGCTTCAGTTATTCGCGGACCGGCGCGGCCTGCGGGCGACAGCCGACCGGTCTTGGGACGCGCTTCGCGGGGCTCTCGCTCCGCCCGACAGGGACACCTTCCGCAAATGAAGATCGCTGTGCCGGCCGAAGCCGACAGGTCCGAGACGCGGGTTGCGGCGACGCCCGAAACCGTCAAGAAATTCATCAATGTCGGTGCGACGGTGGTCGTTCAGGCCGGCGCCGGCGCGGGCTCGCGCATCCCGGACGAGGATTTCGCCGCCGCCGGCGCGACGATCGCGAAGACGGCCGCCGAGACGCTCAAGGACGCCGACATCGTCCTGAAAGTGCGCCGGCCGGAGGCGGCCGAGTTGAAGCCCTACAAGGCCGGCATGCTGGTCGTCGGCATCATGGACCCGTACGGCCATGAGGCGGCGATCAAGGCGCTCGCCGAAGCCGGCGTCGTCGCCTTCGCCATGGAGCTGATGCCGCGCATCACGCGCGCGCAGTCGATGGACGTGCTGTCCAGCCAGGCCAATCTCGCCGGCTACCAGGCGGTGATCGATGCCGCCGGCCAGTACGGCCGCGCGCTGCCGATGATGATGACCGCTGCCGGCACGGTGCCCGCCGCCCGGGTCTTCGTCATGGGCGCCGGGGTCGCCGGTTTGCAGGCGATCGCGACCGCGCGGCGCATGGGCGCGGTGGTCACTGCCACCGACGTGCGTCCGGCGGCGAAGGAGCAGGTCGAGTCGCTCGGCGCCAAGTTCGTCGCCGTCGAGGACGAGGAGTTCAAGCAGGCCGAGACCGCCGCCGGTTACGCCAAGCCGATGTCGGCGGAATATCAGGCCAAGCAGGCGGCGCTGGTTGCCGAGCACATCAAGAAGCAGGACATCGTCATCACCACCGCGTTGATCCCGGGCCGGCCGGCGCCGCGTCTGGTGACCAGGGAAATGGTCGCCTCCATGCGGCCGGGCTCGGTGATCGTCGATCTGGCGGTCGAGCGCGGCGGCAATGTCGAGGGCGCCAAGCCCGACGAGGTCGCGACGGTCGGCGAGGTCGCCATCGTCGGCTATCTCAACAGCGCCGGCCGCATCGCCGCGAGTGCCTCGGCGCTTTACGCGCGCAACCTTTACGCCTTCGTCGAGACGCTGATCGACAAGGAGAAGAAAGCCATCGCCGTGAAGTGGGACGACGAACTGGTCAAGGCCACCGATCTCACCCGCGACGGCAAGATCGTCCACCCGGCCTTTGCCGGTGAGGGAGGCAAGTCATGAGCGAACTGACCCCCGAACAGGCCCTCGATGCCGCCAAGGCGGCCGCCGCTGCGGCGAAGGATGCTTCGCACGTCGCCACCGACGCCGCCACGGCCGCGCAGGGTTATGCCGACCAGATCGCGCAGATGGTGGGCGACGGCGCCCATGCGCTGTCCGGCGGCGCGATCGATCCCTTCGTCTTCCGCCTGGCGATCTTCGTGCTCGCCATCTTCGTCGGCTACTACGTCGTGTGGTCGGTGACACCGGCGCTGCATACGCCGCTGATGTCGGTCACCAACGCCATCTCTTCGGTCATCGTCGTCGGCGCGTTGCTTGCGGTCGGCGTCGGCGCGGCCGCCGAGGCGCTTGGGCCGGGCGCCGGCTGGGCGCGCGGCTTCGGTTTCGTCGCGCTGGTGCTCGCCTCGGTCAATATCTTCGGCGGCTTCCTGGTTACCCAGCGCATGCTCGCCATGTACAAAAAGAAATCGAAGTAGGAACCGCGCGCGATGCTGAACGGCAACATCACGGCGATCCTCTACCTCGTTTCCGGGGTGCTCTTCATCCAGGCGCTGCGCGGCCTGTCGAACCCGGAGACCTCGCGCCAGGGCAACTATCTCGGCATCGCCGGCATGGTGATCGCCATCGTCACCACGCTGCTGGCGTCTTCGCCGGGCTGGGGCGGCCTCGGCCTGATCGTGCTCGGTCTGGCCATCGGCGGCGGCGTCGGCGCGTTCGTGGCGCGCTCGATCGCCATGACCGCGATGCCGCAGCTGGTCGCCGCCTTCCATTCGCTGGTCGGCCTTGCCGCGGTGTTCGTTGCGGCCGCGGCGCTGTATGCGCCGGAAGCCTTCGGCATCGGCACGCCCGGCGCCATCCACGGCCAGAGCCTGATCGAGATGTCGCTCGGCGTCGCCATCGGCGCCGTCACCTTCACCGGCTCGATCATCGCCTTCCTCAAGCTCGACGGGCGCATGTCGGGCAAGCCGATCCTGCTGCCGCAGCGCCATGTCGTGAACGCCGGCCTTGGCGTGCTGCTGGTCGTCCTGATCGCGGTCTTCTTCGCCAGCGAGGGCACCTTCGCCTTCTGGCTCATCGTCATCGTTGCGCTGGCGCTTGGCGTGCTGATCATCGTCCCGATCGGCGGCGCCGACATGCCGGTGGTCATCTCGATGCTCAACTCGTATTCGGGCTGGGCGGCGGCTGGCATCGGCTTCACGCTCGGCAACACCGCGCTCATCATCACCGGCGCGCTGGTCGGCTCGTCGGGCGCGATCCTCTCCTACATCATGTGCAAGGGGATGAACCGCTCGTTCATCTCGGTCATTCTTGGCGGCTTCGGCGGCGAGACCGCGGCGGCGGGCGGCGCCGAAGAGCACCGGCCGGTCAAGATCGGCTCGGCCGAAGACGCCGCCTACATCCTCAAGAACGCGCAGAAGGTCATCATCGTGCCGGGCTACGGCATGGCGGTGGCGCAGGCGCAGCACGCGCTGCGTGAGATGGCCGACAAGCTGAAGGCGGAAGGCGTCGAGATCAAGTACGCGATTCACCCGGTCGCCGGCCGCATGCCCGGCCACATGAACGTGCTGCTGGCCGAGGCCAACGTGCCCTACGACGAGGTCTTCGAGCTCGAGGACATCAATTCCGAATTCCCGCAGGCCGACGTCGCTTACGTCATCGGCGCCAACGATGTCACCAATCCGGCGGCGGAAGACGATCCGTCCTCGCCGATCTACGGCATGCCGGTGCTACAGGTGTGGAAAGCGGGCACGGTGATGTTCGTCAAGCGGTCGCTGGCGTCGGGCTATGCCGGCATCGATAATCCGCTCTTCTACCGCGACAATACCATGATGCTTCTCGGCGACGCCAAGAAGATGACCGAAGGCATCGTCAAGGCGCTCTAGGCGGACGCTGCAGGCGCCGCGCCTTCCGGCCGGCTTGGGCTTCGACGCTATGCCCGACGACATCGTCAACAATACGCGCGCCCACCGTTTCGAGCTGACGGTCGACGGCCACATGGCGAAGAGTTGGTATCGCCTATCGCCAGGCGTCATCACCTTCACGCACACGGAAGTTCCGGAGCAACTGGAGGGCAGGGGCATCGGCTCGCGGCTGGTCCGCGCCGTGCTCGACCAAGCGCGCGCCGAAGGGCTCAAGGTCGTGCCGCTTTGTCCGTTCACTGCCGCATGGATCAAGCGGCATCCGGACTATGCCGACCTGGTGATTGAAGCGCCGCCCAAAGCGGCCACGTAGATACACCTGGTCTACCCGCGGCCGTCGCGCTCCGGGTCCCTCGCGGCCAAGCCGGCATGGGCGTGGGCCCGCCCCATTCTCTCATGGCCTCGCCAACCGGGGATAAGATAAATCCGAAAATTACTTATCCCCGCCCCCATGACCCCATGAGATGATCGTCGCATCCTCGCTCGATGAGGGGCGCCGTCCGGAGGCGTTCTTGTCGGTGGAGTGGGGAGCGGCGCCCGCGTGTCGAGACCCGCATCTCGGCCCTCGGGACGCCCCGGCCAAGGACCGTCGGCACTACGACCGGCCGCCCCTCCATGCCTGCGGTGTCGTCCGTAGCGTGTGGTGTCAGTGACCTCAAGGCGGGCCGTCTCAGACGGCGGTTCGCCCGAAGCGCCTTGGCCGGGCGTGTTTCAGGACGTCGCGGCGGGCGCTCGGGAAGCGCCCCATTTTTCGCGGACTGCCCGCACGGCGTTTGCCGGGCGCCCGCCACCCCTCATGTCGAAGCACATGAGGCGTTCTTTGAAAGGTTCATCACCCGGAGCCAACCGGCTCGCGGGAATGCGAGGCCGTGCCCACCCGCTCGTCCCTGTGAATGCAGGGACCCAGGGGGCGTCCCGGCGCACGCAGAGACATGACCGTGATGATGGTATGCGCCGGCGCTCAGCCGTTGCCGAAGGCGAGGCCGCCGCCGTTGCCGCCGGGCGACGTGCGTCGCATGCCCTCGCGGGCTGGCGCGTAGTTCGGGTTGAGCGAGCTTGCCCGGGCGAATGCCGCGAAGGCCTTCGCGCGCTCGTTAAGCTGCTCCAGGGCGAGGCCCTGATTGGTCCAGCCCTCGTAGGATTCCTTGTCGCGCTTGACCACTTCGTTAAAGTCGTCGAGGGCGGCGTGATAGTCGTTCGTCGCGAGATAGGAGAGGCCGCGGGCGTCGTAAGGCTCGACGGCGGCGGGGGCGAGCGAGATCGCCTTCGAGAAGTCGGCGATCGCGGCCGTCTGCTGACCCTGCGCCTGCTCGACAAGACCGCGGTTGTGATAAGCGCGCGGGTCGTTGGGGTCGATCTGGATGGCGGTATTGAAATCGGCGAGGGCGAGATCGAGTTGCTTGCGCTGGCGGTACATGTTGCCGCGGCCGACATAGGCGACCGCGTATTGCGGGTTGATCTGGATCGCCCGGTTGTAATCGTTGAAGGCGAGATCGTCGCGGTTCAGCCGGCGCTGGACGAGCGCGCGGTTGGCGTAGGCCTGATAGAACGACGGATTAAGCTGGATGGCCTTGTCGAAGTCGGCGACGGCGGCCTTGAGATCGCCGGCCTTGCCGTAGGCGGTGCCGCGCACGTTGTAGGCGCCGGCGTCGGACGGGTTCTGCTGCACCACCGCCGTCAACGAGGCGATGTTGACCTGCGAGCCGGCCGAGGTGTCGATGTCGACGCCGCCTATGCTGCGGCTGGACTGGCAGCCACTCAGCGTCAGTCCGGTGAGGATCGCGACACCGAACAGGCCAAGCGCGCGCGGCCGGCTCATCGGGCGCCTGATATAGGTCTCGGTCGGGATTGACGCCTCCACTTCAGCCCTCGCCCGACACAATCACAAATCGTCGCCTGCCGGATCTGGCCGCGGCGGGCGAGGCTCGTCTCAGTCAGCAAAGCGCCGAATGTCGGCGAATCAAGGGCGCCCGGCGTGCGGGCGCGGTTTCGGAGCCGCGATCAGCCCTTCGCGCTGAGCGCGCTTGCGGGCGAGTTTGCGGGCGCGACGAACGGCCTCGGCCTTCTCGCGCGCCCGACGCTCGGACGGCTTTTCGTAATAGTTGCGAAGCTTCATTTCGCGGAAAAGGCCCTCCCGCTGCATCTTCTTTTTGAGGGCCTTGAGCGCCTGGTCGACGTTGTTGTCGCGAACGAGTACCTGCAAGCGAACGTTCCTTCGGGTGATGTCGCTGGTCGATGCCGGGGCAAGAAAGCAACGGTCGCGACCGGCGCCGATGCCCCGAAATGTCGCGCTCCTTTACCAGAGACGGCCATTCCCTGTCAAAACGAACCGGCGCGACAGGGGTTCCCGGATCAGGTCTTCGCCGCCGGGCTGATCCGGTTGACGTGGCCCATCTTGCGACCCGGCCGGGCCTCCGCCTTGCCGTAAAGGTGCAGCCGGGCGCCGGGTTCGGCCGCAAGTTGCCGCCACAAGCCCACCTCGTCGCCGATGAGGTTGGTCATGGTGACGTCGCTGTGGCGGTCGACGTCGCCGAGCGGCCAGCCGCAGATCGCCCGCAAATGCTGCTCGAACTGGGAGGTTCGGGCGGCGTCGCTGGTCCAGTGGCCGGAATTGTGGACGCGGGGGGCGATCTCGTTGACCTCCAGCCTGGCGTCGGCGCCCTCGCCGAGCACGAACATTTCCACGGCCAGCACGCCGACATGGTCGAGGGCGGCGGCGATTTTCTCGGCGATGGCGACCGCTTCGGCGGCAAGTTCCGGCGTCACCGCGGCCGGCACCGTGGTCGTATCGAGAATGCCGGCGGTGTGGCGGTTCTCCGAGATGTCCCAGGCGCGCATCTCGCCGTCGCGGCCGCGGGCGAGCACGACGGAAATCTCGCGGGAGAACGGTACGAGGGCCTCCAGGATCGCCGGCGCCTCGCCGATGGTCCGCCAGGCGGAGACCGGATCGTCGCCGCTGCGGATGGCTGCCTGGCCCTTGCCGTCATACCCGAGACGGCGGGTCTTCAGGATGGCCGGGCGTCCGGTACGGGCGAGGGCGGAGTAGATATCGCCGAGTGCGGCGACTGCGACATAGGCAGGTACGGCGATGCCGAGTTCGTCCATCAGCCGCTTTTCGGCGAGCCGGTCCTGCGCCACCGACAGGCTCCGCGCCCCGGGAAGCACGGTGGTGCGGCCGGCCAGGTACTCTACCGTTGCGGCCGGCACGTTCTCGAATTCGAACGTGACGATGTCGACCGCGCCGGCAAAGGCCGCAAGGGCCGCCTCGTCGTCATAGGGCGCGATCGTGCGCGCCGCGGCGACCGCGAAGGCAGGGCTGCGCTGGTCGGGGCAATAGACATGGCACGACAGCCCCATCTCGGCGGCGGCCAGCGCCAGCATGCGCCCGAGTTGTCCGCCGCCGAGGATTCCGACGATCATGCCGGGCGAAACCGGCCGGTCAGTCATCGGCAGCGGGGTGCTCCTTGACGGCGGCGGTCTGGTCGCTGCGCCACTGATCGAGGCGGCTTGCGACGGCCGCGTCGGAGAGCGCGAGAATGGCGGCCGCGAGCAAAGCCGCGTTGATCGCGCCGGAGCGGCCGATGGCGAGTGTGCCGACCGGAATGCCGGCCGGCATCTGGACGATCGAGTAGAGGCTGTCGCGACCGCCCAGCGCTCGCGATTCGATCGGAACGCCGAGGACAGGCAATGGCGTCAGGGACGCGACCATGCCGGGCAGGTGAGCGGCGCCGCCAGCGCCGGCGATGATCACCTTGTAGCCGGCATCCTTCGCGCCCTTGGCGAAGGCAACCATTCGGTCGGGCGTCCGGTGCGCCGAGACGATGCGGTCGTCATGGGCAATGCCGAGGGCGTCCAGCGTCGTCGCCGTCTCGGTCAGCACGCTCCAGTCGGACTGGCTGCCCATGATGATGGCGACCTGAGGGGTCGGTTCCGGCATAAGAATTGTGCTCCGCCCCGCGGGCCCCGTTGAAGGCGGCGGATTATAGGCTTGGGTCCGTATGCCGCAAGGCACGGGAAAACGATACGCGTCAGGCGATGATGTCGGGGAGCCGGCGATCCTCCAGTGCGGCGATACGGTCTTTCAGCGCCAGTTTGCGCTTCTTCATGCGCTGGATGCGGATTGTGTCCACGGTACCCGATTCGGCCATCGCATCGATGGCAAGATCAAGATCGCGGTGCTCCTGCCGGAGTTCCGCCAGCTCGCGCCGGATTTCCTGTTCTTCTTCTTCCGTCAGGCGACGGCCTTGTGATCCCATCCCGTCTTTCCCGGTCCGCTAGGCCTTTCGACAGCCCGCCGGCGTTGAGAATAGCACGGCGCCGCAACCCGCTCCATTGCAGCACATTTTGTCGATCGGGCCTTGATGCAGGGGTGTCCGAGACCCAGATGGAATGGAGCCGCTTTGGCGTGCAAAAATGCGCATTTTTGCAGCGTAGAGCGGTTCGACAGGATGACGGCGTTGTGTCAGACTGTTCGGGTGGGATAGTCAACAGGAGGCATTTTGCTGATGACTATTGAATCGCACGTGGCCGAGCTTGAGCGCCGCCACCAGACTCTCGAAAAAGAAATCGAAGAGGCGTTGGCTCATCCCGGGATCGATACCCTGGCGGTGAACGAGCTCAAGCGTAAGAAGCTGCTGTTGAAGGACGAGATCGCCCGATTGACGGCAGATTCGGTCCACTGAGCGCGCGTAGGCTTTTGAGTTTCTGATGCGAAACGCCGCGGCCTGCCCGCGGCGTTTTCGTCCTTGCCCTCAGGTGGCAGGAAACGGATTCGCTTTCAGTGCCTTGGCGCACAGCATCAGGTTGCGGCCGGTCGCCGCTGCCATGTCGCCGACCGCCTTGTTCTTCTTGCGCCGCTCGCGATCGGTCGCCGGATCGAGGCCGACCTCGCCCACCCAATAGGTGCAGCACTGCGGCGGCAGTGTGAAGTTCATGAAGGAGAGCACCTCCATGATGCCGGCCATCACGGCCTGGGCGCCGTCCTCGCTGCCGGTGATGACGATGCCGGCGACCTTGTTGAGAAGGTCGCTGCGCCCGGCATGGGCCTCCTCGTCGAAGGCGTCCATGCGCTCGATGACCCGCTGGATCAGGCTCGAGCGCCCGCCCCACCAGATGGGCGTCGCCAGAATGAGGATGTCGGACTTGCGCAGCTTATCGGCGATCTCCGGCCACTGGTCGTCGTCGCTCTCACGGAAGCCGAGGCCGACCGGAATATTCTTGTCGGAAAGGCGGATCGTTTCGTCCTCGACGGGTCCATGCTTGCGCATTTCGTCGAGCACCATGTTGGTGACTTCTTCGGTGTTGGAAAGCTGGTTGCCATGCTTCAGCGATGCGTTGAGAACCAGGACCTTCATGGTGCGCTCCCCGGGTTGAGGTCGCGAAATCTGCCTCAAGTCCCAAGCACGCGATAGTCACGTGTGCTCGACGCCAGCGTTATTCGCCGGCCGGCGGGCCGAAGCCCTGCGCCAGGGCCTCCCAGACGAGATAGACGCCGATCAGGAAGATGAGCACGTAAACGACCTTGTAGAACGACAGCGTGTCGAACTTCTTGACCAGCCAAATCCCGGCAAAGGTGGCGGGGACCGAGACCGGCAGGAGTACGGCCGAAGTCTCGAGATTGGTCGCGTCAAACTGGCCAAGCAGGAAATACGGGACCACCTTCATCGCGTTGATGGCGGCGAAAAGCAGGACTGATGTTCCCGCGAACACACGCGGCTCGAGGCGAAGCGGAACGACATACATCTGGAAGGGCGGGCCACCGGCGTGACTGACAAAACTGGTGAAGCCGGAGACAACGCCCCAGAACCCGCCTTTGATGACGCTGGGACCGCGCGTGACCTCCCGGCGGCTATGGCGGAGCCAGTAGTTCAGCGCGAACAGCACCGATATGCCGCCCACGATCAGTCTTATCTCCTGTTCGGTCACCCAGGCAGCGGTCCACCAGCCGATGGCGACGCCAACAAGGGCGCCGGGCGCCATGATCTTGAGCGTGGTTGCGTCGAAGATGCCGCGATAAGAAATCACGGCGACCACATCGCTGAGCACGAGGATCGGCAGCACGATCGCCGCCGCCTGCACGGGAGGAATGACCAGCGACAGGATCGGCACGGTCAACAATCCGACGGTGGTGAACCCGCCCTTGGACAGGCCGAGGATGAGCATCGCCGGAATCGCCGCGGCGTAGAACCAGGGGTCGGTGATCATTGATTGCGGTCTGTGACTTGGGGACGTCCGGCCGAGCGGCGGACGCCCGCGACCTTATGCTCCAAAACGCGGCGGGACAACCGTGGACACCGCAGCCAGCTTTGGCTAACGCTTTGCATCCGGCAAGGCCAGCCAACGGAGGCAGATTCCGGTGCTGCTCGAAAACAAGGCCGCCATCGTCACCGGCGGAGCGCGTGGCATCGGCTACGCAATTGCCCGCCGGTTCCTCGAGGAGGGCGCGCGCGTCGTCATCGCCGACATCGACGAGGACGCGGGCTCACGCGCGGTGCAGGATCTTGGCGCATTCGGTGCGGTACGCTTCGTCGAATGCGATGTCGGCGAACGGCTCGACGTGCACAACCTGCTCGCCGCCACCGTCGATGCCTTCGGTAGCGTCGATGCGCTGGTCAACAATGCGGGCATCCTTGCCAGCGGCGAGTTTCTCGATCTCGAGGAAGCCGATTTCGATCGCGTGCTGCGCACCAACCTCAAAGGGGCGTTCCTGTGCGGCCAGGCGGTTGCCCGCCATATGGTCGAGCGCATCGGCGAGGGCGACCCGCCCGGCGCGATCGTCAACATGTCCTCGGTCAACGCCGTCTTCGCGATCGCCAACCAGGTGCCCTATTCGATCTCGAAGGGCGGCATCAGCCAGCTCACCAAGGTCATGGCGCTGTCGCTGGCTCCGCACGGCATCCGCGTCAATGCCATCGGGCCGGGCTCGATCATGACCGACATGCTTGGCGAAGTCATGGAGGACTCCGAGGCGCGCAAGCGCATCCTGTCGCGCACGCCGCTCGGCCGCATCGGAGAGCCCAGCGAGATCGCTGCCATTGCCGCGTTTCTTGCCTCCGAGGAGGCGAGCTACATCACCGGCCAGACCATCTACGCCGACGGTGGCCGCCTGCCGCTCAACTACACGGTTCCGGTGAAGGGCTAGATCGCGTGATTCCCCTTGGGTTCGGGATCGCGGCTGCCGATTGCTGTCGTTTCTCGAGGACTGACGCTGCTGACACAAGGCTGTCAGTGGGCTTCCCGTAAGCTGCGACCGTTCGCAGATAGCCTGCGATACGGGAAACGGGAGTAATGTCATGAGTGCCATCGCCGAACGCGACAACGTCGCCGTCTGGTTCGAGATTCCGGCCGCCGATTTCGATCGTGCGGCCGCCTTCTACGAGACGATCTTCGACACGACCCTCAGGCGCGAAACCTTTGGCGGCCCGCGCATGGGCGTGTTTCCCTACGACCGGCCGATGGTTTCCGGTTGCGTGATGGAAGCGCCGGATCTTGCCGGCAAGGCGGGTGGGACGGTCGTCTACCTCAACTGTACCGGTCACCTCGACGAGGTTGTCGGGCGGGTCGAAAAGGCGGGTGGCGCGCTTCTGACACCGCGGGTTGATCTGCCGCCGGGCATGGGTTCGTTCTTCCATATTCGCGACAGTGAGGGTAATCGCGTCGGGCTCCACGCCGCTTCGTGAGGATGGGTCGATGCGCCGGGCCGACCGCCTGTTCGAGATTATCCAGCAATTGCGCGGTGACCGGCTGGTCACCGCGAACGCGCTCGCCGCGAAGCTGGAAGTGTCGATCCGCACGGTCTACCGGGACATTCGCGACCTGCAGGCTTCGGGTGTCCCGATCGACGGGGCGGCGGGGGTCGGCTATCTGCTGAGACCCGGCTACCAGCTTCCGCCGCTGATGTTCCTGCCCTCGGAGATCGAGGCGCTGATCGTCGGGGCGCGCATGGTCAAGGCGTGGGCCGGAAAGAGCCTTGCCGCGGCCGCAACGGAGGCGCTGGTCAAGATCGGCGAAGTGGTGCCCGAGGAGCGCATGCGCGACGCCCAGCGGGTGCCGATTTTTGCTCCCGGCATTCGTCTTCAGGATGCCGAGCGCGACAGTCTGGATGCCTTCGGCAAGGCCATCGACGGGCGGTTGAAGACCCGCTTCGACTATCGCGATGCCGAGGGCGGCGCCAGCCGGCGAACGGTCAGGCCCCTGGCGCTGCATTTCTGGGGGCAGGTGTGGACGCTCGCCGCCTGGTGCGAGCTCAGAACCGATTTTCGCACGTTCCGCGTTGACCGCGCCGACGGGCTCGAAGTGACGGCGGAGCGTTATGAACGCGAGCCCGGTCGCACGCTCGAGGACTACCTCGCGCGTTTGACGCGAACCCCGTGATCAGGCCTGGTCGTCGGACTCTTCCGAGCCCTTCATCGAGCTAAGCTTGGCGAAGACAGCGTCGGCTTCGCGTTCCTCTTCGCGCTTGGCGCTGCGCTCGTCGTCGACCTGCTGCGACGACGCTGCAGCGGCGGCCATCGCGGCGGCCGCCGCCGTCGTGTGCGACGCGGGCAGCAACGTCGCGCCTTCCGGCTGTGCCTCCTGAGCGGGTGCGTTCTTCGCCGCCTTCTCCACCTCGAAATCGAGATCGATCTGCGAGCACAGACCCAGCGTCACCGGATCCATCGGCTGCAGGTTGTTGGCGTTCCAGTGGGTGCGACCGCGGATCGATTCGATCGTCGGCTTGGTGGTGCCGACGAGGCGCATGATCGCGGCGTCCTTCAGTTCGGGATGGTTGCGGAGCAGCCACAGGATCGCGTTCGGACGGTCCTGGCGGCGCGACACCGGCGTGTAGCGCGGTCCCTTGCGCTTGGCGACCGGCGCGCGAGCCGTCTGCTGGGCGAGGCCGAGGCGGGCGGCGGGATCCTTCTCCGCCATCTGAATCGCCTCGCGGGTAAGCTGGCCGGTCAGGATCGGGTCGAGGCCCTTGATCGACTGCGCCGACTCGCCATCGGCGATAGCCTGCACCTCGAGCGGGTGGAGCTTGCAGAAATCGGCAATCTGATCGAAAGACAGGGCAGTGTTTTCGACCAGCCATACGGCGGTCGCCTTGGGCATCAGGGGGACGGCGGTGCTCATGTGTTTCTCCGGTCGTTCCGCCGGAATTTCCGCCCGGCGAACCGTTTCCTCGACTAAATTGAGGGGGTTGCGGCCTATATAGGGCTTCGCCTCCCGCGACGCAAATTCATTCTGGCTTGGATATCAGCGCGATCGATATGAGTGAAACGACGGCGACCGGCACGGCGGAGACGAACGCCGCGACCTTCGACGAGGTCTTCGACTGTCACGTCATCAACCTCGCCCGTACGCCCCAGCGCATGGCCGCCTTCCTCAAGCGGAACGGCGCTGCCGGCGTCGCCTTCCGTCGCTTCGAGGCGATCGACGGTTCGGCGATCAGCGAAGAAGAGGCGATCCAGCTCGGCGTCATCAAGCCAAGGACCAAATGGGAGACCAAGGGCACCATCGGGGTGGCGCTCTCGCATCGCAATCTCTGGGACAAGGCAATCGCCGACCAGCGCTCGCTGATCATCCTCGAAGACGACGCCTATGTGCGCCACGATCTGAAGACCGCGCTGATGACGGCGATGTCCGGCACGGAGGCGTGGGACATCGTGATGCTTGGCTACAACACGGACTCGCTGCTCGAGGTCAATGTGGTCGGCGATTTCGACATGAGCGCGCTGTTCACGGTGCGCTACCCGACGCCGGCCCAGCTCGACCGGTTTGCGCTGGCGCGCAATCCGGCGGCGTTGTTCGGCCTGCGCCACGCCTTCGGGATTTGCGGCTATGCGATATCGCCGCATGGTGCAGCGCGACTGCGCGAACTGGTGTTCCCGATGGATAACCGCATGCTGGAATTTCCGGCGACGCAGAAGCGATTTCCGGCCTATTCCATCGACGGCATGATGAATGCTTTTTATCGCGAGATGCGCGCTTATGCCTGCGTGCCGCCGCTGGTGCTGGCGCCCAACGACAAGGCGGGCTCGACGGTGATGAAGGCTCCCGGCCCCGGCGCTAGGCGACGGTGAGCACGATCTTGCCGATGTGCTGCGAGGTTTCCATGCGCTCATGGGCGCGGGCGGCTTCGGCAAGCGGATAAGTCGAATCGATCACCGGCACGACCTTGCGTGCGGCGAACAGCGGCCAGACGTTCTTGTAGAGGGCGGCGGCGACTTCAGCCTTGAAGGCGACCGGCCGGTGGCGAAGCGTCGAACCGGTATGGGTCAGTCGTTTGCGCATGATCAGCGAGAGGTCGATCTCGACCTTGCCACCATGCTGGAGGCCGATCTGGACGATGCGGCCTTCCTCCGCGGCGGCGGCGTAGTTGCGGGCCACGTAGTCACCGCCGATCAGGTCGATGATGACGTCGGCGCCATGTCCGCCGGTGATCTCGCCAACGCGGGCGACGAAATCCTCCTGGCGATAGTCGATCGCCGCATCGGCCCCGAGTTCCACGCAGGCCGCGCATTTGGCCGCGCTGCCGGCGGTGGCGATCACCTGTGCGCCGAACGCCTTGGCCAGTTGAATCGCGACCGTGCCGATCCCCGAGGTGCCGCCGTGCACGAGCAGCGTTTCGCCGGCGGCGAGCCTGCCGCGATCGAAGAGGTTCGGCCAGACGGTGAAGAAGGTCTCGGGGATTGCCGCGGCCTCGACCATGCTGAAGCCGGCCGGCAGCGGCAGCGCGTTGGTCTCGTGAACCGTGCAGTATTCGGCGTAGCCGCCGCCGGGCACCAGCGCCGTGACGGAATCGCCCGGGCGAAAAGCGGTCGCACCGGAGCCAAGCGCGACCACTTCGCCGGCGATCTCGAGGCCGGGAACATCGACCGGCGCACCGGCTGGCGGCGGATGATGGCCCTGCCGTTGCAGTACGTCCGGCCGATTGACGCCGGCGGCCTGCACGCGCACGAGCACCTCCCGTTCACGCGGAACGGGGAGGGGCCGTTTGACCAGCGCCAGCTTGTCGACGCCTCCCGGTTCGGTGATGGCGATGACGGTCATGGAGTCGGGAAGCGGCGGCATCGGATGTCACTCGGGTCTGATGGATCGATCGGTCGTAGCGGCGGCCGCTGGTCCTGACAATCGGCCCCCCACCGGCTACCTTTGGTGGCGAGGGAGACATGGCGATGGCGATTGGCGAGGACGACGCACCGAAGAAGAAAAAGGTCCACGAGATCGGCGAAGATCTGGCGGCGCTTTCGCTCCATGAACTCGCCGACCGGATCGCCCTGCTCAAGGACGAAATCGCGCGCATCGAAGCGGCGGTCAACGCCAAACGGGCGAGCGCCGACGTTGCGGCGACCTTTTTCAAGAAGTGACGAAGGGCGGCCGGAAAGTTCCCGATTTGGAACGGCTTGGCCAGACGCGGCGCCGATTCTTCGCCAAATGTCGGGAGACCGTTAACCATTCCTTAGGCTTTACGGAGCTTAACTGTCCCTCGTCCAGTCATCTGGATTCGAGTGGCTCCTGTCCACTCTTGACGCCTCCCTGTCAAACAAACTTTGTAGAGCCGCCTCGCGCGGCTCTCTTTTTTCGTGCTCTTCCGGTGTTGCGAGCCTTGCCCGCTGTGGCTGGGGGTGACATGACTTGCCGACATGGTCCGGGACTTGCCTGACCCTTGGGACAACGGGGCAATTCGGGACATTCCGACGGTCTGGCTGCGGGCGTGGTTGCGTAATGGCTGAGGATCAAAAGAAGGTGCAGGGCGGCGGCGCCGAGCCGGTGCCATTCGGGCGGCGTCTGGCCGAGTCGGAGACCTTCAAGGCCATGTTTCGCGAGGGCATGACGCTGGTGGAGGAAACCGCCAGCTATCTCGACAAGGACGGCCGCAAGGAATCGCATCGCCTGTCGCGAGCCGGCTCGCTTTCCTATGCGTCGGAGTCGATGCGCCTGACCACACGGCTCATGCAGCTTGCTTCGTGGCTGCTCCTTCAACGGGCGGTCAACGAAGGCGATATCAGCGCCGATCAGGCCACCCAGGAGCGCGCAAAGGTCAAGCTCGGCGGCGTTTCCTCGGCCACCGAAGGGCCGGGATGGGACGATCTACCGGGCCATCTGAAGGACCTCATCGCGCGTTCGCTGAGGCTCCAGGAGCGCATCATGCGCCTCGATACGGCGTTGCGCCGGTCGCCGGAGGGCGGCGCCAATCCCGTTGCGCGCGATCTCGACCGCATCGCCAGCGCCTTCAGCATCAGCCGGTAATCGGCAAACAAAAACCCCGGCCGGAGCCGGGGTTTTGTATTGCGCGGAACTGGCGTCCGGACGCTCAGCTATCGCCGCCCATCAGCCCCTTGTAGCGCGACTTGAAGCGCGAGACGCGGCCGCCACGGTCGACCAGGTGCTGGCCGCCGCCGGTCCACGCCGGATGGGTCTTCGGGTCGATATCGAGGTGGAGCGTGGCGCCCGGCTCGCCAAAGGTGGAGCGCGTCACGTACTCGCTGCCGTCGGTCATGATGACCTTGATCTCGTGATAGTCGGGATGGATGTCTTTCTTCATGGCGCAGAACCTTGGGATTTCAGGGGCGCCGGCAGCGTCCGCCAGCTTCTTGGGCGGGGGTATAGCCGAGGGGCGGCGGAGGGGCAAGCGCACCGCCCGCACCGTACGGGTTAGCGCTCGGTCAGCTTCAGCTCGATGCGGCGGTTCTGTGCGTAAGCAGCGTCGTTATCGCTCGGATCGAGCGGCTGGAACTCGCCATAACCGGCGGCGACCAGATGATCGGCGGGGATGCCCTGGCTGATGAAAAACTCCACGACCGAAATGGCGCGCGCCGCCGACAGTTCCCAGTTCGACTTGAATCGTCCCGCGCCGGTGATCGGGCGCTTATCGGTGTGGCCGTTGATCTGCAGCACCCAGGGGATGTCTTCCGGAATTTCCTTGATCAGCTCCTTGATGGCGTCGGCGACCTTGGCAAGCTCGACCTGACCGTCGGAATTGATTTCGTCGGAGCCGGTCGCGAACAGAACCTCGGACTGGAAGACGAAGCGGTCGCCGACGACGCGGATGTCGGGCCGGTCGCCGAGGATCTCGCGCAGGCGCCCGAAGAAGTCGGAGCGGTAACGCGACAGCTCCTGCACGCGCTGGGCAAGGGCGACGTTCAGCCTGCGGCCGAGGTCGGCGATCTGCGTCTGGCTCTCGCGGTCCTTCTGCTCCGAGGCGTTGAGAGCGCTCTCGATCGCGGCGATCTGACGGCGGAGCGCGGCGATCTGCTGGTTGAGAAGTTCGACCTGCGACAGCGCCCGCTGGCTGACCTGCTTCTCGTTGTCGAGGTCGTTGGTCAGCGCCGCGATCCGGTCGCTGGCCGTGGACGAGGCGTTGGTCTGCGAGTCGAGCATGCCGCGCAACCGGTCGCGCTCGCTCTCGGCCGCCGAAAGGCTTGCCTGCAGACTTGAGAGATTGTCCGAGGCGTCACTGCTCTTGGCCTTCTCCATGGCGAGCAGTTCGGTCAGTTCGGCGATCTGCGCGTTGAGGCGCTGGAGGACGGTGTCGCGGCCCGAAATCTCGCGGCTCAGCAGGAACTGGACGAGCGCGAAGATCGACAACAGGAAGATGAAGACCAGCAGCAGGTTGGTCAGGACGTCGACGAAACTCGGCCAGTATTCGGCGCGGGCGACGGCGCGGCGGCGAGCCATGGAGGGCTATTCTCCCGGTGCGGGGCTCTGCAGCGCGCGGGCGATGGTCTCGAGCAGCGACTGGACCTCGCGCTGCTGTTCGGACTGGGTCTCGACCCAGCTCCTGACCACCTGTTGTTCGCTGCGCATGTGCTGCACGAGCCCCTGAATGCCCTCCGCGAGATTGGCCATTGCCGTTGTGGCGCGGGCGCTGCCGGCCACCTGCTGGTTGTCGCCTGCGTGGCCATCCACGATGGTACGCGACAGGCGTTCGATGGCGATGCGCAGATCCTCCGCCGTCGTCGCGCCACCGCGATCCAGCGCCTCGGGGTCGAGGTCGGTCACGGTGGATAGCCAATCCTCGAGGTCGTTGTAGAACATGCTCTGCGCCTGCCCGGCCTGGAGGTCGAGGAAACCCAGCACCAGCGAGCCGGCGAGGCCGAACAGCGACGACGAGAAGGCGGTTCCCATGCCGCCGAGTGGCGCGGCGAGGCCGGCCTTGAGATCCTCGAAGATGACGCCGGTATTCGACGAGGAGACGTCGAGATTGCGAATGGTGTCGGCGACGGCGCCCACCGTCTGTAACAGGCCCCAGAAGGTGCCGAGCAGGCCGAGGAAGATCAGCAGGCTGGTCAGGTACCGGCTGAGGTCGCGATCCTCGTCGAGGCGCATCTGGATCGAGTCGAGGATCGACCGCATCGTCTGCGTCGAGATCGCCGTGCGGCCGATGCGGTCGCCGAGCAGCGTCGCCATCGGCGCCAGCAGAATCGGTGCCCGGTCGACCTCGATGCCAGGCTCGGCAACCCGGAACGTGTTGACCCAGCGGATTTCCGGGAACAGGCGGAAGACCTGGCGGAAAGCAAGGCCGATGCCGATGACCAGCACCGCGATGATGACGCCGTTAAGCCCGGGATTGGAGCTGAAAGCGGTGACGATCTGGCGGAAGAGGGCGAGCGCAATGAAGGCGGCGATGATCAAGAAGATCGTCATCCGCCATAGGTAAACTTGCGGACTAGCAAGCTTGTACGGGTCGTATTCCCGGCTACGGGCTCGTCGGAAGAAACGCAAAGTCAGTGCCTCTCTCGCCTGGCACAAGTCTTAACGTGATTTGTGATCTGAGAGAAACGGCAAAATCGCGGCGATCCGCGATTATTCGATAGATGTCACACGGTGGCGCGCGCCGCGGCGAGGTTGGCGACCAGCGCGTCGTGCACGAATTCGTTGCCAGCGACGATGGAGCCGGTGGTGAAGGCGTTGTTGCCGCCCTCGGCGTCGGTGGCGACGCCGCCTGCCTCCTTGACCAGAATCAGGCCGGCCGCGATGTCCCACGGCGACAGGCCGTGGTCCCAATATCCGTCGAAACGGCCGGATGCGACCCAGGCGAGGTCGGTGGCCGCCGAGCCGCTGCGTCGCAGGCCGGCGACCTTGCCCATCAGCGGGCGGATCTCGACGAGGGCCTCGTCGTGACGGCCCCTGGAGATGCCCGGCAGGCCGGTGGCGACAACGCAGGTCGCGAGGTCGCGACGCGCGGCGACGCGCAGCCGGCGATCGTTGAGGAATGCACCGCTGCCCCGTTCGGCGACGTAAAGTTCGTTGAGGACCGGATTGTAAGATGACGCCGGCGACGACCTGTCCCTCGCGCTCCAGCGCCAGCGAGATGGCGAAGAGCGGGATGCCGTGCAGGAAGTTGGTCGTGCCGTCGAGCGGATCGATGATCCACCGGTTGGCGTCATCGGTTCCGGCAATGGTGCCGTTCTCCTCAGTCAGGAAGCCGTAGCCCGGGCGCGCCTTGCGCAACTCGCTGATCAACGTCTGGTCGGCGCGGCGGTCGGCGGCGGAAACGAAATCGCCCGGGCCCTTGAGGGAGACCTGGAGGTTTTCGACCTCGCCGAAATCGCGGGCGAGGCCGCGTCCGGCCTTGAGCACGGCCTGAACCATGACGTTGAGAAGGGCGGTGCGGGCCATGCTGGGCGATCCGGTGGAGAGGCGGGGCCTCTCGCACCACACTTCGCGGCGCGGTTCAAGGGCCGTGCGGTGATTGCTGCTTCAGTTGGCGGGCCAGCGCTGCGCCGCCGCGACGGCAAGCTGACGCTGGTCGGGTGTCAGCCCTGCGATGAAATCGTCGAGGAAGGCGTCATCCTTGCCGGCCTGGCTGGCGAGGTAGTGGTACTTGGCGGCCTCCACCGGGTCGGCCGGCATGCCGCGTCCGGAGGCGAGGATGCGCGCCAGGCGGTTCTGGGCGATCGGATCGCCGAGATCGGCGGCGCGGCGGAACCAGATGGCGGCCGCGGACTCGTCCTTCTCGACGCCGATGCCGTTGAACAGGCGGATGGCGTATTCGACCTCGGCCGAAACGTGACTCTGATGCGCCGCGGCGGCGAACAGTTCGGTTGCCCGCTGCTTGTCCTCGGGCACGCCGCTGCCCGCGTCGTAGAGTTGCGCCAGCACGTATTCGGCGTCGGCGCTGCCGGTCGCCGCGGCGTCCTGGAGCAGTTGCGCAGCGTGCGCAAGGTCGCGCGGCAAGACCTGGCCCTCGAGGTAGAGGAGCGCCAGATTGTACATCGCTTCGACCTTGCCGCGCGCGGCAGCGGTCTCGAAATACTGGGCCGCCTTGGCGCGATCCTTGGGCACGCCGCGGCCCTCAAGGTACATGTTGCCGAGGGAAAAATCGGCTTCGCGGTCGCCGCCTTGTGCGGCCGCCTCATACCAGCGGACGGCTTCGGCGAAATCGCGTGGCACGCCGTAACCGCCCTCGTAGATCACGCCGAGGAGCGTCTGGGCGGCGGTATCGCCGGCCTGGGCGCGCGGCAGGGCGAGGTCGTGAGCGGAGATATAGAGGCCGCGCTGGAAGGCGCCGTAGGCGAGGTCGGCCTCGGCCGGGCCCTGGCTCGCTGCCGCCGCCATGGGGGCCGCGTCGCCCGACCCCCCGGGTATGGGCATCATTGGACCTGTTGCATCGCCGGCTGCCGCTGGCAACGTATCGGCAGGCTCGGCTCCGGCCATTGCTGGTCGCAGCCGCGGCAATGGCGGACCGGGAAGGCCGGAAGCGGCGGGCGCTTCGGCGCTCGCCTTTGGCGTCGTGGTTGCCGGCGCCAGATCGATTGGTCCGAATGCGCTCGGCGGCAGTTTTTTTGCCGGGACAGCCTGGGTCGGCTTTTGCGGTGGCTTGCGCGCCGGCGGTTCCGTGCTGGTCGTTGGCGGCGTCAGGACCAGGGGGCCGTCCTGCGCAAGTGCTGCATCGGCGGCGAAGCCTGCCGTCACGGTCGCGACCGCAAGCAGCACGCGGTTCACGTCGCCGTCTCCCCCGCGGTTGCAAGGCGTTCGCATGCCTCCGCTACCGCCGCGCGAGCGCCGCGCGGATCGTCCCATACGGCGCGGCAGAGGGCGACGAACTCGATGCCTTCCGTCGCCGCTGTTGCGACCGACTCGATGGTGCGGCCGCCCATGACGATGGCGGGGATCACGGTGACCGCCGACCACCAGGCTGCGAGGTCGAGCGATCGCGGGAAGATCGCGTCGCCGGTGTCGCCGTCGAGACGTCCGAAGAACAGAAAATCGGGTCCGGCATCGCCGGCGGCGAGCGCGTCGTGTCGCGTCTGGAAGCCGCCGCCGCCAACCATGCGTTTCGGGTGAAGCGCGGTGACGGCCGCAGCGAGGTCGTCCACGCCGCTGTCGATGAGAACGCCGTCGGCGTTGGTTCGACCGACGACGCGCGTGTCGTTGTGAACGATCGCCGCGACGCCGATGGTCTGGGCGATGGGCACGAAGGCTTGCGCGGCGCGTTGCAGGGAGCCCGGATCGGCAGGGTCGCCGCTGACGATCAGCGATGCGACGTCGCCGCCCGAGAGCGCTTCGCTGACGTGTCGCGCGAAGTCTTTGGCATTGACCGTCGCCGGCGTCACCAGACACAGGCGACTACGGGTCGCGATGATGTTCGCCATGGTTCAGGCACCACGTCGCCCGGGTTGGCCTCCACAGATCGGGCCGAGCGCCGCCCGCGGTTGAACGGCCGGCAGCTACTCTAGCAGGATTTCGGCATTTTGCCGTCGAGCCGGAGCCGCCAGAGGCCGTTTCAATGAGGCGGCGATCTGAAGCGGGCCACAAAGTATGCAAGAGATAGATTTCTAGCTCCTGCTCCGGAATCTGAATACAACTAGCCCAAGAGAATACAGCACAAAACTTGTGACAATTCCTGGTGTTAAGAACGCAAATAAAGCAATCTTCATAATAATACTAAGATCATCGAAGTACGGTACGGCTATTCTATTCAAGATAACCATGAGCATTACAGAAAGGGCAATTGAACCCCCAAGATCTAGCAACCACCACCAACGAGGAATGTTGAAGCGAACAACAAGAGGAACAGCCACGAGTCCTATTATCCCACACCATGCAAGCCACAGGACAGGATTCCACACGGCTATGAAATCACCACCGGGCGTATTTACCGGCCAGAATTGCATCGCAAATCCAAAAAGGGCCAACGAGAAAAAAACACAAATATCTAGCGCCGTTCTCGTCATCTGAACTCCATCCAGCCGCAGTAGCCGACTATGGACCCGCCATTATGAGCCCACGTCCTAAGCGGTCTCCTTCTCGAGGGCGGCCGACCAGCGCCCGGTGGCCGCGAGACTGTTCATGCGGGCGCGGTGGTTGAAAGCGCGCTGGCCGGCGGCGACGCCCGCCGGCTTGCCGCCCCACGCCTTGATCGCCGCCGCCTGGAGCGCGCGGCCATACGAGAACGTCAGTGGCCACGGCAGCTTGCCCATGGCGTTCATCAGCGACAGGTGCTCGGTCGCCTTCTCGTCGGACTGGCCGCCGGAGAGGAAGGCGATGCCGGCGATCTCGGTGGGCACGCGGGCCTTGAGCAGTTTGACGGTCTTCTCGGCGACTTCCTGCGGCGAGGCCTGCTTCGGCGATTTGTCGCCGGCAATGACCATGTTGGGCTTCAGGATCGCGCCGGGCAGGCTGACATTGGCCAGCGCAAGCTGCTCGAAGACGGCCTTGAGGACGCGGTCGGTGACCGCATAGCAGGTGTCGATGTCGTGCGTGGCGACCTTGCCGTCCATGAGGACCTCGGGCTCGACGATCGGCACGATGTTCGCTTCCTGGCAGAGCGCGGCGTAGCGCGCGAGCGCATGGGCATTGGCGTGGATGCCATTTTCGGTGGGGATGTTGGGTCCGATGTCGATGACCGCCCGCCATTTTGCGAAGCGGGCGCCGAGCGCATAGTACTCGGTGAGCCGGTCGCGGAGATTGTCGAGCCCCTCGGTGACCACTTCTCCCGGCGCCAGCGCCAGCCGCCACGCACCCATGTCCACCTTGATGCCGGGGATCGAGCCGGACGCCTTGATGACCTCGGTCAGCGGCGTGCCGTCCTTGGCATTCTGCCGAATGGTCTCATCGTAGAGGATGACGCCGGAAATGCAGTCGCGCATGGCGTCTTCCGTGCGGAACAGCATCTCACGGTAGTCGCGGCGGCTGTCCTCGGTCGAGGCCAGGCCGATGACGTCGAAACGTTTCTTGATCGTGCCGGAACTTTCGTCGGCGGCAAGAATGCCTTTTCCGGGAGCGACGAGGCGAGCGGCGATGTCTTCAAGGCGTTCGAGCCATTGTCTTCTTCCGGTGTCGTTCGGCGGTTTCCCGCAGTTCTATAGCCGAATCTGGACGAAATTTCATGTCGGGCCGGGTTGATGGAGTTCGATAGCTGCCACACTTCGAAGCCAAGGCAACCGGCCGGCCGAAAGTCAGCCGACCGTCCAACCTAAAACAGGAGGACGGACCATGGCCAAAGCCAGTCCACTCGGACGGAATGAATCTTCCCGCGTCCAACCGGGCAGCGAGCGTCGCCGCTTGCAGCCCTCGTTGCCGGTCCAGGCTGCAACCGACATCCCCGCGGATCCCGACAAGCCGACGCGCGGTGTCAGCCCGAAAGCGATCGCGCTTGCCGCTGCGGCGGTGCCGGTGTTCTTGTTCGGGATCGTCTTCTTCCTGACCAGCAACCTTGCCAGCGACCTCAACCTTCTCGGCGTCAGCGGCTTCGCGGTGATCTTCTTCACTCTCACGCTCGGGTTGGCGCGACGGGCAGCGCGCGATCCGCGCTGGGGCGGCCCGGATCATGACACGCTTGCCGAGTTTGCGAGAGACAACGTCTCGGTCGCAACCGGTACGATTTCAGGACGCGAGGCGCTGGTGGAGATTCTCGTATTGCCGGCGACGCTGGCGGCCGGAATGCTCGTCATCGCGCTGATATTTGCGATGGGTCTGTAGCTGGGGCGCAGGTCAGCTCCGCTTGCGCAGGACTTCGACACCGGGAAGGGCCTTGCCCTCCATCCATTCGAGGAAGGCGCCGCCTGCCGTCGAAACGAACGAGAACGCGCCGGCGACGCCGGCCTGATTGAGCGCCGACACGGTGTCGCCGCCGCCGGCGACCGAGAGCAGCTTGCCGGCCTTCGTCCGTTCGGCGGCGTGGCGGGCGGCGGCGACCGTCGCCTTGTCGAACGGCGGTATCTCGAAAGCGCCGAGCGGGCCGTTCCACACCAGCGTCGCCGCGCGGTCGATCCAGTCGTTGACAACGGCGATCGATTTCGGCCCGACATCGAGGATCATCTTGTCGCCGGGAACGGCATCGACGGGGATCGTCTCGGCGGCAGTGCCCGCTTTCAACTCGGACGCGACCACGACGTCGACCGGCAGGACGATCGTCGATCCGGCCTTCTCGGCAGCCGCAAGTATCCGTTTCGCGGTGTCGGCAAGGTCCGGCTCGGCCAGCGACTTGCCGATGGCGACTCCTTTGGCGAGCAGGAACGTATTGGCCATGCCGCCGCCGATGACGAGCGCGTCCACCTTCTGAACCAGATGCCCCAGCACGTCGATCTTGGAGGAGACTTTGGCGCCGCCGACGATGGCGACGACAGGCCGCTTGGGATTGCCGAGCGCTGCCTCCAGAGCCTCGATCTCGGCCTGCATGGCACGGCCGGCATAGGCGGGCAGATGGTTGGCGAGACCCTCGGTCGAGGCATGGGCGCGGTGGGCGGCGGAGAATGCGTCGTTGATGTAGATGTCGCCGAGCTTGGCGAGCGCGGCGGTGAAGAGCGGATCGTTCTTCTCTTCGCCCTTGTGGAAGCGGGTGTTTTCGAGGATCAGCACATCGCCGTCCTTCATGGCGGATACCGCGGCTTCGGCGACCGGGCCGATGCAGTCTTCGGCGAAGGCGACCGGCCTGCCGAGCACGGCCTCCACCGCCGGCACCACGGGCTTCAGTGTGAACTTCGGATCGGGCCCATCCTTGGGGCGGCCGAAATGGGCCAACAGGATCGCCTTGCCGCCTTTTTCGGTGACCTCGCGAATTGTCGGCGCGCTGGCGCGGATGCGGGTGTCGTCGGCGACCTTGCCGTCGGCCATCGGAACGTTGAGATCGACGCGGATCAGGACGCGCTTGCCCTTGAGGTCGCCAGCGTCGTCCAGGGTGCGGAAAGTCGTCATGACAATCTCTCTCAGCGCATGATGCGTTCAAACAGGGTCGGGTAGTCGAGCACGAGCCCGTCGCGATCGACCGGTAGATCGGCAGCAAAAGTCCGGTCAACTGCCTCGTAGCGATACAACGCGTTTTCTTTGAGACAACGATAACGCTGCTCATCGACGATCGGCTCAAACGTGTCGAAGGGCACGTACAGCATCCGCAGCTCGACCGCGGCTGCATCCTTCTGCAGGTCCAAACGCCGGATCGGCAGCGTGTTGGTGAATGGTGAACCAGCGAGATCGATGTCGATGCATCCATCGAAAGCTGCGAGGGACGCGCCGTCTTGGTTGCGCCAGGCGCCTGTGCCGTCGGATTTCAGGTGCAGCGAGCGACCGTCCGTGGTGTCGAGATCCAGGCTGAGGACACGCCAGCCGCCATCGCAGGCGACGCGGTAGCGGACGCCATAGGACGTGCCGCCGCGGTCGCCAATCAGGACGCTGTCGACAAGAATGCCGTCACCTTCAGGGCGAATGCTGAGATGCTCAAGACCAATCGAATCGACCGGCCGCCAGCGCACGGAACGGGGAGAAAGGGACGGGAAGCTCATGCCGAACCCGTCCCCGCGTTGCCTCAGCCGAGGCGGCCCATGGCGACGGCGGTGTCGGCCATCCGGTTCGAGAAGCCCCACTCGTTGTCGTACCAGGAGACGACGCGGCCGAAGGTGCCGCCGATCACCTTGGTCTGATCAAGGGGCACAGTCGACGAGGCCGGATCGTGATTGAGATCGGAGGAGACCAGCTTCTCCTTGGTCACCTCGAGGATGCCCTTCAGCCGGTTCGACTTCGACGCGTCGATGAGGGCGTTGTTCATCTCTTCGGCGGTGATCTGCCGCTTGGCGACGAACTTGAAGTCGACCAGCGAGACGTTCGGCGTCGGCACGCGCATGGAGGCGCCGTCGAGCTTGCCGTTGAGGTCGGGGATCACCAGACCGACCGCCTTGGCGGCGCCGGTAGTGGTCGGGATGATGTTGATCGCCGCAGCGCGGGCTCGGTAGAGGTCCTTGTGAAGCGTGTCGAGCGTCGGCTGGTCGCCGGTGTATGAGTGAATCGTCGTCATGAAGCCGTGCTCGACGCCGAAGGCGTTGTGGAGCACGTGCACCACCGGCACCAGGCAGTTGGTCGTGCAGGACGCGTTGGAGACGACGATGTGGTCCTTGGTGAGCTTGTCGTCGTTGACGCCGTAGACGACCGTCAAATCGGCGCCGTCGGACGGCGCCGAGACCAGCACCCGCCTGGCGCCCGCCTTGATGTGCGCCATCGCCTTCTCTTTCGAGGTGAAGATGCCGGTGCATTCCAGCGCGATGTCGACGTTGAGTTCCTTGTGCGGCAGCTTTGACGGGTCGCGCTCGGCGGTGACCTTTATCGGCCCGCGGCCGGCGTCCATGGTGTCGCCGTTGACGGTTACCTCATGGGGAAACTTGCCGTGCACGGAGTCGCGGCGCAGCAGGTGGGCATTGGTCTCGACGGGCCCGAGATCGTTGATGGCGACGACCTCGATATCCTTGCGGCCCGACTCGACGATGGCGCGCAGGACCAGCCTGCCGATGCGACCGAATCCATTGATCGCGACGCGAACCGTCATGACACTTCTCCTTCAGTGCGGCCGGTCGGTGGGAGGCCCGACGGCGGGCCGCTCGTGGTGAAAAACAACGAGGTTCAGGCGAGCGCCTTGACCCTCGTCAAAGCCGCCTCGGCGGCCGCCTCGGCGGTGATGCCGAATTTCTTGTAGAGTTCTTGATAGGGTGCACTGGCCCCAAAGCGATGCATGCCGATGAAAATTCCGTCGGGCCCGACGATGTGGTCCCAGCCCTGGCGCACGCCCGCTTCGATGGCGACCTTCACCGGCGCCTCGCCGATGATGTCGGCGCGGTAGTCCTCGGTCTCCGCTTCGAACAGCTCGAAGCAGGGCACCGAGACGACGCGGGTGGGGTGACCGGCCTGCTCGATCAGTGCCTTCGCATTGATCGCAAGCGAGACCTCCGAGCCGGCGGCGAAGATCGACACCTCGGCGTCGCCTTCGGCCGGCGACAGCTCGTAGGCGCCGCGGGCGCATAGATTGTCTTTGATCAACTCGGTGCGCAGCGCCGGCAAGGCCTGGCGGGTGAGGGCGAGCACACTCGGCGTGCGTCGGGCAGCGAGCGCCAGCTGCCAGCATTCGGCGGTCTCGGTCGCGTCGGCGGGGCGGAAGACATTGAGGTTGGGGATCGCGCGCAGCGCCGCCAGGTGCTCCACCGGCTGGTGCGTTGGTCCATCCTCGCCGAGGCCGATGGAATCGTGGGTCATCACGAAGATCACGCGGTTGCCCATCAGGGCCGCCAGGCGGATCGAGGGTCGGCAATAGTCGGTGAAGGTGAGAAACGAGCCGCCATAGGGGATCAGCCCGCCGTGCAGTGCGATGCCGTTCATGGCGCCGGCCATGCCGTGCTCGCGCACGCCCCAGTGCATGTAGCGGCCGGAGAAGTCGCCGGTCTTGATCTCCTTGAGCCCCTTGGTGCGGGTGTTGTTCGACGGCGTCAGGTCGGCCGATCCGCCGATCGTCTCCGGAACGACGACGTTGATCACCTCGAGCGCCATTTCGGATGCCTTGCGGGTCGCAACCTGCGGCTTGTCGTCGGCGAGCGTCTTCTTGTAGGCGGCCATGGCTTCGTCGAGCGCCGGCGGCAGGTCGCCGCGCGTGCGACGCTCGAATTCGCCGCGCGTGTTGCTGTCGGCGGCGGCGAGGCGCTTCTCCCATTCCTTGCGCGGCTGGCTCGATTTCAGGCCGGCGATGCGCCAGGCGTCGCGGATGTCGGCGGGGATTACGAAGGGCGGCGAATCCCAGTGCAGCTTCTTGCGCGCGCCGGCGATTTCTTCATCGCCGGGCGCGTCGCTGTGCGCCTTCTGCGTGCCCTCCTTGGTGGGCAGGCCATATCCGATGATGGTCTTGCACGCGATCATCGATGGCTTGTCGCTCTTCTGCGCCGCTTCGATGGCGCGGGCGATCTCGTCCGGATTGTGACCGTCGATGTGGGTCGCGTTCCAGCCGGCGGCGATGAAGCGCGCCACCTGATCCCCGGTTTCGGCCAGGCTCAGCGCACCGTCAATGGAAATCGAATTGTTGTCGAAAAACACGATCAGCTTGTTGAGGCGGAGGTGGCCGGCGATCGAGATCGCCTCGTGGCTGATGCCCTCCATCAGGTCGCCGTCGGATGCCATGACGTAGGTATGGTGATCGACCAACGCGTCGCCGAATTGCGATGCCATGATGCGTTCGGCGAGCGCGAAGCCCACGGAATTGGCAAGCCCCTGGCCGAGGGGGCCGGTGGTGGTTTCGATGCCGATCGTGTGGAAGTTCTCGGGATGGCCGGGCGTTTTCGAGTCGAGCTGGCGGAAGCGCTCGATCTCTTCGATCGTCATGCCCTCAACGCCCATCAGGTAGAGGATCGAGTAGAGCAGCATCGAGCCGTGGCCGCACGACAACACGAAGCGGTCGCGGTCGGGCCAGTACGGGTCGGTCGGATCGAACTTCAGGTAACGGGTGAAAAGGACCGTGGCGACGTCGGCCATGCCCATCGGCATGCCGGGATGGCCGGACTTGGCTTTCTCGACGGCGTCCATGGTCAGCGCGCGGATCGCGTTGGCCATGCGGTTGTGCTTGGCGATGTCGGACATTGTGAGGTTTCGATCCGGTGCCGGTGATCTGGAACTGGCGATCTGAAGGTGGCGATCCGCCGACGGAAATATTGCTGGCCCGGTCGCAGTCAAAACCGAGCTTGCCGACCGGTCCGGACGAGGCCGGTGAGACATATCAGGTGCGGTCGGTTAGTCAATTGTGCCGGGCGTCGCGGGTTCCAAGGCTGCGGGCCTGCCATTGACGCCCTCAAGTGGCGCTGCCTAATCTCTCGCCCTGTTGCTTCGTGCGACGGTCGGTCCCCTGGGCCAGGATCGACGGGTCACGCAACCGCACGGGGGTGGGGGCGGGAGCAGGGCGGAGTGTCCCTTCTTGAGGCGAGAGCAATGACGGGCTCATCACCCATCGACGCGGCTCTGCGGCGGCTATCGAACGCCTTCGATCTTCTTGAGGGAGCGCTCGACCGCCGCCTGGAATCCGCCCGCGAGGTGACCTCGCTGGAAAGCGAACTGCATCGTCTTGGCACGGACCGTTCGCGGCTGGCGCAATCGCTCGACGCCGCCGAGGCCCGTTCGGCGCGCCTGGAAGAAGCCAACCGTGAGGTCTCCCGACGCCTGGTGGCGGCGATGGAGTCGATCCGCGAAGTCCTCGCGCGACAGAACTGACGCGGAGGAGGCGGCGATGGCCCAGGTCAACGTGACGATCAGCGGCAAGACCTACCGGATGGCCTGTGAGGACGGGCAGGAAGAACATCTGGAAGGCATGGCCGAGCGGCTGAACGCGTCGATCGAGCATCTGCGCCAGCGTTTTGGCGAGATTGGCGACCAGCGGCTGACGGTGATGGCGGCGATCACGCTTGCCGACCAGCAGGCCGAAGCCGAGCGCCGGCTCCAGCAGGTGCAGGCGGAGGTCGCCGGCCTTGATGAGGCGCGTGCTGCCGTGGTCGAGCGTCAGTCAGGTCTCGAGCAGAACATCGCGGAGGCGATCGACGAGATAGCGGGCCGCATGGAAGCGCTGGCCGCGCGGATCGCCGGCGCCAATGGGCACGACCCCAGCTGATCGATTATCGCAGTGGCGCGGTTCACGGCGCCGGCCTATATGTCACCCCGGCGAGGCTGCGGGGCCCGGCAGGAGACATGTATCCCCGGGGCCTTACGATCCTCATGGGAGCTGTCCCTGTGCGGGCCCGTGGGCTCGCGTATACGGCGCCCACCTACACCAGTAGGTCTCCGGGATCGAAAACTCCACCGACCACTGCGGCCTCGCTCCCATTCTCCTTGTCCCCCTCGAACGCGCCATGACCGGACCCGTCGCCGCGAATTCTGCCAAAGCGGCGTTGAGGAAGGCGGCGCTGGCACGGCGCGATGCCCTCGGCGCCTCAGAACGGGCCGCCGCTTCGGTACGCATTGCCGACCGGGTGATGGCGATCGTTGCCGCCGAGAAGCCGGCCGCGATTGCTGCCTATCTTCCGATCCGCAGCGAGTGCGACATGGTCGCTGTGATCGAACAGGCCACGGCCAGGAACATCGCGGTCGCGCTGCCGGCGGTAAGCCCAAATGGCGTCCTCGAATTTCGCCGCTACCGGCCCGGCGATATGCTCGTCGATGGCGGCTTCGGCACAATGGCGCCGGCGCGTGGCGGGCCGAGCCTCGATCCCGATCTTGTCATCGTGCCACTGGTAGGGTTCGATCGTGCGGGTACGCGTCTCGGTCACGGACGCGGCCACTATGACCGCGCGATAGCGGCGCTGGCCGCGCGCGGCGTGCGACCGACGCTGGTCGGCGTCGGTTTCGCGGCGCAGGAAGTCGAGTCGATACCGGCCGAGCCGCACGATGCGCGGCTTGATTGGATCGTGACCGAGGACGAGACGCTCGATCTGCGTCGCCACACGTGAGGCTGTTCAGTTGAGATTATTGTTTCTGGGGGATCTCGTCGGGCGCGCCGGTCGCAATATCGTGGTCGAGCGGCTGCCGGCGCTGATCGTCGAGTACGCGCTCGATTTCGTGGTGGTCAACGGTGAGAACGCTGCCGGCGGTTTCGGCATCACCGAAGACATCTTGCGCCAGGTGCTGGGCGCCGGCGCCGATGTGGTGACCACCGGCAATCATGTCTTTGACCAGCGGGAGGCGCTGGTCTTCGCCGACCGGCAGGAGCGCTTCCTGCGCCCGGTCACCTATCCGCCGGGGACGCCCGGTCGCGGCAGCGGCCTCTATATGGCGCGCAGCGGCGCGCGCGTGCTGGTGATCAACGCCATGGGCCGCGTCTTCATGGACGCCATGGAAGATCCGTTCGCGGCGATCGACCGCGAGATCGCCGCCTGTCCGCTGGGCGAGCAGGCGGACGCCATCGTGGTCGACTTCCACGCCGAAGCGACGAGCGAGAAACAGGCGCTCGGACACTATCTCGACGGACGCGTATCGCTGGTGGTCGGTACGCATACGCATACGCCGACCTCCGACTATCGCGTGCTGCCCGGCGGCACCGCCTACCAGAGCGACGTCGGAATGTGCGGCGACTACCAGTCGGTGATCGGCATGAACTATGAGGAGCCGCTGCGCCGCTTCACGCAGAAGGTGCCGGGCGAGCGCTTTTCGCCGGCCGACGGTCCGGCGACCATCGCCGGGGTCGCGGTCGAGATCGACGAGGCCACCGGACTGGCGACCGCCGTCGCACCGCTCAGGCTCGGTGGCGTCCTGTCGGAGACCGTCCCGGCCTTCTGGAGCTAGGCCGGCGGCCACTTTGATTCTTCTGGCCGCCGTTTTATAAGGCGGCCACAATCCATATCGGGTCGTGACGGCTCGTCCGCGCTGCGGCGCGCGGTCGTCATGGTTGTACCTCGTAGGGGCACTCATGGCCGGTCATTCGCAGTTCAAGAACATCATGCACCGCAAGGGCGCGGCCGACTCGCGCCGGTCGCGGCTGTTCTCCAAGCTCGCCCGCGAAATCACGGTCGCGGCCAAGCTCGGCACCCCCGATCCCGGCATGAACCCGCGCCTCAGGCTCGCCATCCAGAACGCGCGCGCCGAGAACATGCCCAAGGACAATATCGAGCGCGCCATCAAGAAGGCGATGGGCGGTGACGCCGAGAACTACGAGGAGGTCCGTTACGAGGGTTACGGTCCGGGCGGCGTGGCGATGATCGTCGAGGCGCTCACCGACAACCGCAACCGCACCGCCGGCGCCGTGCGCTCCTACCTCACCAAGAACGGCGGGCAGCTCGGCGAAACCGGGTCGGTGTCGTTCATGTTCAATCGCGTCGGCCAGATCGTCTACAAGCCGGAGGCCGGCGACGCCGATACGGTGCTGGAAGCGGCAATCGAGGCGGGCGCCGACGACGTGAAAAGCGACGAGGATGGCCACGTCATCACCTGCGCCTTTGCCGACCTCGGCGAGGTGGCGCGCAAGCTGGAGGCATCGCTCGGCGAGGCCGACACCGTGAAGGCGGTGTGGCTACCGCAGACCGCGACATCGCTCGACGACGAGAAGGCGGCAACGATGCTGAAGCTCCTCGACGCGCTGGAAGAGGACGACGACGTGCAGAACGTCTATTCCAACTTCGAGGTTTCAGAAGAGACAATGGCCCGGCTGACTGCGGCCTGAGCGACGGTTTGCGCTGTTGGCAACGATGCGCATCCTCGACGACGATACGCTGGTGGTCTTCGTCTCGGATTGTCACATCGGCGGCGACCACGGACGCGACATCTTCGAGTCGGCCGATGACCTGACTGCACTCCTGGACGATCTCGGCCGCCGCACCGGTCCGGTGGAACTCGTACTCGCCGGGGATTTCTTCGACTGCCTGCGGATCAGCGCGGTGCCCGACGGGCAGACCCGAACCGGTGTCACCATCGCGCGCCCCGAGTACCGATCCTTGTTCGCGGCGCTCAAGCGATTTGCCGCTGGCTCGAGCCGGATGGTTACCTATCTGCCGGGCAATCACGACGCCGAGGTGTGGTGGAACGAGGCAATTCGCGACGAGTTGAAGCGCGCCGGGCTCGTCCACGCGTTCGCCCTGTCCTGGGCGGCTGCGTTCAAGTCCGATCCGTTGGCAATAATCTATTGCGAACACGGCAACGAGTTCGACCCGGCGAACCTCAAGCGCGACTATCGCGATCCCTACGACACGCCGTTCGGCGACCACATCGTCACCGACGTCATTCCGCGCCTGCCCCATGGCCGTGCGGCGGAGGCGATGCAACTGCACGATATCGAGCGCGTGTTCCCGCTCGACACGATTCCAAACTGGATCGCCAGCAAACTGTTCTACACGCTGGTCACCGAGACCGTACGCTGGCTGCTGTTGCCGCTGACGATCGCCTTTGTCGCTTATGAGTTGATCTCGTTCGCGATCGGCACCGGTGTGCGGGCCGTGCAGACGCTCCTCGTCGACGTCGCCTACGATATCGCGGTGGTCGTCGTCGCGGCGTCGGTGTTCTTCTTCGTCGCGCGCACCATCGCCACGCGCTCGATGCGCGCGAGCCCGCCCGCCCTCAACGAGGCCGATGCCATTCGGACCCGGTTGGAGAGCGGCGCGCCGCCACCGCTTGCCGACAGCTTCCCGGGCGATATCGCCGTATTCGTCTCGGGCCACACGCACGCGCCGTCGCTGGACACTTTCAATCGGAAGGGTGGCCGTGGAGTCGTCGTCAATTCGGGCTGCTGGCTGCGGCAACTCCAGCCTACGCGGGCCCACTTCCGGGCGCCCGTCGTCTTCGCCGGCCGGTTCGTGCAGACGCATGTGCGCGTCGAGCGAAGCGCGGGCACCATTGGCGTCGAGCTTTGGGAGCGTCCAAGACCGGCGACGCAACGCTTGAGGATGGTCGAGCGCATGGCGATCGCCGGCCGACTGCCGCCAACGCCGCCACCTGGCGAAGGGCAACGGATTGTCGCATCGGCCACGGTCGAGCCGCCGCGCTAGCGCAATAATCCGTCGAAGGCCGGAATGCTGGTGATGGCGGCGAGCGCGATGACCGCGTAGGCGAGCGGCCGATAGCCTGCTCCGGCGGTACGCCCAAAGAGATGAGAGCCGACGAAGAGCGCCAGCGCGTAGGCCGGCGCCACTGCCACCACCAGGCGCAGCACCTCGGCGGTGAAGAAGCCGTGGAACAGATACGCCGTGAACGATGACAGCGTGATCAGCGTGAAGAACACGAACATGTTGGCGCGGATGATGGCCGACGGGTGGGGACCGCTGACCCACAGGGCAATGACGGGCGGCCCGCCGATCTGGGCGAAGCCGCTGAGGAATCCGGCGACTGCGCCGACGCCCGCAGAAACGGCGATTGTCGGTTCGGAACGAAAGCGCCGACCCGATGCGATCAGGGCGACGAGGAGCAGGATGGCGACCGAGATCGCCCAGCGCAGGACCGTGCGGTCGCCGAGTGCGAGCGCCATTGCGCCAAAGGGCGAGATCACCATCGCGGCGACGGCCGTCGGCAGAACCGTCGGCCAGCGGCACGTTCGCACCGCGCCCAGGAAGAGCCGGAAGGTCAACACGAAGTCGACGATGAGCAGCGTCGGTGCCGCCACTTCCGGACCGTAGGCGGCGCTGGCAATGGGCACGAATGTCAGCGCCGCGCCGAAGCCGGTGAAGCCGCGCACCAGCCCCGCGACGATCGCCGCGGCGACGGTCATGAGGAAGGCCGGCGTGGTGAAGAAGGCGGGATCGAACAACACGTGGGAATCGTCAGGCGAGGTGGCCGAGCGGCAGGGGCGCGTCGCTCTTGACGGTGCGGATGGCGAAGTTCGAGCGCACATCCTCGATAGTCGGCAGCGTCAGGATCTTGTCGGTCATCAGCCGCTCGTAAGCCTCGAGATCGGGCACCACCACCTCGGCGAGGAAGTCGGATATGCCGGACACCATATGGCACGAAACGACCTCGGGGATCGTCAGCAGTGCCTGCTGCAGCGCGTTGGCGTTGTCGCGACTGTGCTTGCCGACCTTGATCTCGATGAAGACGGTGAGGCCGAGGCCGATGGCCTTGCGGTCGAGGACGGCGCGGTAGCCGGCGATCATGCCGGCGTCCTCCAGTCGCTTGACGCGCCTCAGGCAGGGCGAGGGGGAAAGACCGACGCGCTCGGCGAGATCGACATTGCTCAGCCGACCGTCGGCCTGGAGTGTGTCGAGGATCTTGCGATCGATTCGATCGAGATCGGCCATGATTCACCCATGAGATCAATGTTGTCGGCATAATGTTGCTTGAATTATAGATTTTTGGCAATCTTTGCAATGAAATGGCGGCGCCGGCGGCACATCTTGTGGCCAGCACATCTGCACTCGTGAGGCCAACATGACCGCGAACGCAACCACTCTCGCCAACAACGGTGCGCCAATGACAACGCGAGTCGGAGGGATCGCCGCCGCCGTCGCGACGGTCCTGATCTGGGCGCTGTGGATCGTCACCACTCGTCAGGCCGCGGCCGTCCATATCCCGGCCGCGTGGCTGGGCGTCATCCGTTATGCCGTGCCGGCGATCGCGCTGGCGCCGTTCTGGTGGCGGCTGACGCTTGTGCCGAAGGGGGTCGACATCCGGTTGCTTGCGCTGATGGTGGCTGGCGCCGGCGCGCCCTTCTTCATTCTCGTCGCGACCGGCATGCACTTCGCCAGCGCCGCCGAAAGCGGCGTGCTGCTCGGCGGCACGATGCCGATGTTCGCCGCGATCCTCTCGGCCATGATCGATCGCGAACGATTCGGGCCAATGCGTCTGGCGGGTTTCGCGCTGGTGCTTTTGGCAATGGCTGCGATCGGTGGCGCCGCTGTGCTGCAGGGAGCGGGCGCCGGTCGCTTCCTGGTCGTAGCCGGTGCAGCTTTATGGGCGGTCTATACGCTCGCCTTCCGGCGCAGCGGGCTCGCCGCGCTTCCCGCCGCCGGCATCATCGCCGCCTGGTCGACGATCCTGTTGCTGCCGTTCGCGCTGATGGAAGGCACCGGGCAACTGCTCTCTGCCGGGCCGGCGATCCTCATCGGCGAGGTCGTCACGCAGGGCGTCCTGTCGGGGATCGTTGCGCTGACCTGCTACGGGATTGCGGTGCGCGCGCTCGGATCTTCGCGGGCGGCGCTGCTCGCCGCTCTGCCGCCGGCGCTTGCCGCGCTGCTCGCCATTCCGATCCTCGGCGAATTACCCTCACCGCTGACGCTCGCCGGCGTCGTCTTTGCCGTGGCCGGCGTGGCGCTGGCGACCGGTGCTCTTCCGCTCGGACGCCGCCACGCCTGAATGGGCGCTAGCCGCCGGGCTTCGGCATGGCGCCGAGCAGGTTCACCTTGCGGCCACCCGGCATCATCATGTCGCCGGGCTGCATGCCTGCGGCGCACGCGCCCTTCCAACTCGCTTCTTGCGTCATCTCGGCGTGCTTGGGCAGGGCCGGATTGCCGCCCTCGGAGTTGCTCACGATGTTGATCGTGTAGTGCGTCTGGAAGTCGCCGCTGATCACGGTATGCGATTTCGTCTTGCGGCCGCCGAGATCGCAACTCGCGTCAATGACGAGATTGCCGCTGCCGTCGCGCGATTGCTGCGTGGTGCAGCCGGTGCTCATGGCGAGGCCCTTGGCCATGATCGCCTTGTCGCTGGCTGCGTCGAGGCAGAGTTCGGTTGTTATCTGCGGTGCGGCGCCCTGAGTCTTGGGCGCGATCTTGATCTCCCACTGGCCGGGCTTGCGCGCCGGCAGGTCGATCCCCTGGGCCGCCGCCGCCACCGGAGCGCCAGCAAGCGCCGCCACGGCCCACACCGTCCATGCCATCTTCATGCTTGAACCTCGGAAAAGGAGTTGCCCGCCCAGGACGGACGCATTGTGGCAAGGAACCGCAAGCCGCGCTAGTTCGTGGCCCATCCGCTTGGCGGCGGCCGATGGTTGCGGGACAAGGCATGCAATTCGGCGGTACCTGTTATCCATGGCCAATCCGATTCGCATTCTCGGCATCGATCCCGGCCTTCGGGCGACGGGCTGGGGAGTTGTGGCCATCGCTGGCAACGCGTTGACCTTTCTGGCCGCTGGAACGGTGAGGGCGCCGATCGACGGGGAACTTGCAGCCCGGCTCCGCGTTTTGCACGCTGGACTCACGGACGTGCTGCAATTGTGGCAGCCGGATGAGGCGGCGGTGGAGCAGACTTTCGTCAATCGCGATGGCGCGGCGACGCTGAAACTCGGGCAGGCGCGCGGCGTTTGCATGCTGGCGCCGGCGCAGGCGGGGATTCCCGTCGCCGAATACGCGCCGAATGCGGTTAAGAAGGCGATCGTCGGCGCCGGTCATGCGGAGAAGGTCCAGATCCGGGCGATGGTGCGCGTGCTACTGCCGCGGGCGACCTTCGACAGCGACGATGCCGCTGATGCGCTCGCCATCGCCATCTGCCACGCCCATCACCGCCAGTCCGCAAGAATCGTCGCGCCCGTCGCTTGATGAAACGGCTCGTTCCGCTCATCGCGGCGCCTCTGGTGGTGTTTGCCAGTTACGCCCTGGCGGCGGCGGAACCGGCGATTCCGTCTCCCGCCTCGGAAGTCGTCTTCTTCATCCAGGTCGCCATTCTGATCGTCGCCGGCCGCATCGGCGGTGAACTGATGCAGCGCATCGGGCAGCCGGCGGTCATGGGACAGCTGGTCGCTGGCATCGTGCTGGGGCCGAGCTTCTTCGGCGTTGTTCTGCCCGATCTGCAGGCGACGGTCTTCCCGCCCGACGCGCAGCAGCGTGGCATGCTCGACGCCGTCGCCCAACTCGGCGTGCTGCTCCTGCTGTTGCTCACCGGCATGGAGACCGACCTGCGACTGGTACGCCGCGTCGGTCCGCCGGCGCTTTTTGTCTCGCTGGCCGGCATCGCGGTTCCCTTCGCGCTGGGCTTCCTGGTCGGCGAGGTCGCGCCGGCGTGGATCATTCCCAACCCCGAAATGCGCGTGGTGACGTCGCTGTTCCTCGGCACGGCGCTCTCGATCGCATCGGTCAAGATCGTCGCCATGGTCGTCCGCGATCTCGGCTTCCTGCGCCGCAATGTCGGCCAGATCATCCTCGCCTCCGCCGTCCTCGACGACACGCTCGGCTGGATCATCATCGGCGTGATCTCCGGCCTCGCGACCAGCGGCACGTTGCAAGTCTCCGGTATCCTGCTCACGGTGCTGGGTGTTGTGGTGTTTCTCGTCGCCAGCCTGACCGTCGGGCGCCGCGCGGTCTCGCTGCTGATCCGCTGGACCAACGACAATCTGGTCAGCGAGATGCCGGTCATCAGCGTCATCCTGGCGGTGACCCTCGGCATGGCGCTGATCACGCAGTGGATCGGCGTTCACACGGTACTGGGCGCATTCGTCGCCGGCGTGCTGATCGGCGAGTCGCCGATCCTCACCAAACACATCGACGAAGAACTCCGCGGGCTGATCACCGCCTTGTTCATGCCGGTCTTCTTCTGCCTGGCGGGGCTCAGCGCCGACCTGACAGTGCTCGCCAATCCGACGCTGCTGGCCCTGACCGTAGGGCTGATCCTGATCGCCAGCCTGGGTAAGTTCGGCGGCGCCTTCATCGGTGGGTGGCTGGGCGGCCTGTCGTTCCGCGAACGCGTCGCGCTCGCCTGCGGGATGAACGCGCGCGGCTCGACCGAGGTGATTGTCGCGACCATCGGCCTGTCGATCGGTGCGCTCAACCGCGACCTCTATACGATGATTGTCACCATGGCGGTGGTCACGACGCTCGCCATGCCGCCGATGCTGCGCTGGGCGCTCAATCGCCTGCCGCTGGAGGCCGAAGAGAAGGAGCGGCTGGAGCGGGAGGAATTCGAGGAGAAGGGGTTCGTCAGCAATCTCGAGCGGTTGCTGTTGACCGTCGATGACAGCGCCAATGGCAGGCTTGCGTCGCGGCTGGCGGGTCTGATCGCAGGCCAGCGCGGCCTGCCGACGACCGTGTTGCGCTGGCACAAGGTCGGGCCGCCGACGCGCGATAGCGACAAACCGGACGCGAAGGATCATGCGACGGCCGTGTCGGAGGCGGCCGAAGCGGCGCGCATCACCGAGACCGAGGCGGGTGAGGGACCGGCGAAGGTCGACGTCACCACGCGGCTCGCCGGTGCGGCGATCGAGGAAGCGGTCGCGACCGAGGCCGAGAAGGGCTACGACATGCTGTTCGTCGGGGTCGCGGGGGCCGGCGCCGCCGACAGTCCGGTCGCCGAGGACGTCGCCAAGGCGGCCATTGCCTTCGACGGGCCGTTGGCGCTCGCCCACGCGCGCGGCGAGGCGGGTCCCGACGGTCCGCTGCGCATCCTCGTTCCGGTGACCGGAACCAATCTCTCGCGGCGGGCGGCGGAGGTTGCTTTCGCCCTTGCTCGCTCCACCGGCGGCCGCGTCACGGCGCTCTACGTTTCTCCGGTCGGGCGTCCGCGTGGCGGGCTCGTCAATTCCCTGTCCGGGCTGCTGCGCGGCGAGGAGGCCATCCTGCGCGATATCGCCATCCTCGGCGACCAGAGCGGAGCGACGGTGCGCACGGCCGTCAGGGCGGGGACCGCGCCCGATCAGGCCATCCTGCGCTACGCCCAGAACGGGCGGCCGGATCTCATCGTCATGGGGGTCAACCGTCGCCCCGGCGAATCGCTGTCTTTCGGTCCGGTCGCCGACGCGGTTCTGGCAGGCGCCAAGCGGTCCATATTGTTCGTGGCGAGCTAGCGCGCCGGCGATGCGGAATCGCGAATTGTGGTAACAACGGCGCCATGATCGGCAAGCTCCGCGGCGTCATCGATTCCTACGGCGAAGATTGGGTCGTCATCGACGTCGGCGGCGTCGGCTACCAGGCCTATTGTCCGGTGCGCACGCTGCAGGCGCTGCCGGCGCCCGGCGAGACGGCGACGCTGTCGATCGAGACCTATGTCCGCGAGGACATGATCCGTCTGTATGGTTTCGCCAGCGATCTCGAACGCGAGTGGTTCCGTCTGTTGATGACCGTGCAGGGCGTTGGCGCGCGGGTGGCACTTGCCGTGCTCGGCATTCTCAAGCCCGGCGATCTCGCCACCGCGATCGCCTTGCAGGACAAGGCCGTCCTGTCACGGGCACCGGGTGTCGGCAAGAAGGTTGCCGAACGCATCGTCGCCGAGCTGCGCGACAAGGCGCCGGAATATTCCAGCGCCGACCCAGCTCTGGTTCACTTGCAGGCCGATCTCGCCGAGCATCGTGCGCCGCGGCCGGTGGCCGACGCGGTCTCCGCGCTGGTCAATCTCGGCTACGCCCAGGTTCAGGCGAGCGCGGCTGTTGCGACCGCATCGCGCGCCGCTGGCGAAGCGGCGACCGCCGAGCAGCTCATCCGGCTCGGGCTGAAGGAACTGGCGCGATGAGCGCGGCGCCGTGAAGGATGTTTCGCTGCGGCTGGAGCTCGTCACCGAACCGGGCTGGCTCAAGACGTTCATCGTGGAGCATTGGGGCGCGCCAGGGGTCGTCAGCCGCGGGCGCGTGTGGGTAGACGAAGGCCTGACGGCGATCCGCGCCCTTGACGCCGAGGGCCTTGCCGGCGTCGTCAGCTGGCACGCCGAGCCCGATGAATGGGAGGTCACGACCATCAACAGCCGGCAATCGGGACAGGGCGTCGGCACGCGCATGATGGAGGCGGTGATCGAGCTTGCCCGCCGGGCCGGCGCCAAGCGGCTGTGGCTCGTCACCAGCAACGACAATCTCGATGCGCTACGCTTTTATCAGCGGCGCGGCTGGCGGCTTGCCGTCATCCGCCCGGATGCGATTGTCGAAGCGCGCAGGCTGAAACCGTCGATCCCGGAAATCGGCGCCTATGGCATTCCGCTGCGGGACGAGATTGAACTGGAGTACAGACTGTGAGACGCGGGGTGCGGAGACACGCGGGCAGAATGACGGTCGGGATCACTTCATGAGCGGCAACCGCATCGTCGCCGGCGACCTGCACGAGGACGACGCGCCCGATACGGCGCTGCGTCCGCAGCTCCTGTCCGAGTTCGTCGGGCAGGCGCAGGCCTGCGCCAACCTCAAGGTGTTCATCGAGGGGGCGCGCGGGCGCAAGGAGGCGCTCGATCACGTGCTTTTCGTCGGGCCGCCCGGCCTCGGCAAGACGACGCTGGCGCAGATCGTATCGCGCGAACTTGGCGTCAATTTCCGTGCGACCTCAGGCCCGGTCATCGCCAAGGCGGGCGATCTGGCGGCGCTGCTGACCAATCTCGAAGAGCGTGATGTGCTCTTCATCGATGAGATCCATCGCCTGTCGCCGGCGGTGGAGGAGATCCTCTATCCGGCGCTGGAGGACTTCCAGCTCGACCTCATCATCGGCGAGGGGCCGGCGGCGCGCTCGGTCAAGATCGGCCTGGCGCCGTTCACGCTGATCGGCGCGACGACGCGGCTGGGTCTGTTGACGACGCCGCTCCGCGACCGTTTCGGCATTCCGGTGCGGCTCAATTTCTACGAGGTCGCGGATCTCGAACACATCGTGCGCCGCGGCGCGCGCATCCTCGGCGTCGATCTCACCGCCGCCGGAAGCACGGAAATAGCGCGGCGCTCGCGCGGTACGCCGCGCATCGCGACCCGCCTCCTGCGCCGCGTGCGTGATTTCGCCGCCTACGACAACGTCGCCTCCATCGACGCCGAAGTTGCCGACCGGGCGTTGCGTCGCCTTGAAGTCGATGCTCTCGGCCTCGATGCGCTCGACCGGCGCTATCTTGGCCTCATAGCCGGGAGTTTCGGCGGCGGGCCGGTCGGCATCGAGACCATCGCGGCGGCCTTGTCCGAGCCACGCGATGCGATCGAAGAAATCGTCGAGCCGTTCCTTATCCAGCAGGGCTTCGTCCAGCGTACGCCGCGCGGCCGCATGCTGAGCGCCGCCGCCTTTCGCCATCTCGGCCTTGCGGTGCCCCAGCGCGAAGGGCCGCAAATGCCGCTCTTCGACGATGGCGACGACGGCTGACGGCGAGACCTAGAACCGTTTCACGAAACGCTTGCCGTTCTCCTCATAGCCCAGCCGCCGGTAGAACGCGTGGGCGCCGGTTCGCCGGACATGACTGTTGACCGCGATCATCGATGCGCCGCGTTCGCGACCCCACGCCTCCGCTGCGGCGATCAGTCCGGCGCCGACTCCCTTGCCGCGGGCGCCTTCGGCAACCACCATTGCGGTGATGCGGCCGATCGGTTCGTCGTGTTCGTAGGAGGGTGTGACGAAAGCGCCGACCATGCCGACGATTTCGCCGCCCTCTTCGGCGACGAATGTCGCGTAGTCGGGACGGGACGCGATCCGCGCCATGCGGGCCCGCATCTGGTCGACGGTGCTGGGATAGCCCAACTGGTCCATGAGCGTGGCGAAGGCCGCCACGTCGCCATCGGCGAATCGTCTGATAGAGATATCTGCCATGCGACTTCCCTGGTGCGAGCGCCGATGACCGCAAGCGATCCTTGGCCCGATCTGGCCGGCCGCCTGGTGCCGGGCGGCCATGTGCTGCCGATCCGCGTCTATTTCGAAGACACCGACTTTTCCGGCGTTGTCTACCATGGCGGCTACATCCGTTTCATGGAGCGCGGCCGCTCGGACTTCCTGCGTCTGCTCGGCGTCGGCCATCAAGCCCTCGACAGCGGCGAGCACGGCGAATCGCTGGCGTTCGCGGTGCGCAAGCTGGTCGTCGATTTCCTCAAGCCGGCGCGAATTGACGAGGTTCTGGAAATCGAGACGCGCGCCAGGGAGCTCGGCGGCGCCCGCATCGTTCTGTCGCAGACGGTGCGGCGCGGGGCCGACATTCTGGTGACCGCCGAGGTGACGGTGGTCATGATCAACGCCGCCGGACAGGCCCGAAGGCTGCCTCCCGCGGTGCGCGAAGTGCTTGAAGGGAAGGCAAGTTCTTAACGGTCGGTTAACCGTGAGAGCCTTAGGAATACCTTGTGTTTCGGGGGTTCGTGGATTGACGCGCGCCCTTGTTTTGACAAGATTAAGGGTGAGACACCCGCCCCGGAAAAGGCAGCCCCGCCAGCGACTTGCCGGAGCGGTTGTGGCGGCCGGGACCGTGGTCGCGGATGTGTGTCACCGCTGACGCCAAGCGGGAACGATATCCGAAAGGTCGGGGTTAATGCCGGACGCGGTCACGGAAGCAGTCCTTGCCGTCCCGAGCGGTGATATTTCGCTGATAGCACTGTTCCTTCAGGCGCATATCGTCGTGAAGGTGGTGATTATCGGCCTATTGCTCGCCTCGGTATGGTCGTGGGCGATCATCGTCGACAAGACGATTCTCTACAGCCGTGTCAGGCGGCAGATGGACCGCTTCGAGAAGCTGTTCTGGTCGGGACAGTCGCTGGAGGAGCTCTACCGCTCGCTGACCGGGCGCACGCCGACGGCGATGGCTTCGGTGTTCGTGGCGGCGATGCGCGAATGGAAGCGCAGCTTCGAAAGCGGCGCGCGCTCGCCGATCGGCCTGCAGACGCGCATCGACAAGGTGCTCGACGTGACCATCAGTCGCGAGACCGAGCGCCTTGAGCGGCGCCTGCTGTTCCTGGCGACGGTCGGCTCGGCGGCGCCATTTATCGGCCTCTTTGGCACGGTATGGGGCATCATGAGTTCGTTCCAGGCGATCGCGGCGTCGAAGAATACGGCGCTTGCCGTGGTGGCGCCGGGCATCGCCGAGGCGCTGCTGGCTACCGCGCTCGGCCTGCTCGCCGCCATCCCCGCCGTCATCGGCTACAACAAGCTGTCCAACGAGGCCGCCAAGATCGGCCAGCGCCTCGAAGGTTTCGGCGACGAGTTTTCCGCCATCCTGTCGCGCCAGGTCGACGAGAGGGCCTGAGCCGTGGCAGGAGGACACATCGGCTCGCTCAGCTCGCGTTCGCGCCGCCGGCGCGAGCGGGCGCGGCCGATGAGCGACATCAACGTCACCCCGTTCGTCGATGTGATGCTCGTTCTCCTGATCGTTTTCATGGTGACGGCGCCGCTGCTGTCGGCCGGCGTCCCGGTCGACCTGCCCGAGGCCAATGCCAAACCGCTGGCGATCGAGAAAGAGCCGATCACGGTGACCATCGACGGCCAGGGGCGCATCTTCATCAAGGACAACGAGGTTCCCCCTGACGAACTGGTCACCAAGCTCGGCGATGCGGTCGGCGGGAAGCTCGACGAGCGCATCTACATTCGCGGCGACAAGTCGGTCAGCTACGGCGCGATCATGAAGGTGATGGGCGACATCAACGGCGCCGGTTTCCGGAACATCGGACTTGTTTCGGTGAAGGAACCGGGCAGCTGATCCCGCCATGCGCGATGGACTGGCAGTCTCGATCTTCGGCCATGCGGCGCTGCTGGTGTGGGGAGTCTTCAACCTTTCGGCGCCGAAGCCGATCGACGCCAGTTCGATCGAGGCGATCCCGATCAATTTCATCCAGATCGAGGATGTCACCAGCGTCCCGAAGGGTGTCGCCGTCGCCAAGGCGGTGGAGGAGCCGCCGCCGGAGCCGGTGAAACAACAGGCCGAGGAGCCGCCGCCGCTTCCCAAGCCGGATCCGGTGCCGCCACCGGAGCCGACCCCTCCGCCGCCCGATCCGACGCCGATACCACCGCAGCCGCCCGAACCGGAACCGTTGCCGCCCGAGCCTGAGCCGCTGCCGCCGGAGGACACGCCACCGCCGGAGCCGGAACCACCGGCGCCCGCTCCGGAGCCCCAGCCCGAGGCGCCGCCTCCCGAACCCGAGCCGCCGCCACCGCCGCCACCCGAGCAGCCGCCCGCGATTCAGCCGAAGCCCGCGAACGTGCCGTTGCCGAAGGCGCGGCCGCATTTCACGCCGCCGCCGCAGGTGGCGCAGAAGCCAAAGGATAAGTTCGATCCGGACCAGATCGCTGCGCTGCTCGACAAGGATCAGACGCCGCCGGCGGCCAAGCAACCGGAGCCGGCGCTCGGCGGGACCAGTGGAACGAACGACCCGCAGATGACGGCGAACGAGCTCGATGCGCTGCGCGCCCGCCTCGGCAAGTGCTGGAGTCCGCCGATCGGCTGGACCGACCCGGCGGAGGTGCGCGTCGTTGTCGTGCTCTCGCTCAACCCGGACGGCACGGTGAACGGCGATCCGCAGGTGCTGGAGGGTCCGCAGGGGCGCTACGCGCAGGCCGCGCCGGAGAGCGCCTTGCGCGCCGTTCGCAGGTGTGCCCCTTACACCCTGCCGCCGGAGAAATACGAATCCTGGAAGCAGGTGAAAGTGACTTTCGATCCGACGGACATGGGCGGCGCCTGAGATTGTGGAAACGATGAGGATTGCCAGAATGCCAGCCACTGCCTTCCTTCGCCGCGCGGCCCGCCCTGCAATCGTCCTGCTCGTCGCGGTTCTGGCGACGGCGAACCTCGCCCGTCCGGCATCGGCGATGATCGACATCGACGTGACGCGTGGCAACGTTCAGCCGCTGCCGATCGCCCTTCCCGATTTCCTCGGCGCCGGCACCGACGCCAAGCTGGGCAGCGACATTACCGCGGTCATCTCCTCCGATCTGAAGCGCTCCGGCCTGTTTTTGCCGGTCGATCCGTCGACCTTCGTGCAGAGGGATCTCGGTCCCGACGCGACGCCGCGTTTCGCCGACTGGCGGGTGATCAACACGCAGGCGCTGGTGACCGGCGCGATCGCGCGCCAGCAGGATGGCAGGCTGCGCGCCGAGTTCCGACTGTGGGACATCTTCGCCGGGCAGCAGATGGCCGGGCAGCAGTTCTTCACCACGCCCGACAACTGGCGGCGCGTCGCCCACATCATCGCCGACGCGATCTATGAGCGGCTGACCGGCGAGAAGGGCTACTTCGACACGCGCGTCGTCTTCGTCGCCGAGAACGGACCGAAGGACAAACGCGTCAAGCGCCTGGCGATCATGGACCAGGATGGCGCCAACGTCCGCTACCTGACGCGCGGCGAGGATCTGGTGCTGACGCCGCGTTTCAATCCGACGGCGCAGGAAGTCACCTACATGTCCTACCGCGGCCAGGAGCAGCCGCATGTCTATCTGCTCAACATCGAGACCGGCCAACGCGAGCTGGTCGGAGATTTTCCCGGCATGACCTTTGCGCCGCGCTTCTCGCCCGACGGGCAGAAGGTGATCATGAGCCTGCAGCCGGGTAGCAACGCCAACATCTACACGCTCGACCTGCGCACCAAGCGCACCACCCGGCTGACCGACGACGCCGCGATCGATACCAGCCCGTCCTATTCGCCGGACGGTTCGCGCGTGGTGTTCACGTCCGATCGCGGCGGGTCGCCGCAGCTCTACGTGATGGACGCGGACGGCTCCAATCCCAAGCGGATCACTTTCGGCGACGGCAGTTTCGAGACGCCGGTGTGGTCGCCGCGCGGCGATCTGATCGCCTTTACCCGCCGAAACGCGGGTCAGTTCGCCATCGGCGTGATCCGGCCGGATGGTTCCGGGCAGCGCATCCTTACCGAGGGGTTCCACAACGAGGGGCCGACCTGGGCGCCGAACGGCCGCGTGATCATGTTCTTCCGCGACACGCCCGGTGCCAATGGCGGGCCCCAGCTGTGGACCATCGACCTCACCGGCTACAACGAATATCGCATCCCGCTGGACGGCTTTGCCTCAGATCCGGCCTGGTCGCCCCTGATTAACTGAGTCCCGGTGTCGCGGCAGCGGAGAAACCGGTTCACCTTCGGGACCGGTTGGTCTAGCGTGGCCGCAGGGCAGGGGTGGGGCACGCGGCTGGCTGATTCGCCTGCCGAACTGGGACGCTTGTGAAAAATGCCGGTCCACCCCGGCTAAACCCAATCTTAACCACCTTTTTGCACGGGCGCTTAACCACGCATTGCTAGACCTGCGTGATGGTGCACGAGGAGTTACCGAAATGCCGAGAATGCCGAGCATAGCCCGCGCGATCCCGTCGATTGCAATGATTGCGTTGACGCTGATGGTCGCCGCCTGCGCGCGAAATCCGGCCGGTGATCCCGGCGGGCTCGGGCTTGGCGTCGGTGCGGCCGCCTCGCCGGGCACCGCGCAGGATTTCGTCGTGAATGTCGGCGACCGGGTGTTCTTCGAAACCGACTCAAGCGCTTTGACGCCCCAGTCGCGCGCCACCCTCGACAAGCAGGCGCAGTGGCTGAACCAGTACACGCGCTACACCTTCACCATCGAAGGCCATGCCGACGAACGCGGCACGCGCGAATACAACATCGCGCTCGGCGCTCAACGCGCCACGGCAACGCGCGATTATCTTGTTTCGCGCGGCGTCGCCGCCAATCGCATGCGCACCATCTCTTACGGCAAAGAACGGCCGGTGGCGGTGTGCAACGACATCTCGTGCTGGTCGCAGAACCGCCGCGCGGTGACCGTGCTCAATAACGCCGGCACCTGAACCGCCGGCCGCAACACCTGCGTGGGTGGCCGCGCCACCCACGGCTCGTGCGCCCCAATTTGGCCGAACTACCTTGTCCTATGTTAGGTAAAGGCGGACGGACGGGCGCGCGGAGCACGCGGAAGGCAGAGCGATGTTCAACGGAAAACGGCAGGCGACCGCGGCGATGGCAATCGCCGTGGGATTTCTGGTCGCGCCTGGCGCTCAGGCGGCGTGGTTCGGCTTCGGCAGCCGTCCCGCAACCCCGCCGGCCGTGACGCTGGCGCAGGCCGGTGGCGACGCGGAGCGCGTGAACCAGCTCGAGACCCAGGTCCGCAATCTGACCGGTCAGGTCGAGACGCTCCAGCATCAGCTTGAGCAATTGCAGACCCAACTACAGGCCATGCAGGCCGACAACGAGTTCCGCTTCAGCGAACTGTCGGGCAAGGGATCGGGTCAGGCACCGGCACCGGCGCCGCAATCCAATCCGGCGCCGCTCGGCGCCGCGGTCGCGGCGGAAGCACCTCTGCCGCCGCAACAGCAGCAGCAACAGCCGGTTCTTGGTGCCCCGCCGAAGTCGCTCGGTACGCTAACCATCACCGGCGGCCAGGCTCCGCAGGCCGGCCAACAGCCGCTTGACCTCTCGGCGCTGGCAAGGGGCGATGCCGGTGCGCCCAATGCGCCAGCGGCGGTCGACCAGACTCAGATCGTGGCTGCTCCCAGCGGCGATCCGCAAAACGACTACAAGGCGGCCTACGAACTGTTTCTTGCTGGCCAGTACGCCCCCGCGGAGACCGCGTTCCGGCAGTTTCTCGACGCCTATCCGGGCGACCCGCGCGCCGCCGATGCAACCTACTGGCTCGGACAAAGCCTGTTCTCGCGCGGCATGTACCGCGACGCGGCGCTGGAGTTCGTGAACAGCCACAAGCTCTATCCGAAGAGTGCGCGCGCCGCCGACACGATGCTGCTCCTCGGCAAGTCGCTGGCCGGCATTCCCGAACAGCAGGCGGCCTGCCAGACCTTCGCCGCGGCGCTGAAGCAATATCCGCAGATGTCGAATGCGCTGCGCCAACGGGTCATCACCGAACAAGCCAATGCGGGATGCTGAGGCGGCGAGCCGACCGCTCAGCGATTCCGATCTCGAAGACCTTCTGGCCCCGTTTGCTCGTGCCGGCCTGATCGCCCTCGCCGTCTCCGGGGGTGCCGATTCACTCGCCCTGATGGTCGCCGTAGCGCGCTGGTCTCAGCGGCGCCAAGGCCGCCCGCATGCGCTTGTTCTGACCGTCGACCATCGTCTGCGCCGCGGTTCCGGCGGTGAGGCGGCCGACGTCGTCGCTGCCGCGCGGGCGATCGGGCTCAACGCGGGCGTTCTCGTCCGCGAGGGCCCGCCGCCGCAGGCGGACATCGAAGCGGCGGCGCGCCGGGCGCGTTACGGCCTACTGATTGCCGCCGCAAAGGAAGCCGGCGCCAGCCATCTCCTCACCGCGCACCATCGCGACGATCTTGCCGAGACATTTCTGCTGCGTATCCAGCGCGGCGCCGGTGTCTTCGGTCTTGCCGCCATGCGTCCGGCGATTGATGTCGGCGGGCTCGTTCTGGCGCGGCCGCTTCTGGACGTGCCGCGCGCCCGCCTGGCGGCGACCACTGCCTCTGCCGGGCTTGCCCCCGTCATCGATCCCATGAACGACGATCCGCGTTTTGCCCGCGCGCGCATGCGCAAGCTGTTGCCATTGCTCGCAGGGGAGGGACTTGCGCCGGAGCGCCTGGCCGCAACGGCGCGACGTCTTGCTGGCGTGGCCGACGCGATCGATGCCGCTGCCAGTGATGTGATCGCCGCCGCGATTACGACGGACGACTGCGCTGTCGCGCGGCTCGATACCGGACGGTACCTCGCCGCTCCATCCGAGGTGCGGATGCGCGTGCTGGTGCGGCTGCTGATTGCCGTCGGTGGCGGCGACTATCCGCCGCGCTTCGACCGGCTGGAGGCTTTGGCGACTGCGGTGGCCACACCGGACCCGGCGCGTCTCAAACGGACGCTCGCCGGGTGCGTGATCGAACGCCGAGAGGGCGCGATCGTGTTCCATCGCGAGATCGGACGGGCACCGCCCGAGGCGGTCGCCCTCAAGCCGGGGTCGCCTGTGGTCTGGGACCGCCGCTTCCGGGTGGCCGCCGGGCCTGCTGCCGGTAGCGGCCTGACGGTTGCGGCGCTGGGTGAGGCGGGCCGGCAGGCGGTCGCGGCCGGCGTCAAAATCGCTCCGGTCGGCGCCCTTGCCGCGCTCCCCGCAGTCTGGCGCCGCGGGCGCATCGTCGCGGTCCCGTCTCTGGGTCATTTTGTCCGGCCGGCGCCTGCGGCGGAACTCTCCGTCCGCCCGATTCTCGGCGACCGGCTGGCCCAACCACCCCTCTTTCCCGACTTCACGGAAGCGGGATGATGCGCAAATGTTCACTTTGCCGCAATTACAGCATGATACGCTGCAAAGTCTTATTGGCTTTGTAACGCCCTGTACCTATCTTAACGGTCAATCAAAGCCTCAGACGGGTGACCGGCGGTTCCTCCCCCGCTGACCCAAAGGGACGCGAATGAACGCCAATTTCCGCAATTTCGCCTTGTGGGTCATCATCGGGCTTGTCCTGATCGCCCTGTTCAACCTGTTCCAGAACACCGGACAGCGGTCGGCCGGCGTCGACGTCGCCTACTCGCAGTTCCTCAACGAGGTCGACCAGGGCCGTGTTCGCACGGTGGTGATCGCCGGTCAGCAGATCGCTGGCACCTACACCGACGGCACCACCTTCCAGACGTACTCCCCGGACGACCCCCAGCTCGTCAACAAGCTTGAGGACAAGGGCGTCACGATCACCGCGAAGCCGCCGAGCGAAGGCGGCCAGTCGCTGATCGGCATGCTGGTTTCCTGGTTCCCGATGTTCCTCATCCTGGCGGTGTGGATATTCTTCATGCGCCAGATGCAGGGGACGGGCGGCAAGGCGCTTGGATTCGGCAAGTCCAAGGCGAAGCTGCTGACCGAAGCGCATGGCCGCGTCACGTTCGAGGACGTGGCCGGCGTCGACGAGGCCAAGGAGGATCTCGAGGAGATCGTCGAGTTCCTGCGCGACCCGCAGAAGTTCCAGCGGCTCGGCGGGCGCATCCCGCGCGGCGTTCTGCTGGTTGGCCCGCCCGGCACCGGCAAGACGCTGCTGGCGCGCGCCATCGCCGGCGAGGCGAACGTCCCCTTCTTCACCATCTCGGGTTCCGACTTCGTCGAGATGTTCGTGGGCGTCGGCGCATCCCGCGTGCGCGACATGTTCGAGCAGGCCAAGAAGAACGCACCCTGCATCATCTTCATCGATGAAATCGACGCGGTCGGCCGCCATCGTGGCGCCGGCCTCGGCGGCGGCAACGACGAGCGCGAGCAGACGCTGAACCAGTTGCTGGTCGAGATGGACGGCTTCGAGGCGAATGAGGGCATCATCCTCATCGCGGCGACCAACCGTCCTGACGTGCTCGACCCGGCCCTGCTGCGCCCCGGTCGTTTCGACCGGCAGATCGTGGTTCCCAATCCTGACGTCGTCGGCCGCGAGAAGATCCTCAAGGTCCATGTGCGCAAGGTGCCGCTGGCGCCCGACGTCGACCTCAAGGTGATCGCCCGCGGTACGCCCGGCTTCTCCGGCGCCGACCTGATGAACCTGGTCAACGAGGCGGCGCTGCTTGCCGCACGGCGCGGCAAGCGTCTGGTCACCATGGCGGAGTTCGAGGACGCCAAGGACAAGGTGATGATGGGCGCCGAGCGGCGCACGCTGGTCATGACCGAGGATGAGAAGCGCCTGACTGCCTACCACGAGGCCGGCCACGCCGTGTGTGCTTTGCACGTCGCGGCCACCGACCCGGTGCACAAGGCGACAATCATCCCGCGCGGCCGCGCGCTGGGCATGGTCATGCAGTTGCCCGAACGCGACAAGCTGTCGATGAGCCTGGAGCAGATGACCTCGCGCCTCGCCATCATGATGGGCGGCCGCGTCGCCGAGGAGATGATCTTCGGCAGGGAAAAGGTGACCTCCGGCGCCGCCTCCGACATTGAGCAGGCGACCCGTCTGGCGCGCATGATGGTGACGCGTTGGGGACTGTCCGACGAACTCGGGACGGTTTCGTACGGCGAGAATCAGGAGGAAGTGTTCCTCGGCCATTCGGTCTCGCGGACGCAGAACGTTTCGGAGCAGACGGCCCAGAAGATCGACGCCGAGATTCGACGGCTCGTGGAAGAGGGGCTGACCGAGGCCCGCCAGATTCTGCGCGAGCACGCCGACGAACTGGAGAAGCTCGCCCAGGGGCTGCTCGAATACGAGACGCTCTCCGGCGACGAAATCCGCAACCTGATCGCCGGCAAGCCGCCGGTGCGTGAGACTCCGGAAGAGGCGGCCTCGAGCAAGGGTTCGGCCGTGCCGGTCACCAAGAGCAAGCCCAAGGGTTCGCCGGGTGGCGAGCCGGAAGGCGGCATGGCGCCGCAGCCGCAGGGCTGATTCCTTTAGCGCCGATCGAATGAGATCTGGCGAGTTACCTTTGATAACGGCCGCCTCGGCGGCCGTTATCGTTTGCGCGCACTGAAAATCCACGTATTCCCGAGAATTCGGGTGTAACTGTCTCGGGATAAGTAACGAGGCCCATGTTTACCTTCTGTTAAGGTAAACAAACGTGGTTAACCAGCGTGGTTAACGCCGCTTTAAGACTTATCCTCGACAATTCCTTTCCAACACCAGTCGCACGCGTTGCGACAGGGGCCTCAAAGGAAAGGAAATGGTTATGGGTCGCTTTGCACGTTCTGCGCTCATCGGCGTTGCGCTGGTGCTGCCGCTGTCGGCGGGGGCGCTGGCGGCCGACTTGCCGGAAATCCCGCCATATGTGCCGCCGCCCGTCGAGGTCGGAGGCGGTTGGTATCTCCGCGGCCACATCGGCATGGCGGCCCAGCATTTCGATGGGCTGCAGCATCCGCTGATCGACGAAGCGATGGCCACCGACGACATTTTCAATTGGGTCGACAAGGGTAACTTCGACGCGGTGCCGACCTTCGGCCTCGGTATTGGTTATCGCCACAACGATCACCTGCGCTTCGATCTCACCGGCGAGTACCGGGGCAAAGCATCGTTCAGCGCGCTGGACTACTATGACGTCGACACCGGTGTGGGTGGCGACGATGGCAGCAACAACTACACCGCCAAGAAGTCCGAGCTGACTTTCCTGGTCAACGGCTACTACGATATCGGCACGTGGCACGGTGTCACGCCCTATCTCGGCGGCGGCATCGGCATGTCGTACAACACGATCGACGATTTCCGTGACACCAACACGCCCACCGGCACCCAAGCTTATGCGGCAAGCGCCTCCGTGTGGAGCTTCGCCTGGGCCCTGCATGCCGGTCTCGGCATCCAGGTCACCGACAACCTGACGGTGGACCTCGGGTACAGCTTTACCAATCTCGGCAACGCGCAGACAGGGATCCTGACGGCCCTTCCCGGACCTTGCAGTACTACCTGCGCGCCCGTGACGTTCAAGAACCTCTACTCGCACGACTTCAAGCTCGGCGTGCGCTACGCCTTCGACACGGCTCCCAAGTACTACGGCCCGGCCGTCGTCAAATACTGATCCATCGTTTGCGGGGCACTACCAACGGCGCCGCCTGCCATCCGGCAGGCGGCGTTGTCGTTTCCTGGAGTTCGCGGCCGCGCTAACGATCTTCGAAACGCGAATATTGACTCTCTCACCGGCCGAGCGTATCTGCCGCGGCGGGCCACCCTTCCCCACCGAAGGGCTTCTATCTGAGAGGGTAGACTGATGAACACCCCCGCCATGCCCGGCGTTCGCCCGGCAAACCCCAATTTCTCTTCCGGACCCTGTGCCAAGCGACCCGGCTGGTCGCTGGAAGCGCTGAGCGATGCCGCCCTCGGCCGCTCGCACCGCGCCAAGATCGGCAAGGCCAAGCTCAAGCAGGCCATCGACCTCACCCGCGAGGTGCTGCAAGTACCGGCCGACTACCGGATCGGCATCGTGCCGGCTTCCGACACCGGCGCCATGGAGATGGCGCTCTGGTCGCTTCTCGGCGAGCGCCCCGTCGATGTTCTGGCCTGGGAGTCCTTCGGGCTCGGCTGGGTCACCGACGTGGTCAAGCAGCTCAAGCTGAAAGACGCCCGCACGATCAAGGCCGACTACGGCAAGCTTCCCGATCTCGGCGATGTCGATTTTAGTCACGACGTAGTCTTCACCTGGAACGGCACGACATCGGGCGTGCGAGTTCCGAACGGCGACTGGATCCCGGCCGACCGAGAAGGCCTGACGATCTGTGACGCGACCTCGGCGGCATTCGCCCAGCCGCTCGCGTTAGACAAGCTCGACGTCGTAACCTTCTCCTGGCAGAAGGCGCTCGGCGGCGAGGCGGCGCACGGCATGTTGATCCTCAGCCCGCGCGCGGTCGAAAGGCTGGAGAGCTACGTTCCCGCCTGGCCGCTGCCGAAGCTTTTCCGTATGACCAAGGGCGGCAAGCTGAACGAGGGCATTTTCGTCGGCGAAACCATCAACACGCCGTCGATGCTGTGCGTCGAAGATTACCTTGATACGCTCGCCTGGGCGAAGTCGGTGGGCGGTCTCAAGGGCCTGATGGCCCGGGCCGACGCCAACTTCAAGGTGCTCGCCGACTGGGCCGCACGGACGCCGTGGATCGACTTCTTCGCTGAAGATCCGGCGACACGCTCCAACACCTCGGTCACGCTGAAGATCGTCGACGCGGACGTCCTCAAGCGCGACCTCGCCGGGCAGGAAGCGTTCCTGCGCGCCATCGTCTCGCGGCTCGACAAGGAAGGCGTCGCCTACGACATCGCCTTCCATCGCGACGCGCCGCCGCATTTCCGCATCTGGGCGGGCGCGACCATCGAAGCGTCCGACCTCGTCGCTCTCACCGCGTGGCTCGAATGGGGCTATGCGATGGAAAAAGCCTCACTCGCCGAAGCTGCTTGAGACGTCTCGCGCGTCGTTCGCATCCGGTCTCGCGCCGCCTGTGAACGACGCCGTCGTCCGCGTGCTTGCGCCTGCCAGCCAACAGGACTTTCTCCCATGACCGCTCCCAAAGTGCTCGTTTCCGACAAGCTCTCCAAGGCCGCCGTGCAGATCTTCAAGGATCGCGGCGTCGACGTCGACTACATGCCCGATCTCGGCAAGGACAAGGAGAAGCTTGCCGCCGTCATCGGCGACTATGATGGCCTTGCCATCCGATCTGCCACCAAGGTGACGGCCAAGTTGCTCGGCGCCGCCGGCAAGCTGCGCGTCATCGGGCGCGCTGGCATCGGCGTCGACAATGTCGATGTGCCGGTGGCGACCCAGCGCGGCATCATCGTGATGAACACGCCCTTCGGCAATTCGATCACCACCGCCGAGCACGCCATCGCCATGATGTTCGCGGTGGCGCGCCAGCTTCCCGCCGCCGACGCCTCCACCCAGGCCGGCAAGTGGGAGAAGAACCGCTTCATGGGCGTCGAGATCACTGCCAAGACGCTCGGCATTATCGGTTGCGGCAATATCGGCTCGATTGTCGCCGAACGCGCCATTGGCCTGCGGATGCGGGTGATCGCCTTCGATCCGTTCCTGTCGGACGAGCGCGCCAGGCAGCTCGGCGTCGAGAAGGTCGATCTCGACGAATTGTTCCGTCGCGCCGATTTCATCACGCTGCACACGCCGCTCACCGAAAAGACCAGGAACATCATCGACGCGGCGGCCATCGCCAAGATGAAGGATGGCGTGCGCATCATTAATTGCGCCCGCGGCGGCCTCGTGGTTGAGGAAGACCTTGCCGCGGCGATCAAGTCCGGCAAGGTCGCCGGCGCCGGCGTCGACGTGTTCGTCACCGAGCCGGCCGAGTCGAGCCCGCTGTTCGGCCTGCCCAACGTCGTGTGCACGCCGCATCTCGGAGCCGCGACCACCGAGGCGCAGGAGAACGTCGCCATACAGGTCGCCGAGCAGATGTCGGACTACCTGATCCAGGGCGCCGTCTCCAACGCCCTCAACATGCCGTCGATCTCGGCCGAGGAAGCGCCGCGGCTGCTGCCCTTCGTCAAGCTCGCCGAGAACATCGGCTCGTTCGCCGGCCAGCTCACCGAGTCGACGATCCTCGGCGTCACCATCGAGTATGCCGGCGACGTCGCCGACATGAACACCAAGGCGCTGACCTCGGCGCTGCTCGCCGGCCTGCTTCGTCCGATCCTGACCGAGGTCAACATGGTCAACGCGCCGATCGTGGCGCGCGAGCGCGGCATGGAGATCAACGAGGTGCGCCAGACCCAGCGCGGCGTCTACGAGACCTACGTGCGCCTGACGGTGAAGACCGAGCGGCAGGAGCGTTCGGTCGCCGGCACGGTGTTCTCCGACGGCAAGCCGCGCATCATCCAGATCAAGGGCATCAACCTCGACGCCAGCTTCGGCCCGCACATGCTTTACATCACCAACAAGGACAAGCCGGGCTTCATCGGCCGGCTGGGTTCGCTGCTCGGCGACGAGCAGGTCAACATCGCAACCTTCAACCTTGGTCGGGCGGCGCGCGGCGACGACGCCATCGCGCTGATCGAGGTTGACGAGGCGATCAGTGACGCGGTCATCGACAAGGTAATGAAGCTCGAGGGCGTGGTTCAGGCAAAGCGGCTGGCGTTCTAGGTCGTCTTTCGCGCGCCCTTCTGCGCGACCACAATGCCGGCGATGATCAGCGCATAGCCGGCGCCGTGGAAGAGTTGCGGCCGCTCGCCGAGGAACAGGATCGCGATCGCCGAGCCGAACACCGGGATGAGGTGGAAGAACGGGCCGGCGCGATTGGCGCCGATCAATTCGACGCCGCGGTTGAAGAATATGTAGGCGAGCAGCGAAGGGAAGATCACCACGTAGGCGAGCACGGCGAAGGCCGCCGGGGTCGGATCGATCCGGCGGCCGGCCAGAAACTCCCACGTCGTCGCCGGCAGCAGCATGGTCGCGCCGGCAATGATGGTGAACGCCAGGAACGACAGGAAATGGATCGCCGGCCGTCGGCGCAGCAGTGCGGCGTAGAGCGCGTAGCTGACCATCGCGACCAGGAACCAGACATCGCCGGGATTGAGCTTCAGGGTGGCGAGCGCCGCGAAGCTGCCGTGGGCGATGATGACGATCACGCCGGTCAGCGACATCAGGATGCCGAGCAATTGCGCCGGCGTCAGCCGGTCGCGAAACAGGATCAGCGACCACAGGCCGATCATCAGCGGCGCCGAGGATTGCATCAGTAGGCCGTTGATGGCGGTGGTGTATTCGAGCCCGTGATAGGCGAGCGTGTTGTAGATGGTGATGCCGGTCAGGCTGAGGAGCAGCAGCATGCCGATGTGCCGGCGTATCACCGGCCAGTCGCGCCGCAGGTGAGGCCACGCGATCGGCAGCACGATCAGTCCGGCGCCGAACCAGCGTATCTCCGACAGGGCCGCGGGCGGGATCGTGCCGGCGATGAAACGGCCGAGCACGATGTTGATCGCCCAGAAAAGCGACGTCAGCGACAGGAGCAGGTAGGGCCGGTCGAGGAACGAACGGCCTGACGGGGGCGGGGCGGTCACGAGTTCGATTGTCTGTAGCTGAATGGGTTCGCGGGCGCGTCTGGCGCAACGGGTACATAGACGAGCCGGTGCCGGGGGACAATGTCGCGGCCGGGGCATGCGGGCAGGGCAGGCATTTTCGGTCGCGCCGCCGGAACGCAGCGGCTATAGTCCGGCCCGTCGCCGCCCCGGACCATTCGCCGGGGCGATTCTTTGCCGGCGACAGGCCAGAAAATCAGGGAATCGAGCGGGCAAATGGCGAATGTGGTCGTCGTCGGATCGCAATGGGGCGACGAGGGCAAGGGCAAGATCGTCGACTGGCTCTCCGAGCGCGCCGATATCGTCGTGCGCTTCCAGGGCGGTCACAATGCCGGGCACACACTGGTCATCGACGGCATCAGCTACAAGCTGAGCCTGTTGCCGTCCGGGGTCGTGCGCCCGGGCAAGCTGTCGGTTATCGGCAACGGCGTCGTCGTCGATCCGTGGGCCTTCGTCGAAGAGGTCGCCAAGCTGAAAGGGCAGGGTGTCTCGGTGACGCCCGACAACCTGCTCATCGCCGAGAACGCCGCGCTCATCCTGCCAGTCCACCGCGAACTCGATGTGACGCGCGAGTCCGCCAACAGCACGCAGGCGCTCGGCACCACCCGTCGCGGCATCGGTCCGGCCTATGAGGACAAGGTCGGCCGCCGCGCCATCCGCGTCGTCGATCTGGCCGATCCGGCCAGCCTGCCGGGCAAGATCGACCGTCTGCTGACCCACCATAATGCGCTACGCCGGGGTAGTGGCGCCGAGGAAGTTGACGCGACTGCGCTACTTGCCGCCCTCAAGGATATCGCGCCGAAAATCCTGCCCTTCATGGGGTCGGCCTGGCGGCGTCTCGACGAGGCGCGGCGCGCGGGAAAGCGCATCCTGTTCGAGGGAGCGCAGGGCGTGCTCCTCGACGTCGACCACGGCACTTATCCCTATGTCACCTCGTCCAACATCGTCGCCGGCCAGGCCGCGACCGGCTCGGGCCTGGGTACGCGCGCCGCCGATTATGTGCTGGGAATCACCAAGGCCTATACGACCCGGGTGGGCGAGGGGCCGTTCCCGACCGAGGACAAGGGCGAGATCGGCGAGCGTCTCGGCCGGGTTGGCAAGGAATTCGGCACGGTGACCGGGCGCAAGCGCAGGTGCGGCTGGTTCGACGCGGCGCTGGTTCGTCAGGTGGTCAAGATTTCCGGCATCGACGGGATTGCGCTGACCAAGCTGGATGTCCTTGACGGCTTGGAATCAATAAAGATATCAGTTGGTTATCGTCTAAACGGGCGTGAGATAGACTATTTGCCGGCAGCCCAGGCCGAGCAGGCGGCGGTCGAGCCGGTTTACGAGACCATGGAAGGCTGGCAAGACTCGACGGCAGGCGCCCGAACATGGAATGATCTGCCAGCGCAAGCAGTCAAATACGTGCGCCATGTGGAAGAGTTGATCGGCGTTCCTGTGGCCTTACTTTCGACAAGTCCAGAGCGTGACGATACCATTCTTGTCCACGATCCTTTCCAAGGTTAAGGCGATTCGGTAAGAGGACCGCAGAGCGAGGAAATGGCAGAATATTACGCTGTTCTCAGCAGGGCGGTCGCGAGCCTCGAGGGCAATACGCCCGAGGCGCGCCGCGCCGTCTACGACAAGGCGCGCAACGCCCTGATCGCCCAGTTGAAGGCCATCGTCCCGCCGCTGCCGACTTCCGAGATTTCGCGCCAGCGGCTCGAGCTTGAAGAAGCGATTCGCCGCGCCGAGCGCGAGGCGTCGAGCGGCACTGGCCCGCCGCTTCGGGCCGCCCGGAGGCCGGCGCCGCCGCCGCCACCGCAGTCGGCTCCTCCGCCGCAGGCCTTTGACGAGCCGGAACCCGAAGCCGAAGAGATTGATGACGGGTCGCCGCAGGAGGTCTTCCGCCGCGCTATCCGCGAAGCGGAAAACCGCGGTGAGGTTCCACCACCGATCGAACGCGCGCCGCCACCGCAGCGGAGCGAACCGGCCTATGGCGACATGGCCGCCGAGTTCCACGTTGCTGACCGGCCGCGCCGGGCGCCGGCCCGTGGCGAGCGTGGCGAGCCGGTCGCCTACGTGCCGCCGCCCGACTACCGTACGGCCCGGCGGCCGGAGCCTGAGCCGAGGCTCGCGCCTGACTATGGCTGGGACCCGGAGCCGCCGGCGGCCGAGCCCATGTCGCGCTATTCCGCCGGACCGTATGTCGATGCCGTGGACCGGCCGGCCAAGGTCAAGGGCGGGCGGCGCAGAGGTGGCGGTGGCCGCTCGGTCGACGCCGATTTCGAGGATGTTGATCCGCGCCCGTCGCGTTTGCCGACCATCCTGCTTCTGGTCCTGATCGTGGCCATGGTCGGCGGACTTGCCGCGCTCGCCTGGTCCCAGCGTGGCGCCATTTCCGAGATTCTGTCTGCGTTCGATACGTCGTCGGGAACTCAGTCGGCGCCTCCTGCCGAAACGCCGGCGGTGCCTGCGGCCGCGGCGGACGCCTCGGGCAAGAACAGTGATCGGTTGCTGGACGGCGGTAGCGGCGTGGCGACGACGCCCGGCGTGCGCGTCGTCGATCAGCAGCCAGCCGACGCCGGCAGCGGTGCGGCGGCGGTTGCCTCTCAGGATGCGACGCCGCAACAGCCGGCCGGAGCAAGCGGCGATGCGCTGGTGGCGCAGAAGGCCGTCCTCTACGAAGAGCCGCTGGATAGCGCCAAGGCGGCGGCCGGAGTCACCCAGATCAATGCCGCGGTCACGTGGAGCTATGTCGACAACGGCACCGACGGACCGTCGATCGTCGCCAACCTCGATGCGCCCGATCGCGGCCTCAAGATCAAACTGACCATCCGCAAGAACACCGACCAGAGCCTGCCGGCGAGCCACCTCATTGAGGTGGTCACCAATGCGACGTCCGCCTTCCCCGGCAAGGGCATCGGCAGCGTGCCGCGACTGGTGATGAAGCCGGCCGAGGATGCTCGCGGCCAGCCGTTGATCGGCGCCTCGGCCAAGGTCGCCGACGGGTTCTTCTGGATTGCGCTGTCGGCGCTCGACAGCGACGTGCAGAACAACCTTGCCCTGCTCAAGGACCGCGGCTGGATCGACCTGCCGCTGGTGTACGACACCGGCCAACGGGCGATCCTGACCTTCGAGAAGGGCACGCCCGGTGACCGCGTGTTCGCCAAGGCGATGGCCGCCTGGTCGGGCGCCGGATAGCAGCCATTCCGAAAAGCGCTTGCCGCCGGTCGGCAAGCCTGTAATCTCCGCCCGTTCCGAGGGGTGCTCGTCGTCGAGCTGAGATGGCCGGAAGGCCGAACCCTTCGAACCTGATCCGGGTCATGCCGGCGAAGGGACGGGAACTTTCTCCGCCGGCTTGCTTCGCCCATGCGTCCGGATCGTTCGGGAGCGAACGGTTCATGGCCTTGCGTGTGCTGTCGGGCGGGGGAATCGAGCGATGATGGCGCTGCGCGCGCTGGCCGTCGCCGTCGTCCTGCTGCTCGTGTGGCAGGCGGTGATCCTGATCTTCCAGCCGCCGCCCTTCCTGCTGCCGCCACCGGTGCGCGTGTTCGCAGCGCTTGTCGACCGTCCGGATCTCTGGCGGGTTCATGCCGTCACCACACTCACCGAGACCCTGATCGGCTTCGTCACCGGCGCGGTGCTGGGCGCCGGCCTGGCGCTGACCATGAGCTTCCTGCCGCTGACCCGTCGGGTCCTGCTGCCGGTGATGGTGGTCAGCCAGGCGGTCCCGGTCTTCGCCATCGCGCCGCTGCTCGCCCTGTGGTTCGGCTTCGGCCTTGCCTCGAAGGTCGTGATGGCGACGGTTGCGATCTTCTTCCCTGTAGCGTCGGCCTTCGCCGATGGGCTCGCCCGCACCGATGTCAACCTGCTCGACCTGGCGCGGCTTTATGGTGCACGCCGCTGGCAGGTGGTCACGCTGTTGCGCGTGCCGGGGGCATTGCCGGCGCTGATCACCGGCCTCCGCGTTGCCGCGGTCTACGCCCCGATCGGGGCGCTGATCGGCGAGTGGGTGGGGGCCTCGTCCGGCCTTGGCTACGCCATGCTGCTGGCCAATGCGCGCGCTCAGACAGACGTGATGTTCGCCGCGCTGATCCTGCTTGCCGCCATGTCGGTGGCGCTACGCGCGGTCGTCGATCTGGCCACCGCCAATCTCACGCCGTGGGTGGAAGAGTCCCAATGAAGGAATCCGGCAAAATGAAAATCGTGAATCGCCTTCTGGGCTTGGCGACGATCCTTGCTCTTCTGATTCCACTTGAGGTCCACGCCGCCGACAAGCTGACGGTGATGCTCGACTGGTTCGTCAATCCCGATCACGCGCCGCTGGTGATCGCCAAGGAGGGTGGCTATTTCGCCCGTCACGGCCTCGACGTCGATCTGGTCGCGCCGGCCGATCCGAGCGCGCCGCCGCGCCTGGTCGCCGCCGGCAAGGCCGATGTCGCCATCACCTACCAGCCGGACCTCATGCTGCAGATCAAGGAGGGCCTGCCGCTGGTGCGCTTCGGCACGCTGATCGAAACGCCGCTCAACTGTCTGATCGTGCTGAAGGACGGGCCGGTGAAGTCTCTCGCCGATCTCAAGGGCAAGAAGATCGGCTATTCGGTCGCCGGTCTGCAGGACGCCTATCTTGGCGCCATCCTCAAATCGGCGGGCCTCACCGCCGCCGACGTGACCCTGGTCAACGTCAATTTCAACCTGGTGACGGCGCTGATGTCCGGTCAGGTGGATGCCGCGATCGACGGCTATCGCAATTTTGAGCTGGTGCAACTGGCGCTGGAAGGCAAGCCGGCGGTCGCCTTCTATCCGGAGGAGCATGGCGTGCCGGCCTATGACGAGCTGATCTACGTGACCAGCACGAAGCTCCGCGACGACCCGCGTCTGGGCCGATTCCTGGCGGCGGTGGAGGAGGCCACGATCTTCCTTACCAACCATCCGGATGAGGCGCTGGCGATGCTCCTGAAATCGCACACCGACCTCGACGACGACCTGAACCGCCAGGCCTTCGCCGCGACGTTGCCGCGCTTCGCCAAGCGGCCGGCGGCGATGGACGCCGGCCGCTACGAGCGTTTTGCTGCTTTCATGAAAGACGCCGGTCTGATCGACACCGTGCCGCCGGTAGACAGCTACAGCGTGGAGCCGCGGTAGCTCAGGCGCCGGCCGCCGCGATCTGGGCGTGGGGCGCCTCGAGTTCCTTGGCGCCTTTCTTCACGGCCTTCTGCACCTTCTCGAAGGCGCGCACCTCGATCTGGCGGACGCGCTCGCGGCTGACGCCGAACTCGCTCGACAGGTCTTCCAGGGTGATCGGATCCTCGGCGAGGCGGCGCGCCTCGAAGATGCGGCGTTCGCGCTCGTTGAGCACGCCCATGGCGTCCTTGAGGAGCTGACGGCGGTTGTCGAGCTCCTCGTTCTCGGCCAAGCGCTGTTCCTGGGTCGGCGCGTCGTCGACCAGCCAGTCCTGCCACTCGCCGCCGGTCTCGCCGTCGCTCCTGAGCGGCGCGTTGAGCGAGGCGTCGCCGCCGAGGCGGCGGTTCATCGAAATCACCTCGTCCTTGGTAACGCCCAGCTTGGTGGCGATCTGATCGACCTGCTCGGGCTTGAGGTCGCCCTCGTCGAGAGCCTGGATCTGGCCCTTGACCTTGCGCAGGTTGAAGAACAGACGCTTCTGGTTCGCCGTGGTGCCCATCTTCACCAGGCTCCACGAGCGCAGGATGTATTCCTGGATGGCGGCGCGAATCCACCACATTGCGTAAGTCGCCAGGCGGAAGCCCTTCTCGGGCTCGAACCGGCGCACGGCCTGCATCAGGCCGACGTTGCCCTCGGAGATGACTTCGCCGATGGGCAGGCCATAGCCGCGATAGCCCATCGCGATCTTGGCGACGAGCCGGAGATGGCTGGTCACCAGACGGTGGGCGGCGTCGCGGTCGCCATGCTCCTTGTAGCGCTTGGCGAGCATGTACTCCTCGTCAGGCGCGAGCATCGGAAACTTGCGAATTTCAGAAAGGTAGTGCGAGAGGCCGGATTCACCGGCGGCAATCGCTGGAAGAGCTGTACGGGCCATGGAAGCGCCCCTCTCTATTCAAACCCCCGGCCAATCCCGGCGGGTTCCCCGTCGCGGTCCGTCAGGCGGCACACGCGGCAGATGGTTATATAGGTAGGATTTTGTCGGAAACACGCCTGCTTTGCGCGGCGCTTGATTAAATATTGTTCACAATGACTTAAGGGCGTCGACCAGCGCGGCCATGTCCGCGGGTAGCGGGCTTTCGAAGCGCATTTCCTTGCCCGTTACCGGGTGCTCGAAGCCGAGCAGATATGCGTGCAGCGCCTGGCGGGGAAACGCCGTGACAATGCCGCGCGCCGGCTCCGGCAGGAGCGTGGCCTTGGTGGCGAAGCCGGACCCGTAGGCCCGGTCGCCCACCACCGGATGGCCGATCGCTGTCATATGCACGCGGATCTGGTGGGTGCGGCCGGTCTCGAGCTGGCACTCGACCAATGCCGCCACCGGCGGTTTGTCACCGGGGCCGAATTGCGCCTCGACCCGGTAATGGGTGATCGCCACGCGGCCGCCCGTGCGCTTCACTTCGATCTTCTCGCGGTTGCGGGTCGAGCGGGCGAGCGGCAGGTCGATCGTGCCCTGAGGCCGGTCGGGCGTGCCCCAGACCAGCGCCAGGTAGCCACGCTCCAGCGGTCCGGTGCGTCCGTGGTCGGCGAACTGCGCGGCGAGGCCGCGATGGGCGCGGTCGGTCTTGGCGACCACCATCAGGCCGGTGGTGTCCTTGTCGAGGCGGTGCACGATGCCCGGCCGGGCGACGCCGCCGATGCCCGACAGGCTGGCGCCGCAATGGGCGATGAGCGCGTTGACAAGCGTCCCGCCGGGATGCCCGCCGGCGGGATGAACCACAAGGCCGGCCGGCTTGTCGATGACGATGAGGTCGTCGTCCTCATAGACGATGGCAAGCGGGATCGGCTCGGCGGCGGGCTCGGCAGGCTCGGGCGGCGGCAGATCGACGACCACGCGCTCGCCCGGTTTGACCGGCCTTTTCGGCTCCACTATCGTCCGGCCGCCGATCGCGACGTGGCCGTCGAGGACCAGCTTCTTGGCGCGGTTGCGGCCGAGATCGGCGACCGCGCCGGCGAGCCAGGCGTCGAGGCGCGTGCCCGCCGCGCCGGCATCAACCGCCAGCTCAACCGTCTCGGCAGGCCCTTTTGTCACCATGACCTCTTCTTCTTCCTTCGATGACGACGAGAAGCCGCTCGATCCGGCGGTCGAGCGCGTGCGGGCGCGGCTGAGCCGGCTGATGCTGATCGCGGGCCTGACCCTTGGACTCGGCATCCTCGCGGTCTTCGCGGCGATCCTGTACAGGATCGTCACCGCCGATGCCACGGTAAAGCCGCTGGCGCCCGACGCCGCCAACCCGACGCTGTCGCTGGCGGCAATGGGCGTTCCAGCCGGCGCGCGCCTGATCTCAACGGCTCTCGACGGGGACCGGGCGATGCTGACCTATGACGACGGCGCCGGCGCGCTGATCGTCATCGTCAACATGCGGTCCGGCGCGGTCGTCGGCCGGTTCCGGGTCACGCCGTAGCCGATCGGGGGCCGCCCGCCGAAGCGCCGAAACCGGGTGTCCTCACCATGCCTGCGGGCTCGCGGTTGCCGTCTTGCCAAGGGCAGGGTGCCGCCGCTATATCGAGGCGTTCCGCGCCATCAAGCGCCGGAAGGCCTCCGCTCCCTTCGTCTAGCGGTCCAGGACGTCGCCCTCTCACGGCGAAAACAGGGGTTCGAGTCCCCTAGGGAGCGCCATGATTCCTTGATCATCCTGATTTCCTTTTGGTTTTTGGCGTTTTCCCAACCCCGTGTCGCGGGGTTTGGGAAACCTGGTCATGTTTTTGACCCTCGAGCTTGTACACTGCAGCCGTGGCGAGGCGCTTCTGGTCGGCCTCGTGGGTGTGTACCGTTCTGCTTCGGCGAGTGTCTTGTGGCCGAGCACGGACATGATCTCGTGCGCCGAACACCCGGCTTCAGCCAACCGTCGTCCAGCGGCCTTGCGGAGACCGTGCGGCTTGCAATCGAGGGGGAGGCCGGCGGCGGTGATGGCCGCCCGCATCCATTGTCCACGACGTCTCGCACTCGACGATTTCCAGGCTACGGTGAAACCGGCGAAAGCACAGCCAAATTGCCATGCCGAGCTTCATGAAAGGCTTTCCTGACCTTCCGCCGATCTGGTTTCTGGGCTCTGCCGTGCTCTCCTGGGGCGTTGCGAAACGGGTTCCACTCGCCGTGCTCGATCTGCCCGACTGGCTGGGATGGGGTATCGTCGCGGTCGGCTTCATTTGGGCTGGCTCGGCCGCCGCTCTCTTCCTGGTGAAGAAGACACCTGTAGAGCCTCGCACAACCCCTGAAGTGCTATTGGTCGAGTACCATTTTCGCTTCAACCGAAATCCGATCTACACCGGCATGACGGTGATGCTGCTCGGTTGGGCGGTCATTCTCGGCGCGGTTTCGGCATTCCTGCCCGTGATGGTGTTCCCTTTCATCATCACCCGCCGCTTCGTATTAGACGAGGAGCAGCAGCTCCGCGTTGCCTTTGGTCAGAAGGCCAGGGACTATTTCGCTCAGTCTCGCCGTTGGTAGCGACCGGCAGGCGGTGGAGATTGAGGAGTGAAATGTCCAATGCAGTTGGGCGACTGTGTTGGCGGAAAGGCAACTCTGGCCTGCGGAGAGTGGTGCGCTAGCCCAACCGAGTGGGTTCGATGATGCTGCCTGCGGGCACGCGATGCCGACGTCGCGGTCCGCACCTCATCGAGCAATGTATCGGGCTCGCCAGTTGCCAAAACCAGCCTCCGAAACGGCCGCCCTACGACCCGGCCACGAGCGTCAGCCGTTCGGGCCACAGCGCCACGTGTACCGTCGAACCTTCGGCGTAGCGTTGCTCGATCGGCTGCACAACGAACAGTTCGCCAACCGCCGAATCCAGCGTGTATTCCCAATGGTCACCCAGATACACGGCCTTGCGGACGGTCACAGGGAACGAGCGGCCCCCTTCGGGCGCCGTCGCTAAGTCAACCGAATTTGGGCGCACCACGACGAGCGCAGGGCCTACGCCAACTTTGCCGGCGCGCGCCAGTGAGAGGTCGAGTGACCCAAGACGGACACGCGCGTTTCCGCCTTCGAAGTTTGTCAGCTCACAGGGGATCAGGTTGGCACCGCCGATGAAGTCGGCGACAAAAGCATCATTTGGGCGCTCGTAGAGATCGGTTGGCGTACCTTCCTGCGCGATTCTTCCTGCGTTCATGACGATTATTTTGTCTGAAACTGCGAGCGCTTCTTCCTGATCATGCGTGACATAAACCGAGGTCAGGCCGAGCGACTGCTGAAGATCTCGAATTTCGTCGCGCATGTGACGGCGGAGCTTGGCATCGAGGTTCGACAATGGTTCATCGAAGAGCAGCACGCGCGGCTCAAGCACCAACGCACGGGCGACTGCGACGCGCTGCTGCTGGCCTCCGGAAAGCTCGGAGGGGAAGCGCCGATCGTAGCCCTCCAAGCCAACGAGACGCAGGCCCTCGCGCGCTTTGTCGAGACGCGCTTGCTTCGAAATCGGTGAGGTCTCCAGACCATACGAAACGTTCTCGATGACGCTCATGTGCGGGAAAAGCGCGTAGGACTGGAACACCATTGACACGTCCCGTGCGTTTGGCGGCAGGTTGGTCACGTCCTCACCGCCAATGAGGATGCGCCCCGAGGTTGCCGGCTCAAGACCGGCAATAGCGCGCAGCGTAGTCGTCTTGCCGCAGCCCGATGGGCCAAGAAGCGTCACCAAAGTGCCGGCCTCGATCGTAAAGGAGACGGAGTCGACGGCGACGACGCTGCCATAGCGCTTGCCGACTGATTGCAGTTCGACCGGCGCGGAATGCGAAGCGAGCGTCACGCGAATCCTCCCTGGGGAATGGCATCTATGTCGTGCCCGCGTGCGGTTTGGCGACGCGCACCGACCCCAATTTGAATGATGCCGATCGCCAGGAGCATGCACACGATCAGCACCGACGAATAGGCGATGGCGATTCCGAAGTCCGACACCTCGACCCTTCCAATGATATAGGCCGTGGCCAGATTATATTGTGCGCTGACGAGGAAGATCACCGCGCTGACCGCGGTGATCGCACGTACGAAACTGTACACCAGCCCCGCCACGATCGCCGGTCGCAGCAGAGGCAGAATGACGCGCCGTAAGGTTGCGAAGCTGCCGTGGCGAAGCGTGAGCGAGCATTCGTCGAGGCTTTTGTCGATCTGGCTCAGCGATGCAAGGCCGGCGCGGATTGCGACTGGCATGTTCCGGAAGACGAAGCAGATGATGAGGATGGCGCCGGTCGCTGTCAGCTCGATGGGAGGGACATTGAACGCGACAATGTAGCTGACGCCAATGACCGTGCCGGGAATGGCGAAGGACAGCAGACTGATAAACTCGAACGCCGTCTGGCCCGCGAAGCGCTGCCGGTTGAGCAAATACGCCGTGAGGATGCCCAAGGCAGCGGTGAATGGTGCCGCGATCGCCGCCAACTCCAGCGTGACGAAGAAGGACGGCCACGCGCGCCCCGCCCACAGGATACCGAAATCGGTCCATTGGATACCGAAGGCAGCAATGTAGTGCTTGAGCGTGAAGGTGTTGTTGATGCCGAGCGACTGCACGAAACCGCCGACCAATATCAGCACATAGAGCACAATCGTGAAAATGAGCCAGGGAACGGTCGTGGCATAGACGACGGCTTTCACCCGTTGCGGGAGCGGGGCGTGAAGGCCGGCATCGCCCTTGCCGCCGACGGTCGTATAGGAACGGCGGCCGAGCCAGAGGCGCTGCGCGGCAAAGGCGGAAAGCGTCAGCGCCAGGAGGACGATCGCGAGCGCTGAAGCGCGGCCAGGATCGCTCTGCGCTCCGACGATCGCGAAGAAGATGTCGGTGGATAAAACGTCGTAGTTGCCGCTCAGGACCAGGGGATTGCCGAAGTCAGCCAGGCTCTCGACGAAGCCGATCAGGAACGCATTGGCGAGGCCGGGGCGCATCAGGGGCCAAGTGACCGTCCAGAAAGTCCGCCAGCGGTCGGCGCGAAGCGTCTGTGCCGCCTCTTCCATTGATGGGCTGATCCCCTGCACGACGCCGATCATCACGAGATAGGCGATCGGTGCGAAAGCGAGCGTTTGGACGATGACGAGTCCATTGAGGCCGTAGATCCACCGGGTCTGCGGCACGCCGAACCAATGATTGAGAAACACACTCATCAAGCCGCTGCGACCAAAGAGCAGGATCATGCCGAGCCCGATTACGAAAGGCGGCGTTATGATCGGCAGAATTGTGAGGACGCGCAGCAGCCACTTGGCGGGAAACTTCGTGCGTTGCGCAAGCAGCGCGAAGGCGAGACCAAGGAGCGTGGTGCATACGCCGGTGATGATGGCGAGCCACAAGCTGTGCCACAACACACCGCATTTGCTGACGCCGGTAACGCAGCCGATGTTCCAGATATCGTCTGAAAGTAGGCGCGTGACGAGGGCGGAGATGGAGAAACCGCCGGCCTGATCGATCGCGGCCTGAAACAGCATTCGCGCAACGGGATAGAAGACAAACAGGCCGATCGAAGAGACGACGAGCGTGATCGAGCCGACGACGAAGGCGTCACCGCGCATGGCGCCGCGCTTTGCAAGGCCTAAAGCAAAGAACATGAGGAAGGCCGCTGAGGCAAATAGAGCGCCGTAACCGAGGCCCTTTTGCGGTTCGACAGGCCCTAGGATGTCGGCGAGCGCTGGCCACGTCCAGCCGCTGATCCCGATGGTGAACCCCTGACACAACGTGAACGCGAGGCCAGCCGCACCGCTCGTGAGGAGGATATTCGCCGCGGTCCGATCTGTGCGTACGCGACCAAGCGCGAAGACGGGCGGGATTGCAGCCAGGATCACCGGCCACAGGAACCAGCGCCCGTGCGTGAATGCCTGGATGAGCGCCGGTGCGGTGTCGGCGTCAGGATAGTGTGATAGCCAGCCGAAGGCGAAGAACGCCTCGTCGAGCCCGTACCAGGGGGCGACCGCCAAGCCGAGCCAGCCCAAGATCAGCGAAACAAGAATTGGTCCCGGCATCCCTGCCCCATGCACCCGTTCGACGACTTCGCCGGCGGAGACGGGCTCCGCCGACGGCAGGTTCTGGACTGAACGGTACTACTTCTTCGCGCCGATCTCGGCGTCCCAGCGCGCCAACAAACGCTTGCGCTCGTCCGATGAGCCGTATTTAGCGAAATCATAGTCGATCAATTTGATTTCGGAGATCTTTGGAGCCTGAGGAGGCACCTTTGAGTTCTTGTTCGAAGGCACCTGGTAGGAGTTGGCGGCGGCTCCAATTTCTTGTGCGGCCGGCGTCAACGCCCAATCGTACCATTTCTTGGCATTGTCGAGATTCGGCGCCCCCTTGATGATGCTCATCGAGCCAGTCTCGAATCCGGTGCCCTCACATGGGGACACGGTTTTCAATGGTGCCCCGGTGGCGATCGTCGTTGCGATAACGTCGTGTTGAAAGACAATACCGATGAGCGTCTCACCACGTGCTGCGGCCTGGATGGGTGCCGCGCCGGATTTCGTGTACTGGTTAACGTTGCCGTCCAACGTCTTCAGGTACTGAAATGCAGGATCCTCTCCAAGCAGCTGGACCTGTGTCGCCAGGAACGTGTAGGCGGTGCCTGATGAGTTCGGATTTGCGACTTGGACCTCGCCCTTATATTCGGGCTTGATCAAGTCGGCCCAGCATTTCGGCTCGGGTAGCTTCTTCTGCTGCAGAATTTCGGTGTTGTAGCCAAAGCCGAGCGCGCCCAAGTAGATGCCCACCGTGCGCTTCTTTGCTGTCTCATGCTGAGCGATGGCCCACGGCTGAAGTTCGCTCAGCATCGGCGAGTTGTATTCTACTGTCAGTCCTTCCTCCGCAGCTTGCAGGTGCGGATCGCCTGTGCCGCCCCACCAGATATCGCCCTTCGGGTTCGCCGCCTCAGCGGCGATCTGGGCATAGGTCTCTCCAGAACTCTTGCGCGTCATAGCGACGGTGATTCCGGTCTCCGCCTGGAAGGCATTGACCATCGCCTGGCACCATTCCTCCTGGACCGAGCAATAGACGGTGAGATTGCCGGCGGCCGAGGCGCCGCCTGTTGCAAGCAATCCCGCTGCCATCGCGGCAGTGGCGGCAACAGCAAATTTGGTGATGGATTTCATCGACTTCCTCCCATTTTGATTTCCCGGCTCAGCATTAAAGGCTTGGTCGGATTGGCTTCCCTAGGATAGGAAGGCATCGCCATCTTGATGGAATATTGTGGACGCTGCCACATCAATCGAAACAAATGTTCCAAGCGCGGTGAGGCATGAACGAGAAGGAATTGTCGGACAGGGCCACTGTTGGTCTAGCTACTACACGAAAGGCCGGCTTGCTTGCCGCTGACCTTTTCCGCCGCCGTTCGACGCTCGCCATCGAGCACAAGGGCAAGCAGGACTTCGTCAGCGAAGCAGACCGGGCGAGCGAATCCCTCTTGATTGGCGAGTTGTCACGCGCTTTCCCGTCAGACTCATTCCTCGGAGAGGAAGGCGGACCCCGCGGCAGCAGCGATGTCATCTGGATCATAGACCCCATAGACGGCACCACGAATTTCCTGAACGGCATTCATTTCTGGTGTGTTTCGGTCGGGCTGGTCGTCGCCGGGGAACCGATGCTCGGCTTCATCTATGACCCGGTGACCGATGAAATGTTTTCGGCGGTTCGCGGCATGGGGGCCAAGCTCAACGGTGCTCCGATCCAGGTGAGCATCAAGGCCGCTCTTTCTGAAGCTCGCATCTCCCTGGGCTTCAGCTATCGCCGGCCGTACGCCCAGCATGCCCGAACGGTCGCAGCGCTCCTGGAAGCGAATTGCGAATATTGCCGGTTCGGCTCAGGTGCCCTCGGGCTTGCCTACACTGCCGCCGGCCGGTGGGATGGGTATTGGGAACAGCACCTAAATTCCTGGGACGCAGCAGCGGGCATCTTGCTCGTGCGCGAAGCCGGTGGCCGCACCAACGACTATTTCGCCGCCGATTTCCTGACCAACGGCAATGAGGCGCTCGCGGCCACGCCGAGATTATTCGACCAATTGCGAACACTGGTGGGTGCGGCGGCCTAGAGGGTCGCGGAATGCCGCCGTCGAAGGGCAAGAAAGCCCCAAACCGACCCGATCAGGCCGATCCTCACTTCCTTCAAGCCATCGCTCCTCAGATGCTCGGAAGTTCGTAGCTCGCCGGCTCGACAATATAGACGCGCTTGAGCAATTCGACCGATTTGCGCATCCCCTCCATCGGCGACAGAGCCATGTCCTCGTGCTCAATCGAAAGCACACCATCGTAACCGACGCGCCTAAGTGCCAGGCAGAAAGCGCGCCAGAAGTCCTCGCCGTGGCCGTAGCCGAGCGTGACATAGTTCCATGAGCGTTCGGACGCTCGCGCACTGGGGCGCGTCTCGATGCGGCTGTTGAGCGCGGTGTTGCGTTGGTCAATGCGCGTGTCCTTGGCGTGCACGTGAAAGATTGCCGACCCAAGCGCCTCGACCGCCGCTATCGGATCCGCCCCCATCCACATGAGATGGCTGGGATCAAAATTGACGCCAACCACGTCGCCACAAGCGTCGCGCAGCCGCTGAAACGTTTCCACGTTGTAAACGTTCTGCCCGCCATGGAGCTCGAGGCAGAGGTGGTGAACGCCACTCTTCTCGGCGAAGTCGACAAGCTCACGCCAATAGGGAATCAACACCTCGTTCCACTGCCATTCGAGGATCGCCGTCGTCTCCGGCGGCCATGCGACGGTGATCCAGTTCGGGTGCTTGTCGCCCGGCGCACCAGGGCATCCCGACATGAGCACGACACGGTCCACTCCGATCTGCGGCGCTAACTCGATGGTCTTACGAATGACTTTGTCGTGTGCGCGCCCACTTTTCTCAGGGTGCAGCGAGTTGCCGTTGCAGGTGAGCGCGCTGACCGTGAGGTTGCGCTCGCGTATCGTTGCAGTGAAGCTATCGCGCGCGCGGCGGCTTCGCAGGAGCGTATCGATGTCAATATGTGGAGCCGCCGACCAGTTGCCCGTCGCAAACTCAACGCAGTCAAGGCCAAGCTTGGCCGCGGCGTCGAGAACTTCGACGAAGCTGAGCGAACTCAAGCCATCGGTTACCATTCCGATCTTCATGCGTGCCTCCATCGTTCTTTCGTGTCGGAGGCCGAACCGCCGCGCTTGACCGGAAGCTCCGATCGCGTTGGCTCAAGGCCATGGATGTACCATGACCATTCTGGATCGGAAAACACTAGTCATCATTTGGGACGATGCGGAATTCCAGAACGCCTTCAATCTTGCGCAGGTCGACAGCGAGCCGCTCGAGGTCGTCCTTCCTCAGCGTGCGCAGCATCATCCGATATTCGAAGACGCCGCCTCCTTCCTCGAGCCGGTAGGCCATCTTCGCGACGGAGAAGCCGTGTCGCACAAGCATTGTCCTGAGGTCGGCTTCGCTCATCGTACGGTCAGCGAGAAAGCGGATGATGTGCTGTGCATGGATCTGCGTCGGAATCCGGGCCTCGATCCATCGGAAGGCGCTTAGCGTACCAAGCGACACGATGGTTGCCAGCAGAGCTGGGTAGTACAAGCCCACGCCGAGAAGGATGCCAATTGCCGCCGTGGTCCAGATTGACGCTGCGGTGGTCAAACCGCGGACAGTCAGGCCCTCTTTAAAGATCACACCCGCACCCAAGAAGCCGATGCCCGTCATTATGCCCTGCGCCATGCGAGTGGGATCGGTCCGAATGGTCTCCGTCGGAATCGAACCCAGCCAGTCTTCCTGGTAGTTGAAGACGAGCATCAGGAGGGCCGATGAAAGACACACTAGGGCGTGGGTGCGAATCCGGCCGGTCGGCCGTGGAAGCTTCTCTCGAGTCCGATAGCGGCCCCGGCGAGCCACGCTGCGGCCAGGTTGACCGTGATAGAGACGATATGAGGATTGGAGACTAGTTGGAGCATGCAACTCCATATCGACGCCCCGGGGCGTGCTGCTGCTGTCTCAGGGAGGGCGCAAAGGCCATATCAATCTTTACCGAGCGAAAACTCATCGTTCGCATCAAGGACGAATACTCTTGGATCGTCGGACAATCGCTCAATGGCTACGCGCCGCTGGTCCTTACGGATGTGGTAGATACCGATGCGTGATGGACCCGCGAGACCTCGAACGGTCGCAAGATCGGCGTGATAGCGGATCTCCGGCGCGGGATCGACAATGTAGCACTCGTGAAATAGCAGGTCGGCGCGGCTGAGAAGCGCGCGCGATTCCGCGGTCGGCTGTCCGTCACCGGAATACCCGAAGAGGGCGCCGTCGGCTTCAAGAAGGATCGCGCTGTTGACTATCGAGTGTTTCGTGCGCGCTCGCGACACAGCGAACGGCCCGATCTTTTCCATTCCGATTTCGTTCGTCCAATGAATTGGGAATGGGCTGCTTCTGCCGTGGGGGACCATGCCCAGATTGCAGAGCTGCTTGAGGTGGCCGATACCCCAACCAGTGGTCACGATGCTTAGCGGCTTCTGCCGCCCTCCGTCGGCAAGTGAAATCATCCACGGCACCAAGCCGAAACAATGGTCGGGGTGGTGATGGGTGAAGACAATAGTGTCAATGGCATCCGGGTCGGAGAAGCGGCGCCACAAGACCGGCGGTATCGAGTGGCCGCAGTCAATGAGGACGCGGTGCCCACCGCTTTCCACCACGACCGAGGAGTTGCTCTCTTTCGGGTCCGATGCCTCGCCGACGCCAAGTACGGTGATATGCACTTGGCTCAGCCTCCAATTTTGGCGACGACGTCCGCCTTCAGAAATCGTTCGATCACCAGCATGAAACCGATGGAAGGAATGAGGAGGATCAGCGCGGTGATCGCGGCGATTTGGTAATTGCCGCCCATCGACGCGTTGAACATCAGCAGGGGCAGGGTGATGATGTCGGGCACGCCGACGAAATAGGTGCCGGTGAACTCGTCGAGCAACTCGAGGAAAACGAACACGGCCGCCGCCATGATGCCGGGCGCCGCCAACGGCAGCGAGACGGTGAAGAAGGTGCGGACTGGGCCGGCGCCCATGTTGCGCGCCGCCTCTTCGAGCGACCGCTCGACCGCGGCGAACGCAGCCGCTGCGATCCAAACCGACAGCACCAGCCCGTGCAGAGAGTGGACTAGCACGACGCCCGCGATCGTCCCGTTGAGGCCGATCCAGTAGAAGATTCGTGCCACGTTGATGTAGATCGGCAGGTTGGAAACGCCTGCGGCAGCAGGAACACCAGCATCATCAAGCCACGGAACGGCACGTTCAGGCGGACCTGCGTATCCCGCCGGCGCCGAGATTAGCAGCGAGGCGGCGACCGTGAGCAGGGCGATGAACACGCTGGTGCCGAGCGACTCCATGCGTGGCCGCGCTCGGAGAACCCCAGTCCCCAGAATTCGAACCCGTATTGCTGCGGCAGGATGTGCGGCCAGTACCATTTCTCCGCTACCGCCCACAGCGCGAGGTTGGCGATCGGTCCGAAGATCACAAAGGCGATCAGGCCGATGACGATGGCGGCAGGGATCCAACGCAGCGGATTAGCGCTGGTCATGGACGGACCGCCTCGCGGTCGCGGACGCCCTGGCGCAGATAGAGCCAGGCGACGGCTGCGGTCATCAGGTAGGAGATGACGCCGAGCGCATTGGCGGCGCCATAGTCGCTCAGCGATGTGATCCGGTAAGCCATGTCGACGGTGATCATCGACG
>CAWAHE010000010.1:0-330696 GCA_963781775.1 uncultured Alphaproteobacteria bacterium | reverse complement strand
CACCGCGACTGTCGGCGGGCGGAAGACCGACACGCCCGGCTTGCCGAAGCTGGACCATCTCGGTATTGCGGTTCGTTGGAGAGGTGGCCGAGTGGTCGAAGGCGCCCGCCTGCTAAGCGGGTATACGGTCAAAAGCCGTATCGTGGGTTCGAATCCCATCCTCTCCGCCATTTTCCGGTGACACGACCAGCACTCGCTAGGCAATACGTTCCCGATTGCGGCGATCATCAACTCGGGCAGATTGTGGTATGCCGCTGAACGCCACTGAGAACGGTTCAACTCGGCCGCAAAAAGGCATCATATGGATCGCCTCCTACCCCAAATCCGGAAACACCTGGATGAGGGTGTTTCTCTACAACCTGATACGGATCGTCGGACGCCACGCGGGCAGCGATAAACTCAGTGAACTCCAGCGAATTCGGCGGATCGAGAGTCCAGCCAAATCGATCTTTTCGAGCGCTTTCTTGGCAAGACTCCGATAGGCGCACCGTTCGAGGAGATTGCAGCAGTCCGCCCCCAGGTGCAGGCGGCCCTGGCCGCCGAAGCGAATGGCGTTGCGTTCATCAAGGCTCATGCCGCGCTCGGCATTGCCGGCGGCTACCCGACGATTGATCTCACATCGAGCGTCGGAGCGATCTACATTGTCCGCAATCCGCTCGACATCGCCACGTCTCTGGGAGCGCACTTCGGCTTTTCCATCGACGACGCAATCGACCGGATCTGCCTGAACAATTGCGTCCTCACTCCTGACGACACCCTTGTCCCCGAATTCTGGGGCTCGTGGAGCCAGAACGTGGCAAGCTGGACCGGCAGCCCTAACCCACGCATCAAGCTGGTCCGCTACGAGGATATGCTTTCGATGCCCCACGCTGTGTTGCGGAGCGTTGCCGATTTTGTCGGCCAGATTCCAGACGAGCAGCAGCTCGCAGACGCAATTCATCTCGCCTCGTTTCGCCGCTTGAAGGAGATTGAACGCAAATACGGATTTTCCGAAGCCGTTCGTCCGGACCAGAGGTTCTTCCGCCGCGGCCGGGCCGGCGGATGGCGCACCGAACTGAACACGCAGCAAATCCGACGCATCGTCGCCGCGCACCATATTCAAATGCGGCGGGTCGGCTACCTCACGTCGGAACTAGCAGCCTATGTTCCTGCAGGCGAACGGTAAGCGGTTCGAACCAGTTGCACCGCCGCAGGTATGGTTGAAAAACGTGACAAGGGCCAGAACAAACGCGTCAGCAGGAGAGCGTGATGATCGTCGTCGACCCGAGCAAGCCAAGAGGCATCGTGTGGCTTGCCTCATATCCGCGCTCCGGGAACACCTGGACCAGAATATTTCTGGCCCGCCTGATCCAGATCCTCAGCGGTCAGGCGGTCGACGAAGTCGAGTTTGCCAAGGGCATGAAATTTGCCGTCGGCGATTCCCAGGTTGCCTTGTATCAGGGTTGGCTGCAGCGACCGGCATTCCAGAACTCTCCGGCCGATGTCGCCAAAGCCAGATTGCCCGCGCTCAAGTCAATCGTAGAGCATTCGCCGGGAATTGTGCCGATGAAGACGCACAACGCGAACGTGGCCCTCTTCGACGTCCGATTGATGTCGCCGGAGATTTCCGCCGGCGCGGTTTACATCGTCAGGAATCCTCTCGACGTTGCCATCTCTCTTGCACATTTCAATTCGGATACGATCGATGATGCCATCGCGATGATGGGCACGTCGGGTTACGCATCCGCGCCAACCGAGAAAAGCCTGTTTGAACTCAGGGGTTCGTGGAGCGAGCACGTCCACACCTGGACCGCGGTCCACGACGACTCCCTGCTCGTGGTCCGTTACGAGGACATGCTCGCCGAGCCGATGGAGACATTTGGCGCCATCGCGAAACACACCATGATGAATTGCACCGACGACCAATTGCGACAGGCGATCGCATCTTTCGTCCTTTGGCCGAATGCGCGATTTGGAAGCGAGGGCAGGCTTTGCGGAGAAGCCCGAGGAAATCGACCGCTTTTTCCGCAAAGGAGAGACCGGGCAATGGCGGACCGTGCTGACCGAGAAACAGGTTGCGCAGGTGATCGCCGATCACGGCGCCGAGATGCGGCGCATGGGGTACCTCGACTGACGTTGCGCCAAACTTGAATCTAGCGAGAGAGAATCCGCCGACAATCGCACACATGACAAGGCGGCTCCCGCTCCCCCGACGCACGGACCAAGGCCGTTTACTCCTGAAACGCCAGGAAATAGTCCGGGTGACTCTTGAGCGCGCTGGAAAATTCGTGCCAGTTCGACACCTTCTGATCATACGCGTCGGTACGATCCTGTCGGAACAAATATGGTCCCTTGATCTCGGTGAACGGACCTGGATCGACGCCAAGCAGGCGCAGCTTTTGACGGAGCGCATCCATCAGGAGGTCGTCCGGACGCGCAATCTCGTTGCTGTAGCTGAGGTTCAACAAAGGGGCGCCTGTTCCTGGTGATTAGGTCGCGGCATTCAGCATACCAACCCCTAACCCGGTTCCACCCCATGAGAAAGTCCCGAACGTCACCGCGCACCTGGATAGCCGAAGTATCGACATAACGCATCGCTCCAACTGCGTGTGTCTTCAGAGCGGAAATGTAGATGTCTATCGGGCGGCGACGAATGATAATGAACCCGATATCCGTCCGCTGCATCAGACGCGTGCGCTCTTCGGCACTGGGAATGTGCAGGTCGAAAAGCTTGAAGACCAAGGCCCGACCGCCAAGGTTCGTCGAAAGCCAGTCGATCGCTGTATTCGGATTGGCTCGTAGCCAGGCAGTTAATCGCTGATCGCGCGGATTAGTGACATCCGGGATCCCGGCGAACGATCCGAGCGCGGCGCATTCGTTCTCGAGCGACTCGGCTATTTTTTCGTTGAAGATCTCGGATCTGACTCGAAGTTCGTCGAAGCCGCCCAGAACTGAAATAGCGCGGCTGCTTCCCGTTCGCTCGACCCCGAGGACGCAAATCACTCGCACGAGACGCTCCCACTTCGACCGCCAGCGCCAACTCAAAAAGCCAGAGCCAAGGCGGCGTTGGCCACTATGCCGCGGCGAACCGCTCCCGAACAAAATCGCGCTGCGTACGCAACGCCGCCCACTCGTCGTCATCCGGACTGCTGTAGATGAGCGTATGCGGTCCCCTGAGGCCGGCTTCAATGGCGAGGTCGAGGCACCGGCCGTAGTCCTCGCGATCCATGACGCCGCGCTCAGGAAACCAGGCGGTGGCGTGCGTGCAGGTTGCCCGCGGCATGATCGAGGCCAGATCATCGTATTTGCCGGCGCCTTTCCAGTTAGCGAAATCGGCGATCAGGCCGATGTCGCCGCCGACGCCGTCAAGCAGGTAGTGGACTGCATGGGGAGCGCTGGTCAGCTCCTGCCAGTTTTCGGTGATCACCTGGACGCCCTGTTCGCGCCCATGGCGCGTGAGACGGCGCAGGCCGTCGACGGCAAGGTCCAGCGACTCCCGCGTTGCTTTCTGCCGGCCGCCGCTCACCCGCGCCTGGTCCGCACCAAGCGCCGCCGCCGTATCGATCCATTTGGCAATCCAGGCGATGTCCCTCTCGCGATTGACCGGATCGGCGACGTCGCCACTGTCGATCAGCAACGTCTGCAATCTGACGCCGGCCTCGGCCAGTGTCGATTTCAATTCCGCCAAGTAGGCGGGATCGCGGGACCGCATGTGGAAATGGACGATCTCCATGCGATCGATGCCGTTGTCGCGGAAGGCGGCTGGCAGATCGAGCAGGTCAACCTTGGCCGCGCCGTAGGTCTCCTTGAACTCGTCCGGCACATCGTTGGCCGGACTGTTGGTGTAGGTAATGCCGAGCGCCCGATGCAGGCTCCACGTGGAGATTGCGATAATTGGTTCCTGCACGTTTCCTCCCTGGCCCGCTATAGCCGGTAGAAGGCTATGGCATTGTCCCGATAGAGTTTTCTGAGTTCGGCCTCGGACGCGCCGGCGGTCACGCGGTCGACGATCTTCACCCATTCGGGGTAGCGGCCGGCGAGTTCCAAAACCGGCCAATCGCCGCCAAAGGCCACGCGATCGAAGCCGAAACTCTCGATTGCGTGCGCCACGTAGGGCGCCACCTGATCGTAGGTCCAGTCCTTGTCGGCCTCGGTGACCACGCCAGAGACCTTGCAAATCACATTCGGCAGACTCGCCATTTCACGCATCTGGCCCCACCAGGGCTCGCGCAATCCCCCTCTTATGCCAGGCTTGCCGATGTGATCGAGGATGAAGCTGACCTCCGGACAGCGCCGAACCAGCTCGATCGCGTCACCCAATTGCGGATGGTAGATGCAGATGTCGAAGCTCAGCCCATGTTCGGCCAGCAGGCGAACCGCCTCGACGAAAGGTTCTCTGAGACACCATCCGGGTTCGTCGACGTGGCCCTGGATCAGACGGCGCACGCCGCGGGCCAACGGCATCCTGGCGACCGCCGCCACGTCCGCGGCCACTGCCTCCGGCCCGTTCTCGAGCGGCACTGTCGCCACCATGCCCTGTATCCGCGGATCGTATTCCGCAGCCGCTTCGATCCATCTGGCCTCGTCTAGATGAGCGCCCGGGCCGGCATCGACCTCCACGAAAACCAGCTTCTCCACGACAACGCCGCCAATTGCCGCGCTGTACTCGGTTGACCCATGAAGCGAATTGAGGAGCGGCACGCTCGCCATCCAGGAATAGGCGATGGCACTGGGGTCGTAGAGATGGACGTGAGCATCCACCAGCGGAAAATCAGGCAACGGCGCCCTCCCCTGCATGGCTCTGGCGGCAACGTCTCATCTCGCCAACTCTTTGCCCAAAAAGGGACGGCCGGGCAATCTGCAAATGCCTATTTCCCGCCATGGCATGACCGTTTTCTGACCAAAGATCGAGGAAATAGTCGATTCGTGGTACGGGGCGAACGGACACCACAAACCCTTCAAAAACATCCGTTCTGCCTGGACAGGAAGCACGCGACCGGAGGGAGCCGGAAGCCATGAAATCGTTGATTGCACCGATGGCCGCATTTGGCCTGCTTACGGTTGTCACCGGGGTGGCGCAGGCCGCCCCGCCAGCCTATTGCGCGCTCTACGCGCGTGAATACGCCAATCAGTTTTCCGAAGCCGCGGGCGAACAACCGGGCACGGAGAAACGCATCCAGGACGAGGCCTATTACCGATGCCTCAACCAGGACCAGGATCCGCAACTGCCGGCGACTTCGGCCTACTATGGGACGGACCTCGACACCGGCGGCCAGGGCGGGCCTTTGGAAACGGCAGCGGCGTCAGGCAACACGGTCGACGTGACCGCCGACGAGCCCTCGCCGGCCGCAGCGCCAAAGCCGGCGAACACCAAGCAAGCGAGCAACACGCCGAGCAAGCGCTACTATGGCAGCGGCCTGCAGGCGTGGACGCCTGAATGGAAAGCCTGGTGCCAGAGTCATTTCCCGAATTCCTTCGACGAGAAGACGGGAATGATCCTGCCCTACAATTCCAACAAGCCGCAGTTCTGCAAATAGAACCGCCGACCGTCAGGGCTGAGTGTAGGCCGTCTTCACGGTGGTGAAGAACTCCGCCGCGTAACGCCCCTGTTCGCGCGGGCCATAGCTGGAGGCTTTGCGCCCGCCGAACGGCACGTGATAGTCCACGCCCGCGGTCGGCAGGTTGACCATGACCATGCCGGCCTCGGAGTTCCGCTTGAAATGCGTGGCGTATTTCAGGCTCGTGGTGCAGATGCCCGAGGTCAGGCCGAACGGCGTGTCGTTGGCGACGGCCAGCGCCTCGTCGTAGTCCTTGACGCGGATGACGCTGGCGACCGGTCCGAATATCTCTTCCCGGTTGATGCGCATCGCTGATTTGGTATCCACGAACAGCGCCGGCTGCAGGTAGTAGCCAGGCGTCTCCCGGTTCAGCCGCTCGCCGCCCCAATGGAGCCTGGCGCCCTCGTCCCGGCCGATCTTGATGTAGTCCTCGTCCTGCTTGAGCTGGCTGGGGTCGACCACCGGTCCGATGTGAGTGCCGTCCTTGACCGCGTCGTCGACCTTGAGGCCCTTTAGCCGCTCGGTCAGTGCCTCCACGAACTTGTCGTGGATACCCCCGGTAACGACGAGCCGCGAGGATGCCGTGCAGCGTTGGCCGGTGGAAAAATAGGAACCGTTGGCGGCGACCTCGACCGCAACCTTCAGGTCGGCGTCGTCGAGCACGACAAGCGGATTCTTGCCACCCATCTCCAGCTGGAACTTGCGCAGCACCTTGACCGACGCGTCGGCAACCTTGCGGCCGGTGGTCACCGACCCGGTGAAGGTCATCGCGTTGACGTCGGGTGAGTTGATGATCACGTCGCCGACCACCGAGCCACGGCCCATGACGAGATTCAGCACGCCCTTCGGCAGCCCGGCACGGGCGAGAATGTCGACAATCGCCCACGCGCTCCCCGGCACCAGATCGGCGGGCTTGAACACCACCGTGTTGCCGTAGCAAAGCGCCGGCGCGATTTTCCAGGCGGGAATCGCGATGGGGAAATTCCACGGCGTGATGATGCCGACAACGCCCACTGGCTCGCGGGTCATCGACACTTCGATGCCCGGACGAACGCTGGGGATCAGTTCACCCGCCAGGCGCAATGCTTCGCCGGCAAAGAAATCGAAGATCTGGCCGGCGCGAACGGTCTCGCCGATACCTTCGGCCAGCGTCTTGCCTTCCTCGCGAGCGAGCAGGCGGCCCAGTTCTTCGCGCCGCTTGAGAATCTCGTCGGACGCGGCCTTGAGAATGTCGTGGCGCTGCTGGATGCCGCTGCGCGACCACGCCGGAAATGCCGCCTTGGCGGCCGCAATCGCCCGCTTGGCGTCGTCTGCGGTTCCGCGGACGTAGTGACCGACGATCTCGTCGGTGTTGGACGGGTTGACGTCGGGCGCGGCTTCGCCGTCCACCCAGTCGCCATCGATGTAGTTGCGGTGCAGATCGTCCATTGCGGCAGACATCCTGTTCAGTCGGTTGGTCTCGGGGCGGTCAATCGCGGGGCGAAGTGGCGTCAGAGACGCCGGACCTTCACGCGTTCGTCTTTGCCGATAGTGAGCGGATTGGCAAGCGGCAGACCGAATTCCGGCGCCGTTATCTCGAATACATCGCCGCTCTCCGCGCGAATTCCAGCGGCGAAGGAGAGCGTCGCGGTCCCGAAGCTATGAACGTGGACATCACCCGGCCGCCGGAAATACGGGTACTTGAAGTGATGGGCCTCTAGATTGGCGATGGAGTGCGACATGTTGGCCTCGCCAGTCAGGAAAGGCTGCTCGAAAATGACCTTGTCGCCACGCCGGATGCGCGAGGTGCCGCGGACATCCGCGGGAAGGTCTCCGAGCAGCAGTTCGGGACCGAACGAACACGGCCTCAGCTTGGAGTGCGCCAGGAAGAGGTAGTTCTGCCGCTCCATGACGTGATCGGAGAACTCGTTGAGCAAGGCAAAGCCGATCCGCCAGGGCTGCCCGTCCCTGCCGACCACGTAGATGCCGGCAACTTCCGGCTCCTCGCCCCCGTCTTCGGCAAAGGCCGGTGAAACGAGCGGTTTGCCGGGCGCAGCCACAAAGCTGCCATCGCCCTTGTAAAACCATTCTGGCTGCACCCCCATCTGCCCCTTGGCCGGCTTGCCGCCCTCCAGCCCCATGCGGAACATCCTCATGGAATCCGTAAGGCTCGCCTCGTCCGACCCCGTCACCTTGGCGTGCATGGAATCGCGCGTCGCTGCCGATCCAAGGTGCGTGAGCCCGGTGCCGGTGACGAGAAGATGGGCGGGATCGGCGTGATCGATCGGCGGCAACACGCGACCCTTGGCGAGCAATGCCGCCGGATCCGCCTCGCCGCGGCTGCCAGCGGCCTTGACCAGGCTCGCGATGCTGGTCCGCTTCGCGATTGCCGCCTTGGCCAGATCGAGCACGGTGCGGTAGCGCCCGCCGACAATCCAGGATTTGCCTCGTTCCGTGGCGACTACCCGGCGACCCTTGCCGTCACGCACCTGCATCAAACGCATGAATGATCCTCCCAAATTCCCTGCTTTTTGTTCTTCACTTCCGAGTCGAGGCCGAGCCGACTACCCAGGCTGCTCTTCCCGCGACGCCCATAGGGCATCCTGCACATTGCCCTTGGAGTTCCGCAGCAGCTTCCGCATCGCGTAGAAGGCCGCCTCGCCCTGGCGCGCATGGATCGCCTCATACACGGCCCGATGCTGCATCACCGCGTCCTCGGCCATCACCGTCCGCCAGCCGATGGTAAAGCTGATCTCGAGCGCCGAATTGATCATGGCACCGACCGAAATGAGCATCGGATTGCGTGACGCCCGCAGGATTGCCATGTGGAAATCGACATCGGCCTGAACCTGCTTGCGGCTGCCGCGTGTCTCGTTCTGGATTCCCTCCATGGCCGCGCCAAGCGCTTCCATGTCTTCCTCGCTGCCGCGCTCGGAAGCCAGCGAGGCCGCCGACGGCTCGATGATCTCGCGCATCTCGAACAGCGAGTTGACAAATTCGTCACTGGGATTCTGATCAACCTGCCAGCGCAAGACGTCGGCGTCGAACATGTTCCAGTCGACGAGTGGACGCACCCGCGTGCCGACTTTCGGTCGCGAGTTGGTGAGCCCCTTTGCCGAAAGCAGGCGGATTGCCTCGCGCACGGCCGTACGCGACACGCCGAACTCGGCCTGAACCTCAGGTTCAGTGGGCAACGTATCGCCGGGTTTATAGCGACCCGAGACGATGCGCTTGCCGATGGTTCCGGCGACCATCTCGGACAGTCGTTCGTGGCGTTCGGCCATTTTTTCGGGCTCAAGCAGCGGCTGAGCGGGAAGTGACAAATCTTCCCGTGGACGAGAACGCGTTTATCATAGTATTTTTGCCGCGTTAATCGCGACATGAAAATCCATGCAACTGGGAAGCCCTGCGGCAAAATGGCCCGATCCAGACGGGATCACCCGCCGAGGGCTGCTTTCATCATACGAAACTGGGACTGCCACGACCGTCGGCCGCCCCCCCGCCAATCGGCTGAATCCCGCGTAATGTCCATGCTACGAAGAGCGGGGCTGGCCGACCTGGCCTGACGTGCACCGCGCAAGACAGAAAGAAGAAGAACGATGGCTAAAAAAGACAAGTCGCAACTGCGCTCCAAGGCCTGGTTCGACAATCCGGAAAACCCCGGCATGACCGCTCTGTACCTCGAGCGGTACCTCAATTTCGGCCTGACCCGCGAAGAGTTGCAGTCCGGCAAGCCGATCATCGGCATCGCGCAGACCGGGTCGGACCTGTCGCCGTGCAACCGGCATCATCTGGAACTGGCCAAGCGCGTGCGTGAGGGCATCACCGCTGCCGGCGGCCTGGCCATGGAATTCCCGGTCCATCCAATCCAGGAAACCGGAAAGCGCCCGACGGCGGCGCTCGACCGCAACCTCGCCTATCTCGGACTCGTTGAGGTGCTTTACGGATATCCGCTCGATGGTGTGGTGCTGACCACTGGCTGCGACAAGACAACACCGGCCTGCATCATGGCAGCGGCGACCGTCGACATCCCGGCCATCGTGCTCTCCGGCGGCCCCATGCTGAACGGCTGGTGGAAGGGCGAGCGCTCCGGCTCCGGCACGATCGTGTGGAAGGCGCGCGAGTGGCTCGCCGAAGGTCAGATCGACTACAAGGAATTCATCGAGATCGTCGCCTCGTCGGCGCCATCGGTCGGCCATTGCAACACGATGGGCACCGCCTCGACGATGAACTCGCTCGCCGAGGCGCTGGGCATGAGCCTGCCCGGCTGCGCGGCGATCCCCGGCCCCTACCGTGAGCGCGGCCAAATCTCCTATGAGACCGGCAAGCGCGCCGTCGAGATGGTCTGGGAGGACCTGAAGCCCTCCGACATCATGACCCGCGAGGCCTTCGAGAACGCCATCGTCGTCAATTCCGCCATCGGCGGCTCGACCAACGCCACGATCCACATCAACGCCATCGCCCGCCACATCGGTGTCACGGTCGAAATGGACGACTGGGAACGCATCGGCCACAAGGTGCCGCTGCTCGTCAACGTTCAGCCCGCCGGCAAGTATCTCGGCGAGGAATTCCACCGTGCCGGCGGCGTGCCCGCCGTCGTCAACGAACTGATGAAGCACGGCCTGATCCGCGAAAAAGCGATGACGGCCAATGGCCGGACAATGGGCGAGAATTGCCGCGGCAAGGAAAGCGAAGACAGCGACGTCATCCGCGCATTCGACAATCCGCTGGTCAAGGATGCCGGCTTCATTGTGCTCAAAGGCAACCTCTTCGATTCGGCGATCATGAAGACGAGCGTGATCTCGCCGGAATTCCGCGACCGCTACCTCACTAATCCGAAGAGCCCGAACGCATGGGAGGGCCGCGCCATCGTCTTCGAAGGCCCCGAGGACTATCACCACCGCATCGAGGACCCATCGCTCAACATCGACGAGAACTGCATGCTTTTCATCCGCGGCACCGGGCCGATCGGCTACCCAGGCGGTGCCGAGGTCGTGAACATGCAGCCACCGGCGGCGCTTCTTAAACGGGGCATCCACTCCCTGCCCTGCATTGGCGACGGCCGCCAATCGGGCACGTCAGGCTCCCCGTCGATCCTCAACGCTTCGCCGGAAGCAGCCGCAGGCGGCGGCCTGGCGCTGATCCAGACCGGCGACCAGGTCCGCGTTGACCTCAACAAGGGCGAGGCCAACATCCTCATTCCCAAGGAGGAACTGGAAAAGCGCCGGTCCGCCCTCGCCGCCCACGGCGGCTTCCCAATACCGCGGAGCCAGACTCCCTGGCAGGAAATCCAGCGCGGCATCGTCGACCAGTTCTCGGAGGGCATGGTGCTCAAGCCGGCGATCAAATACCAGCACGTCGCCAAGGTCATGGGCATCCCGCGCGACAACCACTGAACGCCGCGGTTGATCAAACGCAAGGCGGGCCTGGAGCGGCCCGCCTTTTCTATTGCCCAGGCTCGACAAAGCCCCGACGGATCGGAGACGGCGCATGGGCAAGATCAACGCCGGGTGGCACCACGCCCACCCGATGCCGAAGAACGCCACGCTCGATCAGCGCATCGCCTGGCACCTGGACCATGCGAAGAACTGCGGCTGCCGGGAGATCGCCGGCAAGCTGAAAGAGGAAATGGAGCGGCGCGGGATCAAGATCCCGCCCCGCCTCAAGACCTGAGCCGCGTTCGCGTACCTTAGTGTGCGGTCAGCCACTCGCGCGCCGCGCGCTGAGCCTCGGCGACCTCCGCCGCGTTCATCTCGCGAGCGACTTCCTGGCGATAGTTAGCCGCCTCAGGAAGACCCTTGGCTGCCGCCAGGTTGAACCACTTGTGTGCCGCGATAAGGTCGGCTTCGACCTCACCGCCGCTCGAGTAGAGAATGCCGAGATCGAAGAAACTCTCCGCGTTCGGCTTCGCTTCCGCCATCGACGCCATTTCGACGCCACCCATGTCCCAACGTGCCATGACACTTCCCCTTGTTCGTTCGACCGAACCGCCTTGTCCCCGCGGTCCGTGTCTCGAGGGCCAGTGTCGCTGGCGGCATTCAAAAGCCGGTTAAGGAGCGCGCTTAACAAGATTCCAACAGCGCGTCAGGGTTTCGCTAAGCATGCCTTGATTGCGGCTTTGAATTGCTTGGCTTTTTCCCATCGATCGCGAGCGCGATTCACGGCTCATTTACAGGGCCGCAACGCCTCGCTAACCAAGCGGCGAAGTTGGGGATGGTCAGAGCCCGGTCAGTCGGACGGTTTCAGCCACGCCGGGCGCGGGGTAACATCGACCTTGCCCGGCTTGATCACCGCCATGCCGCGAACGACCGCCGGACGGGCCGCAATGGCATCGAACCAGCGCTTCACGCTGGGAAAATCGGCGAGGTCGATGCGGTGACGCTCGTAGCGCGCCGCCCAGCAGAAGATGGCGATATCGGCAATCGAATAGTCGCCCGCAACGAATTCCCGATCGGCCAGCCGGCCGTCGAGCGCGTCGTACAGACGTTGCGCCGCCTTGTGGTAGCGGTCGATGGCGTACGGAATCTCCTCCGGCGCAGACAGGTTGAAGTGGTGAGCCTGACCAAGATTGGGGCCGAAATCGCCCATCTGCCACATCAGCCACTGCTCGACCTCGACGCGCTTGCGCTCGTCGTCCTGCGGGTAGAGCGCGCCGAACTTGCGGCCGAGATACATGAGGATCGCGCCGGACTCGAAGATCGCGATCGGGTCGCCGCCGGGACCCTCGCGATCGACAAGTACGGGAATCTGGTGATTGGGCGACATCGCGGCGAAATCCGGCTTGTGCTGGTCGCCCTTGCCGAGATCGACGAAGGCGACCTCATAGGGGACGCCGAGTTCCTCCAGCGCGACGGTGATCTTCCGTCCGTTTGGCGTCGACCAGTAATGGACCCGGATCGGCGCGGTTTGGCTTGCGCTCACGGCAACTCCTTGGAAAAGCCTGCTTCCTGGTACGATACCTGCGGACCAATAATCTAGCGGAGCGACGACATTGAAAGCCAGACACCTGATCCCGGCCGCCTTGTTCCTGGCGCTCGGCCTTGCCGGCTGCTTCACCAGCAACGATCCGCTGATCACCGACGACAAGGCGGTCGCGCCCTACGAGAAGATCACCTTCAACGAGCAAGGATCGCCCGACGATCGCACGGTGCTGGTGCGCGAGGGCAAGGCCTACGTCGCCAAGGCCGGCGAGGCCGACCTCGCCATGCGTTTCATGCCGGCCGGAGACGATCTCTTTCTGGCCGAAGTGACTGGCGCCAAGGACGGCGCCATCACGCGGCTCTATGCGGTCCTCAAACTCGACCGCGCCGCCAATGTCGTCACGTCCTACAAGTCCGTGGCCGACAAGTCCGACGCCGGGCCGGGCATGCCGCTGTGTGAGCGCGAGGACATGGACATGGTGTGCATCGAGGACGTCAACGCCTACATCGCGCTCGCCAGGCAGGCGATCGACGCCGGCGCGGAGCCCGAGACGACCTACGACGTCAAGCTCGAATAGGTTTCGCTTTCATCAGTTCGATGAAAGCCACGCCAACGATGATCAGCGCGGCGCCTGCGACATGGTACCAGGCGATGGTTTCGCCAAGGATCAGCCAGGCCAGCAGCGCCGTGAAGATCATCTGCGTGTAGGTCAGTGCGCCGGCGCGGGATGCGCCCAATATTTCGACGCTCCAGTTGTACAGCAGGTACATGAGCGCGCCGCCGGGTATGGCGGCGTAAGCAAGCGCGACATAGCCCTTGAACGCCAGCTTTGTGTGATCGCCATGCAGGATCTCCAGCACCGCGCCGGGAAACGTCGCGATAACGCCGCCACACAGAAAAATGACGAGAAGCGGCAGCCGCGGGAGATCGAATTTGGCGAGCCTGATCGCGATTGTGTAGCCGGCAAAGCAACACGCGGCAATGAAGATGAGAAGATCACCGATGCCCAGCTGGAGGCCCAGCAGGATCGCCAGACTACCCTGCACGGCAATGGTCACGATGCCGACGAAGGCGATCAGCGAGCCGACGAATTGCCACGGGCCCAGCGGCTCGCGCAACACAATACCGGCGACAATCAACGTGATGATCGGCGAGACCGAAAAGATGATGCCGCAGTTGATCGCGCTGGTGAACGCCAGCGAGTTGTAGACCAGGCCCTGGGTGATCCCGAGCCCGATGCCGCCGATGACGAGGGCATGCAATCCGCGCCTGCGCAGGAATGCGAACGCCGCCGCGCGCTCGCCCCAGGCAAGCGGCAGGAGCGCCACCGTCGCGATCAGCAGACGCAGAAAACACATCAGCCACGGTGGAATCTCGTCGACGCCGTACTTGGCGGCGACAAAGACCCCGCCGATGAGAAACCATGTCGCCAAACCGGCGGCATACCCAACCGCCTCCGATCCGGCTTCCGTTTTTCGCGTCGTCTCAGGGTGATCGACGGGCCAGATATGAGCCACCATCGGCGCCTCCCGAATCTAGGGTATCGCAGATGATAACTCGAAATTGTCGCGGTTACGGATCGAACCACCGAGCCCGTGGGCGCGATCAGGCGGACGCCGCCTAAAGCCCGAGCTTCGCCTTAAGGAGCGCATTGACCGCCTGTGGATTGGCTTTGCCGCCACTCGCCTTCATCACCTGGCCGACGAACCAGCCGATCGCTTGCGGCTTGGTCTTGGCATCGCCGACCTTGTCGGGATTGGCGGCGATGATGTCGTCGACAATCTTCTCGATCGCGCCGGTGTCAGTGACCTGTTTCAGGCCGCGCTGCTCGACGATCGCCGCCGGATCGCCGCCTTCCGCCCAGACGATCTCGAACAGATCCTTTGCGATCTTGCCCGAGATTGTGCTGGCGCCGATCAGGTCGATGATGCCGCCAAGCTGGCCGCTGGAAACCGGGCTGTCGCCGATGGCGAGCCCCTCGCGATTGAGCCGGCCGCCGAGATCGTTGATCACCCAGTTGGCGGCGGCCTTGGCGTCGCGCCCCGTTGCTACCGCCTCAAAATAGTCGGCCGTGTCCCGATCGGCGGTCAGCACGCTGGCATCGTAGACCGTGAGGCCGAGATCCGCGACGAACCGCGCCTTTTTCTCGTCGGGGAGTTCCGGCAGGTCGGCGGCAAGGCTGTCGACGAAGGCCTGATCGAATTCCACGGGCAGCAGGTCCGGGTCGGGGAAGTAGCGATAGTCATGCGCTTCTTCCTTGGAGCGCATGGAGCGCGTCTCGCCGCGGCCGGGATCGAAGCGGAGGGTCTCCTGGTCGATCGAGCCGCCGTCCTCGAGGATCGCGATCTGCCGGCGCGCCTCGTAGTCGATCGCTTCACCGATGAAGCGGATCGAGTTCATGTTCTTGATCTCGCAACGCGTGCCGAGCGGTTCGCCGGGCCGGCGTACCGAGACATTGACGTCGGCCTTGAGCGAGCCCTCGTCCATATTGCCGTCGCAGGTGCCGAGATAGCGCAGGATCGAGCGCAGCTTGGTCAGGTAGGCCTTGGCGTCGTCGGAGGAGTGGATGTCCGGCTTGGACACGATCTCCATTAGCGCCACGCCCGAGCGGTTGAGGTCAACGAAACTCGCCGTGGCGTGCTGGTCGTGCAGCGACTTGCCGGCGTCCTGTTCAAGATGCAGCCGTTCGATCCCGACGGTGAAGCTGTCGCCACCGTCGACATCAACGGTCACCGCGCCCTCGCCGACGATCGGCTGCTGGTATTGCGAAATCTGATAGCCCTGCGGCAGGTCGGGATAGAAGTAGTTCTTGCGGTCGAAGCGGCTCTTCAGGTTGATCTGCGCCTTCAGGCCGAGGCCGGTGCGCACCGCCTGCGCCACGCATTCCTCGTTCAGGACCGGCAGCATACCGGGCATCGCCGCGTCGACGAGACTGACATGCGAATTGGGCTCGCCGCCGAACCCGGTCGAGGCGCCGGAGAACAATTTCGACTGCGAGGTGACCTGGGCATGGACCTCCATGCCGACGACCACCTCCCAGTCGCCGGTGGCGCCCTTGATCAGCTTGCTCCGGGACGCGACGCTGTCGGTCACACGCCGCCCTCCAGAAGCAGCGCCTCGGCGATCCGGTCCCACTCCTCGTCGTGCGATACCTTCGCATGCGGCTTGCCGGCGCGGCGATACCAGTAACCGGCGTTGGATTCATCGCCCTCGATGCGGTGCAGCAGGGCATGCACCCAATCGTGCGCCGGATCGCCCTCCGCAGTCTGGGCGATGGCATGCGCCTTGTGCCAGGCGTCGCCATGCACGAAGCCGCCCTTGGCGATCCACCACAGCGCCGCGACCGGCGGCGCAACGCCGGCCGGCGGTGCATCCGAGGTTGCGGCCGAAGCCCGTAGCTCCTTTGCGTCCATCAGTTCGCTCCTTCCTGCACCGCGTCGAACTCCATCTCGACCAGCCAGTCGGGATCGAGCAGCGCCTTGACCACGACCATCGTCGCGGCCGGACGGATGGCGCCAAACGTCTCGCCATGGGCGCGACCGGCCGTCTCCCAATCCGCGGCGTTCACCAGATAGATACGCGTGCGGATGACGTCCGCAAGGTTCGCGCCGGCCTTGCCGAGCACCTCCGCCGCGATCTCGCAGCAGCGGCGAACCTGGGCGGCCACGTCTCCGCTCCCGACGGTCTTGCCGTCCGGGCCAATCGGCGCGGTACCGCTCACCGCAATCGTGTTGCCAATGCGAACCGCCCGCGAGAAGCCGATGACCGGCTCATAGGGGCTGCCGGAAGAGATGTTCTGTCGGGTCATGTTGCCCACCATTGTTCCGGGTTGAACCGGCCGGCCGCGTCCTCGATCGCCTGCGCGGTGCGGAACAGCATGGCCTCATCGAAGGGGCGACCGATGAGCTGGAGGCCGAGCGGCAGTCCGTCGCCGGTGACGCCAGCCGGAACGGCGATGCCTGGAAGCCCCGCCATGTTCGCGGTCACAGCGAACACGTCGTTGAGATACATCTCCACCGGCGACGCCAAAGCCATCGCCTCGAGGCCGAACGCCGCGCTGGGCGTAGCCGGCGCAAGAACGGCATCGATGCCGTCAGCGAACACCGTTTCGAAATCGCGCTTGATCAGCGTGCGGACTTTCTGGGCGCGCAGATAGTAGGCGTCGTAGTAGCCGGCTGACAGCACATAGGTGCCGATCATGATGCGGCGTTTCACTTCCTTGCCGAAGCCGGCGGCGCGCGTCGCCTCGTACATGGAAATCACATCGTCACCGGGCACGCGCAGGCCGTAGCGCACGCCGTCGTAGCGGGCGAGGTTCGACGAGGCTTCCGCCGGCGCGACGATGTAGTAGGCCGGTAGCGCGTATTTTGTGTGCGGAAGACTGATATCGACGATCGTCGCCCCGGCGTCCCGGAGCCAGGCTTTGCCCTTCTCCCACGCCGCATCGATGTCCGCGGGCATGCCGTCGACGCGATACTCCTTCGGAATGCCGATCTTGAGGCCCTTGATGCTCTGCCCGACAGACTGCTCGTAGTCCGGCACCGGCAGGTCGGCCGAGGTCGTGTCCTTGGGGTCGGCGCTTGCCATCGACTTCATCAGGATCGCCGCATCACGCACCGTGCGCGCAATCGGCCCGGCCTGGTCGAGCGACGAGGCAAACGCGACGATGCCCCACCGCGAACAGCGGCCGTAGGTCGGTTTGATGCCGACGGTTCCGGTGAAGGCCGCCGGCTGGCGGATCGAGCCGCCAGTGTCGGTGGCGGTGGCACCGGCGCAGAGGTGTGCAGCCACCGCCGCCGCCGAGCCACCCGACGAACCGCCCGGCACCAGCGGTGCGTTCGATCCCTTCGACCGCCACGGGTTGACCACCGGGCCGTAGTAGGAGGTCTCGTTGGACGAGCCCATGGCAAACTCATCCATGTTGAGCTTGCCGAGCATGACGGCGCCGTCCGCCCACAGGTTCGCCGTGACGGTCGATTCGTAAGTCGGCTTGAAGCCATCGAGCACGTGGCTCGCCGCCTGGCTGTGCACACCCTCGGTGCAGAACAGGTCCTTGATGCCGAGCGGCACGCCCTCCAGCGGCCGCGCGTCTCCTCGCGTGATGCGCCGGTCGGATTCGGCGGCCATGGCGAGCGCCTTTTCCGGCGTCTCGACGATGTAGGCGTTGAGCGCGCGCGCCTTCGCCATTGCCGCCAGATAGGCTTGCGTCAATTCAACGGCAGAGAACTGCCGCGCCGAAAGTCCGTCGCGGATCTCGGCGATGGTCAATGCGGTGAGGTCGCTCATGCGGGCGGCAGCCCGTCTGACGTCAGGCGCTTGCGGTAGAACACCGAATAGGGCGTGTTCGGATAGTCGAGCACCGGCCCGGTCCGCGTGAAGCCCGCACGCTCATAAACCCGCCACGCCGCAGGATGGCGGTCGCCAGTCTCAAGCACGAGTTCGACGAGACGCTCGGCCTGCGCCTTTGACTCGATCGCTGCAAGGATGTGGCCGCCGATCCCCTGCCCCTGCATCCCCGGCCGCGTGTACATGCGCTTGACCTCACCGATGCCGCCGGCATGGCGGCGAATGGCGCCCATCGCCACGGCCTCGCCCCCGACACGGGCAATGAAGACGGTGGTGTTGGCGCCCGCCATCTCTTCCGCCTTCATGTGATAGCAGAACTCCGGCGGCGTCAGCTTCAAGAGCACCGCGTTCAACTCGGCGATGAGCGCACGCACATCGTCCTGCAGCGGACTCTCGACCGCGATCGCCACCTGCGGCGCCGCGCGGTGCGCCGGCCTGGGTGCCGGATCGAGTGCGGTTTCGGTCATTCGACCACCTTCGGCACGACGAAGAAATCGTCCTCGCGCGCCGGCGCGTTGGCGATCACGGATTGGGCCTTGGCGCCGTCGGTTACGGCGTCCTTGCGCATTTTCATCTTCATCGGGATCACCGCGGTCATCGGCTCGACCCCGGTCACGTCGACTTCGTTCAACTGCTCCACGAATCCGAGAATCGTATTGAGTTCGGCCTTCAGCGCCTCCGCCTCCGCGTCGCTGACCGCGATGCGGGCGAGATGCGCCACGCGCTTCACCGTATCCTTGTCGACCGACATTTCGCTTGGTTTCCCGCAGTGTTCCGCCGTCTTAGCAGAGCGGCTTTTCCGCCGGCAAGGCCAATGACAACAGCCGGTCGGCGGTGAATTGAACCGTGGCCGCCAGCCAGCTAGCCTCCGCCCAATCGAGGCCCTCGGACGAAACGATGCCGGCCCCCGCCAAAACCGCCGCCCAGCCCGGCTTCTGCCGCGATTGCCTGACATCGGCACCGCCCGAGGGCAGCCGGTGTCCGGCATGTGGCAGCCCGCGCCTCATTCGCCATGCCGAACTATTCCGCCTCGCCATCGCTCATCTCGATTGCGACGCCTTCTACGCCGCAATCGAAAAACGCGACAACCCGGAACTTGTCGACAAACCGGTCATCGTCGGCGGCGGCAAACGCGGGGTTGTCGCCACCGCATGCTACATTGCCCGCATCCGGGGCGTACGCTCGGCCATGCCCATGTTCCAGGCGCTGAAGGCCTGCCCAGACGCCGTCGTGGTCCGCCCGAACTTCGAGAAGTACGGGCGCGTCGGCCGCGAGGTGCGCAGCCTCATGCAGGAAATGACGCCGCTGGTCGAACCTCTGTCGATCGACGAGGCGTTCATGGATTTGGCCGGCACCGAGCGTCTGCATCACGCCCCGCCGGCGCTGGCCCTCGCCCGGCTGCAACGGCGCGTCGAGACGGAAATCGGCATCACCGTGTCGATCGGGCTGTCCTTTAACAAGTTCCTCGCCAAGATCGCCTCCGACCTGGAGAAGCCGCGCGGCTTCTCGGTCATCGGCGAAGCCGAGGCGACCTCGTTCCTGGCGCCGAAGCCGGTTGGGCTGATCTGGGGCGTCGGCAAGACGATGCAGGCCCGCCTGGCCGCCGATGGCATCCACACAATCGGCTCACTTCAGCGCATGGACGAGGCCGAACTCGGACGGCGCTACGGTTCGATGGGCTTGCGCCTCGCCCGACTGTCGCGTGGCGACGATCGCCGCTCGGTCGATCCGCGTGGCGAGGCGAAGAGCGTCAGCGCCGAAACAACCTTCGATACCGACCTCGCCGATCCGCACGAACTGAAAGCGATCCTGCGGGCGCTGTCGGAGAAGGTTTCGCGCCGGCTGAAGAAAGCGGAACTGGCGGGCGTCGCGGTGACCCTCAAGCTGAAGACTTCCGATTTTCGCCTGCGCACCCGCAGTCGGCACCTCGCCGATCCGACTCAACTGGCCGACCGGATCTTCCAGGCAGGCGCCGAACTGCTTGTGCGCGAGACCGACGCGCGCACCAAGTTCCGGCTGATCGGCATCGGCGTGTCGGAATTCACCGATCCACGGCTTGCCGACCCGGTGGACCTGATCGATCCCGCAGCCGCCAAGCGCGCCGCGGCGGAGGCCGCCATCGACACGATCCGCGACAAGTTCGGCAACCGCGCCGTCGAGCTCGGCCTGATCTTCGACGCGCCGGGCAAGCCGTCCGTTCAGCCGCCCAAGCGCTGACCCGTCAGCAGGGCGGCGCCGGCAACATGGTCAGGTGCGTAATGTGCCCGACCAGTGCGAACTTGCCGTAGTCGATCTTCAGCTTGCGTCCGATGCCGTTGGTGTAGCCGACGAACGAGGTCGTATAGCTCGGCGCATCGTCGGTGCCCTTGCTCTTCTCGAAATAGCTGATCGTCAGCGGCCAGTGAGGCAAGCCGGCGAAACCGGCATCGCCGACCAGGTCCTCGTCGCCAAAATCGTCGGCCGCTGTGGAAACCTTGCCGAGCACGGTTGCGGTCGCGAACACGATGTCACCGGTCTGCGATCCATCGAAGATGTCCATGGCCAGGAAATGCTGGCCCTTCGCCGCCGCCGCAAGAATCTTTTTCAGTTGCTCGGTCGGAAACGCCACGTCGCGATCGAACACGATCGTTTTCTTCGCCGGCTTGGTCAGTTCGACACTCACGCCATGCGCCGTGCGCTGCGCGACACCGGCCGATTCCTCCGCAAGCTCGTCGTTGACATATGTTTCGTTGGTGAATTCGAACCGCCCGCCCGTGGTCTCCACGCTGTCGGCGCGCGAGTCAGTGACCTGGCTGTTGCCGTCGCCATCCTCGCCCTGCGTCACAAAACGCATCTGGCTCTTGTAAGTGCCGCAATGGGTCGCCGTGAATTCGACGACCAGCCGACCGTCAACCGAGGCCGTACCGTTGGCATCGCCGGTATCGTCGGTCACGAGATCGTAGACGGCGCGGTAGGAGGCCAACTGGCTTCCGCCGGCCCACACGGGCGGCGCGAGCAGCAACAGGCCAACCGCCCCGGCAAGCCAGGCAACCCATCTGGTACGCATTCGTCATTCCACACCCTTGCGTCGCCCCGGATTCTGCGCGACTAGAGCGGCCACATCAGGGCAACCGAAGAGGAAAAGCAATGCCAGAAAGTGCCGAAACCAGACTGCAGGCGCTGGGCGTTACGCTCCCCGTGCCGCCCGCGCCCGCCGCCAGCTACATTCCGACAATGACGGTCGGCAAACTGCTGTTCGTGTCCGGCCAGGTTTCGATTCTCCCAGGCGGCGACAAGTTCATCGGAAAGCTCGGCCGCGAATACGACGTCGAGGAAGGGCAGAAAGGCGCACGCATCTGCGCCATCAACATTCTCGCCAACCTCAAGGCGGCGCTCGGCGACCTTGAGAAGGTCAAGCGCATCGTCAAGCTGACCGGCTTCGTCAACTGCGCCCCGGATTTCACCGATCCGCACAAGGTCATCAACGGCTGCTCGGATTTCCTGATCGAGGTTCTTGGCGAACGCGGCAAGCATTCGCGCTCGGCAATCGGCCTTGCCACCCTGCCGCTGGGCGCGGCCGTCGAAGTGGAGGCGATCGCAGAGATCGCCTGACATCGAAAGCCCATGTCACAATTCGACTGGCTGACCGCGCGGCCGATTGCGCATCGGGGCTTCCACGATCGCGCCGCCGGTCGCGTGGAGAACACCCTGCCCGCCGCCGAGGCCGCGGTCGCCCACAACTTCGCCATCGAATGCGACCTTCAGCCGACCGCCGATGGCCGTGTGGTTGTCTTCCATGACCGTGTCCTCGACCGCCTGACCGAGGCGACGGGTCCGCTCGTGACCCGATCCCTGGCTGAACTGAAGGCTATCCGCCTGCGCGACACCGAAGCGCGCATTCCGACGCTGGAGGAACTGCTCGACGCGGTTGACGGCCGCGTGCCGCTGATCATCGAGTTCAAGAGCCATTGGGACGGCGACCGCCGGCTTGAGCAGGCGGTGGCCCCGATCCTCGCCAACTACTCCGGACCGGTCGCGGTCATGTCGTTCGACCCGGCCTCGATGGCCGCCATGCGGCGGCTGGCCCCGACGCTTCCGCGCGGGCTCATCGCCGATCATTTCGACCCGGGGTCGGAGGGCGACGGCTCTCCGCTGAAGCGCTTCGCCCTCCGCCATCTGTTGGCCGCGGCGCTCGTCTGGCCGAGTTTCGTCTCCTACGGCATCAAGGCATTGCCAGCGAACGCCCCCCTCACCCTTCGCCACCTCGGCATGCCCTTGATAACCTGGACCGTGCGCACGCCGGCCGATCGGGAGAAGGCGCGGCAATTTGTCGACCAGATAACGTTCGAGGGCTTCGATCCGGACGCAAAGTAGTTGCCGGAACCGCTTGCGCCGCTAGCCGGCGCCCCTAAGTTTGAAGCTGGTCCCTTTTCGCGAAGAGCGACACCAGCCTTGGCCTCGAATAATCCGGCGGAAGCCACCTTCCGCGTCCTCTCCTCGCTTGGCGACATCGCCCGCGACGACTGGGACGCCTGCGCCAATCCGCCGGGCGCCGCCTACAACCCGTTTCTGTCGCACGATTTTCTGTGGTCGCTGGAAGAATCCGGTTCGGCCACCCGCAAGACCGGCTGGCTCGGCCAGCATCTTGTTCTCGACGGCGCCGACGGCAAGCCGGCCGCCGTCATGCCTTGCTACCTGAAGAGCCATTCGCAGGGCGAATACGTCTTCGACCATGGCTGGGCGGACGCCTACGAACGCGCCGGCGGACGCTACTATCCCAAGCTCCAGGCCTCTGTGCCGTTTACGCCGGTTACCGGCCGCCGCCTGCTGGTCCGTCCGGGCGAGGATGCCGACCGCAATCAAATGCTGCTGGCGGCCGCCGGCGCGACGCTGGTCGGCAAGCTCGGCGCATCGTCGCTGCACGTGACTTTCGCCACCGCGGACGAACAACAGGTGCTGGTGGAGACCGGCTATCTCGCCCGCTGCGACCGGCAATTCCACTTCGTCAACGAGGACTATCGCGACTTCGACGATTTCCTGTCCGCCCTCGCCTCGCGCAAGCGCAAGGTCATTCGCCGCGAGCGCCGCGATGCACTGGCCGGCGGACTGGAGGTCGTGCGCCTGACCGGCGCGGACCTGACCGAAAGCGCCTGGGACGCATTCTTCGGCTTCTACATGGACACCGGCTCGCGCAAATGGGGTCGGCCTTATCTCAACCGTCGCTTCTTCTCGATGATCGGCGAACGCATGGCCGACCGCATCCTGCTCATGCTCGCCATGCGCGACGGCCATCCCATCGCCGGCGCGCTCAATTTCATCGGCTCCGACACGCTCTACGGCCGCTACTGGGGAACGACCGCCGACCAGCCGTTCCTGCATTTCGAGCTCTGCTACTATCAGGCGATGGACTGGGGCATCGCCCACGGCCTGCGCTGCGTCGAGGCCGGCGCCCAGGGCGAACACAAGCTGGTCCGCGGCTACCGCCCGATCACCACCTACTCGGCCCACTGGATCGCCGATCCGGGGTTCCGCGCTGCCGTCGCCGATTACGTCGAGCGCGAGCGTCGCCAGGTGGCGCAGGACCAGGAAGTCCTTGAAGAATATCTGCCATTCCGCGAAAACGTTTAAAACGGAGGGCGTCTTCAGATGGCCGAGGCCTACGACGACAGCAACATCTTCGCGAAGATCCTGCGCGGCGAGATTCCCGCGCACAAGGTCTATGAAGACGCCGACTCCGTCGCCTTCATGGACGTCATGCCGCAGGGCACCGGCCACCTGCTGGTCCTGACCAAGGCGCCCTCGCGCAACCTGCTCGACGCCGATCCGGCCAAACTCGGGCCCCTGATGCAGGCGGTGCAGAAGCTCGCCCGCGCGGTGAAGACGGCCTTCGACGCCGACGGCGTCATGATCGTCCAGTACAACGAGGCTCCCGCCGGCCAGTCGGTCTTCCATCTCCACGTTCACGTCATTCCGCGCTTCGAGGGCGTGCCGCTCAAGCCGCACACCGGCAAGATGGAGGACCCGCAGGTGCTGGCGACCAACGCCGAGAAGGTTCGCCGGGCGCTGGAGTAGCGGACGTCGGCCTGGGTCCCTGCTTGCGCAGGGACGAGCCCGTTGATCCCAAGCGCAATCCACTGAGGCCATAGCTCTACCCCCCTCCCTTCGCGCCTAACCTCGCTCCGCTCGCAAAGGCGCGAAGCCCTCCCCCGCAAGGGTGGAGGGCGGCGCCTGCTAAAGCTGTTGTTGTCGTCCTCTCCCCCCTTGCGGGGGAGAGACAGAGAGGGGGGTGTGGGCACGGCTTCGCAACACTCTCCGATCATTCCACGTTGAACATGCACAATCGTTTCCACGACCGCTTCCGGCCTGGATCATGATGCTTCCTTTCCTTGTCCCCATGTGCTTCGACATGAGGGGTGGCGGGCGCCCGGCAAACGCCGTGCGGGCAGTCCGCGAAAAATGGGGCGCTTCCCGAGCGCCCGCCGCGACGTCCTGAAACACGCCCGGCCAAGGCGCTTCGGGCGAACCGCCGTCTGAGACGGCCCGCCTTGAGGTCACTTACACCACACGCTACGGACGACACCGCAGGCATGGAGGGGCGGCCGGTCGTAGTGCCGACGGTCCTCAGCCGGGGCGTCCCGAGGGCCGAGATGCGGGTCTCGACACGCGGGCGCCGCTCCTGCCGACATCGGATGTTTCCGACACCGGCCACTCAGAAGAGTTCGCTCCACCGACAAGAACGCCTCCGGACGGCGCCCCTCATGAGCGAGGATGCGACGATCATCTCATGGGGTCATGGGGGCGGGGATAAGTAATTTTCGGATTTATCTTATCCCCGGTTGGCGAGGCCATGAGAGAATGGGGCGCCGTCGCGCCAGATCATCCCAACGCTGAAGCCCATGACCCACGACGAATTCCGCACCCTCGTGCTGAGCTATCCCGACGTCACCGAAACCGAAGGCGGACGATGGCACCTTGCTGTTCACAGTCGCCGGGCGTCCGTTCGCACGCATACGGCCGAACAGCCCTCGCTACCTCGACGTCATGTTGAAGCGTGCCGACTCCGAAGCGGCGGGCGCCGGCGAGCCGGAACTGTTCGTGCCCCTGCCCGGCACGTGGCGCCGGCCGGGATTCCTGCAGATCAGCGTGAAGGCCGGGGACTACACCTTCGCCAGCGCGGTCGAGGCCGCCTGGCAACTTGCCGCCCCGCGCAAGATCGCCCGCCAGCGCCGCAAGGCCGGCTGACTCGACTTTGCGAATGAAACGGGGGGAATCGAAACGGGCGGCCCGAGGGCCGCCCGCCATGTCTCAGTTGGTCTTGAGCGGCACCTTCGGCACCAGGCCGCGCTTGCCGCCTTCGCCACCGGAAGGCTTGTCCGGCGGCTTCTTGGCCACGGCCTGCACCGGCTTCGGGCGGCGGCGCGGCGCCGAGCGCTTGCGCGGCGTCGGTTCGGGCTTGGGCTTCACCGGCCCGTCCTCGAGCGCTTCGAGATTGAGCCCGCTGCCGTCTTCCTTGACCGTCACCTTGACGGTACCGCCCTTCCTGAGCTTGCCGAACAGCACCTCGTTGGCGAGGGGCTGCTTGATGTGCTCCTGGATGACGCGGCCGAGCGGGCGGGCGCCCATGCGGCTGTCATAGCCCTTGTCGGCGAGCCACTTGATCGACTCTTCCGACAAATCGAAGGTGACGCCGCGGTCGGCGAGTTGCGCCTCGAGCTGCAGCACGAACTTCTGCACGACCTGACTGACGACTTCCGGCGGCAGGTTGCCGAACGGCACGATCGCATCGAGGCGGTTGCGGAACTCGGGCGCGAACAGCCGGTTGATCGCCTCCATGTCGTCCCCGTCGCGCTGCGACTTGGAGAAGCCGATGGCCGCCTTGGCCAGGTCGCTGGCGCCGGCGTTGGTCGTCATGATCAGGATGACGTTGCGGAAATCGACCTGCTTGCCGTTGTGGTCGGTCAGCTTGCCGTGATCCATGACCTGCAGAAGGATGTTGAACAGGTCCGGATGCGCCTTCTCGATCTCGTCGAGGAGCAGGACGCAGTGCGGGTGCTGATCGACTCCGTCGGTCAAAAGGCCGCCCTGATCGAAGCCGACATAGCCGGGCGGCGCGCCGATCAGCCGCGAAACCGTGTGGCGCTCCATGTATTCCGACATGTCAAAGCGGATCAGCTCGACGCCCATCGCGGCGGCGAGCTGGCGGGCGACTTCGGTCTTGCCGACGCCGGTCGGACCCGAGAACAGGTAGGAGCCGATCGGCTTCTCCGGCTCGCGCAAACCGGCGCGGGCGAGCTTGATCGCCGAGGCGATCTTCTCGATGGCCGCCTCCTGACCGTAAACCACCCGGCGCAGGGTCTCGTCGAGATGCCGGAGCACCTCGGCGTCGTCCTTGGAGACCGTCTTCGGCGGGATGCGCGCCATCGTCGCGATGGTGTCCTCGATCTCCTTCACGCCGATGGTCTTGCGGCGCTTCGATTCGGGCAGCAGCATCTGCGAGGCGCCGGTCTCGTCGATCACGTCGATCGCCTTGTCGGGCAGCTTGCGGTCGTTGATGTAGCGCGACGACAGCTCGACGGCGCTCTTGATGGCGTCGTTGGTATAGCGGACGCGGTGATAGTCCTCGAAGTAGGGCTTGAGGCCCTTGAGGATCTCGATGGCGTCCGGGATCGTCGGCTCGGCGATGTCGATCTTCTGGAAGCGACGGACGAGCGCCCGGTCCTTCTCGAAGAACTGACGGTACTCCTTGTAGGTGGTCGAGCCGATGCAGCGGATCGTTCCCGACGCCAGCGCCGGCTTGAGCAGGTTGGACGCGTCCATCGCGCCGCCCGAGGTGGCGCCCGCGCCGATCACCGTATGGATCTCGTCGATGAACATGATGGCGCCGGGGAAGTCCTCGATCTCCTTGATGACCTGCTTGAGGCGTTCCTCGAAATCGCCGCGATAGCGCGTTCCGGCGAGCAGCGTGCCCATGTCGAGCGAGAACACCGTCGACTTGCGCAGCACTTCCGGCACATCGCCCTCGACGATGCGCTTGGCGAGGCCCTCGGCGATGGCCGTCTTGCCGACGCCGGGGTCGCCGACGAACAGCGGATTGTTCTTCTGCCGGCGGCAGAGGATCTGGATCGTGCGGTTGATCTCGTTCCCGCGCCCGATCAGCGGATCGATGCGGCCCTTGCGCGCCTTCTCGTTGAGATTGACGCAATAGGCCTCGAGCGCGTCGGCCTTCTTCTTCGACTCGTCGCGGCCCTCGACCGTCGCCGCGTCGTCGTCGACGCCGCGAACCGGACGCGATTCGGACATGCCGGCGCGCTTGGCGATGCCATGGCTGATGTAGTTGACCGCGTCGTAGCGCGTCATCTCCTGCTCCTGCAGGAAATAGGCGGCATGGCTCTCACGCTCGGCAAAGATGGCGACGAGCACGTTGGCGCCGGTGACCTCTTCGCGGCCCGACGACTGCACGTGGATGACGGCGCGCTGGATGACGCGCTGGAAGCCGGCGGTCGGCTTCGAATCTTCGCCCGAACCGGTCGCCAGGTTGGCGAGCTCGGTGTCGATATATTCGACGAGGCTGCGCCTGAGCACGTCGAGATCGACGTTGCAGGCGCGCATGACGGCGGCAGCGTCCTGATCGTCGATCAGCGACAGCAGCAGGTGTTCGAGCGTCGCGTATTCCTGATGACGCTCGCCGGCCAGAGCCAGCGCCTGGTGGAGGGCTTTCTCAAGACTGCGGGAGAATGACGGCACCGATGACCTCACTTCTTTTCCATCACGCATTGTAGCGGATGCTGATGCTTGCGTGCGAAATCCATGACCTGGGTCACCTTGGTCTCGGCGACCTCGTACGTGTAGATGCCGCACTCCCCCACTCCGTGCTGATGCACGTGCAGCATGATCTGGGTCGCTTCCTCCCGGCCTTTCTGGAAAAATTTCTCCAGGATGTGCACGACGAACTCCATCGGCGTGTAGTCGTCATTGAGAATCAAAACCCGATACAGACTAGGCCGCTTGGTCTTTGGCCGCGTCTTGGAAACGACGCTCGTCCCCGAGCCGTCTTCGAAATCGGGGCGACGATTGGTGTTGCTCATATCGCGTCCGACTTTGGGCACTTCTCGCGTGAATCCTGCCGGCAAACCGCGCGTTCCGTCAACGATCAAATTTGCCGTGCCGGCAGGCAGTGCGTCGATTGGTCCAGGAGATGGGGTGGAAGGGACAGACCGGTATGTAGGTCGAAATCGGGCCTTGTGAATATGCCCGGCCGTCGGCTGCGCACAAAGAAAAAGGCCCGGCGAAGCGCCGGGCCTTTGCTCATGCCGCTCTGGGAAGGATCCCGAGCAGCCTACTTTCCGAATTTGCCGAAAAACGCCTCGTAGGGCTTGTAGGCGTCCTTGGCCATGCTGGCGACAATCTCGCCCATCTTGGTCATCTGCCCGACATAGCTCTCGTAGGCCGTGCGGACCATCTCGGACTGGACTTCCACTGCCTTGTCGAGGCTCTGGGCGCCCATCAGCTTCTCCAGAGCGGCCCCGCTGGCGTCGAAGCTGCGCTTCGAGTAGTCGACCGCCTCAACGGTCATCGCCTGGATGCCCTTATTCACGGCGTCGACGCTCTTCATCGCGACGTCGATATTGTCCTTGCCGAAATTCTGCATGTCAAAAGCGCTCATGGCCGTCTTTCCCGGATTTTTGCCGTCCGCCTAGGCCGGCTGGTTAACTCTTAGGCAGATATATTGCACTGCACCATAACTGTCAAGATCGTCTTGTGCGCTGCACAATGTCATTTTTCCCCAATGTGGCCGATTGGCGCTTTACCGAAAGGTAACTCCGCTTTCATACTGTTTGCGTGGTGAGGCCACTGGTGGTGGTGTGGACGGACGCCCACCCGCCGCGTGCAGGGCGCAAGCTCAGGTCAGGGGACGATGACCTGCCGCCGTATTGGCGGGAAAGACGGCTTCCGGACACGTTTTCCGGGCAATTGCCGACGTTCTCACGAGGATTCATCCGGCGCACGAGGCATGTGCCGGCAGGGTGCGGGTTTGTTTTGATGACGAAGCGATTCGGCGGATTCGGCTTGACGGGCATGCGGCTGGCAGCGGCTGCGTGCGTCCTGACGGCGGCGGTGGCGGTGGCTCCGGGCATTGCCCTGGCGGCCCCGGATTCAGCGATCGTCGTCGACATCAAGTCGGGCAAGGTCCTCTATTCGCAGAGCCCCGACGCGCAGCGCTATCCGGCGTCCCTCACCAAGATGATGACGCTGTACCTGCTGTTCGACGCGCTCGAAGCCCACAAGACATCGCTCAACGCCCGGATCACGGTCTCGGCCCACGCCGCAGCCCAGGCCCCATCGAAACTCGGCCTCAAGCCCGGCCAGACCATCAGCGTGCGCGACGCCATCCTCGCTCTGGTGACCAAATCGGCCAACGACGTGGCCACCGCCATCGCCGAGCACGTCGCCGGTTCCGAAAGCGCTTTTGCCCGGCGCATGACCAGCAAGGCGCGCCAGTTGGGCATGTCGCGGACGACTTTCCGCAACGCCAACGGCCTGCCCGACCCCGGCCAGGTGACCACGGCGCGCGACATGGCGACCCTCGGCCGCGCGCTCCAGGAGCACCATCCGGAGTATTTCTCGTATTTCGCGACGCCGAGCTTCGTCTGGAAAGGCAGGCGCATCGGCAACCATGACCGGCTTCTTGGCCGCGTTGCCGGCGTCAACGGCATCAAAACCGGCTACACCCGGGCCTCCGGCTTCAATCTCGTGACATCGGTCAGCCGCAACAACCGCAAGCTCGTCGGTGTGGTGCTCGGCGGCGAAACCAGCCGCTGGCGCGACAAGCGCATGGCCGAACTGGTCGAAACCTATCTGCCGAAAGCATCGACGAGACTTACCGTCGCCGCCCTCCCGGGCGCGACCAAGACCGTCGCCGCCATCGACCCGAAGGATCTGCCGATACCATCGCCGCGCCCATCCTTGGACCAGACCGAAACGGCCTCGGTTCCGCCACCGGCCGTCGCGGCGCCCAAGGAGGAACCCGGTCAGCCCGTTTCGGTTGCCTCGCTGGTCGGCGCCAATTCGATCTTTGCCCTCGACGCCGGAGATCAGGGCGATGCCGCGGTCGAAGAAGACGCCAGCGACGCGGCCAGCCCCGGCGCGGTGATCACCGGCTGGAAGATTCAGCTTGCCGCCACACCAACACAGTCATCCGCCGAAGACATCCTCGACCGCGCCCTTTCCGGCGGCGCCTCGGTCCTCGGCAAGGCCTCGCCCTACACCGAACCGGTGGTGCGCGGCGAAACCACTCTCTACCGGGCGCGCTTCGCCGGCTTTGCCGGCAAGAACGAGGCGCGCGCCGCCTGTGCCTACCTCGCCAAGCGTGACTTTGATTGCCTGGCGATCAGCGACTGAAAGCATACGCGTTCGCAAGGGGTCCTTTTTTGTTCGGAGTAGCAGGACTTAGCGATGTTTGCCGAGAAGCCAGTCCTTAGCCTGATTGATTTTCGCCGCGAGGAACGTCGAGCCTCCTTGATCGGGGTGCACCCGCATCATGAGGCGACGGTGGGCCGCCCGGATTTCCGCCTTACTGGCGCCGGGCGCAAGGCCAAGGATCTCATAGGCCTCCTCATCAGTCATGGCGCCCGTATTCGCCGCGCCGCGCGCCCCCGCTGTGTCATCACCCTCGACGTGATCACGCCAGCCGGGCATCCGGCGGTCGAGATAAGCTTCAAATAGCGCCGCACTCTGGGCATCGCCGGAAACCTCTCCGGCGAGTTCGAGCAAGTCCGCATCGCTGAGCTCGTCGAGCGACTTTCCGGCGTGGCGCCCCGCCATGACACGACCGCGCATGTCGCCGCTGTCGTGATCGAGGCTCATCTCGAAGAAGCGCGAGCGCACGGTCGAGGTCGACCCGCGCGAGCGGTGACCGCCGCCAAGATCGAGCGGTCCGATCCGGCCGGTCGCGATCGCCGAAACGCCGAGAGAGATCACGACCAGCCCGACGCCCCAGCGCTCGGCAAGCGCCAGCGCGATCCCGACGACCACAAGCGCAGTACCGAGCAGATAGCGGATCGCGCGCACGACGAGGCGCGGATCGACCGAAACGAACGCCTGGCCAAGCGCCAGGACGATGGTGAGCACGATGATGCCGGCGCCGAGATAGGCCATGGCTAGCGCAGTTGCTGGAGAAGCAGTCTTGCGCCGGCGCCGCCCTTGGCCAGCGCTTTCATGCCGCCAGCCGCGTAAACGGCTGCGGCGCGCAGCAGTTCAGCCAACTGGTGCGCAGAGTTGACGTCGAAGCGGCCATAGGCTCCGCCGGACAGGCGGGCGATTTCGCGGAAAGCGCGCTCGACAATCGGGTCGCGTCCCTCCTGAAAAATGAAGACGCGCACACCCAGCAGTCCGAGCTCGCCGGCGACGGCAGCCAGATCGTCGACTTTCTCCTCCATGGCATCGCCGACGAACACCAGGACGTTGACCTTCTTCTTGCCGGTCTCCTTGCGTGCATGAGCAAGGATCCGACCGATCTGGGTGTGACCGCCGCGCACGCCGATGCCGGTCATCAGATCACGCAACGCGCGCGCGTCGCTGACCCAGCGGCTGGCGCGGCACTCGTTGAAACCACGATAGTAGACAAGCTGGATCTCCAGCCCGCCGACCTTCGCCGCCTCCTCGAACATCTCCGCCTGAAGCTTCTGCGCCGTGTCCCAGGTCGGCTGGCGGCTCATGGTCGCGTCCAGCGCGAAGATCAGCCGCCCACGCCCGCCGGCCGTCTCGGCCGGCGCCATCGTCCGCGCCGCCGCCAGAAATTCGTCGATTTCCTGCGGCCGCGACGCCTTCTCGGCGGGAGTTTCCACCTTGTCCCGGCGGACCGGGGCGCGCCTGCTGTCTGTCGCCATGGGCGAAGTCTTCCCAAACCCCCACGGAAGCGGGGTCTCACGCCCCTATCATGTGGCGCTCAAAGGGCGCGGCGCAACCTGCCGTCATCGCGCGGCGGTGTCCTGCCTCCGGTCGGCTTCTCTGGAGCGGCCGGTTTGGCCGCGTCCGCACGATTGAGCGCGGGCAGATTCAGCGTGTCCAGCAGGCCGCGCACTTCGTTGCGCGCGGAGATGTGCGACAGCGTCGCCTCACCCGGACCGCGGCCGTGATCGAACGGGTCGAGGGCGGTCAGCCCGGTCGGAAACAATTCGCGGAAGATGACCCGCTCCGAGATGCCGTCGGCGATGCGGAATCCGGCCATCGCCGACAACTGCTTCAGGCCGCGTTCGATATTGCGGCGGTTGCGGCTGTTGAGAGCCGACTGACGGTTGCGCACGACCACCCAGTCGGTGACGCGGTCGTCGATCATGTTGCGCTGGCGCAGCGACTCGCCGACCAGTTCCGAATAGTGGCTGGGTCCGAGAACCTCGAGCGTCTCGGGATCGACGCGGCCGAGCACGTCAAAATCGACGAAGCTGTCGTTGATCGGCGTGATCAGGGTGTCGGCCATCGCGTGGCTGACGCGCATCAGATACGTGTTATGGCCAGCGGTATCGATAATCACGTAGTCGAACCCATACTCGGTGCGGCTCACCGCCTCGGCGAAGGCGCGAAACTCGCGATCCTCGATGTCCGCGACCGTTTCGCCGACTGCCGGCGGAACGGTGAAGTGGACCGGCACTTCCAGCGGAATGCCGGTTCTGCGCGTCCACGCCGCGCGGTTCTCGATGTAGCGCGTCAGCGAGCGCTGGCGACCGTCGGTATCGATGGACGCCACACGCGCACCGGTCTTGAGCAGAGCGACGATCACGTGCATGGCCGTCGTCGACTTGCCGGAGCCGCCCTTCTCGTTCCCGAGGACGATGACGTGGGCCGGTTGTGATCTTCGCTTGTCGCGCAGCATCCAGAATCAATATCCGATTCTGGGAATTACGGGGGAATTGCGTTGCGGTGGCCTAGAACGCCGGCTGCTGCGCGTGGCTGGCCGGCGAAATCGCCGCATCGGCCTCATCGGCCGCCGGCGCGGTTGCTGGCGCCGGCATCGGCAGGTGCAGGCTTTCGATCAGGTCGCGAATCTCGCTGCGCGCGGTGACATGCGACATGGTTGGCCGCGTCCCGAGCACGGTCCGATCGAGCGGATCGAAAGCGGTGAGGCCCATCGGGAAGAATTCGCGGAACACGACCCGCTCGGAAATGCCGTGGGCGACCCGGAAGCCGAGCCGGTCGGAGAGCACTTTCAGACCCTCGACGATGTTGCGCTGGTTGCGGCTGCTCAGCGTCGACAGCCGGTTGCGCACCACCACCCAATCGGTCCCGTGAGGCACGCTCATCACCCGCTTGCGCCGTACTTCCTCGACCAGGGCTGCGTATTGGCTGACGCCGGCCACGGCGAACTCCGGACCGTCCAGACGCCCGAGCACGTCGAGATCCACGAAACTGTCGTTCACCGGCGTGATCAACGTGTCGGCAAGCGCATGGCTGAGCCGCATCCGGTAGGAATCGTTGGCCGGCGTATCGATGACGACGAAATCGGCGGTCTCGCCCAAGCGGTCGATGATCTCGGCGAACTCGGCAAATTCGCGCCCTTCGACTTCGGCGATCGTGTCGCCTTTGCCGAGCTTCACGGAGAAATGGGCGGGCAGTTCGAGGGCCTGGCCGGTTCGCCGCGCCCAGCGCGCCCGGTTCTCAAGGTAGCGGGTCAGCGAGAGTTGGCGGCTGTCGGTATCGATGACGGCGACGCGATGGCCGGCCTTGAGGAGCGCCACGACGATGTGCACGGCAAGCGTCGATTTGCCCGAGCCACCCTTCTCGTTGCCGAGAACGATGACATGCGCGGCGTGCGAAGGTGCCGTGCCGGTGGCCATGGATGCGCTATTCCAGATCGGATCGAATCTGAAGACTTCGCCATAACATGCATGAAAACAGCCAATTTTTCGTCAATTGTTCATCAAATGCGATGGATTTGACGGATTAAGCTTACCGGCGGGGGCCAAAAACGGCCCGGACCGCTCAACGGAGCCCGAGGGCCGCCAGTTCGGCGCCGAGTTCCGGCGGTAAATCGCCCCGCCGGCCGCGGCGGAGGTCGCGCGGAGCATCCTCGACCGGGAAATAGCGCCAGCCCTGAAACGGGCGTTTCGGCTGCCACTGCGTCGCCACCGCCTTCGGTTCCAGCACCAGGCGGCAACGCCCGATTCCCTCGTCGTCCACGAACGGGCGAATGTCGATGAGGCGCTGGCGGACCTGCACGTTGCCCTTGATGACCCAGTAGAGCGAACCGCCGTCGAGCAGCTCGGGCATGCGTTTCGGCACCATGCGCGTGACGTGCATATGCTCCAGCGGCTCGCCAGCCTTGCGCTTTTCCTTCATGCGGAAGTCGATCCATTCGACCAGATCGTCGATGGAATCGCAGCCGACGCAGAGCTTGATGAGGTTGAGGGTCATATCAGGCGACAGTCGCCAAGGAAGCCGCCGGCGTCAAATGCCAAGGTCACGCTGTCCACAGGGTCAGATGGTCACCTGGGTGCCGATTTCGACCACCCGGTCGGTCGGAATCCGGAAATAGCTGGACGCGTCATCGGCGTTGCGCGCCAGCGGGATGAAAATGGCGTCCTGCCAAAGCGGCATGCCCGAATGAGCCGATGCCTTCAGCGATCGCCGCGACAGGAAGAAGGTCGTCTTCATGACGTCGTATTTGAACGCGTCATTCTTGATCCGGGACAGCGTGCGCGGAAGATTGGGCGTCTCGGTGAACCCGTAGCGCAGCGTGATTTGTACGAACGAGGCAGAGACCTGTTCGATCGTCGCGCGCTCCTCTGGCGAAACGCTGGGCGCGTCAGTCGTGATCACGGTCACGATCACGTTGTTCTCGTGCAGCACCTTGAAGTGCTTGAGGCTGTGGAGCAGCGCGGTCGGGGCGCTTTCCGGATCTCCGGTCAGGAACACGGCCGTACCCGCGATACGCGGCGGCGGACTGGCCTCGAGCTTGTCGATGAGTTCGGCGAGCGGAACTTCGGTCCGGCGTGTTTTCTCGAACAGGATGCGGCTGCCGCGTCGCCAGGTGAGCATCACCAGCATGAGGAAAGCGCCGAGTAGCAGCGGAAACCAGCCGCCGGAAACGATCTTGAGAAGATTGGCCGAAAGAAATGTCAGGTCGATCAGCAGGAACGGCAGGACCAGTGCCGCGGCCGCCAACGGATGCCAATGCCAGACGCGCCAGATGACGATGAAGGCAAGCATCGCGGTCACCACCATCGTTCCGGTCACCGCAATACCGTAGGCGCTCGCCAGGGCACCCGACGAGCGGAACAGGCCGACCAGCAGCAGGACACCGATCAGCAGGAACAGGTTGATCCGCGGCACGTAGATCTGACCGGAGTGAGCCTCCGAGGTGTGCAGGATCCTCAGCCGGGGCAGCAGGCCCAGTTGCACCGCCTGCCGGCTCAGCGAATACGCGCCGGTGATGACCGCCTGACTGGCGATGACCGTGGCCGCGGTGGCCAGCACGACCATCGGCAGCCGTGCCCAGTCCGGATACATCAGGAGAAATGGGTTGCCGATCGCACGCGGGTCGCCGAGGACCAGCGCACCCTGCCCGAAGTAGTTCACGACAAGCGCCGGCAGGACAAAGAAGAGCCACGCCGTCTGAATCGGCTTGCGGCCGAAGTGGCCGAGATCGGCGTAGAGCGCTTCGGCGCCTGTGACGGCGAGGAACACCGCACCCAGGGTCACCAGGCTGAATTCGCCGTGGCCGAACAAGAACCGAATGCCGAACTCCGGGTTGAGCGCCAGCAACACCTGCGGATGCCCAATGATCGCCCCGACGCCGGCGATGGCCAATGCAATAAACCAGACGCTGGTTATGGGGCCGAAGAATGCGGCGACGCGGGCCGTGCCGCGCGACTGGACGAGGAAAAGGCCGACGAGAATGACGACCGTCAGCGGCAACACGGCGGTTTTGAGGATCGGCTCGACGGTTTCGAGGCCCTCGACGGCGGAGAGCACGGAGAGCGCCGGCGTGATCATCGCGTCGCCATAGAAGAGCGCTGCCGCGATCACACCGAGAACCGTGATGAGTGGCGCCGCCCGCTTGAACGCCTGCTGGGCAAGCGCCATCAGCGCCAGCGTGCCGCCTTCGCCGCGGTTGTCCGCCCGCGTGAGGATGACGACGTATTTGAGCGTGACGACAATGATCAGGGACCAGAAGATCAGCGACAGAACGCCGAGGACACCGCCTGTCGTCACGCCTCCGTCGGCAGAGGCGGCGACCAGCATGCCTTCGCGGAAAGCGTAAAGCGGGCTGGTCCCGATGTCGCCATAGACGACACCGATGGACCCGATCGTCAGAGCCCAGAAACCGACCTGGGCGGGGACCGGATCAGCGCCGTTGACGATGGCTTGTCCGGCGGACGTGTTGCTCACAATGGCAACCGTTGCTGCACCGCAATATGCGGCGGGAGGCGCGTTCTAGCACCAACGACACCGCGAGTCACCGCAACCGCGTTCCCATGCGACCGACTGTCACCCGCGCGCCAGGAAAGCATTGAGAATGCTCGGTTTTCAGCCCAACGAGCGGTCGGGTCAGCTGGCCAGTTTCACCGGAATCTTGATGTAGGACACCCCATTGGCGTCGGGCGGCGGCAACTTGCCGGCGCGGATGTTGGTCTGGATCGACGGCAGCAGCAGGAGCGGCGCCGCCAGATTTGCGTCACGGCCCTCGCGCCACTTCACGAACTCATCCTCGCTGACCCCGTTGAGCTGAACGTTCTTGCGTTCGTCGCCGATCGTCGTCTCCCACGCGTAGTCCTTGCGCCCCTCCGGCAGATAATCGTGACAGACGAAGATGCGCGTGGCGTCGGGCAAGGCAAGCAGCTTCTGGATCGAGCGATAGAGCGTACGCGCGTCGCCACCCGGAAAATCGGCCCGCGCCGTGCCGTAGTCGGGCATGAACAGCGTATCGCCGACGAACACCGCATCCTCGACCACGTAGGAAACGCAAGCCGGCGTGTGGCCGGGCGTGTGCAGGACGCTGGCATTGAGCGAGCCGATCTTGAAGTGCTCGCCGTCGGCAAACAGGTGATCGAACTCACTGCCGTCGCCGGAGACGTCGGTCGCGTTGAACACAGGGCGGAAGATCTTCTGGACCTCGCGAATGTGCTCGCCGATGCCGACCTTGGCGCCGGTCTTCAGCTTGACGTAGGGCGCCCCGGACAGATGGTCGGCGTGGGCGTGGGTCTCCAGCACCCAATCGATCGTCAGACCGCCCTCCTCCGCAGCCTTGAGGATCGCGTCGGCCGAATGGGTCGATGCCTTGCCGGTGGACTGATCGTAGTCGAGCACCGGGTCGACAACGGCGGCATGCCTGGTCGCCGGATCGGCGACGAGATAGCTGACCGTGTTGGTCGCCTCGTCGAAGAAGGCGCGAATCTGCGCTTTCGTGCTGGCGGTCATGATGGGCTCCATGTCTGGATCGCGTCTGGTGTTGACAAATATATTAGCGATATCTAATTTAGTCAACGCTAATAGATGAGGACCCGATGCAACTCCCTGCGACCGCGGAATATGGCGACCTTGCCGCCAAGGCGGTGGAAGCTTCGCGCCTGATGAAGCTGCTCTCCAACGAGCGGCGCCTGCTGCTTCTCTGCCACCTTGCCGACGCCGGCGAGATGAGCGTCGGGGAGATGGCGACCGCCGTCGGACTCAGCCAATCGGCGCTCTCCCAGCACCTCGCGCTGATGCGCGATGACGGGCTGGTCGCCTACCGCCGCGACGGACAGACCCTGCACTACACCATCGCCGACCCCAACGTGGCGCTCTTCCTGTCCATGCTGAAGTCCCTGTTTTGTGAACCGCCCGGCAAGCCCGGCCAAAGGAAACCATCATGAGCCTGAAAGATATCAACGCCGTCGAGGCGCAAGACCTGCTGCAGAAAGATGCCGTCCTTGTCGACGTGCGCGAGCCGCATGAAATTGCGTCGGAGCGCATCCCCGGCTCGATCGAGCTGCCGCTGTCGGAGCTCGCGCGCGGCAAGCCTGCCAACCTGCCTCGCGACAAGGCAGTCGTCTTCCACTGCGCATCCGGCGCCCGCACGAAGAACAACGGCGCTGCGCTGGCGTCGCTCACCAACGGCAACGCCTACAACATGGTTGGCGGCATCATGGGCTGGAAACGCGCCGGCTTCCAGACGACGCGCGGCTGATCCTCTCCCCCAACCCGCGAAGGATGCGCGCCGACCACCAGCCGGCGCGCCCTCTCCCATGACCCTGCTTCCAGGACATCCTGACCGTCATCTCCGGCAGCCTTGTCGGCTTCTCGCTCGGCCTGATCGGCGGCGGCGGCTCGGTCCTGGCGGTGCCGCTTCTGGTTTACGTCGTCGGCGTGAAGAGCCCGCATGTCGCCATCGGCACGAGCGCGCTGGCGGTCGCCGCCAACGCCTTCGTCAGTCTCATCGGCCACTGGCGCTCGGGCACCGTCAAGATCGGCTGCGCCGTTGCCTACGCCCTTTTCGGCATCGTCGGGGCGGCGATCGGCTCGACCATCGGCAAGACAATCGACGGCGACAAGCTGCTCGCCCTGTTCGGCATCGTCATGATCGCGGTCGCCGCCTCGATCGGCCGCCGCCCGCCTGGCGCCGGCCACCCCGAGGTCCACCTTGACCGCGGGACCGCATCGCAACTGGTCCCCCGGCTCGCCGCGGCGGCGCTGGTCACCGGCGCCCTGTCGGGCTTCTTCGGCATTGGTGGCGGCTTCCTGATCGTGCCCGGACTGGTGATGGCGACCAGCATGCCGCTGATCAACGCCATCGGCTCATCGCTCGTCTCGGTCACCGCCTTCGGCACCACCACGGCGGCCAACTACGCCATCTCCGGACTCGTGGACTGGTGGGTCGCGTTCCTGCTGCTCGCCGGCGGTGTTGTCGGCGGACTGGCGGGCGGCACGGCCGCGCGTCATCTCGCCGGCCAACGGCGCACACTGTCCACGGCCTTCGCGGTCATCGTCGGCATCGTCGGGCTCTATGTGGTTTGGCAGGGCGTCGGAAAGCTGTTCGGCTGACGACGCCTCAGGCGGCACTGCCGACCGTCTCCAGAAACGCTTCGACATCGCGACGCGAGGACAGACGGATCGGCTTGCCGGCGAAATGCTCGGCGAACAGGCGTTCGTTCCGAGGAAGCGTCTTTCGGCGATAGCTCCAGATGTATGAAAGGAACTCCAGGTCGACCTTCTCCGGGCAGTCGAGTCCCATGTCTGGACGCGTCTTGCCGCGGTAGGCGACGACGCGCCACAGAACGCGACTGAAGCACAGCCATAGGGGCGCCATCATCACGATCAGCGTGTCGGCCCGGCGTAGCCGCTCGGGCAATGTCGTCGAATAGCCGCCATCGATGATCCAGCGATCCGTGGCCACGACGTCGAGGACGCGCGCGTCGAATGCGGCGCGATCCGGCGGCGGCTGCCAGCCGGGCTGCCAGTAGAGCGCATCGAGATGGGTGACCGGCAGGCCGAGGCGTCTGCCAAGCTCGCGTGCTAGTGTCGATTTGCCGGACCCCGAACGGCCGATGATGACAATTCGCTGCATGGGGCCGACGCCTGAGGGAACCGGGGGGCGCACGACATGCCACGGCCCCGCTTCCGAGACAACCCCTGGCTGAGGCCCTTCCCGGCATCGCCGTTCTGCCTCAAACTCAGCCCATTGCGAGTGCGAATCTGATTCCCGCTGTGGAGGCCACATGCGCGTGTTCTTTGGCATCATCATCGGCATTGCGATCACGCTCGGCGCGGCCTTCTTCCACGACAACAACGTGCCGCCGGATGAGCGGCCCTTGGTCGCGGAACGGCAGATCGTCAATTGGGAAGTCCTCGGCATGCTGGTGCGCGAGCAGGTCGCCAACGCCCGTGGCCTATGGAACAAGACCTTCGGCAACTAGCACGCGTGCCCAACGAGCTCCCCATGTCGCCTCTTTTGAACCGCCGTGCCCTGCTTGCCTTGATGGCTGCGGGCGGACTGCTGGTCGCAGCGCCTGCCTTTGCCGCCGGCGACGATCCGATCAGCTTCGCGCGCGCGCTCTATGCCCTGCCCTATCTATGGACCGACGCCACCGCCGACGACGCAATCGATCGCTACCTCGCCCCGGACCTCGCAGCGCTGATCCGCACGAACTACGCCAAGGACGATATTGAGAGCGCGCTCGACTACGACCCATTGATCCAGGCGCAGGAGGCCGACGAGATCAAACCGGTGTTCAAGCTGGAAAGCCGCGCCGGCAAGGACGCCTCCGTGCGCGCCTCGTTCGACAATTTCGGCGAACCGACCACCGTCGTTCTCGACCTGCTTCAGACCGCGGACGGGTGGCGACTGGCCGACATTCGCACGGACGACGGCGGCAGCCTCGCCCTCGAACTCACCGAGCTGAACGCGGCCGGCAAGTAGCCGCCTATTTGGTGTCCCAGTCGGGCGCCACGCTCGCCGGGCTCGATCCCCTGTGCATGTGCGACTTGGTCAGGGCGGAGACCGCGGCCATCTCGCTGTCGTCGAGCGCGAAATCGAAAATCTCGAAATTCGACCTGATGCGGCCGGGGTTGGTGCTCTTTGGAATGACAACGATGTTCGGCTGTTGGATCTCCCAGCGCAGCACGACCTGCGAAGCCGTGCGCCCCTTCGCCTTGGCGATGCCGGTGATCACCGGGTCTTCGAGGACGACCCGGCGCGCCAGCGGCGAGAATGCGGTGAAGATCATGCCGTGTTCGCGGCAGGCGCCGATCAGCTTGTCCTGATTGAGATAGGGGTGGTACTCGCACTGGTTCGTGACCAGCGGCTCCCTGGTCGCCTTCCACGCCTCGCCGAGCAGCTTCACCGTGAAGTTCGACACACCGATGTGGCGCGTCCAGCCATTCCTCTTCACCGCGTTGAGTGACGCGATGGTATCGGCAACCGGCAGCACCTTGCTTGGCCAATGGATGAGCACGAGATCGACCTGATCGACGCCGATCAGCTTGAGGCTGCGCTCCACCGATGCCTTGAACGCGCTGTCGTCAAGATTGTCGGGCGATACCTTGGTGGTGATGAAGATATCGTCGCGGGCGACGCCGGACGCGCGGATCCCCTCCCCAACCCTGTCCTCGTTGCGATAGCCGGAGGCCGTGTCGATGTGCCGGTAGCCGACCTTGAGGGCCTCGGCGACCGAACGGGCGCATTCCTCGCCGCTCACATTCCACGTGCCGAATCCGATGACGGGCATGCTTGCCCCATGCGCTGTGACGACCTGCAACGGACAATTCCTTCCGGGGGAGATTTATTGGGTGGGGATGGCCAGAATGGTCCCCACGTCCGGCGAGGTCAACCGCCGGAGCGCGCCCGGCAGGCCTCTCAGGCGATCAGGGCGACGGCGCCGACGACACGATCGCGGCCGGCCCGCTTGGCCCTGTAGAGCGCGGCATCGGCCTGGGCAACGAGCGTGTCAAAGGCGGTCACGACCTCGGGCCGCGCTTCGGCAACCCCGACGCTGACGGTTGCCGGAACGTTGGTGCCGCCGATATTGGTCTGCGCCGCGAAGTCCAGACGGATTCGCTCGGCGATAACCTGGCCGATGACGGCGTTGGCGCCGACGAGAACGGCTGCGAATTCCTCGCCGCCGACGCGGCCGAACACATCATTGGAACGGATCGCCGCCGACGCGGCGCGGGTGAAGGCGCAAAGCGTCTGGTCTCCGATCGGGTGGCCGAAACGATCGTTGATCGACTTGAAGTGATCGAGGTCGAACAACAGGAGCGTCACCGATTGACCGATGCGGCGCCCGTCGACCAGAAGGCGTTCGGCGCGGGAGAAAAGCGCGTGACGATTGAGGATGCCGGTCAGCGCGTCGGTCTCGGCGCTCAGCCGCAGCACGTGTTCGGCGCGGCCGCGGACCAGCGCCATGCCGAATATGCCGAAAGCGATGACCGCAAGCACCGGCTCGGCGAGGAACAGGCCTTGCAGCATATCCCCCGCGAAGATGTCTGCACTGCCCGCGCCGGACAACCAATAGAGCGCGCGCGCGACGGCAACGCCGGCATGGACAAAACAGAGAATGCCGATCATGTGGCGGGCCAGCGCACCGTCATCGTCGCGGCGCAGGAACTCGACCCCTGCGGCGGAGGCATAGGCGGCGGCGATGAGCGACATCAGGGCAACGCGATAGCCCGTCGCATCGTAAAACCCGGGAAGCAGATTTGCGGCAAGCCACACGATGGCGCCCGCTGCGACGATCGCAAATGGTGCGTTGCGGCGGTGGAATACCCGGGCCACCGACCAGGAGAACCCGAGACCGAGCAGGCACAGCGCGTTGGCCGCCCCGATCGAGAGCCACGGCGACACCTGCCCACGCATCAAGATGAGGATGCCGCCGACAGTGATCGGCAGCATTGTGGCCGCGATGCGCAGTTCCAGCTCGCTACGGGTCTTGAGCCAGCCGGAAAGGAAGATGGCCCCGACGGTTCCGCAAACCAGCACGAGCATGAGCAGGATTGTCGGAATGTCGATGGTCATCAGGCGGCCTGGCTCCAGCGGAAGCCGAACAGTGCGCCGATTTGCGTTAAGAAGTGCTTGCCGCCCAGAAAGCAAAACGGCGGGCCGAAACCCGCCGTTTTGCCGATAAGGCGATCGGGCGTCTCATCTGTTTCTGGTATCGCGGTCGTCGCGGTAGAAGCCGATATCCTTGCGCAGATATTCCGGCAGATCCGAGATGATCTGGGCGGTCCGGCGGCGGCGGTAGGCCGCAGCGGCCCGTTCCGCCAGGCCGGCGATTGCGCCGGCAAAAGTGCTGACATTCGAGGCCATGATCCCTCTCCTTAAAGCCATGTCGGCGCGCCTGCGCCGCGTTGGCAGGGAGGTAGGACGTCGCCGCCAATAAGTCTGTGATGCGGGTCACAGACGCAGGACGGCCGGCGCCGACAGCCAGGCTCAGGCCACCGCCGCCCGCACGCCGTCGATGACGCGATCGACCTCGCCGTCGGTCAGGTCCGGATGCATCGGCAGGCTGAGGACCTCGCCGGCAAGGCGCTCCGAGACCGGCAGGTGGCGCCCGTCGTAAGCGTGGAACGCCGGGTGCTGATGAAGCGCCAGCCGATAGAACAGGCCGGTGCCGATGCCCATCCCGTCGAGACGTTCGCGCACGCGATCGCGATGGGGCACGCGGATCGTGTAGAGGGCGAAGGCGCTCTGATAGCCCGCCGGTACGACGGGCACGGTGACACACTCAGCCAGCGCCGCCGAATACCGTTCGGCGATCTCGCGACGCCGTTCGAGTTCGGCGTTGAATACCTCAAGCTTGGCAAGCAGCACCGCCGCCTGCAGCGTGTCCAGACGGCCGGTGAGGCCGAGCACCATCGCTTCATCGCCCGTGCCGGCGCGGCCGTGCGAGCGGATCATGCGCACGCCTTCGGCAAGATCGGGATCGTCGGCAAGGATCGCGCCGCCATCGCCGTAGCAGCCGAGCGGCTTGGTTGGATAGAAGCTGGTCGCGCTGATCGGTGCCAGCGCTCCGACGCGCCGGTTGCCGGCGCCGCCGCCGAAACTTTGCGCGGCGTCGGCAAGGACCGTCATGCCGTGGCGGGCGGCAACGGCCGCAATCGCCTTGTAGTCGGCGGGCAGGCCATAGAGATCGACCGGCATCACGACGCGGGGCCGCAATATGCCGGCCTTCAGGGTCTCGTCGATCGCCCGCTCGAGATCGACCGCATCGAGGTTGAACGTCGCCTCATCGACATCGACGAAGACCGGCGTGGCGCCGATCGACACCACCGAACCGGCGGTCGCCGCGAACGTGAACGCCGGCACGAAGACGGCATCGCCCGGCTTCACGCCCATTGCCATCAGCGCGATCATCAGCGCGTCGCGGCCGCTCGATACGGCGACGGCGTGTCCGGCGCCGGCGAAGGCGGCAAGCTTCTGCTCAAGCTGCGCCACTTCCGGGCCGAGGATGAACTGGCCGTGAGCGAGCACCGCATCCATCCGCCGACGCACGTCGCTTTCGACGCGCTGGCGCTGGCGCTGAAGATCGAACAGCGGAATGCGGGTGTCCTCGGCAACCGCAAGGGCCGGGCGGGAAGGCGTCATCGATCTACATACTCCGTCTGGCAGGCGCGGCGCCATCGGCGATGGCAGCCTGAATACGTTCGGCAATAGCAAGCGCCGCAGCGCCGGCCCGGCCGTCGACAAGTGGCGGCGCGCCCGTGGCGATGCTGTCGAGGAAGCCCGCGATCTCCGCGCCGAGATTGTCACGGGCGGTTAGCGGGACCATCTCGGCAACGGCGCGCGAGGCGCGGCGCGCGACCGACAGAGATGGGGCGGCGAGATCGGCGACATAGACCGTGCCCGGCTCGGTCACGGTCAAACGCCGGCGATTCTCCTTAGCAACGCGGCTCGCCGAAAGCGTCGCGATGAGGCCGTTGGCGAAAGTCAGCCACGCCTCCGCTTCGTCGATGCGGCCGCTCGTCACGGCCGCGCCATCCGCGGCAACCGACACCACCGGCGCACCAGCGAGGGTCAGCACCAGATCGATGTCATGGATCATCAGGTCGAGGACCACGTCCACATCGTCCGAGCGACCCGACCACGGCGTCTGGCGAACGGCCGCGATGCGACGAGGATCGCGCAGGCGCATCGCCAGCTCGCCAACGGCCGGAGAGAAACGCTCGATGTGACCGACCTGAAGGATGGTGCCGGCCACATCGGCACGGCGGACGAGATCTTCAGCCGACGCACTGTCGATGGCGATCGGCTTCTCGACGAAGACGTGCACGCCGGCCTCGATGAAATCGCGGGCAACAACATAATGCGCGGAGGCCGGCACGGCGATGGAGACGGCATCGACCTTGCCGATCAGGGCCTGGTGGTCGGTAAACGGTACCGCGCCGGTGTCGCGGGCAATCGCCTCCGCACGGGCGCCATCGGCATCGGCCACGGCGACAAGCTGCGCCGCGGGGTGAGCCGCATAGTGCCGAACGTGATGACGCCCGAAGGCGCCGAGTCCAACGACCCCGATCCTGGTACCTACCGTCGTCACCCTGCTCTCACGCCCCCGACGGGCGCGCCCCCGAGATTCGCCGGCACGTTAGACGGGGCGCGGCAGGCATGCCCATAAACAATTGCAATGTGCTGAAATATCACGCGATACGCCCGAATTGCCGCGGGCCGCGATGGACGGGCCCGCCAGGAATCAAAACGGCGGCCAAGCCGCCGCTTCAATTCGAAAGATGGTGCGGTCGAGAAGACTCGAACTTCCACGGGTTGCCCCACAGCGACCTCAACGCTGCGCGTCTACCAATTCCGCCACGACCGCCGGAAAAGCGGGCTCCATGTAACAAATCGCGCTCTGCCAGACAAGCGACCGCGAGGCCCGCCTGGACCCTACCGCCGCGGCGCCGGCGGCCCTACATTGGCCGGGAAACCAGCGCTGCGGAAGCCAACGAGCCATGCGCGACCTCGCAGACGAAACCCTGGCCGAAAGGCCGACAGCCCGTTCGATGCTGCCCACGCCCGGCACCCCGCCCGTCGAGTGGGTCATTGCCGACGGACAGGTCGGTTATGAGGACGCCGTCGCCGAAATGGAGCAGCGCGTCGCGGCGATTCGCGACGGCACGGCGCCCGAGCGGGTCTGGCTGGTCGAACACCCGCCGCTCTATACCGCCGGCACCAGCGCCAACGACAGCGACCTGCTCATCCCCGATCGTTTTCCCGTTTACCGCACCGGCCGCGGCGGCCAGTACACCTATCACGGGCCCGGCCAGCGGGTGGCTTACCTCATGCTCGACCTCAACCGCCGGCAGCCGGACTTGCGGCTGTTCGTCAACACGCTCGAGGAATGGGTCATCCGCACCCTTGCCGCCTTCAACGTGACCGCCGGGCGGCGTGAGAACTGCGTTGGCATCTGGGTGAAGCGGCCGGAGAAGGGCCTTGGCCGCGAGGACAAGATCGCCGCGGTCGGCATCCGCGTACGCCGCTGGGTCACCTTCCACGGCATCGCGCTCAACGTCGATCCGATGCTCGAACATTTCTCCGGCATCGTGCCGTGCGGGGTGAAAAGTCAGGGCGTCACCAGCCTCGCCGACCTCGGCATCGTCACGTCGATGGCCGAGGTCGACAGTATGCTCCGCCAGAACTTCGAGGCGCTGTTCGGGGAGACCGAGGCTATTCGGTCGGCAGTTCCGTAAACCGGGTCAATTCGGGTCCGGCATAGTCGGATACGGCGACATCCCGCACGTCGGCGAGCGCCGGCCCGTCGCGGCAAAGCGCGATGATCATCTCCACCGCATCAGAAGGACCTATAAGAACCGCTTCGACCGTGCCGTCGCGGCGGTTGCGGACCCAGCCGGCAACATCCAGTCGCTTCGCCTCCTGCACGACGAAGGCGCGAAAGCCGACGCCCTGGACGCGACCGGCGATGACTACGTGGACGGCTCGCTCCATCGTCAGCCGCAGGAACGATAGCTTTGCGGATCGGCGCGACCGTCGCCGACATCGCCGAGCGGGCGCGCTTCGGTGCCTGCCGGAAAAAGTTTGCGAAAATTGAACGCCCAGCCGGTTGGTCCGTAGCGCTCCAGATGGGCAAGCCGCCGCTGTCCGTCCACGACATCGGGGAAAGCTCCCTCCTCCACCCACCACAGCGCCAGATACGGCCCGTCGAACAGTTCGAACCATTCCTTGCGACGCTGGACGAAACGGCGGTGCATGGTCTTGTAGGCGAACGCGTAGAGCGCTTCCGGCGACGTCCACAGCGACATGTTGACGATGATCAACGGGTCGTCATAGGCGCGGATCTGGGTGGCGTTGCCACCCTCGTCTTTCAGGCGCCAGACGAAGCCTTCGCTCGCCTCGGCAAGCGCATTGACCCGCTCGAGATTGTCCACGAATTCGGCTACGCGAGGATCGTCGACGGGATGGCGCAGGCGCGCCACGTTGATTTCGGCAAGATGCATCGACTGCTCCCGGTTCGGCGGCCGCCTCGATAATACGGCCCCGCAGAGTTCAGACAAGAACGTCGGCTACGCGAATTCCATGATGACGGCATCGACGGCCAGCGTATCGCCGGGCTTGACCGCGATCGACTTGACGGTCGCGTCGCGCTCGGCGCGGAGCACGTTTTCCATCTTCATCGCCTCGACGACCGCCAGAATTTCGCCGGCGCGGACCTCCTGACCGACGACGGCGTCGATGGCGATGACCAACCCTGGCATCGGGCAGCGCAACTGCTTCCAAGAGTTCTTGCGTGTTTTTGGCGGCATGAGCGCGTCGAGTTCGGCCACCCGGGGCGTCATCACGCGGGCCGATGCGGCAACGCCGCGCGTCGACAGATGCACAGCCCCGTTCGTCTGGCGTACCTGCACGACGGTCGCCCGGCCATCGATCTCGCCCGACCAGAGCGCGTCGCCGGGCCGCCAGTCCGAGGCGACGAGAACCAGTTCGGCAACGCCGCGGGCGAGCCGGATGGCATTCGGGGCCTGTGGCGGCTCCGCGCGAAGCGCGATGCGCTCGCCGCCGATGGCAACCACCCAATCCGCCCGCCACGCCGCCCCCTCCCCGTTCAGCCGTCCGGCCAGCGTGCTGAACGTGTGGCGGCGGCGAAGCTCGACGGCGAGCGCCACCATGGCGAGGCGGCCGAGGGTATCGGCATCGGGCGTGGCGGCGGCGAAGCCATCCGGGAATTCCTCCGCGACGAAACCGGTGGACAGGCGACCGTCCCGCCAGCGCCGATTGGCCATGATGGCAGCGAGGAAATTCTGATTGTGGGCGATGCCGTCGATGACGAAGCAATCGAGCGCGCCGGCCATCGCCTCGACGGCCGCGGTGCGGTCGGGCCCGTAGGTGACGAGCTTGGCAATCAGCGGATCGAAATAGACCGAGATCTCGGAGTCCTCGCCAACTCCTGCATCGATGCGCACGGCGGTCGATCCGTTGCGCCCCTCCGCCGGCGGGCGATAGCGGTTGAGACGGCCGATGGACGGCATGAAGTTGCGGCCAGGATCCTCCGCATAGAGCCGGGATTCGATGGCCCAGCCGTCAAGCCGCACATCGTCCTGGGCGAAGCCCAACGGCTCGCCCGCCGCGGCACGGATCATCTGTTCGACCAGATCGAGACCGGTGACGAACTCGGTCACCGGATGCTCGACCTGCAGGCGGGTGTTCATTTCGAGGAAATAGAACTGCTGGTCCTCGCCCATGATGAACTCGACCGTGCCGGCGGAATCGTAGTCGACGGCCTTGGCAAGGGCGACGGCTTCAGCACCCATCCGGGCGCGCAGTGCCGGATCGACCGCGGGCGACGGGGCTTCCTCGATGATCTTCTGATTGCGCCGCTGGATGGAGCATTCGCGCTCGCCGAGATGGACGACGTTGCCATGGCGATCGCCGAGCACCTGGATCTCGATATGGCGCGGGTTCACGATGTAGCGCTCGATGAAAACCCGGTCGTCGCCGAAGGACGAGCGGGCCTCCGAACGGGCCGCGCGCACGCCCTCCGCGACCTCGTCTTCGCTCCATGCGATGCGCATGCCTTTGCCGCCACCGCCGGCCGATGCCTTGATCATGACCGGCAGGCCGATGTCCTTCACCACGGCGATCGCCTCGGCGTCGCTGCCGATGACGCCGAGATGGCCAGGCACCGTCGATACGCCTGCCGCAGCGGCGAGTTTCTTGGACTCGATCTTGTCGCCCATCGCCGCGATGGCAGCCACGTTGGGGCCGATGAAGGCTATGCCGGCGGCAGCCAGCGCTTCGGCGAAGGCGGCGCGCTCCGACAGGAAGCCGTAGCCCGGATGGACGGCGTCGGCGCCGGTCTGACGCGCAGCTTCGACGATCTTGTCGATCACCAGATAGGAGGATGACGCCGGCGGCGGCCCGATATTGACCGCCTCGTCGGCCATCTCGACATGGAGCGCGTCGCGATCAGCCTCGCAATAGACGGCGACCGTGGCTATCCCCATGCGCTTCGCGGTGCGGATGATACGGCAGGCGATTTCGCCGCGGTTGGCGATGAGAATCTTGCTGAACACGGGCCTTTGCAACGCCTCCCGGGCCTCTTGCCTGCTTTGTAGGCCGCGGTGGCGGGGCGAGCAATGCCGGTCAGCCGACCAGCCAGGTCTGGCCGAACAGGATGGCGGCGGCGGCCGCCACCGCGGCCAGGGTGATCGCGCCGTAGCGCAGCCCGAATGCGGCGGTGCCGGCATAGAAGGCGATGCCGGTCTTGGTGACGGAATTGGCGACGGCCGCAACGAAGATGGCAATGGCTGCTTCCAGCCCGGTAATCGATGCGCCCTGAACCTGGGTGACGGACAGGGTGATGGCGTCGACGTCGGCAAGGCCGGCGATGGCCGCTACCCCGACGGCGGCGCCCCCTCCAAACAGCGCCACCAGCCATTTCGACGCGACCAGAATGACCGCCAGCAGGGCTGCGAAGCGAAACACCGAGAGCAACTCGAACGGGTTGCTGAAGGTTTGGTTTGCGTGGCTATCCTCCGCCGGCTTCCAGCCCGCGCCGAAGAAGAGCGCCGCGGCGAGGAGCACAAGAGCGGCCGCGATCAGCGGGGCCGAGAGCAGGACAAGATGCGCCGGGCCGAACAAGGCGACAATGACGAGGATGCGCAGGAACATGATCGACGAGGCGGCGAGCGCGCCGGCAAGCTCGATGCGGGTTCTTTCCGGGTCGGCTTTGGCCTTGCGGGCGAAGTCGATGGTCGCCGCCGTCGATGAGACCAGGCCGCCGGCGACGCCGGCAACCAGCGTGCCGTATTTGGCGCCGATGGTTTTCACCGCGACATAGCCGATGAAGGACACGCCGGCGATGGCAATGGTCATCAGCCACAGCGTGTGCGGGTTGACGGCGTCGTACGGCCCGAAGCCGCGATCGGGCAGGACGGGAAGCGCCACGAAGCTCATGACGAGGAGCGTCAGTGTCGCGCGCAGCTCCTCCCAGGTCAGCGTCTCGATCCATTGATGCAGCCAGCGCTTCGCCGCAAGCAGCGCCGCCATCACCACGGCGGCGGCTCCGGCGATGGTCATGTCGCCGAGCACGGCATAAGTGCCGAGGGCGAAGGTCAGCAGGACCGCGACCAGGGTCGTCGCGCCGAAATCGCCCTCGCGCTCCGCCTCGCGCCACTTGAACAGCGTGATGCCGGCGGCCAGCGCCAGGAACGCCGCCGTCATCGGCACCGGACCGAGGATTTTCGAGAGCACGCCCCAGACGCCGCCGGACAGTCCGATCAGGGCGAAGGTCCGCAGGCCTGCCGTGCGCTCGCCTTCCGCCTGCGATCGCTCGCGCCAGCCACGTTCGACACCGATCAGCAGGCCGATGGCCAGCGCCATGCCAAGCCGCGTGAGGGTCTCCTGCTCGCTCATCTCCATACGGCGATCCTAACCCATGCCGCTGGAAAAATGGGGCCGCTACGGTGACGCGTGTGCCTGGGGGCAAAGGGGGGCCGGCCGGTGTGTTTGCAGCCGGGCAGCCTGCCTGTAGCTTCGGCCCGCCGAGTCAGACCAAGCGCCGCCGGGAGGAACCATGCCGACGCCCGAATATGAAGTCTTCGCCCTGCGCTACGCCCGCATGGATGACCGCACACAGGGTGACGTCCTGATCTGGCCCGACGATCACGCGGCGCCGATGCCACTCGATTTCTACGTCTGGGCGGTGCGCGGTGGCGGTCGCACGATCGTCCTCGACACCGGCTTCGATCCCGCCAGCGGTGCCCGGCGCAACCGCAAACTGATGCGCTCGCCGATCGACGCGCTGAAGAAGATCGATATCGACGCCGCCGAGGTGAAGGACGTGGTGCTCAGCCACATGCACTGGGACCATGCCGGCCACTGGGCCGAGTTCCCCCAGGCGCGCTTCCATCTTCAGGACGACGAGATGGCCTTTTGCACCGGTCGCTGCATGTGCCACGAACCGCTACGGCGGACCTTCGACATCGAGCAGGTAACCACCGCCGTGCGCCACGTCTTCGCCGAGCGCGTCAAATTCCACCGCGGGACCGCCGAGATCGCACCGGGGATCACGCTGCATCTGGTCGGCGGCCATACCGGAGGCTTGCAGATCATGCGCGTGCCGACGGCGCGCGGCTGGATCGTGCTGGCCAGCGACGCCACCCACTTCTGGTACAACATCCGCCGCCGCAGCCCGTTCGTGATCGTCAACGATCTCGCCAGGATGACCGAGGGCTGGGTGCTCTGCGAAGAATTGGCTGACGGTCCCGACCACATCATCCCCGGCCACGACCCGGAGGTGCTGCGCCGTTTTCCGAAAGTCGCCGGCGACCCCGAAACCGTCCAGCTTCACCTGCCGCCGGCCGACTGAGACCGGCGCGGCGTCAGCAGTGCTTTTCCTTCTCGACCTTGACGACGCGTCCGATGTTGATCTGCTCGACCGAGTTCAGCGGCAGAAGCGAGGCGTTCGTGTATTGGCAATCCGAATTGTCGAAGACCGCCTTCGCTCTGGCGGTTTTGAAGCAATAGCCGTTGTCGTTGTAGATCGAGTTACGCACGGTCCACAGCGAGTTGCAGGACAACTGGCGCAACGCCGAATACGGCGCCACGTCGGTGTCGGTGCAGCCAACGCCGGACTCGAAGCACGAGGCAGTCGCAGGCCCGGAGGCAAGCATGAGCGCGAGGCAGGCGGAAGCGGCCGGAAAGGCCGGCAGGCGGAGTGCGTGTGACATGAGAGAACCTCCCTTGAAGGCTGGCGCATCATACCACCTCACCGTCCGCGTGCCCGTGACCGGGATCACACGAGTGGCCGCGGCCCGGCTATGCTCGGCGCCATGAACGACGCACCCGCAACCGGCCCTCGCCTGTTCGTCGATGGCGACGCCTGTCCCGTGAAGGACGAAGCGCTGCGCGTCGCCGCCCGCCACGCCATGCCGACCGTCATCGTTTCGAACGGCGGCCTGCGTCCGTCGCGCGACCCGATGGTCCGCCATGTCGTGGTGCCCAAGGATCCAGACGCCGCCGACGACTGGATCGTGGAAAACGCCGTGGCCGGCGACATCGTCGTGACGGCCGACATCGGGCTTGCCGCCCGCGCGATCGAGAAAGCGGCGATTGTGCTGGCGCCTGATGGCAGGCCGTTCACCGCCGATTCCATCGGCATGGCCGTGGCCATGCGCGACCTCAAGCAGCACCTCCGCGAAACCGGCGAGATCAAAGGCTACAATGCCGGCTTCACCAAAGCCGACCGTTCGCGCTTCCTTGGCGAACTGGACCGGCTGGCGCGGCGCGCGAAGGCGGCATCGTGATCGAGGCACTGACCTTCCTGCTGCTTGCCCAGCTCGTCGGCGAGGTGATCGCGCGGGCCGCCGGCCTGCCGGTGCCGGGGCCTGTGATCGGCCTCATGCTTCTGGCCGCGATCCTGGCGTGGCGCGGCATTCCGCCGACATTGCGCGAGACATCGCTCGGCCTGCTGCGCAACCTGTCGCTCCTGTTCGTGCCGGCCGGGGTCGGCGTCATCCGGCAGGCTGACGTGCTCACTGGCAACTGGCTCGCGCTGTCGCTGGGGCTGATCGTCTCGACGGTGGCGACACTGGCCGTCACGGCGCTGGTCTTCCGCTGGGCGCATCGACGCTTTGGCGGGACCGACGACGCCGGGGACGCGGCATGAACGCGGCGACCGAACTCTGGGTCTACCTCTCCACTAGTCCGCTCTTGTGGCTGACGGTGACGCTCGCCGCCTATGTCATCGCCGACCGGGTTTCACAGGCTTTCCAGCGGCATCCGCTCGCCAACCCGGTGGTCATCGCCATCGCACTGGTGATCGCCTCGCTTCAGGTGTCGGCGACACCGTTCGAGACCTACTTCGAGGGCGCGCAGTTCGTGCATTTCCTGCTCGGGCCGGCGACAGTAGCGCTCGCCATCCCGCTCGTCGAAAACTGGGAGCGAGTGAAGCGTTCGGCGGTGCCGATCGCCCTCGCCCTCGTCGCCGGGTCGCTGACTGCCGTGACGACCGCAGTCGGTACCGCCGCCCTCCTCGGCGCGCCGCCGCGCATCCTCGCCTCGATCGCCGGCAAGTCTGTGACCACGCCGATCGCCATGGGCATCGCCGAGCAGCTTGGCGGCATTCCGTCGTTGACCGCGGTCCTGGTAATCTGCACGGGCGTACTCGGCGCGATCCTCGTGACACCGCTGATGAACGCGCTCGGCATCAAGGATTACGCTGCGCGAGGCTTCGCGGCCGGCGTCGGAGCCCACGGCATCGGCACCGCCCGCGCCTTTCAGGTCAACGAACTGGCCGGCACCTTCGCCGGCCTCGCCATGGGGCTGAACGGCATCCTCACCGCCCTGCTCGTGCCGCTGCTGGCGCGGCTGTTCGCCGGCGGCTAGGCCGCATCTCCTATTTGGCGACGGTGAAGCTTTCGCCGGCCAGCTTCTTGTCCCCGGACCAGATTTCCATCGTCCAGGTGCCGGGTACGAGTTCCCAGTCGTTCTCGAAGCCGTAGCCGAGATAGTTGACCTCGCCGATCTTCTTCGTCCGCTCGAACTTGTCCGAGAGGATCGGCTTGGCGCTCGCCGGATCGGCAAGACCGGGCGCCGGGTAGGTGTTCACGAATTGCAGCGAGACCTCCGCGCCATCCGGCGCGCCGACGACGCGATATTCCAGGCCGAATTCGACACCGACCCGCGCCGGGATCGTGCTGGTTGCGTCAATGTTCTTGAATGTGTCCGGCGCCTTGACCTCTCCGGTCGGCGCGTTGGGATCCTTTGTGACCGCGCCGGTCTGGACCTCGTAGATACCCTTGCCGACGACTTCGATGCGATCGACGCGCACGTCCTCGGCGAAAGCAGCCGAGGAGAAAAGAGCAAGCAACCCAACCAACGGCAAGACCCGCATGACACGTCCTGTCGTGCTACTCGGCCGCGATGGCTTCATCGGCGGCGGGAACAGTCGGCATCAACGAGAAGACCACGAGATTGACGAAGACACCAACGACCAGCCCGTCAATCTGCCAGGGCTTGCCAAGCAAATGGTTCCACACGAGAGCCATCGCCAGTCCGGCAGCGGCGCCTGCGACGAAACTCGGCAGGCCCTTGCGATATCCGTAGATGGTGGCAACCAGCGGCACCAGCACCACGGGCGCCCAATAGGTGTAGGCGAAGATCAGGATATCGAGGATGCTCGCGATCGTGAGGGCAAAGATCACCGACAGTACGCCAACGGTGAACGTCACGAGCTTCGCGAGGTTCAGCGACACATTGCTCGGCAGCGGCCGCGACCGCAGCGGCTGGACGATGTCGTTGATGAACGCGATCGATGCCGAGTTCAGATAGGAATCGGCCGACGACATGACGATCGAGATGACCGCCGCGATGACCAGCCCTTTCAGCACCGGCGGCATCACCGTTACGACGACGTGAGGCAGCGCCAGACCGGAATCGATCGTGGGGTCCATCGCCAGCGCCACCAGCCCGATGAGGCCGGTGACCGCGAAGAACGGGATCGAGAAAAGCCCTGAGTAGAGCGTCCCGCGCGCCGCGTCTTTCGCCGACTTGCCGATGCACAGCCGCTGCACGTAGGGCGGCACCAGCGTCTCGCCGAACATGAACACCAGAAACAAGGCGGCCAGGCCGAGCCATTGGTAGTGGCCGCCGGGGATCTCGATACGGTCGGCCGGGATGGCGCTGATCAGCGCGCCAATGCCGCCGACATAGGAAATGCCGAAGATCAGAACGAGCGGCATGCCGACGGCGAGCACGGTGAACTGGATCAGATCGGTGAGGACCACCGCCCGCATGCCGCCGAAGGTGGTGTAGAGGATGACGATGCCGCAGCCGATGCCGATGCCCCACAGCTTGTCGAGCCCGTAGAAGACCTGGAAGACGACGCCCATGGCGGCGACCTGCGCGCCGACGATGCCCGTGCACAGCATCAGCGCGCACACGCCGGTGATGACGTGCCCGACCTTGCCGTAGGTGGTCGCCATGATGTCGCCGACCGATATGGCGGTCGGGAACCGGTCGATCCGCGGCGCGATGAAGCGCGCCACCAGAATTTCCTTCAAGCTGAAGCCCCACAGCGCAACGATATTGGCGACGCCAAACAGAAAGACCTTCTGCGCATTGCCGGTGGAGAAGCCGCCGCCGATGAACGACGCCGACAGCGTTGCGAAGATGATCCACGGCCCATAGGACCGGCCAACCACCGCGTATTCATCGAGTGAGTTGAGGCCGCGACCGGCGAGGATTCCGACGGCGAAGATCCCAGCGAGATAGATCGCGACGATGACAATGTCGATCATGGGGCTTCCGCCGCTTCTGACCCGCCGCGAGCCGGGAGCGACTCCCTCGCCGCCCAACCATCATCGACAATTTTGCCTTCCGAGCCTGTGGACGACAACCCCCGTCCAGGGACAGTTCGCGAACGTCAGTGCGAGTCCCGGCCGCCGCGTCGCTGTTTCCACGCCACCAGGACGCCGTTCTCGAGATAGACGCGATTGCGAAAGCGCCCGCCGCCCATACCGCCGTAGAGCCACGTCTCCTTGCGACCGCCGCGGACGGTGCGTGTCTCAATCTCCTCGGGCGGTCCCCATGCTTGCCGAAGCTCGGCCTCCTTCATCCCGGCGAAAAGCCGACGATCGACGATTGCACGCGAGGTCTCGTGATACCCGTCGGCCCGCACCAATGCTCTTTTTCGATTTGCTTCCAGCCAGAAAGGCACTGCCGCCAACAATCCCAGAAACGCCAGGAACACAAACAGAATGACGATCATGAATTGGCCGTTGGCCTACCTCACAGCGGAATGTTGTCGTGCTTCTTCCAGGGATTGCCCAACTGCTTGCCGCGCAGAAGACGGAGCGCCCGCGCCACCCGCGGCCGTGTTGCGTGCGGCATGATCACATCATCGATGTAACCGCGCTCCGCGGCGACGAAGGGCGACATGAACCGGTCCTCGTACTCCTTCGTGCGCGCGGCGATCTTCTCCGGATCGTCGGCTTCCTTCCGATAGATGATCTCGACCGCTCCCTTGGCGCCCATCACAGCGATCTGCGCCGTCGGCCAAGCGTAGTTGACGTCACCGCGCAGATGCTTCGACGCCATGACATCATAGGCTCCGCCGAACGCCTTGCGTGTGATCACGGTCACTTTGGGCACCGTCGCCTCGGCATAGGCGAAGAGCAGCTTGGCGCCATGCTTGATGAGGCCGCCGTATTCCTGGCTCGTGCCCGGCAGGAAGCCCGGCACGTCGACGAAGGTGACCAGCGGAATGTTGAAGCAGTCGCAGAAGCGCACGAACCGCGCCGCCTTACGGCTGGCATCGGCATCGAGCACACCAGCAAGGACCATCGGCTGGTTGGCAATAAAGCCGACCGTGGCGCCCTCGATGCGGCCGAAGCCGGTGACGATGTTCTTCGCGAAGGCCTCCTGGATTTCGAAGAACTCGCCCTCGTCCACGACCTTCAGGATCAGTTCCTTGATGTCGTAGGGCTTGTTGGCGCTTTCCGGCACCAGCCGGTCGAGCGACGACTCCTCGCGCGACGCCGGGTCGTCGGTGGCGACGGCCGGAACCGGACCGCGATTGGAAAGCGGCAGGAAGTCGATCAGCCGACGCATCTGCTCGAGCGCCGCGATGTCGTTGTCATAGGCGCCGTCGGCGATCGACGAGCGCGTTGTATGGACGGAAGCGCCGCCGAGTTCCTCCGCGGTCACCGTCTCATTGGTCACCGTCTTCACCACGTCCGGGCCGGTGACGAACATGTAGGAAGTATCGCGCACCATGAAGATGAAGTCGGTCATCGCCGGCGAGTAAACGTCGCCGCCAGCACACGGCCCCATGATGACGGAGATTTGCGGGATGACGCCCGACGCCAGCACGTTGCGCTGGAAGACCTCGGCATAGCCGCCGAGCGCCGCCACGCCCTCCTGAATGCGGGCGCCGCCGGCATCGTATAGCCCGACGATCGGCGCGCCGTTCTTCAGCGCCATGTCCTGAAGCTTCTGGATCTTCTCGGCGTGGGCCTCCGACAGCGATCCACCGAAGACAGTGAAGTCCTTGGCGAAGACGAAGACCGGGCGGCCATTGACGGTGCCCCAGCCGGTGACGACGCCGTCGCCCGCGATCTTCTGCGCGGCCATGCCGAAATCCGCCGAGCGGTGCTCGACGAACATGCCGAATTCCTCGAACGAGCCCTCGTCGAGCAGCACTTCGATGCGCTCGCGGGCCGTCAGCTTGCCGAGCTTGTGCTGCGCCTCGATGCGTCGCTCGCCGCCCCCGGCGCGCGCCCGCTCCCGGCGCTTCTCCAGCTCTTCGAGAATGTGTTTCATGGCTTCCGGCCCTCCGCGAGCGCAGCAATAGCACAGGCCGAGGGCCGGGAGACTAGGCCATGTCCCCATAAAACTGTTGGCGTGACGCAACGAGGCCCCGTCCGTTTTGCTCTGACAGCGGCCACGTCTATGCGGCCACGCAATAGGTCGCGATGGGTCAGAACCGTCGTGACGGCGACGCAGCAATTCTCCCGTTTTGCCGACCACCCGATGGTCTTGCCGTTCGTCACAGTTTGCGGCCAACGTGTTGACGTGTATCCCTCGGCCTGATCGCTCCAAATTGCGCGCGATTTGCACGAGCGAAGCTCGGATTGTGCGGAGAGATATCAGTGGGATGGGAGACACTCGGTCTGTGGGGTGAAGATGTCGGTCGCATCGAACCACTCGCTGGCGGTGTGGCCAACAACGTATGGAGCGTGCGTGTCCGAGGGCACCTCGCGGTGGCTCGTCTTGGGGCCAGGAGCGACGCTGATCTCGCGTGGGAAACTGGACTCTTGCAGCACCTCGACCGCGAGGGTCTGACCGTGCCGGTACCGATCCCGACAACGGACGGACGGCTGTATGCGGACGGTCTCGTGGTGATGACTTACGTAGAAGGCGGGCCGCCCGAGACGGAGGCCGACTGGCGTCGCGTGGCCGAGACACTCCGCCGCCTGCATCGGTTGACTGAGGGCTGGCCGCAACGCCCAGGCTGGCGATCGTCGACCGATCTCCTGCGCGCCGAGACCGGGACAAGGATCAATCTCAGTGCGATGCCGCCAGAGGGAGTTGCTCGATGCCGAGCCGCGTGGGCGCGGCTCGCCGGACGTCAGACCTGCGTCGTCCATGGCGACCCCAACCCGCGCAACGTCCGCATGACGGCAGATCGGGTCGCGATGATCGATTGGGACGAGTTGCACGTCGATGTGCCCGACCTCGATCTCGCGCTACCCCATAACGCTGCCGATCTCGATGAGGGTGCATATGACATCGCCTCCCAAGCCTCGGCCGCATGGGAGGCCGCCGTCTGCTGGGACGACGCGTACTCAATGAAGCGCCTCGCGGAAGTTCGAGCGGTCTGAACAGTGGCGGCGGCTCGACGATCGCTTTCAGTCAATTTCGACGTGATTTAAACGTTCGAACCGGAGGCTCGAACCATCCTAGCCCCGCCCCAAGATCAACGCCGCCGCCTGCATTTCGCGCCACCGCGCCGCCCGGCGCTGGAGGGCGATCTCGTCCCTGCCCCATTGGCCCATCTGCCAGTCCTCATCGACGTGGGCGGCCGCCCACGCTGCTTCGGCCGTCAGGTGCCCTCGCAAGAGCGCGACCGCGATCAGAGCCGAACCGGTGAGCGTGGTGACGACGTTGACAGCGGCAAGACGCAGCGGATCGAGATCGGCGAGTGCGCCGGCGATGGCGGCAAGGCTCGCCTCCGGCTGCTCGGCGGCGATGATGCCCTCGACCAGCACGAAGCGCGCACCCAAGGCCTCGCGCGCCCAGGCAAGCACGGGGGCCCATGCCGCTTCCTGCACCGCCACGAGCGACGGCGGCCCGTCCGCGCGGTAGCAGACCAGATCGGTGCCGGCATATTTGACGATCTCGCCGGCAACCGCCTCCATCTCCCCGGCGACCCGGTCGATGGCGGCATTGGCGATCCGGGTCAGCGGCATCGTGGACGGATCGATGTGCTCGCCCTGGCTCGCCCATTCGGCCGCCATCGCCTCGGCGACAGCGCGATTGGCGACCACCAGCGGATTGCGGGTCGGCGTGCGGGCCTGCTTGCCGTCGAGCGTGAGCGCGAACCCGCCCTCACGCTGTTCGGCGGCGGCCGTCTTGTAGAAGCGGCGCGGCAGCTCCTGCCGCGCCAGCCGCTGCGATGTCGCAATCGGATCGGACGCCTTTTCGCTCACGCGGCGATCCACTCCCGGATTTCAAGCTGCGGGCTCATTTTGGCGAGAACCTCGTACCAGTCGTCGCGGGCAAACGGCGTATTGACCGCCTGAATGGCGCCATCGACGCGCTCGCGCTTGCCCGATCCGACGATCGGCATGCCCCGCACCGGATGGCGAGCGACGAACGCCATCGCCGCCTCGGCCGGCCCGGGCAGACCCATGCGGCCGGCGATCTCGGTCAACAGGTTGCGGACCGCGACGATCTCCTCGTCGTTGGAGGTCAGCAGGCGGCCGCCGCCAACCGGCGACCAGATCATCGGCGCATGGCCGAGCTTGAGAGCGAGATCGAACGTGCCGTCGCCCGCCGGGCGCAGATAGATCGGCGAGAACTGCACCTGATTGGTGACGATCGGCGCCTTCAGCCGCGATTGCAGCAATTCGAACCGCGACGGCAGGAAGTTCGAGACCGCGATATAGCGGACCTTGCCCTGGGCGACGACGTCGTCGAGCGCCGCGGCGGTCTCGTCCGGCTGCATCAGATGATCGGCGCGATGCAGGATGAGCACGTCGATGACATCGACATCGAGCTCGCTCAACGACCGGTCAACCGACCAGCGGATGTGCTCAGGGCTCAGGTCGAAATACCGCAGACGATATTCGGGGAACACCGGACCCGGCCGGCAGATACCGCATTTTGTGACGATCTCGAACTTGTCGCGCCCGCCATGCTCCTTGAGCGCCTGACCGAGAAACTTCTCCACGGTGTAGGGCGCGCCGTAGACGCTGGCGGTGTCGATGGTGGTGACGCCGCGCTCAAGCAGGAAATCGAGGAACCCGGCAAACTCCTTGGCCGAGGAAAATTGCTGCAGCGAGCGCATCGAGCCCCAAATGACTTGCGAAAATTCGGGGCCTTGCTTGTGGATCTTCACGCGGGCGACGGGACCGGGATTGCTTGCCATTCTACTCATCCTCTTCTTCTGATTGTCTTGCGCCCGCTTCCATGTCGAAACCGAGCAGGTTCCAACTTTGCTGCATGTGTTGCGGCAACGGCGCCGTGACGTCGAGCGTTCCCCCGGCCGGGTGGGGCATGACGATGCGGCGGGCATGAAGATGCAGCTTGTTCTGCATGCCACCGGGAAGCTCCCAGTTCTCGATGTTGAAGTATTTCGGATCGCCGACGATCGGATGGCCAATGTGGGCGGCGTGGGCGCGAAGTTGGTGCGTGCGCCCGGTCACCGGGCGCATGGACAACCAGGCGAGCTGCTGGCCGGCAGTCTCGACGACCGAATAGTGCGTGACGGCGTGGCTGGCGTCGTCGGTGCCGTGGCGGGCAACGCGCATCCGGTCGCCGTCCGGCGTGCCCTCTTTGGCGAGCCAGGTCGAGATACGCCCCTGCTTCGGCTTGGGCACGCCCTTGACCAGGGCCCAGTAGACCTTGCGGGTCGAACGGTGCCGAAACGACTCGGCCAGCTTCTGCGCGGCAAGCCGTGTGCGCGCCACCACAAGCACGCCCGAGGTATCGCGGTCGAGACGATGGACGAGGCGCGGCTTCTGGCCCTTGCGGTCGGTGAGCGCCTCCAGCATGGCGTCGACGTGGCGCGTCAGGCCCGATCCGCCCTGCACCGCCAGGCCGGCAGGCTTGTTGAAGACGAACACCTGATCGTCCTCGTGCAGCAGCATGGCGCGCAATTGATCGGCGTCGGATTTCGTCTTGCCGTGCAGGCGCGGGGCCGCGGACTCCTCGGGCTCGGAACTCCGTCCGCCATCCGGTTCGGAACGGCCTTCAGGGCCCGCTTTCGCGGCGCCGGACGGGGACGGTGCGCGGTCGGCGGAACCACCGCCTATCGGCGGCACGCGCACCGCCTGCCCCGGCGCCAGCCGGGTGCTGGTCTTTACCCGGCCGCCATCGACCCGCACCTGACCGGAGCGGAGCAGCTTCTGCAGGTGGCCGAATGCGAGGTCGGGAAAATGCGCCTTGAACCAGCGGTCGAGGCGCATGCCAGACTCGTCCGGTGCGACGGTTCGGGTTTCGACGGATGCCATGATCTGATTGGGATCGTGAGGGACACCCATTATAGCATCACGCGAGGCCCCTGACGACCCGGCCAATTTCCGATCCATCACAGCAAAAGTCTTCGGTTCCCCAAGCACTTGACCCATCCGTCCGGAACGTCTATCGCTCGGGGACATTCCGGGATGGAGTCCCCCGTAACCGCCGCCCGTCGGCTGATGACTCCTGCCGCGCGAGAAATCGCGGTGGGAGGCCGTATCGAACCCACCGCGAGGTGGGTTTTTTATTGTCCGGCGGGCAGATACGGCGCCCGCGAGTTTGCGCCGCAAGGCGCTTGCGGTTGGTAGGATCGGCGCACTCTGCAAGCCGATTCGAGCCGCTGTGGCAAAAGGCAACGGGAGCAGGAAGACAGTGGCAGTCTATTTGTGGATCGCGGCGGGCAGCGCCGCAGGCGGCATGGCCCGCTTCTGGGCGTCGGGCGTCGTTGCGCGACTGGTCGGCGAGACATTCCCGTGGGGCACGCTGTTGGTCAACGTTCTCGGCTCGTTCATCATCGGCTTTGTTGCGACCCTCACGGCCCCCGACGGCCGCCTGTTTTTGGGCTCGACGACCCGGCTGGCGATCATGGCGGGTTTCTGCGGCGGCTTCACCACGTTCTCATCGTTCAGCATCCAGACCCTGAACCTGATCAACGACGGAGAATTTCTCCAGGCCGGCGCCAATATCGGCTTCTCGGTCGTCCTGTGCCTCGCCGCGGTCTGGGCCGGCAGCGCGGCTGCGGCGAGCATCAACGCCTTGCGGTGGACCTGACGATGACAACACTCAGCGACGCAGTGCTACTTCGCATCTTCTGCGGTGAAGACGATCGGCATGACCGGACGCCGCTCTATGAGGCGATCATCCTCAAAGCTCGCGAAATGGGGCTGGCGGGAGCCACCATGACGCGCGGAGCGATGGGGTTCGGCCATTCGAGCCACCTGCACACCACCAAAATCCTGCGGCTGTCGCAGGACCTGCCCATCGTCATCGAGATCGTCGACTCACGCGAAAAGGTCGACGCGTTTCTGCCGACGCTCGACGGCATGATGGGCAGCGCGCTGGTGACGCTCGAGAAGGTGCAGGTTCTGCAGTACGGCCGAAAGACCAACGAAACCGGCTGACCGCGGCTGTTACGCGGCCAGCGACCCGGATTCCGCCGCCTTGATCCTGGCGATGAATTCGTCGGGAAAATCGAGGGCTTTTGCGGCGCGAAGCAGGACGAGGAGATAGCCTGCCGAGGGCCGGCCGGGATCGGCCGTGCGCACCGGCGCGTGCGTCTCGGCGTCGGCGCTGATCCCGTCTGGCCGTTGCACGCGCACGGTCATTCGCTTCGACATGTTCAGCGCCGCGTCGCGTCCTTTGACGTACCCCTCGACACTGTCGAGCCGGGCGAGATCCGCCTCGTTGATCTCATAGAGCGTGCCCCAGACGACCTCGCCTCTGGCCGGCTCGATGCCGGCGACCGCGCTGTCGCGGACCGCCGACCAGCGCGGGAAGCAAATCCGGTAGTCGTGAAGCCGCGCAACGGAGACGAACCGCGCTTGCGGGCAGCGGACCTGCATCTGCGGGCGGTCGGTATTCGAACCGTGTGCAAAATAGAACATGGCGACTGAATACGCTGAGTCGACTCGCCGGACGAGCCCATTGTTTGCTCAGGCGGTCTTGATCGCCTCCAGGACGACCAGCCAGGTCCGCGGCAGCCCGTGATAGACGGCGCCATCGATGATCGTGTCGACATAGGCCCGCGACGGCAGTTCGGCGGTGCCGTCGGGGATCGCCGCATAGGTCATCGCCGGCACGGGCTCAGAGCCGCCCATGCGCAGCACCGTCACCTCGCGAAAATCATGACGGTTGAGTTCGGCCGGACCGTCCGGGTCGTAGCCCTCGTGGTAGTGCAGGATCGGCAGATCGTCGGCGGGAATCTCATAGAGCGCGCCCCACAGGACATCCCCCGGGCTTGCCACAAAACCAGCCGACGCACAGCGGCGCGATCGCGAATAGCGCGGGAAGCAGAGCCGGTGGTCGGGCAGCCTGGCGACGCCCAGGCTGCGATGGCCAGGACAGCGTTCGGCCATCTGGCCGGGGTTAAGGTTGGAGCCGTAGGCGAAGTAGATCAATCACCAGTTCCATCGGTGCATGCGCGCGGCGTCCAGAATACCCGGATTCGGGGTCCTGGCATCGCCTTCAGGCCGCCTTCACCAACCGAGGCCCGCCCGCCGCGAAGGCGTCAGCGAAGCGCTCAAGCGCCGCCCAATCCGTGTATTCGTGGTCGCGGGTTGTGTCGGTGGCGTTGCCCTGGCTCCGGGCGATCCGCCGCATGATCCAACGGGTGACGAAGTCGTACTGCGTGTAAGGCAGCGCCCCGGCGACGTGAACGACCGTGGCCGGCGTCCAACCGCTCTTCTGGCTGAACCGCTCGACGCACTTCTGCAACTCCGCATCGGCCGCATCGCTGGCGCCCTTGTTCACAGCAGCCATCGAGACAGACAGAAAGGCGGAGCGGCCCGCCTTCAACGCATCGAGATGGCGTTGGACAAACTTCACGACTGGGGGCTGGTAAGCGCCCATCCGCACCGACGAGGCAACGATCGTTGCATCGAAATCGGCGGGCTCGGGATCGCGCCCCTTTCCGGAAGCATCATACAATTCAACGTGCCGCGACCGCTCACGGAAACGCTCAGCAAGGAACTCCGCGATTTTCCGCGTCTGGCCGTGCCCCGTCCCATAGACGATCAAAACCTTCATCGGAACCTCCAACGACCGAATTCCATTGGACGTTCCATATGTGGGGATTGGCCGCCCCAAACGAAATGATCGGGATCAAGCGAACGGCCTATTTTTCGCCCCGCTCGCGCCGGAGCTTTGCCCAGTAGTCGAGCCGCTTGCGGATCTCGCGCTCGAAGCCGCGATCGGGCGGATCGTAGAAACTCTGGCGGCCGAGCGCCTCGGGAAAATAATCCTGGCCGGAGAAAGAGTCGGGCTCGTCCGGATCGTAGCGGTAGCCCTCGCCGTAGCCCTCGGTCTTCATCAGGCGGGTGGGCGCATTGAGGATGGTCTTCGGCGGCGAAAGGGAACCGCCCTGCTTGGCGGCCGCCGTTGCCGCCGAGAAGGCCCGATAGACCGCAACCGACTTCGGCGCCGTCGCCAGATAAACGGCAGCCTCGGCGAGCGCCAGTTCACCTTCCGGCGACCCGAGATAGTCGAAGGCGTCCTTGGCGGCGAGCGCGACGACCAGCGCCTGCGGATCGGCCAGGCCGATATCCTCCATCGCCATGCGCACCAGCCGGCGGCCGATGTACAGGGGCAGTTCGCCAGCGTCGAGCATACGAGCCAGGTAGTAGAGCGCCGCATCGGGATCGGAGCCGCGCACCGATTTGTGAAGCGCCGAGATGAGGTTGTAGTGGCCGTCCTGGCTCTTGTCGTAGAGCGGCGCACGGCGCTGGACGATCTCCTGCAATTGGGCCGGGCCGAAGACCTCGCCCTCGCCTGCCGCCCGCCACACCTCCTCGGCAAGCGTCAGCAGCGCCCGGCCATCGGCGTCGGCCATGGCGACCAGCATGTCGCGGGCTTCCGCATCGAGGGGCAGCTTGCGCCCCTCGATCGCCTCGGCCCGGTCGAGCAGATGCAACAGCGCTTCGCCATCGAGCGGCCGGAAGACCAGTACGCGGGCGCGCGACAGCAGAGCGGCATTCAATTCGAACGACGGGTTCTCAGTGGTTGCGCCGACCAGCGTCACCGTGCCGTCTTCCATCACCGGCAAAAAGGAATCCTGCTGGGCGCGGTTGAAGCGATGGATCTCGTCGACGAAAAGCAGCGTCCCCCTGCCCGTCTGGCGACGGCCGCGCGCCGCCTCAAATACCTTCTTGAGATCGGCGACGCCCGAGAAGACCGCCGAGATCTGCTCGAACTGGAGGTCGGTCTCGCGGGCGAGCAACCGGGCGACGGTCGTCTTGCCGGTGCCCGGCGGCCCCCAGAAGATCAGCGAGCCGAGCGACCCGGACCGGATCATGCGGGTCACCACACCGTCCGGACCGAGCAGATGGTCCTGACCGACGACGTCCGCCAGCTTCTCCGGACGGAGCCGATCGGCCAGAGGTCGCGGCGCCGCCTTGTCGAGCCCTGCTGCCTCAAACAGCGACGCCATCACCCCGCCATTCCTGCTCTCTGGTTCATCCGACGGCTATCTAGCGCGTTCCATGCCATGTTCGTAGCGCAAACCAAATCTAAAGAGGTATCGGCCGACTGTCTGGGCCAGCAGGGAGGGCAGCATGGTCAACGTCCATATCCACGAGTTCCGGTCGGCGGGCGCGCCGCTCGACGACGCCGCGCTGACGCAGTTCCGCAAGCACTGGGCGGGATATCAGAAGCTCGTCGACAACAATTACCTCGCCCACCGTGAGGTCGGCCGGCTGCTCCACGATACGCTGACGGAAACTTTCGACGCGCCCTTCGCCTTCCTCGACATCGCTTGCGGCGACGCCAGCCTGCCCAAGGCGGCGTGCACCGGCACCCCGATCCGCCAATACCACGGCATCGATCTGGCGCAGCCGGCCATCGACCTTGCCGCTGCCAACCTCGTGAACGTACCCTATGCGGTCGATCTCGATCATCGCGACTTCGTCGAGGCGCTGAACGACCGGCCGGAGCCCGCCGACATGGCCTGGATCGGGCTGTCGCTGCACCACCTCGAGACACCCGAGAAAATCCGGCTCATGGACGCGATCCGCCGGGCGACCAAGCGGATGCTGATGATTTACGAGCCGTCGCGGCGCAACGGCGAGGATCGCGCGGCATTCCTCACGCGCTTTCTCGCCACCGCGAAAGCACGCTGGGCGGCGCTGACCAACGAGGAATGGAACGACATCGAGACTCACATCAGCACGTATGACCTTCCCGAGACGGTCGACGGCTGGCTCGACGTCGGCAGGCAGGCGGGCTTCTCGCAAGCCAAGCTGGTATACACCGACCCGACCGACGGGCTCCGGGTCTTCCGCTACGAGCCGTGACCGGCTTGGCCACAGTGCCAGAGAGCCCCCTAGCCGCGGAACGCCTGACGGATCACCTGTCCGTCGCGGTTGATCGTCACCTGCCAGAACGAGGTGTCCTGGCCCGCGACGCGCGCCAGCGTCCGTGTCGAATCGATGGGGACGCCGTTCAGGTCGACGACCACATCCCCGCGCCGGAGACCCGCCACGGCCGCGCGTGAATCGCCGGAAACGTCGGTCACGATGACCCCGCTGGGCTTGCCGGTGAAGAGCATCTCATCGGCCACCGCCGGCGAAAGATTGACAACCGTCGCGCCGGCAAGCGGCGAGGAACCGGTGATGTCGGTTGAATCGCGCGGCACCGTCTCGGGCGCGGCCTGCAGGCTGATCGTCGTCGCATATTGCTTGCCGTCGCGCACGATGCCGAGCTTGGCGGTATTGCCGATGCCTTTCGTGGCGAGCCGGTAATTGAGCGTGCCGACGTCATCCACCTCGTTGCCGTCGATGGTGGCGATGAGATCGCCGCTCTGCAGATGTGCCGCGGCGGCCGGGCCGTTCGGATCGACGTTCGCCACCAGCACGCCACCGGGCGCGGTGCGGCCCATGGCGTCGGCGATGTCGGGCGTCACCGCCTGAAACGTCGCTCCGAACCAGGGCCGCTTGGGCGCGTGGCCGGACTGGGCGGCGCCGGCGACAACCCGCACCAGATTGGACGGAATCGCAAAGCCAATGCCGGTCGACCCTCCCGACGGCGTCACGATCATGCGGTTGATGCCGACGAGCTGGCCGTTCACGTCGACCAGCGCGCCGCCGGAGTTGCCCGGATTGATGGCCGCGTCGGTCTGGATGAAATACTGATCCTCCGTCTGGTCGCCGGGTACGTGCGCGAACGCCGAGACGATCCCGCTGGTCACCGTCTGGCCGACGCCGAAGGGATCGCCGATGGCGAGCACCAGATCGCCAACCTCGACCTTGTCGGAATCGGCAAAGCCGATGGTCGGCAGATTTCCGCCGGCGCCCGATATGCGCAGCACCGCGAGGTCGGAACGCGGGTCCTTGAGCACGATCTCGGCGGCGAATTCGCGCTTGTCGAACAGCGCCACCTTGACCTGATCGGCCTTTGCGATGACGTGGTAGTTCGTGACGATCAGGCCGGAGGGGTCGATGATGACGCCGGAACCCAGCGAGCGCTGGACGCGCTGGCTGGTTTGCCCGCCTTGATCGCCGAAGAAGCGGCGGAAGAACGGGTCAGAGAAGAAGGGCGACGCCTGCTGCTCGACGACCCGCGAGGCATAGACATTGACCACGGCCGGGGCGGCGCGCTTGACGACGGCGGCGAAGGAGAGCTGAACCTCGGCTGCGCTTTCGGGAACCTGCTTCTCGACCGCCTGCCCGCCTGACGCCGCCAACAGCGTGGCGGCTACGAAAATACCAACGAATGAAGTGATTGCGTTCCGAGGCAATGCCTGCGGCCTCCGTGAATCCGGTCGCTCCCACCAAAATGCTAGCAAATGCGGCGAGCGTGCGACAGCCGGCCGGTTTTCGCACCGTGCGGAGCCCGCGGGCCCCTCACCCGCGGGAACCGGCCGTTTTCAGGGCCTGCACGGGCCCCACCTCCCGATTGCCCGTGCCCTGCTGCTCAACATCCCCGGCAAACTTCTGGTGCTCGACCTGTTGCAGCAGTTCGCGGACGCCGAGGCCGATCTCATGGAGCGAATGGCCGAGCATGTCGTGGGCCTCGCGCAGCATCGCGAACTCCTTGCGGATCGTCTTGTGATCCTCGATCGCCCGCGCCTCGGCCCCCTTGCTCAGCATCGCCGTGCCGACCGTGATGACAGGCAAAAAGACGAGCTGGAGGAAGTTCGACCAGTACAGAATTTGTTGTTCGTAAGCCGGCCAGAGCAACGGCGTGAGACCGAAGATCACGAAGGCGTAGAACGCCCAGATCGTTCCGACGAGCATGGTAATCCGCATCGCCAGAATATCGTTGATCTTCGCAATGAGACGTCGCTTCTGGGGTTTGCGCATCGCTCCGCTCCCGCTGACCCGCCCGCAAGCGCCTCGCGACGCTCCGCGGAAGTCTAGGAGCGGCGCCCTTAATATTTCGCTGATCGGGCGCCAGGAATGAGGCGCGTCAGTACCTGCCGAGCGCAACAAAAAGGCGGCCAAAGCCGCCTTTTTTATTCAAAATCGGAAGACGACGCCGCTCAGGCGTTCGCCTCGGCGGCAATGCCACCCTCGGCCGCCACCCGTTCGGCGTGACGCGCCTTGTCCTCGGCGCCCTTGGCCTCACGGTCGCGATCGACGAACTCGATCACCGCCACTGGCGCGCTATCACCGAGGCGGAAGCCGGCCTTCAGGACCCGCGTATAGCCGCCCGCCCGCGCCTTGTAGCGCGGCCCGAGGGTCTCGAAGAGCTTCTTGACCGAACCAAGATCGCGGAGCTGCGAGATCGCCTGGCGGCGGGCATGCAGGTCGCCGCGCTTGGCCAGCGTCACCAGCTTCTCGACGATCGGACGCAGGTCCTTCGCCTTCGGCAGGGTCGTGACGATCTGCTCGTGCTTGATCAGCGACGCCGCAAGGTTGGCAAAGAGAGCCTTGCGGTGGCTCTGCGAGATGTTGAGCCTTCGGCCCCGGTTTCCGTGACGCATGGTGTTCTCCTTACCCCGCCTCGGCGGGGCGCGGCATCAATAGTGGTCTTCGTAGCGCTTGGCCAGCTCGTCGATGTTCTCCGGCGGCCAGTTGGTTACTTCCATGCCGAGATGGAGACCCATCTGGGCAAGGACTTCCTTGATCTCGTTGAGCGACTTGCGGCCGAAGTTCGGCGTGCGCAGCATCTCGGCTTCCGTCTTCTGGATCAGGTCGCCGATGTAGACGATGTTGTCGTTCTTCAGGCAGTTAGCAGAACGAACCGACAGCTCCAGTTCGTCGACCTTCTTGAGCAGCGCCGGATTGAAGGCGAGCTCGGGGATCGAGACCTCGGCGGTCGGCTTCTGCGGCTCCTCGAAATTGACGAAGATCGAAAGCTGGTCCTGGAGGATGCGCGCCGCATAGGCAACCGCGTCCTCGGCGCGGATGGAGCCGTTGGTCTCCACCGACAGCGTCAGCTTGTCGTAGTCGAGCACCTGGCCCTCACGGGTATTCTCGACCCGGTAGGACACCTTCTTGACCGGCGAGTACATGCTGTCGACCGGGATCAGCCCGATCGGCGCGTCCTCGGGACGGTTGCGGTCGGCAGTGACGTAGCCCTTGCCGGTGTCGACCGTGAATTCCATGCGGATCTCGGCGCCCTCGTCGAGTGTGCACAGCACCAGCTCGGGGTTGAGCACCTCGATGTCGCCGACCGTCTGGATATCGCCGGCGGTCACCACGCCCGGGCCCTGCTTGCGCACGACCATGCGCTTCGGCCCCTCGCCCTGCATGCGGATGGCGATTTCCTTGATGTTCAGCACGATGTCGGTCACGTCCTCGCGCACGCCGGCGATCGAGGAGAATTCGTGCAGCACGCCATCGATCTGCACCGCCTTGACGGCAGCGCCTTGCAACGACGACAGCAGCACGCGGCGCAGCGCGTTGCCGAGCGTCAACCCGAAGCCGCGCTCCAGCGGCTCGGCCACAACGGTGGCCAGACGCTTGGCATCGGTGCCGGGCGCAATTTCGAGCTTGTTCGGCTTGATCAGCTCTTGCCAGTTTTTCTGGATCGTCACGAGCCTCTTCCTTTCACGTTCAGGCCGCCTGGGAGGCGGCGGCCAATGCGGCCGAGCGAGCGGCCGCGAATACGGTTGGTACGCTGGAGCGCTAGACGCGCCGACGCTTGCGCGGACGGCAGCCGTTATGGGCGATCGGCGTCACGTCGCGGATCGACGTGATGATGAAACCGCCCGACTGCAACGCGCGGAGCGCGGACTCGCGCCCCGAACCGGGTCCGGACACTTCGACCTCGAGCATCTTGACGCCGTGCTCGCTGGCCTTCTTGCCGGCATCTTCCGCCGCCATCTGGGCGGCGTAGGGCGTCGACTTGCGCGAGCCCTTGAACCCCATCAGGCCGGAGGACGACCACGAGATCGTGTTGCCCTGCGCGTCGGTGATGGTGATCATCGTGTTGTTGAAACTGGAATTCACATGCGCCACGCCCGAGGTGATGTTCTTGCGCTCCCGGCGGCGCACGCGTCCTGCGTCTTTTGCCATTGTCCGTCCTTAACCTTCGATCTCAACACCGCCGTAGTGCCAGCGGCTCCACCTGACGAGCAGTCGGCGCGAGGCAGCGGGCGCTCGCCCGGCTGCCAACACCGACCGCCGAATGACTGCTACTTCTTCTTGCCGGCAATTGCCCGCGCCGGTCCCTTGCGGGTCCGGGCGTTTGTATGTGTGCGCTGACCGCGCACCGGCAGACCGCGGCGATGCCGCAGGCCGCGATAGCAGCCGAGATCCATCAGCCGCTTGATGTTCATCGCCACCTCGCGGCGGAGATCGCCCTCGACCATGTGATCGTGGTCGATGAGGTCGCGAATCTGCGCCACTTCGGCATCCGTCAACTGGGCCGTCCGGCGATCCGCCGGGATATTGACCTTGGCGCAGATATCCGCCGCCGTGGTCGCGCCGATGCCGTGGATGTACTGCAGCGCAATGACAACGCGCTTGTTGGTCGGGATGTTGACGCCTGCGATGCGGGCCAAATTCGTCACTCCTGTCGACCGGCCACCTGAGCGGCCGGAATTCTCTATGTTTCTCCGGGACTTACCGGTAAACGCAAAACGCGGCCCCGGTAACCCACTCCGGCCACCGGCACCGCAAGTCTGCAAATCGCAGAATTATGGCCGGTAGATAGCGATTTGGCCGGTTTTCGTCAACCGGCCGACTGTCCTTACTTCACGGTTTCGGCCGCCTGGGCGAGCACGCCCTCAATCGCATCCGAAACCTCGTCCATGGTCCCCATACCGCGGACCTTGGACAGCATCCCTTTCCGGTCGTAATAGCCGGCAACCGGCGCCGTTTGCTCGCGATAGACAAGGATGCGCTTGTGGAGCGTCTCCCGGGTGTCGTCGGCGCGCGCCCCGCCGCTCTCCCTGGCGCGATTCTCGATGCGATCGTTGAGGATCGATTCGTCGATCTCGATTTCGATGACGGCGTCGAGCTTTATGCCAGTCTTTTCAAGGAGCTTATCGAGCGCCTCGGCCTGCGCGATGGTGCGCGGAAAACCATCCAGAATGAAGCCGTTGGCCGCGTCCTTGCGCTGGATGCGGTCGGCGATGATCTCCACCATCACGTCGTCCGGAACCAGGTCGCCGCGGTCCATGATCGCCTGCGCCCGCTTGCCCACGGGCGTGCCGGCCGCGACCGCCGCGCGCAGCATGTCACCGGTCGAAAGCTGGACGATCCCATGCTTTGCAACCAGCCGCTGCGCCTGCGTCCCTTTGCCCGCGCCCGGAGGCCCGAGCAGGATCAGCCTCATCGCGTCCGCCCCTTGAGCTTCGACTTCTTGATCAGACCTTCATACTGATGGGCAAGCAGATGGCCCTGAATCTGCGCCACGGTATCCATGGTCACGCTGACCACGATCAGCAGCGAGGTGCCGCCGAAATAGAACGGCACGCCGGTGTAGTCGATCAGCATCTGCGGCAGCAGACAGACGAGCACCAGATAGATTGCCCCCAGGACCGTGATACGGGTCAGCACGTAGTCGATGTAGTCGGCCGTATTCTTGCCCGGCCGGATACCCGGGATGAAACCGCCGTGCTTCTTCAGGTTGTCCGCCGTATCCGACGGGTTGAAGACGATCGCGGTGTAGAAGAACGCGAAGAAGATGATCATTCCCGCGTAGAGAGCGAGGTAGAGCGGCTGGCCGCGACCGAGCAGCGCGGTGATCGTGGTCAGCCAGCCCGGGCCCTGCCCGGCTGTGAAATTGGCGACCGTCACCGGCAGGAGCAGCAGTGACGAGGCGAAGATCGGCGGAATGACGCCGGAGGTGTTGAGCTTCAGCGGCAGGTGCGAAGAATCGCCCTGGAACATGCGATTGCCGACCTGGCGCTTCGGATACTGGATCAGCAGCCGGCGCTGCGCACGCTCGACGAAGACGATGAACGCAACCACTCCGATCGCCATCGCCGCGACGACGATGATGACCACCGGCGACAGCGCGCCTTCGCGACCGAGTTCCAGCGTGCCGACGATGGCATGCGGGATGTTGGCGACGATGCCGGACATGATGATCAGCGACAGGCCGTTGCCGATGCCGCGCGACGTGATCTGCTCGCCCAGCCACATCAGGAACATGGTGCCGCCGGTCAGTGTGATCACTGTCGTGATCACGAAGAACGGGCCGGGACTGATAACGATGTTGGTGCCGCCCTGGAGCCCGAGCGCGATGCCGTATGACTGCAAGGCAGCCAGGATGACGGTGCCGTAACGCGTATATTGGTTGATGACCTTGCGGCCCTGCTCGCCTTCCTTCTTGAGCTGGTCGAGGGTCGGCACGACCGACGTCATCAGCTGCATGATGATCGACGAGGAAATGTAGGGCATGACGCCGAGCGCAAAGATCGCCATGCGTCCGACGGCACCGCCGGAGAACATGTTGAACATGCCGAGAATGCCGGTCGAAGCGTTGTTGAACGCCTGCGCCAGCGCTTCCGGATTGATGCCGGGCACCGGCACGTAGGTGCCGAACCGATAGATCAGCAACGCTCCGAGCGTGAACCAGATACGCTTCTTCAGCGCGTCGGCCTTGGCGAAGGCGCCGAAGTTGAGGTTGGCCGCGAGTTGTTCTGCCGCCGATGCCATGGTCCCGCTCCGTTCCGGCCTATTCGGCCGAGCCTGCCGCCGCCCCCGCGATTTTCACCGAGCCCCCGGCCTTCTCGACCGCCGCGATCGCCGACTTCGACGCTCCGGCCACCTCGAACGCAACGCTCGCCTTGATCTCACCGTTGGCAAGCAGCCGCACGCCATCACGCGCCCGGCGGATTACGCCCGCCGCCTGCAGCGCGGCCGCCGTCACCGGCGCCTTGGCGTCGAGCTTGCCGGCGTCGATCGCCTGCTGCACGCGCTCAAGGCCCACTTCGTTGAAGTCCTTGGCAAAGATGTTGGTGAAGCCGCGCTTCGGCAAGCGGCGATGGAGCGGCATCTGGCCGCCCTCGAACCCCTTGATGGCGACGCCGGTGCGTGCCTTCTGACCCTTGACGCCGCGTCCGGCGGTCTTGCCCTTGCCGGAACCGATGCCGCGCCCGACGCGCATGCGGTTCTTGGTGGCACCCGGCCGGTCGGCCAATTCGTTGAGTTTCATGGCAGGCGAATCCCTCAAGCCTCGTCGACGACGCGAACGAGGTGCTGCACTTTGGCGATCATGCCGCGCACCGCCGGAGTATCCGGAAGCGTTTTGCGCCGGCGAATGCGATTGAGGCCAAGACCGATCAGGGTCTGCCGCTGGACGGCCGGACGCCGGCTCGGGCTGGCTGTCTGCTCGACCACCAGGGTCTTGCCGTCACTCTTCTTTGCCATGGTCGATCCCTTTCCCGCGTGTCCGCTCAGGCCTCGACCGTCTCGGGGTCGACGTCGCGGCGGCGCGCCTGCAGCGTCGACACCTTGATGCTACGGCGCGCGGCGACGCCGCGCGGGCTGTCCTCGTGCTTCAGCGCATCGAACGTGGCGCGCACCATGTTGTATGGGTTCGACGAACCGAACGACTTGGCGACGACGTCCTGCACGCCGAGCGTCTCGAAGACGGCGCGCATCGGACCGCCGGCGATGATGCCGGTGCCCGCAGGCGCTGCCCGACAGACGACCTTGCCGGCGCCGTGGCGCCCGGCGACGTCGTGATGGAGCGTGCGGCCCTCGCGCAGCGGAACGCGCACAAGACTGCGCTTGGCGGCATCGGTCGCCTTGCGGATCGCCTCGGGCACTTCGCGCGCCTTGCCGTGGCCGAAGCCGACCCGGCCCTTCTGGTCGCCCACGACGACGAGCGCGGCAAAGCCGAAGCGGCGGCCGCCTTTCACCACTTTGGCGACACGGTTGATGTGGACGAGCTTGTCGACAAACTCGCTGTCCTCCCGGTCGCGGTCACGGTCTCTGGGTTCTCTCGCCATTTATCTTTCCGTCGGTCCGATATCGTTGTTGCGTGGAGACGCTGCAAGAGGCGTCAGAAGTCGAGCCCGCCTTCGCGCGCCCCGTCCGCCAGGGCTTTCACCCGGCCGTGATAGAGATAGCCGCCACGATCGAAGACGACTTCCTTAACGCCCGCCTTGACCGCCCGCTCGGCAACCAGCTTGCCGACCTCGGCAGCGGCTGACGTATCGGCTCCGGTCTTCAACTTTTCGCGAAGATCCTTGTCCAGCGACGAGGCGGCCGCGAGCGTGCGGCCAGCGCCATCGTCGATGACCTGAGCGTAGATGTGCTTGGACGAGCGGAACACGCTCAGCCGTGCGCGCGTGGCGCCGGCCTTGCGAACCGCGTGGCGGACGCGCGCAATGCGCCGGGCCCTGGTTTTGGTCAACATGGCTGTTTCCCGTTACTTCTTCTTGCCTTCCTTGCGGAAGATGTGCTCGTCGGCGTATTTGACGCCCTTGCCCTTGTAGGGCTCGGGCTTGCGGAATTCGCGGATCTCGGCCGCAACCTGGCCGACCTGCTGCTTGTCGGAGCCGGTCACCACGATCTCCGTCGGCTTCGGGCATTCGATCTTGATGCCCGAGGGGATCGGATATTTCACCTCGTGGCTGTAGCCGAGGCTGAGCTGAAGGTCCTTGCCCTGCACCGCCGCGCGATAACCGACGCCGTTGATCTCGAGGCGCCGCTCAAAGCCCGTGGTCACGCCGGCGATGAGGTTGGAGACCATCGTGCGCGACATGCCCCAGGCGGCGCGGGCCTTTTTGCTTTCGTCGCGCGGCGTCACAGAGATGGCGCCGTCGTCCATCTTCACCTCGACGTCGTCCGCCGCCAGAAAGGCAAGCGTGCCCTTCGGCCCCTTGACGGAGACGTTCTGGCCCTCGATGGAGGCACTCACCCCCTTCGGCAACGACACTGGCCTTTTTCCGATCCTGGACATCGTATCAACCTGTTGACTTCAAAACGTTTTCTTCGTCAGAACACCCGGCAGAGAACTTCTCCGCCGACGTTCTGGTCGCGCGCTTCGGCATCCGACATGACGCCCTTGGGCGTCGACAGGATCGAGACGCCGAGACCGTTGGCGACGCGCGGGATGTTGCGGACCGAGGCATAGACCCGGCGCCCCGGTTTGGACACCCTCTGAATCTCGCGGATAACCGGCTCGCCGTCGTAATACTTGAGCTCGATCTCCAGCTCCTGCCGGCCGTTTTCGAAATCGACCGACGAATAGCCGCGGATATAGCCCTCCGACTGGAGCACGTCGAGGACGTGCTGACGCAGGCGCGAGCCCGGCGTCGAAACCTTGGCGCTCTTGCGCATCTGCGCATTGCGGATGCGTGTCAGCATGTCGCCGAGCGGATCGGTCATTGTCATCGTGACAGTCTCCTTACCAGCTCGACTTGACCATGCCGGGGATCAGCCCGAGCGAGGCAAGGTCACGGAGCGCGATGCGCGACATCTTGAGCTTGCGGTAGTAGGCGCGCGGCCGGCCGCTGATCTCGCAGCGGTTGCGGATGCGCACGGGGGAAGAATTGCGCGGCAGCTCGGCGAGCTTGAGGCGCGCCTGGAAGCGCTCCTCCAGCGTCAGGCTCTGGTCATTGGAGACGCGCTTCAGCTCCGCCCGCTTACTGGCGAAACGGGCGACCATCTTGCGCCGGTGCTTGTTCTTCTCGACTGAACTGGTCTTTGCCATCGGGTTGTCCTACTGGCGGAACGGAAAATTGAATGCCTTCAACAAGGCGCGCGCCTCGTCGTCGGTCTTGGCCGTGGTGCATACGATCACGTCCATGCCCCAGACCTCTTCGACCTCGTCATAGTTGATCTCCGGGAACACGATGTGCTCCTTGATGCCCATGGCGAAGTTGCCGCGGCCGTCGAAGCTCTTGCCGTTGAGGCCGCGGAAATCGCGGATGCGCGGCAGCGCCACGTTGATCAGCCGGTCGAGGAACTCGTACATGCGGTCACGGCGCAGCGTCACCTTGCCGCCAATCGGCATGCCCTCGCGAACCTTGAAGGTGGCGATCGAGGTGCGCGCCCGCGTCACCGCCGGCTTCTGGCCGGCGATCCTGGCGAGGTCCCCGAGCGCGGCGGTCACCTTCTTGGAATCGTTGACGGCTTCGCCAACGCCCATGTTGATGACAACCTTCTCGATGCGCGGCACTTCCATCGGGTTCTTGTAGCCGAACTGTTCGACCATCGCCGCCCGGATGGTGTCCGCGTAGAGGCTCTTCGCCCGCGGCTGGTATTGGGTCTCAGCCATCGATCTGGTCTCCCGTCCGCTTCGCGAAGCGGACCTTGCGTCCCTCGACAAACCGGAAGCCGACGCGCGTGGCCTTGCCGCTGGCCGGATCGGTGAGCGAGATGTTGGAAAGGTGAATGGGCGCTTCCTTGGTGATGATGCCGCCCTGCGCACTTGCCGTCTGGCGCTGATGCCGCTGGACGAGGTTGACGCCCCGCACGAGCGCGCGGTTTTCGGCCGGCAGCACGCGCAGCACCTCACCCGTCTTGCCGCGGTCGCGGCCGGTGATGACGACGACGTTGTCGCCCTTGCGAATGCGCTGCATCACAGCACCTCCGGCGCAAGCGAGATGATCTTCATGTGGTTCTTGGCCCTGAGTTCGCGCGGCACCGGTCCGAAGATGCGGGTACCGACCGGCTCCGCCTGATTGTTGATCAGCACCGCCGCGTTGCGGTCGAAGCGGATCACGGAGCCATCGGCGCGACGGATGTCCTTGGCGGTGCGAACGACCACCGCCTTCATCACGTCGCCCTTCTTCACGCGGCCGCGCGGGATCGCCTCCTTGACCGAGACGACGATGACATCGCCGACCGAAGCGTATTTGCGCTTCGATCCGCCGAGCACCTTGATGCACATGACACGACGGGCGCCGGAATTGTCGGCGACGTCGAGATTGGTCTGCATCTGGATCATGACTGCGTACTCTTTTCCCCTGGGGACGACGGCCTAGCCGTCCTCACGTGCCTTCTGCGGCGGTCTCGACGACCACCCAGCGTTTATTCTTCGAGATCGGCACGCTCTCCTGAATGAGAACGATCTCGCCGACCTTGTGCTTATTTTCCGCGTCGTGCGCGTGGTACTTCTTCGACCGGCGGATGGTCTTCTTCATCACCGGATGGGTGAAGCGGCGCTCGACCCTGACGACGACGGTCTTGTCGTTCTTGTCGCTCACCACGGTGCCCTGCAGGACGCGCTTCGGCATCTGTCTTAACCCTTTGCTTTCGCAAGCTTTTCGGCGGTTACCGTCGTAAGCCGCGCAATGTCGCGGCGCACCTGGCGCACGCGTGCTGTGTTCTCGAGCTGTCCGGTCGCCCGCTGGAAACGCAGGTTGAACTGCTCCTTTTTCAGGCGCTCGACCTCGTCGCTCACCTGGTCGTCGGTCATCAGCCGAATGTCAGCCGCTTTCATCGCAAGTCTTCCTCTTCCCGGCCTAGTCGGCGATACGCTGCACGAAGCGCGTGCGGATCGGCAGCTTGGCTGCTCCAAGACGCAGCGCTTCCTTGGCGAGATCGGCCGGCACGCCGTCGATCTCGAACATGATGCGGCCCGGCTTCACCCGGCACACCCACAATTCCGGTGTGCCCTTGCCCTTGCCCATGCGCACTTCGGTCGGCTTCTTCGACACCGGCACGTCCGGGAAGATGCGGATCCACACGCGGCCGGCACGCTTCATCTCGCGCGTGATGGCCCGGCGCGCCGCTTCGATCTGCCGCGCGGTCACCCGCTCCGGCTCGAGCGCCTTCAGCCCGAACGAGCCGAAGGTCAGCTCGGCGCCAGACGTCGCCGTGCCGTGGATACGGCCCTTGAACTGCTTGCGGTAGGTGGTGCGCTTTGGTTGAAGCATGGTTCTTCTCGTTCAGTCTCTATCAGGCCGCGTCGCGACGGCGCGGGCCACCGCCGCCGCCCTGCTCGGAGGCTTCGATCTGCCGGCGCTCGGAGGCCATCGGGTCGTGCTCAAGAATCTCGCCCTTGAACACCCACACCTTGACGCCGCAAGTGCCGTAAGCGGTCTTCGCGGTTGCGTGACCGTAGTCGATGTCGGCGCGCAGCGTGTGCAGCGGCACCCGCCCCTCGCGATACCACTCCGAACGCGCGATCTCGGCGCCGCCAAGACGGCCACCGCACGAAATCCGGATGCCCTCGGCGCCGAGACGCATCGCCGACTGCACGGCGCGCTTCATGGCGCGGCGGAATGCGACGCGACGCTCGAGCTGTTGCGCGATCGAGGTCGCCACCAGAGTGGCGTCGACCTCGGGCTTGCGCACCTCGACGATGTTGATGTGGACCTCGGAGTTGGTCAGCTTCGCCACCTTGCGGCGCAGCTTCTCGATATCGGCGCCCTTCTTACCAATGACGATGCCCGGCCGCGCCGAATGCACCGTCACGCGGCACTTCTTGTGCGGGCGCTCGATGACGATCTTCGAGACGGCGGCCTGCTTGAGGTCCTCCATCAGCGTCTCGCGGATCTTCATGTCTTCGTGCAGAAGCCGGCCGTACTCGCCCTTGTTGGCGAACCAGCGCGAGTCCCAGGTGCGGTTGACGCCGAGCCGAAGCCCGATCGGATTGACTTTTTGGCCCATCAGGCGGGCTCCTCAACTTCACGGACAACGATGGTCAGGTGCGAAAAGGTCTTGTGGATCGACCCCACGCGGCCGCGGGCGCGTGGCGTCCAGCGCTTCAGCACCAGCGACTTGCCGACATGGGCCTCGGCGACGACCAGCGAGTCGACGTCGAGCTGATGATTGTTCTCGGCATTGGCGACCGCAGACTGCAGCGTCTTCTTGACGTCGCGGGCGATCCGCTTGCGCGAGAAGGTCAGGTCGGCGAGCGCCGTGGCGACCTTCTTGCCGCGGATCAGCTGCGCCACCAGGTTGAGCTTCTGCGGCGAGATGCGAATGGTGCTGGTGCGCGCCTTCGCCTCGTTGGCGGCGAGTACCCGCTCGCGTTTCGGCTTGCCCATGATCAGGCCCTCTTTGCCTTCTTGTCACCGGCGGTGTGGCCGTGGAACGAGCGCGTCGGCGAAAACTCGCCGAACTTGTGCCCGACCATGTCCTCGGAGACGAGCACCGGAATGTGCTTGTTGCCGTTGTAGACGCCGAAGGTGAGGCCGACGAACTGCGGCAGCACCGTCGAGCGCCGGCTCCAAATCTTGATGATGTCGGACCGGCCACCAGCGCGCGCCTTGTCGGCTTTGCGCAGCAGATAGCCGTCGACGAAAGGACCTTTCCAGACCGAACGAGCCACTTGTCAGCCTCTCCGCTTACTTGCCTTTGCGCGCATGACGGCTGCGCGCGATGAATTTATTGGTGCGCTTGTTAGCGCGCGTCTTCTTGCCCTTGGTCGGCTTGCCCCACGGGCTCACCGGATGACGGCCGCCCGAGGAACGGCCCTCGCCGCCGCCGAGCGGATGATCGACCGGGTTCATGGCGACGCCACGCACGCCGGGCTTGCGACCGAGCCAGCGGTTACGGCCCGCCTTGCCGATATTGATGTTGCCGTGGTCGGGGTTCGACACCGCGCCAACGGTGGCGAAACAGTTCTGGTGAACCAGCCGCTGCTCGCCCGAGTGCAGGCGCAGGATCGCGTAACCCTGCTCGCGCCCGACATACTGCGCGTAGGTGCCGGCCGAACGGGCGATCTGGCCGCCGGCGCCCGGCTTCATCTCGACATTATGCACGATCGTGCCGACCGGCATGGCGACCAGCGGCATTGCGTTGCCCGGCTTCACGTCGGCGCGCAATGACGAGACGACGACATCGCCGGCCGCCAGACGCTGCGGCGCCAGGATGTAGCTGAGCTCGCCGTCGGCATACTTGACCAGCGCGATGAACGCCGTGCGGTTCGGATCGTACTCGAGCCGTTGCACCGTCGCCTCGACATCGAGCTTTCGACGCTTGAAATCGATGATCCGGTAGGCGCGCTTGTGCCCGCCGCCGCGCCAGCGAACCGTGATGCGGCCATAGCTGTTGCGTCCACCGGTCGAGTGCTTGCCCTCGACCAGTCCCTTGACCGGCTTGCCCTTGTGGAGCTCCGACCGATCGACAATCACCAGCTGGCGCTGGCTGGGCGTGGTCGGCTTGAAGTTCTTGAGTGCCATGGTTTCGACCAACCCTCTCTTACAAACCGGTCGTCACGTCGATCATCTGGCCCTCGGCGAGGGTGACGATGGCACGCTTGGTGTCGGACTGGCGGCCCAGGATCCCGCGGAACCGCTTGGTCTTGCCCTTGCGGTTGAGCGTGTTGACGCCGGTCACCTTGACCTTGAACAGCGCCTCGACCGCCGCCTTGATCTCGGGCTTGGTGGCGGCGCGGGCGACCAGGAAGATCACCTTGTTGTGCTCCGACGCGGCGGTCGACTTCTCGGTGATGACCGGCCGGCGGATGATGTCGTAGTGGCTGAGTGCGCTCATTTGAACCGCTCCGTGAGCGCATCGACCGCGGCCTTGGTCAGCACCAGCGTGTCGCGGCGAAGGATGTCGTAAACGTTGATGCCCTGCACCGGCAGCACGTCGATCGAGGCGATGTTGCGGGCGGCCAGCGCGAAATTCGTCTCCAGCTCGGCACCGTCGATGATCAGCGCATTGGCGAGGCCGAGGCCCCGGAACTGCGCCGCAAGCGCCTTGGTCTTGGGCTCGCTGGCCTTGGCCTCCGAAATCACGATCAGCTTCTCGCCGCGCGCCTTGTCGGAGAGCGCGTGCTTGAGCGCCAGCGCCCGCACCTTCTTCGGCAGATCGTGGGCGTGACTGCGCACGACCGGACCGAACGCCTTGCCGCCGCCGCGGAACTGCGGCGCGGTCTTGGCGCCGTGACGGGCGCGGCCGGTGCCCTTCTGCTTGAACATCTTCTTGGTCGTGGCGTTGATCTCGCCGCGCATCTTGGTCTTGTGCGTGCCGGCCTGCCGCTTGGAAAGCTGGTAGCGGACCATGCGCTGCAGAATGTCGGGACGCGGCTCGAGGCCGAAGATTTCGTCATCGAGAGCAATGTTGCCGTCGGCCTTGCCGTCGAGCGTGGTGACCTTGTGATCCATCACTCGGCCTCCTTCGCCGGCGTTTCAACAACCGGAGCTTCGGCAGGAGCCCCAGCCTCGACCGGAGCGCCGCCGTTCTCGCGCTTGCGGAAAGCGCCCGGCGTCGGAACGTCCTTGGGCAGCGCCCGCTTGACCGCGTCGCGCACCAGGATCCAGCCGCCCTTGGCGCCAGGCACGGCGCCCTCGACCATGATCAGGCCGCGGTCGGCGTCGGTCTTGACGATCTTCAGGTTCTGCGTGGTCACGCGGGTGTCGCCCATGTGGCCGGCCATCTTCTTGCCCTTGAACACCTTGCCGGGGTCCTGGCGCTGGCCGGTCGAACCGTGCGTACGGTGACTGACCGAGTTGCCGTGCGTGGCGCGACCGCCGCCAAAATGATGGCGCTTGATGACGCCCTGGAAGCCCTTGCCCTGCGACGTGCCGGTGACATCGACGAACTGGCCGACGACGAAGTGATCGGCGGTCAGTTCGGCGCCGACCTCGATCATATTCTCCGGGCTGACGCGGAACTCGGCCACCTTGCGCTTCGGCTCGACCGAAGCGGTGGCGAAATGGCCGCGCAGCGCCCGCGGCGTGCCGCGCACCTTGCGCACACCGACGCCAAGCTGCAGCGCGGCGTAGCCGTTCTTGTCGACGGTCCGCTGGGCGACCACCTGGCAGTTGTCCATCTTGAGCACAGTAACCGGCACCTGCTCGCCCGCGTCAGTGAAGACGCGGGTCATGCCGACCTTCTGTGCGATCACACCTGAGCGCATGACTGTTTCAGCCTTCCTTGCGCGAACTAGAGCTTGATCTCGACGTCGACGCCGGCCGCGAGATCGAGCTTCATCAGCGCGTCCACGGTTTGCGGCGTCGGGTCGACGATATCGAGCAGGCGCTTGTGGGTGCGCATCTCGAACTGCTCGCGGCTCTTCTTGTCAACGTGGGGACCGCGGTTGACGGTGAACTTCTCGATCCGGGTCGGCAGCGGCACCGGCCCGCGCACGCGCGCGCCCGTCCGCTTGGCAGTGTTGACGATCTCGCGGGTCGACGCATCGAGAATACGATGGTCGAACGCCTTGAGCCGGATTTGGATATTCTGGCCGTTCATCGATCGGTACCCTGTTCTTGTCCCTGCGAGTTCCCGCACCAAGCGGAAACCCGCGCTTCTCTCTGTTCGGCCTACTTAATGATCTGCGAAACGACGCCCGAACCGACGGTGCGGCCGCCTTCGCGAATGGCGAAGCGCAGCTTCTCTTCCATCGCGATTGGCACGATCAGCGTCACTTCCATCGAGATGTTGTCGCCAGGCATCACCATCTCGGTGCCTTCCGGCAGCGTGACCACGCCGGTCACGTCCGTGGTGCGGAAGTAGAACTGCGGGCGATAGTTGGTGAAGAACGGCGTGTGCCGGCCGCCCTCGTCCTTGGTCAGGATGTAGGCTTCGGCCTTGAACTGCGTGTGCGGCGTCACCGAACCGGGCTTGCACAGCACTTGGCCGCGCTCGACGCCCTCGCGGTCAACGCCGCGGAGCAGCGCGCCGATATTGTCGCCCGCCTGGCCCTGATCGAGCAGCTTGCGGAACATCTCGACGCCGGTGACGACCGTCTTGGTGGTGTCGCGGATGCCGACGATCTCGACTTCCTCGCCAACCTTGACGACGCCGCGCTCGACGCGGCCGGTCACCACGGTGCCGCGACCGGAGATCGAGAACACGTCCTCGATCGGCATCAGGAACGGCTGGTCGATCGGACGGGTCGGCTGCGGAATGAAGCTGTCGACCGCATCCATCAGCTTGAGCACGGCGTCGTGGCCGAGTTCCTTGTTGGAGTCCTCGAGCGCCGCGAGCGCCGAGCCGCGGATGATCGGCGTGTCATCGCCGGGGAAATCGTACTTGGAGAGCAGTTCGCGAACCTCGAGCTCGACCAGGTCGAGCAGCTCGGGGTCGTCGACCATGTCGCACTTGTTGAGGAACACCACCAGCGCCGGCACGCCGACCTGACGGGCAAGCAGGATGTGCTCGCGGGTCTGCGGCATCGGGCCGTCGGCGGCCGAAACCACCAGGATGGCGCCGTCCATCTGCGCCGCACCGGTGATCATGTTCTTCACGTAGTCGGCGTGGCCGGGACAGTCGACGTGGGCGTAGTGCCGCTTCGCCGTCTCGTACTCGACATGCGCCGTGTTGATCGTGATGCCGCGCGCCTTCTCCTCGGGCGCCGCGTCGATCGACGCGTAGTCCTTGAATACGGCTCCGCCGGTCTCGGCCAGGATCTTGGTGATCGCCGCCGTCAGCGACGTCTTGCCATGGTCAACATGGCCGATCGTGCCAATGTTGCAATGCGGCTTGGTCCGAGCGAATTTCTCTTTGGCCATCGGGGCTCTCCGTCTTTCCTAGTCAATCTTAACCGGCGAATTTCGCCTGGATTTCTTCAGCCTCGGCGCGAGGCACCTGTGCGTAGTGATCGAATTGCATGGTGTAGTTCGCCCTGCCCTGCGACATCGAGCGGAGCGTATTGACGTAACCGAACATGTTGGCGAGCGGCACCATGGCGTTGATCACCTGGGCGTTGCCGCGGGAGTCCGTGCCGGCGATCTGGCCGCGCCGCGAGTTGAGGTCGCCGATCACCGAACCGAGGTAATCCTCCGGTGTCACCACCTCGACCTTCATGATCGGCTCGAGCAGCACCGGACCGGCCAATTTGAGCGCCTCGCGCAAGCCGGCGCGGGTCGCGATCTCGAAGGCCAGCGCCGAAGAGTCGACGTCATGATACTTGCCGTCGACCAGCGCTACCGAGATGTCGACCACCGGGAAGCCGATGAGCACGCCCGAGGTCAGCACCGACTCGTAGCCCTTCTCGACGCCGGGGATGTATTCCTTCGGCACCGCGCCGCCGACGACGCGCGCCTCGAAATGGTTGCCCTGGCCAACGCCCGATGGCTTCAGCTCGAACTCCACCTGCGCGAACTGACCCGAGCCACCCGACTGCTTCTTGTGGGTATAGGCGTGCGTCACCTCGCGGGTGATCGTCTCGCGATAGGCGACTTGCGGCTGGCCGACATTGACGTCAACCTTGTAGGTCCGCCTGAGGATGTCGACCTTGATGTCGAGATGCAGTTCGCCCATCCCCTTGAGAATGGTCTGGCCGCTTTCGATATCGGTCGACACGCGGAACGAAGGATCCTCGGCGGCGAGACGCTGCAGCGCGACGCCGAGCTTCTCCTGGTCGCCCTTGGTCTTCGGCTCGACCGCGATCTCGATGACCGGGTCGGGAAATTCCATCTTCTCCAGGATCACCGGCTTCTGCGGGTCGCACAGCGTGTCGCCGGTGCGCGCATCCTTCAGCCCGGCCAGCGCGATAATGTCGCCGGCATAGGCCTCCTTCGTGTCCTCGCGATGGTTGGCGTGCATGAGCAGCATCCGCCCCACCCGCTCCTTGCGGTCGCGCGGCGAGTTGAGAAGCTGCTGGCCGGCCTCGAGCTTGCCCGAGTAGATACGGCAGAACGTCAGCGAGCCGACGAACGGATCGTCCATGACCTTGAAGGCGAGCATGGCGAGCGGGTCTTCGTCGGAAGAGTGGCGCACCAGTTCGTCGCCATTGCGCGGATCGATGCCCTTGATCGCCGGAACTTCGAGCGGCGACGGCAGGTAGTCGACGACCGCGTCGAGCAGCGACTGGACACCCTTGTTCTTGAACGCCGAGCCGCACAGGACCGGGAAGAAGGTGCTGGTCAGCACCGCCTTGCGGATCAACCGCTTCAGCGTCTCCTCGTCCGGCTCGGTGCCGTCGAGATAGGCCGCCATCGCGTCGTCATCCATCTCGACCGCGGCCTCGATCATCTTCTCGCGGTATTCCTTGGCCTGGTCGAGCAGTTCGGCCGGGATCTCGGTGTCCTCGAACTTCGCGCCGAGAGACTCGTCGTCCCAGACGCGCGCCGTCATGGTGACGAGGTTGATGAGGCCCTTGAAATCGTTCTCCGCGCCGATCGGCAGCTGGATCGCGATCGGCCGCGCGCCGAGGCGCTTCACGATATCGTCGAGGCACTTGAAGAAATCGGCGCCCGTCTTGTCCATCTTGTTGGCGAAGACGATGCGCGGCACATGATACTTGTCGCCCTGCCGCCAGACGGTCTCGGTCTGCGGCTCCACACCCTGGTTGGAATCGAGCACGCATACCGCGCCGTCGAGGACGCGCAGCGAACGCTCTACCTCGATGGTGAAATCGACGTGGCCGGGCGTGTCGATGATGTTGAGGCGCTTGCCGTTCCACAGGGCGGTCGTCGCGGCCGACGTGATGGTGATGCCGCGCTCCTGCTCCTGCTCCATCCAGTCCATGGTGGCCGCGCCATCATGGACTTCGCCAATCTTGTGGCTGCGGCCGCTGTAAAACAGAATCCGCTCGGTCGTCGTGGTCTTGCCGGCATCAATGTGCGCCATGATGCCGAAATTCCGGTAGTCCTCGAGTTTGTGCGTGCGCGGCATCCGGGCAGTTCCTTACCAGCGATAATGCGAGAAGGCGCGGTTGGCTTCCGCCATCCGGTGCGTATCTTCACGCTTCTTGACCGCGTTGCCGCGGTTGTTGGCCGCATCGAGCAGTTCGCCCGAAAGCTTGTCGACCATGGTCTTTTCGTTGCGACCGCGCGCGGCGCTGAGCAGCCAGCGAATGGCGAGCGCCTGACGGCGGTCGATACGCACCTCGACGGGCACCTGATAGGTGGCACCGCCGACGCGGCGCGAGCGCACTTCGATCGACGGCATCACGTTGTCGAGCGCCGAGCGGAAGATCGCCAGCGGATCCTGCTTGGCCTTCTGCTCGATGATCTCGAAGGCGCCGTAGACGATCTTCTCGGCGACCGACTTCTTTCCCTGGTACATCACCGAGTTCATGAACTTGGCGACGACCTCGTTGTGGTACTTCGGGTCCGGGATGATCTCCCGTTTGTCGGCGCGGTGGCGGCGAGACATGTGGCTTCTTCCTGATCCTTAAGACGCAAAAAACGACCCGATTACTTGGGTCGTTTCGCTCCGTACTTTGACCGGCGCTGCCGGCGGTCTTTTACGCCCTGGGTGTCGAGGACGCCGCGCAGAATGTGATAGCGCACACCCGGAAGGTCTTTCACGCGGCCGCCTCGGATCATCACGACCGAGTGCTCTTGCAGGTTATGGCCTTCGCCGGGGATGTACCCGATGACCTCGAACTGATTGGTCAGGCGTACCTTGGCGACCTTGCGCAGTGCCGAGTTCGGCTTCTTCGGCGTCGTGGTGTAGACGCGCGTACAGACGCCCCGCTTCTGCGGGCTCTCCTGCATCGCCGGCACCTTGTTGCGCTTGACCGGCGCGCGGCGCGGCTTGCGAATGAGCTGGTTGATCGTCGGCATTCCTGGCCTTTCGAATCCTTCTTCCCGTTTCCGGGCTGACGAACGGTTGCGTTTGCACGAAACCGCGAGCGCCTTGCCCACGTCCGGTGGGAGGCGCTCCTGAAAACAGAGGATCACGGCCTTGGCCGCGATCATGTCTATTCGCACTTCTTTCGCCTGAACCGGACAGTGTCTAAGGCTTCTGTTTCCGCGACGTGGCGCCGTCAGAAAGTAAAAGTCTTACCACCTGTCCGAAAGCGCGCGGAACCTATGCTTTCGACCCCACCGCGTCAACCCCCGGGTCATCCTTTTTTGCGCATGTCCGGTCGCCGGTGATGCGTCAGGCGCCCAACTCTCATTGCGCGCATCTTCGAGCCTTGGCAACCGACGCCGCCGCACGGGAACCGGCCATCCTCACCGCCCCGTTGCCCCGGTCGAACCGCTCGCCTAGACCAAGGCGCGTTCGTCCGGGCATCGAGATCAGCCGTGTCTGCCGTGGATCCCAAGCAGGACCTGACGTCCGACTGGCCGCGCCGCCTGTTTCGGGCGCGAATCGCCGTCTATATCGCCTTTCTGCTCGCCGGCATCGGCACTGGTATCTGGGCGACCCATATCCCGCTCGTTCAGGCCCGCCTGGGCCTTAATCCGGCGATCCTGGGGCTGGCGCTGTTCGTGATGGCCTTCGGCGCGCTCCTCACCATGCCGCTGGCCGGCGTGGCGCTCGCTCGCCTCGGCTCGCGCTTGCCCGCTGCCGCCATGATGATTGGCTTCACCGCCCTCACCCCACTGCCGATCCTCGCCGGATCGGTGCCGGTCTTCTTTTTCAGTGTTTTCCTGTTCGGAACCACCATTGGCGCGCTCGATGTCTCCATGAACCTCCAGGCAACCGAAATCGAGGCCGCCCGCGGGAAACCGACCATGTCGTCGTTCCACGGGTTCTTCTCGATCGGCGGTCTGACCGGCGCCGGCCTGGGGGCCGGAATCATCGCTCTCGGCTGGGGCGACGGCAGCGGCGCCGCGTTGCTGGCGGTTCCGCTGCTGGCGCTGGCGGTCCTTGCATCCTTCAACCTGTGGCCGAGCCCGCGCCCGGTCGAAGCCGGCCCGCGCTTCGCGCTGCCCAACCGGGCGGCGTTGGCCCTGGGTGTTCTGGCCTTTCTCTGCTTCGCAGTCGAAGGCGCGGTGACCGACTGGAGCGCGCTCTATCTCTCAACCGTCAAGCTTTCGAGCGCCGCCGGAGCGGCGATCGGGTTCGCCGCATTCTCCGTCGCGATGGCGTTCTTCCGGCTCGTCGGCGATAGCGTCGTGGCGCGGCTCGGCGAAAAAAGGACCGTTGTCGGTGGCGGCGCGACGATCGCGGCCGGCATGGCGCTCGCTGTCGCCTCGCCCTGGCCGGCCCTCTCCGCGGCCGGCTTCGCGCTCGTCGGCATCGGTGCGGCCAATGTCGTACCGGTGGTGTTCGGCGCCGCATCGCGGGTTGACGGCATGCCCGCGAGCCTTGGTGTTTCGGCTGTCGCCACAATGGGTTACGCCGGCTTCCTGATCATGCCGCCGATCCTCGGCTTCGTCGGGCGCACCTTTGGCCTGTCGGCGTCGCTGACGATCGTGGCGCTGATGGGCGCCGCTATCGCGGGCGTCGCGGCACTCAGGCGCTGAGCCGGTCAAACGAAAAGGGCCGCCCCGAAGGGCGGCCCTTTGTATGAGTTCGGTTCTCGCCCGAAGCTATTCGGCCGCGCCGGAGAACTCCTCGACCCGCTCTTCCTCGCCCTCGCCGGAAGCAGCCGAACGCTTCCGCTCGTCGAGGATGAGCTCGTCGCGATGGGTCGCAACCTGACGGATGCGGCCGATGGTCGAACCCGTGCCCGCCGGGATCAGGCGGCCAACGATGATGTTCTCCTTGAGGCCCTCGAGCGGATCGACCTTGCCCTGGACCGCCGCCTCGGTGAGGACGCGGGTGGTCTCCTGGAAGGACGCCGCCGAGAAGAACGACCGCGTCTGCAGGCTGGCCTTGGTGATGCCCAGCAGGATCGGCACGCCCGAAGCCGGCTTCTTGCCGTCGGCAACCAGTTGCTCGTTGAGCGCATCGAGATCGAGCCTGTCGATCTGCTCCCCGGGGAACATGTCCGAGTCGCCGGCATCCGTGATGTCGATCTTTTGCAGCATCTGGCGAACGATCACCTCGATGTGCTTGTCGTTGATCGTCACGCCCTGGAGCCGATAGACGTCCTGGATCTCGTTCACGAGATACGCGGCAAGCGCCTCGATTCCCTTGATCGCCAGAATGTCGTGCGGCGCCGGATTGCCCTCGACGATATAGTCACCCTTCTCGACCGTATCGCCTTCCTGCAAGTGGAACGGCTTGCCCTTGGCGATCAGATACTCGACCGGCTCGGCACCATCCTCCGTCGGATCGACGATGATCCGCCGCTTGTTCTTGTAGTCGCGGCCAAACCGGATCGTGCCGCTGCTCTCGGCGATGATGGCGTGATCCTTCGGACGCCGCGCCTCGAACAGCTCCGCCACCCGCGGCAGACCGCCGGTGATGTCGCGCGTCTTGGCGCTTTCCATCGGGATACGGGCGAGCACGTCGCCGGCCTTGACCTCGGCTCCGGGCTCCACCGACAGGATGGTGTCGACCGGCAGCAGATAACGGGCCTCGGCACCGCCGCGGCCACTCTTGCGCGACTTTGCGTCCTTGCCCTTGACCACGATCGCCGGCTTCAGGTCGCTGGCGCGCGGATTGGTCCGCCAGTCGGTGACGACACGCTTGGTGATGCCCGTCGCTTCGTCGGTCGACTCCGACACCGACAGGCGATCGACCAGATCCTCGAAGCCGACGACGCCGTCGACTTCCGACAGGAACGGGCGGGTATAGGGGTCCCATTCCGCCAGACGCTGGCCGCGCTTCACCTTGGAGCCGTCGTCGACCAGCATCTTCGAACCGAAAGTGACGCGGTTGACCGCACGCTCGGTGCCATCGCGGTCGATGACCACGATCTGCATGTTGCGCGCCATCGCGATCTTCCGGTCGTCGGAGTCGGTGACGATGTTGCGGTTGCGGATCTCGATCGTGCCCTCGAAGTTGGACTCGATGAAGGACTGATCGACCACGTTGGCGGTGCCGCCAATGTGGAAGGTACGCATCGTGAGCTGCGTACCCGGCTCGCCGATCGACTGGGCGGCGATAACGCCGACCGCCTCGCCGATATTGACCGGCGTGCCGCGAGCCAGATCGCGCCCGTAGCACTTGCCGCAGACGCCGTTCTTGGTGTCGCAGGTCAGCACCGAGCGGATGCGCATGGCCTGGACGTTGGCCTTCTCGATCTGCTCGACGTCACGCTCGTCAATGGTCCTGCCGGCCGGCACGACCACCTTGCCGGTTGCCGGGTGGAGGACGTCCTCCGCCGCCGTGCGACCGAGCACGCGAAGCCCGAGGGTCGCGACAACCTGCCCGGAATCGACGACTGCCGTCATGCGCAGGCCGTTCGTCGTGCCGCAATCAGGTTCGGTGACGATGCAGTCCTGCGCCACGTCGACCAGACGCCTCGTCAGATAGCCGGAGTTGGCCGTCTTCAGCGCCGTGTCGGCGAGACCCTTACGGGCACCGTGGGTGGAGTTGAAGTACTCCATCACGGTCAGGCCTTCCTTGAAGTTCGAGATGATCGGGCTCTCGATGATCTCGCCCGACGGCTTGGCCATGAGGCCGCGCATGCCGGCGAGCTGCTTCATCTGGGCGGGCGAACCGCGCGCGCCCGAATGGCTCATCATGTAGATCGAGTTCATCGGCCTGGTGCGGCCGTTCTCGTCCTTCTCGACCGCCGAGATGCGCTTCATCATCTCGTCGGCGACGCGGTCGGTGGCCTTCGCCCAGGCGTCGACCACCTTGTTGTACTTCTCGCCGCGCGTGATGAGGCCATCGTTGTACTGCTGCTCGTAGTCCTTCGCGAGCAGCTGCGTATCGCCGACCAGCTTCGCCTTCGTGTCGGGGATCTGCATGTCGTCCTTGCCGAACGAGATGCCCGCCTTGAACGCGTGCGTGAAGCCCAGCGACATGATGCGGTCGCAGAAGATGACCGTCTCCTTCTGTCCGCAATGCCGGTAGACGGCATCGATGACGTTGGAGATTTCCTTCTTGGTCATCAGCTTGTTGACCAGGTCGTAGGACAGGTTCTTGTCACGCGGCAGCAGGTCGCCAAGCAGCATGCGGCCCGGCGTCGTCTCATAGATGAGCGTCACCGGCTTGCCGTCCTTGTCGACGGTCTTGTAGCGGCCGCGGACCTTCGAGTGCATGGTGATCGCCTTGGCGGCCAGCGCATGCTCGATCTCGCCGATCGAGCCGAACGCCATGCCCTCGCCGGGCTCGCCGTCCGCCATGATCGACAGGTAGTAGAGACCGAGCACGATATCCTGCGACGGCACGATGATCGGCTGACCATTGGCCGGGTGCAGGATGTTGTTGGTCGACATCATCAGCACGCGCGCTTCCAGCTGCGCCTCGAGGCTCAGCGGAATGTGCACGGCCATCTGGTCGCCGTCGAAGTCGGCGTTGAAGGCCGCGCAGACCAGCGGGTGAAGCTGGATCGCCTTGCCCTCGATCAGCACCGGCTCGAAAGCCTGGATGCCAAGGCGGTGAAGCGTCGGCGCCCGGTTGAGCAGGATCGGATGCTCGCGGATAACCTCGTCGAGGATATCCCAAACTTCCGGCTTCTCCTTCTCGACCAGCTTCTTGGCCTGCTTGACGGTCGACGAATAGCCCTTGGCGTCCAGCCGCGAGTAGATGAACGGCTTGAACAGCTCGAGCGCCATCTTCTTCGGCAGGCCGCACTGGTGCAGCTTGAGCTCCGGACCGACCACGATGACCGAGCGGCCGGAATAGTCGACGCGCTTGCCGAGCAGGTTCTGGCGGAACCGGCCCTGCTTGCCCTTCAGCATGTCGCTGAGCGACTTCAGCGGACGCTTGTTGGCGCCGGTGATGACGCGGCCACGGCGGCCGTTGTCGAACAGCGCGTCAACCGCTTCCTGAAGCATGCGCTTCTCGTTGCGGATGATGATATCCGGCGCGCGCAGTTCGATCAGCCGCTTCAGACGATTGTTGCGGTTGATGACGCGACGGTAGAGGTCGTTGAGGTCCGACGTGGCGAAGCGACCGCCATCGAGCGGCACCAGCGGACGCAGGTCCGGCGGGATGACCGGCACGACAGTCATGATCATCCAGTCCGGCTTGTTGCCGGACTCGGTGAACAACTCGATCAGCTTCAGGCGCTTGGCGAGCTTCTTCGGCTTCAGCTCGGAGGTCGACTCGGCGATCTCGACGCGCAAGTCCGCGGCGATCTTCTCGAGATCCATCCCGACCATCATGTCGCGGATGGCTTCGGCGCCGATCTTGGCGGTGAACGAATCCTCGCCAAACTCGTCCTGCGCCTTGATGTACTCGTCCTCGCTCAGCAGCTGACGCTCCTTGAGCGGCGTCAGGCCGGGCTCGGTGACCACGTAGTTCTCGAAGTACAGGATGCGCTCGAGGTCTTTCAGCGTCATGTCGAGCATCATGCCGATGCGGCTCGGCAGCGACTTCAGGAACCAGATGTGCGCGACCGGCGCGGCCAGCTCGATGTGGCCCATGCGCTCGCGGCGCACGCGCGCCAGGGTGACCTCGACGCCGCACTTCTCGCAGATGATGCCCTTGTACTTCATGCGCTTGTACTTGCCGCACAAGCACTCGTAGTCCTTGATCGGCCCGAAGATGCGCGCGCAGAACAGGCCGTCGCGCTCCGGCTTGAAGGTCCGGTAGTTGATCGTCTCGGGCTTCTTGATCTCGCCATAGGACCACGACTTGATCTTGTCGGGGCTGGCGATCGAGATTCGAATCTGGTCGAACACCTGGGCAGGTGCCGGCGCCGGATTGAAGATGTTCGAGATCTCTTGATTCATGCGGTGTCTCCTTTACGTCCGACCGGGCGGGAAGGACCCGGGTCGGACGGCTTGAAACGCATTTCTGTCTGTGACGGCACGCCGCTGGTCTCGCGACCTACTCTGCGGCGTCCGCGGTCGGCAATTGCTTGGGCTCGTCCTTTGAGACGTCCAGTTCGACGTCGAGACCGAGCGAGCGCATCTCCTTGACGAGCACGTTGAAGCTTTCCGGGATGCCGGCTTCGAACGTATCGTCGCCGCGCACGATCGCCTCGTACACCTTGGTGCGGCCGGCAACGTCGTCCGACTTCACCGTCAGCATCTCCTGAAGCGTGTAGGCGGCGCCGTAGGCTTCGAGCGCCCACACCTCCATCTCGCCGAAGCGCTGACCGCCGAACTGGGCCTTGCCGCCGAGTGGCTGCTGGGTGACCAGCGAGTACGGACCGATCGAACGGGCGTGGATCTTGTCGTCCACCAGATGGTGCAGCTTCAGCATGTAGATGTAGCCGACGGTGACCGGACGATCGAAGGCTTCGCCCGAGCGCCCGTCGAAGAGCACCGACTGGCCGGACGGATCGAGGCCCGCGTCGTTCAGCATTTCCACGATGTCGGGCTCGCGCGCGCCGTCGAAGACCGGCGTCGCGATCGGCACGCCGGAGGTCAACTGCTCGGCCAGCATGACCGTCGACTCGTCGTCGTAGTCGGCAACGTCCTCGTTCTTGTTGTTGGCGCCGTAGATCTGCTTCAGCGTCTTGCGGAGCGGCTGTACGTTGCCGTTCTTCTTGTACGCTTCGACCATCTTGCCGATCTTCAGGCCCATGCCGGCACAAGCCCAGCCGAGATGGGTCTCAAGAATCTGGCCGACGTTCATGCGGCTCGGCACGCCGAGTGGATTGAGCACGATGTCGACATGCGTGCCGTCGTCGAGATACGGCATGTCCTCGACCGGAACGATCTTGGACACCACGCCTTTGTTGCCGTGACGGCCGGCCATCTTGTCGCCGGGCTGGATCTTGCGCTTCACGGCGACGAAGACCTTGACCATCTTCATCACACCGGGAGGCAGTTCGTCGCCACGCTGCAGCTTCTCGACCTTGTCGATGAAGCGCTTCTCGAGCTGCTTGCGGCTCTCGTCGTACTGGTTCCGAAGCGCCTCGATCTCCGCCATCAGCTTCTCGTTGGAGATGGCGAACTGCCACCACTGGGCGCGCGGATGTTCGTCCAGCGCGTCGCGGGTGATCTTGCCGCCCTTCTTGAAGCCCTTCGGGCCGCTGACCGCCATCTTGTTGATGAGCATGTCGGCGAGACGGCCGAAGACGTTGCGGTCGAGGATCGCCTGTTCGTCGTCGCGGTCCTTGGCGAGACGCTCGATCTCCTCGCGCTCGATCGCCATGGCGCGCTCGTCCTTCTCGACACCATGCCGATTGAACACGCGCACCTCGACGACCGTGCCGGTGACGCCCGGCGGAACGCGCAAGCTGGTGTCGCGCACGTCGGACGCCTTCTCGCCGAAGATGGCGCGGAGCAACTTCTCCTCCGGCGTCATCGGGCTCTCGCCCTTCGGCGTGATCTTGCCGACCAGGATGTCGCCGGCGACGACTTCGGCACCGATATAGACGATGCCCGCTTCGTCGAGGCTCTTCAGCGCCTCTTCCGAAACGTTCGGGATGTCGCGGGTGATTTCCTCCGGCCCGAGCTTGGTGTCGCGGGCCATGACCTCGAACTCCTCGATGTGGATCGAGGTGAAGACGTCATCGCGCACGATGCGCTCGGAAAGGAGGATCGAGTCCTCGAAGTTGTAGCCATTCCACGGCATGAACGCGACCAGCACGTTGCGGCCAAGCGCCAGATCGCCACGATCGGTCGACGGACCGTCGGCGATGATATCGCCCTTCTCCACCCGATCGCCGACACGCACCAGCGGACGCTGGTTGATGCAGGTGTTCTGGTTCGAGCGCTGGAACTTCATCAGCCGGTAGATATCGACGCCCGAGCGCGAGGCATCGAGATCCCCCGTGGCGCGGATGACGATACGCGTGGCGTCGACCTGATCGACCACGCCGGCGCGACGCGCGCCGATCGCGGCGCCGGAGTCGCGGGCGACCACCGGCTCCATGCCGGTGCCGACCAGCGGCGCCTCGGCGCGCACCAGCGGCACCGCCTGACGCTGCATGTTGGAGCCCATCAGGGCGCGGTTGGCGTCGTCGTTCTCCAGGAACGGGATGAGCGCCGCGGCGACCGACACGAGCTGCTTCGGCGACACGTCCATGGCGTCGACCTTCTCGGCCGGCACCATCAGCACTTCGCCGGCTTGACGGCAGTTGACGAGATCGTTGACGAACTTGCCCTTGGCGTCGAGCGGCGCGTTGGCCTGGGCGATGGTGTACTTCGCCTCCTCCATCGCCGAGAGATACATGACCTCCTCGGTGACGCGGCTGTCCTTGACCTTGCGGTACGGGCTTTCGATGAAGCCGTACTTGTTCACCCGCGCGAAGGTGGCGAGCGAATTGATCAGGCCGATATTCGGACCTTCCGGCGTCTCGATCGGGCAGATACGGCCGTAGTGCGTCGGATGCACGTCGCGCACCTCGAAGCCAGCCCGTTCACGCGTAAGTCCGCCCGGGCCGAGCGCCGACAAGCGCCGCTTGTGGGTGATCTCCGACAGCGGGTTGGTCTGGTCCATGAACTGCGACAGCTGCGAGGAGCCGAAGAATTCGCGCACCGCGGCCGCCGCCGGCTTGGCGTTGATCAGGTCCTGCGGCATCACATTGCCGATTTCGACCGACGACATGCGCTCCTTGATGGCGCGCTCCATGCGCAGAAGGCCGATGCGATACTGGTTCTCCATCAGCTCGCCGACCGAACGCACCCGGCGATTGCCGAGGTTGTCGATGTCGTCGATCTCGCCCTTGCCGTCGCGCAATTCGAGCAGCGTCTTGATGACCGCCAGGATGTCTTCCTTGCGGAGCACGCGCACCGTGTCGGCGGCGTCGAGGTCGAGACGCATGTTCATCTTGACGCGGCCGACCGCCGAAAGATCGTAACGCTCGGCGTCGAAGAACAGCGACTTGAACATCGCCTCCGCGGTCTCGATCGTCGGCGGCTCGCCCGGACGCATGACGCGGTAGATGTCGAACAGCGCTTCCTCACGCCCTTCGTTCTTGTCGACGGCGAGCGTGCTGCGGATGTAAGCGCCGGTATTGACGTGATCGATGTCGAGAATAGTGATCTCGTTGTTGCCCGCCTCGACCAACTGCGCGAGCAGCTTCTCGTTCAGTTCGTCGCCGGCCTCGGCATAGATCTCGCCGGTCTCGACATTGACCATGTCCTGACCGAGATAGTGGCCGTAGAGGTCGGCATCGACGACCTTGAGCGCCTTGATGCCCTTCTCGGACAGCTGCTTGGCGGCGCGCACGGTCAGCTTGCGGCCGGCCTCCAGAATCACCTCGCCGGAGTCGGCGTCGATGAGGTCGTTGACCGCCTTGAAACCGCGCATGCGGTCGGCGACGAACGGAAGCCGCCAGCCGTCCTTGGTGCGCTTGTAGGTGATCTTGTCGTAGAACGTGTTGAGGATTTCCTCGCCGTCCATGCCGAGCGCATAGAGCAGCGACGTCACCGGAATCTTGCGGCGGCGGTCGATACGCGCGTGCACGATATCCTTGGCGTCGAACTCGATGTCGAGCCACGAGCCGCGATAGGGAATGATGCGCGCCGCGAACAGGAGCTTGCCCGAGGAATGGGTCTTGCCCTTGTCGTGGTCGAAGAAGACGCCGGGCGAACGGTGCATCTGCGAGACGATGACGCGCTCGGTGCCGTTGACGATGAACGTGCCGTTCATCGTCATGAGCGGCATCTCGCCCATGTAGACTTCCTGCTCCTTGATGTCTTTGACCGACTTCGCGCCGGTCTCCTGGTCGACATCGAACACGATCAGGCGCAGCGTCACCTTGAGAGGCGCCGAGAAGGTCATGCCGCGCTGGCGGCACTCGTCGACATCGTATTTCGGCGGCTCGAAGTCGTAGCGCACGAATTCGAGCAGCGCCGTATTCGAGAAGTCGGAAATCGGGAAGACGGACTTGAAGACCGCCTGCAAGCCCTCGTCGGGCCGGCCGCCGTCAGGCTCATCGACCAGCAGGAACTGGTCGTACGACGCCTTCTGAACCTCGATGAGGTTCGGCATCTCGGCCACCTCACGGATCGAGCCGTAGAACCTGCGCACCCTTCTGCGACCGGTGAACGTCTGGGTCATGTTCACTCCTTGTCTTATTTCTGAAACTGCTGTCCGCAACGCCGTACTGCCGATACTCGGGACGGCACTCTGGACAACGGTCGGCAACACTTCGCTTCGTGCGAGGGAGACGCCGGCAGAGCCGGCGCCCCTCTGTTTGTGGCCCGGGCCGCGCCCGGGGAAATCACGGGCTTGCGCCCTACTTCAGGTCCACCTTGGCGCCAGCCGACTCGAGCTGGGCCTTGAACTTGGCGGCGTCTTCCTTGCTGACGGCTTCCTTCACGACCTTCGGCGCTGCCTCGACGAGATCCTTGGCCTCTTTCAGACCGAGCCCGGTAATCGCCCGGACTTCCTTGATCACGTTGATCTTGTTGGCGCCGAATTCGGACAGGACGACGTCGAACTCGGTCTTCTCCTCGGCCGGAGCGGCAGCCGCGCCGGCGGCGGCAGCGACCGCGACCGGAGCCGCGGCGGACACGCCCCACTTCTCTTCAAGCATCTTCGACAGCTCGGCCGCCTCAAGGACGGTGAGCTGCGAAAGGTCGTCTACGATCTTGGACAAATCAGCCATTGCTACATTCCTCTACGATTCGAACCTTGTTGACCCGAGAACGGCCTACGCCGCCTCGCCCTTATCGGCATATGCCCCAATCACCCGTGCGACCTGCGCCGCCGGTGCCGCGACAACCTGTGCGATCCGCGTGGCCGGCGTCTGAAGCATGCCGACCAGCTTGCCGCGCAGTTCGTCGAGCGACGGCAGCGTTGCGAGCGCCTTGATGCCGTCGAGGTTGAGGTTGGTGCGACCGAATGCTCCGCCAAGAATTTCGAGCTTCTCGTTCGTCTTGGCGAATTCGACCGTTACCTTGGCCGCCGCCACCGGATCCTTCGAAAAGGCGATCACGGTCGGACCTGTGAACAGGTCCGCGATATGAGCGACGTCCGTGCCTTCAAGAGCGAGTTTGACGAGGCGGTTCTTCGCGACTTTCATTCCGCCACCCGCCTCGCGCATGCGCGCCCGAAGGGACGTCATGTCGGCGACGGTAAGGCCGGAATAGTGGGCGACCACGACCGTCCCGGTGTCCTTGAACACCTGGTTCAGCGCCGTGACGGCCTCGCGTTTCTCCGCTCTCTCCAAATGCCTCTCTCCATTGGGCGGCCACCGAGGGGACCGCCGGTTGCGCTTGCCCTCACCCCGAGTGGGATGAAGACGCTCACAGCCTGTCCCCCAAGGTCGGCGCCGGATGGCGCCGCTTGGGCCAAGAGGTTCGAACCGGAAAATCCGGTTCCCTCCCGTCTATTGCAGGCCAGTCGGATTAAGCCGGAAGCCCGGCGCCTGCAGTCTCGGACAGGATCGGACGACAGATATCTCCGCCGTCCATTCCACCGGCCGCGGTTTCCCCCGGCCGGAATTCTTTACTCAGGACGCTGACGCGCCCGCTGACAGGGTCGACGGGTCGATCTTGAAACCCGGCCCCATGGTCGACGAAATGGCGACACGCTGAACGAACGTGCCCTTGGCGCCCGCCGGACGCGCCTTCTGCACGGCGTCGGCGAACGCACGGATGTTGGCGACCAGCGCCGTAGCGTCGAAGCTCGCCTTGCCGATGCCGGCCTGCACGATGCCGGCCTTCTCGACACGGAACTCGACAGCGCCGCCCTTGGCGTCCTTGACCGCCGCGGTGACATCGTTGGTCACCGTGCCGACCTTCGGATTGGGCATCAGGCCGCGCGGGCCCAGCACCTTACCGAGACGGCCGACCAGCGGCATCATGTCCGGCGTCGCGATGCAGCGATCGAAATCGATCTGCCCGCCCTGCACCTTCTCCACCAGGTCTTCCGCACCGACCACGTCGGCGCCGGCCTTCCTGGCTTCCTCGGCCTTGTCGCCGCGCGCGAACACCGCGACCCGGGCGGTCCGCCCAGTGCCGTTCGGCAGCGAAACGACGCCGCGGACCATCTGGTCGGCGTGGCGCGGGTCGACGCCGAGGTTCATCGCGACTTCGACGGTCTCGTCGAACTTGGCGAGGGCGCGCTCCTTGAGCATCTTCACCGCGTCTTCCAACGGGTAAAGCTTCACCGGATCGACGCCTTCACGGACCTTCTTGATTCTCTTTGCGATCTTGGCCATGGCCCTACTCCACAACCTCGAGGCCCATCGAGCGGGCCGACCCTTCGATCATCTTCATCGCCGCCTCGATCGATACGGCGTTGAGGTCCTTCATCTTCTTCTCGGCGATGTCACGCACCTGGTCGCGCTTGACGCTGCCGAACACGCCGCGGCCCGGCGTCGGACCGCCCTTCTGCAGGCCGGCCGCCTTCTTCAGGAAATAGCTCACCGGCGGCGTCTTCATCCGGAAGATGAACGACTTGTCCTGGAAGTAGGTGATCTCGACCGGGACCGGCGAGCCCTTCTCCATGTCCTGCGACTGCGCGTTGAACGCCTTGCAGAACTCCATGATGTTGATGCCACGCTGGCCGAGCGCCGGTCCGATCGGCGGGGACGGCGTCGCCGACCCGGCGGGCACCTGAAGCTTTAGATATCCGGCAACTTTCTTCGCCATTTCTCTTCTTTCCTGTCAGTCGCCGGCGCTTGACCGGCAAGGAACGCCGTGGTGCGGCACGGGCATCTGGCGAATGCCCGGAACCTCCCACAGCCACTAAAACTCCCGACCGCTTGCGCGGATCAGAGCTTCTCCACTTGCGCGTATTCCAGCTCGACCGGAGTTGCCCGGCCGAAAATCGAAACCGCCACCTTGAGCCGCGCGCGCACTTCGTCGACTTCCTCGACCATGCCGTTGAACGAGGCGAACGGACCGTCCGCCACGCGCACCTGCTCGCCAACCTCGAAACTCACCGAAGGCTTCGGGCGCTCGACGCCTTCCTGCACCTGACGCAGGATGCGGCTCGCCTCGGCCTCCGAAATCGCCACCGGTTTGTTGTCGGCACCCAGAAACCCGGTCACTTTCGGCGTATTCTTGATGAGGTGATAGGCCTCATCGGTCATTGTCATCTTCACCAGCACGTAGCCGGGGAAGAACTTGCGTTCCGCATCGACCTTGCGGCCGCGACGCACCTCGACGACCTTTTCGGTCGGCACCAGGATCTCTTCAAACAACTCGTCGAGACCGGCGGCGTGCGCCTTTTCCTTGATCGAGTCCGCAACCTTGCGCTCGAAATTCGAGTAGGCGTGGACGATGTACCACTTCTTGTCCATTAACCCTGCCTACCCCGCCTCAGGAACCACCCAGCCCGAGCAACGCCTTGATGCCCAGACTGATGACCTGATCCGCGATCAGGAAGAAGATCGCGGCAAAGAACGCCATGACGACGACCATAGCCGTTGAAATCATTGTTTCCCGGCGGCTTGGCCAGACAATCTTGGATGCTTCCGCCCGCACTTGCTGGAGGAATGCAAAAGGATTGGTTTTTTCAGCCATTAACCGCTCATGCCTAATCGACGCGCGAACACCATGGCCCGCGCGTCGTGCGTTCAGGAGGGCTACATAAGACTTTGCGCCAAGATTCTCAAGCCCGTTCCGCGGCTAATTTCTGAGCCGATTGTGGCCACTTTGCGTCGGTTTCCGGGGATCGCCAATCAATGACTGTCGCCCGGGCATCAGATGGGCGCGATCAGCCTGCACGGGGATCCGGACGTTCGCGTCACCAGCCGGGACCGACGGCAATAACGTCATGCGCGGAATCTTGGCTAACCAAGCGGTGCCTGGGTTAGCATCCGGAAACTCAGTTTGGGCTGCGCGGGTGGTTTCTCATGGCTGTTGGAGCAAGCACGCCGACATCGGCGGGCCGAAGCGGGTTCATCCAAGAGCCTGTGCTCTATTACGCGGCGCTCGTTCTCATCTTGTCGGCGGCGGCATATTTTCGATTTCGCGGGCTTGGTGAGGACAGTCTATGGCCTGATGAGGCGGCATCCTGGAGCCAGGCAACCGCCGGTGGCGTCATCGACGTCATCTCAGCAACCGCTCAAGACAACTATCCGCCGCTCCACAATCTCATCCTGTGGGCCGTGACGGGCCTGCTGGGGGATAACGAATGGGCCCTCCGCCTGCCCTCAGCCATATTTGGCGTCGCCAACGTCCTGGCGATCTACTGGGTGGGAACCCTTGTTGCGGGCCGAACTACGGGTTTGATCGCCGCTACACTGCTGGGTTTCTCCGCGTTCCACATTTGGTATTCACAGGAAGCGCGCATGTACGCGCTTTTAGCCCTAAGCGCGACGCTGTTGGTTGGTTGCTCCCTCCGGCTGTTGGCCCGTCCGACAGCGATCAACGCGATATGCGTGGTCCTGGCGGCTCTGGCCCTCCTTTATTCCCACCCGTATGGCATGTTCACTTGGCTCTCCATTGTTGTGCCGATTGCGGGGATCCTGATTTGGCGACCGCAGGCAGCGAAAATCGGCCAGTGGAGTTGGCTAACGCTGCAACTGATTGCGGCAGTCGGGTTCCTGCCCTGGGTTCCGGTCCTGCTCAACCGATCGGAAGTGATTAACAAGGATGGATTTTGGATTCCGTTTCCCACACCGGGGTTCGTCTATCATCAGATCGGCGCCGTCCTTGGGAACCCTTTCGCACCGGCAATCGTCGCTGTCACAGCGGTACTGGCCTTCGCCATCAAGGGCAACCGGGCCGTTCCGCTTTCTATCGAAGCAGGAACCAAGCCGCGGACGCTGACGCGCGTCGAATCCCTCCTGATCATTCTGTTCTGGGCGCTTGGACCCATGCTGCTCGGCTATCTCGTGTCCGTGGTGTCCCAACCCGTCTTTCTTGCGCGCTACCTGATAGGAGCGCTCCCCGCCCTTCTCATCCTGGCGGCGGTAGGCCTCTCTCGTTTCGCTTACAATTGGGCGAGTGCTGCGCTGATACTCGCCCTGGCTGCGGGCGTTTCCTGGTTCTATGAGATTCGGCATCCGCCACGTGACGATTGGCGGAGCGCCGGCGCATTGGTCTCGGAACTCTATGGCGCAGCGCCGGGCTGTCTGGTGGTGACGGGCAAGATCGCCCACCTGGCCCTAAGCTACTATTTCCGCCAGCCGGTCAATTGCGTCATCCACCATCCGTCGCCCGCGCCGGTCGATCCCGGACGAATCCCGGCCGACTTCGTGCTGCTGGTAGCGACCGGATACGATGGCAAGAGCGTCGACGAAATCGCCGACAACATGCAACACGCTTTCCCGGAGCCGATTTGGCATCAGCTTGGTAGCAGCAGCTTCCGGGGAGTCACTGTCGCCGCGGTGAGCCGCAATTCGCCATAGTGCACGGGCGTTTCGGGGGATGGCAGGGGCAGCAGGACTCGAACCTGCGACCTACGGTTTTGGAGACCGTCGCTCTACCAACTGAGCTATACCCCTAACGCGGCTCCCAGATACCAGAACCCCACGGCCAAAGGCCAGAGGGTTTGGCGATCCTGCCGCGACGGCTGGAGCGGGTGAAGGGAATCGAACCCTCGTCATCAGCTTGGAAGGCTGTTGCTCTACCATTGAGCTACACCCGCGGGCGCCGCAGCAGCGTCGAGGTGTATTCCGGGACCGCCCCGCCGCGCAAGCGCTCGGGAAGGCTGGTGGGAGAGGTAGGACTCGAACCTACGAAGGCGTTAGCCAGCGGATTTACAGTCCGCCCCCTTTGCCACTCGGGACACTCTCCCCAAAAGCCATTCACGGAACCCTGGCAGCCCGTCGGTCGCCAGAAAGCCCCGTCGGGCGGGCATCCCGCGGCGCGTTTTATGGCGATGGCCTTCCGCACTGTCAACGCCGCGCCCGACCGTAAACCGGCAAACAGCGCCGGCCATGTTGTTCGCTTTGCGCCCGCGGGCCTATAAGCCGCTGATGGCCCGCCCCGACCGTCATCGCCAGCGCCCCGGCAACGACAACCGCGGAAAACGCTTCCCGCCGCGCTCGCCCGCCGAGCGCCGGCCGGATTCGCTGTGGATTTACGGCATCCATCCGGTGTTGGCGGCGCTCGCCAACCCGCGCCGCGCGGTCCGCCGCATCGTCGCCACGCCCAACGCGCTGGCGAGGATCACCGAAGCCGGGGCAAATTTCACGCTGACGCCGGAGGAAACGACCCCGCGCCTCCTCGACCGCCTGCTCGGCGGCGAGGCCGTCCATCAAGGCATCGCCATCGAGGTGGCGCCGCTCCCGCCGACGCGCATCGAAGCCCTCGCGGACGCCCGGCTCATCGTCGTGCTCGACCAGGTGACGGACCCACACAATGTCGGCGCGATCCTGCGCTCCGCCGTCGCCTTCGCCGCCGACGCCGTCGTCACCACCGGCCGGCACGCGCCGGCCGAAACGGGCGTGCTTGCCAAGGCGGCATCCGGCGCGCTGGACGCCATAAAGCTGGTCGAGGTGCAGAACCTCGCCCGGGCGCTGGACGAAATTGGCAAGCTCGGCTTCACCCGCGTCGGTCTCGACAGCGAAGCGGACACGCCAATCGAGGACGCGATGGCGGGCGGCAAGATCGCCCTGGTCCTCGGCGCCGAGGGCAAGGGCCTGCGCCGCCTGACCCGCGACACCTGCGACCAGCTCGCACGCCTGACCGTGCCCGGCGCCATCGCCAGCCTCAACGTGTCGAATGCGGCGGTGCTCGCGCTCTATCTGGCCCGCCGGCATCTGGACGCCGGCCGCTGACGGAACTTTCGCCGCCGTTTCGCATTCCAAATTGCACAGGCGCAACAAATGGAGCGACGACGCCATGCTGAAATGGGCGCTGATCTTCCTCGTTATTGCTTTGGTTGCCGGCGCGCTCGGCTTCACCAATATCGCCGCCGGCGCGGCAACGATCGCCCGCGTCCTGTTCGGCATCTTCCTGGTGATCTTTGTTCTGCTGCTGATTTTCGGTCTGATGGCCGGTGAGGCAATCTTCTAGCCGGCAAGGAATCCGTCGTCGAAGAGGAGCGCGACCTCCCCGCCGTCGCCGACGATCGTCAACCGACCGCTGCCGGCGATGATCGCATTGACCTGCGTCCATCCTTCCGGAAGCGGAATGCCGCCGATGACATGGCGCAGCGATACGTCCCCGTTTGGGTCGAGCGTGATCGAGGTCGGTATGCCGGCCTCGGATAGCGGGTTGGGCGCGATCGATGCGGCATGGCCATAGACCGACCACGCCCGCCCCTCCTCGATGCCGAGAACGCCGATATGACGGCCGTTCCACGGTTTGTACTGACGCCCGCCATTGCTGAACCACAGGAACGTCACCGGAAAATCCGCCGGGTTCTTCAGGCTCATCATAATGTCGCCGACGTCGGGCCGGACCGCCGCCGCCCAGCCGAGTGGCGACCCCGCTTCCTCGACCAGCATGACGAAATCCTCGTTCGCCTTTCCGACCGGATAACGATGCAGATCGAGCGTCGTGCCGTCGGCGAGCGGCAGCTTGGACAGATCGGTGAAACGGCGGCCGGTGGCGAACAGGGAGCGGCCGTCGGGGCTGCTCTCCTGTGGCGCTTCCGGCAGATCGCCAAAGGCCTTCGGCGAGAACGACAGATGCCCGGCCTTGGTGAAGCGCGTCATGGCGTGGCTCGCCGCCGACACGCTACCCACGCCGCCTGTGAAGATGTGGCGTTCATAGGCGAAGGGATGGCCATCGCGGAGCGTGATCTCCTTGACCAGACGCGCACCCATGACGCGCTTGTCGAGTTCGAAGCGCGCCGCCACCGCGCCGGCACCACGCTCCTCGCCCAGCAGATGCCACGGCGAATTAGCCGGCCACCCGTGCGACACGGGCGAGCCGGGCTCGACATCGCTCTTGCCGAACGGCGCGCAGAAGAAATCGCCGGACAGGTATTTGAGGTTGCCGAGAATCTCCGGATCCGAGGCGATCTGCGGATCGTCCACCCATGGTGCGGTATGCAGCGGCGTGACGCGGCGGCCGTCCACCTCCGTCGCAAAGCGGCGAATGTGACCGACTTCCATGTCCACGACGAGTTCGACCCCCGCCGCCTGCATTTCGTGAAATCGTGCGCTCATTTCGCCTCCCCGGTCGTGGGGATGCTATCCCGCTGAGCGCCGACGGCAAACACATTGGAAGCGAATCGGCAAAGCCCGTCGGTTCGTGCGTCAGTCGTATGACGGCGACAAAATGCAGGTAACGGCTTCGTGAAGAAGAGCGCCGCTGGTACACTCGCGGTTCAGCATGCCCCGGAATCCGTTGGTTCTAGGCAACCCTTGGCCTAGATTGAAACCAGGGGTCGAATGTGCAGAAGTGAACACTTGGTTCGATACTGGTTGCCTATCATAGGCAATGCGTTGCTGTGGCGTGGGACGCCGTAGCGCCCAAGCGGCATCCGAAGAACTTGGCTTTCGACCCGATGCCATCGGGACGCGTCATATCCCGATCATGAGGTCTTGATGGCAGAAAAGAGGAAGACCACGAAGCGGCGAACGCCGCGCGCGGCGGTGGATCCGATGACGATCATTGACCCGCATGTCGTCCTAGCAGCCACGGAGGGGGCGCGGTCGGACGTCAAATTGCAGGCACGCGATATCGTCTTCAGTCAGGGCGATGTCGGCGAAGCGGTTTTCTACATCCGGACGGGCAGAATCCAGATCGCTGTCGTTTCCGATCAGGGGAAGGAGGGCATTATCGCCCTTCTGGGGCCAGGCGACTTCTTCGGCGAGGGGTGCCTCTCCGGTCAGACGATCCGCCTGGCCTCGGCCACCGCCACAACGGCATCGAACATCATCAGGATTGACAAGGCTACGATGGCCCGACTGCTCCACGAGAAGCCCGACTTCTCGGAGAAATTCATGGAGTTTCTGGTGGCGCGGAACATCCAGGTCGAGGCGGATCTCGTCGATCAACTCTTTAACTCGAGCGAAAAGCGGCTCGCGCGCCTGCTGCTGCTCCTCGCCAACTACAACAACGATGGCCAGCTGCGGCCAATCTCGCCGAAGATCAGCCAGGAAGTGCTGGCGGCGCGCGTCGGCACGACGCGGGCGCGCATCAACTTTTTCCTCAACAAATTCCGCAAGCTGGGCCTGATCGAATACAACGGCAGCATGAAAGTGAACACGGCGCTGATCAACATCATCGTCCACGATTAGGACAAAGCATCGCCTCCCCCCAGCGCAGCTAGCGCGTCACGACCACTGGCGTGCCAACCGACACGCGGCCGTAAAGGTCCATGATGTCCTTGTTGAACATCCGAATGCAGCCGTAGGACACGTAGCCGCCGATCGACTTCGGCGAATTGGTGCCGTGGATGGCATATTCGCTGTCGGCAATGGTCATTGCCGCAACGCCCATGGGATTGGATGACGATCCGCTGACGATCACCTTCGGCAGGCCGGGCTTGTCGCGCCGAATGTCGGCCGGCGGCTCCCAGTTCGGACGAATGAATTTGCCGCTGATGTGCGAGCTGCCGGCCCACTGCCGTCCCGCTCGCCCAACGCCGACGGGGTATTGCACGGCCCGTCCGAAGCCGACCACGAAATAGAGTTTGCGCTCCTTGGTTCGCACGATGATCGTGCCCGGCCAGTAGCCACCATCGAAGGCAACCACCGTGGCGGCCGCAGCAGGCGTGATCGCCATTGCCGGGAAGAAGAACGTGGCGCTGACCGCGATGAGCGCGGCGCGTGAGCAGGCGGCCATAAACATGGCCCAGACTCATAGCGATCAGGCGTTATGGAATGGATCGACTATTGCCTAAGATTGTCCGCAAGCTGGCTGGCCGTCGACGCGGGCGGACGCAGGGGTGCGTCGACTGGGGGCAAAGTGCTCCGGCACAGGCTCACCACGAGTAGCGCACGCGTCCCCTGCCGCCATAGCTCTGTGTGCCGGACGAGAACGCGCCGTCGAATTGGCCGCCAATCGAGAAGCCGTTCATGAAGCCGATATCGGCGCCCGCGGTGACCAGAAGGGAATCGCTTGCCTGCGCAGCGCCTGTGACGGTGAACGGCGCGCCGGGCAACGCCTGGAAGCTGGCAACGACACTCGGCGCCGAGGAGAAATCATGCGCCCAGGCGAGCCGACCATGCAGCTTCAGCGTCTTGCCATTGTGGACGGCGATGGACCGCGCCAGGCGGATGCCGAGTTCAGTGCGTGCCGAGTACGCCGTGTTGTCGTCATAGGCCAGCGCGAAAGGGGAACCCGGGGGCGTGCTCGTCTCCGCATAGGCCGGCGTGTAGAAGGCCTGGACGCTCAGGGCCGCGTAGGGCGTGAACCAATCGTAGTGGACGCCGGCTTCGACCCGGGCGGCTAAGTCGTGCGCACCAAACGACGCCGCGAAGCTGTCGGTGGTAACGAGCGGCGCATAGCGGGTCGTCGATACGCTGTTGTAGGCGTAGGCGAGTGCGGCGGCCAGGTAAGCCGCGCCGAAATCCTTCTTGCCGTAGATGGCCAATTGCAGCATGTCGGTGGTCCCGCCACCGAGACCGCCGGCCACGTTGTAGTTCGAGCGCCCGACGCCGAACGAGACACCGACCTTCGTATCCGGCGCGACGCGGTAGTCATAGCCAGCGGCAACGCCGAACGCCGACTGGAACCGGTCGCTGCTTCCGATCGAAGCGTCGCCCGCTATCGTGCCCCGGCTGCCATAGGCGGACGCCCATACCGTGCGGCCGGCAGGATTGGCATTGAACGAAGCGAAAGCCGCATCGACCGCGGTTGGCCCCTTCTCGTCCGCATAGCCAAGTGCACGCACGGTGCCCGGTGGCTGATTGGGCGCGTTCTCGGGAGCCTGATCCTCTTCAAAAACCGAATCGAACACCTGCGACAGATACGAATCCATCGCCTGCATGCCTGTCGGCGCGGCACCGGCGCCGGTCTGCCCGGAAAGCTGGTTGAATGCGGCGGCTAATTCATCGGGCGACAAGAAGTCGAGGAGGTTTTGGAACCCGGCCGGCAACGTGCCGCCATTGGTTACGTAGAGATCAAGCGCGGCGGCGACCGCCTGTGCATTTGCCGTGGCGCCCGTTCCCAGAACGGTCGTGAACGTCGCCGCCACAACGGTGCAGATCGATATGTCATTGTCATCAAGGGTAACGGTGCCATTGCGCGCCAGCGCGGCGCCGCAATTGATGTTGGCGTTGGTTATCAACGTGATGCTGGTCAGAGCCAGAATTTTCCCGGCGAATTCCGTATCTGAATCGAGGGTTGCGGAACTGCCCACCACGAAAAAGACGTTTCCACCCTGGGCCCCGTTGATCAACGCGACCGCCGAGCTCGACGCTGTCGTGAAGGCACTGCTGACTTTGAAAATGAAGACCGAATTTGGGTTGCCCTGACCATCCAGGGTCACAGTGCCCGTCAAAAACGCGTCGCTATCGAAGGCATAGACACCAGACGTGAGCGTCAGGCCGCCAAGATCCTGACCCGATAGATTGGAAGTGGTTGGCGCCCCCATGAGCGTAGTAAACGCGACCGTGAGATCCGACTGAGCCTGCTGCGCTTCCGCGTCGCTGTTGTGTATTACTCCGTTTGTCACAATTCCCGGCGGAAACCCAACGATCGAATTCCCCGGCCAGACGCCCACATCGCCGCTGATATTGCTGACATTCGTGTTGGTGACTTCCTGGCCACCAAGGATGGCATAGCTTTCCGCTGTCCCAAGAGACGTCTGCGCTCTGGCGCTGCCGGCGCCCGCAAGTGCGAAGACGACGAGCGCACCGCTGGCGATCGTTGCTGCAAGAAGGCGTGACATGGTCGTCTCCCCGTCCGAAATCCCATGAACTCAGCGCCTTCAGGAGCGACGACTCCGCCACGCTCGGCCGCCCATCATGAGCCGCCGAACCACACGTCCCGCCTTTGACTGCGCTGGATGCAGGCCGATGAGGTCGTTGGGGGCCAAACGATTTGTAGGAACCAGGCCGGTGGCCGGATACGCCAAATCGTCGCCGCGCAATCTCCGAATCAGTTACACCCAGCGGTAGAATGAATCCGGAGATCAACTGCCGACTGTTCAGTTTTGCACAGGCGCTTTGATTTCATCCTCCATGATGAAAAATGCATTGCAGGTTTCGATCGACTGGAAATCTTTGGCCAGATGGAACGGACCGCATGGGCTGGCCGCGCCCACTCCTGGCATCGAACGGCTGGTGCCAGTCCGAACGGACAAGGCGGCGCGCCGTCGCTTGGAGAGACGAGCAAAACGCTTGTACCGTCCGATCCGCGTTGCTACGCCTTGGCGGGCTGCCGGCATAGCTCAGTTGGTAGAGCACCTGATTTGTAATCAGGGGGTCACGGGTTCGAATCCTGTTGCCGGCACCAACAAAAGCGTTGGCTTATGGGCATAGCCTTTCAGGAAGCACAGATGGTTCGCTGCATCGGCTCACTGATAAGGAGGTGACAAGTATTCGTCGGCGCGAAAGGTTGCGGGGATGCCTACGATCCCGACTGCGTCCTCGTGATCTAGCGATTTTGTGGCCTTGATAGGTGCGCCGCTCTGCAGAAACACGCTCAGAGCGGCTCCACTCGGCAGAAGACGCTGGTTGAAGTTATTGAACCACTAGACATCCGGACCATGCCTTTTTCGCTTGTCCCTGCCGTAAAGGCAGGCACAATGTCACCAAGCAAGCGCACAAGAACCCGATGGGGGGCCGGGATTTGATTGGGCGAATCAATCTATGTCTATGGGGTTGTGCTGAAGGCACCCTCCCATTTCATCCAATTATCTGAGCCGGCGACGATGGATGATCTCGTTGACAATCACATATTCAATCGGGCGCTCCTCACATACAGTCCGTTGAGCAATCTAGAAATCGCAGTTCCAGCGTTTACAAGCGACCCAATTCTGCTTGGCGCGAATGATGTTGACGTACCGAACGCGGTTTTCAATCCTCTTCGGCTAACGCTCGGACCGGACCTGCGCAAGGCTGGAGACGCAATCCTCGTGTCTTGCTTGATGGTCACTCAAAACCGCTTCGAGCAGGCGAAGATAGCTGTTGGCTGCTTTCGACGTCAGACTTGGCCTCAACGAGAACTTCTGATTGTAGACACAACTGAAACAGACGAACTGCCGCAGTGGGTTGAGGGACTCAACGACCCCAGAATCCGCGTAATATTCATGCCAGGATGCACGGATAAATTGGGGAAATTGCGTAATCTGTCCATCCAAAGTGCGGCTGGCAACTATCTGTGCCAGTGGGATGACGATGATCTAAGTCATCCCGCCCGGCTCGAGGTTCAAATCGCCGGGATGATTGCCGCGAATGCCGAGGCCTCCTTCCTGGTCCGCGAGATGGTTTGGTTTCCTTTCAGCGCCCGCTTGTGCGTGACCGGCAAAAGGGCTCATGAAAATACCATGTTGTGCAAGAAGCTTGGCATGCCGAGCTATCCCGACCTTGAAAAGGGCGAAGACGTCCCGGTCGCCGATCAGATCAGACGGACCAAGCGCGTTGTGTATTTCGACCTGCCCGAGCTTTATATTTATACGGCTCACCGCATGAATACTTGGCACGAATATCACATGGAAGGAATCTGGCGCGGCGCCACGCAAACATGGGCAAACGAAGGCTATTCGACGGCCCTCCGAAATCTGGCTACGGCATACCCTATCGAGCAATGCGAGCGAGCGTATCGTCAACTTCAACCTGCGCCGGCTCTGGATGCGCGTGAACTACAAATCGCGCCGCGTCAGGCGCCGCGTGTCGTGTGCGTACTGACCGTGGCGTCGAGTGGTGCGGACGTTATTCGCAAGGCGCTCACGCCTTTTTCCGACCTATTCGTCGTGGGAGAATTGTTTGATAATACGAAGAATGTTTACGAGACATGCGGACTAGCACGCGCGCTGACTTCGCTGGTCGACCACGGCACAAAGAAACAAGATCCTTCGCAATCCGAGGTGGTCGAGTGGTTACGATCTCATCCGACGCAGGCGATTGATCTCTTGATCGACGCTGCGAAGGGTCGCTGTGTCGTTATTGTGGTATCAAATGATCATCTTAACGCCGCGCGCTCCGAAGAACTGTTTGAGCGGGACGACCTGGCTCCGGTGGTTATGATGCAACAGCCTCTTGGTGCTTATCAATCGGCACTGGCGTTTCGGCCTTCGCCCAATTCGAGAGCCGCTCGGGTCGCAGAATTTCAGAGTTTATACAGAAGGTGGAGGTCGTGGCACCGTTTCATTGTCGAGATGGCGGCAAAACATCGGCGGCCGCTAGCCGAATTGGACTATCACGAAGGCATTCCTTGGCGAGAGGTGGCGGATCGGATCCGGCCCCTCTTCCAGACCTTGGGCGTCGAATGCGGACATACAGAGACTATTCGGCACGACAAGACTTCTCGCAAGATCCGCCATGTACGGAAAATAGCCAACTGGGATGAATTCAAGAAAGCACTGAGTGAGAGTGGTTATGAAACAGCGGTGAATAGCCGCCAGTGGTTTCTCGACGAGGATCCTTGGACATCGAGCGTTCCACCGCTCACTCAGTCGGCTCCGGCAGGATAAACTATTTTGCAATAATAGAAGATGATGAAATGGACGAAAAATTCCAAATTGACGTAAGGGACGTAATTGAACAAATTAGAAATTTAAGAATATTTTCAGATCTACTTTTGAATTCTACTTTGATTGCAGACGATGGATTTATATCGTTACTCGGGTCGATAGCACCCAGGCTAAGCATTGTAAGAAAACAATTCTTCAAGGCAGGTGATTTATTGCGACAAAATAATGTTTTGCTTTGCCTGACTGAAGAGGACGCGTCGTTTCGCCGGAAGCTGTCAGGCGAGTTGTCCGCGCGAATTCTGGATTTCTGGCGCGACTGCGTCTTGCCAATGTCAGTTGCCCAACTCAAGCAATCCGCGGGACACATACCAGCCTCGCGGCCGACTATGACCTATTCAATCCTGACGCAGCCACGCTCCGGCAGCACGTTCTTGGCGCACCGAATGGACGCTGCTGGATTGGGACGTCCACGAGAACACTTGCGCAGTTATATTAGCGCAATTCTTGAGCGGCGCTTGGTGGATACCGAAAACGTCTCGCGCTGGTGGGAAGGACTATCCAATGTCGATCAGGCAGGCGGCTTGTTCGGAACCAAGATTATCTTTCAATTCTATTCGCGCTTCATCAGAGCGCTCGATGGGAAAGCTGGCGCGCTGCCCCGTCGCATTCTCGGCGACAAGGTCATTCGGACTAGGCGCGATATTGCCGCAGTCGCTGTGTCCGACTACATCGCCCATGCGGTCAAGATTTGGCACATTTGGTCGGCGCAGCAACGAATGGAATACGATCGGGCGGTAGCCGCGCTCAGCATTGACGACGAGGCACTTCTACAGCGCTATCTTGCCTTTCAGAACGCGGAAGCGGCTATCGACGCCCTGATTTCGAAATTCGATGGAGAAGTTCTCGAAGTCGATTTCGATGAGCTTACGCAATCGACCGACCGCGTCATTAATGGCATTGCTGCGTTTCTGGGCCGCCCCATAAGACCGACTCGCAATCGCCGGCGTGATCCGCGTGAATGGATCACCCAGTCGCCGCAACACAAAGACGCCTACCAGCGCCTGCGGAGGATCATTGGCAAATCTGGCCCCCCGAGGTGAACGGTGTCCGCGATGCTGGGACCCATTTATCAGCGGCGTGATTTCGAAATCATAGATTACGAGTATTTTCGGATCGAGAGTGATCTCGGCGCCTAGCGGAGCGGCAGGCGCTCGACCCAACCGTCGTCCGGTTCATAGCGCAGCCTTACGAGACAATCGCCGAACGCCTCGATGAAGCGCTCGCCATGCCAACGGCGCCAGCCTCGCTTCCATTGTTCGGGCCGCCCGGAACGAATATGCCGATGACCGGCAGGCAACGGCTTTCCGGCAATCGAGCAGCGCAGAAAGACGGAAGTCGAGGCCGCGACCGAGAGCGAGTTGAATCCCAGGTGCCGCATGATCGACGCAAAATACTCGCCACGCTGGTCGGTGATGAGTTGCTCGTACGTTGCTTCAAAGAAGCGTGGGTCATCGTACCGCCACGCCAAGATTTGGCGTACAGTGTCGCTGGTACTGCCGTGCAGATCGAAAAGAAACTGCTCATCCGGCGAAAGCGAATTTAGTTTCTCTTGATAGGTGACGCCGCCAAACTCGTCCCGCGGCTCATGCAGCCACAATTCTTTTGAATCGCGATGATAGCGCAAAGCAGAAATGGCGATGTCTCGCGGGTCGCGGACCAGATGGAGACCTCGGAAATCTCCGGCAGTTATGGTGTCGTCGAAGCCGCTATGGGGGTGGAACAAGACCTCACCGCGATATGGTGGCGGGTCGCGGAAGAGATTGACAAAATCCAAGCCTAGCGTTTTGGCGATCTGCCGGAATGTGTTCTGCATCCAGACCGTGCCGGTCTTGTGATGGGTTCCCACCAGAATTCTCATTCCGCCTCCCTGCCATGCCCCTGAATCAGCCTGCAGATTGACCGAGCGTCGCCCGTTGCCGCAAGCTGACTGTACGGTCGAGACGATCTCCGGTCTCGTGCTGAATTACTCCTTGTTGTCGGAGGAAGGACAGCGGTACCCTGTGGTCTCCGAAGCACATATCCGGACGCGCCTCTCATGCCAGTACTTTGCTTAATTGGCGTTGCACGCAGCGGCACTAGCCGCACTATTTCACTGCTTACTGGATTCGAACGCCTTAATTGTCGGGGAGAGATTTTTCATCCGGCTGCGGCATTTACTCTTGCGCCGGACTTCAACGATTTGGCGAGAGACTTCGCGCTCGGACCGCTTAGCGATATCCACGATAAGCGGCTCGTGTCGTTCGTCCGGTCACATCCGGTCGAGACCATCGAGTGGCTGTCCGCGCGCGGCCGGGATCGGACACTCATATTCAAACTGTTTCCGCGTCACCTATCCCGTGATGATGCCATTGCAATGCTCTCCCACGATGACATGCGCTTCATCGTCACCTGCCGTCGTCCACTTGATTGCTACATCAGCAAGACAAAAGCTAAGATGACCGGCCGCTGGCGTGATGTTGATACCTCGGCGACCAGGATTCACGGCGACAGCGCCCGGTTCGCGGTGCACCTGCAAAGAACCATGGATTGGTACGATTTCTTTATGCCCGTCATCGAGAATCGGCCGCACGTACTGCTGAGCTACGACAAAGAAATCTTGTTGCCCGATGCCGAGGCCACGACACTGCTTCGTAACAAACTTGATCAGCTTGGAATAAACCCGGGGCCGTTCACGCCGCCGGCGCACATGTTACGGAAACAGGACCGAACGATGACCTACACCTCTCGTATGTCCAATTGGGAGGCGTTCGCCGCAGAGATCAAGCGTAAGGGACTTTATCTTTCGGCCGTCACTGAGTTCCAGCCCGGATCATGGAGCCGCGCCAGGGCGTGATGTCAGAGAACCAGCGGCAGATCCTGTGGTGACACGGACGCGTCCAGGGGGCGCTCCAGGTCTAGGATCGCGTTGAACACACGCTCGCAGCACCGGCCATCCCTGAAGATGAACGTGTCGTCGGCGCGCTTGCGGTAGACGGGGTCCGCAGGAATGCCCGCGGCAAATGCCTCGATGGCGTCGAGCACTTCGTCCTCCTCGCGACACACAGGGCCGAAGCCGTCGCGTTCGTAGTCGAAATAACCGGGCCGGCTCCAATGCCCGCCGCCGAAGAAGACCTCCGGGTCGAACTGATAGTGGATCAGCGGTTTGCCCGCGAGGGCGACGTCAAATGCCTTCGAGCTGAAATCCGTTACGAAGAGAGAGAGATTCCGGAACAGTTCGCTGATCGGCTCGCCACCGAACTTTCTGACTTCAAATTCAGACGGAAGATTGAAGAGTTCCAAATCGGCTTCGAGCTTGTTGTGCGGAACAAAAACCAGTCGATATCCGAACTCCTTGCGCATCCTGGTCAGGCGGCCGGAATGAAGAAGGCTCTTCCATCGACGCAGGAATTCGGAGTTGGCCATGGTTGCGGCATCTCGCTTGCCATTGCGAGAGCGCGATTCGAGCGAACTGCGCCACGTCGGCATGATCAGGATGATCTTGTCATCGCCGGGAGGCGAGCGCAGCAATTCATCGTGTCGCGGCAGGCCGGTGAGCACGGTCTCTTTTCGGCAAACGACAAACGGGCCATCGCCGCCGACGAAATCGTATTCAGGTCGCGTGCTGGTAACGAAGCAGTCAATGGCCCTGCCATTCACGTAGGCCGAGATGTCATCCTTGATGATGCCATGCTCCACGAACACGAATTTGTAGCTCAGCATGTCATCGAAATATCTGGGATCGAGAGGCCTGACGATGTGGGGGTCGGCTTGCGAGGAAATCAGGTACTTGGCCTGAAGGAGCGCGACTGCGTGTTCCGGCGTGCCCAACGCCAGCAACCTGACTCCGTCCGCGGCCAGGCGGGGCCAATCCCGCGCCCCTGATTTGAGGACGAAGAACGCGTTCACTTCCGGGTGGTTCTCGGCGACGTACCTGTACAGATGCTCGGCATTGTCGTCCGCTTCGTCATCGCGATCGATGAACAACCAGGCGTCGCGATACGTCGTTGTGCGTCTTGCCGTCGTTCGAATCTGAACCGCCTCCGCCGGCATTGCGGCATCATCCAGGCGGGGCTTTGCGAAAGCCAACATCACATCATCTGCGCTGATGTCCGCCTGAGGCGTCCCTCTGCCGAGGCTGATGCCTGCCCTCTGTCCACCGATCGCGACCGTGAGCCGGCCGGCATGGTTTCGTGGAAGCCAGCCGATGTGCTCCCAGCAGAAGTCGGCACCCACAAAATCGTGCCGGCGCCGCTTGGCATAGGCCGGGAGGATGTCGGCGCCGTCTGCTCGGAAACGGACCTCAGTATCGGCGTCGCGCGACCAGCACACCAGCCTGACAAGATCCTTTGCCGCGTCGAAGTTGGTTATCAACGCAATCTGGTTCGGTGGATCGGCATTCTTGAATAGATTGAGAATTCCGACACGGAAGAAGACAGGAAAATCCGTCAGGTCGTAGGTCGTGACCGTGTCGATGTCGATGAGCTCGAAAATCTCGCGGAGAAGCCCGACGAATTCCCGCCGCCGCTCATCGCCAAGGAACGCGACGCCCTGTGGGTTATCGACGATCTGCACGAATTTCCAGAAGAGATCGTACAGGACTGTTGTCTGGACTTGTTTGCAGCGGCTTGCGCGAAGCAGCGCGAGGCAACCGTATCGGAGTTGGGCGCCATACCAGTCAGGATTGGTGGAACTGCCGTCGATAAGTGAATTGCCCAGACTGCGTTTGCGATAGAAATACTTGGCCTGAGGGAGAAAGATGGCGATCCGTTTCCCGGCAGCAAGCAGGTAGCGGTTGATGAAATGCGCATCCTCGAAACCCGGGCGGATTCGTGGATCGAAGGTCAATCCACTCTGGCGGATGAGCGCCCGGTTGACGAAGGCATGGTTCACGCCGGTCTGAATAAACCTGCCGAGATCGTCTGCGGGCGCAGTCTTTTCTCCATTTGCAAATCGAAATCGCAGCGGATGCGAATCCGAGATCGATTCACTTGAATCGAAATGAAAAATGAGATTGCAGGAGACCATGGCCACCCGGTCTTCGCCCTGTTTGCGGATGGCGCGCCGGACCTCTTCGAAATACGTCCGATCCACAAAATCGTCAGAGTCTATGAACGTGATCCAGGGATGGGACGCATGCGGAAGACCAAGGTTGCGCGCCGACCCGGGGCCTGCGTTCTCTTGTCGGAAGTAGCGAATATTTTTTGGATATTTTCGCTGCCAGCGCTTGATCACCTTGGCAGAGTGATCGGTCGAACCGTCATCGACGAGGATCAGTTCGATGTGCGAGCGAAAATCAAGCGACTGGCCGATAATCGTTCTGAAGTAGTCATCCAGATAATTTCGCGCGTTGTAGACCGCGGTTATGACCGAGAAACGGATCGAGTCCTCCACCCGGGAGGCAGACTGTCTGGCTGACCCGGAGGCAGCCTGTCCGGCGAGGAACGAATCAATGTCATCGGCCCCTGAGATGCGCAGTCGAAGGCCGGATCCGACGCGGGCATACACCCACGCGAAAATTGTTCCGTCGCCGTTGGAAAACCTCGTCCCGGCGATCTTGGCGAAAGTCGCCGCCGGCGTCCGACTCATTACCCTGCCAGCAAGCATCGCGTGGTGCGCAATCTGACGTCCAAAGGCGACCGGCGCACCACCAACGTTGAGTGCTATGGCGTATTCGCCCGGCATCAAACGGGAGAGGTCGAAGGAGCACGAATAGCCAGCCGCGGTCTTGATCGGCAGTACCGTGACCGCGTTGTTGCCTTCCTCGTCGACAAGATTGGCCGCCAGACATGCCCCACCAGCGCCGAAAAACGCAGTCAGTACGCCGGCGTTGAAAGCAATCCGCTCATCGGCCAACGGGTTCGACATCCAGTTCCCGGCATGCGCACTCGGTTAGAGACATGCCCGACCATTATTGTGCACCGGGAAATAGTTCAATCCTCGATTGCCCCTTTGAGGGATTCTGGATGCCAGCCTGCGGGCGCACCTTTGGCTTGATAATGCCGCCGCAGTAGGAGATCTGAGCCCTTTAGGTGCCGCCGCGCATTGAACCAAGGGGTTGTGCCAGCCGCGAATGACGAGCAATTTCTGACTCCTGTCGGGTCGGCCGAACCCGGCGGGCCGTGTTAGGTTTGCCAGCACGGCAATCGCGATCTTGGACCGCGCGTTGCGCCCGGGCTGGAGGGGGAAGCGAATCATGAACCTGGGCAGGAGCCACGCCGTAGCGCGACACGCGAGGGCCGGTCTCGGCAAGCCGGACTTGGGGCCGGCGCGCGGCAAGCGGCCGGTAACGCGCTGGCGCACCATCGCGGCGACGGGCCTGGTGGCGGTGCTCGGCCTCGCCGGCTGCCAAAACCTCGTCACGGAAAGCGGGCTCTACTACAACACCGGCCTCGCCGACTCCTTCAACGGACTGCTGCTCGCCAACATCATCCGCTCGGCGAAGGGCGAGCCGACCTACTTCTCCGCGATCGGCGACTACTCGGCCTCGACCTCGGTCTCGAACAGCACCAGCATCAACGCCGACATCCCCTTCAACCCGCTCGGCCAGGGCAACCTCGGCGCGAGCCTCGGCCCGAGCCGCAGCCGCGACCGGAACGCCAACGTCTCCTCGCTGGAAACCAAGGACTTCGTGACGTCGATGAACTCGGTCATCACGCCCGCGCTGCTGATCTTCCTCCTCGAGGGCAGCGCCAGCGTGCAGTTGAACCTCGGCATCGCCCTGTCGGCCGAGCGGATCTCCATCGCCAGCAACGAGTTGGGCGAGGTCGCGCGGGGCGCCGTCGACACCTGCAACGCCAAACTCGGCTCGCTGTCCAAGCCGCAGCGGGGCGCATGCCGCATTTTCTCCAGTGTCATGCAGAATGCGACCTGTGCGGGCCCGATCAACTTCGCCAGCAAGGCGATCGTGCAGCTACGCAACGATCCCACCAACCCCTGCGAATACGCGCGATTCCGGCTGTTCGCGGAAGCCTTCTCGATCAATCCGCCAACCCTGGAACTCGGCGAAAAGGGCGACCCGGTCTTCACCCTGCACGAGCCCGGCGCGACATCGAAACAGACGCTGTTCGGCGCCAAGGGAACCGGAATCGCGCTGCGTTCGCCCTATCGCATGATCGAATATCTGGGCGAGATCGTCAGGGGCGGCTACGGACAGGGCACATCGGTGCCCAAGCTCAGCTCGCGGGACGGCAACAGCATCCCGATCTTCGTGGTCAACTCCGGAGTTGCCGCCGCCGGCTCGCCGGACGCCGTCAAGGTCGACGGCATCTCCTACGCGGTCCCCGAGCAGCGGCTGGGCTCGGCCGAAACCGATTTCAGCTACCGGGCGTTGGCCATCGTCAAGAACCTGCTGACGATCAACACATCGCAAAACCAGTTGCCGAAGAGCCCGACGATCGTGTTCGGCGGGTCAAGCACCACGCAATAGGCAAGAGGCCGATTGCGCGCTGGTTGACCCGTCCGGTTTTCGTTGGCGTTACGGCTGCGTGTACTTGAACTTGCAGTCGCAGCTGCCGGCGCCCTCGCAATTCCCATCCTTGACGAGCGTGCAAACGCCGGTGGTCGGCGTGAGGGTGATGTTGAAGGTCTTGTCGTCACAGTGGTCGGTGGTGCCGTTGTACTTGTAGCCATAGCCCAAAGTGAACGTGCAGGTCGCCGCGCTCGGGCTGCTGGCGTTCATGTAGGTGATTTGGCCGTCGCCACCGCCGCCACTATGCGGCCCCTTGATGCCTTCCGACGTCGTGCCGGCCGCTATGGTGGCCGGGTAATCCACGGCGCTGACCCCGGTCTTGTAGTACAGGGTCACCTTACTCTCGTTTTCGATGTGCATGTGAAGCGCATTGTCAGCCATCGCCGTGCCGGCCACGCCAGCCGTGAGACCGATGGCCGCGGTCGCAGCGATCGCAAGGCCGATGCACTGTCTCCAAAGTGCGTTCGTCATCAAAGTCACTCCCTTCATCTACGACCCGCTACCGTCAGCGGGTCGAACAGCCCGAAAAGGTCAGTTCCCGCTGGCGGTAAAATGACAGCTGCAGCTGTTTTCGCCGTCGCAGTTGCCGGCTTTCACGACAGTGCATGCACCCGTATTGACCAACGTGAAGTTCTTGTTGTCGCAATGGCCCGTCACGCTGTTGTAGGTCCAGGCGAACTCGACCGTGACGGCGCACGTGATGTCGCCCGGCGTCGTGCTGTTGGCATAGGTGATCGAACCCACCGAGCCCTTGTCCTCACCTTCCGACTGGATCTCGCTGGACTTCGCGCCCTTGGCGATCGTGGTCGGATAGCCGCTCTTCACGTTGCTGGACTGATTATAAAAGAGCTCTCCCGCCGTGTTGTTCTGCAGGTACATCTTGAGGTCGTTGGCGGACGCGGTACTCATGGTCGCCGCAATCGCTACGGCGATCGCGGCCGCGTATTTCCAAAGCCCGAGCGTCATCTCGGCACCCTCCTTAATGTTCGATTCATTCTGATTGAGCTGTTCCACTCGGCATTAGAGCTAACCTCTGAAGCGCCTAGCGCACACTCATGGTTGCAGCAAAAAAATCTCATTGCAAGGAAAGATAACCGCTGCCGTGAGCACCAAATATCTGGTGGCAAACAAAAGGAAAACCCGGACTACGGCGCGGCCGGAGGGCGCGGATTTCGGCGTCGACGGGGCCATGCGCCACGGTTAGCGACCACTTAGAAAATGTCGTCACATTCTTTCGTTCGCCAACGGGCCATTTGACGGCTCACCCCTTCCGTGAGGCGAAGCAGGCGACCGGTGGTGATGCCGGTTTCGCCGGGCGGTTGACCACCAGTGCCGCGCTCTGGAAGACGCCGTGCCATCCAGTCAATGTTCCCGCATTGGCCATGCTCGAACACCTTATGGCCGGCAAGATCTGCAGAAAAATTCTTTGAAAATCTTAGCTAGCGACTTAGCCGAATGTTAGACGACCCGACAACAACATCCAGACTCGCGCGAACCTCGGAAACGCCAATACGTTGGTGACACGCCTAGGGGGCTTCCAGAAGAGCCATGGAGGACTGAATGACGACGAAATTCGGAATCATCGCCTCGATCTCGGCCGCGCTCATGCTTGGTGTGGCCAGCCTTCCGGCCCAGGCGCTGGACATCAGCGTTGGCGGCACCAGCGTCAGTGGCGGAAGCAGTGGTAATGGCGGGACATCTGTATCCGTCGGTGGCGGCGGCACATCGACCGGTGCCACGGTCGGTGGCGGGACCAACGTCGCTTCGGTGGGCGCCAGCACCGGCGGCACCAATGTCGGCGTCGGGATCGGTACGACCAACGGCGATCTGATTGCGACCAATACCAGCGACGGAAATGTTCAGGGCAACGTCAATCTTGGCGGTCTTGGTGCAGCCAACGGCACGGTCAACGGCGTGACCGGTCCCATCGGCGACCTGCTGGACGGCGTTGACCTCGGCAGCCTGCCCGGCGGGGGCTTGCCGGGTGGTGGTGGTGCCATCAATTCAGGCGGCCTTGGCGGCGCGTACGCGACCCTTTCCCCTTCGGATCAGCGCGCCCTCAAGATCAAGTGCCGCTCGGTGCTGTCCAGCCCGGCTTCGTTCAACGCCAATACGGTCGCGCTCTGCCGCTTGATCGCAAGCCTCTGATCTTCCGCAACAGAGAACCCCTGACACAGGCCGCCGTGGGCATCCCGCGGCGGCCTGCTCGTTTGGGGCCAGTGTTTTGCCGGCGCCCGCCCTGAAATTGCCGTCGCCCCGATCAATATGGTCCCGGTCTCGCCGCCCACCGATTTGACAGTGCTATCCTGATGCCCAGCGATCGGTCAGCGTCACGTCAGTGAATCGCGCCGACAATGCCGGCGCGGCCGAAATGACAATGGACGAGACCAGGAAAACCTCCACCGACATGGTACCGGCCGCCGAAAGCGCCCCGCCCGCCGCGACCGCCGGTGACGGGGATGCGAAGACGGACGACGCGACCAGCGACGCGCCCATTCTCGGCCCACCTGATCCGCGCGAGGCGGCTGGCGACGGCCGCAGCATGGCGGCCGCCGATCGATTCAGCCTCGGTGCCTCGATCATCGGCCACGTTCTGGTGATCTTCCTCGTCTTCGGGTCGCTCACGGCAGCGCAAAAGGTCAGTCCGCCCGACGTGATCCCGGTCAAGCTGGTTCCCGCCGAAGCCCTGCCTCAACCCCCGACGCAAAAAAAGCAGGAGACTGGCAAGCCGAACGAAGCCAGCTCCGCAAAGCAAACCGCGGAGCAGCCCAAGCCACAAGAGCCGCCCAAGCCCCCGGAACCGCCCAAGCCCCCTGAACCACCGAAGCCCCTGGAAGCGGCGAAGCCCCTGGAAGCGGCGAAGCCCCCGGAACTGCCCAAGGCGGAATTGTCCAAACTAGCCGAGCCGCCGAAACCGGCAGACAAGACGGCACCCGCGCTGAAGCCGTCCATATCGCCGGGCGCCGCGACCGGCGGACATCCGACGACGCTGACGAGAGAGGAACTCGACGCATTCGGTGCCCAGGCGCGACAATGCTGGAACGTCCCGACCGGCTGGACGGATCCCCGGCAGGTGTCCGTGACGGTCCGGTTTCGCCTGAAGCGGGATGGCACGGTCGACGGAACGCCGGTCGTCGTGGAGTTTCCCGCGACGCCCCTCGGCATGGCCGCGGCGAAAGACGCAATCCACGCGATCCCGCAGTGCGGCCCCTACCACCTGCCGGCGGACAAATACGCCGAGTGGAACGACGTACAGATGCGGTTCACGCCTTAGGCCGCGATTACATCCGCAGATCAGAACCGCGGCACCGGACGCCCGATGCTGCGGCACGCCGCGGTCAGCGTGTTCGCCATCAGCATGGCGATGGTCATCGGACCGACACCGCCCGGCACCGGCGTGATGGCGGCGGCAACCGCCGCGGCTTCGGCATAGGCAACGTCACCGACAAGGCGCGTGCGCCCCTCCCCGCGCTCCGGCGCCGGGATGCGGTTCATGCCGACGTCGATTACCACCGCGCCGGGCTTGATCCAATCGCCGCGGACGAGTTCCGGCCGCCCGACCGCCGCAACGACAATATCTGCGCCGCGCACGACAGCGGCGAGATCGCGGGTGCGCGAATGGGCGATCGTCACGGTGCAGTTCTCGTTGAGCAGCAGTTGTGCCACCGGCTTGCCGACCAGATTGGAGCGGCCGACCACAACGGCAGTTTTTCCGGCGAGCTCGTCCGTTGCCCGTTTGAGCAGGATCATGCAGCCCGCCGGGGTGCACGGCACCACGGCCCGGTGGTCGCCGCTGGCCAGACGCCCGGCATTGATCGGATGCAGGCCGTCGACGTCCTTCTCCGGGCGGATCGCCTCGATCACCGGCGTCTTGTCGAGGTGGCCGGGCAGCGGCAGTTGCACGAGAATGCCATGGATCGCCGGGTCGGCGTTGAGCATCTCCACGACCGCCAGCAATTCCGCCTGGGTCGTGGTCGCGGGCAGCGTCTTCTGAACCGAGTGGAAGCCGAGCTCGGCGGCCTTCTTGCCCTTGCCGGCGACATAAACCTGGCTGGCGGCATCCTCGCCGACCAGCACGACGGCGAGCCCCGGCACGACGTCGGCTTCCGCCTTCAGCCGCTTCGTCTCCTCCGCGACCTTGGCGGTCACTTCGGCGGCGACGGCGGTGCCGTCGATCCGAACGGCAATGTCAGCGGAAGACGACGGTGCGTGTGCCATTGATCAGGACCCTGTGCTCAAGGTGGAAGCGCACCGCGCGGGCAAGCACCGTCGCTTCGATGTCACGGCCGGTGGCGATCATCTCCTCAACCGGCATTGCATGATCGACCCGCCCGACGTCCTGCTCGATGATCGGCCCGGCGTCGAGCTCCGGCGTCACGTAGTGCGCCGTGGCGCCGATCAGCTTCACGCCGCGCTCGTGCGCCTTGTGATAGGGCCGCGCGCCGACGAAGCTCGGCAGGAACGAATGATGGATGTTGATCACCCGTCCGGCGAGCTTCGTGGCGAGGTCCGCCGACAGAAGCTGCATGTAGCGGGCGAGCACGACGAGGTCGATGGCTCGCGCGTCGATCAGCGCGGCGAGTTGCGCCTCCTGCTCGTCGCGCTTGCCGGGCTTGATCGGCAGGTGGATGTACTCGATGCCCTCCGCCTCGACCCGGCGGCGCATGGTGTCGTGATTGGAAACGACCGCGACCAGGTCCAGCGGCAGGTGGCCGATGGAATTGCGATAGAGCAGATCGTTGAGGCAGTGCCCGAGCTTCGAAACCAGGATGAGCACGCGCGGCTTCACCGACAGGTCGTGGATCTGCCAGTCGAAATCGAAGCCAGTCGCGACCGGCAGGAATCCGCTGGTGAACTTCTCGGGCGTCATCGCCGCGGGAGCGGAGAAAGACACGCGCATGAAGAAGCGCTCGGTCTCCGGGTCGCCGTATTGCGCGCTCTCGACGATGTTGCAGTCCTGCGAGGCGATGCAATTGGCCACGGCAGCGACGATCCCGCGCCGGTCGCCGCAGGACAGGGTCAGGACAAAACGCGCCGGCTCGGCGGGCATGATCACATCCGTTCAGGGGGAATCCCTCGGGCGGCCAGACCTGTAGCGCCCGCGGTGTTGCACTGCAACCCACTGTTTTGCGTGGGATTTCGGGTGGGCAGGCGATAGTGGCCGCGCCGAGTTGGAAATCGCCGGGTGAGCGTGGTACTGCCCTCTCGCCGCAGATCGGGAGCGGGCATGGACAAGCGCCTGAAAACCGGAACGATTGCGTTCATCGCCAGCGGCGCCGACGAGGCCCGCACGGCGCAGCAAAACCTGGCTGCGCGCTATGGCGGCGTCCCGCCCGAGGAGGCCGAGGTTATCGTGGCGCTCGGCGGCGACGGGCTGATGCTGCAGACGTTGCACGCCTTCATGAATTCCGGCAAGCCGATCTACGGCATGAACTGCGGCTCCGTCGGTTTCCTGATGAACGAGTTCCGCGAAGAGGCCCTTCCCGAGCGCCTCGCCGCGGCGGTCGAGACGTCCGTCCATCCTCTCGCCATGCACGCGATCGATGCATCGGGAGCGCAACACGATGCCTACGCCATCAACGAGGTGTCGCTGCTTCGCCAGTCCTATCAGGCGGCCAAGCTGAAGGTTGCCATCGACGGGCACGTGCGGCTGACCGAACTGATCTGCGACGGGCTTCTGGTCGCGACGCCGGCCGGCAGTACCGCCTACAACCTGTCGGCGCACGGGCCGATCCTGCCGATCTATGCGCCGCTTCTCGCCCTCACCCCGATCAGCGCCTTCCGCCCCCGCACGTGGCGCGGCGCCCTGTTGCCCGACCACGTCACGGTGACCATCGACGCGCTGGAGGTCGACAAGCGGCCGGTCAACGCAGTTGCCGACAATGTCGAGTTCAAGTCAGTGATCAGCGTTACCGTAGCGACGGACAAGACGGCGGAGAGCCTGATCCTGTTCGATCCGGATCACTCCTGGGACGAGCGCATCCTCACGGAGCAGTTCCGCTACTGAAGCGCTTCAGTCCGGCGTGATGACGACATCCGTGGCCGAACGCGTCGCCGGGCCGTGATGAACGGCCTCGACGTTGTTGCCGTCGGGATCGAGCAGGAAGGCGGCAAAATACCCCGGATGGTAGGAGCGTTCACCTGGAGCTCCGTTGTCCAGGCCGCCGGCTGCAAGGCCGGCATCGTAAAACCGCCGCACCATGTCATGGCCATCGGTTTGAAAGGCCAGGTGCACGCGGCTGACATAGATGGTCGCCCGGTCGACCCACAACTCGTCGCAACTGAATGCCTCGTTGCCATGCTCGATCAACTCGCGGCCGAGCGTCGCCAGGACGGCGCGATAGAACGCGCGACTCCGCTCGAGGTCAGCCACCCGCAGATGAACGTGATCGATGAGCCGTCCAACGTGAATGTCCATCGCCGCTATCCCACCGATCAGGCGGCCTTGACGTCGCGCGCGTAGTCGCGAGCCGCCTCGCGTGCCTGTTCGGCGGCGAAGCGGCGCAGCATCGTGGCGAGCTCATGCGCCTCGCCGTCGCTGATGCCGGCATAGCGGGCGAGCACCGCGTCCACCATGCGCAGCGTTGTGCGGTAGCGGTCTTGCCCGCTGTCTTCCTCCACGATCAAACGCCACGTATCGAGCGCGGCCGCGAAGGCCTCGAACGCCGTCGGCGGCAATCCGGCCTTGGTATAGATCGCACGCAACACGCTGATGCGCCCGGCGCGCACGAGACTGGCAACCCGGTCGACGGGGGCGCGCGCAAGCGCTGCGAGCGCGGTTTCGAAAAGCGCGACATTGCCGGCGCACACGGCGCGCAGGAGCAACGCCGTGGTGAGCTGACCGGTGATGCGCAGATGCTCGACCAGTTCCGGCAACTCGTCCGATTGGGTCTCGGCCGCCAGCGCGACCGTGGCGCGGTCGCACGCCTCGCGGGTCACCGTCAGCGCCCGCTCCTCGCCCGCCCACGATTTCGTCACCATCATGGTGCCGAGAGCGTCGCCAAGCCTGCGGATGAGCATCTGATGCACGTCGGCCGGCAGATCCGGGCGCGCCAGCATGACGTCGCGCAATTCGGCATCGTCGCCGAAGCGCTCGGCGATCCGGCGGAAACTGATGCGGGCAATGGCAGCGCCGCCGTTGGCGACAAGGGTGAGACAGGCGTCGCGCTCGCCCACTTCCGCCAACGCCGCCGAGACGCCGCCGGCAACAACGGGTCGCGATGCGATCGCCTGTTGCAGCGTCAACACGCCGGCGCCAGCAATGTCGATGAGTTCGGCATCGATAAGAAGCGGCGAGCGAGCGAGAACGACGGCTGCCACCTCCACCGTATCGACTGCCAGAGAAATGATGACGTGGCGCGGCGCCGCCGGGCTGGAGCCCAATGCGTCGGCAAGCGCCGCGCGGACCTCGTGCGCGGGATCGTCGAGGAGCACGGTCATCGCCGCTTCCATGGCGCTGCGAATGTCGGCATCGACGGCGGCATCGAGATAGGCGCGCGCCAGCGCGTGCGCCGCATCGGCCCTTTGGCCGGACGGCGCATGATCGATCCACTCTAGGAATTCGCGGACGAGCATGGTGACCTGTGTCTCCGAGGCCATCCATCTTGGCCGCAACTGATTAAAGCTTCGTTCACCATGATTTCCGCAGGTTTCCAGCGCCCGATGACCACCCTGCGCTCCCTGCTGGTGGTATCGCCGGACAGCGACGACAGCCTTGACCGGGCGGCGTCCGCCGGGGCGGATGCGCTGGTGCTCGATCTCGGCAACGGGGCTGACACCGGCCACCGGCGGGCCATCGCCTTTCTCGCTTCGGGCCGCCATCCGAGGACATTCGTGCGGGCCTCTTCCGTCAGAAGTGAAGAGATCGCGGCCATCCTCGATGCGGTCATCCCGGCGCGGCCAGCCGGCATCGTGCTTGCCGGCGCGGAAGGCGGCGCCGACGTCACCCGTCTCTCGGCCCTGCTGCGCCCGCGCGAAGCGGTAGCCGGGATCGATGACGGCGCCACGCGCATCCTCGCAATGGCGACCGACAGCGCAGCCGCTTTGTCGGAATTGGGGGGCTATGGCGGATCGTCGCAGCGCTTGATCGGCATCGCGTGGGACTGCCACGCTCTCCGGCAGGTGCTTGGCGCCGAAGACGTGACCGACGTGACGCGGGCAGCACGCACCGCAACGCTTATCGGCGCCGCCGCGGCCGGCATCGCCGCGATCGACAGGCCATTCCGCGACGGCGACCTCACGGCGCTTGCGGCCGAGGCCGCCGCCGCGCGGCGCAGTGGCTTCCACGGCAAGCTGGCGCTCGACGCCGCTCAGGTGGCGACGATCAACGCGGCATTCAGCCGGCCGGCGGAGCCCAGTAGGTGACGACATCGGCGGGCGCCGGGCGCGGCCGGTCGGTCGACGGCGCCGTCGGCGTACCGATGTGGATGAAGGCGACGAAGCGTTCGCCCGGCTTCAGCCCGAGGATCCGGCCAGCATCTTCGTCATAGGCAATCCAGCCGGTCGTCCACTGCGCCGCGTAGCCAAGCGCGTGCGCCGCCATCACCACGTTCATGGCGGCATTGCCGGCGGACAGGACCTGTTCCCATTCGGGGATCTTGGGATGCGGCGCCGCCCGGCTGACCACCGCGATGACGAGGGGCGCGCGCGCCAGACGATTGCGATCGTCCTCGATCAGCTTGGCGTCGGCTCCTGGATTCTTGGCAGCGAACAAAGGCGCCAGAGCCTCGCCCGCCTTGCGGCGCGCGTCGCCGGCAAAAACGATGAAGCGCCACGGCGTCAGCTTGCCATGGTCGGGCACGCGGGCGGCGATCGAGAGGATGTCGTTGATCTCAGCTTCCCCGGGACCCGGATCGGCAAGGAACGCGGCTGAGATGGATTTGCGGGTCTTGAGGAGTTCCAGAGCGTCGGGCATCGGTCAGCGGCTCAATCGGCATCGACCACGCAGAAGTTGTTTCCTTCCGGGTCATTCAGAACAGTATAGGTCTGCGCCTCGCGCGCCAACGTTGCGCCGAGCGCCATGAGGCGGTGGACTTCGGTCACTCGATCGCGGGTTGAGACATCCAGGTGAACGCGATTGCGCGGCGGGCGCGGCCCCGCCAGCTTCTGGAAGCAAATCGTCGGTCCCGGACCGTCGACCATCACCACCGGGTCGGTCATTGGCGTCAGGCCGAGCTCGGCAAGCCGGGCGATCTCCGCAGCATCGTAGGGTCGGATCGCGTAGCCTTCGAGAACCTCGGCCCAGAAGCGGGCGAGTTCGGACGGCACATCGCTGTCGATCACGATTTCCTTCAACAGAGCCACATGCGGCGTCCGATCTCAGTTTGTTTCCAGCCGGCTGACTTCCAGCCCGCTTCCAACCGGCAGCAGCACGCTTGCAATTCCCGGCTTTGCGCGGATGGCCTTGCCGTAGCGACGCACGTCCTCGCCGCCCGGGCGCAGCATGTTGTCAGCAACAATGATCGCACCGGGCTTTAGCTTCGGAAAGAACGTCTCGAGGCAGGGCACGTAGAGATCCTTCCACAGATCGACGAGCACGAAATCGATCCCGTCCGGCAACTCGGCGATCATCTCCACCGCGTCGCCAACCTTGAAATCGATCGCGTCGGCGAGTCCCGCCTTGCTCGCCATGTCGCGGGCAAAGGCCGACTTGTAGTCATGCAATTCCATCGTGATCAGCCGGCCGCCCGATGCGCGTGCGGCTTCGGCGAGCCAGATGCCGGAATAGCCGTAGGAAGTCCCGAGCTCGAGGATGGTCGGCGCCTCGAGACTCCGCGCCAGCGTGTTCAGAAGCCGACCGGCATCAGGCCCGACGGCGAGGAACCGCTGGTCCTGATCGCCGCCCGTCGAGGGCCGCTCGCGCTGCTCGCGGATCAGCCTGTGATACTCGTCCAGCACCGCGGTGACTTTGTCGTCCATCGTATCAGCACCGCTCCACGGCATGCGCGGCCGCGTCCAGTGCGGCGGCAATCTTCTCGGCAGTCGCTTGATCGAGCGCCCCTTGCCGCAAGCGCAGGCGCATGGCCAGCTTGAGGTTCTCCATCGCCCGCACCAGTTGCGGCGGCGGTTCCGTGTCGTTGCCGACGTCCGGGGCCTTTCGCGACAGAAGCTCGTCCACCGCGGCACGGTTGGCGACAAGGAAGGCCTCTCCCTCGGCCGTGAGCCGGTAGTATTTCCGGCCCGCCTCCCCGGCCTCGATGCGCGCGTATCCGATGTCATCGAGCCACGACAGCGTCGGATAGATCACGCCCGGGCTCGGACTGTAGCTGCCGCCGAAGCGCTCCTCGATCGTCTTGATGAGTTCGTAGCCGTGGCGCGGCCGCTCCGCGATCATCGCCAGCAGAAGCAGGCGGAGTTCGCCATAGTCGAACAGCCGCCCGCGGTGTCCCCTGTGATTCCGGTGGCGGCGGTGGTGATCGGAGGGATCGTCGGGTGAATGGTAGCCGGGGCCACCCATGTGTCGGTGTCTCATGTTTTCCGACATAGATCACGATATATCGTGAGTCAAGATATATCTGGATTACGCGGCCGTGCGGCAAGAAACGCCTTGAAATCGCCACGCAAGCGGCGATTTTGTCCCGTCGGGTGAGTCCAGGCGAGAGCATGACGGCAAGCAGAAATCCGAAAGCGTTCGCAATTGGCGGCGGCCTGTTGGTGGGCATTTTTGCCGCGGCCCTTGCCCTCGCCCTGCCCGCACGCGCGCAGATCCCGATCCCGCAGGCAGCGCCCCTCGCCGGCAGCGCCCGCCCATCAGCTATCCCGGTGGCTTCCAAAGCCCAGCCCGAAAATCGACAGTGGCGACGCCGTCGACGGAGACGGCGGCGATTTCAGCAGTGGCAGCGACGGCGACACCATCGACAACGGATCGAGCGGCGACGGCCTCGATTCCGGGGACGGCGGCTATGTCGGTCAGGCGCCGCCGGCGGCCCCCGACCCGGGTCCGCCGAAAGACATTCGACCCGGTTCCTTCACGCTGGAAGCGCGCATGACCGCCGACGGGCCGGCGCTGAAGGACGGCGTTGACTGGCGCATCTTCGGCGACCAGCCGGGCGACGACGGCCGGCTGCCCCTCCTCGGCGAAGCGTCGGGTGGCGAAATCTACATTCGTCTCGACCCGGGCACCTATTACATCCACGCGGCGATGGGGCGCGCCGGCCTCGCCCGCAAGATCGAGGTCAAGGAGGCGACCGGCGGCGCGGTGTTCGTCCTCAACGCGGGCGGGATGCGCTTGCTCGCCATGAATGGCAAGGACGTGCCGCTGGCGACGAACGATGTCAGCTTCGACGTTTACGCGCCTGACGAGGGCGGCTCCGGCGACCGCTATCTGCTCATCTCGAACGCGCCGCCGGGCAAGATCATTGCCCTGACGGCCGGCATCTATCATGTCGTCAGCCACTACGGCGACGCCAACGCGATCGTGCGCGCCGATATCCGCGTCGACGCTGGCAAGCTGACCGAGGCGACGGTCTATCAGAAGGCCGCGCGCCTGACGTTGAAGCTGGTCGAGGCCCACGGCGGCGAGGCCCTCGCCGACACTGCCTGGTCGGTGCTCACGTCCGACGGCGACAGCGTCGTCGAGAGCGTCGGCGCGTTCCCCTCGGTGGTGCTGGCCGCAGGTGAGTACACCGCGATCGCCACACACGAAGGCAAGACCTTCCAGACCACCTTCAAGGTCGAGCCGGCCTCCGATCGCGACGTGGAAGTGCTGCTGCGCTAGCGCCGATTGCGGCCGGCCCGAATTTCGGTCGCGCCGCCGGCGCCTTGATGTATTTTTGTCCGCCGGTCTCACAGCACGGTGGCGGCGACGGCGAGAGGCGCTTGCGTGGGCGACGACGACCACCTCTCCGCGTTGATCGGCGACATTTATGACGCCGCGCTGGATCACGCGCTGTGGCCGGGAGTCATGGCCAAGGCCGCCGGCTTCGTGCGCGGACAGGGCGCAACGCTCTTCTACAAGAGCGTGATCGCCCAGACCGGCAGCATCGCTTACGATTCTGGCATCGATCACCGATACACCCGGTCGTATTTCGAAACCTACATCAAGCTCGACCCTGCTACCGTCGGCCACTTCTTTGCCGAGGTCGACGAACCGATGTCGACGGCCGATCTCGTCCCCTATGACGAGTTCATCGAGAGCCGCTTCTATCGCGAATGGGCTCGCCCGCAGGGCCTGGTGGATTTCGTCGCCGCCGTGCTCGACAAGTCGGCGACCACGGCCGCCCTTTTTGGTGTCTTTCGCAATGAGCGCCAGGGTCTCGTCGACGATGAAATGCGGCGGCGCATGCGCCTGATCGTGCCGCATGTGCGCCGCGCCGTGCTGATCGGGCGGCTCCTCGACCTCAAGGGCGCTGAGGCCGCTGCCCTCGCCGACACGTTCGACGCCATCAGCCCGGCGATGTTCCTGGTCAACGCCGAGCGGCGCATCGTCCATGCCAACACAGCCGGACATGCGATCATCGCTGCCGGGCAGCTGTTGCACGCGTCGGCGGGACGCCTGACTGCGCGTAGCGTTCAGATCCAGCAAACACTCGGGGCGGCCGTGACGGCATCTGCCGCCGGCGATGCGGCGCTGGGAGTGATCGGCATCGCCGTCTCGCTGGGAAACTATGACGGTGCCAATTTCGTCGCGCACGTCTTGCCGCTAACGTCCGGCGCCCGGCGGCGGACCGGCGCCACCTACTCAGCCGTCGCGGCCATCTTCGTTCGCAAGGCCGAGATGGGCACGCCGGCACCTCCGCAGATCATTGCCGAGACCTTCAAACTTACGCCAACGGAACTGCGTGTTTTGCTGGCGATCGTCGAGATCGGCGGCACGCCGGCGGTCGCGGAGGCGCTCGGCATCGCGGAAACCACCGTGAAGACCCATCTCGGCCGGGTCTTCGAGAAAACCGGCGTCCGCCGGCAGGCCGATCTTGTCAGGCTTTTCGCCGGCTTCGCCGCGCCCTGATCTGTTGCAGGCAACTTCCCGGCCGTCCTCCGATCGGAGGACGCCCGCGAAGCACGGACGTGGCCATTTGGGACCCATCTCTCCCGCCGTGGGCGCGACCTATGTTCACACTCGATGCACTTGTCGCTGGCAGCCTTGACCGGCCACTCGCGGCTCACGCCGCCGGAACGTGGTTGCTGGTGCTTTTGCTCGCGGGTCCGAGCCAAGCCCTGGAAAAACGTCCGACAGTAAGCGGCCCGACCGACTGTGTCGGTTGGGATTGCGAAGGCGGCATCATCTGCTCCTGCTGCTACAGCGACGGTTGCTGGATCTGCGACGCGATCGGAAAATTGCCCGATCCCGAGGCGTGCGAGTGGCAGCAAGCCGGCGTTCGTCGTCGGCCTGTCTCCCCCTTCAGCAAGGCACCAAGTTTCGGAAGGCCGGTACCGAACCCCAACCCCAAGCCGGTTTTGCCCAAGACACTGAACCGGACGTTCACACCCGCTCAATAACCGACACGAACCAGCAGCCAATGACGCCGGAGCGCGAACGCCAGGAGGCACGCACGATGAAAAGCACGATAGTTCTCTCTTTCATGGCTGCAGCGGTTTTCATGCTTGCGGCCAGCGACGGTTTCGCCGCACAGCGCGCCAGCAGAGATAAAATGCTCTTCAGGTGCGACATCAAATTCGTTGAATGCGACACCAAATGTGACACGGCGCCAAACACCACACCCAAGAAGTTCAAAGCGTGCGAGGACAAGTGCACAAGCTCCTTGCACGCCTGCTATCGCCGCGTTGACGAGGTGAACCCCGCGCATACCGGCAACAGTGGTGGCACGAACTCGGGCGGCGGCCTGCTGCTCTCGCCAGACTAGGGTTCAGCAAGAGGTGATCTCCGAGGCAACGCCTCCATTTCACGATCGTCTTGGCCAACGCCACCCTTGCCCAGGCTCAGTCGAGCAGCGTATCGAGCCCGCGCCGCAGGCCGACCGCCTCGCCCACCCGCCGCACGGCCAGCAGCGTCCCGGCCACGTAGGGTGCGGCCGACGAGCCCGCGTCGTGGCGGATGGTCAGCCGCTCGTCGGGCGCACCAAAGATCGCCTCGCAGGAGAGCACGAAGGACGGCAGGTGGACCGAGTGCACCTGCACCGGCACGCTGTCGCCAAGCGCCGCGCCGCGCGCGGCAGTCGCACCGGAGACCTCGCCGGCCGGCCGCGCGGTCGGCTGGCGCTTGATCTCGGCCAGGGTCTCGGCGAGTTCGCGGGCCGTGCCCGAGGGCGTATCGGCCCGGCTTGCCGGCACATAGTTGATGATCTCGACGTCCGGCACGTAGCGCGCCGCTTCCGCGGCAAACCGCTTGAGCAGCGCCGCCGTGATCGAGAAATTGCCCGCCGCGAAAAGGCCGACATTGTTGGCCTGGGCCACGCCGTCGAGTTCGCGATAGTCTGCGGCCGTCAGCCCCGCCGTGCCGACGACGACGTGCCGCCCCGCCTTGAGCGCGGCAAGGACGTTGCCCTTGACCGCGCCCGCGCTGGTGTAGTCGACAACCACGTCGGAGGGTGTCCGCAGCGCCTCCTCGATCGTCGCCGACACCGGCACGCCCGCCGTCGCCGCGCCGATCGCCTCGCCGGCGTCCTTGCCCGCGGCGGACCGCGCCACGGCGCCGACGAGTTGCAGATCGCCGCTCTTCAGGATGGCGGCAACGACGGCGCTGCCGGTCCAGCCGGTCGCGCCGGCAACGACAACCCGGATCGCCATCTCAGGCCGCCGCCTTCGCCAGCCGCCGCACGTCGGGCGGCTCAGCCTCCTGCTGGAGCGCCGTCAGCGCGTCGGTCAGCGACATGGACTTCTGATCCTTCTCGCCGAAGCGGCGGACATTGACGCTGCCCTCTTCCGCCTCACGCTTCCCGCACACCAGGATCGCCGGCACCTTCTGCAGCGAATGCTCGCGGACCTTGTAGTTGATCTTCTCGTTGCGAAGATCGAGTTCGGCGCGAAGGCCGGCGCGGGTTAGCTCGCGGTGCACCTTCCTGGCGTAGTCGTCGGCGTCCGAGGTGATCGTCGCGACGACAACCTGCACCGGCGCCAGCCACAGCGGGAAATGGCCGGCATAGTTCTCGATCAGCACGCCGAGGAAGCGCTCCATCGAACCGCAAATGGCGCGATGAATCATCACCGGCGTCTTCTTCTCGCCGTCGGAGTCCACATAGAACGCGCCAAAACGCCCCGGCAGATTGAAATCGACCTGGGTTGTTCCGCACTGCCAGTCGCGACCAATGGCATCGCGCAGCACGTATTCGAACTTCGGACCGTAGAAGGCGCCCTCGCCCGGGTTGATGCCGGTTTTTATGCGCCCGCCGGACTGCTCCTCGATTTGCTTGAGCACACGGGTCATCACCGCTTCGGCGTGATCCCATGCCTCGTCCGAGCCGACCCGCTTCTCAGGACGCGTCGACAGCTTCACCACCGACTCTTCGAAGCCGAAGTCGGCATAGACCGAGAGGATCAGGTCGTTGATGCGCAGGCATTCCGCCGCGATCTGGTCCTCGGTGCAGAAGACGTGCGCATCGTCCTGGGTAAATCCGCGCACGCGCAAAAGGCCATGCATGGCGCCAGACGGCTCGTAGCGATGCACTGCACCGAACTCGGCAAGCCGCATCGGCAGGTCGCGGTACGATTTCAGCCCGTGCTTGAAGATCTGGATGTGACCAGGACAGTTCATCGGCTTCAACGCATAGACGCGATCGTCGTCCTCGATCTCCTCACCGGCCGGCCGCACGGCGAACATGTTCTCGCGGAAAGTCGTCCAGTGACCGGAGGTCTCCCAGAACGCCTTGTCGAGCACCTGCGGCGCGTTGACCTCCTGGTAGGTGCCGGCGAGCCGCCGCCGCATGTAGGCGATCAGCGTCTGGAACAACGTCCAGCCCTTGCCGTGCCAGAACACGACACCCGGCCCTTCCTCCTGGAAATGGAAGAGATCGAGCTCCCGACCGAGGCGCCGGTGGTCGCGCTTCTCCGCCTCTTCCAGCATGGTGACGTAGGCGTCGAGTTCGTCCTTGTTGTGCCAGGCCGTGCCGTAAATGCGGGTCAGCATCGGATTGTTGGAATCGCCGCGCCAGTAGGCGCCGGCCACCTTCATCAGCTTGAAGGCGTCGCCGATCTGTCCGGTCGATGCCATGTGCGGGCCGCGGCAGAGATCGAACCAGTCCCCCTGCTTGTAGATCTTGAGCTCCTGGTCCTCCGGAATGGCGTCGACCAGTTCGACCTTGAACGCCTCACCTTTCTGCTCGAAGACGCTGCGCGCCTTGTCGCGCGACCAGACTTCCTTCGTGAACGGCGCGTTGCGCTGGATAATCTGGCGCATCTTCGCTTCGATCGCCGGCAGGTCGTCGGTGGTGAACGGCTGATTGCGGAAGAAGTCGTAATAGAAGCCGTTTTCGATAACCGGCCCGATGGTGACCTGCGTGCCGGGATAGAGCTCCTGCACGGCCTCGGCCATCACGTGAGCGGCGTCGTGGCGGATGAGTTCGAGCGCGCGCGGATCGTCGCGCGTGACGATCTCGATCCTGGCGTCCTTCGCGATTCGGTCGGAGAGATCGGCGAGCGTGCCGTCCAGCGCCATCGCCACCGCCTTCTTGGCCAGCGACTTGGAGATGCCTTCGGCGATCTCGCGGCCGGTCACGCCGGACTCGAAATCGCGCACGGAATTGTCGGGGAAAGTCAGGTGGATCATCGTCTTCTCCTGCTCACTCCCGCGTACGAGCGCGGGTAAGCCTTGATGGGTACGCCGCGGATGCGGCGCGCCGGTTAGGTGGCCCAAACCGCTGCTTTCGTCAAGCAGCCTGCCGCTGCATCACGCCGACGGGTGGCGCGATAGGGCCCAGGATGAGAGGATAAAACCACGCCACCGTCTGCACCGGGGAGCCATCGCATGAGCGACGACTACGACCTTGGCACTTACGTTCGCGATCCCGTCACTACCCGTTCCGACACCGCCCGGGCATGGTTCAACCGGGGCCTCGTCTGGTGCTACGCCTTCAATCACGAGGAGGCGATTGCGTGCTTCGAGCGGGCCCTCGCCGACGACCCGGATTGCGCCCTCGCCCATTGGGGCATCGCCTACGCCATCGGCCCCAACTACAACAAGCCCTGGGCCGCCTTCGACGAGGCCGACAAGCGCCGCTCGATGGAGCGCGCCTGGGCAGAGATCGCCGCCGCAACCGCTTGCGCCGCCAGCGCCGCGCCGGTCGAACAAGCGCTCGTCGCGGCGCTTGCCCTACGCTACCCGGCCGACGTGCTGGCTTCCGACTTTGCCGCCGCGCACGACGCCTATGCCGACGCTATGCGCGAAGTTCATGCCGCACACCGTGCGGACCTCGACGTCTGCGCCTTGTTCGTCGACGCGCTGATGAACCGCACGCCCTGGCAGCTCTGGGACGTCCGAACCGGAGCGCCGGCGCCGAACGCAAGTACGCTGGAGGCCAAGCAGGTCCTCGAGACCGCCTTTCGCCGCCTCGACGGCGCCCGCGCCCATCCCGGCCTGCTGCACCTGTTCATCCACCTGATGGAGATGTCGGGACATCCGGAAGAGGCGATCCCGGCGGGTGACCTGCTGTTCAATCTGGTGCCCGACGCCGGCCATCTGCAACACATGCCGACGCACATCGACGTGCTCTGCGGGCGATATCGCAGCGTCGTGGAACGCAACGCCGCGGCGATCGAGGCCGATGGAAAGTATCTCAGCCGCGCCGGCCCGCTGAACTTCTACACGCTCTATCGCTGCCACAACTTCCACTTCAAGATCTACGGCGCGATGTTTCTCGGCCGCTACCAGGAGGCCCTCGACGCCGCCGACGCGATGATCGCTACGCTGCCGCGCGAACTCCTCACCGTCGACTCACCGCCCATGGCCGACTGGCTGGAAGGGTTCATTCCGATCCGACAGCACGTACTCGTCCGTTTCGGCCGTTGGCGGGACATCCTCGACCAGACGCTCCCGACCGATCCCGCACTCTATTGCGTGACCACCGCAATGATGCACTACGCCCGCACCGTGGCGCTTGCCGCCACGGGCGAGGTTGCGGCAGCCGAGGCCGAACTCCAATCCTTCCTGACAGCCTTTGACCGCGTGCCTGAGAGCCGCATGCTTTTCAACAACACCTGCCGCGACATCCTGGGCGTTGCCCGCGCAATGGCGGAGGGCGAACTCGCTTACCGCAAGGGCGACTTCGACGTGGCTTTCGACGCCCTTCGCCGCTCCGTCGACCTGGACGATTCCTTGCCCTACGACGAGCCCTGGGGCTGGATGCAGCCGACGCGCCACGCGCTCGGCGCCTTGCTCCTTGAGCAGAACCGCGTCGAGGAGGCGGAGGCCGTCTACCGCGCCGACCTCGGCCTCGACGGCAAGCTTGGCCGGCCGTTTCAGCATCCCGACAACGTCTGGAGCCTCCACGGATTGCACGAATGCCTCGTCCGACGCGGCGAAGCCGACGCCGCGGCAGCCATCAAAGAGCGTCTCGACCGTGCCGCCGCTGAGACCGATGTAGCCGTGCATTCCTCCTGCTTCTGCCGCCTGCACACCGCCGCCTGAAAGTTCGGCCTCCTCCCCTCTCGGCGTCGGACGATTGACATAATCGCGATTTTGTCATTCGATACCGACACAACGGATGAGGAGAATCGCCATGATCGCTCGCACGCTCGGCAAAACCGGTCCCGCAGTCTCGGCCCTTGGTCTCGGCTGCATGAGCATGTCGGGCCCCTACGGCCCGGCCGACCGTTCCGAAAGCATTGCGACTATCCATGCCGCGCTCGACGCCGGTGTGACCCTGCTCGACACCGGCGACTTTTACGGCATGGGCCACAACGAGTTGCTGATCGGCGAGGCACTGAAGGGCCGCGACCGCGGCAAGGTGGAAATCAGCGTCAAGTTCGGCGTGCAGCGCGGCGCGGACGGCTCCTGGCTCGGCAATGACGCCCGCCCGCAAGCCGTGAAGACCGCGCTCGCCTACACGCTGCAACGCCTGGGAACCGACTATGTCGATATCTACCGGCCGGCGAGGCTCGACCCCAATGTGCCGATCGAAGAAACGGTGGGCGCCATCGCCGACATGGTGAAGGCCGGCTATGTGCGCCACATCGGCTTGTCGGAGGTCGGCGCCGGGACTATCCGCCGCGCCGCGGCCGTTCATGCCATCGTCGACCTCCAGATCGAATACTCGCTGATTTCCCGCGGCATCGAGGACGAGATCCTTCCAACGTGCAGGGAACTCGGCATCGGCATCACGGCCTATGGGGTGCTTTCGCGTGGTCTCATCAGCGGTCATTGGTCGAAGGATCAGCCCGCCCGCCCAGGCGACTTCCGCCATCACATGCCGCGCTTCAATACTGAAAATCTCGACCGCAACCTCGCGCTCGTCGAGGCGCTGCGCGCCGTCGCTATCGGCAAAAAGGTATCGGTCGCCCAGATCGCCTTCGCTTGGGTTCTATCTCGCGGCTCTGATATGATCCCGCTGATCGGCGCGCGAACCCGCGACCGGCTGACCGAGGCTTTGGGGGCCCTCGAGCTTGATCTTTCTTCCGATGACCTTGCGGCGATCGAACGCGCGGTTCCACCGGGCGCAGCAGCCGGCACGCGCTATGCGGCCGCCCAGATGCTTCACCTCGACAGCGAGCGGACGACCGCGCCCACCGGATGAATGACGCAGTCCTCACCCCTGACCGCATCCTCGATGCGGCGGAAGAGGTCCTGACCCGTTACGGACCGCAAAAGACGACCGTGGTCGACGTCGCGCGCGCGCTCGGCGTCAGCCACGGCAGCGTGTATCGCCATTTTGCCAGCAAGGCGGCATTGCGCGACGCCGTCACCGAGCGCTGGCTGGAGCGCGTCTCCGCGCCCCTCGCCCGGATCGTGGCGGAGGATTTGCCGGCGCCGGACCGCCTTCGGCGCTGGTTCGACCGCCTGATCGCCGCCAAGCGGCAAAAGGCGAAGATGGAACCGGAGCTGTTCGCCACCTACCACGCGATCTTCGCCGAATCGCGCGACGTGGTGCACGCCCATGTCGATCACCTTGCCGGACAGGTGAGCGCCATCGTCGCCGATGGAATCCGGCGCGGCGAATTCGCCAATGTCGATCCAGCCGCCACCGGCCGGGCGATCTTCTACGCCACCGCACGTTTCCACGATCCGTCCTACGCCGCCGAATGGGGCGATCCGGGACTCGATGCCGCGTTCGAGGATTTGTGGGCCCTGATCGCCCGGGGCCTCGGCCCGTCCCCGTCGGGCGGCGGGACAAAACCAGTGCGTGGCAAGGCGCGGCGGGCCGCTTCCGCCTGATCGGCCTGCCACCGCTTGTCGGGCGGGCTTGCAATCCTTTAGAAGCATTCCAAATTGCGGAGTCCCGATGCCCCTCTTCACCTTCTCGCCGCAGCGCTCGTTCTCGGAACTCACCGACCGTGAGGTGCTGGCGCTCGCCATCCAGAACGAGGAGGAGGACGGCCGCATCTACCGGGATTTTGCCGAACGGCTGCGGACCGACTTTCCGGCTTCGGCGACGATCTTCAGCGAAATGGCGGACGAGGAGAATGGCCACCGCCAGATGCTGTTCGATCTCTATCGGGAGCGCTTCGGCGAGCACATCCCGCTCATCCGCCGCGACGACATTCGCGGATTCATCCGCCGCAAGCCGCTATGGATGGCCGAGACATTCGATATCGACGCCATGCGCCAGCGCGCCGAGTCGATGGAGGAGGAAGCCGCCAATTTCTACCGCCGCGCGGCGGCGCGCACGGCCGATGCCGGCGTCCGCAAGCTTCTCGGCGACCTCGCCGATATCGAGGCCGGCCACGAAGCCCATGCCCGCGAGCTGACCAAAGGCATTCCCGAATCGGCGCGCGCCGAGGAGACCGAGACCGCCCGCCGCAACTTCTTGCTGCGCATCGTCCAGCCCGGCCTGATCGGCTTGATGGACGGATCGGTATCGACGCTGGCTCCGGTCTTCGCGGCCGCCTTCGCCACGCACAACAGCTGGTACACATTCCTCGTCGGCATGGCGGCGTCCGTCGGCGCCGGCATCTCGATGGGCTTCGCCGAGGCATTGTCGGACGACGGCACGCTGACCGGGCGCGGCCATCCGTGGATGCGCGGCCTCGTCACCGGGCTGATGACGACGGTTGGCGGCGTCGGGCACACCCTGCCCTACCTGATCCACGATTTCTGGACCGCGACGATCCTCGCCATCATCGTGGTGCTGATTGAGCTCTGGGCGATCGCCTGGGTGCGGGCGCGCTATATGGATACGCCGTTCCTGCGCGCTGCGTTCCAGATCGTCGTCGGCGGCTTCCTGGTCTTCCTCACCGGCATTCTGATCGGCAGCGCCTGAGCAGGTGCATCCCCGAAAAAAGTGAGCCGGCCCCGGGGCGGGGGCCGGCTCTCAAGGACCTGATCTTGGGGACGGGGGGTGGGACGCGACCAGGTCCAGGTTTTCGAATTCTCTCCAGCTCGTCAGTGCGACACGCTGCCGACTGCGATCTCGCGGGCGTCGTCAATTCCCGTCCACTGCCCGCTGTCAAATTCCGACTGCCGTTTGATGTATTCGTAGTCCGTATCGCTCCACACCAGGACGCGCGGCTCGAGATTGTCGAGCACCAGGTCGCCCCGGTCGGTCAGCACCGTCAGCACCGCGTGGCCATCGCCGTTCCGCTGGCGAACCACCGTGATCAGCAGGGCGCCGGTCGGCCAGCCCTTGGCGATCAGGTCGCGGCGCTTGAGCAGCACCAGATCTTCGCAGTCGCCCTCACCGATCTTGTCCGGATAGGCCCAGAACTCCGGAACGCCGTAAATCTCCTGGTCGGTGGCCGCCACGATCGTCGTATTCACGTGCGCGTTCTCGGCCACCAGTTCGTTCCACTTCTGCGGCGTCAGCCGCACCCTCGCCTCGCGCCTGCTCCTCACCGAACACTCGGCGCGATGGCTCTGGCAAAACTCGTAGTGCCCGATCGGCTGCGAACTCGCCCCGGTCGTCGTCATCACCGCGGCACGCGGAGTCGCCTGCGCGACACCAACTGCCGCCACCGCCCCGACAAGTATTGCTGCGACAAGCGCAAGCTTATTGAACGCCCTGCAACACATAGTGCTCCCCCTGACCCGCGAGCACTATGACATCCACGAATTGCCGTCAGTATAAGATGCCAGATACAAACAAACTCAAAGATTAGATAAACTTGAATCGAATTGATTCTTTGCAAGCAAGATTTCGGAAACCAAAACAGCGGTCGCGCCAAAACGCAGAAAGGCCGCCCGGAGGCGGCCTTTCTGCAGGTTTGGGTCTGCGGACTAGAGGTTCTGCTCGAGCGAGCTTGGCGTCTGCTGGGTCGCGAATTCGACGGCGATGCCTTCCTCGAAGTGCCGCACGACCTTGGCGCGGAGGCTGCCAACCATCACCGGAGAGCCAATCGGCGGGCGGACCTCGATGGCGACGGCAAGGCCGGACACCGATATGTCGACGATGCGCCCGCGGTATTCACGCCCGTCGGGCAGGGTCACCGTGGTGGCCGACACCTTTGGCGTGGCGCGGTCGTGCCGCCGATCCTCCGGAAGGTTCAATTCATGGCGATTGGCCAGCCAGGTCAGCTTGGCGGCCAGCTTGTCCTTCTTGCGAACGGTCGCGATGATCGACATCGCGAAACCGCCATCGAAGGCGCGCACGATCTCGCCCTGGATGCGGCCGATGTGGTCGATATAGGCGACCACGCGCTCGCCGATGCGGCCGACAACGGGCGTCACTAGCGACAGGCTGCCGGGCGAGATGTTCTGGGTCTGGCAGGGATATTCGCGCCGGTCCTCGAGCATGAAGCGCCCGACCAGAATCACAGAGACGCGCTGATAGCGTCGGCGGTCGTGCTGCCGTGGCAGCGGACGCTGACGGACGTTCTGCATTGCAGGTGAGTTCATGGCAGCGTCGCGGCTCGGTCAGAACCGGCCGATCTTCTGTCGTTTCGGTTAATAAGCCGTAACGGAAGGCCCCAACTGATTTACCAACGCCGCGGTCCGGAGCCGTTGGTTAACGTTTGCCCCCATCGACCACGAACAAGTGTCCGCGTCGGCGCGAATTTTCGGCGGGAACCCCGAGGGGAATGGGCGGCGCAACGGACTCTGCCGCCAACTGGTCCGAGCGGCGCCGCATGAAAGTCGGTGCTTCGTCCGGCCAGATTAGGCGCAGGCTGGCAATGCTCTGGCTGACCACCGGGTCCGAACCGAGCCAATAAGGTCGCTCCAGGGCGGCGACGCTGCCCAGCACGCGGTCAAAACCGGCCCCGTCGCCATGGCGCAGCGGCAGCATGATGAGTTCGCACAGGAGATCCTGGTCGCGCGCCGTTCGCGCCGACACGGTGACCACCGCCGCGGCGCCGTCCTCGGCGACCGCAGCCGCCAGCGTCGCCATGGCGTGGCGGTCCTCGCCCGACCACAGGTCGAGAAAGTTCGATCCCTTGATCTCGCGGCAATAGATCGAGCAGACCCGCGTTCCGGCGAGGCGCACCATGTAGTCTTCGCGGCCACCGACCTCGAGAATGAAGGTCTCGGCGAGAATGCGCCGGATGTCGCTCGGCTCGATTGCACTGCGCAAGGGTGCGCGGTCGCGACCGCGCACGCGCGTCCAGTAGTCGTAGAGTTCACGCGTTGTGGCGTGTTTCATGCCGGCCCGCCCCGTTCCATTGTGGTTCCCACGCGCCGACGAACGTCTCACCGTCGGATTCCGCGTGCAGAAACGGGACGGGCTTTGCGCCCTTTTCCGGCTCCCGCGCCAAAGCTGCAGTTGGCGTGCCAGCATCAGCCGCCGGCGTACCCGCATTCGCTGATTTCTGTGGATTGTCGCAGTGCATCGGCCATGGCTGATCGATCACCGGACGGCGGGGCGGGTTTTTTGACGCAACCGCCTTTATTCGGCCCGCCGCGAGGGTATGGTCCGGCGGCCATGACCGAACCATCCTCGCCATACCGGCGCCCACCAGCCCGCCAGCCGATCTTCAACCTCCCGCCCGTCATCGTCGGCGTGCTGGCGGTGCTTGTCGGCATCCAGGCAATCCGCTCGTTCCTGCTTCCTGCCGACTTCGATCAGCAAATCCTTTTGCAGTTCGCCTTCATCCCGATCCGCGAGACCGACCCGACGGCCATCGCCGGCCTGATCCCAGGCGGCGCCGCGCGTGTGTGGACCTTCATCACCTACGCGCTCCTCCACGGCGGTTGGGCGCATGTCGGCTTCAACAGCCTGTGGCTGGCCGCATTCGGCAGTCCCCTCGCCTGGCGCTTCGGCGCGAGCCGTTTTCTCTTGTTCTCGGCTGTCGGCGCCATCGCCGGGGCGGTCTTGCACCTGGCGATCTATCCGCACGACGCGACCCTGATGGTTGGTGCTTCGGCGGCCATCTCCGCCCACATGGCCGGCGCCAGCCGGTTCGTATTCGCGACGGGAGGCCCGATGTGGCGTGGCGCCGGCGCAAGCGCCTATCGGCTTCCGGCGCCGCCGCTCGCGACGATCTTGCGCGACAGCCGGGTCATCATTTTTCTGGGCGCGTGGTTCGGGATCAACCTCCTCTTCGGGCTGAGCAGCGTCAGCCAGGGCATTGCGTCCGGGCCCGTCGCCTGGGACGCCCATGTCGGCGGCTTCATCGCCGGCCTTCTGCTCTTTCCGCTGTTCGATCCCGTTCGCGCCGCCTGACGGGGCCGCGCCCGTCGGCCCTTTTTCGGCTTGTCAGATGTGGCAGAAGGTCGCATCGTTGCCGTGGACCGGGGTTGGGGGGGAATAGCCTCGGAGGGAGGTGCCCAATGACCGTTGCAATCATGCTGAGTCAGAAGGGGCGCGAGGTCGTGACTACGACGGCGGGTGTGAAAATCGCCGACGCGGTCGAGGCGCTTGCGACCCACAAGATCGGTGCACTCGTCGTCGTCGACGAAGCCAAACACATCGCGGGAATCGTCTCGGAACGCGACGTCGTCCGCGCGGTGGCGCAAAAGGGCGGCGAGGTTCTATCCGAGCTGATCGGGACGATCATGACCCGCTCGGTGGTCACCTGCGCCGAAAGCGAGACCATCAACGACGTCATGACGCGCATGACGCGTGGCCGCTTTCGTCACTTGCCCGTGGTCGAGGACGGACGGCTCGCCGGCATCATCTCGATCGGCGACGTGGTCAAGGCGCGCATCGAGCAGGTCGAGCGCGAGGCCGACGAAATGCGCGCCTACATCGCCGCCGTCTAGGCGAGCACCGCGAGCACGCCGCGCACCTCGTCGGCCATGCGCCGGCCGGCTTCGTAGCCGAGGTCGATAGCCTCGGCGGCACGGTGAAACTCGAACAGGCCGATGTCGCCGAGCCGCGGCCCGACGAGCAGGTCGGGCGGGTCGCCGGCCAGCCGCGATCGCGCGATACGGTCCTGAATGATGTTGAAGGCCTCGACCATGACGGTCGAAATGCCGGGCGGCCCCTTGGAACTGCCGAGGATTTGCCGGCGCAGCATGCGTCCCGCTTCGGACGTCGAAATCTTTTGGCCGGCCATCTCGCGGATCGCCCGTTCCGCCAAGGGCACAGCCGAGTCGTCATGAACGACGGTGCCGTGGCCGAACAGGTCCGAAGCCGGATTGACGGCGATGACGACGTGCGCGCCGAGCGCGCGGCACACCGACACCGGCACCGGATTGACGATGGCCCCGTCGACCAGCCAGCGGCCGTTGAGGCGAACGGGCTGGAAGATACCCGGCAACGCATAGGATGCCCGGATTGCATCGACCAGCGAGCCGCGCCGGATCCAGACCTCATGGCCAGTGGCGAGTTCTGTCGCCACGCAGACGATCGCCGGGTTCATATCCTCGATCTTGCGATCGCCGAGCTGGTTGGTGAGCAGCCGGGCCAGCTTGTTGCCCGTGAACAGCCCGCTTCCGGCAAAATCGATGTCGAGCAGCCCGAAGACCTTGCCGCGGGTCAAGCGGCGGGCGAAGGCTTCCAGGTCGTCGAGAACACCGGCGCTGTAGCAGGCCCCGACCACGGCGCCCATCGACGTACCGGCAATGATGTCCGGGCGCAGGCCCATCTCGCCCAGGGCGCGCAACACGCCGATATGACACCAGCCGCGCGCCGAACCCCCGCCGAGCGCCAGCCCTACGCGCAGCGGCGCCGGCGCCGGCTCTCCGGCGCCATCGTCCTTCTTGGATACGCGGGCACTGCCGAACATGACATCGCTCCGTCGCCCCCTGAACCGGTCTAGCACACGGAAGTGAGCCACAGCTAAACGCGTTCGGTCGCAGGCCTCAGCGGCCGGGCGGGACCCGCTTCATGCTCCGATCGAACGCCAGTTTCGTCTCCGGCGACGGCGACGTGCCGACGGGAACCGTGCGGTAGAAGCACGAACGGTAGCCCTGGTGGCAGGCCACTCCGTTTCCAGCAACGGACACCTTGAGCAGGATGGCGTCCTGATCGCAGTCGACGCGCATTTCGGACACCGCCAGCGTGTTGCCGCTCTCCTCGCCCTTCCGCCAGAGCTTCGCCCGCGACCGGCTCCAGAACCACGCCTCGCCCGTCGCGATGCTGCGGGCAAGCGCCTCACGGTTCATGTGGGCGACCATCAGCACTTCACCCGTGGCGGCGTCGGTGGCGATGGCCACGATCAGCCCGTCCTTGTCGAATTTCGGTGCAAGCGCGACGCCGGTCTCGACTGCGTCCTCGTCGAGACCCTGCGCAAACTGGGGGGAGGCTGATGTCATGGGAAGGCTCGCAGTCCGCAGAGGAATGACGCGACGCCGAGCGGCAGGCGGCTCAGGCCCCCTGCCCGCCCTTGACCAGCGTCATGAAGCGCATCTGCTCGGCCGGGTCGTCGCGGAACGCGCCGGTGAACTGGGTCGTCACCGTCTTCGCGCCATGCGCCCGCGCGCCACGCTCGGTGACGCAATGATGCTCGGCCTCGATCATGATGGCGACGCCGCGCGACTTGAGCGCCTCGTCGATGGCGCCGATCACTTCCGCGGTCAGCCGTTCCTGCGTCTGCAGGCGGCGCGCGAAGATTTCCACGACGCGGGCGAGCTTCGACAGGCCGGCGACCTTGTCAGCCGGATAATACGCAATGTGCGCCCGCCCGGTGAACGGCATCATGTGGTGTTCGCAATGCGAATAGAACGGGATGTCGCGAACGACGACGATATCGTCGTAGCCGCCTTCGTCCTCGAAGGTCCGGCCGAGAACGGCCGCCGGGTCGAGCCCGTAACCCTCGTAGAGTTCGTCATAGGCGCCGACAAACCGCTGCGGCGTGTCGCGAAGCCCTGCCCGGTCGGGATCGTCGCCCACCCACGCGATCAGCACGCGAACGGCCTCTTCGGCCTCCTCGCGGCTGGGTCGGCGAACAGGGGGCGACGGGGGCTGAGTTTCCGGCTGTGCCGCCGGTTTGTTGGTCAAGGCGTCCATGCAAGGCTCCGGGCGCGGAAATCGGCGCCGACTGGCTGGTCTGGCGACTATATAGGGGCCGCAGGCGGTGTTGCGAAGCACGGAGTTTGGCTGGCAGCCGCGCAATAGTGGCGGTCCTCAGGGCGGTTCCCTATATTCCGGCCAATGCTCGACGATATCTACAACAAGCAAATCCTGCGATTTGCCGGCTCGATTCCGCGGCTAGGCCGCCTCGACCATCCCGACGCGACGGCGACCGCGCATTCGCGCCTGTGCGGCTCGACGGTCACCGTCGACCTCAAGGTGGAGGGCGACGTCGTTACCGATTTCGCCCATGACGTGAAGGCCTGCGCGCTCGGTCAGGCGTCCTCCTCGATCATGGCGGAACACGTCATCGGCGCGCGGGCCGACGAACTGCGCGCGGTGCGGGAAGCCATGCGGAAAATGCTGAAGGAGAACGGTCCGCCGCCGAACGGCCGTTTCGCGGACCTGAAGTTTCTCGAGCCGGTGCGCGACTACAAGGCGCGTCACGCCTCGACCATGCTCACATTCGACGCGGTCGTCGATGCGCTGGACCAGATCGCTGCCCGGCGTGAAGACCAGCCGGCAAAACCCTGAATTCGCCTAGCGGCCGGAAATGCGGACAGGCGCCGGGCGGATGCCGCTGCTTACCAGCCACGCGAAGTGCAGGGCCGCCATCCGGCCGAAACCGACGCGGCGGTATTGGAAATAACGCTGGAGAAACCGGGCCATGGCGGCCACCTCCTTATGTGGTGCGCCCCCTAACGCCGCAAACGCCACTTGGGTTGCACGAGACTGCGCCAAACATGGTGAATAATTCGTTGACGAGCCTCTGGCGTCGACCCCACGCCGACCATCATGGGGATCAATTGTGACGAACGTGCAGTCGTTCGTGGCACGACTGCCCCGTCTGGCCGGGATCGGATTGATCAAGGCCTACCGGCTGGTCCTGTCTCCCTGGCTCGGGCGGCAGTGCCGCTACCTGCCGACCTGCTCGCAATACACGGAAGAAGCCATCGGCAAATACGGGCTGTGGGTCGGCCTCTGGATCGGCCTTGCCCGCTTTCAGCGCTGCGGCCCGTTCGGCGCCTCCGGCTATGACCCGATACCGGAAAGCCTGTCGTCAAATGCTGCCTGGTACCTGCCGTGGCGCTATGGACGCTGGACCGGCAAGCATATCGATCCGAAGACGCGGCTCGATCTCCACGACCACGCCAGCGAGTAGGGCTTGGCAGCTAACCGAGGAACGCGCCCGGCGCCGTCGCCCGGGCGATCGGCGTGCACCGTTTCCACACTTCAGCGGCTGCGGGATCGGCGCTGGCGCTTCCCGCCCACAGGTTCACGGTCGTCTCGTTGAGAAGCCGCATGGTGACGGTCGTCCCCGCAGACGGTTCGGAATCAGGGACCGTGTACGAGAACGAGTGACGGCCGTAGTTGCCCTGCAACGTGTGGCCACCCGGAGTTGTGATCGTCGGTCCATCGATTGAAAGGTGCCGTCCGTCGGCCTGACACCAGTCGCCATCGATCACGTCGGCGAGCGCTGTCCCGCCAAGTCCGATCCACAGCGTGGCCGCGATGGCCAGCGACATCCTTTTCATGGGGATCTCCGCGCATTCCCGGACGGAAAACTGTCCCGTCTGCCGGAAGGATGCCACGCCGCCTCGCCCGGCGCACATCACATCGCGGTGTCGCTCGGGAAATCTAGCGCCCCGGCCCGAGGCCCTTCGCGAAACGCTTCCAGTTGGCGACGTAGTGGGCGGCCGACAGGCGGTTGCGTTCGATCTCATCGGCAGAAAGCTGCCGAACCGGCTTGCCCGGTACGCCGATGACCAGTGATCCGGACGCGATCTCACGGCCTTCCGGCACCAGCGCTCCTGCCGCGATGAGGCAGTTATCGCCGATCCGCGCGCCATTGAGGACAATGGCGCCCATGCCGATCAGCGTATTGTTGCCGACGGTGCAGCCATGGAGGATGGCCCGGTGCCCGATGGTGCAGCCGGTACCGATGGTGAGCGGGAAGCCCATGTCGGTATGGAAGACGCAGAGCTCCTGGATGTTCGTATCGGCGCCAACGGTGATGCGCTCGTTGTCGCCGCGCAGCACCGAGCCGAACCAGATGCCGACCCCTTCGCCCAGCGTCACCTTGCCGATGACCGACGCGGTGGGCGCGACCCACGCCTTTCCCTCTCCCGGAAAGTCCGGCCGAACGCCCTCGAGTTCGTGGATCGCCATGACGTGCTCCCGATGTGGAGCTGATCGCTTAGGCCGTTTTCGCCTCGCGGATCAAGATCAGGCCGAGCCGCCTCCCAGCGACATGATCAGGCCGAGGACGACGATGCCGGAACAGACGCTCCACAGGACGGCGATGCCAAGGGCCGCCAACAGCCACGCGACGGCCTGCCGGTCGCCGACCCACCGCTTGATTGCGCCTTCCATGATGATCGCGGGACCGGTTACCGCGAAGAAGAAGAATGTCGAGATTGCCGCAAGCCAGCCCTCGCCAAGAAGGGCGAAGCGCGCCGCCTGAGACGTGACCATCTTGTAGAAGCTCGCCGCAATGCCCGCCGCCACGAAACCGACGGCCGCGCAGTAAGCGATTATCAGTCCTTCTCGAAGCACAGCGCCCGCCTGTGTTGTCCCATATCGGGTCGATTGCCCGGCTGTTGACGATCGTTGCAAGCGGCGTACCGTGGACACTGGTTGCGATTCGCGCAGCAAGCGCATGGAATCGCTGACTCTTTCGCGTTCTGCCCGGGCGTCATGAATGGTTGATGTTTCGTTAAGAGACAGTCGGAAGACGCGACCGTCGCGCTTGCGCCGATCGTGGCGCTCTCATTGGGGGATGCCGCTGTCGGTGGGTGCGGCGGCATTTGCCGTGCTGATCATCGCCGGCGTGCTGCTTCACCTGACGCTCACGACCTATCGCGAACATATCGCCTGGAACGGCTTCACCGACGATCCGACGCCGGTGGCGCTGGCGATTGCGGGCGAGCGCCTGTCGATCCCGGCCGCGATGTTGCGCTATCCGGCGACCCGCCGCGGCGGCCCGGTCGAACGGGCCGATCTCGTCCTGCACTGGCCAACTCTGGAAGGCTATTCGGATGGTCTCGCCAGCGGTTTCACCGATCTGACGGCAGCGCCGATCGTCTTCGCGACGATCGCGCCACGCGACAACACGCTCGACTCGACCGAACGGCTGGACGAGGTCTACGGGCGCTTCTTCACGGGTAAGGCCTTGCCCGGACCGGCGGGCCTGGTCGGTCGCGTCCTCACCGCGGATTCCGGCTACGGCAGCGAGATCGTCTATTTCTCGCCCAGCCAGCCGCGCCCCTTCGTCGCCCGCTGCCTCGCCAAGGAGACGCCGGAGATGCCGTCGACCTGCCTCCGCGACGTCAAGTTCGGCCGCGGCCTGTCGCTGCTCTATCGCTTCAACCGCAACCTGCTGGGCGACTGGAAAGCACTGGACGCCGGACTGCGCCAGCGCGCCGACAGCTTCATCGTCCGCTAGTCGAGGTCCCCGTTAGTCGAGGTCGATGTCGAGGATCGCCATGGTGAAGTTGTAGGAAAGGTCGCCGTCCTCGTCGTCGCGGAAGACCACGCCGATGAACTCGTCACCGACATACACTTCCGCCGAATTGTCCTTCTGCGGGCGAGCCCGCACCGAGATCGTCGGCATGCTGAAGCGGCGACGGAAAAAGGCTTCGAGCTTCTGAAGCTCTTCTCGTTTCACACTGTCCCCCTGGGCGTTGTTGCGTTCTTGGCCGGCGATCTAGTCGTCGGCGCACTCGTCGAAAAGCTGATCCATCGAACGCGACGGGTCGGCCTTGCCGGTATGCCCGACCAGTTTGGCCGGAACGCCGGCGACGGTCGAGTGTGGCGGAACCGGATGCAACACGACCGACCCGGCCGCGATCAGCGAGGATGCACCGATCTCGATGTTGCCGAGGACCTTGGCGCCGGCGCCGATCAGGACACCGTGCCGGATCTTGGGATGGCGGTCGCCGGATTGCTTGCCGGTGCCGCCAAGCGTCACATCCTGAAGGATCGAAACATTGTCTTCGATGACCGCTGTGGCGCCGACAACCAGGCCGGTGGCGTGGTCAAGGAAGATGCTGCGCCCCATGGGCACGCCCGGATGGATGTCGGTCTGGAACACCGACGACGAGCGGCTCTGCAGATAGAGCGCGAAGTCGCGGCGGCCGCGCGTCCACAGCCAGTGCGCCAGCCGATGCGTCTGGATTGCGTGAAAGCCCTTGAAGTAGAGCAGCGGCTCGATGTGGCGCTCGCAGACCGGATCGCGGTCATAGACCGCGGCGATGTCGCAACGCATGACCTCGCCGAGTTCCTGATCATCGAGCAGCGCATCGTCGAAAGCACGGCGGATCAACTCGGCGCCCATCACGCTCGAATCGAGACGCTGGGCGACGCGATGGACGACGGCATCCTCCAGCCGAGCGTGATTGAGCACCGTGGCGTACACGAAGCTCGCCATCGCCGGATCGGCCGCAACGATCGCTTCGGCCTCACGCCTGATGTTGAACCAGATCGGATCGACCTGGCTGAGCTTGTCGCTCGGCTGATGCGAAACCTTCGCCGACATCGACGTTCCTTCCGACAATTGTGCCCGGCGGCAAAACGGCGCGCACCCTATCACACGCTGCCGGTATGCCGCCACCGCGGGCGGATAGACCGCGATAATCCTCGGGCTGGGGTTAACAAACGCGACGCCATCCACCTATGGCGTTCAAGCGCCATTGCAAGACACATCGCCAAGGGATTCTGGCGATTCAGGAACTTCTGCGGTCACGGGCGCCGCTTGAGGAAATCGAGTACCCCCGCCTTGAACGCCTTGTCGCCGGTGGCGAGCATGTGGTCGCGTCCGGGGATATCGAGTACCTCGGCGCCTGGGATCAGCGCGGCAAGGCCGGCGGCCGACCCCGCCACTTCGTCCCGCGTGCCGACAGCAACCAGCACCGGCCGCGTTATTCTTGCCAGCCTCTCGCGCGTCATCGGCTCCCGCTGCACGCCGATGCAGACCGCCAGCGCCTCGAGATCGCTTCGTGTCAGCTCGGCAAACTTGCGATAGCCGCGGCCGACGTCAGATTTTGCCGCTTCGAGGCTGTCGGCCCGCAGCGCCGCTGCGATCTCTTCTTCGCCGCCAATGCCATCGACCAGCGCCAGCCCCATGCCGCCGATAACCAGCGATCGCACTTTCTCGGGATGGTCCACCACCAGAAACGCGCCGATGCGGCCGCCCATCGAATAGCCGATGACATCCGCGCGCCCGAGCCCGAGGTGATCGATCAGGTTGGCGGCGTCGGCTGCCATCAGGCCCGGACGGTATTGCGCCGGATCGTAGGGTTTGGCGCTCTCGCCATGGCCACGCACGTCCATGGCGATGGTCCGGTAGCCGGCCTTGGTCAGGGTATCGATCCAGCTCGTCGATCGCCAGTTGACGGCATTGTTCGAGGCGAAGCCGTGGATGAGCAGGACCGGGTCGCCCTCGCCCTCGTCGCGGTACGCGATGTCGACGCCGTTCGAGGAGAAATGCTGCAATCGCCTGACCTCCGCTCATCCGGCGCGGACCCTACCCAATCGGGGCCGGGGCCGCTATTGTCCGCGCCGAAAACCCATTCTGGACGAAGACCATGGCAGATCACATCGTTCCGCATTTTCACAACGACTCCGGCACGCCGGTGGTGGCGATCGGCGTCAAGGAGTTCATGTGCGTTGGCGCGGCGGCGCCGTTCGACCATCCACACGTCTTCCTCGACATGGGCGACGACGTCGAGAAGGTCTGCCCGTACTGCTCGACGCTCTACCGCTATCGCGCCGACCTCGACGCGACCCAGACCGATCCGCCCGGCCACCTTTACCGCGACCTGGCCGCCTGAACGGTTGAGCCGTGCCCATCGCGCCCGCGCGGGGAAGCGACAGGCAGCCGATCATCATCGCCGGCGCCGGCATTGCCGGACTGACCGCTGCCCTGGCGCTGGCCGCTGCCGGTTTCCGCGTGGTCGTCGCCGAGCGCGCCGAAAAGTTGAGCGAACTCGGCGCCGGCATTCAGATCGCACCCAACGCCGGCCGCCTCCTGGCAACGCTCGGCCTCGACAAGGCGATGGCGGCCGTGGCGCTGGAACCGGAGGCGATCGACATTCGCAACGGCGCCAGCGGACGCAAGCTGACATCCATCCCCGCCGACGCGTTTCGTAAACGCTACGGCTTTCCGTACCGGGTCATCCACCGCGCCGATCTTCAGTCGCTTCTTGCCGCGGCGGTCGCGCGGCGGCCCGCGATCCGGCTCCAGCTCGGCGCCGTCGTCGAGGAATTGATGGTCCAGCCGGACGGCCTCCTTGTCCGGCTGAAACGGCGCGACGGCAGCGAGGTCATCCAGGCCACCGCCGTGATTGGCGCGGACGGGGTGTGGTCGTCGCACCGCGCGCATATTCCCGGCGCCGCGCAGCCGAAGCCGACCGGCCGCACCGCATGGCGCGCGCTGATTCCGGCCGACGTCGCCCGCAGCCTCACCGACATGACGCGCGTCGGCCTGTGGCTGGGGCCGGATGCCCATCTCGTCCACTACCCGGTAGCACAAGGGTCGGCGGTCAACGTCGTGGCGATCATCGAGGAGACCTGGGATCGGCCCGGCTGGAATGCGCATGGCGAGCCGAAGGACATTGCCCAACACTTCTCCGCATGGTGCAAGCCGGCCCGCGACCTGATCGCCGCGCCGGTCGCTTGGCAGAAATTCGCCATCGTGGCGGTCGATCCGGCCGGGCCATGGACCGCCGGACGGGTCGCGCTGATCGGCGACGCGGCCCATGCCATGACGCCGTTCTTGGCGCAGGGCGCCGCGATGGCGATCGAGGACGCCGCGCTGCTGGCGGCGTCGCTTTACGGAGCGACCGACATTCCGGCAGCGTTGGCAGCCTATGAGGCGGCGCGCAAACCACGGGTCGCTCGCCTCGCCGAGGCGTCGAAACGCACCGGCGACACGTACCATTTCGGCTCGACGATGGCGGCCGTGCGCAACGCCGCCCTCGCCATCGCCGGTCCCCGGTTGATCTTCGGACAGAGCGACTGGATCTACAGCTGGCAGCCGACGCCGCGTGTCGCGGCGCCGGCCTGATTCAAAAACGCGGCTTCTACCAGCCGTATTGCCAACGGCAGACGGTGACTACGACCCGCTTGAAGTGAACGCGGTGCTTGCGGACGTACTTCTTCACCTTGACCACCGGGTAACAGACCTGGTGCCGTGGATAGTACGGACGCGGTGCATAGTATGGATACGGTCCGGGATAGTACGGGTATCCGTAATAGGGGCCCGGATAGCCGAAATAGATACCGACCGAGACCCGCGCATCCGCGGGTGATGACGCGGCAATCATACCGACGGCGAGACCGAGGCACGCCGCTCCTGCTAGAAACAACCGTTTCATAGCCCTGCTCCTTAGCGAGCCCCCTCCAGATCGGCCCGCCCAAGCGAACCGACCTTGCGAGATAACACCACAGACGGCGAGAATGTTCACGCCGATCACGCGGAGATCATGCGCGCCTCGAGCTTGGGATAGTAGAAGCCGAGCGCGCCGGCCCGGGCGACGTAGAAAACCAGAAACGCCAGCCAGACGCCGTCATTGCCGAGGCGCGGCGCAAGGATGAAATCCGCCGCAATATAGACGACGACCGAGGCGATGGCCGCGTTACGCAGCATGGCACCGCGCGTCGCGCCGATGAAGATGCCGTCGAGAATCCAGGCCGGCGCACCCAGTAGCGGCACCACCGCGCAATAGGGCAAGAAGGCGATGGCCGCGTTGCGCGCCGCCGGATCGGCAATCAGCCAGGTCAGAACGGCCGGGCCAAAGAAGAACGTCAGCACGGCGAAGCCAGCGCCGGCGATGATCGCCAGTTCCGCGGTCAACAGGCAGGCACGGCGGAATTCGGCGAGCGCGTTCCGCCCGAAGGCGCGGCCGGCCTCCGCCTCGGCGACAAAGGCGAACGCGTCGAGGACGAACGCCCAGATGGCGATGATCTGCATGAGGATGGAATTGCCGGCGAGCGGCGCGGCGCCCTGGCGCGCGCCGGCATTGACGAACCATGTGAAGCCGAAGATCAGCATCCAGGTGCGGATCATCAGGTTGATGTTCACGTCGAACATGCGGCGCATGGCGGCGAGATCGAAAAGCGCCGAGAGCTGGAATGCGCCGACGACCCATCCACCGCGCGCGAGGATGGCGCGGACCACGAAGACCAGCCCGACGGCGAAACTCATCCAGTCGGCGATCGCCGTGGCGGCGCCGACGCCCGCCGGTCCGAGATGGAGCCCCAGGACGAACCACAGGTCGAGCAGGATATTGGTCAGGCTGAAGATGCCGGTGACCGCGAAGGTCGTCCCCGTCCGCCCGGTGCCGATCAACCACCCGGTCAGCGCGAATGCCGCCAGCGCGCCCGGAGCGCCCAATGCCCGCGCCGTCAGGTAGGCAGAGCCCTTGGCGTTCAGCGTCGCGTCGCCCTGCAGGATCGAAAGGCCGAGCGCGGCGATCGCATCGCGAAACACCGCGACGGCAAGCCCAAGGACGACCGCGATGATCAGCGCACGGATGAGGGTGCGCTGCATGCCCGCCTCGTCACCGGCTCCGACCGCCTGGGCGACCAGTCCGGTGGTCCCCATGCGCAGGAAATAGAAGCTCCACAGGAAGACGCTGAGGATGGCGCCGCCGAGCGCAACACCGCCGAGATCGGTGGCGTCGCCGGCAAGGCCAAGAACGAACGTGTCGACCGCCGCCGCCAACGGCACGCTGCCATTGGCGAAGACCAGCGGCCAGGCGCTGCGGAAGACGGAACGGCGCGTGAGCAAATCGGTGGACATCGGCACGGCGTTAGCCTGTGCAGTGGCGGCCGGCAAGGTGGCGCACTCGTCTAGTGACGCGCGAGAACCGCCGTTGCCGCGCCCATGCCGACCAGGCACGAGGCCCCGGCCCGGTTCATCCACTTGAGCACGCCGGGACGCCGGATGCTGAGGCGCAGCCGGTCGGCGGCAAGCGCGTAAGCCAGCGCGTTGACCGTCGCCAGGCCAACGAACGTCGCCTCCATGACGATCAGTTGCGGCAGCAGGGCCGCGTCGTGGACGATGAACTGCGGAACGAAGGCGACGAAGAAGGCGATGCTCTTCGGATTGAGCGCGGTCACCAGAAAAGCATGGCCGAAAACGCCGCGCGCGTTGGCGCTTTCCGGTTCGTCGGCGACATCGGGGAGAACCGGCGGCGCCCGCCACAGACGCACGCCGAGATAGACGAGGTAGGCCGCACCGATCCACTTCAGCGCCGTGAACAGCGTCGCCGAGGCGGCGAGCAGCGCGCCGAGGCCGGCGAGTGACAGCGTCATGGCCGTGAAATCGCCCAGCGCCACGCCGGCCGCCATCGCGATGGCGACCTTGCGGCCTTGCGTCAGGGCGTAACTGACAACCAGGAGCACCGTCGGCCCGGGAATGAGCAACAGCACGGTCGAAGCGGCGGCAAATGCAAACCAGGCGGCAAGGGTCATGGAGCGCTATCCGGATGGTCGGTACCGGGAGCAAGCCCTCGAATTCCACGACCCGTCAAGTGCGGGCGCGCCGGGCGGGATCTAGTTGGTGTCGAGTTCGCTTTCGCGCGCGATGCGCTCGTGGCGCTCGAGTTCGCTCTTGATGCGGTACGAGGGCTCGCCGTCCTGATCCGGCCGGCAGCCGATGATCTCGTACATTCCGGGCGCCGCCGAGCGGTCGCGCAGATAGTTCCTGAAACTGATCATCTCACCGATCTTGTACTTGTGTTCGGCCATGGCCGTTTCCTTTCTTGGGCGACGTCGTCCTGCTCTGTTGCAGGAACGCGCGGTCAGCCGGCTTGCAGGGGCGGCGCGTTGCGCCGCATGTCACGGAACGAGATCAGCCGCCGCCGCGCCTCATCCCAAAGCACCAGCCGCACACAGGCGAAGCTGCGCCAGAGGGTCAGACGGCCGATGCCGACGAGTTCCGGGTGATCGCGCAACACCTCCGGCAGCCGGTAATAGGGAATGCGGCTCGCCAGGTGGTGAACGTGATGGATGCCGATATTGCCGGTGATCCAGCGCAGGACCAGCGGCAGATCGTAGTGCGAACTTCCGTGCAGCGACGCTGCGTTGAAGTCCCAGTCCGCATCACGCTCCCACAGCGTATGCTCGAACTGATGCTGCACGTAGAAGAGCCAGACGCCGATCGACGCGGCGGCCACCGCGATCGGCAACTGGATCAGCAGGAACGCCTGGATGCCAACCAGCCACGCCAACCCGCCGAATACGGCAAGGATGCCGGCATTGGTCGCCATCGTGCTGACCCACGGCTGCCAACCCTTGCGCATCAGGCCGAGCGGCAGCCGATGCTGGAGCAGGAACAGGTAGGCCGGCGCCACACCGAACAGAAATACGGGATGGCGATAGACCCGGTAGGCGAACCGGCGCCACCAGCCAAGCGCCAGGTATTCGTCCACCGTCAGCGTCGTCACATCGCCGATGCCGCGCAGTTCGAGGTTTCCGGTGGTCGCGTGATGAATGGCATGGGTGCGCCGCCAGTAGTCATGGGGCGTCAGCGTCAGGACGCCGATGACGCGGCCGACCCAATCGTTCGTGGCGCGCCGGCGAAAGAACGCCCCATGGCTGCAATCGTGCTGGATAATAAACAGGCGAACGAGGAAGCCGGCCGTCGGCACCGCCAGCAGCAGCGTCAGCCACCATTGGCCGAAATAGGTGGCCGCCCACATGGCAGCCCAAAGCGCCATCAGCGGCAAGGCCGTGATGCCGATTTCGATCAGGCTGCGGGTGAGCTTCGGATCGCGATACCGCGCCAGAGCGCGTGACCACCGTCCCTCGCCGGCGGACTGCGACGAGGCCGCTTCTTGGATCATCGTTCCTCTATAGCGGCATTTGACCGGAAAAGCGCGTTCAAATCAGCACACCCGCTAGTCGGCCGAATCCGGCCGCCCGCGCAGCGACTTGACGCCCGCCCGCCGCCCCTTGGCCTCAAGCCGGTTCCGCCGGCTCGCGCGCGGCACTTTCGTTGGCTTTCGCGGCACCGGCGGCTTTGCGGCGCGAGCGATCAGGTCGACCAGACGATCGAGCGCATCGCGACGATTCGCCTCCTGCGTGCGGAAGCGCTGCGCGGTGATGACGATGACGCCATCGGTGGTGAGTTGCGAACCGGCGAGGCTTTCGAGTTGCCGGCGCACCGCTGCCGGCAACGAGGGCGACCGGCGCGCGTCGAAACGCAGTTGCACCGCCGACGAGACCTTGTTGACGTTCTGCCCGCCCGGTCCCGAGGCGCGGATGAAGCTCTCCTCGATTTCGCGCTCGTCGAGCTGGATCGTGGCGGTGACCGGGATCATCTTTGTGCTTCGCTCGCTGGTGCGGACGCCCGGGATCGAACCGGGAAGGAGTTTCCTCCGAGGGATTTTAAGTCCCTTGCGTCTACCAATTCCGCCACGTCCGCCGGCGGCTTCGGTAGGCCGCATCGCCGGCGATGGCAAGCGAACCGGCCCAAAACCCGGGAAATTCGCCACGGCAAATTCATTTCGTAAGATATATCTTGACGCGCGCCCGGCGGGCTCCTAGCTATATCGCACGATATAACCGGAGCCATGACAATGCACCATCATTTCAATCGCGAAGAGCGTGCCTATTGGCACTTTGCCGGCCGCGGCGCCGGCGGGCCGGAGAACTGGGGCCGTGGTCCGCGCGGACGCGGCGGCGGCTGGGGCGGCGGCGCCTTCCGCGTCGGCAAGATGCTCGCCGATGGCGACCTCAGGCTGATCGTGCTCGCGCTGCTCGCCGAGGGACCGCGCCACGGCTACGAGATCATCAAGGCGCTCGAGGAGAAGTCGAGCGGCGTCTACAGCCCCTCCCCCGGCGTCGTCTATCCGACGCTCACCTATCTGGAGGAAGTCGGCTACGCGACCTCCGCCGCCGACGGCTCCAAGAAGGTCTATTCGATCACCGAGACCGGCCGGAAGCACCTCGATGAGAACCGCGAGATCGCCGACCTGGCGCTCTCCGGCATCGAGAAGTTCGGCCGCAAGATGGCCCAGGCCCGCTCGTGGTGGGAAAGCCAGCGGCGCGGCGGCTCCGCGACGCCCGACCGCGACATCCCCGGCGTCATCGACGAAGTCAACGAGGCGCGCCGCGAACTGAAGACCGCCATCGCTGAGAAGCTCGACGCATCGGAAGACGAACAGCGCCGCGTTGCCGACGTTCTGCGCAAGGCGGCCGAGTTGATCCGCAAGCCGGGCACGAAGCCGGCAGATGATATCGATTTGGGCTAGAGGACGGTCCAGACAACCCACTGAGTGGCGCCTCACCGCATGCCACTATACCATTCGGCGTCCGCATGGAGGCCGAGTAACATGGACGTGGCTGAGTCTCACTGGGCGCGAACTCTACCGCCATGCTCTTCGGGTAGGTCCGCCGCTGTTTGTAAACGACGAGATCGTTGCTGCCTACCAACGCGCTATCAATGGCGGAGGATCTCGCTGGCTTCTGCTTGGCGTCGACCCCCGCACTAGTAGCTATTGGACCAGCCGTGACGGCAGTTGATCGAAATGCAGCCGTCCTGCGCGCGCTCTGGCCAGGAGACACCCCGGACCGCTGTGCCATCTGCGCAGATTGGCGCGAGATGGCCTTCGCGCCCGGAGCTTTCGACACGTGCGTCGGCGACGGTAGCCTAAACGCGCTGCCGTCACTGGCCGACATTGCGCTGGTGCTGTGGAAACTCGCCGGCTTTCTGGAGACGCGCGGGCGAATAGCCATCCGAACGTTTCTGGCTCCTGAAGTCGCCGAAACTGTGGAGACGGTCTTCCGCCACTCCCTGACCGGTCAAATCGCTTCCTTCGCCGCGTTCAAATGGCGCCTGATGATGGCGATGACCTCGCGAACGCAGCGAGCCGAGCATCGCGGTGGCGGACGCGTTGGCAACATTCAACGATATGGTCACCGATCGGAGCGCATTCGCGCTCGATACCGGCATTCGCTCGCGAGGACATTGACACCATAGACACTTACGAAGCCTCGCATGAGACTTACTGCTTTCCGACAGCCTCACAGCTTCTCGCGACGATACCGTCCTCCCTGCGCTTCAATTCATTTGTCGACTCCGGCGAATACGAACTCGCCGAGCGCTGCCCAATCGCAATCATCGACGTCAGATGACACAACCACCGCCTGCCGGACGAGTCGAAGGAATTGTCTGGCCGCCCATCACCGGAACCGATACCGCGATGCGCTCGCTGGCTTGATCAAATGGCTCGAGTCCAGCCAGTGGCTGAAAGCCGATGAACTCGAGCGCAATGCTTTCCGCCAATTGGCGATCACTGCGCGCCACTGCGAGCGCGAGTCGCCGTTCTTCGCCGAGCGACTGAAGAAAGCTGGGCTGACTGCAAGCGACCTTGCGCGGCCTGAAGGGCTTGTCGGCTCTGCCGCCCATGACGCGGCGCGACATCCAACAGGCGGGCGACGCGCTTTTCTGCCGCAATGTTCCTGCATCGCATCTCCCGATCCGCGACGGGCGCACGTCGGGTTCGACCGGCGAGCCACTGGCCGTCAAATCGCACACAGGTCAACGCTAACAATGGTGATCGCCAACACCATGCGCGATCACGCTTGGCACGAGCGAGATTTTACGGCGCCCGCTGATCAGCATCCGCGCCAATCGCAGAACGGCCGATCGAGAGCCCAGACTGGGGCACTCCGGTGAGCCTCTTTCATGCGAGCGGCCCGGCCTCGGGCTCCCCATCACGACGCCATTGCTGAACAGGCCGCGAGGATCCGCGAGCGCAAGCCCGGGTACGCTGATGGTCTATCCCAACAACCTGATGGGCCTGATCGATGAGCTCGCCAGCCAGGAGGTCCGCCCAGCCGGACTGGAGCATATCCGAACCACGCGGAGAGACCGTGACGGCCGAACTTACGCGACCGCGTCAAGTCGTTCTTCGGCGTTGACGTCGAAGACACCTACAGTTCGACGGAAGCCGGCAGCATCGCAATCCAATGTCCGGATTGCGGCGACTATCACGTCATGGCCGAAACCCACATCGTCGAAGTCCTCGACGAAGCCGGGCGGCCTTGCAGGCCCGGCGAAACCGGTCGAGTGGTCATCACCGATTTGGCCAACTTCGCGACGCCGATCATCCGATACGAGATCGGTGACTACGCCGAAGTCGGCAGAGCCGAGGCATTTGCGGGCGCGGCCTCCCGGTGCTGCAACCGGATCCTCGGCCGCCAGCGCAACCTGATCATGTTGCCGGACGGCCGAGACAATGGCCGTTAACGGGCTACTATCGGTTTCGCGATGTTGCGCCCGTTCTCGCAGTACCAATTCGTTCAGATCGACCGCGCGACACGATCGAAGTCAACCTCGTCGTGGAGCGGCCGCTCACGCGACAGCGAAGAAGCCGCCCTCCGCCAAGTCATCCTCGACCGCCTTCGGGCCATCCATTCAACGTGACTTCAAGTATCACGCGACCGCCGCTGCACGCGACGCGAGCGGCAAATTCGAGGAGTTCATCTGCATGACGCTACATGAGCTGATTGCGCGCCGCCGCCTTCGCTGCTCTGCCCCACTAAGCCGATTGCAGCACTCATCGGCCGATGTCGATCGGCGGCGCGGCGGCGGATTGAGATCATGCCCAGACGGATTGTGGCCCGGATCGAGGTTCGGAACGTTGCACGATCCCGAATTTGCCCGGAAGTCGGTAAGCAGCCGATTCTCGCGGAACGCGAAGGCGAAACCGTTGAGCACGTCGGTCTTGTCGTAAACGCTCTTGACCGGATTGATCTTGCCGGCCGGATCGATCGTAACCGTGTCGCAGGACTGCGACATCACGATACAGGTCCGCCGCGGCCTTTCCTTGTTGCAGACCTGGATGGCGCCCTCGAAGACGGTCGCCTTGAACGTTCCGTCCTTGTCGACGACGCCTTCCCACTTCGTGCCGCGCACGCCGATCGTCGCCGTCGGCGTATTGATCGAGTAGGCGTTCTTGGCGCTGAGGCCGGTGATGAACCGGAACGCGCCCTGCGTGACGTTGATGGTCACCTGCTTCGCCGTCTGCCCGCCCGAATAGACGAACTTGTCGATGGTGATGTCTGAGTTCGGGCCGACCGCCAGTTTGGTGTCGTCGAGGAAGAGGATCTGGGCCGTACCCCGCGCGCCGGTCTTGACGACGTCGCCCATGAAGACCGGGCCGTTGACCACCAGCGTGCGATTGTTCGCATCGGCCTGAGGCACGACCGCGGCGGCCTTGCCCGCCGGCTCGGCTGCCCACGCCGCACCGATATGACTGACGCCAAGAAGCAAGCTCGCCGTGAGTGCGCCGCGCATCGACATGAACCCGGTTCCTTCCGCCAAGGAGGTGGGAGCACCGACTCACATCGGTGCCAAGCTGCAAATCTAGCAACACATCCCCGCCACTATTCCAGCGAGATCGTGACCAAAGTGCGGTCATGCTTGCTAAATTCCTAACGGCGATGCCGCCGCGCCACAGCCGTGGCCGCTATGCGCCGGCCGTATGGCTCGCCCCTGCGTTCGGGTGCATACTCCTTGTGCACCGTGGTCCCACGGCGCGACCCAACCGGAGAACGTTGCGTGAATGCGCCTGCCCAGGGCAGCGGCCTGACCGCCCGCGATGCCGACTCGACCGTGTTTGCGATCCTGATCGCGCTCAGCGTCTCGCATCTTCTCAACGACACAATTCAGTCGCTGCTGCCGGCGATTTACCCGCTGCTGCGGGATTCGTTCGCGCTCGACTACGGGCAGATCGGCCTGATCACCTTCACCTTTCAGGTGACGGCCTCGCTCCTGCAACCGCTGGTCGGCATCTTCACCGACCGCCGACCGCAGCCGTTCGCGCTACCGGCTGGCATGGCCGCCAGCTTCTGCGGCCTGATCCTGCTGTCGATCGCACCGACCTACGGCATCCTGCTGGTGGCTGCCGGGCTCGTCGGGCTCGGGTCGTCCATCTTCCACCCGGAGTTGTCGCGCATCGCGCGCCTCGCCTCGGGCGGCCGTCACGGCTTCGCCCAGTCGATCTTCCAGGTCGGCGGTAACGTCGGCACCGCGCTCGGGCCCTTGCTTGCCGCGGCCATCATCGTTCCCTACGGCCAGCACAGCATCGCCTGGTTCTCGGTCATCGCCATGCTGGCGATCGTGGTTCTGTGGCGCGTCAGCCGCTGGTACCGGGCCAACCATTTCACGTCCGCGCGAAAGCCGCGCCCGATGCCGGTCGTCGAACGCGCCGACATCAGCCAGACGAAGGTCGTCGTCTCGCTGGTCATCCTCGGCCTGCTGGTGTTCTCCAAGTTCTTCTATTTCGAGAGCCTGCGGAGCTACTACACGTTCTATCTGATCGACCACTACGGCGTGTCGATCCAGGTCGCCCAGGTTCTGCTCTTCGTCCTCCTGTTCGCGTTCGCCGCCGGCACGCTGATCGGCGGATTGCTCGGCGATCGCTTCGGCCGCAAATACGTGATCTGGGCCTCCATCCTCGGCATCCTGCCGTTCACGCTGGTCCTGCCGCATGTCGGGCTGGTGTGGACGGTGATCCTCAGCATCCCGATCGGCTTCGGCCTCGCCTCCGCCTTCCCGGCGATCGTCGTGTTCGCGCAGGAGCTGGTGCCCGGCAAGACCGGCATGGTGTCCGGCATCTTCTTCGGCCTCGCCTTCGGCATGGGCGGCCTCGGCGCGGCGGCGCTGGGCGCACTCGCCGACGCCACCTCGATCGAATACGTCTACAACGTCTGTGCGTTCCTGCCGGCGATCGGCCTGCTGACAGTGTTCCTGCCCAACATCGAGAGCCGGAAGAAGCCGGCGGCGCGGTAGCGGCTACTCCTTCAGGAAATCGGCGAAGGCCATCGTGTAGTCCGGATGCCAGCGCGACAGCGGCGGGCGGTTTTCGGCAATGTCGCCGGCCGCCCAACGGATGCGCTTGTTGTCGACCTCGCGGGTGACGTCGTTGTCCGGGCAGATGATGTAGAAGTCGCCCTTGCCCATCGCCTCGAGCAGCATGTCGACCACCTGGTCCGGCCACCAGGCGCCGGCCGGCTTCTCCTTCTGGCGCGCGGTGAGGCCGGTATGCGTCCAGCCCGGGACCAGCAGATAGGCATCGACCTTGCAGTCGGGCGTATTGCGCAGCGTGTGCTGAAGCGCCTCGGTGAGCACCTTCACGCCGGCCTTGGAAACGTTGTAGGCGGTGTCGCCCGGCGGACAGGTGATGCCCTGCTTGGAGCCGGTATTGACGATCGCCGCCGGCGTGCCCTGCGCGATCATCGCCGGCGCAAAGGCGTGGACGCCGTTGACGACACCCCAGAGGTTGGTGCCGATGACCTTCTGCCAGCCCTCATAGTTCTCGAACGGCCCACCGCCGCCGCCGCGGCCGGCATTGTTCATCAGCACGGCGACCTCGCCGAAGGCGGCATAGGCCTTCGTCCTTCAGCGCATCGACATCCTCCTTGCGGCTGACGTCGGTGCGCACGGTCAGCACCTCCGCCTTGGGCGTCGCCGCAACGATCTCTTTCGCTGCCGCGTCGAGGGCGGCCTGGTCGAGATCGGCGATGGCGACCTTCATGCCGCGCGCGGCGAAGCGCTTGGCGGCCGCGAGGCCGATGCCGCTGGCGCCGCCGGTGATGACGGCGCTGCGGCCGGAGGCAAGTGCGGAATGGTCGGGCATGGCTGGGCTCCTTCTGAACGGGTTGTCTGCGGCTAGCATCCCGGCCGCTCGCCTGTCGAGGCGGCATTCGTCGCGGGGCGACAAAGGCGCCGATCCATGGCAAGTAACCGGCCATGGCAGATTTTCCCGCAACCGTCGCCGGATCGCTCCCCAAGCCGTTCTGGCTGGCCGAGCCCAACAAATTGTGGGCGCCGTGGCGCATGGAGGGCGACGACCTCGCGCGCGCCAAGCGCGACGCCACGATCCTCGCGGTCAAGCTGCAGGAGGATGCGGGGCTGGCCATCGTCAGCGACGGCGAGCAGTCGCGCCGGCATTTCGTGCATGGCTTCCTTGAATTCGTCGAGGGCATCGACTTCGCCCATCAGGTCGCGATGGGCATCCGCAAGAACCGCTACACGGCCATGGTGCCGGTGGTGAAAGACGAGATCCGGCTGACCGGCCGCGTCCACGCCAATGAGGCGCGGACGGCACGCGCACACACGCGCGGCAAGCTGAAGATCACCATGCCCGGCCCGATGACCATCGTCGACACCATCGCCGACGAACACTATGGCGACCGCACCAGACTTGCTTTCGCCTTCGCCGACCTGCTCAATCAGGAAGCCCGCGCGCTCGAAGCGGATGGCGTCGACACGATCCAGTTCGATGAGCCGGCCTTCAACGTCTACATGGACGAGGTCAAGGACTGGGGCATCGAGGCGCTCCACCGCGCCATCGACGGGCTCACATGCACGACCGCGGTGCACATCTGCTACGGCTACGGCATCAAGGCCAATCTCGAGTGGAAGCAATCCCTCGGCGGCGTGTGGACGCAGTACGAGGAGATCTTCCCGGCGCTGGCCGCCAGCCGCCTCGACCAGGTGTCGGTCGAGGCGATGCATTCGCATGTGCCGCTGCAGTTGCTCTCCCTGCTCAAAGGCAAGGACGTCCTGCTTGGATGCATCGACGTGGCCAACGAGACCGTCGAGACGCCCGATGAGGTGGCAAGCCTGATCGAGCAGGCGACGGCCTACGTGCCGGCCGAGCGCATTTTCCCCTGCACCAATTGCGGCATGGCGCCGATGCACTGGGACCTCGCCTACGCCAAGCTGAACGCGCTCGGCGCCGGGGCGGCCCTGGCACGACAGAGACTATCGTAAGCGCACCTTCTCGTTCCCGCGAGCGATTGGCTCCGGGTTGATGAACCTTTCAAAGAACGCCTCATGTCCTGAAACATGAGGGGTGGCGGGCGCCCGGCAAGACGCCGCGCGGGCAGTCCGCTAAAAATGGGGCGCTCTCCCGAGCGCCCGCCGCGACGACTTTGCACCTCCGCTACTCGCGCTCCACCGGGCGAACGGTGCGCTGCCGGCTCATCACCGGATCGCTGCCTGGCCCCTCGCCTTGGAAAGCGAGGTTTTGAACCCGCCCGGCTTAAGGTGGGCTATGGCCACAGCCGGTCGTAGTGCCGGCGGACGAGCTTACGCGGAGGCGTCCCGGGGCACCGGGTTGCGAATGTCCCGATGCCGCAGGCGCCGCACCTGCCGATGTCGGATGTTTCCGATATCGGCCACTCAAAAGAGTTCGCTCCATCTCAAGACGCCTCCGGAGACGCCCCTCATCGAGCGAGGATGCTGACCAATCTCATGGGGGCATTCGGGGACCGGGGATAAGTATTTTTCCGCGTCCGATCTATCCCCGCCAGCCCAGCCCGCCCGCGACAATCTGCTGCGGTTGCTGACCGACCGATCGGTCAGTATGTTCGGCGGCATGAAACCCAAGCGCGACACCCGCACAGCCATCGTCGAAGCCGCCGTCGTCCTGCTCGGACGCGACGGGCCGGACGGCTTCAGCGCGTCGGCGCTTGCCCGTGAGGTCGGCATCAGCAAGGCCAACCTCTTCCACCATTTCCCCAATCTCGACGAAATCCCCCTCGCCGCGCTCGATCTGCTGGGTGCCGCCATGCTTGCGCCGGCCGGGACACCGCCGAAGACGGCCCGCGAGTGGCTGCTTCGGCTTGGCGCCATGATGTTCAAGGTCACCCACGAACAGCAGGGTTTCCTCAAGGCCTATTTCGTCTTCTTCGGCCGCGCCCTCTTCGACGAGCGCATGCGGAAGAAACTCAAGGCGAGCGCCGAACCGACGCTCGCGGGAATGGTTGAACAGTTGCGACTGTTCATGCCGAAGGCCGAAGCGGAGACGACGGCACGTCTTGCCCTGATGACGCTCGACGGCCTCGGCCTGCACCTTCTCGCTCTCGGCGAGGAACGCAAAACGCGGCAGGCCTGGCGGCGGTTCGTCGACATACTCTTTCCAGAGGAGAAAAAGACATGAAAGCAATCATCTGTGGCGCCGGCATTGCCGGCCTCTCGCTGGGCTGCTGCCTCGGCCGCGACGGCTGGGACGTCGTCATCGTCGAACGGGCGCCGCACCTCCGCAACGAGGGCTACATGATCGACTTCATGGGCTCCGGCTACGACGTCGCCGAGCGCCTCGGCCTTCTGCCGCGGCTGAAGAAGGTCGCCTACGACATTCCCACCGTCGACTGGATCGACGACAACAGTCATGTCACCGGCCAACTCGACTATCACCGCTTCGCCCGCATGCTGGACGGTCGTCTGCTCAGCCTGATGCGCGGCGATCTGGAGCGGGTCATCTTCGAGGCGCTGCCGAAGTCGGTCGACATGCGCTTCGGCCAGACCATCAGCGGCATCGAGGACAAGGGCGATGCCGTCACCGTTACCCTGTCCGGCGGCGCGGTCGAAACGGTCGACTTGCTGATCGGCGCGGATGGCATCCACTCGCAGGTGCGCGCCGAGACGTTCGGCGACGAGAGCCGGTTCTCGCGCTATCTCGGCTACCACACCGCCGCCTATATCTATGACGATGCGGAAGCGGTCAGCGATCTCGGCAACCGCTTCAGGATCATGGCGCTGCCCGGCCGCCAGGTCGGCTTCTATCCGATCCGCGGCGGCAAGGTCGCCGCCTTCTTCGCCCACGTCTCCAGGGATCCGGCGTTGCCGGCCGATCCGGTCGCCGAGCTTCGGCGCATCTATGGCGACCTCGGCTGGCTGGTTCCGAAGAGCCTCGACGAGGCCGCGAAACTTCCCGGCATCTACTACGATCAGATCGCCCAGATCGAGATGGATCGCTGGAGCAAGGGGCGGGTCACGCTTGTCGGCGACGCCTCCGACGCCGTGTCGCTGCTCGCCGGCCAGGGCGCGTCGCTGGCCATGGGCACCGCCTATGTGCTGGCGGAAGAGCTGCGCACGAAGGCAGACGTTCCGTCTGCCCTTGATGGGTACCAGCAGCGCCTGCTGGCGGACGTGCGCAAGAAGCAGGAATCCGGCCGCAAGACCGCTCGCTGGATCGTGCCGCAAACGAAGTGGGACATCACGCTCCGCAACCTGACGCTACGCGCCGCCACAATGCCGGGCCTCAGCTGGGTGCTGAAGCCCTATCTTGTCTCGGGGACGGAAAGCGTGATCGAACGCGAAAAGGCAGCCTGAGCCACATGACGGACCATCGCGACCTGCTCGGTATCCTCCGGACGGGAACCCCTGTCGTATGCGGCACGTCAAGGATCGAGGAGGGCCCGGCCGACGCGATCCTCGATGCATTCGTCGAAGGCGGTGGGACCGCTTTCGACGCCGCCGCTGTCTACCAGCACGGCGAAGCAGAACGGGTCCTCGGCGACTGGTTGCGCCGCCGCAAGAACCGCGACCGGATGACTCTGATCACCAAGGGTGCGCATCCGGGCGACGATTGGCTTGCCCGCCTGACGCCGAAGGATGTGCGCGACGACCTCCACGATAGCCTCCGGCGGCTCGGAACGGACGTCGTTGACGTCTATCTCCTGCACCGGGACGACGAATCCCAGCCGGTCGCGGCGCTGACCGAAATCCTCGTCGAGCTTCGCGAAAGCGGCCTCGTCAAATGGACCGGCGTCTCGAACTGGCGGACACCGCGCCTGAGGCAAGCCCTCGACATGGGCGCACCCATCGACATCGTCAGCAACCACTTCGGCCTCGGCATTCCGTCTGGCCCGCCCCTCCTGCCCGGTGTCGTTTCGAGTTTCGACCGCGAGGGGCACGACCTGTTCGCGACGGCCGGGCTGCCGTTGCTGGCATGGAGCGCCCGCTCCGGCGGATTCTTCGCCGAACCGATGCGTCCAGCGCGACTCCCGGAGGAATGCGCCGCCAACCCGGAATTGATGCGGCGACGCCGTATCCTTCGAGAGGTGGCGGCCGACCACGGCCACGATCCCGACGCCGTTCACATGCGCTGGCTCGTGACCTCGGCGCGGCACCTCATTCCGGTCGTCAGTTCCGGCAGCCCGCCACGCATCGCGTCCCTGATGGCGGCCGCTGCGGACCGTAATCTCGATGGCGCCGTTGCCGATCTCGTCCGGCGGATCGCGGCCAACGGCTCGGATGCCTCGCCGCTCCTCCTGCCCGACAGCTTGCCTCAATGGTAGCCTGAGCGACGCCCGGCGCCAGTTGGGTGCCGGCCTCGTTTCTGATGTCGAGAGCGATTATCGAACGCCACCAGGCGGCCTAGAATTGCCGGCGCGCGGCACAACGGAGGACGCGAGAATGGATATTCGAACGGCCCTGCTCGACCTGGTTGACGCCTTCAACGCCCACGATCTCGATCGGATCATGACGTTCTTTGCCGACGACTGCGTCCTCGAGATGCCACGCGGGCGCGATCCGTGGGGCTCCCGCTTCGAAGGCAAGGACGGAGCGCGGGCCGGACTTGCGACCCGGTTCGAGGGCTTGCCCGACGTCCACTACGGTGACGATCAGCATTTCGTGGATGCGGCGGCCAATACCGGAATGTCCAAGTGGACGCTGACGGGCACCACGCGCGACGGGAAGAAGATCAAGGTCCACGGGTGTGATTTCTATACGTTTCGCGACGGCAAGGTGGTCCGCAAGGACTCGTATTGGAAGATCGTGGAGTAGACGCCAGCGGGGTTGCCGGTCGCTGCTAGAGCAGCCACGCGAAGCACTTGCGCACGAACGCGGCGCCATCCGACGACACGGGATCGCCGTGCGCGATCAGCACCCGCTCGATCGGCCAGGCGAGGATGCGCTCCAGCGAGGCACGCGCCTCCGCACGCTTGAAGAAGAAACTCGCCCGCCATTCGCGCGGCGCGCCCGGATGCGGGGCGACGATTCCGTCGAGGCGGGCGACGAGACCTTTCCAGCCCTTGAACCAGTCGCGCGGAAAATTCTGGATCAGGTCGGTGAAAATGGCCGTGTCGCTGCCGCGATGGAAGAACACAACTTCGGTCAGGAACGGACTGCCCTTCACGATCACCTGGTCTATGTCGGCCGCCCAGTCAGGATCGGGCGTGTCCCCGAGATTGGCGTCGAAGATGAGATCGGAGCGCTTCTTGCGCAGGCCCGGCGAGGCAAAGAGGCGCGCCTGCGGATAGGCCTGTTTCCACGCGCCGAGAAACAGGTGATGCAGCTTGTTTGGCGAGACCAGGAAGCGCACCGGTCCCAGCGCATCGACCGCCTGCCTGAGTTCAGGCGTCAGCGCGATCGGAGACCATATGAACAGACCGCCGTCCGACAGGCGGATGATCGCCGTCCGCGTCGGATAGGGAAACCCGAGGAAAGAGACGACAGGCCCCTCGCCCACCCAGATGTTCGGGCCGAATTCGCTCAGCGGCCCCAGCATCTCACCCGGCCGTCCCCTGCGCGATCGGCGGCTGGAACGAATAGCCCATGTCCCACGGGAAATAGATCCAGGTGTCCTGGCTGACCTCGGTGATGAAGGTATCGACCAGTGGCCGCCCGGCGGGCTTCGCATAGAGCGTGGCGTAATGACACTTCGGCACCATCTCGCGCACGAGCCGCGCCGTCTTGCCGGTGTCGACCAGATCGTCGATGACCAGCACCGCCGCGCCCTTGCCGCCCGCCATGTCGACGATGTCCTTGCCGACCGGCTTGAGCACCTGCAGGCCGCCCTGCTCCTTGTAGTCGTGATAGGAGGCGACGCAGACCGTCTCGATCAACCGGATGCCCAGCTCGCGCGCGATGATCGCCGCCGGCACCAGGCCGCCACGGGTGACGCAGACGATCGCCTCCCAGTTCCCCTGCGCCGACAGGCGCCATGCCAGCGCCCGCGAGTCGCGGTGGAACTGGTCCCATGAGACCGGGAATGCCTTGTCCGGCTGCGGCGGCTGCGCCATCTGAACGTCTCTCCTAATCCTATCGGGCGACCTGCGCCCTGACCGTTTCCAGCATCGTCTTGACCGCCGCTTCCGCCGCATCGAGGCGCGCCTCGTCGCGCCCGCGCAGGACGAGGGTCGTCGTGAAGCCGATGCCTTCCTGAAAGCCGGGATAGCTGCCCATGCCGACATCGGGAAAGGCGCGCTGCACGTCGCCGAACGGGCCGGCGATGTCGCCTTCCTTGAGGCCGGCCGCGAGCGAGCGCGACAGCATCTTCTTGCCCGTCGCCAGCCGCGGCGCCAGCGCATCGAGCATGGCATGCATGATGCTGGGCACGCCGGCCATGACATGGACGTTGCCGATGGAGAAGCCCGGCGCCTTCGATACCGAATTCTCGATCAGCGTCGCGCCGGACGGTATGCGCGCCATCCTGAGCCGCGCTTCGTTGAGGTCGGTCTTGGGGATGCGCTCGAGCAGCATGGCAACCGCGCGCGGGTCCACGTCGATTGGCACGCCAAACGCCTTGGCGACCGAGTCGGCCGTGATGTCGTCGTGGGTTGGCCCGATGCCGCCGGTGGTGAAGACGTGGGTGTAGCGGGTGCGCAGCACATTGAGAGCCGTGACGATCTCAACCTCGACGTCGGGCACCACCCGAACCTCGCGCACGTCGATGCCGATGTTGGTGAGGTATTCGGCGATGTAGCCGATATTCTTGTCCTTGGTCCGGCCGGACAGGATCTCGTCGCCGATGACAAGGATGGCGGCGGTGACGATGTCCCCGGCCGGTGCGTCAGGCATGCGCGTCCCCCAGTTCGGAAGGAGCGTCGTTTACACCCCCCGCCCCCGCCCCTCAAGCGAGACCGAGCGTCGATCCGGCATCATTTTGGGAAGATTTGCGCCAGCGCAAAGCCGGTCCGGCGCCGGGCGGCTCTAATGTGACCATGCGCCCCGACCTGATTGCCCGCTACGCCGACCAGCGTTTGCCCCGCTACACCAGCTATCCGACCGCGCCGCATTTTCGGCCGGAGGTCGGGCCGGACGCCTACGCCAAGTGGCTGGCGGCCACGCCCGAAGGTACGCCGGCCTCGCTCTACGTCCACGTGCCGTTCTGCCGGCGCATGTGCTGGTACTGCGGCTGCAACACCGCGGTGACGCTCAAGGATGAGCCGATCGCGGCCTATGGCGAGATGTTGAAGGCCGAGGTCGCGATGGTCCGCCGGCACCTCGGCAAGCGCCTGCCCGTCGTCCACCTCCATTTCGGCGGCGGCACGCCGACGATCATGGCGCCGCCACTGTTCGGCGCGCTGATGGCGGTGCTGCGCGACGGCTTCGATTTCCGCGCGGACGCCGAGATCGCCATCGAAATCGATCCGCGCACGCTCACCGGGGAGATGGTCGCCGCCCTCGCCGCCGGTGGGATCAACCGCGCCAGCCTCGGCGTGCAGAGCCTCGATCCCATGGTGCAGAAGGCGATCAACCGCGTGCAGAGCTACGAGCAGACCGCGCGCGCGGTTCGCCGGCTTCGCAGTGCGGGCGTCAACGGCATCAACCTCGACCTGATCTACGGCCTGCCGCACCAGACCGTCGCCTCGGCGGTTGAGACCGTGACCGAATGTCTGGCGCTGGAGCCGCATCGGATCGCCGTCTTCGGCTACGCCCACGTGCCGTCGTTCAAGAAGCACCAGCGCAAGATCGACGACGCCACCCTGCCCGACGGAGCGGCGCGCAACGAACAGGCGGAAGCGATCGGCGAGGCGCTGGTCGCCGCCGGCTACCGCCGGATCGGCATCGATCACTATGCCCGCGCCGATGACCCGATGGCGGTCGCGGCGGAAAGCGGCAGTCTCCACCGGAACTTCCAGGGCTACACCACCGATCCCGCCGAACTGCTGATCGGTTTTGGCGCCTCCGCCATCGGCCGGCTGCCGCAGGGCTACGTGCAGAACGATCCGGTCGTCCGCTCCTACAGCGCGGCGATCGGCTTCCGGCGGTCTCGCGACCGTCAAGGGCTATGCGCTGACCGAAGACGACCGCCTGCGCGCCGACCTGATCGAGCGCGTGATGTGCGATTTCCGTGTCGATGTCGGCGCGGTGTGCGAGCGCCACGGTCGCGATCCCCGCGACCTCGACGAAACTCTGGCCCGGATCGATGCGATGGCGGCCGATGGCATCGTGCGGCGCACCGGCGGCGTCGTGGAGATCGAGCCGGACGCACAGGGCCTCGCCCGCGCCGTGGCCGCAACCTTCGATGCCTATCTGGCGGCATCGACCCGCACCCATAGTCCCGCGCTCTAGCCCGCACTGGCCTCGACCCCGTCCGACTGACTCGTGCTAGCTTGCGCCGGCCGAATTCCAGACGGGGAACATGACTGATGCCGCGAACCAATTGGGCCGGAAACCTCACCTACGCCGCCAGCCGCCTTGTCGCACCGAAGACGCTCGGCGAGGCGCAGGAGGCCGTTCGCGGCGCGACGAAGGTGCGGGCGCTGGGCTCGCGTCACTGCTTCAATGACATCGCAGATACGACCGGGATCCAGATATCGCTGGAACATCTCAAACGCGTGGTCTCGCTGGATCGGGACAAGCGGAAGGTCACTGTCGAAGGCGGCATCCGCTACAGTGATCTCGGGCCCACGCTGCACGAGCAGGGCGTCGCCCTCCACAACCTCGCCTCCCTGCCGCACATAACGATCGCCGGTGCGTGCGCGACGGCAACCCACGGGTCGGGTGCGACCCTCGGCAATCTTGCGACCGCCGTCGCCGGGCTTGAATTCATCAATGGCGCCGGCGATCTCGTCAGCCTTTCGCGCGACAACGACCCCGACACCTTCCCCGGCGCGGTCGTCAACCTTGGCGCGCTCGGCATCGTCACGAAGCTGACGCTCGATGTCCTGCCGACGTTCGAGATGCGCCAGCAGGTCTATCGCGACCTGCCGGCCGACGCCCTCTTCGCCCATTTCGACGAGGTCATGGCGAGCGGCTACAGCGTGAGCCTGTTCACCCCATGGCTGGGGGACGCCATCCAGCAGGTCTGGGTCAAGAGCACGCTGGACGCCGACACCGGATTCGCGGACAGACTGTCGTCGCTGGGCGCCCAGCCGGCCACCGAGCCGACCCACCCCGTGCTCGGACTTGATACCGCCAACTGCACCGCGCAGATGGGGGTTGTCGGGCCTGCCTACGATCGGCTCCCGCACTTCCGCATCGATTCGATTCCCGCCGGTGGCGGCGACTACCAGGCCGAGTACTTTGTCCCCAAGCAATACGCGGTCGCCGCAGCAAAGGCGGTGCATGCCCTCGGCCCACGGCTGGCGCCGACGCTGATGGTCTCGGAAGTCCGCACCATGACGGCCGACGACCTGTGGATGAGCCCCTGCTACCGCCAGCCGTGCGTTGCGTTTCATTTCTCCTTCAATCCGGACTGGCCCGCCATCAAGGAACGCCTGCCCGATCTGGAAGCGGCGCTTGCGCCATACGAGCCGCGTCCGCATTGGGGCAAGTTGTTCACGATGCCGCCGCAGACGGTGCGGGCGCGCTACGGGAAACTCGACGCCTTCAAGGCGCTCATCGAAACACATGATCCCGGCGGCAAGTTCCGCAACGACTTCGTTGACCGCAACATCTTCGGACGCGCCTGACCTGGATGCGCTTCGCGGCCCCGCTGACCGAAGCCCGCCTGATCCGGCGCTACAAGCGCTTCCTGGCCGACGTCGAGATGCCGGACGGCGCGGTCGTCACGGTCCACTGCGCCAATCCCGGCGCCATGACCGGCCTCTCGGATCCGGGCATGAGGGTTCTCCTGTCGCGCTCCGACAGCAAGACGCGCAAGCTCGCCCATTCATGGGAACTGGTCGAAGCAGACGGCGGACTTGTCGGCATCAATACCGCGCATCCCAACCGGCTGGTGGAGGAAGCGCTCGCCGCCGGCGCCATCGTGGAACTCGCCGGGTACGAAACGGTGCGCCGCGAGGTGAACTACGGCCGCAATTCCCGGATCGACTTCCTGCTGACCGCCGCGGGACGGCCGGACGCCTATGTCGAGATCAAGAACGTCCACCTGTCGCGAACGCCGGGCCGTGCCGAATTCCCGGACTCGCCGACGGCGCGCGGCACCAAGCATCTTGGCGAACTCGCCGACATGGCCGCCGCCGGTCACCGGGCCGTCATGTTCTATCTGATCCAGCGCAGCGACTGTTCGGCATTCCGCCTGGCCGGCGACGTTGATCCCGCCTACACCGCCGCGTTCGCCAAGGCCCGCGCGGCCGGCGTCGAGATGATCGCCTATGCTTGCCGGCTGTCGCCGCAGGAGATCGCGGTGGCAGGCCGTATCCCGATCCTGGCATAGCCGCCCCGCTTGCGCGGCGGGCCGAAAATCGCCATATGCTCAAAGCCATGGTCAACTACGTCGAAGCCGCTCTGGCGCCCCTCAAGAATGACGGCCAGATCAAGCTCCACACGCCCGCGGATTTCGCCGGCATGCGGCGCGCTGGCGCCCTTGTCGCCGAGTGCCTGGACGCGATCGAGGACATCATCGAGCCCGGCCTGCCGACCGAGGAAATCGACCGCTTCGTCTACGACTTCGCGCTCGCCCACGACGCCCTGCCCGCCACGCTCGGCTACAAGGGCTACATGAAGTCGACCTGCGTCTCGATCAATCACGTCGTCTGCCACGGCATTCCGAGCGACAAGCCGCTCAAGGACGGCGACATCGCCAACATCGACGTGACCCTGATCCTCGACGGCTGGCATGGCGATTCCAGCCGCATGTATGCGGTCGGCAACGTCAAGCGCGCCGCCCATCGGCTGATCGACGTCACCCACGAGGCGATGCTGCGCGGCATCGATGCCATCCGGCCGGGCGCCACCACCGGCGACATCGGCTTCGCCATCCAGGATTATGCCGAAGGCGAGCGCTGCTCGGTCGTGCGCGATTTCTGCGGCCACGGCGTCGGCCGCCTGTTCCACGACGTGCCCAACATCCTGCACTACGGCAGCCCCGGCGAAGGCAGCGTGCTCAAGCCCGGCATGATCTTCACGGTCGAGCCGATGATCAATCTCGGCCGCCCGCACGTGAAGGTGCTTGCCGACGGCTGGACGGCGGTGACCCGCGACCGTTCGCTCTCCGCCCAGTTCGAGCACACCGTCGGCGTCACCGACAAGGGCCACGAGATCTTCACGGTCTCGCCGAAGCACGGCCTGGCTCTGACCGCCGGTGCATGAAGCCGCCGGCTGAAAGCGGCGGGGCGACGCCCCATTTCCACGGCCATCGCGAGCGCCTGAAGAGCCGGTTCCACGACGGCGGCGGCGCCGCGCTCGCCGACTACGAGTTGCTCGAGCTGATCCTCTTCCAGTCGCTGCCGCGCCGCGACACCAAGCCGATCGCCAAGGCGCTGCTCACCCGCTTCGGCACGTTCTCCGAAGTGCTCGCCGCGCCGGAAGGCGAATTGCTGAAAATCTCCGGGCTCGGGCCGTCGGCCGTTCATCACCTGAAGCTGATGCAGGCAGCGGCGCAGCGCTTTGCCCGCGATGGCGTGAAGGAACGTCCCCTGCTCGGCTCATGGTCGGCGGTCATCGACTATTGCAAGGCGGCGATGGCCTACGAGACGATCGAGCAGTTCCGCGTGCTCTTCCTCGACAAGAAGAACGTGCTGATCGGCGACGAGGTGCAGCAGACCGGCACCGTCGACCATACGCCGGTCTATCCGCGCGAAGTGGTCAAGCGCGCGCTCGAGCTTTCGGCGACTGCGCTCATTCTGGTTCACAACCACCCGTCGGGCGATCCGACGCCATCGAGCGCCGACATCCAGATGACCAAGCAGGTCGTCGATATCGCCAAGCCGCTCGGCATCGCCGTCCATGACCATGTCATCATCGGCAAGAGCGGCCATGTCAGCCTCAAGGGCCTCAAGCTGATGTGACCGCGCCATGCCCGCCCGGGTGGCAATCCCGCTCGAATGTGTTAGGCGGGGAACATGATGCAGATCGATCTTCACGGGAAACGCGTTCTGGTCACGGGCGGCAATTCCGGTCTCGGCGCCGCCATGGTGCGCGCCTTCGGCGCGGCCGGCGCCAGGGTCGCCATCAACTACGTCAGCCACCCCGAGGACGCCGCCGCGCTGGTCAGCGCCATCGAGAAGGACGGCGGCGAGGCCATCGCGCTTCAGGCTGACGTCAGCGCACCAGACGCGGTCGCGGCGATGTTCGCCGCCATCGACAAGGCATGGGGCGGCATCGACGTTCTCGTCAACAATGCCGGCATCGACGGCCACCGGGCGATGGCCTGGGAGACCGACGTCGATGCCTGGCGCAAGGTCATCGACATCAACCTGGGCGGCGCGTTCCTCTGCGCCCGCGAGGCGCTGAAGCGCATGGTCCCGCAGAAATCGGGCGTCATCCTCAACACGTCGAGCGTCCACGAGGTAATCGCCTGGAGCGGCTACAGCGCCTACGCTGCAAGCAAGGCGGCCGTTTCGATGATGGCGAAAACCCTTGCGCAGGAAGCCGGCCCGCACGGCGTGCGCGTGCTGTGCATCGCGCCCGGCGCCATCGCCACTCCGATCAACGCCAACGTCTGGCAGAACCCGGCGGGGCTCAAGGATTTGTTGACGAAGATACCGATGAATCGCATCGGCAGGCCCGAGGACATTGCCGGCATGGCCGTCGTGCTCGCCTCGGACGTCGCCGGCTACATGACCGCCACGACGGTATTCGTTGATGGTGGCATGACCGACTATCCGGACTTCATGCAGGGCGGCTGACGCCCGACGACAGCAACGAAGGGGGCACGGTGTCGAAGCCGCTTGAAGAGTATGGCCTCATCGGCAACATGATTTCCGCCGCGCTGGTCGCCAGCGACGGCTCGATAGACTGGCTTTGCGTTCCGCGGTTCGACTCGCCGGCCTGCTTCGCCGCCCTGCTCGGCGACCGCAAGAACGGCCGCTGGCTGCTCTGCCCGGAGGACAAGGACCACAAGTCGACCCAGCGTTACCTGCCGGGTACCGCGGTGCTCGAAACACGCTTCGAAACCGCCACCGGCGCCATCACCGTCACCGACTTCATGCCGCTCTCGCAGGACGAGGAGCGGGTCGATCTCGTTCGCATGGTGCATGGCGTCGAGGGCGAAGTTGCGGTGACCATGGACCTCGTCCTGCGTTTTAACTACGGCGAGGCGATCCCGTGGGTGACGCGGCGCGACTACGGCCTGAGCGCCGTCGCGGGGCCCGACGCGGTCGAACTCCACACCCGCGTCGCTCTCGAAGGCCGCGACATGGCGACCGTTGCGTCGTTCACGGTCAAGAAGGACGACACGGTGTCGTTCACGCTTTCCTACCATCCGTCGCACAAGCAGCCGCATTTCGTGCCCGACCGTGGCGAGAGCCTCGACAACACGATTTCGTGGTGGCGCGAGTGGATCGGGCGGTGCACCTTCCCTAAGGATAATCCCGCCTGGCACGAGGCGGTGACGCGTTCACTGATCACCCTGAAGCTTTTGACGTTCGCGCCGACCGGCGGCATGGTTGCCGCGCCGACGACGTCCCTGCCCGAGGAGATCGGCGGTTCGCGCAACTGGGACTATCGCTTCTGCTGGATGCGCGATTCATCGCTGATGCTCTACGCCCTGGTAAAATCCGGCTACCGCTCGGAAGCAACCGCCTGGGAACAATGGATACGCCGCGCGATTGCCGGCCATCCCCGGCAAATGCGCATCATGTATGGCCTCGCCGGCGAGCGTTGGCTGCCGGAAAACGAGGTGTCGTGGCTTCCCGGCTACGAGAACAGCAAGCCGGTGCGCATCGGCAACGCCGCTGCCGATCAGCTTCAACTCGATATTTACGGCGAGATCGCCGATACGCTCTTCACCGCGCGGCAGATGGGCCTCGGGCCGATCGACAAGTCCGGCCAGTTCGTGCCGGTTGTCATGGAACATCTGGAATCAATCTGGCAGACGCTCGATAACGGCATCTGGGAGATGCGTGGGCCGCCGCGCGCCTTCACTCATTCACGCGTCATGTGCTGGGTCGCGTTCGACCGTGCGGCGACGCTGGCAGTGAAGTTTGGCCTGAAGGGACCGTCCGAACGCTGGCGGAAGGTGGCCGAGGCGATCCATGCGGAAGTCTGCGAGAAGGGCTTCGACGCGGGCAGGAACACCTTCACCCAGTACTATGGCGGCAAGACGCTCGACGCGAGCCTGCTGCTGTTGCCCCGCTTCGGCTTCCTGCCGGCCGACGACCCGCGGATCATCGGGACGATCAAGGCCGTTGAAGAAGACCTGCTGCGCGACGGGTTCGTCCAGCGCTACGCCACCGACGATGTCGACGACGGCGTGGGCGGCGACGAAGGCGCTTTCCTCGCCTGCAGCTTCTGGCTCGTCGACGCCTACATGCTCAGCGGACGGCGCGACGCCGCCACCGAGATGTTCGATCGGCTGCTGTCATTGCGCACGCCCCTCGGCCTGCTGGCGGAGGAATACGACGCGGTCCGCAAGCGCCTCGTTGGAAATTTCCCGCAGGGCTTTTCGCATCTCGGCCTGATCAACTCGGCCCACGAGTTGGCCGGCACGGACGGCATGTCGCAGGTGACGGCGAGCTAGTCGCCGCTCTCCAGCCAGCGGACTTCCTCCGGCGTCAGCTCAAGGTCGAGCGCGCCGAGCGAATCCTCCAGCTCCGACAGCGCCAGCGGCCCGATCAGCGGGATCACCTGCACGTCGCCTGACAGGATGTAGGCGAGCGCCACCTGATTGGCATTCAGCCCGCGCTTCGCGCCGAGTTCCGCCGCCCGGTCGCGGCGGGCGAAGTTGGTCTCGTTGTACCAGCAGCGCACCATGTTCGGATCGTCGGTCTTGTCGCGGCCGGCGCGGTCGGTGAAGAAGCCTTGCGCCTGGCTCGACCAGGCGAAGTTCGCGATGTGGCGCTCCTTCAGCCACGCCCGCCAGGCCGCGTCCGAGGCCGAATAGCAGCCCGCCCACGGCGCCTCGATCATCTCCGCCAGCGAATAATTGTTGGAAAGCGCGGCCGGCGCTTGCTTGCCGGCCTTCCTGGCGTAGGCAATCGCCTCGTCCATGCGCTCACGCGACCAGTTCGACCCGCCCCAGGCGCCGATGCGTCCGGCGCGCACCTCGGCATCGATGGCATCGACGAATTCGCCGACCGGAATGTCGCGATTGTCGCGATGCATGAAGTAGAGATCGAGCCGATCGGTGTTCAGCCGGTCGAGCGACTGCGCCAACTGGCGGCTGATGACATCGGGATATGTCAGCGGCGAATGCGCGCCTTTGCCGATGATCGTCACTTCGTCGCGAACGCCGCGCGCCTTCAGCCACTGCCCGAGCAGGGTGTCCGCGCGCCCCTGCCCATACAGCCAGGCGGCATCGATCAGATTGCCGCCGCGCTCGTAGAACGCATCCAGCAGGATCGCAGCATGCGTGTAGGTTTCGACGCCAGCCGTGCCAAGAGCGACGACGGAAACTTCGCGGTCGATGCCCGGCACCTTCCGCCGCCGCATCGGTTTCGACGGCTTCTTCAGCGCCCGCCCGTCGACCTTGGTCGTGCTGCGCTCTGGTTTTTCGAAATCGTACTGGAGGCCGATATCGGTCCGCCACTTGTCGATGACGCGCATGTTGCCGAGGCTGTTTGCCCACGTCATGCCCGGCGGCTCGAATTCCTGCCGGCCGGCGCGAATGGCTTGCGCCACCGCCGCGATCTCGAACGTGTAGAGCCAGCGCTTCTCCTCCACGGTGACCGTCTCGTCGGTCCCGTCGGGCCGGTGGATGACGATGTCGGCGGTGCCACCCTGCCGCCCGGTGCAGAACCACGGCGACTTGGCCTCCAGCCAGCCGGTCGAGCCGAAGACGCGAACGGTGTTGTCCTGCGTGACCATGACGCTGCCGGAAACCTCGGCGACAATGCCGTTGGGAAATTGCAGAAGCGCCGAGGCCCATTCGTCGGCGCCCGTCGGCCCGAGATGGCCGGCCCCCGACACCTTGACCGGATCGGCGAACGGTCTGTCGATTGCGGCGCCCGCAATCAGGCGCGCCATCGAAACCGGATAGCAGCAGATGTCGAGGATGGCGCCGCCCGCGGTGTCGTTGGCGAGCAGGCGGTGCTTCGGATCCGGGTTGCCCATGCGGAATCCGAAATCGGCCTTGATCAGCATGATGTCGCCGATCGCTCCCGAGCGCAGCAGGTCGAGCAGCCTGGCGGTGTGCGGATGCAGGAGATTCATGAACGCTTCGCCGAGGAACACGCCGGATTTGCGCGCCGCGTGGATCACCGCCTCGGCTTCATAAGCCGTCATCGCAATTGGCTTCTCGACCAGCAAATGCTTGCCCGCCTCTGCCGCCCGGATCGCCCATTGGGCGTGGAAGGGGTGCGGCGTGGCGATGTAGATCGCCTCAACCTCCGGATCGCCGATCAGCGCCTCGTAGCCGTCGAGAATGCGGGCGCCGGGAAAGCGCTCGGCGAGGCCCGGCCGGGATGGATTGCGCGATGCGATCGCCACCAGGCGACCATCGGGGCTCTGCTGGAGGTTTTCTGCGAAACGCTGGGCGATCGTGCCGGGGCCGATGATGCCCCAGCGGATGACTGGCTGGTCGGTCATGATTCTCTCGGAAATGTGCAAAGCGCGATGGCGGGCGTCCTATATTAGGAGCACGACGTCGCCAGAACCACACAAAGTCCGGCGAATTCAATGAAATTCCAGCCCAATTAACCATTGGGATTGCCGTCGCTAGGATGTCATAATTGCTTGATTCCGCCGTCACACATAATCGGCACTGTCCGCCGCAATGATTTTGATTGCCCTGATCTTCGGAGTTGTGGGATTTGCCGCACTCACCCATTTCGGCAGCGTCGCGCTTTTGATCGCGCGCTCCTACACCGCGGGTGATCGCGCGTCCCACGACCGGCCGCCCGTCACCATCCTCCGTCCGACTTGCGGCATCGAAAACTTCGTCGAGGAAACGCTCGCCTCGGCCTTCGTGCTCGACTACCCGGACTACGAGATCGTGTTCTGCGTCGCCGAGCACAACGATCCGGTCATCCCGTTGATCCGGCGCCTGATGGCGGAACACCCCAACGTTCCGGCCCGCGTTCTCATCGGCGACGACCGCATCAGCATCAATCCGAAGCTCAACAATCTGGTCAAAGGCTGGAATGGCTCCGACCGCGACTGGATCGTGATGGCCGACAGCAATGTGCTGATGCCGCCCGACTATATCGACAGCCTGCTGGCGCGCTGGAAACCGGACACCGGTCTGGTCTGTTCGCCGCCGGTGGGGATCCGGCCGGAGGGGCTCGGGGGCGATCTCGAATGCGCGTTCCTGAACACCTATCAGGCACGCTGGCAACTGGTCGCCGACGCGCTCGGCACCGCCTACGCCCAGGGCAAGACGATGTTCTGGCGTCGCGACCTTCTCGAGGACGCGGGCGGGATCTCCGCCCTTGCCGTGGAGCCGGCCGAAGACGCCGCCTCGACCAAGCTGATCCGCGCCGCCGGCCGCAAGGTTCGGCTGGTGATCCACCCCTTCCCGCAGCCGCTCGGCGAACGTCCGTTGCGCGACGTCTGGCGCCGCCAGTTGCGCTGGGCCCGTCTGCGCCGCTCGTCGTTTCCCGCGATCTACACGCCCGAGGCCCTCGCCGGCGGGCTGCTGCCGCTCACCGGCGCCGCGATCCTTGTCGGGCTCGGCGCCCTTCCCTTCGCGGCATTCATTGGCCTGTTCGTTGCCTGGTACGGCGCCGAACTGGCCCTGGCCAAGCGCTTCGATTGGCCGATTTCCGCGCGCATCGCGGTCCTGATGGTGGTGCGCGACCTGTTGCTGTTTCCACTGTGGGTTGCAGGATGGACCGGAAATACCTTCGTGTGGCGAGGCAACGCCATGGATATCAAGACGGCCGAGGCACCAACGCTGCGACGCATTGTCGGGCGTAGGGGGTCGTCTCGCATGGTACGTTCGGCTATAGCGCTTGCCACGGGTAGGCGAACCATGGCGGACATGGAGCGGGGCAATGGCGCGCCGCGGGGCGGTTGACGGAGAAGCTTGATGACTGCGATTGCGGCGCCGCAGCAGTTCCGGACACTGTTCTTGTCCGATTTCCATCTCGGCACCCGAGGATGCCAGGTCCGGCCACTCCTCAATTTTCTGCAGAGTCATGACGCCGAGACCATCTATCTGGTCGGCGACATCATCGACGGATGGCGCCTCCAGGCACGCTGGTTCTGGCCCGATTCGCACAACGACGTGCTGCGCTGCCTGATGAACAAGGCGAAGCGCGGCACCCGCCTGGTCTACCTGCCCGGCAACCACGACGAGTTCGCCCGCTCCTATTCCGGCGAACAGTCCGGCGACCTCGAATTCGCCGACGAAGTGATCCACGAGGCGGCCGACGGCAAACGCTACCTGATCCTGCACGGCGATTGCTTCGATCCGGTGCAGACCAAGGCCCGTTGGCTGGCCTTCCTCGGCGACAACGCCTATGTCGCCGCGCTCGGCATGAACATCGCGATCAACCGCATCGGGCGGGCACTGGGCTTCCCCTACTGGTCGTTCTCCAACTGGGCCAAGATGCGCGTTAAGAGCGCCGTCAATTTCATCGGCCACTACGAGGAGGCGGTGGTCGCCTCCGCCCGCGAGCACGACGTCGATGGCGTGATCTGCGGCCACATTCACCGCGCCGCCATCCATGAGGATTTCGGCCTGATCTACGTGAACTGCGGCGACTGGGTCGAGAGCTGCACGGCGATCGCCGAGCATTTCGACGGCCGTTTCGAGATGCTCCGTTCGGTCGACGCCAGCGAGCCGGCGGCGCTGGAGCCCTTCTTCGAGGGCGAAGCCGAGGGCCTTGCCGAGGACGAAGGCGAGAGCGAAGGCGCGGTCGCCTGACCATCCGCAAGCGCTCGGATTGGCGTTCTTCTTGCAAGACGGTTTAGGATGAAACCCGTAGGGGAGTCCTGCACCGGTCTTGCGTGACGGAACGTCTATGGCGGATGCCTTCAATGAAATGTACGTCCGCGACGGCGAATGCCGCCGTGGCTACGAATTCCTCCAGCGCTGGCTTGAATCCACCGATTCGGACGTGCTGGCGCGCCGGCGTGCGGAAGCCGAACTGCTTTTCCGCCGTATCGGCATCACCTTCGCGGTCTATGGCGAGGCCGACGCGGAGGAACGCATCATCCCGTTTGACATCGTGCCGAGGGTCTTCACCAAGCCCGAATGGGAGCGCCTTTCGCGCGGCCTCGAACAGCGCGTGCGCGCGCTCAACCTGTTCCTCGCCGACGTCTACGGTGAGGGGGAAATCATCAAGGCCGGGCTGATCCCGCCTGAACTGGTCTACTCCAATCCCTACTACCGCCCGGAGATGGCCGGACTGAAATTGCCTCACGGCATCTACGTGCAGATCGCCGGCATCGACATCGTCCGCGTCGACGACGCCGATTTCTACGTGCTCGAGGACAACGCCCGCACCCCCTCCGGAGTCTCCTACATGCTGGAGAACCGCGAGGTGATGATGCGGCTCTTCCCGGACCTTTTTGCCGTCAATCGCATCGCTCCGGTCGAGAACTATCCGGAGGAATTGCTGGCGACGCTGCGCTCGGTGGCGCCCTACTCGGCGCCCGATGAGCCGACGGTCGCGCTACTCACCCCCGGTCCGTTCAACAGCGCCTACTACGAGCATTCGTTCCTCGCCGACAAGGTCGGCATCGAACTGGTCGAAGGCCGCGACCTGCAGGTGCAGGACAACGTCGTCTTCATGCGCACCACCGAGGGCCCGAGGCGCGTCGACGTGCTCTACCGGCGCCTCGACGACGAATTTCTCGATCCCCTCACCTTCCGGCCGGACTCGGCGCTGGGGGTGCCCGGATTGATGAACGCCTATCGCGCCGGCAACATCACGCTCGCCAATGCGGTCGGCACCGGCGTCGCCGACGACAAGGCGGTCTATTCCTACATGCCGGAGATCGTCCGCTTCTATCTTGGCGAGGAGCAGATCCTGAAGAACGTGCCGACATGGCGCTGCCGCGAGCCGCAAGCGCTGGCCTATGTCCTCGACCACCTCGACGAACTGGTGGTGAAGGAGGTCGCCGGCTCCGGCGGTTACGGGATGCTCATCGGGCCGGCCGCCGACAAGGCGACGCGCGCGGCCTTCGCCGCCAAGCTCAAGGCCGATCCCGATAATTTCATTGCCCAGCCGACGCTTGCCCTGTCGACCTCGCCGACATTCGTCAACGCCGGCATCGCGCCCCGTCACGTCGACCTGCGGCCGTTCGTGCTTTCCGGCAGCGACAAGATTCGCATCGTCCCGGGTGGCCTTACGCGGGTGGCGCTCAAGGAGGGTTCGCTGGTGGTCAATTCCAGCCAGGGCGGCGGCACCAAGGATACGTGGGTGCTGGACGCATGACATGCTGAGCCGGACCGCGGACAGCCTCTTCTGGCTGGCACGCTACGTTGAGCGGGCCGACAACACGGCGCGCATCATCGAGAACGCCAACCGCCTCGCCGCCATGCCGATCACCTACGCAGGCGAGTCAAACGAATGGGAGTCGGCGCTCGCCGCCGCCGGCGTGCTGCACACCTTCAAGGCCTCCCACGCGACCGCCGACCGCGACTCGGTGATCGATTTCCTCGCCTTCTCTCCCGACAATCCGTCGAGCATCAAATATTGCCTCGGCACCGCACGCCACAACGGGCGCGCCGAGCGCACGGCCCTGACCACGGACATGTGGGAGGCGATCAACGCCGTCTGGCTCGATCTCAGGCGCTTCGACGGCACCCGCATGGACCGCGACACGCTGACCGAGTTCCTGAGCCGCGTGAAGGAAGCCTGCCTGCGTTTCGACGGCTCCGCCTATCGCACGATGCTGAGGAACGACGCGTATTTCTTCCTGCGTCTCGGCGTCTACCTGGAGCGCGCCGACTCGACCGCGCGCATCCTCGACGTGAAGTACCATCTGCTGCTGCCCGAGGGCGCCAGCGTCGGCGGCGGTCTCGACTATTTCCAATGGGCCTCGATCCTGCGCTCGGTTTCGGCGCTGACCGCCTATCGCTGGGTCTACCATGAGAGCCTGAAGCCGTGGCTGATCGCCGATCTGTTGGTCCTCAACGACCAGATGCCGCGCTCGCTGGCGAGCTGCTACGAAAATCTCACCGCCTTCCTCGACGAGTTGTCGCTGGCCTACGGCCGCCAGGGTCCGGCCCAGCGCGTCGCCCGCTCCATCCGCACCCGCCTGCAGAACGCCGAGATCAACGAGATCTTTTCCAAGCCGGGCCTGCACGAGTTCCTGACCGAATTCATCGCCGACAACGCGCGCCTCGGCGAGGCCATTGCGACCCAGTACCTGACCTGAACGGCCGCCGATGCGCCTGAACATTCGCCATGAGACGGTCTACACCTACGACACGCCGGCGATGCGCGCGATCGATGTCCTGCGCCTGACGCCGCGCGGCCACGACGGACAGTTCGTCGTCAACTGGCGCATCGACATCGACCAGGACTGCCGCCTCGACCAGGCGACCGATGCCTTCGGCAACACGATTCACACCTTCTCCGTCGAGGGGCCGCTCACGGAGCTCGCTATCGTCGCGGAGGGCAGCGTCGAAACCAGCGATACGACCGGCGTCCTCAGCGGCCAGATCGAGCGCTTCCCGCCGGTCGTCTTCCTGCGCGAGACCGCCCTCACCGCCCCCGACGCCGCCATCCGCGATTTCGCCGACGAGATCGCCGGGCGCGCCGGCGCCAGCCGTCTGGAGCTGATGCACGCGCTCATGGACGGCATGGGCGAGCACATGATCTTCGACTCCGACGCGACCGGCACCGGCACCAGCGCCATCGAGGCATTCGAGGGGCATCGGGGCGTCTGCCAGGATTTCGCCCATGTACTGATCGCGGCCGCCCGCCACCTGGGCATTCCTGCCCGCTACGCCAGCGGTTATCTGCTCAAGATCGGCGACCTCGGCAAACAGTCCGCCGGGCACGGGTGGGCGGAGGTGCTGATCGAGGACCTCGGCTGGGTGGGCTTTGACGCCGCCAACGACATGTGCCCCACCGACGCATATGTGCGGCTGGCGATCGGCCTCGACTACCAGGGAGCGGCGCCGATCCGCGGCGCGGTTTACGGCGGCAGCGGCGAGAAATTGGCCGTTCGCGTAGCCATCCAGCCGGACGCTCGGGCCATCCGCTGAAACCATGACACGCGTTTTCGATTGCGACTCGGCGGTAGAGGCACGACATTCCGCTGCCGATTTCCGGCCAGGGACATTGGACATGACGACCCGGCGCGCATCTCCTCCCTTGCGGGGGACGGCTTGGCCGATGCGACAGATCGGAGCCCTTGCATGACCTATTGCGTCGGCATCCTCGTCCGCGAGGGACTGGTGATGATCGCCGACACCCGCACCAATGCGGGCCTCGACAACATCGCGACCTTCCGCAAGCTCCACGTGTTCGAGAGGCCGGGCGAATCGGTCATGGCCATTGCCACCGCCGGCAATCTCGCCGTCAGCCAGTCGGTGCTGACCCTGGTGAGCGAGGGCATGGAGGATCCTGACACCCACGAACTCCAGACGATCACCAACATGCCGAGCATGTTCAAGGCGGCGCAGTTCCTCGGCCGCGCCATCCGCGAGGCCCATCGCACCATCGGCGAGGAACTCGAGCAGGCCATACCCGGCTCGTTCGACGTGTCGATGCTTTTCGGCGGTCAGGTCAAGGGCGGCCGGCTGCGCCTGTTCATGCTTTACGCCGCCGGCAACTTTATCGAGGCGACGACGGACACGCCCTACCTTCAGATCGGCGAGCACAAATATGGCAAGCCCATCCTCGACCGCTCGATCGTGGAAGGCACCGGCCTCGACGAAACGTTGAAACTCGGGCTGATCTCGATGGATTCGACGATCCGTTCGAACCTCGGCGTCGGCCTGCCGATCGATCTGGTCACCATCCGGCGTGACGCGTTGAAAACTGACCTCAACTACCGCATCGAGGCGGCCGAACCCTATTTCCACGATCTCCGCGAACGCTGGTCGGCGGCGCTGCGCGCCGCCCACAAGGCGATCCCCTCACCGCCTTACAAGTGAGCGCGCCGTACGCGCCCTAGTGCAGGCGGAGTTCGGTCGTGATTGTGCGGACCTCGCGGGCAGCGATCAGCTTGCGGTGGGCGACCCTGACGGAATGCAGCGGGCCTTCCAGTTCGCGCGTCCAGAAGTCGAGAAACTTGCGGAGTTCGGGAAACAAGGGCGCGAGATCGTAGGCTTGCCAGACATAGGTCTGCAGCAGCCTTGGGTGATCGGGCATTCCATAGAGGATGTTGGCGGTGGTCAGTCCGTAGCCTTCGAGCTGCTTGCGAAATTCGACGGCGCCCATTGCGATTCTCCTGTGCCGCCCCCGTGCGGGACCGTGACAAGGTTCTCGCCACGTCTCCGATTTGGCAACGCCAAAATCATCGAAAAGTTCGCGGAATCAATAGATTAGCAGCAGCCTCGGCGGGCTGCTAACAAAACTGGGCCTAGCCCTCGACCTCGTCACCGGCGTGCGCCGCGGCGATATTCGACCGGTTCAGCTTGTCCCGGAGGCTCCGCTCGACGGCAAGTTCGATCGCGTCCTGGAGCTGCACGTGGCTGTCGAGCAGGCGGTAGAGACGCTTCGCCTCGAAGCCGAGATAGCGCACAGGCGTCGCGCAAATCGCGGTCGCCGTGGCCGGCTCCCCGGTGGACATGCCGATCTCGCCGATCAGCGAGCCGGGCCCGCATTCGGCGACGCGCTTGCCATCGACCACCACATCGACCTGTCCGCGCGTGACGAAGCACAGTTCACCGACGAGCTGTCCAGCCCGCGTCAGCGTCGTGCCGGCAACGACGTCCCGCCACCGCCCGACGGCCACCAGTTGGCGCACCTGACTGACGCTCAGCGTCGGCACCACCTGTTCGTGGAAAAGCTGTTCCTCGGCATTGAGGTGCCCGCCGAAGCCGCGGCCACGCGCGATCAGCATGCGCACGATCACTACCACCGCCAGCAGCGCCCACCAGAACAGATCCACCGGGCTCTGGACGAAGATGGCCGACAGCACGAAGCCGATCGCCGCCGCGGCCAGCACGAACACCCGCACCAGCCCGATCGTCGGCATCGCCAGCGATACGACCAGCAGGAACAGGCCGACCTGCCGGGCGAGCGCCGCCGGCGAGAAGAAGAATTCGTGGAGCCACATGGACATGGAGGGGTCCCGATTCACTGCCACCCGCGGCAGCCGGCGGGAGGATACGCCATTTGTGGAGCCGTGGGCGATCCCGCCGCCCACCAAAAAATCAGGCCGGAACGCCGCCCGCCTTGGCCAGTGCCTCGGGCGTATCGACGTCGACCGTTACCGCCGGGCCGGTCTCCACAAAAACCACCGATTCCGTATTCGCGTCAATGAGATGGCGGCCACCGGCATCGCCCGTCGCCGCCTCGAGCTGCGGCAAGAAACGAGCCGCCCACAGCACCGGATTGCCGCGCCGCCCCCGCCATGTCGGTACGACGATCTCGGCGCCTGCGCCCGGGTCGAACGCCGCCATCAGCCGGTCGAGCACGTCCGGGCCGATGCCCGGCATGTCGGCGAGCAGCACCATGACGCCGTCGACCTTGCCGGACAGCGAGCGGAGACCGGCGCGGAGCGAGGTTGAGAGGCCCTCGGCAAAATCGGGGTTGTGCACGAACCAGACATCGAGGCCGGCGAGCGCCGCCTCGATGGCCGGCGCGTCGTGGCCGGTGACGACGGTCAGCGATCCGGCGCGGCTGGCGAGTGCCGCTTCCGCCTGGATTCGCACCAGCGGCCGGCCGCCGACGGTCGCCAGCAACTTGTTCGGGCCGCCCATGCGAACGGATCGGCCGGCGGCAAGCAGAAGCGCCGCAATCCGTGGCGGTCGCGTCTTCGCCGGCTTCGCATGATCGCCCTCGCGCGGCTGCGGCCGCGAGGCGATCTCCATCAGCAAGCCGCCAACGCCGAGACCGGCAATGGCCTCGGACGTGACATCAAGGCCGGCCAGCAACCGATTCAGAATCCAGTCGAATCCATTTTCCTTGGGGCTACGGGCGCAACCCGGCGCGCCGATCACCGGGGTGCCCCCGAGGTCCCCCAGCACCAGAAGGTTGCCGGGATCGACCGGCATGCCGAAACGCACCACCCGGCCGCCGGCTTGCTCGATCGCCGCGGGGATAACATCGGCAGCGTCCACCACTGCCGAGGCGCCGAACGCGACCAGCAGTTCGGCGCCGTCCGCCTTCTGTGCAATGAGCGACGATGCGACAGCCGGTGCCGTATGCACCACCCTGTCCTCCCGAAAAACCGCCGCGCCGGCCCCCTCAAGCCGCCGGTCGAGCAGACGCCGCGTCTTGTCCAAAACCGCGGTTTTCAGCGCCGGAAGCGTGGTCGCCACCAGCCCGACCTTCATCGGCCGGAAGGCCGCAACGCGCAGCACCGACCGCGCCAAACCCGCAGCAGCCCTGAGTTTTTCGCCGTCGACAGCGAACGGGATGATCTTGACCGTCGCCACCATCTGCCCGATCGCGACGGCCGCGAATTCCGAAAGCGTCGCAACGGTGATGGCGGGATCGATCCCATTGATGCGATCGATCACACCGCGATCGAGAACAAGAACGCCCGGCGTTGTGGCGTAAAGATTGGCCCTCCCAGTGAATGGCGGCTCGATGCGAATGCCGTCGCCGGCAATCGCCGCGGCGAGGCGCTCCGCCGCGGCGTCCTCGTGCACATCGTCGGAAGAAAGGCGAGCGACGGTCACCTCGCCGATGCCCGCCGCGCGGAGCGTGGCGACGTCTTCGGCGGTGAGCACCCTGCCCTTGCGGATCACGCCGGACGGATGGCGAACCGAATGGGCGAGGATCGCGCCGAGCGCCTCGCCAACCGGCACCGGCCCGAATTTCACGCCGCAGCCTCTTTGCGGGCGACGCCGCGGCCGCGCAGCGCCTCGATCACTTGCGCCAGAACCGCGACGGCGATCTCGGCCGGCGACTGAGCGCCGATGGCAAGACCGATCGGCGCGTGAATACGGCCGAGTGTCTTGTCGTCCAGGCCAAGGGCACGCAGGCGCTCGAGCCGCTTGCCGTGCGTCTTTCGGCTGCCGAGGGCGCCAACGTAGAAGCAATCGGCGCGGAGTGCGGAGGCCAGCGCGAAGTCGTCGATCTTGGGATCGTGGGTGAGCGCCGCCAGCGCCGTGAACGCATCGAGCCCGATCTTTGGGATCACCACCTCCGGCCACTCCGCGATGAGCGGAACATGGGGAAAGCGATCGGGCGTCGCGAAGGCGGTGCGCGGATCGATGATCGTCATGTCGAAGCCGGCGATCTTCGCCATCGGCGCCAACGCCTGGCTGATGTGTACGGCGCCGATGATGACAAGGCGCGGTGGCGGCAACTGGACGGTGCAGAAGGCGGTCTCGCCGCCGGCGGTCATCACCGTGCCCGAAGCGCCGGAGCGGAAACGCCGCGCGAGTTCCTCGGCAAGCGGGTCGCTATCGTAGCCGTCCTTCTCGACGACGAGCCGCGCCGCGCCACTCGTCGTATCCGTGACGAGGATCGCGGCCTGCCGCGCCGCGCGGGCGGCGTTCAATCGCTCAAGTAGCGCGAGATCCATCGTCTAGGCCAGCTTCTCGACATAGACGCGGATACGCCCACCGCAGGACAGGCCGACCCGCCAGGCCGTCTCGTCTGCGACTCCAAATTCCAGCATCTTCGGTGCGCCATCGCCGATGACATCGACCGCCTCCGCGACCACCGCGCCCTCGACACAACCGCCCGACACCGAACCCTCGAAGTTGCCCTCGCCGTCGACAACCAGATGACTGCCGACCGGACGCGGCGCCGAACCCCAGGTTTCGACCACGGTCGCAATGGCCACATCGCGACCGGATTTGCGCCAGCTTTCGGCAGTGGCGAGCACATCCTGCTCGGGGTGTGTGACGTTCATCAAGCCGCCCTCACTATCGATATGTCAGCTTGAATATAACGCTGTGGCGCCTCCAGCCAAGCACCGCCATCAATCTCTGCTCGGTTCAGGCGGAACGATCGCCCCGTCCGGCCCCTCCGCAGCCATCGAAACCCGTGCGGTGACGCCTTTTCCGCCCGGTCCGTCGCCGAGTTCAAGCGTCCCTCCGTGCAACGTGGCGATCTCCTCGATGATGGAGAGGCCAAGCCCGGCGCCGCCGTCATCGCGCTGCCGCACCCGGCCGAAGCGCTCGCGCGCCAGCCCGCGCGCTTCCAGCGGAATGCCGGCGCCGTTGTCTTCGACCTCGAGCACGACCCGCTCATCGCATCGGTTCACGCGAACCGTCGCAGCGCTTCCCCGCCCGGCGTATCGGATCGCGTTCTCCACGAGGTTGCGGAGAAGTTCGCCGAGCAGCATCGCGTCACCCTTGACCGTTGCCTCGCCACGGGATTCGAAACCGAGATCGATGCCCGCTTCGGCAGCCTCGCGAACGTGACCGGCGGTCACGGTTTCGGCCAGCTTCGCCAGATCGACCGTCTTCTCGGTCAGCCGGTTGGACGCTGCTTCGTCGACCCGCGCCAGAAGCATGAGTTGCGAAAGAACGCGATCGGCGTGAACCAGCGCCTCGTCGCCGACGGCGACTGCGGCGCGCGCTTCCTCAATGGTCTGCGCGCGATTGGCCAGCGCAAGCTGCGTGCGCACGATCGCCAGCGGCGTGCGTAGCTGATGGGCGGCGTTGCCGGTGAAATGCCTGAGCGCCGCAAGCGCCACGTTCAAGCGCTCCATGAACCCGTTGACGGTCGTGACCAGCCCACTCACCTCGGTAGGCACCCTGTGCTGGATCGGCAGGAGATCGCCCGGTGTCCGTCGAGCAATCGCTTCGCTGAGACGATAGAGCGGCTTGAGGCCCTGGGTGACCGCCAACCAAACCGCGAGCGCGGCGCTGGCAATCAGCAGGGCCTGGCGCAACGCCGACCGCAACAGAATGTCGCGCGCGAGGTTGGCGCGGGCGTTTGTCGTCTCCGCGACGGTCACGCGGTAATGCAGTGATGAGATGCCCGACGAGGCGGCGCCGCTGAGCACGCCGACCCGGATGGCATCGCCACGATAGGCGGCGTTGAAGAAAGTGATGTTGCCCGGCTGATCGGCCGAGCCTTCCGGCTCCGGGAGGTCGCGATAGCCGGTGATGAACGCGCCCGACGGTCCTTCGACGCGATAGAAGACACGGTCCTGTGCGGCCGACGTCAGCATGTCGAGCGCCACGTAAGGCACGTCCACCTCCAGCTTGCCGTCCTCGCCGACAACGACGCGTTCGCCGATCGCAAGCGCGGAGCCCGCCAGCACGCGGTCCGACACCGTGTCGGCGATATCGCGGGCATGGCGGTTGGTGTCGAACGAGGCGATGCCACCGACCACGACCAGGGGCACGACCAACAGGAAGAGCAGCCTCCGTCGCAATGAATACGGTCTGGCGGAAGTCGCCATCAGGCCGCTGCGTCTTCTTCGAGGTAGTAGCCGAGGCCGCGCGCCGTACGGATGCGGAGGCCGAACACCGAAAGCCGCTTTCGGAGCCGGCTGACATATTGCTCGATGGCGTTGTCGCTGATCGCCTCATCGAAGGCCGACAGCGACTCTGCGATCTGCTGTTTCGGCACGACGCGGCCGGCAGCGACCATCATCGTTTCAAGCACGCTGAGTTCACGCGCCGGCAGGTCGAGCAACTTGCCCCCCGCCGTGAGCGAGCGCGCCTTGAGATCGAGCGTCAGCGGCCCGAAGGCAACCGTCGACGTGCGCAGCCCCAGCCGGCGCCGAAGCAACGCCCGCACCCGAGCCTCCAGTTCGCCGATCTCGAAGGGCTTCGCCAGATAGTCGTCAGCGCCGAGGTCGAGCCCCTTCACACGATCCTCGGTACTGGCGCGCGCCGTCAGCACGAGCACCGCGGCATCGCTGCGCCGCGACCGCATCGCGCGCAGCACGTCGAGACCATCCATCTTGGGAAGCGTCAGATCGAGGATGACCAGATCGTAGTCCTGCGTCGCAATCGCGGCGTCCGCCGAGAGACCGTCGGCGACGACATCGACCGCATAGCCGTCGTTCCTGAGAACAACGCTGAGGCCTCCCGCCAGCACCTTGTTGTCCTCAACCACAAGGACGCGCATGTCTCTCCCCTCGGCAGAGCGTAGTGGAGGCGAGGCGGCTTGTGAACTCGCACGTCCAGGGCCATGCTCGGGCATGCGCAGAAAGCTGCCACTCTGGCTGGCCGTCGCGGCCGTTCTCCTGCCCGCCAGCGCCGCGCATGCCGGCCTGTACCCGGCCCGCTCCGGCGACGCTGCCGCACGCACGGTCAACGTCTATTCGACCCTCGACGAGGATATTTCGGGCCCGCTAATCGCCGCCTTCCAGGCGGCCAACCCCGATCTCGCGGTCCGCTATGAGGAGTTGCAGACGGTCGACGTCTTCGATCGCATCATCAAGGAGACCGACGCCGGCGGCGCCACCGGCGACGTCGCCATCTCCTCGGGGATGGACCTGCAGATGAAGCTCGCCAATGACGGCTACGCCCAGGCGATCACCGCTCCGTCAGGCTTTGCATTGCCCGACTGGGCCAAATGGCGAGACACCGCCTTCGCGCTGACCTTCGAACCGGCGGTCATCGTCTACAACAAGCGCGCATTCGCCGGCATCGAACCGCCCAGGACGCATGGCGAGCTGATCCAGTTCCTGAACAATTCCGGCGACGCCTTCTTCGGCCGCATCGGCACCTACGACGTCGAGCGCTCCGGCCTGGGTTTTCTGTTCTTCGCGCGCGACCTCGAACACTTCCGCGACATCTGGGATCTGGTCCGTGCCATGGGCAAGGCAGGCGTCAAACTGTACTCGACCTCGTCGGCAATTCTGGAACGCGTCGCCGATGGGAGATTCGTTCTCGGCTACAACATCCTCGGCTCATACGCGCTCGGCTGGGCCGAGCGGGCGCCCGATCTGGGGATCATCCTGCCGTCCGACTACACCGTCGTCATGTCGCGCATCGGTCTGGTCCCCAAGGCGGCCGCCTCGCCGGACCTCGGCGCCCGCTTCCTCGATTTCATGATGTCGAAAGCCGGACAAACCGTGCTCGCACATGACATGCATCTGCCCGCGGTCCTGCCCGGCATCGAGGGCGCGAACACGCTCGCTGGCATGCAGACCGGGCCCGGCGGACAGTTGCGGTCCATCCCGGTCAGCCCCGGTTTGTTGGTCTACCTCGATCAGGTCAAACGCGCGGCGCTGGTTCGCCGGTGGAACAATGCCCTGCGGGGCCAATAGTGCAGCGCAGCGTCAGGTGGGCGTCAGCTTGCTATGATTTTGTGCAGGCTCGGCTGCTCCGGGAGGGGCGGCCAGCATTGCAACTGGGAGGATCCCATGACGAAATTTGCCGGCCTTTTGGCCGCGACCATTCTGCTTGCGCCGTTGCCGGCGCTGGCTTTCGAACCCGGCAACACCGAGTGCATCGCACCGGCGGCAGCCGGCGGTGGCTGGGACTTCACCTGCCGACAGGTCGGCAAGGCGCTCTACGACCTCAAGATCGTTCCCAATCCCGTGCAGGTGACCAACCTCGCCGGCGGTGGCGGCGGCGTCGCCTATGCCGAGGTGTTCTCCAAGCGCGACTCCGACAACAACCTCGTCGTCGCCGCGTCTTCGGCCACCACCACCCGCCTGGCGCAGGGCGCCTATCCGGGCTCGACCATGGACCAGATGCGCTGGGTCGCATCGGTTGGCTCGGACTACGGCGTCATCGCCGTCGGCAAGGACTCATCGATCAAGTCGCTCTCCGAGTTGTTCGACAAGATCAAGGCCGATCCGTCTTCGGTCGCCTTCGCCGGCGGTTCGGCGGTCGGCGGCTGGGACCATCTCAAGGTGCTGATCGCCGCCAAGGCAGCCGGCATCTCCGACGTCACCAAGATCAAGTACGTCGCCTTTGACGGCGGCGGCGAGGCGGTGACGCAGCTTCTCGGCGGCCACGTCCAGGCATTCACCGGCGACCTTTCCGAGGCAAAGGGATTTGCAGACTCGGGCGACATCAAGATCCTGGCCGTGCTGGCGCCTGACCGCCTGCCCGGCGATTTCGCCAACTACCCGACCGCCAAGGAACAGGGCATCGACGCGGTCGGCGCCAACTGGCGTGGTTTCTATGCGCCCGGCAAGATGTCCGACGACGCCTACAACTTCTGGGTCGCCTCGGTGAAGAAGACGTACGACTCGAAGGAGTGGAAGGACATCATGGCCGCCAACGGTCTGATGCCGCTCGACCTTCAGGGGGAGGCCTTCACCGCCTTCGTCAAGAAGCAGATCGACGACACCGAGACCCTCAGCCGCGAAATCGGCATCCTCAAATAGGCCGCCGGCCTTGAGCGACCGCGCCCTCGGCGCCGCGTGCATTCTGCTCGCGGCGTTCTACGCCTTCTTCGCGGCGCAGACCCAGGTCGGGTTCATGTCGGACCCGCTTGGGCCGAAGGCCTTTCCGTACATCATCGCCGGCGTGCTCGCGCTCGCCGGCGTCTATCCGCTTGTGCGGCCTGACCCGGAGCCGGACTGGCCCGCCTTCGGCCGTATCCTGGAGATCGTCTTCGCGGCCGCGCTGATGGTCGCCTACACCTTCGCGCTGCCCACGGTCGGCTTCGGGATCGCCACCGCCGTGACGGCCGGCCTGCTCAGCTGGCGGCTGTCTGCCAAGCCAGCGGCGGCCGCCATCGCCGGCGTCGCGATCTCCGGCGGCATCTACACCGTGTTTCACCTGGTCCTCGGCTTGTCGCTGGCGCGCGGCCCGCTGGGCTTCTGAGAGGGAAACCGCATGGACGCCCTCAGCCACCTTGCCGACGGCTTCGCCATCGCTCTCACCTGGCAAAACCTTGGCCTCGCCCTGATCGGCTGCGTGCTCGGCACCATCATCGGCGCCCTGCCCGGCCTCGGTCCGTCAAACGGCGTCGCGATCCTCATCCCGCTCGCCTTCACCCTCGGCCTACCGGCCACGCCCGCGCTCATCCTGCTGACCAGCGTCTACTACGGCGCGATGTATGGCGGGCGCATCTCGTCGATCCTGCTCAACATCCCCGGCGACGAGCCTGCGTTGATGACCACGCTCGACGGCTACCCGATGGCGCGCAAGGGTCAGGCCGGCGAAGCGCTGGCACTGTCGGGCATCGCGTCGTTTGTCGGCGCGTTCTTCGCCACCTGGGGATTGGTCTTCATCGCCCCGCAGCTGGTCAAGATTGCGCTGCTGTTTGGCCCGGCAGAATACTTCGCCTTGTTCACGCTGGCATTCGCCACGCTCGGCGGCATTGCCAGCCGCAACCAGGCCAAGGCCGCGATCGCGGCCGCGCTCGGCCTCGGCATCGCGATGATCGGCGTCGATCATCAGACCGGTGTGCCACGGCTCACATTCGGCGATATCCACCTCTATGACGGTATCGACTTCCTCGTCGCCATCGTCGGGCTGTTCGCGATCTCCGAGGTGTTCCTGTTCCTGGAGCACAAGGGCGAAGGCGGCGCCGGCAAGGCGCCGCCGCTCGGCCGGATCACCGCGCCGCTGAGCATGATCAAGGACTCCGCCGGCACGATGGGCCGCAGCACCGTCGTCGGTTTTCTCGCCGGCGTGCTGCCCGGTGCCGGCGCCTCGCTCGGCTCATTCATTTCGTACACGATCGAGAAGCGGCTCAATGACAAGAACGGCACGTTCGGCAAGGGCGACCCTCGCGGTGTCGCGGCGCCCGAGGCGGGCAACAACGCCGCCGCCGGTGGCGCGCTGGTGCCGATGCTGGCGCTTGGCGTTCCCGGCTCCGGCACGACCGCCGTGCTGCTCGCCATGTTGCTGGCCCTCAACATCACGCCGGGCCCGCTGCTCTTCACCCAGCATCCCGACGTCGTCTGGGGCCTGATCGCAGCGCTCTTCATCGGCAACCTGATGCTGTTGCTCCTCAATATCCCGATGGTCGGACTGTTCGTGCGGGTTCTCCAGGTGCCGTCGAAATATCTCATGCCGACGGTCGCGATGATTTCCTTCGTCGGCATCTACGGCATCTCGGGATCGACGTTCGATCTCTTCGTGATGATCGTCTTCGGCGTGCTCGGCTACGTGCTGCGCAAGCTCGACGTGCCGCTGGTGCCGGTCATTCTTGGCGTGCTCCTCGGCAACGCCATGGAAACGAACCTGCGCCGCGCGCTGACGATCTCCGACGGCGACTGGTCGATCCTGTGGGGCAGTTGGCTGGCGATCGGCATCTGGACCTTCGCTATCGTCGGCGGGGTGCTGCCGATCGTCCTCGGCCGCTACTTCCGCCCAAAGATTGCGGACGAGCCTGTCGCCGAAGGCTCCGATCCGGATTAGGCGGATTGGCGCGCCGTCACGACGGCTCGTCCGCGACCGCTACCCGCCAAATCGTGCCGGCGCCGTCCTCGGTGACGATCAGCGAACCGTCTTTGGCAACCGCCAGACCAACCGGACGGCCCCAGACCTGATCGGCTGAAACCACGAAGCCGGTTACGAAATCCTCATAAGCGCCCGTCGCTTTGCCGTTCTCGAACTTCAGGCGAACGATCTTGTAGCCGGTCCGCTTGCCGCGGTTCCACGAGCCGTGCATGGCGACGAACGCGTCGCCCTTGTAGTCGGCGGGAAACATGTTGCCGTCGTAGAACTTGATGTTGAGTGGCGCGGAGTGGGCCTGGAACAGGACGTCCGGCACCGTCACCTTGCCGACGAGATCCGGACGCTGCCCCTTGAGCGGCCTGCGCGGATCTTCGTTCGATCCGATGTAGTACCAGGGCCAACCATAGAAATGCCCCTGCTGCACCGACGTGGCGTAATCGCTCGGCACGTTGTCGCCGAGCCCGTCGCGTTCATTGACGACGCACCAGGGCTCGCCGGTCGCCGGCTGGATCGTCAGCCCCGAGCAGTTGCGCAAGCCGGTCGCATAGACGCGGCGATTCGACCCGTCGGGGTCGAAGGCGATCACGGAAGCGCGCCCCTCCTCCGCGCCCCACATGGCGCCGAGCGGCTCCGTCTTCGCCCACTGGGCGATACCGCTGTCCGGCAGCCTCGCCCCTTGCGCAACGTTGGAGGCGGAACCAACGGCCACATAGAGCGTCTTGCCATCCGGCGAGAAGACGATGTCGCGCGCCCAGTGATAGTGCGCCGGGATATCGCCGACCACCATCTCGGCCGGGCCGGCGGCCTTGAGGTCACCAGTCCTGTAGGGGAAACGAACGATGCTGCCGGTATTGCCGACATAGACCCACTGCGGGTCGTCGAGCGGATAGAAGGCGATGCCGTATGGCCGGTCGAGATTGTCGCTGGCGAACACCGAGTCTTCGGCAGGCTCCGCCTGCCCATCCTTCATGCGGAGGACGACGATCTGGTCGGCTACGCTATCGGCGACGAAGATGTCGCCGTTCGGAGCCACTGCCATGTCGCGCGGTCCTTCCATGCCGGATTTCACGAGTTCGACCTTGAACCCCTCGAGCGGCGTCGGCTTCGCGCCGTCGGGACGATTGACCAGTCCCGGCGCATTGCTGGCGGACTGTGTGGCGTAAGGCTTGGGCAGGTCGCCTGGCGTGATCAGGCGCCACACGCCCGGGTTGCTGTCCTGCCAACCGCCGAAGGCATCCTGCCCCTTGAGCACGTTGGTCATTCCAGCGTCGGCGGCAAAGGACACGGCCGGCACGGCGACCAAGGCCGCCATCGCCAACGCGATTGCCGGGAAACGGTTCATGGTGTTGGCTCCGGACGTGGCAATCCTTGTTGCCTCGCGTGCTATGTTCGACCGACAAGAAACCTAGGTCGCCGTTCCGGCATTTTCTCCCCGGCCTCACACAAGCGTGACTTGAATGCAGCCTGACCGACAGACCGCCGCAGCCCTCCTTGCCTGGTACGCGGACATGGGTGTCGATGCGACGCTCGAAGAGACGGCGGTGAACAGGCTTGAAACCCGCGCCGGGCCAGTAAACGAACCGGCGCCGTCGCCCTTCCCAAGCGCCCTGCCCCCACGCGACCCACGGCCGGCTGTCCCAGCGGCGCCGCGCACCACCATCGCCGCCGCCAACGCCGCCGCACCGGACGACACCGCTCGCGCGGCGCGCGCCGCCGCGAAGGCTGCCGCAACGCTTGAGGAATTGCGCGACGCGCTCGAACGGTTCGACGGCTGCAACCTGAAGCAGACCGCCACCCAGCTCGTCTTCGCCGACGGCACGCCGGGTTCGCGCGTGATGTTCGTCGGCGAAGCACCCGGCCGCGAGGAAGACCTTCAAGGTCTGCCCTTCGTCGGCCGTTCGGGCCGCCTGCTCGACCGCATGCTCGCCGCGATCGGTCTCGACCGCAGTTCGGTCTATATCGCCAACGTCGTGCCCTGGCGCCCGCCCGGCAATCGCACGCCGACGCCACAGGAGACCGCCGCCTGCCGGCCGTTCATCGAGCGCCAGATCGAGCTCTGCGCGCCGGACTTTCTAATCTGCCTCGGCGCTCCCGCCGCAGCGGAATTGATGGGCAATCGCGAAGGCATCCTCAAGTTTCGCGGGCGCTGGCACGAATTCGATACCGGCGAAAAAAAGATCCGCGCCATGGCGTCGTTGCACCCCGCCTACCTGCTGCGCCAGCCATTGCAGAAGCGCCTCGCCTGGCGCGATTTCCTCACGTTGAAAGAGGCGCTGGACGGCGCCGGACAGTCGGGAGCAAAGACCGGATGAACGATCACGAACTCTTCGCCACCATTCGCGATCGCCTGTTCACTGCGGTGATCGGCGATGTGATGGACCTTGCCGGCCTCCACCACCAGTTCCTGCCGCCGGAGATCCGGCCGATCGATCCCGCATTGGTCCTGGTCGGGCGCGCCATGCCGGTGCAGGTCGCCGACGTTCGCCCCCAGGATGCAGCCTCCGACCCGTTCGGACTGATGTTTCGGGCGCTGGATGACCTGAAACCCGGCGAGATTTACCTCACCACCGGCGGATCGCTGAACTTTTCCCTGTGGGGCGGGCTGATGAGCGGACGCGCAGCCCGGCTCGGCAGCCCCGGTGCCGTCTTCGACGGCTACCACCGCGACACGCGTGAAATCCTCGATCGCGGCTTCCCGGTATTCTCACGCGGCGCTTATGCACAGGATCAGCGTGGTCGCGGTCACGTGGTCGATTTCCGCTCGCCGATCACGTTTCCAAACGGCACTCGGGCGCAGCCAGGCGACATTCTCGTCGGCGATATCGACGGCGTGGTGATCGTTCCCGCGGCCCAGGCCGAGGACATCGTGCGAGCGGCGCTCGGCAAGGTGGACGGCGAGGACAGTGTGCGCCGCATGATCGAAGCCGGGGAACCGACGCAGGAGATTTTCGCTAAAACCGGCATCATGTAGCCGTTCCGCGCGGCCGCGAACCTTGAAATCGTCGCCTGCCCGGCGGACAACGGGATCGCGCTGATTCGATTGCGGACCGAACGCCGGTTTCATGGCCCTCCAGCTCGTCGCCGTTGCCTCCCTCCTTCTCGGTTCTGCCTTTCTGCTGATGGCCGGCGCCCTCCACGGCCTGCTTCTGGCCGTGCATGGGACGATCGCCGGATTCTCGACCACCGAGCTCGGCCTGCTCGGCACCGGCTGGGCATTCGGCTTCGTCACCGGTTGCGTGCTGATCCCGCGGGTCGTGCGTCGGGTCGGCCACATCCGCGCCTACGGCGCGCTGGCGTCCGTCGGCGCCGTGACGATCCTGCTCAACCTGTTGATCGTGTCGCCGCCGACCTGGATCGCGCTGCGCGCGGTCTCCGGCTTCTGCTTTGCCGGCGCCGCCATGATCGTGGAGAGTTGGCTCAACGAACGGGCAACGCGCGAGAACCGCGGCACGATCTTTTCCGTCTATCAAATGGTGAACTTCGCGGCGTCGACCGCCGGCCAGCTGCTGCTCGCGATCAATCCGCCGACGGACTACTTCTATTTCGTGCTCGGCGCGATCTTCTACTGCCTGGCGATCTTGCCGACCGCGCTTTCGACCGCCGCCACGCCGCAGCCGCTGAAGACGACCCGCTTCGACATCGGCCGCCTGTATTTTCTGTCGCCGGTTTCGGCGGTCGCGTGCTTCCTGGTCGGCATGGTCAACGGCGCCTTCGGCACGCTCGGTCCGGTCTACGCCCAGAAGATCGGTCTCGCGATTCCGCAAGTAGCGACGCTGACCGCCGGCGCGCTCCTCGGCGGTTCGCTGATTCAGTTTCCGCTCGGCTGGCTGTCGGACCGCATGGATCGTCGCCGCGTTCTGGTTGCCGTCGGCATCGGCGCCGTGGCGATCGCCGTGGCGATCGTGTCGTTTCGCCCGCGCGATCCGGTCGTCATCACCAGCCTCATTGTGCTCTACGGCGCGATGATCTACCCGATGTACGCACTCTCCGTCGCGCACGCCAATGACTTCGCCGGCGCGGACGAGTTCGTGAAGGTCGCCAGCGGCCTGCTGCTGCTCTACGGCGGCGGGACCATGATCGGCCCGATCGCCGCCGCGATCGGCATGCAATATTGGATACCGGAGGGCCTATTCGCTTTCACCGCGGCGGTTCACGCACTCGTCGTGGCGTACACCCTGTTCCGCATGACCCGACGGGCACCGCCGAAACCCTCGGGACGCGAGATCTTCCAGGGCTTGCCTTTGCCCAAGACGGTCACCCCGGAGAGCGCAGCCCTCGATCCGCGGGCCACCGATCCGCAGGAGCGTCCCGGCGAGGCCCCTCCGGGTCGATAGACCGCGATTCCCCCCTGTTGTGTTGGCCGCGGGCCTAAGCCAAGATAGCCTCAAAGAACCGGCACGGGTCTTGCGACAGTCAAGCAAAACACGATGCCGCAGGGGACAGGGGTCGTATGGATTATTTTATCCAGCAGCTCATCAATGGGCTGAGCCTGGGATCGATTTACGGTCTGATCGCCATCGGTTACACGATGGTCTACGGCATCATCGGCATGGTGAACTTCGCCCACGGCGATGTGTTCATGGTGTCGGCATTCATCGCGCTGGTCACCTTCTTGATCGTGACGACATGGCTCGGCATCGCCTCGGTGGCGGTGGCGCTGTTCATCATGCTCATCGTCGGCATGCTGCTCACCGGCCTGTGGAACTGGGTCATCGAGAAGATCGCCTACCGTCCGCTGCGCGGCTCGTTCCGGCTGGCACCGCTGATCTCGGCGATCGGCATGTCGATCGTGCTGTCGAATTTCGTCCAGGTCGCGCAGGGCCCGCGCAACAAGCCGATCCCGCCGCTGGTGACCGAGGTCTTCACCCTGTTCCAGGGTAGCGGCACCTACCCGGTGACGATCGCGCTGAAGCAGCTGATCATCTTCGCACTAACCGCGTTCCTCCTGCTGGTCTTCTGGATCGTGGTGCAGAAGACGGCGCTTGGCCGGGCGCAGCGCGCCTGCGAGCAGGACCGGCGCATGGCGGCGCTCCTCGGCGTCGACGTCGACCAGACGATCTCGCTGACCTTCGTGATGGGCGCGGCGCTTGCCGCGGTCGCCGGCACGATGTTCCTGATGTTCTACGGCGTCGTGAACTTTTCCGATGGCTTCCAGCCCGGCATCAAGGCCTTCACCGCCGCGGTGCTCGGCGGCATCGGGTCGCTCCCCGGCGCGGTGCTCGGCGGACTTCTGATCGGTATCATCGAGGCGCTGTGGTCGGCGTATTTCTCGATCGATTACAAGGACGTCGCGGTGTTCGCGATCCTTGCGATCGTTCTGATCTTCCTGCCTCAGGGCATCCTCGGGCGACCGGAAGTGGAGAAGGTCTAGGTGAGCCCGACCGACGAAAGCGCCACGCTGGACACCAAGCCGGAAGGCGCTCAGATCGAGCAGGAAGACTCGGCCGCCGCCGCGCGCGGCGAACTCGCCCCAGCCACGCCAACGCAACCGCCCCTCCCCCGCGCCCTCAAGGAAGCCTTCTTCGCGGCCATCATCTCGTTCGCCATGTTCACGCCGCTGATCGGGCTCGAAACCGCGCAGGACATCAATAACCGCCTGATCCTGAACACGCGCTGGCCGCTGCTGTTCATCATCGTGGCCATCATCGCGGCCGTTCGCTTCCTGACCGTCTATTTCGTCGGCCCGTGGCGACAGGCGCAGCTGGCCCGCCCGCGTCAAGCGATGACCGCCGCCGCACAGGACCGGCGTGCCCAGATCATTCGCTGGATCATTCCGGTCGTTCTGGTCCTGCTGGTCTTCTATCCCGGGATCATCCTCGGCCTCGTCGGCATCCAGGGCTCGATCAAGTGGGTCGACAATTTCGGCATCCAGATCCTCATCTACGTGATGCTGGCCTGGGGCTTGAACGTGGTCGTCGGTTTCGCCGGGCTGCTCGACCTCGGCTACGTCGCCTTCTACGCGATCGGCGCCTATGCCTACGCCCTGCTTGCCACGCACCTCGGCCTGTCGTTCTGGCTGCTGCTGCCTTTGTCCGGTCTGCTGGCGGCCACGTGGGGGGTCGTGCTGGGCTTCCCGGTCCTCAGACTGCGCGGCGACTACCTCGCCATCGTCACGCTGGCGTTCGGCGAGATCATTCGCCTCGTGCTGATCAACTGGCGCGAAGTCACCAATGGCGGCTTCGGGATCACCGGCATTCCCAAGATCACGCTGTTCGGTCTGTCCTTCGACCCGTCTCCCGACGGGTTCGCCGCCGTCTTCGGCCTGCCGCTGAGCTCGGCCTACTACAAGATCTTCCTCTACTATCTGGCGCTCATCCTTTGCGCGGTAACCGCCGTCGCCACAGCGCGCTTGCGGCGCCTGCCGATCGGCCGCGCCTGGGAGTTGCTGCGCGAGGATGAGATCGCCTGCCGCTCGCTCGGCATCAACACCACCAACACCAAGCTGACCGCCTTCGCCATCGGCGCCATGTTCGGTGGCTTCGCCGGTTCGTTCTTCGCTGCGCGCCAGGGCTTCATCAGCCCGGAATTGTTCACGTTCCTGGAGTCGGCGCTGATCGTGGCGATCGTCGTCCTCGGGGGCATGGGCTCGATGGTCGGCGTAGCGGTCGCGGCCGTCGTCATGATCGGCGGCATCGAGATCATGCGGCAGCTCACGTTCCTCAAGCAGATATTCGGACCCGACTTCAATCCCGATCAATACCGCATGTTGCTCTTCGGCCTCGCGATGGTGACGGTCATCGTGCTGAAACCCCGCGGCTTCGCCGGCACGCGAAAACCGACGGTGTTCCTGTTCCAGCGGAAGGCGATCTCGACGGACATGGTCAAGGAGGGTCACGGCTAGGATGGACGCCGCCCGCTCTCCGACATCCGACGATCCGGTCGTCGCCATCGAGCATCTCACCATGCGCTTCGGTGGGCTGGTGGCGATCAACGACCTTTCGTTCCAGGCCGCGCGCGGCGAGATCACCGCGTTGATCGGGCCGAACGGCGCCGGCAAGACCACCGTCTTCAACTGCGTGACGGGCTTCTACAAGCCGACCGAAGGCATGATCACCATGCGCCAGCGGGGCGGCAAGACATTCCAGCTGGAGCGCATGCCCGACTTCCGCATCGCGGCCAAGGCGAAAGTCGCGCGCACTTTTCAGAACATCCGACTGTTCAGCGGCATGACCATTCTGGAGAACCTGCTGGTTGCCCAGCACAACGCCCTGATGCGCGCTTCGGGAATGACTGTTCTCGGTCTGGTCGGTATGCCGAGCTTCCGTCATGCCGAGGAGCGCGCCATAGAAAAAGCGCGCTTGTGGCTCGACGAAATCGGGCTGCTCGACCGCGCCGACGATCCCGCCGGCGACCTCCCCTATGGCGCCCAGCGCCGGCTGGAGATCGCCCGCGCCATGTGCACCGATCCGGAGCTGCTCTGCCTCGACGAGCCGGCGGCCGGTCTCAACGCCAACGAGTCTGCCGGCCTGAACCTCCTGCTGCAACGCATCCGCGACCACTTCAAGACGTCTGTGCTGTTGATCGAGCACGATATGGGCGTGGTCATGGAGATATCCGACCACGTCATCGTCCTCGACTACGGCGAGAAGATTTCCGACGGCTCGACCAGCTTCGTGCGCAGCGACCCGCGGGTCATTGCCGCCTATCTGGGCGTCGAGGATGACGAGATCGCGGACGTCGAACAGGCGCTCGTCACGCTGGAGCGCAAGTGATGGCTGACAACGGCCAGCCTCTGCTGAGCGTGCGCAACGTCCGCACCTTCTACGGCAAGATCATGGCCCTGCGCGGCGTCGATCTCGACGTCAACGCCGGCGAGATCGTCGCCCTGATCGGCGCCAACGGCGCCGGCAAATCGACCCTGATGATGACCATCTGCGGCAACCCGCAGGCGCGCGACGGCACCATTACCTACGACGGTCGCGACATCACGCGCATGCACACCCACGAGATTGCCCGTCTGCGCGTTGCGCAGTCGCCGGAGGGTCGGCGCATTTTCCCGCGCATGACCGTTCTGGAGAACCTCCAGATGGGCGCCAGCCTGGATGGTCTGACGCATTTCGACGAAGACGCCGAACGGGTCTTCACGCTCTTCCCGCGCCTCAAGGAGCGCATTCACCAGCGCGGCGGAACGCTGTCTGGCGGCGAGCAGCAGATGCTGGCGATCGCACGCGCGCTTATGGCGCGCCCGCGCCTGCTGTTGCTGGATGAGCCATCTCTCGGCCTGGCGCCGCTGATCGTGAAGCAGATCTTCGACGCCATCAGGGAGCTGAATCGTACCGAGAAGCTGACCGTGTTTCTGGTCGAGCAGAACGCCTATCACGCGCTCAAACTCGCCAGCCGCGGCTACGTCATGGTCAACGGACTCATCACGATGACCGGCACCGGCCAGGAACTTCTCGAGGCGCACGAGGTGCGCGCTGCCTATCTCGAGGGCGGTCGGCACTAGGGCGGAGCACCGGGCATGGGTATCATCTACGAAGAAAGTTCGATCTGGCTCTTCCTGCTCGTCACCTGCATCCTTGGCGGGACAGCCGCGTGGATGTCCGGCCGCGCCGTCGCTAATGGCTGGCAGCCGCTGCCTCAACTGATCTTCTACCTGCTGCTACTTGGCGTCGCAGTGCGTTTCATTCATCATGCCTTGTTTGGAGGCACGATGTTCTCGGTGCATTACTATGTCACGGATATGATTGTACTTATGATACTTGGACTACTCGGTTTCCGCTACACCCGCACCTCGCAAATGGTCACGCAATATCGGTGGATGTACGAACGGACCGGACCGCTAACGTGGCGCGAGCGTCAACCAAGTGGTGCTGCAAATTTGAAAACCAGATGACAAACCAACTAAAAACGAGTTTGACTTAGACCACGTGGTCGGTCTTTGCCGGCCGACTGACTAAAACTACGAACCAAGACGTATCAACAACCAGGAGTAGGGGATATGAGAATGCATTGGCTTTCCGGCGTCGCCGTAGCGGCCGCTCTGGCGCTGACGGGGACGGCCCAGGCCGACGTCCTGATCGGCGTCGCCGGCCCGCTGACCGGCCCGAACGCCGCCTTTGGCGCGCAGCTTCAGAAGGGCGCGGAACTCGCAGCGAAGGACATCAATGCCGCCGGTGGCATGAACGGCGAGCAGATCAAGCTCGAGTTCGGTGACGACGTTTCGGACCCGAAGCAGGGCGTTTCGGTTGCCAACAAGTTCGTCGGCGATGGCGTCAAGTTCGTTGACGGCCACTTCAACTCCGGCGTCTCCATCCCGGCGTCCGACGTTTACGTCGAGAACGGCCTTCTTCAGATCACGCCGGCTTCGACCAATCCGAAGTTCACCGAGCGCGGTTATTGGAACACCTTCCGCACGTGCGGTCGCGACGACCAGCAGGGCGCGGTTGCCGGCAAGTACATTTTTGACCACTACAAGGATGGCAAGGTTGCCGTTCTCCACGACAAGACCCCGTACGGCCAAGGCCTTGCCGACCAGACCAAGAAGACGATGAACGACGATGGCCTCAAGGAAGTCATGTATGAGGGCATCAACGTCGGCGACAAGGACTTCTCGGCGCTGATCTCCAAGATGAAAGACGCCGGCGTGACCGTCGTCTACTGGGGCGGCCTGCACACCGAAGGCGGCCTGATCGTTCGCCAGATGGCTGATGCCGGTCTCAAGGCCCAGTTCATCTCGGGCGACGGCATCGTCTCCGACGAGTTCGCTGCCATCGCCGGTCCGGCGGCGGAAGGCGTGCTCAACACCTTCGGTCCTGACCCGCGCAAGCTCGAGAGCGCCCAGGCGGTCGTGAAGAAGTTCCGCGACGAAGGCTTCGAGCCGGAAGCGTACACCCTGTACAGCTACGCCGTGCTCCAGGTCATGTCGCAGGCCGCCAACAAGGCCAAGTCGCTCGACCCGCAGACGGTCGCCAAGATGATCAAGTCCGGTGGTCCTTGGGACACCGTTCTCGGCCCGCTCGGCTATGACGACAAGGGTGACATCACCAAACTCGACTACGTGATGTACCAGTGGCAGAAGCAGAAAGACGGCAAGATCACCTACGTCGAGATGAACAACGCGATGTAGACCACGCCGCACGGCGAATATCGGGCCCGCCCCCTCGGGGGCGGGCCTTTTCTTTTGCGGAAAAGCTACCTACCGTCCCCGTGCGACGCCATACGGGACCGGACATGACGCCCCTCGCCATCCGCCTGATTGCCATCGCCGGCCTGCTTGCCGCCAGTGCCGCGCACGCCAATGTCGTCATCGGCGTCGCCGGCCCCATGTCGGGCAACCTCGCCATCTTCGGCAAACAGATGCGCGACGGCGCCGAACAGGCCGTGGCCGACCTGAACGCCGCCGGCGGCGTGGACGGCCAGCCCATCTCGCTGGAGGTAATGGACGACGCCTGTGACGCGAAGACCGGCGATGCGGTCGCCAACCAGCTTGCCGGCAAGGATGCCGTCATGGTGGTTGGCCACCTTTGCCTGAACGCCTCGCTTGCCGCCGCTTCGGTCTATGCCACCAACCACATCATCGAGATCTCGCCCGGCACCACGTGGCCGGCCTATACCGACGAACGCCCAGGCCCCGGCATCTACCGGCTGGCCGGACGCGACGACCAGCAAGGCCAGGTCGCCGGCGCAGCGATCGCCAACCGCTTTGCCGATAGGACCGTTGCCTTCGTTGACGACCGGAGCCCCTACGGAAAGGAACTCGCCGACGCAGCGCGGCGCGCGATGAACGCGGCCGGCAAGCGCGAAGCCTTCATCGAGGAGTACGACCCGGGCCAGCACGATTTTGCCGGCCTCGTTGGACGGCTCCAGGCCGCCAACATCGGCGTGCTCTTCATCGGCGGCTATCCGGCCGAGGCCGGCTTGATCGCCCGCCAGGTCCGCGACGCCGGCCTCGACACGGTCATTTTCGGCGGCGATGCGCTGGTGACGGACGACTACCGCGACGTCGCGGGCGATGCCGCGGAGGGCACGTTGATCACGTTTGCGCCGGACGCCCGCAAGAGTGCCGCCGCGACAAGTGTTGCCGACGCCTTCCGCGCCCGCGGCATCGAGCCGGAGGGCTTCATTCTGCCAAGCTATGCGGCTGTGCAGGTGTGGGCAGCCGCGGCCAAGACGGCTGGCGCAACGAGCTTCGATGCCGTCGTCAAGGCGCTCGACAGCAACCGCTTCGCGACCGTGCTCGGCGAGGTTGGCTTCGACGCCCGCGGCGACATGTCATTGCCGGGCTTCGTTGTCTACGAATGGCACGATGGTCGCCTCGATTACGCCGGCATGTGATACGGCTGGAGCGGCCTGAGTGAACAATCTTCTCACCGATGTGGCCGGGCTGAAGGTCGGCAATGCCGACGACACCCGCCTCAAATCCGGCGTCACCGTCGTCCTCTGCGACGAGCCGGCGGTCGCCTCCGCCCACGTCATGGGCGGGGCGCCGGGCACGCGCGACACCGACCTGCTCGAGCCGGACAAGACGGTCGGCGCCATCGACGCGATCGTGCTGTCAGGCGGTTCGGCGTTCGGTCTTGATTCAGCAGGCGGTGTGATGGCCGGTCTCGCCGCCGCCGGCCGCGGCATCGCCGTTGGTACGGCGCGGGTGCCGATCGTGCCGGGTGCGGTCATCTTCGATCTCCTGAACGGTGGCGACAAGACCTGGGGCGCCCAATCGCCCTACCCTGCCCTCGGCCGCGCCGCATTCGATGCCGCTGCCGAAACCTTCGCCCTCGGCAGCATCGGCGCGGGCGCCGGCGCGACCACCGTCAATCTCAAGGGGGGTCTCGGCTCGGCCTCCATCCGGCTTTCCAGCGGCGTCACCGTCGCGGCCCTGGTTGCCGTCAACGCCGTCGGCCAGGCCACGATCGGCGACACGCCACATTTCTGGGCGGCGCCGTTCGAGGAGAACAGCGAGTTCGGTGGGCTCGGGCCGCCCTTTGCCTATCCTCCAGGCGCGACTGCGCTTCGCCACAAGGGCCAGGGCGAGCGCGCCAGCACGACCATCGCCGTCGTCGCCACCGACGCAACGCTCAGCAAAGCGGAAGCCAAGCGGCTGGCGGTGATGGCGCATGACGGATTCGCCCGTGCGCTATGGCCGTCGCATACGCCCATGGACGGCGACATCATCTTCGCCATCGCCACCGGGCGCGGCACCGCCGCCTACGACATGATCGCACTCGGTGCCGCCGGCGCAGCCTGCACGGCGCGGGCCATTGCTCGCGGCATCTATGAGGCAACGCCCGCTCCGGGTGACCTGTTGCCCACCTGGCGTGACGCGTTCGGCTAGGGCGCTCTTGTCCGCGTAGAAAACCAAAACGCCGCCCCGGTCACAGAGTGACACGGAGCGGCGAAACTGGTGCGGTACGCGATACCTATCCGCGAGGATCAATCTGCCAGCCCTTGGTTAGCGGACGATTAATGGCCCGCAAAAAATCGCATCACCCCGAAGACCGCCTGCGGCAGCGCCGCCTGCGCCCCGAAGCCGACCAAAAAGGCCAGCGTGCGCACCACCATGCGATTGCACCTGCCGGAACGGCGTGATACCGCCGGTTTCATGGATCACCGAGTTCTGATCGCGCCCTCGATTCTGTCTGCGGATTTCGCCCGCCTCGGCGACGAGGTGCGAGACGTCGACGCTGCCGGCGCGGATTGGATTCACGTCGATGTGATGGACGGGCATTTCGTGCCCAACATCACCATGGGGCCGAATGTCGTCAGGGCCATCCGGCCGATTACACGCAAGCCGCTGGACGTCCACCTGATGATCGCTCCCGCCGATCCGTATCTCGCTGCCTTTGCCGAAGCCGGCGCCGACCGGATCACCGTCCACGTCGAGGCCGGAGCACACCTCCACCGCTCGCTGCAGGCAATCCGCGCGCTCGGCAAGAAGGCGGGTGTCGCACTCAACCCGGCGACACCGCCGGCTGCCATCGCCTATGCCCTCGATCTCGCCGACCAAGTCCTCGTCATGAGCGTCAACCCGGGCTTCGGCGGCCAGGAATTCATTGCGGAAACGCTTGCCAAGATTGGCGAGATCCGGGCGATGATCGGCGGTCGCGACATCGCCATCGAAGTCGACGGCGGCATCACGCCGGCAAACGCCCGCTCGGTCGCCGAGGCCGGCGCGGACGTTCTGGTCGCCGGCTCAGCCGTCTTTAACGGAGATGGCGATTACAAGGGCAATATCGCCGCGCTGAAACGCGCCGCCGAAACCATCGCGGTGTAACCCATGCGGCCTGCCGGACTCGCCTGCGCAATCATCGGTATCGTCATGTCGTCGGGCATCGCGGCGGCCGGTGACTACGCCGATCTCGAGATTCTCGGCTTCTCCCCCGACGGCAAGACCTTCGCCTTCGAGGAATACGGCATCCAGGACGGCTCCGGGTTTGCCTATTCCAATATCTATGTCGTCAGCACTGCCGACGACCAATGGGTCGCCGGCACGCCGATCCGCGTTCAGGCCGATGATGAGCAGATTCCGCTAACGCAGACGCGCGCCCAGGCGCGCAACAAGGCGCAGCCGATTCTCCAGGCGCGCGCGGTCGGCACGTCCGGCAATCACGTCGCCAGCAACCCGCCGACCGAAGTGTCCGCCGATCCGCACCACGTCATCTTCCTGCCGCGCATCATCAACCCGCTCGGCGGCACCGCCTACGACCTGTCGCTTACCGAGATCGAGTTCCCGGCCGGCGACTGCCCGGACATGGGCCAGCCATTCCACGGCTTTCGCCTCTCCCTGACGACCGCGAGCGGCGGCGCGCAGACCCTCGCCGCGGACAGCAAGATCCCGACGAGCCGCCATTGCCCGCTCAACTACGCCATCTCCGATGTGCTGACGTTCTATCCCGACGGCGGGGCCCCGGTGCTCGCCGTGGTCCTGTCCATGTACACGGTGGGCTTCGAGGGTCCGGATCGTCGCTTCCTCGCGGTCACATCGGCGCTGCCGGAATAGCGCATGGCCAGCCTCCGCCGATTGTGAAGGCCGGCCGCCCTCTGCTAGACCGCGCCGTAACCTGAAACCGGCAGGCCCAGCCCATGATTCCGCGCTATTCGCGCCCCGCCATGACGGCGATCTGGTCGCCCGAAACGCGATTCCGCATCTGGTTTGAGATCGAGGCGCACGCCCTCGACGCCCTGGCCGAAATCGGCACCGTGCCCAAATCGGCGGCCAGGGCCGTCTGGCGCAAGGGCAAGAAGGCGACCTTCGACATCGCCCGCATCGACGCCATCGAGGCCGAGACCCGGCACGACGTCATCGCCTTTCTCACCCACCTCGCGGAGATCGTCGGGCCGGAGGCGCGTTTCGTCCATCAGGGCCTCACCTCGTCCGATATTCTGGACACGTGCTTCAACGTGCAACTCGTGCGCGCCGCCGACCTCCTGATGGCCGACGTGGACGCATTGCTGGCGGCACTGAAGCGCCGCGCCTACGAGCACAAGGACACCGTCACCATCGGCCGCAGTCACGGCATCCACGCCGAGCCGACGACCTTCGGCCTCAAGCTGGCGACCTTCTACGCGGAATTCGCCCGCGCCCGCCGCCGGCTGCATGCCGCGCGCGAGGAAGTGGCCACGGCAGCGCTTTCCGGTGCGGTCGGCACCTTCGCCAATATCGATCCGCGCGTCGAGGAGCATGTCGCCCGCGCGATGGGGCTGCGTCCCGAGCCGATCTCGACGCAGGTCATCCCGCGCGATCGCCACGCCATGTATTTCGCCACGCTTGCCGTCGTCGCCTCGTCCATCGAACACATCGCCACCGAGATCCGGCATCTCCAGAGAACCGAAGTGCGCGAGGCGGAGGAGTTCTTCTCGCCCGGGCAAAAGGGCTCATCGGCGATGCCGCACAAGCGCAATCCGGTGCTCTCCGAGAACCTGACCGGCCTTGCGCGCCTTGTGCGGTCGATGGCCCAGCCGGCCATGGAGGACGTGGCGCTTTGGCATGAGCGCGACATCTCGCACTCCTCGGTCGAGCGCGTGATCGGGCCCGACGCCACCATCGCGCTCGACTTCGCCCTCGCCCGGCTGGCCGGACTTGTGGACAAGCTCGTCGTCTATCCCGACGCGATGCGCGCCAATCTCGACCGGCTCGGTGGATTGGTGCACTCGCAGCGCGTCATGCTGGCGCTGACCCAGCGGAAGGTCAGCCGCGAAGACGCCTATCGCATCGTCCAACGGCACGCGATGAAGGCGTGGAAGGAGAACGGCGACTTCCTGGCATTGTTGAAGAAAGACCCTGAAATATCCCGCCGGATTCCGGAATCGGAACTGGAGTCGTTGTTCGACCTCGGCTACCACGTCGAACACGTCGACACGATATTCCGCCGCGTCTTCGGCACCGGTAACTGAGCAACCCCTCCCCGTTCTATGGAGCCCATGCATGGCCACGCCGCTCTACGACATTCCCCTTCGCCGTATCGACGGCACGGAGGCCTCGCTCGGTGAGCAGGCGGGCTCGGTGCTCTTGATCGTCAACGTCGCTTCCAAATGCGGAAAGACGCCGCAATACGAAGGGCTCGAAGCGCTCTACGAGAGCCGGCGCGACAAGGGCTTTGCCGTACTCGGCTTTCCGAGCAACCAGTTCGGCGGCCAGGAGCCGGGCACGGAGGGAGAAATCGAGGAATTCTGCCGCACGGTCTACGGGGTGAAGTTTCCGATGTTCTCAAAGCTCGACGTGAAGGGCCCTGACCAGCATCCGCTCTACAGGGCGCTGACCGAGGCGCAGCCAGAACGCGTCACGGTGCCCGGCAAAGACCCGAAGCCCGGTCCCGACGTCCGCTGGAATTTCGAGAAGTTCCTCATTGGACGCGACGGCAGCGTCGTTGGCCGCTTCGACCCGGACGTCACCCCGGAAGACCCGTCCCTTATCGCCGCGGTGGACGCCGCCCTCAACCAACGAGCGTAGGGCAGAAATGCCAGGGCCGCCTCTTGTGGAGGCGGCCTTGCTTCGAAGGTGCCTGACTTCGGCTTAGTGGATGGCGCCCAGCGCGGACAGCGACGACTGGAGCGACAGCGACACCAAGAACTTGTTCGCGGTCGGTCCGCCATGATAGCGGGCGTCGAAGGTCACCCATTCGTACGGGCTCCATGAGGCGCCTGCGTTCCATGAGGTGACACTGGAGCTGCCGTCGCCGTAGGACTGCACACCGACCGCTGCCGACAACGAGATATCATGAGGCAGGTCGACCGAGCCGTTGGCCTCCACGTAAGTGTTCTTCGCGTCGGGATCGTAGAAGAGTGACCCGCCAACGGTGACCGGATCGACCGGACTCATCGACACCTTGCCGTAGATCTCGCCACTCGGATCCGCGAAGGCGCTGTCGTTGTAGATGTAGCGGACATAGCCGAAGTCGAAGTCGAACGGACCGAGCGACGGCCGCACCCCGATCGACAGATCGTTCTCCCACGTCGAGACGCTGCCGTCGTCGACGTTGGACCCCCAATACCCCATGTAGAAGAAATCATGGACGGTGAGTTCGGCCCAGGGCTGCACCGCCGCCCCGCCATTGGTTTGGGTGAAGCCGCGCGAAATGTAGTCGGTGGTGAACGTCACCCCAAAGGCAACGTCCCACATTTGGGTGTCGGTTGCTGCAGCGGACTCATCCGCTGCGCGCACCGGCCCGTTCGCCATCAAAATCACTGCCGCCGAAGCCAGCAGCAATCGCCTCGAATTGTGCCCCAACTTCATCGCCCCAGCCCCCAGGAGAATTGCCAAAGATCAAATCGCAAATCACGTGGCAGAAATGTCAGCCCGGCTGCCCTACCTTGGCAAGAGGACAAAATAGGCAGGAATCACTTATTGTTAGCCGGTGGCAGAAAGGACACGAGCTGGTCTAGTTCTCAACTGCCGCCCGCAACATGTCAGCCGCGCCGCGAGCGAGATAAGCCTGGTCGGTGGCCAGTGCGATGAAGCGATAGCCCATTCCGCGAAAATGGCGCGCGCGCTCGGGCGTCGCCGCGAACACGCCGGCGACCTTGCCTTCAGCCGCCGCCCGCTCTGCAATGCGCCGCGCTGGCGCGTCCAGCGACGGGTCGAAGGGAGCAATGCGTTGGCCCCCCGACAGGGTCACCGAAAGATCCGACGGCCCGACGAAGACCCCGTCGATCCCCTCGACCGCGAGAATTTCATCGAGCGCGTCGAGCGCGCGCGTCGTTTCGATCATCGCGAAGACGAAGGCGGTCTGATTGGCCGTCTCAAGGTGCACCTGCGGGTCATCGATCCCGTGCAGCACGAGGGCGCGCGCCGGTCCCCAGCTTCGCTCGCCCAGTGGCGGATACTTCGTGGCCGCGACCAGCGCCCGCGCTTCCTCGGCTGAATTGATCATCGGCGCGATCACGGCTTCCGCACCCATATCGAGCACGCGGCTGGCGGTGGCATTGTCGCCGACCGCCACGCGCACGACCGCGGGCTTGCCGGCCAGCGCCACGGCGCCGATGCCGCGCATCACCGAATTCACGTCGTGAAGGCCATGCTGCATTTCGAGGGTGACGCAATCGTAGCCGACGCGGGCGACCGTCTCGGCCACCAGCGGCTCCGGCAGCGATACCCAACCACAATAGAGCGTTTCACCGGCACGCAGGCGACGGGCGAGTGCCGGCACCGGCATCAGTTGGTCTCGGTGCGGATCTGCTCGATCGCCGTCTGCATCAACTCATCCATCGTGCGCCGAATCTGATGATCGGACTGGTCAACACCGGCATCGTCGAAATCCTTCCGGATCTTCCGGAAGACATCCTCGTGTCCGGCTTCCTCGAAATCGGCGGCAACAATTGCCTTGGCGTAGTCGTCGGCCTCGACACCCTTCTTGCCGAGCAGACCGGCTGCCCACAAACCGAGCAGCTTGTTGCGCCGCGCGCCAGCCTTGAACTGAAGCTCGGCATCGTGAGCGAACTTGCTCTCGAACGCGTCCTTGCGCTTGTCAAAAGTCGTCATGTTTGGCGGCTCCGGCGACCGCAGCCTGCGGCCAAGCGGCACTTGCATATCGCCTGCCACAGCCTAAATCAACGTCGTCGGCAGCCTTCCTGCCGCGCCCGCCGGGCGGCGCTCATTGTGCATTCCCGACCGATCGCATAAGGTCCGCCACGCGGCATCGTTCGGCCGCTTGAGTTGGGCGCAGGCTGTTGTAGCGAAACGCTTTTTCGCCCGGAACCCCACAATGGATTTTCACAAACCGCGGTACGTGCCCATGAATCGCCGTCGGCGCATCTACGAAGGCAAGAGCAAGATTTTGTTCGAGGGGCCGGAGCCCGGCACCCTGGTCCAGTTCTTCAAGGACGACGCCACCGCGTTCAACAAGAAGAAGCACGAGATCGTTGACGGCAAGGGCGTCCTCAACAATCGCATCTCTGAGCACATCTTCACCCACCTCAACCGCATGGGCATCCCGACGCACTTCGTCCGGCGCCTCAACATGCGCGAGCAGCTGATCCGCGAAGTCGAGATCATCCCGCTCGAGGTGGTGGTACGCAACATCGCCGCGGGCTCGCTGTCGAAGCGCCTCGGCATGGAAGAAGGCACTGTTCTGCCGCGCTCCATCATCGAGTTCTATTACAAGAACAACGAGCTCGACGACCCGATGGTGTCGGAGGAGCACATCACGGCCTTCGGCTGGGCAAGCCCGCAGGAGATCGACGACATCATGGCGCTCGCCATCCGCGTCAACGATTTCCTCTCCGGCCTCTTCCTCGGCGCCGGCATCCAGCTCGTCGATTTCAAGATCGAGTGCGGCCGGCTGTGGGAAGGCGAGATGATGCGCATCGTCGTCGCCGACGAAATCTCTCCCGACTCGTGCCGCCTGTGGGACGTCCAGACCAAGGACAAGCTCGACAAGGACCGTTTCCGCCGGGACATGGGCGGACTCGTCGAAGCCTATCAGGAAGTCGCGCGCCGGCTCGGCATCCTCATCGAGCAGGAACGCCCCAAGGGCGGCGGACCCGTTCTGGTGCAGTAGGCAGGGCGATCGCCGGTGAAGGCGCGCATCACTGTAACCCTGAAGCCTGGCGTCCTCGATCCGCAGGGCAAGGCGATCGAAGGCGCGCTCGCCGCGCTTGGCTTCGCCGGTGTTGCCGGCGTCCGCCAGGGCAAGGTCTTCGACATAGAGCTCGCCGAGACCGATCCGGCCGCCGCCGAGGCAGCCCTCAAGGCCATGGGCGAAAAACTCCTCGCCAACACCGTCATCGAGAATTTCCACGTCGAACTGGTCTAGCACCGGCGTGCGCCCCCTGAACGAGCGGCTCCGCCTCTTTCCAGCCACGCCGAATCGGCTATGCGTGGTCCCAGCCACTCCCGCCGCCCGCTTCACCCCGGATGGACGTCTGTGAAATCCGCCGTCGTCGTCTTCCCAGGCTCCAATCGCGACCGCGACATGATCGCCGCGCTGGAGCAGATCACTGGTCGCAGGCCCATCACGGTCTGGCACGCCGACACCGACCTGCCCGCCACCGACTTGATCGTGTTGCCGGGGGGTTTCTCCTACGGTGACTATCTGCGCTCGGGCGCCATTGCCGCGCGGGCGCCGATCATGCGTGCCATCGCCGCGCGGGCGGAGGCCGGCGTGCCGGTGCTCGGCATCTGCAACGGCTTCCAGATCCTTTGCGAGGCCGGCCTGCTGCCCGGCGTCCTGATGCGCAACGCCAGCCTGCGTTTCGTCTGTCGCGAAGTCCACCTGCGCGTCGAAACGACAAAGACCATCTTCACCGGGCAATATGGCAAGGGCCAGGTGCTGCGTTGCCCGGTCGCCCATGGCGACGGCAACTATCGCTGCGATGACGACACGCTGAGACGTCTCAACGGGGAGGATCGCGTCGCCTTCCGCTACGTCGATGCCACCGGCCGGCAGACGCCAGAGGCAAATCCCAACGGTTCGATCGACAACATTGCCGGCATCCTCAACGCGCGACGGAACGTACTCGGTATGATGCCCCACCCGGAAAACCTGATCGACGACTTGCAGGGCGGCCGCGACGGCCGTGGCTTGTTCGAGAGCCTCGTCGACGCGCTGGCGGCCGCGGCATGAAGCTGCCCCGCATTGCCCTCGCCACTGTAATGACCGCCTTTGCGGCGCTTGCCGGTTGCCAGCTGATGGGCGGCGGTGGCAGCGGCGGCGGCGTGGATAATTCCGATGCGGCCTACGACCTGTCGACGCGACTGGCGGAGACCATCGGCCGCTGCTGGTTCGCGTCGAACGATGCCGCCTTCGCGGGCTACGTCTACACGCCGGAACGCAACGCCGGCCAATCGCGCATTCTCATCGTCAGGAAGACCGATCCAACCGGCCTGCCCGCCCTTGTCGTCGAGGCGAAAAGCGCGACCAGCGCCGATGTGTATGGCCCGCTCGCCGCCTCGGCCAACGGCGCCCGGATCAGGGCGGATGTCGACCGCTGGGCGCGGGGCGGCACCGCCTGTACGTAGGCGCGCCCGCCATCCGAGATCGCGACGGGCGGCCATACCAATTCCTGGCGGCATCCGTTATGCATTCGTCGCCAAGCAGACACTAGGGAATCGGGGCATTTCCCCGCTCATGCCGACAGGCCCGTCATGAACGCCCACGCGGTTATCACCCCCGACCTGATTGCCGCCCACGGCCTGAAGCCCGACGAGTACGCGCGCATCCTGAAGCTCATCGGCCGCGAACCGACCCTGACCGAGCTCGGCATCTTTTCGGCGATGTGGAACGAGCATTGTTCCTACAAGTCGTCCAAGACCTGGCTGCGCACGCTGCCGACCACCGGCCCGCGGGTTATCTGCGGCCCGGGCGAGAACGCCGGCGTCGTCGATATCGGCGACGGCGACGCTGTCATCTTCAAGATGGAGAGCCACAACCACCCCTCGTTCATCGAGCCGTACCAGGGCGCGGCAACGGGCGTGGGCGGCATCCTGCGTGATGTCTTCACGATGGGCGCGCGGCCGATCGCTGCGCTGAACGCGCTCCGTTTCGGCGCCCCCGATCACCCAAAGACGCGCCACCTCGTTTCCGGCGTGGTCGCCGGCATAGGCGGCTACGGCAATTCTTTCGGCGTGCCGACGGTCGGTGGCGAGGTCAATTTCCATCGCGGCTACAACGGCAACATCCTCGTCAACGCGTTCGCCGCCGGCCTCGCGAAAGCCGATGCAATCTTCTACTCGAAAGCCTCCGGGGTCGGCCTGCCCGTCGTCTATCTCGGCTCCAAGACCGGCCGCGACGGCATCCATGGCGCCTCGATGGCTTCGGCCGAGTTCGATGACGCCTCCGACGAGAAGCGCCCGACCGTGCAGGTTGGCGACCCGTTCTCCGAGAAACTGCTGCTCGAAGCCTGTCTCGAATTGATGACGACCGGCGCGGTCGTCGCCATCCAGGACATGGGCGCAGCCGGGCTCACCTCCTCGGCGGTCGAGATGGGCGCCAAGGGCAATCTCGGCATCGAACTCGACCTCGACAAGGTTCCTTGCCGAGAAACCGCCATGACCGCCTACGAGATGATGCTGTCGGAGAGCCAGGAGCGCATGCTCATGGTGCTCCGCCCCGAGAAGGAGGCCGAAGCGGAAGCCGTGTTCCGCAAGTGGGGCCTCGACTTCGCAATCGTCGGCCACACGACCGACGATCTCCGCTTCCGCGTCATCCACCACGGCAATGTGGAAGCCGACCTGCCGATCAAGGATCTCGGCGACCAGGCTCCGCGCTACGACCGGCCCTACGTCGAGCGCAAGGCACCGCCCCCGCTCGATCCGAAATCGATTCCGCAATCAGCGGATTGTGGCGAAGACCTGATTCGAATTCTGAACTCGGCCGACATGAGTTCGCGGCGCTGGGTGTGGGAGCAATACGACCACCTGATCGGCGGCAATGTCGTCGAGCGACCGGGTGGCGACGCGGCGGTGGTGCGCGTCGGCGACAAGAAGGGCCTCGCCTTCTCCCTTGATGTGACGCCGCGCTATTGCGCCGCCGACCCGTTCGAGGGCGGCAAGCAGGCGGTGGCCGAGTGCTGGCGCAACCTCACCGCGGTTGGCGCCGAGCCTCTGGCAATCACCGACAACCTCAATTTCGGCAACCCGGAGAAGCCTGACGTGATGGGCGAGCTGGTTGGCGCCATCAAGGGCATCGCCGCGGCGTGCACCGCCCTCGCCTTCCCGGTCGTCTCCGGCAATGTCTCGCTCTACAACGAGACCAACGGCGTCGCCATTCCGCCGACACCCGCAATCGGCGGGGTCGGGCTGGTGGCGGACGTCAACAATGTCGCGCGCGCCGCATTTGCCCGCGAGGGCGACGCCATTCTGCTGGCGGGCGCGCCACCGGCCTGGGGCACCCATCTCGGCCAGTCGATCTGGCTCCGCGAGATCGCCGGCCGCGAACAGGGACCGCCTCCGCCGGTCGACCTCGATCACGAGAGGCGCGTGGGCGACTTCGTGCGCGGCCTGATCCGCGATGGCCTCGCCACCGCCGTCCACGATTGCTCCGACGGCGGCCTTGCCGTGGCGCTCGCCGAAATGGCGATGGCGTCCGGCATCGGCGCCAGCATCAATCAGGTTGCCGACGCCTCGCCGACCGCGACCTTTTTCGGCGAAGATCAGGGCCGCTACGTGCTGACCGTTCGCCCGGACAATACCGACCTGGTCCACGAACAGGCCGCCAAGGCGGGGGTTTTCGCACCGTGGATCGGCAATACTGGCAGCAGCGGGCTCAAGCTGGGCGCTGCGGCAGCCATTCCGGTTGCAAAGCTAGTCGAAGCCTATGAAAATTGGTTTCCGGACTACATGAGCGGTGGTGCGGCGTAGCCGGACGACGGTCAGCGGCAAGGAGGCCGATCATGGCGATGAACGCCAGCGACATCGAGACACTGATCAGGGCCGCCCTGCCCGACGCGAAGGTGGTGATCCGCGATCTCGCCGGCGACGGCGACCACTACGCCGCCGAGGTGGTCTCCGAGACATTTCGCGGAAAGAGCCGCGTGCAGCAGCACAAGCTGGTCTACGACGCGCTCAAGGGCAACATGGGCGGCGCGCTCCACGCGCTTGCGCTGCAGACCAGCGCGCCCGAGTAGGCAAGGCGCGTCGGCGGGCCATGAACGAACCCGCAACCGGCATCCGCGTCATTCCACCGGTTCTGTTTCTGGCGGCCTATCTCTTTGCGTGGCTGATCCACTTGTTCTGGCCGCTCGGTTTTGGATTGCCGGGCGCCATACGCTGGCCCCTTGCGGCGGTTCTGATCGTGGTGCCGCTGGCCGTCGTGCCGTCACTCTTCGCCGCCTTCCGTCGCGCCAATTCGAAATACGACGTGCGTGAGGTGCCAAAGGGTCTCGTCACCGAGGGCTTGTTCCGGTATTCGCGCAATCCGGGCTACGTCGGCATGATCGTGCTCAGCATCGGTATCGCGATCCTCTTCGACAACCTCTGGATCATCGTGTTCCTCGTGCCGGCGATCGCGATCCTCCGTCAGGAGGTCGTCCTCAAGGAAGAGGCGATTCTGGAGCGCGAGTTCGGCGACGACTACCGAAGCTACAAGTCCCGCGTGCGCCGCTGGGTTTGACGCCCGACAGCCTCCTGCCAGCCTAAGGCTCGGCCGGAGCAAGGTTTTTCAGGCTGGGCCGCCAACGCGCAACGGCCTTTCGCTGCACTGCATTGCGAAAAGACGGCCCAGTTCCTATGCTTATTGCCAACGCCAGCGGCCGACCCGGCCGCCCGAAAATCGGAGGCTCGTGATGAGCGACGTCAACGCCTGGATCGACAACGAGGTGAAGACCAACGATGTCGTCCTGTTCATGAAGGGAACGCCGACCTTCCCGCAATGCGGCTTCTCAAGCCAGGTCGTGCAGATTCTCGACTACCTCGGCGTCGACTACAAAGGCGTCAACGTCCTCGAGAACGCCGACGTCCGCCAGGGCATCAAGGAATACTCCAACTGGCCGACCATCCCCCAACTCTACGTGAAGGGCGAGTTCGTCGGCGGTTGTGACATCATTCGCGAGATGTTCCAGGAAGGCGAGCTGCAGCCGCTTCTTTCCGAGAAGGGCATTGCGGCCTCGGCACCCCAAGGCCAGACCGCCTGAGCTGTCGGCGGCCCGCGCTTGGTCGCCATCCTCGTTGTCGCAACGCTGATCGACTGGGCGCTCGCTGCGCTGCTCGCCAGCGTGTCCGGTTTCATTCTCGAAGGCGTCAACAACACCGGGCCGGCCATGCCGGCCGCGGCAATGCTGGTCGGTTTCATCGTCCTGTGCGTCGCGGCACCCTTGGCTGCGTGGATCATGCGCAAGCGCACCATACGCCCGGGCGTCATCCTTGCCCTCGCCTATGCGCCGATCGTGATCGCGGCACTCGTGCTGCTCGCCGAGCCCTACGTCACCTGAACTGCCCAGCACCTAGAAGCCGACCGCAATCCGCCCCGTCAGGCCGTGGTCCTGGATTCCGTTACCCATCACGCCCGAATAGTTCAGGCTGGCTTTGGCGCGCGCGCTGAGCGCCGCGACGAGGCCAAGGTCCAGCCGCAGGACATCCGCAGCGAGCGGCGCGCCCTCAATCGAGAACGGCGTGCCGCCGGCGAAGGCCATGCTGGATGACGGTGCCACGTCGCCGGACGCATGCTGCCAGGCGATCATCCCGCGCAGCCCGACGCGCCGATCGCCGACCGACAGGTCCTTGTGGAAGCGCAGACCGAGGCCGGTGAGAACGGTCGATTGGTGACTGGCCGCCGCCGTCAGCGCCGCCGCCCCGCCAGTCTCGGTGAAGCCATCTGTCTCGAGGTCCACCACCGCGGCATTCGCGAATGGCTCGACATCGATTTCGGCATACCGAACCTTGCCGGCGAGTTCGGCGAAAATCTGGGCCGTCCGCGCCTGGTAGTCCGCGGCCAGCGTCTCGGAAAAGCCGGAGAAGCTGTCGCTCCGCGTCGTGGCGACGTCCTGCCATGTCATTGCCGCGCCGAACCGCGCGGCAAATCGCTCGTCTTCGTAGCCGCCATAGGCGGCCAGATGGTAGCCGTCGACTGCCGCGCTGGAGAGCCGCTCGGTCACGTCCAGCGACGAATGTTGGAAGCCGGTAGCAACGCCAAACCGCCAACCATCGGCAAGCGTAGCGTCGACGCCCGCAATCAGTCCGCCGATCCCGCGGCTTGCGGACGCCGCGTTGCCGTCGCCCGCAATCGTGGCGCCGCTGCCGAAGACCTCGCCCCACACCGCAAGATCGGAGCCGGCACCCGCGCCGGGCCACGGCGCGGCTATCGGCTTTTCGGGTGAGGCATAGCCGAGCGGTTCATTCGCATCCGCGAAGCCGACGCCAAACCGCTCCCGCAACCGGTCGATTGCCGCCTCGCGGATGAAACGGGCGTCGTTGAGCAGCGTGCTTTTCGCCGTCGCATGGATCTCGCCCGATGACAGGTCGAAGGCGTTGCGCGCGGAATCCGCGTCCAGCACGGCAATCGCATCGAAAAGTGGATTGCCGGCGCCCAATTCCTGCAGACCAGTGGCCGCCGCCAGCTGGTTGGGCGTCTCGGCGACATCGGGGAAGTTGGCGACGACGGCCAGGCGCAGCCACACCTCGTTCAGAACGCTCGAATTGAGGGTGAAATCGAGAAACGCCGAATTATCGACGACGCTGCCGAAGGTGCCGATAAGGTTGCCCGCGCTGAGGATCCGGTACGTACTGCCGTCGACGTAGGTGCCGGGCGCGGGCTTGACCGACACCATGGCGGCCGAGTCGATGTTGGCGTCGCCGCTGACCAGCAGCAGGTCGGCGAGATTCGGGTCGAGCTCGACCTCGAACACCGACCCGGCGTTGAACATCACGGTCGCCATATTGAGGATGCCGATGGAGTTGCCGGGTCCGATGGTGCCGCCGGAAGCGACGGTCGCGCCGCCCAGCGTGCCGCCACCGCCGAGTATCGCGCCGTCGGCAACCGTGAACGTCGTGTTGGCAAGCACGCCGTTGACCGCAAGCCGGCCGTCGTTGACGGCGAAGCTTGGCGCGAACAGCGAATTGGTGCCGGTCAGCGTCCAGGTTCCGCTGCCAGCCTTCTCGCCGATCTCGAAGTCGAGAAGCGTTGCCGCATCGATGGAAGCGCTGCCGGCGCCGACGAGCTGCAGCGTATCCGAGCCGCCCTCGCCGTCGACATTGCCGGTGATCGAAGTGTTGGTGCCGAGGATCGCCGTGTCGGCGCCGTCGCCCAGCAGCACGTCGCCGGTCACCGAGCCGTCATTGTCGAAGGTCGAGGCAAAGTTGCCGAGGAACTCCACCGCCGTGCCGCCACCACCGGCGATGTGGCCGGTATTGGTGACCTTGGCCGCGCCCAGCTGCTGCAGACGGACGCCGGCCTTGCCGCCGGTGACAGAGCCGCCGGTGTTCACCGTAACGGCGTCGTCGGCGCCGGTGAGAAGGATGCCGTAGGCGTTGGCCCCCTGCGCGTTGATCTCGCCATTGACGATGATCGTATCGCTGTTCAGGCCGGGCGCGCCGGTGATGTAGATGCCGTTGGCGGCATCGGCGCTGGTCGTGATGCTGCCCTCGACGGTCACCTTGGCGGCGGTCGTCCCATCGGCCATGGCGAAGACGCCGTCCGCGCCGAGGGCTCCGGTGCTGATGTCGCCGAGGACGGAGATGTCGATCGGCCCGTTGTAGGCCCCGGCGACAACGCCGTATCCGCCTTGGCCGGTGACCTCGATGTCGCCCGCCAGAATCTGCAGCAGCCCGGCATTGGCATGGTGAGTGACGAAACTGCCGGTATTCGCGGAGATGCCGGAAGCATACATCCCGAGGGTGGTGATCTTGCCGGCCTCGTGTCAATGGTCATTGCGGAGTCGGGACCGGTGTTGCCCTGCCTGAATGCCGTTGGACAGCGCGCCTTCGGTGTTGATGTCCGCGGTCGTGATGTCGACGATGCCGCTGGTGCTACCGACAACAATGCCGAAGGATCCGTCGCCCTTGGTCGAAACGGTGCCGGCGGTCGTGTTGATGGTCACCTTGCCGTTCGCGGTCGTCACCGGACCATTGCCCGACTGGGCAGAGATGGCGGCGGCGCTATCGCCAACGGAGGAGACGTCGTGGGTCGTAATGTCGATGTCGCCGCCGCCCCAGCTGTAGGCCAGAATGCCGGCCGGCTGATAGTTGCTTTCGTTATCCGGTGGCGTCAGGCCAAATTGATTCAGGCCGCTCGCCGAGACCGTACCAAGCGTCTTGATCGTAATGGCACCGTCGGCGCCGGTCCCCCAGGTTTCTGCGTCTATCGCAGTGCCGAAATCGCCCGTTGTGGTCACCGTCCCGGCAGTGATGTCGAGGGCCCCGCCGCTGCCAGCGGTGTTCTGCAAGCCGCTCACGGCCACGATGCCGCGGGACTTGCGTCCCTCGGCCGTCACCGACCCCAGGCTGTTCGGCGCTGCGCCGACGGAGGTATCGATGGTGATCTTGCCGGCCGCGCCGGCGCCGACATTGAAGATGTCGATGCCGTCGGCGGAGTTGCCAACCTCGTAGTGACCCGAGTTTCCCGGAACCGTGTTGCCAGTGACCATGACGGAATTGGCGGTGACGTTGATCGCGCCGCCGGTGCCGCCACCGGAAAGGTCGCCGTTATAGATGTGGATGCCGCCGGCATTGTCGCCGCTGGTCGCGATCGCGCCGGCGTCAACGGTGACGGTTCCGGCAAGCTTGTCGACATTGATGCCGCGCGCGTTCTTGCCGGTGGTGGTGATGGTGCCCGCCGTGCTGTCAACGGTGACGGCGCCGGAAGGGGTAGCGGCCCGAATGCCGAAGGCGCCGACACCGGCGGTATCGATGTCGCCGGTAGTGACGCTGACGGCGCCCGTGCCGCTGGCGTAGACGGCGTAGGCGCCGTCGCCCTTGGTCGAGATATCGCCCGCCGTGACCGTAACCGCACCGGAGGTGCTGTTGGCGCGGATGCCGTAGGCCGCGCCGGTGCCGGTCGTGGTGACGTCACCGGCGTTGACGGTAACGAGACCGCCACTCGCTGCGGCAGTATTAGAAGCAAAGATGCCGACCGCTGCCGCGCCCTCGGTCTTCACCAGACCGGCCTCGGAATTGACGGTCACGGCGCCTTCGGCGCCGGTGCCGCGCGACTGGGCGTAAATGCCGTCGGCGCCGGCCGACTTGGTCGAGACCGCGGCGGTGGTTACCTTCACCGGCCCGCCCCCCGACCCCGCCAAGTTCTCGGCGTAGATCGCATGAGAGGTGGTCGTGCCGTTCATCGTGACCGCACCGCCAGTGGTGTCGACCGTTATGGCGCCGGCCGCGCCGCTTCCACCACTGGCCGCATAGATGCCGTAGATCGTGTCGACCGCGGGGATGTTGTTGCCTTGCGTCGTCACGCCAGCCGTTGAGATCGTGACTGACGAACCCAAGCTGAACGCGTAGATGCCAACGCCGCCGTCAGCGTTGGTACTGACTATGCCGCCCGTCGTATCAATCAGGACGGAGCCGGCAGTATTGAACCACGCGCTGTATCCGACGACGCCGTAGCCATCATAGGCGCCGGCACCGAGCGTCACGTCGCCGGTGGTCACCGAGACGGACCCGCCGGTCGTGTAGCCCTGGACACCGTTGCTGCCGCTACCCGCAGCAGAGAACGTGGCATTGCCGGCATCGATGACGATCGACCCGGTTGCGCCCTCAATATCGAGGGCGGTGCTGTAGGCGGCGGAACTCGAAATCGCGACGCCCGTTCCCGTGACCGTCACCGTCTGCGCACCTGTGCCCGTCAGCGCCACACCGGTGGTGCTGGTGACGGTGACGTCCGAGCCGAAGGTCACGCTCTGGCCGGCATTGTTGTAGGTGATGCCGGCTGCGTAGGGATTACCGGCGCTGGTGCAGACAACCGTCGCGCCCGGGTCACATTCGTCCAACGCCAGCGCGACCGGGGCTCCGACAAAAGAGAAGCCGCAAAGACAGGCGCAAAGCTTCAGCCCGTCCAATACGGCAATGATGCTGTGACGCCCACCCTGCACGACCCAACCCCAAGCAACCATCCCGACTCCAAAGCCTAAGGAGCCTTGCTCGAGGTGACACCTAGCCGATCAGCTAGGCGTCGGGTTTCATTGTCGATTTGGAGCCATTGGCCGGCTAGATGGTGCCGTGCAGAAGCAGAAGCGCAACGGCCTGCACCCGGGATTTGACGCCAAGCTTGCGCTTCGCCTGTTCGATGTGAAAGTGAGCCGTCGCCTTTGTCACACCGAGCAGTTCGCCGATCTCCCAATCGGTCTTGCCGAGTGCGGCCCATTGCAGGCACTCGACCTCCCGGTGCGTCAAATCGGGCAGCGGCTCCGGCGCGTGACCGAGACCGACCGTCGTGCGGCAGCGCTCGTTCAGGGCGCGCGACGCCGTCTCCAGCAGGCCGCGCGCGACGGCATCGAGCGTCACCGTCTGCTTGGCGGCAAGGCTGACGATACCTTCATAGCCTCCCGCCCCGCGGATCGGCACCACGAAGCCGTCGATCCACCCGTGAGCCCGGCTGGCAGCAAAAAATTCCTGCGCCACCGGTCCGGAAAAGACCGACTTGTTGATCTCGCTCCACAGGAATGGCGCCATCCGGCGACGCGACTCGCCGACGATGAAGTCGCGCTGGAAGAAGCCGTGCTCGTTGTAGTAATCGAGCCAGTCCTGTGGCCAGCTGTTGAAGAAAAAGCGGTAGTGCGACTCCTTGCCGGTGCTGACCCAGTTGCCGCCAGCGGCGACATCGAAGCCAAACAGCGCAATAACGCGCAAGAAGTCCTGAATCAGTGCGGGCACGTCCGGTTCGTTGGCCGCCCGGCCGATGAACGCCAGTGTTTCATCGATGGGGGGCGCCATGTCCGACCAACGCTATCGGAAACCGAAAAGGCCGCCCGGAGGCGGCCTTCGAAACGTCGCGATCAGCGCGAGTAGAACTCGACGACCAGGTTCGGTTCCATGTGGACCGGATAGGGCACATCGGCGAGCGCCGGGATACGCACGAAGGTCGCCGACATCTTGGAGTGATCGGCGGCGACATATTCCGGCACGTCGCGCTCCGGCAGCTGCGTCGCCTCAAGAACCAGCGCCATCTGCTTGGACGCATCCTTGATTGCGACGACGTCGCCGGGCTTGCAACGGTAGCTCGGAATGTTCACGCGCTTGCCGTTGACCAGAATGTGGCCGTGGTTGACGATCTGGCGTGCGGCAAACACCGTCGGCACGAACTTGGCGCGATAGACGATCGCGTCGAGGCGGCTCTCGAGCAGCCCGACCAGATGCTCCGAGGTGTCGCCCGCTCGGCGAATGGCCTCGTAGTAGATGTTCTTGAACTGCTTCTCGGAGATATTGCCGTAGTAGCCTTTGAGCTTCTGCTTGGCGCGGAGCTGCGTGCCGAAATCCGACACCTTGCCCTTGCGGCGCTGGCCGTGCTGGCCGGGGCCGTATTCGCGGCGATTCACCGGGCTCTTTGCCCGGCCCCAGATGTTCTGGCCGTGACGACGGTCGATCTTGTATTTCGCTGAAGCGCGCTTGGTCATCGCGTAGTCCCTTTACGTGCGGGGTTGGGCGCCCTCCTTTGCCGCCTCAGTCGAGGCAGCCGACAGGGTGAAAGGGGTAAGGGTCCCATTCACCCGCGGGTCGCATGAAAAACCCGCGTCCGGCCGCAAGGCGGAACGCGAGTGGCGGGGTCTTACTGTGCCGGGCCCTGCCCTGTCAAATCGGCCAGACGAGCCGGATCGCCAGCCCCAGACCGCAGGAGAGAGCCAGCGTCGGCACGATCCCCAGGCGAAAGCGCAAGAGCGCGGTCGCCGCAACCCCTGAGAGCAACATGGCCGCAAGGTCGACGGACGACCAGACCGGCCAGGATGGCCGGATAAAGCCGATTTCCAATGTTCCCACGTCGCGAAAGAGGACGTGCAGGCCGAGGAAGAGCGCGAGGTTGAGAATGACACCGACAACGGCGGCCGTGATCGCGGCCAGACCGCCGGCGAGCCGCCGGTTGCCGTGCAAAGTCTCGACGTAGGGCGCACCAAGGAAGATCCACAGGAAGCAGGGCACGAACGTGACCCAGGTCACCAGGGTCGCCCCCAAGATGCCTGCCGCCAGCGGCGCCATCCCGCCCGGATGCCCGTACGCCGCGATGAAGCCGACATAGGTGAGGACTAGGATGAGCGGTCCGGGCGTGGTTTCCGCCATCGCCAGGCCATCGAGCATCTGGCCCGGTGCCAGCCAGTGAAAGGTAGCGACTGCCGCGTCGGCAACATACGCGAGGACCGCGTAGGCGCCGCCGAACGTGACGACGGCCATCTTGGAGAAGAACACCGCCAGCGAAGGCAGAATGCTTGCCCAGCCAAGCAAGTAGCCGACCGCGATCACCGGCACGACCCACAGGCTGCCCCACACGGCCACCACACCCAGCGCACGCCGGAAGCTTGGTGCAGCCGGCTGGACGATCGTGTCGACCACGCTACCGGCGGAGTCATGTCGCCGCGACGCGAACAGGCCATCCGAAACCATCGTGCCGACGATCCCGATGATGCCCGCACCCAATACGATCGCTGGAAACGGCACGCGGAGGGCGAAGATACCAACGAATGCCGCCGCCGCGACCGCCCGCGCCGCCGACGTCGTCAATGCCCGCCGTCCAATACGGATTAACGCATCAACCACGATTGCGAGGACAGCGGCCTTGAGCCCGAAGAAGACGTTGGCCAGCCATATCGTCTGATGGAACAGCGCGTAGGCGGTCGAAAGGCAGAGGATGACCACGAAGCCCGGGATGATGAACAGCGTGCCGGCGACGATCCCGCCGGGCGTGCGGTGAAGCAGCCAGCCGACATAGGTTGCAAGCTGCTGCGCTTCCGGCCCGGGTAGCAGCATGCAGAAATTCAGCGCATGCAGAAACCGGCTCTCCGAGATCCATTTCTTCTCCTCGACCAGCACGCGATGCATGAGCGCGATTTGGCCGGCCGGACCGCCAAAACTGAGCAGCCCGATCTTCGCCCACACGGCCGTGGCTTCGGCGAAGGTTGGGCGTGTGATCGGCGCCCCCTGCACGTGCTCGTGCTGGCTCATGACGCCTTCGTAGAACCCTTGGCGGTCGGCCAGTTGTGGCCTTCATCGACGGCATCGCGGCACCAGAGATAGAACGCATCGTAGACCGACAGACCGGCGTCGAGCTGCTTGAGGTCGTCGGAATGCATGCGCGACAGACCGAGAGAAATGGCGAGCAACCCTGCGGCTTGCGGCGCGAGGTCGAGCCGCGCCGTGTCCGCGCCGCGAACGATGGCCGCGAGCCGGAGCAGCGGCTCGGTGGCAAGGCCAAATTCAGCGACCATGGCGTCGAAAGTGCATAGGTCACCGCGATGGCTCCAAAACGCGCCATCAACGTCGAAGGGTGTCGCACCGAAGCGATCGGCGACGTCACGCACCTCGGCCGGCGCAACGAACAGGAAGACGGCCGCGGGATCCACGAAGCGACGTATGAGCCACGGACACGCGATGCGGTCGATCTTGGGCCGCGAACGCGTGACCCAGACCGTGCGCCCGAGGTGGTCCAGCGGGGGGAGCTTTTCTGCCGGCACCAGCGGCAACCCGGCCTCGCGCCACGCCTCGAAGCCACCCTCCAGCGAGTTGGCCGGGACGCCGGCGTGGCGAAGCCAAGCGGCCGCGCCCTCGCTGAGCTTGAGGCCCTTCTGGCAGACCGCGACGGCCGTGCGAGCGGAAAATTTCCACCGACCATTCAGCAGCCGTTGCGAACGGTCGGCGCACCGATCCGGGAATCAGCCGCGGGTCAGTCGCGAAATCATCCTCGGTGCGCACGTCGATGATGGCCGGCGCTTTGGCCGTGCCCACTAATTTGGCGAGTTTCTGCGTGGAAATGCTTGTTGGTGACGGCATGCGTCCCTCCACTCCGGAATGGACGCGATACTTCGGCCTGTCGCCTCGTGGGGAGATCGCATCGTCCCCATAAGCCCCAGCTAATCCGCGCCGTCCCCAACTGTCAATCCGCCCCGCACAACGACGGGTGCCAGATTGATTGAACGAAGGATCGGCGTCAGCACATCGGGCCACGGTGTGCCCGACGTCAGCCACGCCCGGCCGCTGCCGGCTCCAGCCGGCGCGTCTCCGCCGAGGACCGCCACCACCCGCCGGGCGATTGCAGACGCCGGGTCGATCCACGTCACCGGCCATGGCGCCAACCGCTCGAAGCGCTCGATCAGGAACGGATAGTGGGTGCAGGCGAGCACGACGACATCGGTGCGCGCGCCGTCGCGCTCGACGAAGGCTGGCGCGATCTCAGCCCAGATAGCGGCGTCATCGACAATCTCGCCGCGCATATGGGCCTCTGCCAATGACGCCAGATTGCCTGAGCCGACCAGTTGCACCTGACAATGACCGGCGAACTCGCGGATCAGGGCACGGGTGTAGTCACGCTGCATGGTGCCGAACGTTGCCAGCACGCTGACGTGGCCCGAGCGGGTCCGCTCGGCCGCCGGCTTGATCGCCGGCACCGTGCCAACGATGGGAATCGCGTGCCGCTCCCGCAGAGGCGGCAGCACCAGTGTCGAGGCAGTGTTGCAGGCAATCACAATCGCGTCGGGAGGAGCCGCAGCGACGAGGTCGCCGACAACACCGACAACACGATCAGCGAGCGCCCTCTCCCCCCACGCACCGTACGGGAAACCGGAATCATCGGCGACGTAGTCGATCTGGGCCAACGGCAGCGCTTTGCGAATCTCGCGTGCGACCCCAAGGCCGCCAATGCCGGAGTCGAAGACGAGGAGCTTCACGTCCCGTCCGGCTCCGGCTTGTCGCGTTCGGTACTTACGGAGCCGTCAATGCGCGGGTGCGGGCGCGTCGGACGTCGGTCGAACGCCGCGATCACCCCGCGCAGCGTACGCACTTCCTGTTCGGTGAGACCGGCACGCTGGAACATGGCACGAAGCGCCAGCACCATGTGGCCGCGCTTCTCCGGCGGACGAAAGAAGGCGGCACGGTCGAGCGCACCCTCGAAGTGCTCGAACATACGGATCAGTTCCTCGCGCGGCGCCGGTGGATCGATGCGACCGTCGAAGGGCACGCCGGCGGCTTCACCGGCAAGATTCGACAGGCGCCACTCATAGGCGACGATCAGCACCGCTTGCGCGATATTCAACGACGAAAATGCCGGATCGACCGGCAAGGTGAGGATCGCGTCGGCGAGCGACACCTCCTCGTTGGTCAATCCGCTGCGTTCGCGCCCGAACAAGATGCCGACCCCGGCACCTCCGGCAATGCGGGCGCGCGCCGAAGCCGCGGCGGCACGCGGCCCAACCACCTCCTTGGACACCTCACGCGAGCGCGCAGTGGTGGCAAAGAGATAGTTGAGGTCGGCCACGGCTTCGCCAAGCGTCGGATAGACGCGGACCGCGTCGATCACGGGCGCGCGGCTGGCTGCCGCCTGAGCCCTCTCGTTCGGCCAGCCTTCGCGCGGATTGACGACGCGGAGGTCCGATAGCCCGAAATTGGCCATGGCGCGGGCCGTGGTGCCGATATTTTCGCCCAGTTGAGGCTCGACCAGCACAATGGCGGGTTCGGCGGATTTCGGCGAATTCTGTGCGGGACGCGGCATGGCCGCCGTCCTAGCGCATTCCGCGGCCGAGCGGAATTGCGGACCACCCGGCGCTTCCAAGAGCAGATCGTTGTACTATGGCCCGCACCCGAATCTCTCCGGAGGACGCCACCATGTCAGACATGACAATGACACCCCCAGCCATCACGCAGGTGCGTGATCATTGGGGCTGGTTTGTCGCATTGGGTATCGTTTTCATCATTGGGGGCATATTCGCGATCGCGATGCCCCTGATTGCAAGCGTTACGGTTGCCATTGTGGTCGGCTGGTGTCTGATCTTCGTCGGCGCCATCCAGATCTTTCAGGCGTGGAGCATCCGCACCTGGGGCGGGTTCATCTGGCAGCTCGTCATCGGCCTCGTCGTGCTGGTTGGCGGCATCGCGATGATCATCAACCCGATCGTTGCGGCGCTGACTCTCACGCTGCTGCTTGGCGCGGTATTCCTCGCGAAGGGCATCATGCAGGTGCTTTTCGCGTTCCGCTATCGGCCGCATACCGGCTGGGGCTGGATCCTTACGGCCGGCATCCTCGCCATCGTCGTCTCGTTGATGATCCTCTTCTCCTGGCCGTTGTCCGGATTCTGGGTGCCCGGCACGCTCGCCGGCATCTCGCTGATCTTCAGTGGCTGGAGCTACGTGATGATCGCGCTGGCGGGTCGGCGGCTGGCCACGACCTGACGCCGCCTCCCTGCTAGAATGGTTTCGCCGGAGTAGCCGCTTTGGCCTCTCCGGCCAAACCAGGGAGGAACGCCATGACAGCTTATAACGTCGTGCGCTTCCGGGTTAAGCCCGGCCACGAGCAAGATTTCATAGAAGTCGAAAAACAGTGGGAGCATCCCACCAAGGGCTTCCACAAGGCAGCCATGATCAAGACTGGCGACCGCACTTTCTGCTTCATCGGCGAATGGGACGACATGCAGGCCATCGCCAATGCGCGCGCCAGCATGATCGCCAATCTCGACAAGGCGCGTCACCTCCTGGAGGACCTCGGTGGCGGCCTGGGGGTTACCGATCCTGTGTCCGGCGAGGCAGTGGCCGAGGTGCCCTAGCGGCACAGCCTCGGCAGCACTCGGATATTCCCTGAGCAGCCCGCGCCGCCGAGGGCGACGCGAGAGCCGACTTGGCGCGCCCGGCGGGCACTGATATTGAACTCGCTTTCCCGCCCGCACATTCCTCCCCAGCTCGAAGGTTCTCGCTCCATGGCCAAAATCAAGGTTGCCAAGCCCGTTGTCGAAATGGACGGCGACGAGATGACCCGCATCATCTGGCAACTGATCAAGGACAAGCTGATCCGGCCCTATCTCGACATCGACCTGCTCTACTTCGATTTGAGCGTCGAGAACCGTGACGCCACCGACGATCAGGTCACGGTCGATGCGGCCGAAGCCACCCTGAAGCATGGGGTTGCGGTCAAATGCGCTACCATCACCCCGGACGAGGCCCGGGTGAAGGAATTCAACCTCAAGCAGATGTGGCGTTCGCCGAACGGCACCATCCGCAACATCCTCGGCGGTGTCATTTTTCGCGAACCGATCATCTGCAAGAACGTGCCGCGCCTGGTGCCGGGCTGGACGCAGCCGATCATCATCGGCCGCCATGCCTATGGCGACCAGTATCGCGCGACCGACTTCCGTTTCCCCGGCAAGGGCACGTTGACGCTGAAGTTCGTCGGCGACGACGGCGCGGTGATCGAGAAGGAAGTGTTCAAATCTCCCGGCTCGGGCGTGACCATGGCGATGTACAACCTGGACGCATCAATCCGCGACTTCGCCCGCGCGTCGATGAATTACGCGCTCTCTCGCGGCTACCCGCTCTACCTGTCGACCAAGAATACGATCATGAAGGTCTATGACGGACGCTTCAAAGACATCTTCCAGGAGATCTTCGAGAAGGAATTCGCGGACGCCTACAAGAAGGCCAAGATCACCTACGAGCATCGCCTCATCGACGACATGGTCGCCGCCTCGCTGAAATGGTCTGGCGGTTACGTCTGGGCCTGCAAGAACTACGATGGCGACGTGCAGTCCGATACCGTCGCCCAGGGTTTCGGTTCGCTCGGCCTGATGACGTCGGTGCTGTTGACTCCGGACGGCAAGACCGTCGAGGCCGAGGCGGCCCACGGCACCGTTACCCGCCACTACCGCGAGCATCAAAAGGGCAACGAGACCTCGACCAACTCGATCGCCTCGATCTTCGCCTGGACGCGCGGCCTCGCCCATAGGGCCAAGCTCGACAATAACGATGCACTCGCCAAGTTCGCCGACACGCTGGAGAAGGTCTGCGTCGCCACCGTCGAAAGCGGTTTCATGACCAAGGATCTCGCGCTCTTGGTCGGTCCCGACCAGAAGTGGCTGACCACCGGCGGCTTCCTCGACAAGGTCGACGAGAACCTGAAGAAGGCGATGGCCTGATCGGCGCGCTAGCCGTCAGGGCTCATCGCCGGCGAGGCGCCGAATCTCGATCTCGCGCTGGACGGCGAGCCGCGCGTCGACCGCCTCGTCCGGCAGGCCGATGCGCGACAGGACCCGGCCGGCGAGCTGCAGACTGCCCTCCAGCGCCTCCGGAACGACGTCGCTCGCGCCGGCATTGGCAAGCCGGCGGGCATGGCCGGCGTCGAGAGCCCGAGCGTGGATGGCGGCGTTCGGCCATGCCGCGCTGATCGCCGTCACCATGAGTTCCGCCGCCGCCGGCGCATCGGGCGTCACGACAAACGCTCGCGCCGATCCGCCGCCAACGCGCTCCAGGATCTCGCGGCGGCTGGCGTCGCCGTAGAAGATCGGGGTCCCGCCTTTGCGTTTCTCGGCAACGCGCACGGCGTCGAGATCGAGCGCCACATAGGGGATCTGCTCCGCATCAAGCACGCGGGCCACCATCTCGCCGACCCGTCCGAAGCCGCCGATGACGACATGATCGTGGAATTCCGGCACGTCGCCGACGCCATGCTCACGGCCGTCGCGCCGCGCAGCAAGCCGCACTGCAATGCGCCTACCGATGCCGGCGAGCAGCGGCGTCGCCAGCATCGACAGCGCGGCGACTGTGACGGCGGCCTCCAGTACACCGGCACTGATAAGGTTCTCCCCGCGCGCCAGCGTAAAAACGACGAACGCGAACTCACCAGCCCCGGCGAGCACGAACGCCGACTCGACCACCGTCGGCAGTGGAAGACGCCACAATGCTCCCGCGGCTCCGACCGACACGACTTTGAGCGCGACGAGAACCACCACAAGCACGATCAGCATCGGCAGCGAACCCGCCAGCGTGGCGAGATCGAGGCTCATGCCGACCGTCATGAAGAACAGACCGAGGAGCAGGCCTTTGAAGGGCTCGAGGTCGACCTCGAGCTGATGACGGTATTCGCTTTCGCCAAGCAGAATGCCGGCGAGAAACGCTCCCAGCGCCGCCGACAGACCAACCGCCGCGGTGATCGCGGCGGTACCGATGGCGAGGAACATCGCGATGGCGACGACCGTCTCGCGACTGCCGGTGCCCGCCGCGAGCCGCATCAGGGGGCCGACCACGAAGCGCCCCGCAACGATGATGATGGCAACCGCAGCGACAGCGAAACCGATTGCCCGCAACACCGCACCTGAGAGCGCCGCCTCCTGACCGGCAAGAAGGCCGACGACGATCACCACGGGCACCACCATGAGATCCTGAAACAGCAGCACCGCCAGCGACAGCCGCCCGGCCGGACTGGCGAAGCGCCTGGTCTCGATGAGGACCTGTGAGCCCACCGCCGTCGACGACAGGGCAAACGCCAGGGAAACCACCACCGCAGCCGCAAAGCTTCGCGTAAACCAGGCGACCGAAGCGAGGATGAGAGCGGTGGCGATGACGAACTGGGCGGAGCCGGCACCGAACACCAGCCGCCGCATCGACCACAACCGATCGAAGGAGAATTCCAGACCGATGAGAAAGAGCAGGAAGAGAACGCCAAGCTCCGCAAACGGCTCGACACTGTCCGGCCCGGAGAACGTGATCGCATCCAGCCATGGCGCGAATTCGACGAGGTGGCGGATGCCGCCGGGACCCAGCAGGACGCCGGCGACCAGGAAGCCCGGCACGATACCGATCCGCAGCCAGCCCAACAACGGCACCAGCACGCCCGCCGTGGCGAGCACGATCAACAGATCCTTGAGCCAACTGCCGTCGAACATGAGCCTCTGGATATCTCACGATGATCCTGAGACCTAACACGGACCGGCCGCCGCCCGCTCGCTATGAGTCCTTTTCGATCTCCTCGGCGACCATATCGCCACTGCGGCCGACCACCTCGCCGCCGACACGATCACGCACAACGTCCCTGACGCGCTTGGCGAGCCGGCTGTCGCGCTCCATCAGAGCATGCAGGTCGTTGCCGTCGAGGGTGAGGAGATTGGTGCGCGAGATTGCAGTGGCCGTGGCTGAACGCCGCGTGCGCTTCAGCACCGCGACCTCCCCGAAGAAATGGCCGACGCCAAGCCGAACCCGTTGCTCAGGCAGATCGATCTCAACCTCACCGGCCGCAATGAAATACATCGACCGCCCCGGCTCGCCACGACGCACGATGATGCCGCCGGGCTCGACCGTTTGCGCGCTGAGCAGGCGCATGATGTCGGCGATCTCGCCGGCGGTCAGTCCCGAAAACAGGGGCACGCGGGCAACCATCCCCCATGTCACGACGAAATCCCGGCGGTGAACCTCGCTTGCGAAGGCCGTGGCGACGATGCCGACCGGCAGCGCGATCATCACGAGGCTGGAGAAGATGGTCAGGGTGCCGACAAAGCGGCCGAGCGCCGTCACCGGGACCGCGTCGCCGTAGCCAATGGTGCCGAGCGTGACGATCGCCCACCACATCGCGTCGGGGATGGTGCCGAACTTGTCGGGCTGGACCTCGCGCTCGACGAAATACATGACCGAGCCCGCGGCGAGCGCCACGCCGAGCAGGATGACGAAGCATCCAAACAGCGCGCGCCGTTCGCTGTAGAGAGCGTCAAGCAGCGAGCGCATCGCCGGCGAATAGCGGACGAGCTTGAGGAAGCGGACGATGCGCAGCACCAGCAGCGCACGCAGATCGGCCGGCACGAACAGGCCGAGCCAGAACGGCAGGATGGCGAGAAGGTCCACGATGCCGGCGGCACTCAGCGCGTAGCTCAGCCGCGGTCCCCTCCGGCCCGCCCCGAACGGCGCATGTTCCGCGGCAACCCAGAGGCGGAGCGCGTATTCGGCGGTGAAGACCACCAGCGAGACGATCTCGATGACCGCAAACAGCACGCCGTAGGCCGTGGCGATCGACGGGACGGATTGCAGCACCACGGCGACGAGATTGACGACGATGAGAAGAACCAGCGCGCGGTTGACGACGAGGCTGAGGCGGTCGTCGCGCGGCGCCAGCTCGAGGATTTCATAGAGCCGACGGCGGAGCGCTGAGATCTCCAACCCGGCGCCCTTCTTCGTTGCCATGGGTCGGGCCCTTCCGTTCGTTCGGCGCCTCGGTCTATTGCGCCGCGATGGCCGCCTCGATCGCCGCCAGCGCCTTGTCGGCCTCGGCGCCATTCGGACCGCCGGCCTGCGCCATGTCCGGCCGGCCGCCACCGCCCTTGCCGCCAAGCGCCTCTGCGCCCTTGCGGACAAGATCGATGGCGTTGAAACGGTCGGTCAGGTCCTTGGTGACGCCGACGACGATGCTGCCTTTGCCTTCCGATGTCGTATTCGCAATGGCAACCACGCCGGACGCGACCTTCGCCTTGCCCTCGTCGGCGAGCGCCTTCAGGTCGTTCATTCCGACATCCGACACGGCGAGGCGGAAATATTTGACGCCGCCGACATCGACGATCGCATTGTCGTCGCCACCGCCGTTGCCGCCGCCGCCCATGGCGAGCTTCTTGCGCGCCTCGGCGAGATCGCGCTCGAGCTTGCGCCGCTCCTCGACCAGGACCTCGACCCGCTCGGCCGCTTCCTCGGGCCGCGACTTCAGCGCCATCGCGACGGCGCGCAAGCGCTTCTCCTGGCCGGCCAGATGCTTGCGCGCGGCATTGCCGGTGAGCGCCTCGACACGCCGCACGCCGGCTGCGACCGCGCCCTCATTGACCAGCGTGATCAGGCCGATTTCGCCGGTGCGCCCGACATGGGTGCCGCCGCAGAGCTCGACCGAATAGGTCTTGCCCATTGCGTCCTCCGGCATCGTGCCCATCGACACGACGCGCACCTCGTCGCCGTACTTCTCGCCGAACAATGCCATGGCGCCGGACGTCATCGCTTCGTCGCGGTCCATGAGCCGGGTCACGACCGGCGCATCTTCGAGCACGACCGCATTGGCAAGATCCTCCACCGCCTCGATCTCGTGGGCGTCCATCGGCTTCTGGTGGGAGAAATCGAAACGCAGGCGATCGGGCGCGACCAGCGAGCCCTTCTGCGCAACATGCGAGCCAAGCACGTTGCGCAACGCCGCGTGCAGGAGATGCGTGGCGGAGTGGTTGGCGCGGATCATCGTCCGCCGCGGCCGATCGATGGTGAGCCGAACCGCATCGCCGACGGCCAGAGAACCAGCCGCAACCTTGCCGAGATGCACGAAGAGGCCGTCGGCACGCTTCTGCACGTTTTCGACTGCGATGCTGCCGCCATCGGAATTAGTAATCGTGCCGGTGTCGGCGACCTGGCCGCCGGATTCGGCATAAAAGGGCGTCTGGTTGACGACAACCGCGACCTCCTCGCCCGCTTTCGCCGTCTGTACCGCCTCGCCGTTCTGCACGAGCGCGAGCACCTCGCCCTCCGCCAACTCGGCGTCGTAGCCGAGGAACTCGGTGGCGCCTAACGACTCGCGAAGCTTGAACCAGATCGGCTCCGTCTGCGCCTCGCCGGAGCCAGCCCAGCTCGCGCGCGCCTCCGCCTTCTGCTTCTCCATCGCCGACTGGAAGCCCGGCAGATCGACCGCGATGCCGCGCGCCTTCAGCGCATCCTGCGTCAGGTCGAGGGGAAAGCCGAAGGTGTCGTACAGGCGGAAGGCAACGTCGCCGGCGAGCGTGTCGCCCGAGCCGAGGCTCACCGTAGCGTCGTCGAGCAGCGTCAGCCCGCGCGCCAGCGTGCGTCGGAAGCGACTTTCCTCGAGACGCAGCGTCTCGGAGATCATGGTCTCGGCGCGAACCAGCTCCGGATAGGCGCGGCCCATCTCGGCGACCAGCGTCGGCACCAGTCGGTACATCACCGGCTCGGCGGCGCCGAGCAGATGGGCATGACGCATGGCGCGACGCATGATGCGGCGCAGCACATAACCCCTGCCCTCATTCGACGGCAGCACACCGTCGGCAATCAGGAAGCTCGTCGCGCGCAGGTGGTCCGCGATGACGCGATGACTTGCGAGGTTCTTGCCGTCGGCGGGCACCCCGATGACGTCGACCGAGGCCGAGATCAGCGTGCGGAACAGGTCGATGTCGTAGACGTTCTTGACGCCCTGCAAGATCCCCGCGACGCGCTCCAGCCCCATCCCGGTGTCGATCGACGGCCGAGGCAGGTCGACGCGCTCGCCGCCGGGCAACTGCTCGTATTGCATGAAGACCAGGTTCCAGAACTCGAGGAACCGGTCGCCATCCTCGTCCGGACTGCCGGGCGGACCTCCGGCGACGTCCTCACCCTGATCGATGAAGATCTCCGAGCACGGCCCGCACGGCCCGGTGTCGCCCATCTGCCAGAAATTGGCGCTGGTCGCGATGCGAATGATCTTCTCGTCTGGAAAGCCGGCGATCTTCTTCCACAAATCGAACGCGTGATCGTCATCGACGTAGACCGTAACGAGGAGCTTGTCCTTGTCGAGGCCAAACTCCTTGGTGACCAGGTTCCAGGCGAGCTCGATCGCCTGTTCCTTGAAATAGTCGCCGAACGAGAAGTTGCCGAGCATCTCGAAGAAGGTGTGATGCCGGGCGGTATAGCCGACATTGTCGAGATCGTTGTGCTTGCCCCCGGCGCGCACGCACTTTTGAGATGTCGTTGCACGCGGAAACGTTGGCTTCGATCGACCGGTGAAATAGTCCTTGAACTGGACCATGCCGGCGTTGGTGAACATCAGCGTCGGGTCGTTGCGCGGCACGAGCGGGCTCGACGGCACCAGCGTATGGCCGTTCTTCTCGAAATATCCCAGAAAATGGGCACGGATATCGTTGACGCTGTTCATAACCGCTCGGGGCTCGGGAAAGGATCGCTGCACCGCCGCAACCGCGGGGTTCTACCGCCCCGGCGGCGGCCATGTCCATCAATTGTGACCGCAGCTTAGCCCGAAAGGCTGACGCGCCCCGCCTCGTCCAGCGACCAGCCCGGATTCCAGGCAACCTCCCAGACGTGCCCGTCCGGATCGGCGAAATAGCCCGAATACCCGCCCCAGAACACGTCTTCGGCCGGTTTCAGGATCTTTGCCCCGGCCGCTTTCGCCTCAGCCAACACTGCGTCCGCGTCCGCTTTCGAGCGGGCATTGTAGGCAAGCGTCATCCCGCTGAACGCCGCGCCGGTATCCGTAACCTTGGCATCTTCGGCCAGCGACGCGCGGGGCCACAGGGCAAAGATCGCTCCCGGCAACTGGAAGAAGACGACGCCATCGTCGCGGTTGCCGCGCTTCCATCCGAGCGCCTCATAGAAACGCAGAGACCGCCCGAGATCGGCGACGCCGAGCGTGATCAGACTGACTCGTTGCTCCATGGGAACTCCCGTCCGGCTTACTGATGGACAGCTTCCAGCTTGTGGCCGTCCGGGTCGATCACGAAGGCCGCATAGTAGGTCGGGCTGTATTGCGGCCGCAGGCCGGGCGCCCCTGCGTCGCTGCCTCCCGCCGCAAGCGCCGCGGCATGGAATGCGTCAACGGCGGCGCGAGACGGTGCATTGAAAGCGAGATGAAAGCCCGGGCCCGGAGGCCGCGCTTCACCCGGCCTGGCGAAAAGCGCCAGCTTGTCACCCGCGGCTGGCTCGCCAAAACCGATGCCCGTGTCCTCAGTCCACACCCGGACGAAACCCAGTGGCGCGAAAACCGCATCGTAGAACCGCCCCGCCCGCTCCAGATTGGCCACCCCGAAGGAGAGATGGCCGAGAACCGGCTTCGGCACGGCGCGAGCCTACGCCTCGACCGCGTCGTCGCTATCTTCCTCCGGTCCACCGCGCTCGAGGAACTTCTCGGCGATGAGACCGGCATTGGCGCGGATGGCTTTCTCGATCACGCCGGCGATCTCGGGATTGTCGCGCAGGAACTGCTTGGCATTCTCGCGGCCCTGCCCGAGACGCTGGCTGTCATAGGAGAACCAGGCGCCGGATTTCTCGACGATGCCGGCCTTGACCCCGAGGTCGATCAGTTCACCGGTCTTCGAGATGCCCTCGCCGTACATGATGTCGAATTCGACCTGCTTGAACGGCGGCGCCAGCTTGTTCTTGACCACCTTGACGCGGGTCTGGTTGCCGACCACCTCGTCGCGCTCCTTGATCGAGCCGATGCGGCGGATGTCGAGACGGACGGACGCATAGAACTTCAGCGCGTTGCCGCCGGTCGTGGTCTCCGGATTGCCGAACATGACGCCGATCTTCATGCGGATCTGGTTGATGAAGATGACGGTGGTGTTGGAACGCGAGATCGAGCCGGTGAGTTTCCTGAGCGCCTGGCTCATCAGCCGCGCCTGGAGGCCCGGAAGCTGATCGCCCATCTCGCCTTCGATTTCGGCGCGCGGCGTCAGCGCGGCAACCGAGTCGACCACGAGCACATCGACCGCGCCGGAGCGGACCAGCGTGTCGGTGATCTCGAGGCCCTGCTCGCCGGTGTCGGGCTGGGAAATGAGGAGGTCATCGAGCCTGACGCCAAGCTTACGGGCATAGCCGGCATCAAGCGCATGTTCCGCGTCAACGAAGCCGCAGATGCCGCCGGCCTTCTGCGCCTCGGCAATGATGTGCAGCGCGAGCGTCGTCTTGCCGGAGGATTCCGGCCCGTAAATCTCGACGACGCGGCCGCGCGGTACGCCACCGATGCCCAACGCAATGTCGAGGCCGAGAGAGCCGGTCGGCACGGTCGCGATTTCAACCGTCGGATCGTTCTGGCCGAGCCGCATGATCGAGCCCTTGCCGAACGCCCGTTCGATCTGGCTGAGCGCCGCGTCCAGCGCCTTCGACTTATCCATGGAATGACCCTCGATCACGCGAAGAGGCGCTGCAGCCATTGTAGGTGCTCCTTGTTTCAAAGGCACCGGGTGCGATCAAATAGCTAGACGATTCGCCGCCCCGGCGAGTGGGAACATGTGTACACGTTTTGTTCTCATTGCGCAAGTGGGTTTGGTTTCGTTCCGGTGCCCATCAAGATTGCGCGCTCCCTTGCCGCGGGGGCCGTGATAGCAGTCGCCGCGACACCTACAACTCAAAGCTCTCGTTCATCGCCGGCATCACGGCTTCGGTATCCTTGAGCAGCGGCGCGAACGTCTTCATCACCGTCTCGTCGCCGTGGACCAGGTAGGTCCGCGCCGCCCCCGAGGCTTTGTGCCAGGCAAGCAATTCATTCTGGCCCGCGTGGGCGGAGAAGCCGCCGATCGTGTAGGTTTTGGCCTTCACCGGGATCTCCTCGCCGAAGATGCGCACCTTTTTCGCCCCGTCGATGATGGTGCGCGCCAGCGTACCCTGCGCGGCAAACCCGACGAAGATCACGCCGGCATCCGATCGCCAGAGATTGTGCTTGAGGTGATGACGCACTCGTCCGCCGGTCGCCATGCCGGAGCCGGCCATGATGATCGCACCGCCGCTGATCTTGTTGATGGCCATCGAATCGGACGACTCCCGCGTGAGATGCAGGCCGGGCACCGCCAGCGGATCGCGCCCGTCGCGGAAGAGATCGGCGACTTTATCCGACAGGCACTCTGGATGATGCCGGAAGATGTCCGTGGCGGTGATCGCCATCGGCGAATCGAGGAACACCTGAATGGCGCGCGGGAGCCTGTCGTTGCTCATCATGGCGTCGTGCAGCGCGTAGAGCAGTTCCTGGGCGCGCTCCAGCGCGAACGTGGGTATCACGACATTTCCGCCACGCCGGAATGTCTCCTCGATCGCCGCGTAGAATTCCTCGACCGACGGACCGAAAGGCTTGTGGTTGCGGTCGCCGTAGGTCGTTTCCATGACCACCACATCGCACTGCGGCGGCTGCTTTGGCGGATTGAGCAGCGGGCGGCCGGCATTGCCGATATCGCCTGACATGACGACGCGCCGGCGCGTGCCCCCCTCCTCCAGCTCCAGCAGGATACTGGCCGAACCGAGGATATGGCCCGCGTCGAAATAGGTCGCGCGGATGCCCGGCGCGATCTCGATCGGCGTGTCGTACGCGGCGCCGCGACCGAAGAATTCTTGCACGTTCATCGCATCGAGGACCGTATAGAGCGGTCCGCGATCGCCATCGCCGCCCTTGCGCCGCGCACGCCGACGCTCTTCTCGCGCTGCGTCTTCCTCCTGCAGCCGCGCCGAATCGAGCATCACTACGCGCGCCAGTTCGCGTGTCGCCGCAGTGGCGATGATCTCGCCGCGAAAGCCACGCTTGGCGAGCAGCGGCAGGCGCCCGCAATGATCGAGATGGGCGTGGGTGAGCAGGACGAAGTCAATCGCCGCCGGCTCGAAGCCGAAGGGGTCGGCGTTGTCCTCGGAGAGCTCGCGGCTGCCCTGGAACATGCCGCAATCGACGAGGATGCGCTTTCCCGCGCATTCGATTAGGTGACAGGAACCGGTGACCGTCCGGTCGGCGCCATGGAATGAGATCTTCATCGGGAACCGTGGGTTGGAGGATAGAAACTCAGCCCGCCCACGCGGCCGGCTGCAAGGGCTCGCCGTTGGCTGCATGCCAGGCGAGAATGCCGTCCCAGATCTCCTCGGCCGTCTCGGCGAACCAGAACAGGTTGCGATCCTCGCGATCGATCACGCCCTCATCGACCAGATAGTCGAAATCGATCGCGCCCCGCCAGTATTCCTCACCGACCAGCACGATCGGCATCGGCTTGATGGTGCGGGTCTGCGTCAGGGTGAGGAGTTCGAACAGTTCATCGAAAGTGCCGTAACCGCCCGGGAACGCGACCAGCGCTTTCGCCCTGAGCAGGAAGTGCAGCTTGCGGAGCGCGAAATAGTGAAAGCGGAAGCAGAGATCCGGCGTCACGTAGGGATTGGGAAACTGCTCGCGCGGCAGGGTGATGTTGAGGCCGACGGTTTGCGCATGGGCATCGTAAGCGCCGCGGTTGGCCGCCTCCATGATGCCGGGTCCGCCGCCGGTGGTGACAACGAGGCGATGTTCGCCCAGGCGGCGATCCGAAGCACCGACGAGCCGGCCGAATTCGCGCGCAACGTCGTAATAGCGGCTCTTGGCGAGGATACGCTTGGCGACGCTGAGATCACGCGCGAGATCGCGATCGTCGGGCGCCGCCGTCGCGGCGGTGGTCAACTCGTCCACACGACGCGCCGCCCTGACCGGCTCGCAAATCCGCGTGCTCCCGAAGACCACCACCGTGTGGTGAATCTGGTGCTCCTCGAGCAGAAGCTGCGGCTTGAGGTAGTCGAGTTGCAGACGAATGCCGCGCGACTCGTCGCGGGCGAGGAAGGCGGCATCGTCGTCGGCCGCGCGGTAGGACGGGCTGGCGAGGATTGCCTCCAGCCGCTTCGGCGCGTCGGGATCCTCTTCGGCCGGCTTCGGTTGCGTCCACGGCAGCGGCTGGTCGCGAAGCTGTGGATGGGGCGGCGCCGGCACCCGCGGCAAGGGCCCGTCCCCCGATCGTTTGCGACTGGTCATGGAAAATCGTGTCCGATTGGTAACCGGCGGGTAAAGACGCCGGTCAAGTCAACGAGTTGACCCGCGGTATCCTAGGGCCGCGCGGGGGCGATTGGGAGGGCGGGCCACCTTGCGCGCCCGCGCGCAGGCGAGGATGATCCGGCGCCCATCTCAAGAACGCCAGAATTTGACCGCAATGAGTCTCGGCATGGACCAGCCACTACGCCGACTCGACCGGGTCACGGTCTTCGGTGGCGCCACCATCGACCGCATCGCGCGGAGCAGCGCGGCGCCGGTCATGGGCGCCTCAAATCCCGGCCACGCCCGCCGCCTGCCGGGCGGCGTCGGCTTCAACGTCGCCGCGATCATCGCCCGCCTCGGCATTGCCACGCGGCTGGTGACGCGTGTTGGCGACGACCCGGAAGGCGAGGCCGTGCTGCTGGCGGCGCGCGGCGCCGGCGTCGATACAACTGCTGCCAGCGTCTCGCATGCTGCGCCGACGGCCGGCTACTACGCCGTGTTCGACGACCGCGGCAATCTTGTCGTCGGTATCGCCGACGCTGACGTTATCGAGGAAATCCGGCCCGCCGATGTCGCCCCGATAGCGGCTAGCGCGACCGCCGACGAATTATGGGTGGTGGACGCCAATCTTTCGGCGGAAACACTGGATTTCCTGATCGAGGAAGCCCGCGTGAACGACCACCCCATCGCTGCCCTGACGGTCTCGCCGGCCAAGGCGTTGCGCCTGGCTCCGGCGATCGCGCGGCTGAGCTACCTGTTCGCCAACAAGGCCGAGGCGGCGGCACTTCTGGCCGGCAACGCCCAGGTCAATACCAACATCGGCGTGCAGCACGCGGCGCGCGACCTCGCCCATCTCGGCCCGCTGCAGGTGGTCGTGACCGGCGCCAACGGCCCGCTCTACGTGGCGAGCGGCGACGACGTGCGCTCGTTCACGCCGCTGCGCACCGACATCAAGGCGGTCAACGGCGCCGGCGACTCGTTCGCGGCCGGCACCATCGCGGCGCTGACCGAAGCCCGTTCCCTCAACGATTCCATACGCTTCGGCCTCGCCGCGGCGGCCATGACCGTGGAGCATGGGAGCGTCGCGGAGGCGCCGTTCGCGCCGGGTGCCCTGTCGGCGCGGATCGCCGCGGGGCCGCGGCTGGCCTCGTGAATCGTCACATCGAATTTTCCCCGGAAGTGGCTGAAGCGCTTGAGAAAAAGCGCCCCGTCGTCGCGCTGGAAACGACCATCATCAGCCACGGAATGCCCTATCCGGCCAATCTGGAAACGGCGCTGGCGGTCGAGGCGATCGTGGGCGAAACGGGTGCGGTCCCGGCTGCAATCGCCGTCATCGACCACCGGATACGGGTGGGACTCGACCGAACTGCACTCGAAAAACTGGCCCGCGCGACCGACGTGCTGAAACTGTCCTCCGCCGACCTCGCTTACGGCATCCGGTCGGGCCGGACGGGGGCCACCACCGTCGCGGCGACCATGATCGCGGCCCACCTCGCCGGCATCGAAGTGTTCGCGACCGGCGGCGTCGGCGGCGTCCATCGCGGCGCGGAACGCACCTTCGACGTTTCCGCCGACCTGACGGAACTGGCGCGCACCCCGGTGACGGTCGTCTCGGCCGGCGCCAAGGCGCTGCTTGACCTCAACAAGACGCTGGAGGTTCTGGAGACGCTGGGCGTGCCGGTGATCGCCTGTGGCAGCGACGTCTTCCCCGCCTTCTGGTCGCGCGACAGCGGGCTCGCCGCCCCGATCCGCCTCGACGACGCGGCGGCGATCGCGGGCTTCGTGCGCACCCGCGCCGAGCTGGGTCAGCCGGGCGGCGTGCTTGTCGCCAATCCGGTGCCGGAGGCCGCCGAGATCCCGGCCGAAGACATGCAGCCGATCATCGCGGCGGCGGTCGCCGACGCGGATGCGCAGGGCATCAGCGGCAAGGCGGTGACGCCGTTCCTGCTCGACGCGATCCTGAAGCGGACCGGCGGCAGGAGCCTCGTCACCAACATCGCGCTGGTGAAGAATAACGCGCGGCTGGCGGCCGAGATCGCGGTGGAACTGGCGAAGGGCTAGCGGTAGCCCCAGCCGCGCACCCTGCCCGGCGCGCTAGCGATCGAACCTGGCGATAGCCTCGGCGCCGACCGGCGTGAAGAAGTTGACCAGGTTGCCGTCGGGATCGCGGAACAGCAGCGAGCGGTTTCCCCAGGGCATGGTGGTCGGCGGCTGCACGAACGTGCCGACCATCTTCGCCAGCCTCTCGTGTTCCTTGTCGACATCATCGACGCGGAATTCGATGATCACCGTGTGGTTGTCGGCGGGGTGCGCCGCGCCGGCGCCGAACATGTCCATGGTGCGCCGGGCGCCGATGGCGAGCGTGCAGGACGGCGTCGCCAGCTCGGCGAAGTCGTCCGTGTACCAGGTCGGCGGCAGGCCGGTGACCTGTTCGTAGAACCGGACCAGGCCCTTGACGTCATCCGTGATGACGCGGATCGAAACGAAATTCATGTGCGTGCTCTTGTCTTTTGCGCGTGGAGCGGCGGCCGGCCGCCTCCGCCGCAATCCCGTGCGGGCGATGCCGCGGTGCCAAGGTTGTCGCAGACATGCGGTGACAGCGTCGTGTCAGCAGAGATGGGGGCCAGGGGCAAAGGTACGAGACGCAACAGGTTGGAGCGTTGCCCGATCAGGTCGGGGGCAGGCCATGACGGAGGCGGGATCGCCTCACGCGAACGCAGCGCGTGGCGCCAGGAGTCTTACGCTGGGTCCCGGCTCACGCGACACGGGCTTCGCCCGCGCGCGGCCCGGGAAACGGCGTTGGCGCGCGCGCTCTAACGACCCTTCCCCCTCGCCCGGCCCCTCACCCGGCCGCCCCCCGATCGTGTCGGGGGCAGGATCTCGCCCACGAAGGCAGAGGTTGAGAACGCCGCCACCGCCGGCTGAAGATGATTTCGAGATCCGATCCCGGGCCTGCGGCGCCTCTGTCAGTCCTCGCGCCGGGTTGACAGCCGCGGCATCTCCGGCAAAAAGTAACCATCCGGTTATTTGTTGGCCGGCGACAAGAACGCGCATCAAGACGCAATGCTGAACCAGGGAGGAAGGCATGCCTAGACTTGCGAAGATTCTTGCCGCTATTGCGGCGCTCATGATCGCTGCCCCGTTAGCGGCGCAGGCCGAATGGAAACCCGACAAGCCCATCCGCATCATCGTCCCGTGGGGCGCGGGCGGCTCGACCGACCAGTTGGTGCGCGCGCTCGCCGCCGACATCCAGGATGCGCTCAGCAATACGGTCGTGGTGGTGAACCAGCCCGGCGGTGCAGGCGCGGTCGGCACCAAGGCCACGCTCGATGGCGACCACGACGGCTACACCTGGACGTCGGGCGCCTCGAAGGATCTCGGCACCTATGTCGTCACCGGCGCCATCGACACACAGCTGAAGGACTGGGAGCTCTATCTCGCGACCGTCAACTACACCGTCCTTGCGGTGAACCCCGATTCCAAGTTCCAGTCGGTCGCCGACATCGTTGCCGCGATGAAGGACGACGCGGCCGCCGTGACCATCGCCACCGGCGGCATCAACTCGGCCGGCGGCGCTTCGTCGGAGGCCCTCAAGGCGGCGGTCGGCGGCGACTACAAGATGATCACCTATGACAGCGGCAGCGCCGCCGTGCAGGCGGCCGTCTCGCACGAGACCGAGATCACGACTCAGCTCATCGCCGAGCAGTACGAGATGCTGCGCGCCAAGAAGCTGAAGCCGCTCGCCGCCTTCACCACCGATGACGTCGAGATCGACGGCGTCGGCACGATCCCGAGCCTGAAGAAGGACCTGCCGAAGGTCGCCGTCGGTCCGGTCCATTTCGGCATCTGGATCCCGAAGGATGCGCCGGCCGAGGTGATCGAGACCATGAACAAGATCTGGGACGAGAAGATCGCCACCTCGCCACGCCTGAAGGAATATGCGGCGTCGAAGGGCCTGACCGTGCTGGTCATGCACGGCGACAAGGCCTACGAGGCGGCCTTCCCGGTCGTCCAGTTGACCGCGTGGCAGATCGCCGACGGCGGCAAGGCCAAGGTAAGCCCCGATACCATCGGCATTCCGCGACCGGAATAGCCGCGCCATCCGAAGCGCATGGGCCGCGGGCGTGCAAGCGTCCGCGGCCGTATCCCTTCTTTGATTGCGGGTGCGCATGCCTAAAGCCGATTTCGTCAGCGGCCTGGTCTTCATCGCCCTCGGCATCTTCATGATCGGCGAGGGCCTGAGCCTTCCCGGCGCCGGCGGATTCATCGAGGAAGGCGGCGAACCCGGCCGCGTCCCGGTCTTCCTAGGCGCGACGATCGCCATTCTCGCGCTGGTGCTGTTGCTGCGTGCCATCCGCCGGGGCGGCCACCGCCTGTCGACGCGCGAACCGCTGACGGCCGAGCGGCGCTCCGCCGTCATCCGCGCGGCGACGACCGCGATCGGTTGCGCCTTCTATGCGGTCGGACTGGTCGGCCACCGCTATTTCGGCATCGCCCTTCCCTACGCCGTCGCGACCTTCGTCTTCATGCTGGCCTTCATGGTCATCTCCGAATGGGATCTCGCGCAGCAGATCGGTCCGCGCCGCTGGCGCTTCCTGACGACGCGAGCGCCGGCGCTGGCCGGAGGCCTTTCGGCGGTCTTCAGCTTCGTGCCGGCCGCCGCCGCGCCGTTCGCATGGCTCATGTTCACCGCGGCCATTCAGGCGGCGATCATCACCGTGGCCGTCACCTACGTGTTTCAAGATCTCTTCTACGTCACGCTTCCCTGAGGCCCGGCCCCGCGATGTTCAAAGCGCTGGAAGACCTCGTCGCCTACCTCGTTGCCACGGCCGGCTATGTCGGCGACGCCTTCGGTCATTTCACCAACTTCACGGTTCTGCTCTACGTCGTCGGCGCCACGCTGCTCGGCATTACCATCGGCGTCCTGCCCGGACTGACCGCGACAATGGGCGTGGCGCTGCTCACCACGCTGACCTACCAGCTCGACAAGGAGGCGGCGCTTCTGGTGCTCGTCTGCCTCTATGTCGGCGCCATCTACGGCGGCAGCCGCACCGCCATTCTGCTCAACATCCCCGGCACGCCCGCCAACGCCGCCACGACGCTCGACGGCTACCCGCTCGCCAAGGCCGGCCGCGCCGGCCCCGCCATGGGCACGGCCACCACCGGCTCTTTTCTCGGCACCCTGATCGGCATGGTGTTCCTGGCAACCGTGGCGCCCAAGCTCGCCGACTACGCGCTCGCCTTCCAGACGCACGAGTTCCTGTGGCTCGCCGTGTTCGGCATCCTGATCTCCGGTCAACTCACCGCCATGGACGATCCGCTCAAGGGATGGATCGCCGGCTTCCTCGGCCTGGGCGTCGCCATGGTCGGGCAGGAAGGTCTCTACATGACCGACCGCTTCACCTTCGGCTTCACGGAGATGGAGGGCGGCATTGGCCTGATCCCGGCGATGGTCGGCGCTTTCGGCTTCTCGGAGGTGATCGCGGTGATGTTCAATCGCCGCGCCGAGATCGTGCGGGCCAAGACGCGGCTCGTCGACGTGATCCCCGACCCGCGAGAGATCGTTCGCTACTGGCGCACCATCGGCCGCTCGGGACTGATCGGCACCCTGATCGGCGTGATCCCCGGCGTCGGCGAGGACATCGGCGCCTGGGTCTCCTACGCCGCCGCGCGCCGCGCCTCGAAGGAGAAGGAGAAATACGGCAAGGGATCGGTGGAGGGCCTGATGGCGGCGGAGACCGGCAACAGCGCGGCCGCGCCAGGCGCACTCATCCCGGTGCTGACGCTGGGCATTCCCGGCTCCGCGCCCGCCGCCGTGCTGCTCGCCGCCATGGTGCTCCACGGCGTCCGGCCCGGGCCGATGATCATGGTCGAGTTCCCGAGCTTCGTTTACGAGGTGGTGGTGATGATGTTCCTCGCCGCCATCGCCATCCTGGTGCTGGGCATCGTACTCACCCCTGTTCTCCTGCGCGTTCTGTCCATCCCGCGCGAGCGGCTGATGCCCGTCGTCTTCGTGCTGTGCGTCATCGGCTCATACGCGATCCAGCAGCGCATGTTCGACGTCTGGGTGATGGTCGTGTTCGGCATCGTCGGCTTCGCCTTGCGCGAGATGAAGTACCCGATGGCACCGCTGGTGCTCGGCATCGTGCTCGGCGACATTTTCGACAAGAGCTTCCGCCGGTCTTGGGTTATTCACGGCGGCGATCTCGCTTTCTACCTGCACCGGCCGATCTCGCTGGTGCTCATTATCCTGTGCATCGCCACTATCGTCATGAGCATCGGCCCTTTCCGCCGGTACTACGGGCCGCGCATAGGAGCTTTCACAAGCGCTTTGGGCGGGTTGGTGCCAACGCTGGTGCGGGCGCATGTCGCGCTCGTCGTCTGGCTGTGGCGCGGCTTCGGCAAAAGGTTGCCCGAGGGCAAGACGCTGGCAAGCGGCCTCGCTATTTACGGCATGGCGCTCGCGTCGGCCGTCGCGGCGATCGTGAAATCCGTCGCCGGGCTCGTCGTCATGCCGTTCGTCGATATCGCGCGCTGGCGGCCGGGGTCGAGGCTCCGCCGCGCGGACGACGATGCCGGGGACAGCCCTACCGCCCCAAAATCTTCTTGACCGCGGCGGCCAGGAAGCGTGGGCGTGACTAACGCCTTTAGAGCCGGCCGGCGCGGGCCAGGCCGTGCGCCACCAGCCGGTCGATGATCTCGGGATAGCTGACACCGCTCGCCACCATCACCTTGGAATACATGCTGATGTCGGTGAAGCCGGGAATGGTGTTGAGCTCGTTGACCAGCACGCGCATGTCCGCCGTCACGAAGAAATCGGCCCGGGCCATGCCGTCGCAGCCGAGCGCGCGAAAAGCCCTTGCCGCCATCTCGCGGATCCTGGTTTCGATCTCCGGCGGCAGGTCGGCGGGCACCTTCAGCGCCGCGCCGTCCTCGTCGATATATTTGGCGTCATAGGTGTAGAAGCCGTGCGCCTCCGCCGGCACGATCTCGCCGGGCCGCGAGACGAAGAGGCCGCCGCCGACATCTTCCAGCACGGCGCACTCGATTTCGCGACCGCGGATGAATTCCTCGGCGAGCAGCTTGCGGTCATGCCTGAAGCCGTCGGCAAGCGCCGCCGCGTAGTCCCGCTCGGTCGACACCTTGCTGATGCCGACGGAGGAGCCTTGCCGCGCCGGCTTGACGAAGAGCGGCAGGCCAAGCACAGCCTGAACCTGCGCAAAGGTCGGCGCGGCGCCGTCGTGGATCGTGACCGATCGCGCCGCCGGCAGGCCGGCCTCGTTCAGAAGCCGCTTGGCGATGTCCTTGTCGAGCGCAATCGCCGAACCGAGGATGCCGCAACCGGCGAGCGGCACGCGCGCCACCTCCGCCAGCCCCTGCACAGCACCATCCTCACCATGCAGGCCGTGCAGGACCGGAAAGAGAATGTCGATCTTCGGCAATTCATGGGGCCCGCCATCGGCCGGGATCGCCATCAGCCGACCCGCGCCGCCCGGCACGAGGCAGACCTCCATGCCGGTGGAAGGCTTCGTCAGCGCGCCATCCTCGAAGCGCGCCAGCAGCCACCGACCTTCGTGGGTGATGAAGACGGGAACGGCATCGTATCTCGCGGGATCGAGCGCGCGCATGACATTGGTTGCCGAAAGCACCGAGACATCGTGTTCGGCGGACCGCCCCCCGAAGAGCACCGCGATGCGCAATCTGTCCGATGAAATGGCCACGAAGGTCTCCGAAACGTTTCTGGGCGTCGGAAACGGCCCGAAGCCGCTGGCACCGCCCGGCAACGGACTATGGCCTCTGTCTGCAAATGTCACGGGCGGCAGTGACGCGCAGGCCGGAGGACTGGCGGCTTCTCCTTTTCACCGCAACGGGTTGAGGAGACAGGGGGTCTCAGAATGCCTTCGGCAAACCAGCCTGCCGCAAGATCGCATTGGCCGTGTGGCGGCTCGGGATGCCTATCGGCACCGCGAAATTCCGGCCTGTGACGGGGCTCCGCCAAATTTCGTGACTGCCCTTCCCTTGCCGGGCAAGGACGCAACCCGCGGCGCGCAACAGATCGCGGAGCGGTCGATCAAACTGTGGGGCCATTCAGGCCGCAGTCGGCTCGGCCTCGCGCAGGGCCGTGATCTGCAGGAACAGCTCGGCCGGATCGATGCCCGGATGATTGTCGGGCAACAGGTCGAGTGCCATGACAGAAATCTTCGCCAGCAGTTCGTCGAGCGTGGGAGCATCTGCGGCCGCAGGAATGTCGTCGCAATGCCCGCTCCAGACGGACGCTTCCGCGTCCCAGGCGGCGGATATCGTGAAGATCACCGGTTTGGACATGCCGGCTCCGTTGTTGCGCTATGGCCCTTCCTAGCACATCGGATGCCGGAGGGGAGCGGTGAAGTGCCGCCCTACTTCCCAAGCGTCTCTTTCACCGCGACGGCAAGCTGCTTGAGTGAGAACGGCTTCGGCAGGAAGCTGAATTTCTCGCCCTCCGGAAGGTTCTTGCGGAAGGCGTCCTCGGCGTAGCCGGAGATGAAGATGATCTTCAGATCGGGCCGCGTCTTGCGCAATTCGCGCAGCATCGAGGGACCGTCGAGCTCCGGCATGACCACGTCGGAGACGACCAGGTCGATGGCGCCGCCCGACTCCTTCATCACCTCCAGCGCCTCGATGCCGGAGGCCGCCTCGAAGACCTTGTAGCCGCGCGAGATGAGCGCGCGGCCGGCGAAGGCGCGCACCGCCTCCTCGTCCTCGACCAGGAGAATCGAGGCAGTGCCGGTGAGATCGGCGATCTCTGCGACGGCCTCGGTGTGGGTGGTGGTCACCTCGCCCTCGGCCGGCACGTAGCGCGGCACGAAGATCCGGAAGACGGTGCCCTTGCCGACGACGCTGGTGAAGAAGATGTGGGCGCCGGTCTGCTTGACGATGCCGTAGACGGTCGACAGGCCGAGGCCGGTGCCCTTGCCGACTTCCTTGGTCGAGAAGAACGGCTCGAAGATCTTGGCCTGCACCTCGGGCGTCATGCCGGTGCCGGTATCCTCGACCTCGATCAGCACGTAGTCGGTCGCGGGCAGCGGCTTGTAGCCGAAGGCCGCGACTTCGGTTGCCGGCAGGTTGCGCGTGCGCACCGTCATGGTGCCGCCCCTCGGCATGGCGTCGCGGCCGTTGACGGCGAGATTGACGACGACCTGCTCGAACTGGTTGAGGTCGAACTTGACCGGCCACAGGTCGCGGCCGTGGATGAGCTTGAGCTTGACGTTCTCGCCGAGGAGGCGCTGGAGCAGCATCTGCAGGTCGGAGAGCATGTCGTTGAGCGCCAGAACCTGCGGCCTGAGCGTCTGGCGGCGCGAGAAGGCAAGCAGCTGGCGCACCAGGCCGGCGGCCCGGTTGGCGTTCTGCTTGATGTTCATGATGTCCTGAAAGGACGGATCGCTCGGCCGATGGTTGGCGAGCAGCAGATCGGAGAAGCCGATGATTGCGGTCAGCACGTTGTTGAAATCGTGCGCGATGCCGCCGGCGAGCTGACCGACCGATTCCATCTTCTGCTGCTGGCGGACCTGGTTTTCCAGCGTGCGTTGCTCGGTGATGTCGATGACGTTGACGATCACCGCCTCCGGGCCGCCGCCGCCCTCCGCCACCGGATTGATGAAGAAGCGCGCGCTGCGCTCGTCGGCGCCGGCAAGGGCGGCGTCGATCGCCGGCACGACGCCGAGGCCTTCGGCGGCCGACGCCAGCGCCGCTTCGAGCCTGGCCTTGTCGGCGTCTGTGACCAGATCGACCAGCCGCTTCGAACCGTCGAGCCTGACGTCGGTGAACATGCGCAGGAACGGCGCGTTGGTGCGCCCGATGCGGCCCTGCCTGTCGATGGCGGCGATGGCGATCGGCGTGTTGTTGAAGAAGCGCATGAAACGCACTTCCGCCGCACGCAGCGCCTCCGACACCTCCTCGCCGGGCGAGCGATTGAGCACCACCGTGCGCGTCGCGCCGGGCGCGCCGTCGGCCGTCACGGGCACGCGGTGCAGGAGCCGCACCGGCAGGCTCTGGCCGCCGGCGCGGCTGAAATCGAGGTCGATGATGGCGGTGCGATTGCGCATCTCGTCGCCGGGCGGCGACGACAGGAGCGCGATGCCGTCGCCCTGGACGATATCGGCGAGCGTCAGCGAACCCGGCTCGAAACGGGCAAGGTCGATGCCCAGCCACTCGGCGAGCGTGGCGTTGAGGTAGACGATGCGCCCGTCGGGCTCGGCCGAGAAGAAGCCGGCCGGGGCGTGGTCGAGATAGTCGATGGCGTGCTGGAGTTCCTGGAACACCGCCTCCTGGCGGGCGCGCTCCTGACTGATGTCGATCAGCGTCCACGCGGTCAGCGGCGTCTTGCGCCCACCGGGCGGCAACGGACGGGCAGAGATGCGGTACCAGCGGGCGCCCTCCTCGCTGCCGTCGAGCGGCACAGGCACGCGCACCTCTTCGGTCGCCGTGCGGCCTTCACGCAGTTCCTGCGCGATGCGATAGATCGCCTCGGTCGCGTCGGGGCTGCCGACGAAGACCCGCTCCAGCGCGCGCGCGTCGCGCGTTTCGGCCACGCCGGTCAGATCGGCATAGGCGCGATTGGCGTAGACGATGCGCCCGTCATTGCCGGTGACCAGTACGCCCGCTTCCAGCGCGTCCACGAAGGCGCGGCCAAGATCGTCGTCCCGGCCGCTTGTGCCGAAGCGCACCAGACCGATGGCGCTGGCGAGCAGCGTGATGACGCCAATGACGGCGAGAATGGCGAGCAGGCCGATGACGAAAGGCAACGCCTGGTCCGGCGACAGGAAAGCGAAGCCGATCGCCACGCCGACCAGACCGCAGGCGAGCACGATAAGGCGGCCGGTGCCGTTGATCCGCCCGGAACGATCGACGAGCGGATCGGCACGGACGCTTGGCGTGGCGTGATCGCTCATGCCCGCGGACTGGCCTCCTGTCTTGGCGGATCGGGGGATCGGAACCGAAGAATCAATGTTAACGCTCTTCGTGCGAGGATGCTGGGGAAAGCGACGGAATTCAACGTGAGGCGCGGAATCGGTCGCGTCGCGGCGTGGCAAACGACCGGCGCAATCGACTGGATTCTCTTGCATTCCGGCCCGCTTCGCCGGAAAAGTTGGGGAACCGGCGATTCCGAACCGGGCCACCAGTCACCGATCCGCCACATTCGCTGTGGAACCCGACCACAACGGGCAGGAGGCGCGAGAATGCGGGAGTTCCTGGTTTCGATCTTCGGCGAGTGGGGCGCCACCATCGCCCAATTCTTGCTGACCGTCGCAATCGTTCTCACCCTCATCGGCATCGCCATGGCGCTGGTGCGCCGCTATTCCGGCGTGCGCATCGGCGGCATCGGCCGCGGCCGCGTTCCACGGCTGGCCGTTGTCGATGAAATGCCGGTCGATCGCCGCCGCCGCCTCGTGCTGGTGCGCCGTGACAACGTCGAACATCTGCTTCTGATCGGCGGACCGGGCGACGTCGTGATCGAGACGTCGATCCAGCGCGTCCGCCAGCGACCTCCCCAGCAGGCGGGGCAACCGGCGCCCCAGCAGGCGACCACCGCCCGCCCTTCCGCCCAGGCGGCCGCGGAGGCCCCAGCCCCCGCCCCGGCGGAGCCGCCCCCCGATCCGCGGCCGGCAGCCAACGAACTCATCCCTTTCCCCGCAGCGCGCGGCGGCTGGGTTCGTCCGGCGTCTGACAACGAACGGCCGGCGCTGCGAAGGGTCGAGCGGCGCCCGCCCGAACCGCCGCCCGTCCCCGCCGAGCCCGAAGCGCCTGTGGCGGCCTTCGCGCCGCCGCCCGAACAGCCGGCTCCGGCGCCAAGGCCGATCCCACAACGCCAGCCGGCCGCCGCCGTGGCGCCCGCGCCATCACCGGAGCCGGCCAGCGAGCCGCTGCTCCCCGAACTGGTGACCGACGAGGTCGAGGAACCCGCCCCGCCGGCTCCGCCAGTGCCGGCCTATGCGGAAGTCGAGATCGACGAAACCCAGCAGACGACCTTCGATCTCGGCGACATCGAGGCGCCAGCGACCGCCGCCGAGGAGGAGCCTCCGCAATCGCCCGACGAGGCCGCAGCCCGGGTCAGCGACCTCGAGCGTGAGATGGCGCGGCTCCTCGACGAGATCACCTCGCGGCGCACGTCCTGACAAAACCGGCCGGATTCAGCCGTTTTCGGAGGCTTCTGAGCCGTCACCAAGTCGTCAACGGACGGTTATTGTCCCGACGAAATCACGTCGCTATATTCCGCGCGCGTTGGAGACGAGCCCAGGAGAATTCATGCCGCGTGCGCGCGTCGAAGAATACCGACCGACCGATTCCGAAGAGTTCATGAGCGAACGCCAGCGCGAATATTTCAGACAGAAATTGCTCGCCTGGAAAGAAGAGATTTTGCGTGAGGCCCGCGAGACCCTCCAGCATCTTCAGGACGAGAATCAGAACCATTCCGACCTCGCCGATCGGGCCTCGTCCGAGACCGACCGGGCGATCGAACTGCGCGCCCGTGACCGCCAGCGCAAGCTGATCGCCAAGATCGATTCCGCCCTCGAGCGGATCGACGATGGCACGTACGGATTCTGCGAGGAAACCGGAGAGCCGATCAGCCTGAAGCGGCTCGACGCGCGGCCGATCGCGACCCTCTCGATCGAGGCCCAGGAGCGCCACGAACGGCGCGAACGCGTCTACCGGGACGACTGAACGCCCGTTCGGCCCAAAAAGGTCGCAAAAACGCGGGAATATGGTCATTTTGCTGTGATGCCGTTCACAGGACGTTCATCCGGACCGCCCTATGTAGAACGGGAGCCTTCCGACGTTCGCAGGGCCGGCGTCCACGTTTTTAACGTAATTGCCGGCTCTTTCTTGGGAGGTTGCGAACTTGGCGTGCACGCAGGCACGGCCGGCGATGCGCAACGTAGGAGCTACGGAATGAAGAAACTGATGATGACGGTTGCGGCCCTCGGCGGCGTCACGCTGTTCGCAGGGAACGCTCTCGCCGCTTCGGATTACGATTGCCGCGTGTATGCGGAGCAGCAGGCCAACGCCTATGCGCCGAACGGCGCCGGCGCAGTGACTGGCGGCCTGCTCGGCGCCCTTGGTGGCGCCGCGATTGCCGGCATCAGCGGCGGCAACACCGGCACCGGCGCGATTGCCGGCGGTGTCGGCGGCGCGGTGATCGGCGGTGTCGGTAACCAGCAGAACCGGCAGCAGATCTACAACAACGCCTATTGGCAGTGCCGCGGCAAGGGCAACTACGCCCCGGCTCAGCCGGTGTACAACCCGGGCGCCCCGCCTCCCGGCTACGGCCAGCAGTGGTGGATGCAGGCTTGTTCGCAGAAGTACAATTCGTTCCAGTGGACCGGCCCGCACGCCGGCCAGTTCAAGGGCTACGACGGCTATTGGCACTGGTGCAGCCTCTAGGCCGCATCGTCTGACCGTCCAATCCATCGGCACGCCCGCGACCCTCGTCGCGGGCGTGTTGCTTTTGGCGTCCTGGGCTACACTGGCGCCATGAAGCGCCTGATGCTCCTTCGCCACGCCAAATCCTCATGGGACGAAGACGGCGTTGCCGACCGGGACCGGCCGCTGGCACCACGCGGGCTGCGTGACGCCGAAACGATGGCCGAGGCCATCGCGAAGCGGAAGCTGCTGCCCAACCGCATCCTCTGTTCGCCGGCGCTACGCACCCGACAGACGCTGGCCGCGCTGGAATCGTATCTGCCGAAGGGCACCGCCATCGCGTTTGTCGAGGAGCTCTATTCCGGACCGCAGGACTACCGCGCCGCGATCTCCGCCACCGGAGCCGCCGCGGACCGGCTGCTCGTGATCGGACACAACCCGCGCATCCAGGCGACGGCGCTCAGTCTGATCGGCAAGGCAAGCAAACCCGAGCGCGCAAGGTTGACGGCCAAATACCCGACCGGGGCGCTGGCCGTGATCGATTTCGACATTGAGGCGTGGGCGACCATTGCCCCCGGCGATGGGCGGCTGGAGACCTTCCTGCGCCCGCGCGACCTCGACGAGACCAGCGACGACGACTGAACTCCCGGGATCTCGGGGGTTTCGCCGGGGACCGCTTGTGCCTACATCTCAGCCGAACGCCGGGAGCCGGATTTGCAGCTGACGACGATCACGGACGAGACCCGCCTGGTTATCGCCAATCTCGCCGACCGCGCCACCGGCATGGTAACGCCGAGCGTGCGGCTGGGCGTGACCGGCCTGTCACGGGCCGGCAAGACGGTCTTCATCGCCGCGCTGGTCCACAATCTCATCCATGGCGGCCGCCTGCCGCTGTTCAAGGCGTACGCCTCCGGCCGCCTCACCGGCGCCCGCCTGGAACCGCAGCCCGACGACCACGTGCCGCGTTTCGACTACGAGCGCCACGTGCGCTCGCTAGTCGAGGAACGCATCTGGCCGGACTCGACCCGCCAGATCAGCGAGCTGCGCCTGACGGTGAACTTCGAGTCGGCATCCTTCCTGATGCGCACCGTCGGCAGCGGCCGCCTGCACATCGACATCGTCGATTATCCCGGCGAGTGGCTGCTCGACCTGCCGCTGCTCTCCAAGAGCTACGCCGACTGGTCGCGCGAGGCGATCGCCGCGGCGTCGCTCGACGGACATCGCGACCATGCCGGCGCATGGCTCAAGCGTCTCGCGGCGGTCGACCCGCAGGCGCCGGCCGACGAAATGCTGGCGCGCGAACTTGCCGACGTCTTCACCGATTACCTGCGCCGCTGCCGCGCCGACGACCGGTTGCTGTCGACGCAGCCGCCGGGGCGCTTCCTGATGCCCGGCGATCTCGACAATTCCCCCGCGCTGACCTTCGCGCCGCTTCGCCTCGATGACGGTCAGGCGCAACCCGACACGCTCGCCGGCATGATGGAACGACGCTACGACTCGTATCGCTCCATCGTCGTGCGGCCGTTCTATCGCGACCACTTCGCCCGCCTCGACCGGCAGATCGTGCTGGTCGATGCGCTGACCGCGCTGAACGCCGGACCGGCCGCGGTCGCCGACCTCGAGACCGCGCTTGCCGCGATCCTCGGTTCCTTCCGGCTTGGGCGCACCAACTGGCTGACCGGTCTGGTGACGCGACGCATCGACCGCATCCTGTTCGCCGCCACCAAGGCCGACCAGCTCCATCATGGCGACCACGACCGGCTGGAAGCGATCCTCGGCCGCATGGTGGCGCGCGCCAGCGAACGCGCCCGCTTCGCCGGCGCCCGGGTCGAGGTGCTGGCGCTGGCCTCGGTGCGCGCCACGCGCGAAGCGACGGTGACGAAGAGCGGCCAGTCCCTGCCGACCATCATCGGCACGCCCATGGCCGGCGAGACGGTGGACGGCAAGACCTTCGACGGCAAGACGGAAATCGCGTGGTTTCCCGGCGACTTGCCGGACGATCCGGAATCGGTCTTTCAAGCCGGCGGCAAGGGTCTGGGCGTCCGTTTCGCCCGTTTCCGGCCTCCCAAGCTGGAGCGCACCGCGGAGGGCCTGACCTTGTCCCTGCCCCATATCCGGCTCGACCGGGCGCTGGAATTTCTGCTCGGAGACCGGCTGGCATGAGACGCCCGACTTCCTTCTCGCTGGACGAGGTTCGCTTCGAACCCGAGGACATCTATCCGGAAGAACTGGCGAGCGACGACCTCAATGCGTTGCCGGTGGCCGTGCCGAAAAAGCGGCGCCGCGCGCCTTGGCTGGGATTGCTGACCGCCGCACTCGGCGGCCTCGCCTCGCTGGCGCTCGGCCTCGCCATCGACTCGCTCGTCCGCGACCTCTTCGCCCGCAACGATTGGCTGGGCTGGCTGGCGCTGGCACTCGTCGTACTGGCGGCGATCGCACTTTTCGTCCTCGCCGGCCGCGAGATCGTCGCGCTGCTGCGCCTGCGCCGCGTCAACCACATCCACGCCCGCGCGGTCAGCGCCGCCGACAGCGACGACCGCGACGCGGCGCTGACCGTGCTCGGCGAGATCGACGGGCTCTATCGCCACCGCCCGGAGACGGCGCGCGGGCGCGCCGCGCTCGCCGGCCACCGCAAGGAAATCATCGACGGCCGCGACCTGATCGCGCTCGCCGAGAGCGAACTGCTGCTGCCGTTCGATGCCACCGCGCACCGCATGGTGCTGTCGTCGGCCAAGCGGGTCGCGCTGGTCACCGCTATATCGCCAAGGGCGCTGGTCGATCTCTTGTTCGTCGGCAGCGAAGTGCTGCGGCTGATCCGCCGCCTGGCCACGCTCTACGATGGACGGCCGGGCACCATCGGCTTCTTCCGGCTGGCACGGGCGACGCTTGCCCATCTCGCCGTCACCGGCGGCATGGCGGCCGGCGACTCGCTGGTACAGCAGATCCTCGGCCATGGCATTGCGGCGCGCCTGTCGGCGCGGCTCGGTGAAGGCGTCGTCAACGGATTGCTCACCGCGCGCGTCGGCATCGCGGCGATCGAGGTCTGCCGGCCCCTGCCTTTCATCAACGGATCGCCGCCGCGCCTCAGCGACGTTATGGCGGCGCTGAAGCCGCTGGCGACCGAGAAAAGCTGAGCGCTATTTCCACTGCATCGCCGGGCCATCCCTGCCGGCGACCGGATCGGTCTTGGGCAACGGCACAGCGGCGACGCGCCTGCGGATGCCGTCCGTATCCTCGGCCCCCTCGCGCATGAGATCGGCGCGCTGGCCTGCCGGATAGGCGCCGATGACGAGAAGATCGGGCGTGGCGGATAGGCGCTTGTGACCGACGCCAGCCGGAATGAGCACCGCATCGCCGGCTTCGACGTGGAAGGTCTCCCCGTTCTCGCCGCCGAAGCGGACCTCCGCCGCACCCTTGGCGATGCCAAGCACCTCGTGCGCGGTCGAATGGTAGTGGTGGAACGGGAAGATGCCGTTGCGCCAGCCGCCGCCCCAGCCATTGCCGTGGAACAGCGTCTCGAAGGCGACGGCCGGATCGCCGGCTGCCGGGTCGATGGCGCCGGCATAGACGATCAAGCCGAAGCGATTGTTGGGAACATCGCCGTCGTCGGCGAAGACGTGGCTGCTGACCTTCATGGGCTGGGCATTCCGGCGGAAAACCACGGGAGTTTGACAGTCCGTCGGCGAGCCGTCAAAACCGTGGCGTCCGCGCCGTAAACCGGTTCGGTTTCTGCGATTTATCGAGGCGCCGGCGCGGCTGACTGCATGAAGGGCATCGGTTTCGGTCTGGAGCGGATCGCGTGGCTGGCCTTCGACCGGCCGCGCCTCGGCCTCGCGGCGCTGGCGATCGTCCTCGCGCTGGCCGGCTTCGGCATCACCCACATCAGATTCGACGAGAACCTGCGCGATATCTTCGCCGGCGACTCCGCCGCCTTCCAGAACTACGTGGCGGCGACCGAGCAATTCGTCGATCCGGAGAACGAACTGCTCGTCCTCGTCGAGGGCGACGATCTCGCCAAGCCCGAGATCTTCAGCAAGCTCCAGGATCTTCAGTTCGAACTCCAGGTGATCGACGGTGTCGACAGCGTCTTCTCGCTGTTCGCGCTGCGCGACCCGCCCGACGCCAACGGCGACGCGGCGCTTCTCGTCAACGATCCTTCCACCGGGCTGACCCCGGCGCTTGCCGCGCGTATCCGCGACCACCCGATCCTCGGCTCGAAGCTCCTGTCGGCCGACGGCAAGGCGATGATGTTCACGGTCACGCCGAGCGAGCAGAAGGCGCCGCTGTCGGTCGCCCGCGCGCTGACCGCCGAGATTCAAAAGACCGCCGCCGACGTTCTCGCCGGCACCGACGTCAAGGTGACGGTGACCGGCTTCGCGGTCGTCCGCGCGACCATTTCCGAGATTATCCGGCGCGACCAGATCGTCCTCAACTCGGTCGGCGCGCTGATCGGCACGGTGATGAGCCTGCTGGTCTTCCGCTCGATCGTCGCCTCGATCATGGCGGCCGTGCCGGCCATCGTCGCAGCGCTGACCGTGGTCGGCGCCATGGGCCTGTTCGGCGCGCCGGTGACGGTGATGTCGACGGTGGTGCCGGCGCTGGTGATGATCTTCGGCTACGCCGACGGCATGCATCTGTGCTTCGCATGGCGGCACTACCGCGAGGCGGGCAAGAGCGTCGTCGAGGCGGAACGGCTGGCGCAGCGCGAACTGGGCGGCGCCTGTTCGCTCTCGGCGATCACCACCGCGATCGCCTTCCTGTCGCTGGTCATCTCGTCGGTGACCATCGTGCGCGGCTTCGGGCTAACCGGCGCGCTCGGCACGGTCGGCGGCATGATCATCGTGCTGGTCGTACACGGCTTCATCACCCGCGCCATCGGACGCTTCTGGAAAATCGGCGCCAAGCCGCGGCGCAATTTCCTGGGCTGGCTGGAAGGGCCGTGCGCGGTCATCGGACGGTTCTCGGTGCGCTTCGCCAAGCCGATCTCCGCGCTGTCGGTGATCCTGTTCGTCGTGCTCGGCGCGGCGCATTTCTCGGTTCCGCCGGAACACTCGCTGCGCGAAGACCTGCCGCGCAACAATCCGGCCAACGCCGCCCTCGGCCGCATCGATTCCGATTTCGGCGGCATCTATCCGCTGGAAATCGTCGTGCCGCTGCATGGCGCGGCGCCGACCTCCGCCGAAGCGATTGCGCGCATCCGTGCCGTCCACGAGGCGGTCGCGGGGGTCGACGGCATCGGCTCGCAACCGCTGTCGCTGTGGAGCCTGGCGCACTGGCTGGGCGGCAGCGGCGATGCCGCGACCGGCGACGCGCTGACCAATGTTCTCGACTCGCTGACCCCGCCGACGCGCAGCCGTTTCGTCGGCAACGCCGACGCCGCCATCGTCACCGCGACCGTGCCCGAGATGCCGAGCGCCGAGACGGATGCACTGGTCTCCAGGGTCGAACAGGCGGTACGGAAGGCCGGCGGCCCGGACGTCGTCGTCACCGGCGTGACGGTGGTCAACGCGCGCGAGGGCGCCCGCACGATCAGCAACCTCAACACCAGCCTGCTGTTGTCGGTCGTCGCCAATCTCGGCGTCATCGCGCTGGCCTTCCGCAGCCTGCCGATGGGCATCGTCTCGTTTCTGCCAAACATTCTGCCGATCCTGGCCACCGGTACCCTGCTCTTCCTCACGGGCCGCGGCATGCAGTTCACGACGGTCATCGCGCTTACGGTCGCCTTCGGCATCGCCGTCAACGACGCGGTGCACTTTCTCAACCGCTTCCTCCACGTCGATGGCGGCGGGCAATCGCTCGACAAGCGGTTGATCGAGACCTCGGCGCGCATCGGCCCGGTGCTCATCGGCTCGACGCTGATCATCATCGCCGGCATGTCGACCACGCTGACCAGCGGCATGCCGACCATCGCCCAGTTCGGCATCATCGCATCGCTGACATTGCTCGTCGGCATCGTCAGCGACATCATCATCCTGCCGGCATTGATCGCCGGACCCGGCAAACGCTGGTTCGAGCGACAGACGGCAACCGAAGACCAAGAGGCAACCGCATGAAGCGCGCACTCCTCGCCGCGATCCTCACCACGATTTCCTTCGCGCTGCCGGCGGCAGCCGCCGACGATCCGCTCCTGGCGCGGCTGGTCGGCGACTGGACCGGCCGCGGCACCTGGCGGCAAAGCGCCGACGCGCAGCCGGAGCGCATCTTCTGCAAGATCTCCAACACACTCGTGCAGAACGGCGCCGCGCTTCAGCAGCGCGGCCGCTGTTCGGTCGCCAGCAGTTCCGGCTCGGTCGACGGCATCATTAGCGCCAACGGCGGCGGCCGCTACAGCGGCACGCTCAACAGCCTCGCCTCGCAGGGCGCCGCGAGCCTTTCCGGCACCGGCTCGGGCAGTCGCCTCGTGCTCGACACCACCTATGTCGATGCGCGCAGCCACGAGCCGGCAAAGTCGGTGACCACCATGCAGCTCAGCGGCAGCGGCTACCGGCTGACAACGCAGCGCAGGGACGGCGCCAACACCTGGACCGGAAGCGACATCAACTTCACGAAATAGGCCGACCGCCCGCTGCCCGGCACGCCGCGGCCATCACGCCGCGGCGTCGCTGGCCGCAGGCACCGGCCGATCGCCGACCGCCGGCGGACGACCCACCGCAGCAGCCCGCTCGCGCCACGCCGATGGCGGCACGCCGACCACCTTCTTGAAAGCACGGCTGAAGGCAGCTTCCGAGCTGTAGCCGACAGCGATCGCAATGGTCGCAAGGCTGGCTCCGTTGCTGAGCATCCCCCATGCGATCTGCATCCGCCAATGGGCGAGGTACTGCATCGGCGGCATTCCGACCAGGCTGGTGAAGCGTTCGGCGAGCAGCGAGCGCGACACCCCCGCCTCGCGGGCCAGTTCCTCGATCGTCCAGTCTCGTGCCGGGGCGCCATGCATCAGTGCCAGCGCCTTGCCAACGAACGGGTCGCGCAAGCCGGCGAGCCAGCCCGATTGTTCCGCCGGCAATGAATCGAGATAGCGCCGAACGACTTCGATGAACATCAACTCACTGAGCTTGGCGAGCACGCTTTCGCCGCCGGCGCGCTTGTTCGTCGATTCCTCGGTGGCAAGGCGGATGAACTGTCCGAGCCAGCCGGTGTTGTCGCCCTCACGGTCGCCCGCCTTGATGATCCGCGGCAGATTGCCAAGGAGCGGATTGAAGGGGCGCGCGTCGCAGGCAAGGAAGCCGCACACGAGTTTGGCCGGCGGGCCGTCGGTGCCGTAATTGGCGAAGAACGGAAGCTGGCGCGACGCGACGATCTCCATCGTCTCATGGGTGAACGGGTCCGCCCGCATGCCCGGACTGCTCGACATCACGTGCGCATCGCCCTGCGTGAACACGACGACTTCGCCGGCTTCGATCACGGTCGCTTCGCCGCCGATGATGCTGGCGTAGCACTGTCCTTCGGTCACCACGTGATACGCGATCAGATGCTCCGCTCCGGGCAGAATCTTGGGTAGCACCATCTCGCGCGATGGCTGCTCGGCAACCCACGGGGCATTGGTGGCGACGTCGAAGAACATCGCGCCGGTAAGCCGCACGGTTCGCAGCACGTCCGAGAGAACGTCAAAGCCCATGACGCTGTCATAGCGCGAAATGAGGCGCCGCAAAGGGCGCCCTGTGACGCGCATCACAGCTGGACGCTGCATCAAGCATGGCGGACGGCCGGTCATTCGCACCCGACCGCGACGGGCATAGGTAACGCCCTCCCCAGGACAGGGTGTCAAACAAGGACAGCAACCATGACCGCCTATGTGATCGCAGACATCAAGGTAACCAACGACAAGTGGGTCCCCGACTACGCGGCATCCGTTCACGAACTCGTGCACAAACACGGCGGCAAATATCTCTCGCGGAGCGGCAACGTCACGACCCTCGAGGGCAAGCCGCTCGACGTCAGCCTCATCGCGCTGATGGCATTTCCGACGGCTACCGAGGCCGAGGCATTCGTCAACGACCCCACCTACGCGCCGTTCGTCGCCGCCCGCAAAGCCGGCAGCCAGAGCCGCTTCACCATGATCGACGACTCCGACGTGGCCGGCACGATCCCTTACCTGCGCAAGGGATGACCAGCCGTCCCCACCACGGCCCGCGGCAATCCTGCCGCGACGCCGGCCTGCTTCAGCCAGCGATGGTGAGACATCGCGGACAGGCATACCGGCCGCCGCTCGCCGGCTTCGCATCGCAGCCATCGCGACCGCCAGTTCCAGCGAGCGCATTCGCAATCACCACCCAAGAGGAATCTGCCCATGAACATCCAGACCCCTATCGACTTTGATGCGGTCAAGAAGCGCCAGCAGGCCGCGTGGACTTCCGGCGACTACGCCGTTGTCGGCACGACGCTGCAAATCGTCGGCGAGACGCTGTGCGAAGCCGTCGACCTTCGCAGTGGCGAGCACGTGCTCGACGTCGCTGCCGGCAACGGCAATGCGACGCTTGCCGCCGCGCGACGCTTCGCCGAAGTGACCTCCAGCGACTATGTCCGCGCCCTGCTCGACCGCGGCAGCGAACGCGCCAAAGCCGACCGGCTGACGGTCTCGTTCCGCGAGGCCGACGCCGAGTCGCTGCCTTTCCTCGACGCGAGCTTCGACGTGGTGCTGTCGACCTTCGGCGTGATGTTCACGCCCAACCACCAGAAAGCGGCAAACGAACTGTTGCGCGTCTGTCGGCCCGGTGGCCGGATCGGCCTCGCCAACTGGACCCCGGAGGGTTTCATCGGGCAGCTCTTCAAAACCATCGGCAAGCACGTGCCGCCCCCGGCCGGCGTCGCCTCGCCGGCGCTCTGGGGAACGCAGGCCCATCTCGCGTCACTCTTCGGCGACGGCGCGACGGTCGCCTCCGTCGAGCGTCAGTTCACCTTCCGCTACCTGTCACCGGATCATTTCGTGGAGATCTTCCGCGACTATTACGGCCCGATGCTGAAGGCCTTCGCGGCGCTGGACGAGAAGGCGGCAAGCGCTCTCAATGACGATCTGCATGCCCTGATCGCGCGCTTCAACAAGGCGACCGACGGCACCGTGGTGATCCCGAGCGAATATCTCGAGGTGGTTGCCACGCGGAAAGGCTAGCTTCTAGGCCGGCTGAAACTGGCTAGACGCCGCGGTCAACCGGCCGCGGCGTTCCCGTCCGGCAGGCCGGCCTTGGCAAGGCCCTCGAGAATCCGTTGAGGATCGGCCTTGCTCCTGAAGGGAGACATGGCGAGGCGCTGCTCCACCGAATAGGACGGGTTGATCCGCATCAGGTCGGCCCACACGCGGCGCGCTTCCTCGATCTCGCCGAGATGCCCGAGCGCCGAAGCCAGCGCGCTGCGGCCCGAGTCAGTCTGCGGGGCCAGAAGAAGCCGCTCCCTGAACATCGCAGCCGCGGTCTCGTAGTGGCCCATCAGAAGGTGGGCCATTCCGATAAACTGCAGATACTGCTGGCCGTATCCTGGGTCGACCCGCGTCGCACGCTCCAGGAAAGGGATCGCAGCGGCATGGTCTCCGGAGTACACCGCCAGCGTTCCTCTCGAGTACAACGCCAGCGGTAGGCTGGGGCTGAGTTCGAGCGCCTTTTCGACGGAGGCCCTCGCCCGGTCGAAATCGCCCCCGAATTGTGCCGCGACGGCAGTCGCGACATGGGCGAGCGGTTCATTGGGGTCGGCCGCAAGGGCCTTTGCGGCAAATTCCCCGCAACGCTTCAGGGATTCGCCGGACTCCGACCAGTTGTTCGTGAAATCGATGATGTGCGCGAGGCTGAGCAGCGCATAGGCCTGGGCATAGCCGGGATCGAGCGCGATGGCCCTGGCGAAGAGGTCCGCCCCCTGCTTCCAGATCCGGGCGTTGATATTCGGCGATTGGATCAAAGACCGACCTTTTTGAACCAGTTCAAACGCCTCGAGATTGTCGGTCGGCGTATCGGCGATGCGCTCGGCTTCGCTTGGCGTCAATTGCACCTTAAGGGCATCGACGATGTGGCGGGTGACCTCGTCCTGAACCTCGAAGATGTCGGTGAGATCGCGATCGAAGCGCTCCGCCCAAACATGGCCGCCGGTGACCGCGTCGATGAGCTGCGCGGTGATCCTGATGCGGTTGCCCGCCCGGCGGATCGAGCCTTCGAGCACGGTGCGGACGCCAAGCTCGCGCCCGACCGCGCGGATGTCGACGCTCTTGCCCTTGTAGGTGAAGCTCGAATTGCGCGCGATCACCAAGAGCCCGCTGACCTTGGACAGGTCCGTGATGATGTCCTCGGTAATGCCGTCGGTGAAATACTCCTGTTCCGGATCGCCCGACATGTTGTCGAACGGCAGCACCGCGATCGACGGCTTCTCCGGCTGCGGCGTGACGGAGGGAGCCGCGGCGGGCGTCACCGTCATCGACCTGACGGCTGCCGGATCGTGATCGGGGTGCCATTTCCAGACCCGGATCGGCCGAGCGATGTTCTTGACGGTCACTTCGCCGCCATCCCGGAAGGTGACATCGATGCGATTGCCGACGCTCTCGTTGACGATGGAAGCAACACAGACACCGCCGGGCTCGGCCAGCGGTTCCAGTCGCGCGGCCACATTGACGCCGTCGCCATAGATATCGTCGCCCTCGATGATGACGTCGCCGAGGTTGACGCCAATCCTGAGAACGATGCCGCTGCCTTTGGCCTGGGAATTGACCGCGCGCTGGATGGCAAGCGCACAATTGACGGCGTCGACGACGCTGCCGAACTCGACCAGCGTGCCGTCGCCGATCAGCTTGACCACGCGGCCCTTGTGCTCGCTGACCGTCGGATCGAACACCGTTTCCCGGTGACGCTTCAGGGCCGACAGCGTTCCGGCTTCATCGGCGCCCATCATGCGGGAATACCCGACGACATCAGCCGCCAGAATGGCGGCAAGCCGACGATTGGTGTGGTCCCCGCCCATGCGGCGACTCGTAGGGGATATTCAGCGATCACGCCAGCGGACAATTGGCGGGCAAGCGTCCGCCCGCTAAATCACCCCGAGCTTCTTCTGCAGGTTCGAGGAGGAGGTCGTGTACTGGAAGACGATCTTCTTCTCGGGGAAGACGATGTGGACGGCGGCCTGCGCCATCAGCGCCGCTTCGTGGAAGCCGCAGAGGATCAGCTTCAGCTTGCCCGCGTAGGTGTTGATGTCGCCGATGGCGAAGATGCCGGGCTCCGAGGTCTCGAACTTGGCGGTGTCGACCGGGACCAGGTTCTCCTCGAGATTGAGGCCCCAGTTGGCGACCGGCCCGAGCTTCATGGTCAGCCCGAAGAACGGCAGGATGCGCGTGCAGGCGAGATCGCTTTCCTTGCCGTCCTTGTCCTTGACGGTCGCGTGGGTGACCTGACCGCCCTCGCCTTTCAGTCCGCTCACCTGACCGAGCGCCAGCTTGATCTTTCCGGCCTCGACCAGCGCGCGCATCTTGTTGACGCTGTCGGGCGCGGCGCGGAAATCGTCACGGCGGTGGAGCAGCGTCAGGCTTTTCGCCAACGGTTGCAGATTGAGCGTCCAGTCGAGCGCCGAGTCGCCACCGCCGACGACGAGCAGGTCGTGGTCGCGATAGTCCTCCATGCGGCGCACGGAATAGAAGACCGACTTGCCCTCGTAGGGCTCGATGCCCGGCACCGGCGGCCGCTTGGGCTGGAACGAGCCGCCGCCCGCCGCGACCACGACCACCTTGCCGAGAAACGTGACGCCCGCGTCGGTGGTCAGGCGGAAGCGGCCGTCTGCCTCGCGCGCCAGCGTCTCGACCATCTGGCCGAGATGGAAGGTCGGATGGAAGGGATGGATCTGTTCCATCAGCTTCTCGACAAGCCCCTCGCCGGTGATGATCGGATAGCCGGGAATGTCGTAGATCGGCTTCTCCGGATAAAGCTCGGCGCACTGGCCGCCCGGCTTGTCGAGAATGTCGATGAGCGCGCAGCGGATATCGAGCAGGCCAAGCTCGAAGACGGCGAACAACCCGACCGGGCCGGCGCCGACGATGATCACATCGGTCTCGACGACCTGGCCGGCGCCATCGATCTGTACGCTTGTGTCGTTCATTCCGGCACCGATTGCGATTGAACCTGCCGCGGACACATATCCGCTGGTTTCAGCCAATCAAAGCAACTTTGTTGCGAGCCCGGTTTGATCGCGAGCAAAAACAGCCGCATCGGACTGTGGAAGTTCAGCCCTGGCGCTCGGGAACGGTCACCACCAGCCCGTCAAGCTCGTCACGGACGCGGATCTGGCAGGAAAGCCGTGAGGTCGGGCGCACGTCGAAGGCGAAGTCGAGCATGTCCTCTTCCATCGGCTCGGGCTCGCCGACGATCTCCTTGAAGGCCTCGTCGACATAGACATGACAGGTCGCGCAGGCGCAGGCGCCGCCGCATTCCGCCTCGATCCCGGGGACACCATTGCGGATGGCGTTCTCCATCACGGTCGTGCCGTTCTCGGCCTCGACCTCGTAACGCTCGCCGTCGCTGCCGATGTAGGTGATCTTTGCCATATGCCCCAGAACTCGTAAGGGAGGACGCCGGAGACAGCGCGCGCCCTGCGAAAAGCCGCGGGCTCTATAGGCGATTCCGAACACGCCTGCCAGTGCCGCCCCCTCGCGCGCCCCGCACTATTCGGCGAGGTAGTCCGTGATCAGACGGCGCGCCTCGGCGATGGCTTTCTCCAGCGCACCCATGGATGCGACGTCGCCCCTCTCAACCGAACTGGCCAGCCGGCCGACCACGACCGCGCCAACCGCGCGGGCCGACCCGGCGATCCGATGGGCGCTCTGGCGGCGTGCCTCGGCATCGGTCGCCGCCTTCAGCCGCACGATTTCCGTGCTGCATTGCGTCAGGAACAGGCCCAGCACCTCGCGGCCGAGTTCGGCGTCGCCGGCGGTCTGCCCCTCCAGCACCGACGGGTCGAAGGCGGCGTCCTGATGCGACTCGCCCTGGATTGGTGGTTTTGCCTGCATAAGTTATATGTTCTTCATTTGTTTCAATCGCCAGTTGTCCAAAAGCGGATCCAAAGGCGACGTTCTCCACAGGCCGGCAAAGATTCTTAAGTTATCGTTAACGATGATTCCGGCGGCCAGGTCAGGCAGCGGGGGCATCGCTTGGCGGCGTCTGGCCGAGCACGACGTAGCCGGCCGCCGTCAGCTTGCACACCATCCAGTCCGGCTTCACCGGGTTGGCGAACCACGGCTCGGCCCACCCCTTGGCGACGCAGGATTCCACGGTTTTCCGGTCAATCCCGGCGCCATTTCGATCGAACAGCGGCAGCTTGCCGCCCGGTTGATCGAGCCCGAGCGAGAGGTATTTCTTCTGCGCCGCCGTCGGCCGGAGCGCCGGGCGGGAAACCGGACTGCGTTTGACAGCGACGAATGCCGCTTCGCGTTGAACGCGAACACGCTCACGCATAGTGTTTACCGATCTTGGAAACCCCCGCCTAACGCGGCGTTTTCTTGTTCCTCTGCCATCAATGTGCCATTAGGATACCCTAGCGGCAAGGGTGTGGAGGCCACCCGGAATCGGTTGGGGCCGATTCGACTTAGCGGCGGCGAGCCGCGGGAGGGAGCGCGCAGGCGGTGTGAGCCGCTGAGCTTTCCGTCCCGTGAACGCTTCCGTTTGCATACCGGGTTTGTTTCACCCCGGTGAGCGGCCGACATGGTTTTGAGTACGGACGCGAGGCGAAGCTATGGCGACTAATCCCAGGACGAAGAACCCGAACGACGCAGCGCTTTCGGCGGTGGAGGAGGCCTTGCGGCTCGACTTCAGCCCCGACGACGAAGCTGAACCCGATCGCACCGGACCCCGGCAGCGCGAACGCCGCCCGGAACCGCCGCGCGCCGCCGACCCCGGCCGGCGCGCCGACATGTCCCGCCGCCCCGAGGCGCCGCGCACCCCGGCCCCGCCGCGCCGCAACGACCAGGCCGCGCGCCGAGTTGAGGAGCCCCGGCCCGAACCGCGCCGCGACGAGCCCCGGCGCATGGAAGAGCCGCAGCCCCGCCCCGAGGCCCGTGTACGCCCCGAGGAACCCCGTGCTCGCGCCGAGGAATCCCGGCGCCCCGAACCGGCCCGCGGCTTCGAAGAAGAAACCGCGTCCCAGCCGCGCGCCCGCGCCGGACGCAGCCGCTTCGCCGCCAACGACGATCGCCGCGCGGCGGGCGTGGTCGGCGCGCAGCGCCGCCCGTCGCGCCTGATCTATCCGGCCGCCGCTGCTCTTTCGATCGGCTGGGCGCTGATCGTGCTCGTCTATGCATTGTCGACCGGCGGACTGTTCGGCGAAGGCGACGCCCTCGCCTCGCCGCGCTTCCTCAACGTCGTGTTGTTCATCGGCGTGCCGATCGCCTTCATCTGGGCGATCGCCTCGATGATGTGGCGCACGCAGGAAATGCGCATCGTCGCCCGCAACATCAACGAGGTCGTGGCGCGGCTCTCCGAGCCCGAGAACATCGCCATCGACTCGGTGGTCAATGTCAGCCAGGCGGTGCGCCGCGAGATCGCCGCCGTCGGCGACGGCGTCGAGCGCGCGCTGGCCCGCGCCAGCGAACTCGAACTGCTCGTCCACAACGAAGTCTCGGCGCTCGAGCGCTCGTACTCCGAAAACGAGACGCGCATGCGCTCGTTGATCGACGACCTTGCCGGTCAGCGCGAAGCGATCGTCATCAACTCCGAGCGTGTCCGCACGTCGATCGTCAGCGCCCAGGAGTCGCTGTCGAAAGACCTGCGCATCGCGTCGGAATCGATTGCCGACAACGTCACCCAATCGGGCAACCGCATCACCTCGGCGCTTACCGAGCGCGGCGAAAAGATCACCATCGCGCTGGGCAGCGCCGGCGAGACCATGGTGCAGCAGCTCGCCGCCCACGGCGAAGATCTGGTCGGCCGCCTCGCCGACACCGTCAGCGAGGTCGCCGTCTCACTCGCCCAGACCGGCACGGAAGTGACCGACTCCCTGCTCGCGCGCAGCGCCGAGATCAACGACACCCTGTCGTCGACCGGCCGCGCCATGGCCGACACCATCTCCGAACGCGGCCAGGAAGTGAACGACACGCTATCGTCGGTCGGCCGCGAACTGATCGACGGCTTCGACGGGCGCACCGGCGAGATCACCAAGTCGATCACCGACGCCGGCAATCTCGCCGCCGAAACCATCTCGTTCCACGTCCGCGAGGTGAACGAGGCGCTGAAGAGCAACTCCGACTCGCTGCTCGTCGACCTCGCCCTGCGCGGCCAGGAGATCGCCGACAAGCTCGACGAGACCGGCTCGCGCATCGCCGAGACGATCACCACCCGCGGCGGCGAACTCGCCGACCGGCTGTCGCGCACCGGCGACCGCATCTTCGAGTCGATCTCGGTCAACGGCACCGAACTCAATGAGCGCCTCGCCTCGACCGGCGAGTTGATGGCCAAGCTGATCGAGGACCGCACCAACGGGCTTCGTCAGGCGATCGACATGGCCTCGAGCTCCGTCAACGAGACCTTCGACGAGCGCAGCGCCGAACTGACCCAGCGCCTCGCCTCCGTTGGCGGCGAAGTTGCCAAGGCGATCGCCGTGCGTGGCATGAAGATCAACGAGACCATCATCGCCTCCGGCAACGAGATCGCCGAGACGGTCGCCTCGCGCGCCGGCGCCATCCACGAGCGCATCGTCGATTCCGGCACGCGCATCGCCGACCGCATTCTCGAACAGGGCAACTCGATCCACGAGCGCATCGTCGACTCGGGCAGCCAGATCGCCAACGAGATCGAGAGCCGCGGCTCGTCGATCCACGAGCGTATCCTGTCGTCCTCGCGCGAGATCGCCGACACCATCGAAGGCCGCGGCACCGCCATCTACGATTCGATCGTCGAGGCGACGCAGCACGTCGGCGACGCCATCGAGTTGCGCGGTACGTCGATCCACCAGAAGATCCTCGCCTCCGGCCGCGACGTCGCCAACGCGATCGAAAGCCGCGGCGTGACGATCCACGAGAAGATCATCACCTCGGGCACCGAAGTCGCCGACGCCATCGAGACCCGCGGCACGTCGATCCACGATCGCATCGTCGAATCCGGCACGCGCTTCGGCGACCTGATCGCCGGACGCAGCCAGGAACTCGGCGACGTCCTCGAGAGCCGCTTCGCGCACATCTCCGAACTCGTCGGCGAGCGCGGCCCGGCGATGATCGCAGCCCTGTCCGAGCAGGCGCTCGGCATGGAGAACTCGCTCTCCGGCAAGCTGGAGGAATTCGGCGAAGGCATCCGCACCAAGATCACCGACGTATCGGAGGCGCTCGAAACCAGCGCCCACCGCATCGCCGAGGCGCTCGATCACCGTTCGCGCCAGATCAACCAGACCCTGATCGAGCGCACGCGCGAGATCTCGGAGACCTTCACGTCCGGCCAGAACGACTTCGCTTCGCTGATCGACGACCGCCTCGTCGATGTCGGCGGGCAGCTCACGCGCCAGGTCGAGAACCTCGCCGAACTGATGTCGGAACGCGCCATGGCGGTGACCGACTCCCTCGCCTCGCGCGGTGAGGACGTCGCCAGCACCGTTGGCGACGCGGTTGCCGAGGTGACCCAGCGCCTGATCAACGAGTCCGGCGAAGCGGCCCGCTCGCTCCGTGCGTCTGCTTCCGAGGCTTCGACCGTGCTCGGTCGCGCCATCAACGAGATCGAGGGCATGTTCGGAGCGCGCGCCAACGCCGTCACCGACGCACTCGAACAGCGTACGCGCGACTTCAACGACGTGCTTGGCGCCCGCTCCGGCGAGCTGGCCGCCCTGCTCGACGGCCGCTCCAACGCGCTGCTCAAGACGCTCGACCAGCGCGGCACCGACATCGTCGAGATGGTCGTCAGCCGCAGCGAGGAAGCGGCGCGCACGCTGCTCGAAAGCGGCGACCGGGTCGCCAAGAGCTTCGTCGAAACCAACGAGCGCCTGCGGCGCGAGGTGGGCGACATCGCAGAACGGCTCGGCGGCGCCACCGATACGCTCAACGGCCTGCTGTCGAGCACGTCGGAGAACCTCGCCAAGATCGAGGTCAACCTTGCCGAACGTTCCGGCGAGTTCTCGACCGCCATCGACCACGCCGTCGAGGCGACACAGCTCTCCGCCAACGAACTCGGCGACCAGGTCACGCGCCTGCGCGACGTGTCGCGCGACATCCTCGAGGGCGTCAGCACGGTCGTCAAACAGTTCGAGGACCAGAGCCGCTCGCTCACTTCGGCGTCAAAGAACCTGTCGGACGTCAACCGCCAGATCGAGTCGACGGTCGACGAGCGGCGCCCGGCGCTGGAGTCCCTCACCGCCGGCCTCAAGGCGCGCAGCGAGGAACTCGATGGATTGATGAGCTCGTTCACGCGCATCATCACCGAGACGCTGAAGACCGCCGAGGAGCGCGCCACGGCGGTCAGCCGCCTGCTGACCGAGAACACGTCGACCGCCACCAAGGGCGTCATCGAGAACTTCGAGGCGATGAACCGGAGCGCCTCCAGCGAGAGCCGCAAGGCGGCCGAGGCGGTGCGCGAGGCAAACAAGGCGATGGTCGGCGAGATGGGGCAGTCGATCGGCGAGGCGACTCGCCGCTTCGGCGAGGCCACGCGCGAGATGCGCCAGGCCATGCAGGAGCTCCAGCGCGACCTCAACACGACCCGCGACGAGATGAAGCGCGGCGTTCTGGAACTCCCCGAGGAGGCGCGCGAGGGCGCCGAGACCATGCGCCGCGTGGTCGGCGACCAGATCAAGGCGCTCTCCGACCTGTCGGAGATCATCACCCGTCACGGCAAACAGCTCGACCTGTCGAGCCCGGCCCTCGGCGAGCCGCGCCAGCGCCCGGCGGAGGCACATCACGTGGCGACCGTCGGCGACGCAGGCGAGACCCTCGTCGCCGCACCGGCGTCGCGCTACGCCAGCGGCCAGGTGCGAAACGGCAATGGCGCTGCTCCACGGCCGGCGGCGCGCGCCACACCGCGTCCTGTCGCACCGGCCCCTGCGCCGACGCCGGCTCCGGCGCCCGCCACCGCGACCCGCAACGCGGCCGGCGACAATAACGGCGAAGGCTGGGTCTCCGACCTGCTCCGCCGCGCCTCGACCGACGAGGGCGTGAACGGCGCCACGCCGCATGCCGAGGTGGCCGAGGCCGCCCACGAGGCGAACGGCGCCGCGCCGCCGCCGCCAAGCGCCGGCCAGGTGTCCGCTCCCCTGAACGCGCTTTCCGCCGACATCGCCCGCGCCATCGATCATGAAGCGGCGGTCGAGCTGTGGGCACGTCACCGCCGCGGCGAGCGCAATCTCTTCACCCGCCGGCTCTACACCATGCAGGGCCAGCAGACCTTCGACGAGATCCGCAAGAAGTATCAGCGCGACACGGAATTCCGCGCCGTGGTCGACCACTATGTCGGCGATTTCGAGAAGCTGCTGTCCGAGGCGACTGGCAACGGCAAGGACAGTCGCGTCGGCGACCAGTACCTCGTGTCGGACACCGGCAAGGTCTACACCATGCTGGCCCATGCCAGCGGCCGGTTCGACTAGGCGCTCGCAACCAAATGTGAGATCAAGGGCGCGGCCTCGGCCGCGCCCTTTTTCGTTGGACGGAGCTGAGGATAGTCAGGCGGCGGAAAGCGCTCGCGCCAGCACCGGCTCGTCGATGTTGCCACCGGACAGGACAAGCACGAGCGTGCGGCCGCGCGCCGGCACGCGGCCCGCAAGCACAGCCGCAAGCGCGACCGCCCCGCCCGGCTCGACCACCTGCTTCAGTTCACGGAAGGCAAAAGCGACGGCGGCAAGAGCCTCCGCGTCGCTGACGGTCGTCGCGATCGCGGCGTTCTCCCGGTTGATGGCCAGCCCGATCGCGCCAGGCTCCGGCGACAGCAGCGCGTCACAGACCGATCCGGCCGTCCGCTCGTTGGCGACGACCGTTCCCGATTTCAGCGTACGGCCGTAGTCGTCGAAGCCTTCCGGCTCGACCAGAACCATCTCCGTGCGTGGCGACCAGTCGCGAACCGCAAGGCCGACGCCGGACGACAGTCCGCCGCCGCCGCACGGCACCAGCACGACATCGGGACGGACGCCGGCGGCGTCGCAGTCGGCAGCGATCTCGAGGCCGATCGTCCCCTGCCCGGCGATGACTTCGGCATCATTGAACGGATGGATGAGCGTGCCGCCGTGCTCCGCGATCACCCGCATGGCGACGGACTCGCGCCCCTCGCTGGCGCGATCGTAGGACACGATGCGCGCGCCGCTACGCTCGGTGCGCAGGCGTTTCACCACCGGCGCGTCGGTTGGCATGACGATGGTCGCGCGCGTGCCGAACAGCCGCGCGGCCTCGGCAACGCCCTGGGCGTGATTGCCCGACGACATCGCCACGACGCCGCGCTCGCGCGTATCGCGGCTGAGCGCGGACAGCGCGTTGTAGGCGCCGCGAAACTTGAACGAGCCGGTGCGTTGCAGGTTCTCGCATTTCAGGAAGATGTGTCCGCCGACCAACTCGTCGAGGAACGGGCTGGCGATCAGGGGCGTGCGTATGGCATGGCCGGCGATCCGCGCGGCGGCGCGGCGAACGTCGTCGATCGTTGGCAGGGTCGGATCGCGCATCGTCATCTTCTCTTCCGTCAGGCCGGGACCAGCAACGGAATCTCGTCACCCTGCCCGGCGACGACATTGCCGAGAAACTGGCGGGCGCTCGCCTCCCAGTTATGGCCGAGCGCGAACGTCCGGCAGCGGTCGCGCGGAATATCAAGGGCTGCCAGTGCCGCGGTCTTGAGGTCCTCGTCGAGGACGCCGACCGAGGCCGGGCCGATCACGTCGAGCGGCCCGGTGACGGGATAGGCGGCCACCGGCAGGCCGGCCGCCAGCGCTTCGAGGAGGACCATGCCGAACGTGTCGGTGCGGCTCGGGAAGACGAAGACATCGGCGCCGGCATAGGCGCGTGCGAGCGGTTCGCCGGTCAGCACGCCGAGGAAATGCGCTGTCGGGTGGGCCGCCTTGAGGCGGCCAAAGTCGGGACCGTCGCCGACAATCACCTTGCTCCCCGGCAGATCGAGACCGAGGAATGCCTCGAGGTTCTTCTCGACGGCGACGCGGCCGACATAGAGAAAGATCGGCCCGGGGAACGGCAGCCGCGAATCCGGACGCGGGCGAAACAGCGTGCCGTCAACGCCGCGCGTCCAGTACATGAGATTGCGGAAGCCGCGCCCGCTGAGGTCGTTTTCAAGCGACGCGGTGGCGACCATGCAACCGTTGCCGGCGTTGTGAAAGCGACGCAGCACCGCATAGGTGGCAGCGAGCGGAATGGGAACGCGCTTGGCGATGTATTCGGGAAAGCGCGTGTGGTAGCTGGTGGTGAAGCGGCGGCGGTTGCGCAGGCACCACTTGCGCACGGCGAAGCCGACCGGGCCTTCCGTGGCGATGTGGATGGCGTCCGGCTTCAACGCCTCGATGTGCCGCGCGAAAGTCGCCTGCCGCGCGATCGCCAGCCTGATCTCGGGGTAGCTGGGCAGCGGCACGGTGGTGAACATGCCAGGCGACAGCACGGACACTTCGGCGCCGAGCCGCGGCAGCTCGTCGACCATCCTCTCGATACTTCGAACGACACCGTTGACCTGAGGACGCCAGGCGTCAGTCGCAATCAGCAGCCGAATCACTTCCCCGCCTCGGCATCGAGCCCTGCTCTGGATGGTATTGGCTACCACAGCCGATGCATAGCCTTTGAGCAGCCGTCTCAGTAGAGCGCCGGCAGGCCCGAGGCAACCAGCAGCACCGCCATGATGCCGTTGAACCAGCGGCGGTGGACATCATCGGCCAGGAAACCCGCAATACCGCGGCCGAATAGCACCCACACCACCCCGTTCGGCAGGCAGACCAGCCCGAAAAGCAGCGCCATGACCGCGATCTGGCCGACCCTGCCCGCGCCTGCGCCGACGAACAGCGCCACGCCGCCCAGAACCAGCGCCCACGCCTTGGGATTGACCCACTGGAAGGCGGCCGCCTGCAGGATCGTCAACGGCCGCGCGGTGCCGCCCCCGGCCTCTGGCCGGCCGGCACTGGCAATCCGCCAGGCGAGCCAGCAGAGATACGCGAACGCTACGTATTTCAGCACGTGATGAAGCCACGGCGCGGCCTCGAAAACGGCGGCAAGACCCAAACCAACCGCAACGATCATCACCGGGAAGCCAATGGCGATGCCGACGATGTGTGGCACCGTACGCTCCACGCCCCAGGTGGCGCCTGAGGCCAGCAGCATGAAATTGTTGGGTCCGGGCGTCACCGTCGAGACGACGACGAAGGCCAGCACTGGCAGGAGCGTTTCCATGGGTTCGGTTCTTCCGCGCCGAATAGGTCAATATTACTGACCAATCGCCTTCGGCGCCAGAGGAAATTGCCGCCGGCTGATTGCCGTCGCGCTTCGCGTCGGGTAGTCCGTTCACACACGGGGAGGACATCAATGGACTTGGGTATCGCCGGGCGCAAAGCGATCGTCTGCGCGTCAAGCCAAGGGCTTGGGCGCGGCTGCGCGCTTGCCCTGGCGGAAGCCGGTTGCGACGTGGTCGTCAACGGGCGCGACGCCGCGGCGCTCGACAGGACCGCGCGCGATATCGGCACGCGCTTCGGCGTCAAGGTCACGGCGGTGGCGGGCGACGTCAGCCAGTTCGCAGTGCAGAAGCAGCTCTTCGCCGCCTGTCCCGAGCCAGACATTCTCGTCAACAACAATGGCGGCCCACCGCGGCGCGACTTCGGTGAACTCGATCGCGAGAAGATCCTCGAAGGCGTGGTTCAGAACATGGTGACGCCGCTGGAATTGATTCAAGCGTCGCTGGAGGGCATGAGGGCGCGCGGCTTCGGGCGCATCGTCAACGTCACATCATCCTCGGTGAAGGCTCCAATCGCCGGCCTCGACCTTTCCTCAGGCGCGCGCGCCGGGCTGACGGCGTTCCTGTCAGGCGTTGCCCGCACGGTCGCCGATCGCAACGTGACCATCAACAACCTGCTTCCCGGCGCGATGGACACCGCCCGGCTGCGCGGCGGCCATGAGCGCGAGGCGAAGCAGAGCAAGCGATCGATCGAAGACGTTCGCGAGGCGGCTGCAAAGCGCATCCCCGCCGGCCGCTTCGGCACCGCTGAGGAATTCGGCCAAGTTTGCGCCTTCCTCTGTTCGGTCCATGCCGGCTATATCACCGGTCAGAATATCCTCGTCGATGGCGGCGCTTTCCGCGGAGCATTCTGATCCCGCCGCTCCACCGACTTCCACCCAGACGCATCTTCAATCCGGAGAACCAAGAGACATGAAACTTCTGCGATTTGGACCCAAGGGCCGCGAGAAGCCCGGCATCCTCGACAAGAACGGGGACATCCGCGATCTCTCTTCGGTCGTACCGGACATCACCAGCGCGACGCTCGCCGCCGGTGCCCTCGCCAAGATCCGCAAGGTCAAGCCGGAGAGCCTGCCCAAGGCGCGCAAGGGCGCGCGCATCGGCGCCTGCGTCGGCGGGGTCAGCAATTTCATCGCCATCGGCTTGAACTATGCCGACCACGCCGCCGAGACCGGCGCGCCGATCCCCAAGGAGCCGATCGTTTTCAACAAGGCGCCGAACTGTATTGTCGGCCCGAACGACGACGTGATGATCCCCAAGGGCTCAAAGAAGACCGACTGGGAGGTCGAGCTTGCCATCGTCATCGGCCGCGGCGGCAGCTACATCTCGAAGAAGGATGCGCTCTCCGCGATCGCCGGCTACGCGGTCTGCAACGACGTATCCGAGCGCGAATACCAGATCGAGCGCGGCGGCCAGTGGACCAAGGGCAAGGGCTGCCCGACCTTCGGCCCGCTTGGACCGTGGCTGGTGACCCCCGACGAGATCGCCGACGTGCAGAAGCTCGACATGTTTCTCGACGTCAACGGCAAGCGCATGCAGACCGGCAGCACCAAGACGATGATCTTCGGCGTCGCCCATATCGTCAGCTATGTCAGCCAGTTCATGCTGCTATCTCCCGGAGATGTCATCACGACCGGCACGCCACCTGGCGTCGGCATGGGCATGAAGCCCGAACCGCGCTACCTCAAAGGCGGCGAGACCATCCATCTCGGCATCGCCGGCCTTGGCGAGCAGACCCAGAAGGTGGTCAAGTACAAGGCCTGACCGAACCAACGACGGCCGGCGCCGGGAGACAATTGTGACCGACGCCGGCCCACCGCCGAGAATCGTGCGGCTGGTGCTGGTGACGCCCGACGGCGGCATCGTCGGCGCGCTGCCGCCCCTTCCGGTGGCTGTGCCGTGGTGGCAGGACGCCGAGTCGGTGGTGAGCGCTGTGCGCGACCGCCACGGCATCGACGTGACGATCCTTCGCGTGCTCGACACCGAAGGGGACGGCCCCGGCGGCGGCTGCGTGACCTATCTCGCCGAGGTCGCCGCGCCTCTGCCCGCTACCGAGCCGTGGGACGGCGCTCTGCCCGACGACCCGCTGCGCCAGTCCTATGCCCGACCGGGCGGACCGGCGGAGGACATCGCCTGGGCGATGGCCGTGCTCAAGGATCGCGGCATCGCGGCGACCGGCCGCCCGCAACAGGTACGCACCTGGAACCTGTCGAGCCTGTGGCGCATCCCGGCCGCTGGGCAGACCGTCTGGCTGAAGGCCGTTCCCCCCTTCTTCGCCCATGAAGGGCGCGTGATCGCCACCCTGGCAGGCGGGCCGGTGCCGGTCTTGCTGGGTCACGACGGTGGGCGGATCCTGATGGCAGAGATCGCCGGGCACGACCTCTACGACGCCACGCCTGACCAGCGCCTGGCGATGGTCTCGCTGCTCGTCGGCCTCCAGCACGCCTGGATGGAACGGGCAAAGGACATCGTCGATCTGGGCGGCTGGGACTGGCGCGGCCCGGCGCTCGTCACAGGGATCGTCGACGTAATCGCCCGCACCGCCGACGCGCTTCCCCGCGAAGACGTGGCAACGTTGGAGCGGTTCGGGCGGGGCCTCGCGACGCGGCTTGCCGCCATCGATGCTTGTGGCCTCGGCGACACCCTCGTCCACGGCGACTTCCATTCGGGCAACCTTCGCGGGGAGGGTCTGAACCTTACCCTGCTCGACTGGGGCGACAGCGGAATCGGCAACCCGCTGCTCGATCAGGCGGCTTTTCTCGAACGGGTTCCTCAGGACGAGAGTGCCGCCGTGCGCGACCACTGGGCACGGCTTTGGCGCGAGGCCATTCCCGGCTCCGATCCGGCCCGCGCCGCGACGCTCCTGGCGCCGGTCGCAGCGGCCCGGCAGGCGGTCATCTACCGCAAGTTCCTCGACAACATCGAGCCGGCCGAGCGTGTCTATCACCGCAACGACCCGGCCCTGTGGCTGAAGCGGACCGCGGCGCTCGTCGAGGCCGAGGGGCGCTAGTCCTTCCACCAGGCGTGGAAGTGATGCACCGGCCCCCTGCCCGTGCCGATCCTCAGGCGGTCGGCCGCGGCGATGGCCGCGCTGATATAGGCCTTGCCGGCATCCACAGCGGCGTCGAGGTCCATGCCCTTGGCGAGGCCGGCGGCAATCGCCGACGACAGCGTGCAGCCGGTGCCGTGCGTGTTCGTCGTGGCGATGCGCGGCGCTGTGAGCCAGCGGCCGCCGCTGGCGGTGAGCAGATAGTCGGCGCTCTCCGAGCCCTCGGCATGGCCGCCCTTGAGCAGGACCGCCCGGGCGCCGCGATCGCGCAACAACTGCGCCTGCGCTTCCATCGCGGCGCCATCGGCGGCGACCGGCTCGTCCAGCAGCCGCGCCGCCTCGGGCAGGTTGGGCGTGATCAGCATGGCGCGCGGCAGCATCGCATCGCGAACGAACGACACCGCCGTATCGCCGATCAGCGGGTCGCCGCTCGCCGCCACCATGACCGGATCGAGCACCACCTTCGACTGGTGCCAGCGATCGAGACCGCCGGCGACCACCTCGATCACGCCGGGCGTCGACAGCATGCCGATCTTGACCGCGCCGACATCGAGATCGGAAAAGACGGCGTCGATCTGGGCGGCGACGAATTCCGGCGGGACATTGTGAATGCCCGACACGCCGTGCGTGTTCTGCGCCGTGAGCGCCGTGATCACCGACGCACCATAGACGCCGAGCGCCGAGAACGTCTTGAGATCGGCCTGGATGCCGGCGCCGCCCCCGGAATCGGAGCCGGCAATGGTGACGGCGATGGCGGTCATCGTGAAAATCCCTGGGTTTCGCGAGAGAGAGCTAGGCGAACGCCGCGGCGCGTTCAAGTCGGCCCGGTTCAGGTGAGCGGCGTCGTCGGCGTCTGCGCCCTCTTGGAGCGGGCGCGCTCGATGCCCAGGCGATGCTCGCGGTAGATCACGAACAGCCCGGCGGCGATGACGATGGCCGTGCCGAAAAGGACGATCCCGCTCGGCCATGTGCCGAAGACCGCGAGACTGACGATCAGCGCCCAGATCATCGAGGTGTAGTCGAAGGGCGCGATCAGGGACGCATCTGCATAGCGGAAGCTCTGCGTCATGGTCACCTGGCCGACGCCGCCGAAGATCCCGGCGCCGACCAGCATCGCGGCGTCCACCAGGCCCGGCACGAACCACGGCGTGAACGGGATCGTGACGAGCGACAGCAAGGCGCAAACCAGCGAGAAGTAGACGACGATCGTCGCGGCGGCCTCGAAGCGGACCATTGCCCGCACCTGGGTGGAGGCGGCGGCGCCCAGGAAAGCGCCGGCAATGGCGATGGAGGCGCCGAAGGCGCTGCGCTCGTGTGCGCCGGGTGCGCCCGGAACGACATAATCGGACAGGATGATCAGCACGCCGATCAGGCCGACGACGACGGCCGACCAACGGTAGATGCGAACCTGTTCACCCAGGAAGATGACGGCGAGCACGACGGTCATCAGCGGGGCGGCATAGCCGATGGCGGTGGCATCGGCGATCGGCAGCAACGACAGAGCGGTGAAGCCCAGGAACATGCTCATCGCGCCGGTGAGCGAACGCAGGAAGTGGCGGGGAAAGTGGTCGGTGAACAGGGCAGCCGGCAAGCGGCCGCGCGCGCCCGCCCAGATCAGGACCGGGATCAGCGCGAACAGGCTGCGGCAGAACATCACCTCGCCGATCGGATAGGTGGCGCTCGCCAGCTTGACGAGCGTGGCCATCACCGTGAAGGCAAGGGTTGCAGTGATCTTGAGCGCGATACCGAGGAGCGGCTGCGCTTGTTCCGAAGGAGCCATGGGGACATCCACCGGACCATACGCTGCCGAGTCAGGCAAGCTTGGATTGGGCAAATCAAATGCAGGGCCACTCCCCTGTTGAACCCTCCCCTTGCGGGAGGGTCAAAATTCCGCGGAGCGGATTTTGGGGAGGGGTGGCCGCGTCAAAGCGACCGCCGGCAGCACTCCAATATGGCGGCACAAACGCCGTCGAGGTTGTTCATTACGTCACAATTCGAAGCCCGAAAGATCACGTGGCCCTGCGCCTCTATCCAACGTGCGCGGGCAGCGTCGCGAACCGCAACGTCAAAGCGGCCGTGGTGCTCGCCATCCACCTCGACCACCAATCTCTTCTCGGCACAGAAAAAATCGACGATGAACGGGCCAAGAGGTGCCTGACGGCGAAAGCGCAGTCCTTCAAGCCCACGATTGCGCAATCGCAACCAAAGCCGAAACTCAGCAGGCGTGAGCGCCCGCCGCATTCCACGCGCCAAGCGCTTGTTGGCGTCCGAAACGGATTGGTGCGGCATGCCGACCCCTCCCCGAAACTGCTCACGCAGTTTCGACCCTCCCGCATGGGGAGGGTTCGTCAACCTTCACGTGGTGCCACCCTCATAGACCCTGTCAGGCGGCGGCCGCCTGGATCGCCGACCACACCCGCAGCGGCGTCGCCGGCATATCGATGCTGGTGATCCCGTAGGCGCGGTTCAGGGCATCCGCGACGGCGTTCATGACCGCCGGGCTGCGAGCCGATCGAGCCGGCCTCGCCCGCTCCCTTGATGCCGAACGCGTTGGTCAGGCAGGGGACGTTGCGGGTCTCGAAATTGAGGGTCGGCATGTTGTCGGCGCGGGGCATGGCATAGTCGAGGAACGAGGCCGACAGAAGCTGTCCGTCATCGTCGTAGACGGTCGACTCGGTGAGCGCCTGACCCAACCCCTGAACGACGCCGCCATGAACCTGGCCTTCCAGCAGGACCGGGTTCACCGTTGCGCCGAAATCATCGACGATCCAGTAACCGACGATCTGCGTAACGCCGGTCTCCGGGTCGATCTCGACCTCGGCGAGGTGCGTGCCGTTCGGATAGGTCGGCTCGGGCTGCTCGAAGCTGTCGTCGAAGGCACGAAGCTTGGTCTTGTCGTCCGCCGAGCGGGCGAGTTCCGCCAGCGTCATGCCGCGATTGGTGCCCGTCACGCGAACCGTGCCGTCGGCGAGCTCAAGCTCGTCGACATCCGCCTCGAGCTTCTCCGCGGCGATCTGCCTGATCTGGCCGGCGAGCCTGATGGCAGCACGGTCGACCGAAACGACGCCGAGCGGGATCGAGCGCGAGCCGCCGGTGCCGCCGCCGCTCGCCACCTGATCGGTGTCGCCCTGGATGACCTCGATCTGGTCGTAGGCGAGGCCGAGATGACCGGCCATGAACTGGGCATAAGCGGTGGCGTGGCCCTGCCCGTTGGTCTGCGTGCCGATGAACAGCGTCGCCGTCCCGTCGTCGTTGAGGCGGACGGTGGCGCCCTCCTTGCCCGGGAAGGCGCAGGCCTCGATGTAGGTCGCGAGACCAATGCCGCGAACCTTGCCGGCCTTTTTGGCCGCCTCGGCGCGCGCCCCGAACCCTTTCCAGTCGGAGACTTCGAGCGCGCGCTCCATGTGCCCGTCGAACTCGCCGGAGTCATAGATGCGGGCGCCATGGGTGCGGTACGGCATCTGCGCTGGCTTGACGAAGTTGCGGCGGCGGATCTCGATCGGGCCGAGGCCGGTCTCACGGCCACAGGCATCGACCAACCTCTCCACCAGATATGCGGCTTCCGGACGGCCGGCGCCGCGATAGGCATCGACCGGCACGGTGTTGGTGTAGACGCCGCGCAGCAGCGACCACAGGTGTGGGATGTCATAGACGCCGGTCAGCATGGTCAGCTCGCCATGCGGAATGTACGGCGCGAATTGCGACAGGTAGGCGCCCATGTTGGCGAACAGGTCGACGCGCATGGCCAGGAATTTGCCGTTCTCGTCCATCGCCATCTCGGCGGTCGCGAGATTGTCGCGGCCGTGGGCGTCGACGAGGAAGTGTTCGCTGCGGTCACCGATCCACTTCACCGGATGGCCGAGTTTCCGGGCCGCGATCGCCGCCAGCGGGTACTCCTGATAGCAGAACGCCTTGGTGCCGAAACCGCCGCCGACGTCCGGCGTGATGACGCGGATCTTGCTCTCCGGTATCTTCAGGATGTCCTTGGCGATGATATCGCGCATGCCGTGGCCGCCCTGAGTACCGAGCGTCAGCGTGTAGCGGTCCTTGGCGGCGTCGTATTCGGCGACGATGCCGCGCGTCTCCATGTAGTTGGCGATGAGGCGGTTGTTGACGATCTCGATACGGGTGACCTTGGCCGCCTTGGCGAAAGCCTCGTCGGTGTGATGCTTTTCGCCGCGCGAACATTCGAAGGCGATGTTGGTACCGAATTCCGGCCAGATGATCGCAGCGCCCGGCGCCATCGCGGCCTTCATGCCGACAACCGCGGTTATCGGCTCGTAGTCGACCTCGATCGACTCGGCGGCGGCCCGCGCCGCCTCGAGATCGTCTGCGACGACGAAGGCGATCGGATCGCCGACATGGCGCGCCACGTCCTTGCACAGCAGCGGATGATACGGCGACTTCTGGGTCGTGCCGTCGGTCTGACGGACGTTCGCCTTGCAGGGCAGTCCGCCGATGCCGCTGAGATCGGAATGGGTGAGCACGAGGCGAACACCCGGCATCGCCTGAACGTCGGCGAGGTCGCCCAGCCGGAATCGGGCATGCGCCATGGTCGAGCGCAGCACGACGGCGCGCAGCGTCCCTTCCGGCGCGTAGTCGTCGGTGAAGCGGCCGGCGCCGGTTACCAGCGCCTTATCTTCCTTGCGCCGCACCGGCGCGCCCATGCCAAATTTCGGGGGAGCGACGTTGTTCATTGTGGCTCGGCCGCGAGGCCGCCTCTGTCTGTTTCAAGCGATGAATCGGAAACCGGCCTGCCGGGCCGAAAGAACCACCTTAATGGGACCATGTCGGAGGGCAAAACGCAACAGGCGCGTAGCGCTCGGCCCCTTCTCTAGCGGCGCAGCACGCCGATCGTCGACAGGAGGCCGGCGGTGGACGAATCCCGGTCGCCCGGCGGCGCCTCGCCCTTGACCATGGGCAGCAGTTCCATCGCCAGCGTCTTGCCAAGTTCGACGCCCCACTGGTCGAAAGAGTTGATCCCCCAGATCGTCCCCTGCACGAAGATCTTGTGCTCGTAAAGCGCGATGATCATGCCCAGCGTATGGGGATCGAGGCGCCGATAGAGGATGGTGTTCGAGGGTCGGCTGCCGGGGAAGACCTTGTGCGGAGCGAGCCGGTCGACGTCGCGCGCCGACATGCCGGAGGCGACCAGTTCGGCCTTGGCTTCGGCCAGCGTCTTGCCGCGCATGAGCGCCTCGCTCTGCGCCAGGCAATTGGCGAGCAGCAGCGGCTGGTGCACCCCCTCCTCTACGTCCGAATGCGCCGCGACGAGGAAATCGCACGGCACCACGTCGGTGCCCTGATGGAGCAACTGGTAGAAGGCGTGCTGGCCGTTGGTGCCCGGCTCGCCGAACACGATCGGCCCGGTGGCGCCCAGAACTGGCGCGCCGTGCAGGTGAACCCGCTTGCCATTCGATTCCATGTCGAGTTGCTGGAGATAGGCCGGCAAGCGCTTCAGGCGGTTGTCGTAGGGCAGCACGGCGTACATCGGGAAGCCCATGATGTTGCGGTACCAGATGCCGATGAGGCCAAGGATCACCGGCATGTTCTGGGCAAGCGGCGCCGTGCGGAAGTGGTCGTCCATCGCCCGCCCACCGGCGAGGAAGGCACGGAAGTTGGCAGGCCCGATCGCGATCATCAGCGACAGGCCGATCGCCGACCACACCGAATAGCGGCCGCCGACCCAATCCCAGAAGCCGAAAGTGCGTTCCTCGGAAATACCGAACGCGGCGACCTTCGGAAGCGCGGTGGAAATCGCGGCAAAATGCGCGCCGACATGCTCCTCGCCAACGCCGTCAACGATCCATTTCCGCGCCGTAGCGGCATTGGTCATGGTCTCGACGGTGGTGAATGTCTTCGACGCCACCAGAAACAGCGTGCGGCCGGGGTCTAGGCCGGCAAGCGTATCGCGCATGTCGGCGCCATCGACATTGGAGACGAAATGCAGGCGTGGCCCGTCGTGAAACGCGGAAAGCGCCAGCGTCGCCATGGCCGGCCCGAGATCGGAGCCGCCGATGCCGATATTGACGACATCGGTGAACTTCCCTCTCGCCCCGGCGATCCCGCCGGAGCGCACGCCGTCGGCGAAGTCCGACATGCGGCCAAGCACCGCCTGAACCTCCGGCTCGACGTTTTCGCCGCCCGCCGCCCGATAGACCGCGTCGGGCGCAGCGCGCAGCGCAACGTGCAGCACCGGACGGTTCTCGGTGACGTTGATCGGGTCGCCGGCGAACATGGCAGCGCGGCGTTTTTCGACCTCGGCGCCTTCGGCAAGCGCGACCAGCCGCGTCATCACCTCGGCGTCGATGAGATTCTTCGAATAATCGAGCAGGAAGTCGCCGAAGGAGATGGAGAATTTCGAGAAGCGCGCGGGGTCGTCGGCGAAGCGCTGGCGCATTGGCGTCGCAGCGATCGCTCCGCGATGCGCTTCGAGCGCGGCGAATGCCCGGACCATGATGGAGTTCATGTTCGATGCCTCTTGAATCAATCCGGCAAGACGCCGGCGTAAACGACTGGACTCAAATGGCTATTTGAGCCACGCGGCCAGCCGGTCCATGCCCTCCGCCATGTCGGCCCCGGTGCCGGCGAACGAGAAGCGCATGAAGCCGTGACCACGCACCCTATCGAAATCCGGTCCGGGCGTCGCCGCAACCCCGGCTTCGGCGAGCATCCGTCGCGTGAACTCGACCGAATCGTTCGAAAAGCGGCGGACCGAGGCATAAACATAGAAGGCGCCATCGACGGGCAGGTATTCGTCGAAACCGATCTTCGGCAACCGGTCGAGCAGAAGCCGGCGATTGGCGGCATAGCCGTCGCGGATGCGGTCGAGCTCGTCACTCGCCTCGAACGCGGCGATGGCCGCGCGCTGCGAGATGTCCGGGGCCGAGATATAGAGGTTCTGCGCAAGACGCTCGACCGGGCGCAGAAGCGGCTCAGGCAGCACCATCCAGCCGATCCGCCAGCCGGTCATGCAGTAGTATTTCGAGAACGAGTTGATGACGATGGCGTTCTGCGAGAAGGCCAACGCCGTCTCGGCGGTGCCCTCGTAGACGAGGCGATGGTAGATCTCGTCGGAGATGAACTGGATGTCGAGCGCCTCGGCCGCCGCGATCAGGTTTCCGAGCGCCAGCGGCGTCATCATGGTGCCGCTCGGATTGGCGGGGCTTGCGACCAGAACGCCGGCGAGCGGCGCCTCGGCATGCGCCTTTTCGAGCATCTCCGGCGTCAGCACGTGGCGGGTCGCCGCGTCAGTCTCGATCTCGACCGCGATCAGGCCAAATGCGCCAAGCAGGTTCTTGTAGGCGGGATAGCCGGGCGCTGCGATCGCCACGCGGTCGCCGACATCGAACGCGCCGAGAAAAGCGAGGTTGAAGCTCGCCGAAGAGCCGGTCGTGACGACCACCCGCTCCGCCGGAACCGCGACGCCGTACTGTTCGGCATAGTGGCGCGCGATGCGGGCGCGCAGCGGTCTTTGTCCCAAGGCCTCGGAGTAGCCGAAGTACCCTTCGGCGACGGCGGCGCGCACCGCAGCCAATACTTTTTCCGGCGCCCGCGCACCCGGCTGCCCGACCTCCATATGAACCACCCGTTCGCCGGCATGCTCACGGTCGGCGGCGGCGCGCATCACGTCCATGACAATGAACGGCCGGATTTCGCTGCGGCGGGAGGCTTTCGGCCGTTTGCTCACGGCGATGCCTCGTCGCGGAATGTCGCCAAAGTCTTGCTCTCGCCCAATTTCCCGGCGATTTCCAGCCCGTCGCCACGGGTCGCGTTGACCCGCCCGCGGGGGGTTCCTACGTTGCACGGATCGGGCGAAAAACAAGCCGGCATGGAGGCCCGCACGGACGATGCAGCAATTGGCGGTCCCTAGCAGGCAGAGAACGCCTTGGAAAGTGCCGGCCCGGCTGATCGCCGGCGCCTTGGCGCTGTCGCTCACGCTGCCCTGGCCCGGCCGCCTTCGCGGATGATCGAATCTCCACGGTACGCGACGCCGAGACCGAGGCATTGATCGCCGACTACCTGCGGCCGATCATCAAGGCGGCGCGCCAGCAGATGCCCGCGATCCAGCTGGTCGACAGCCAGACTTTCAATGCCTTTGTCGCGCCGGGCCACCGGCTGTTCATCAATACCGGCACCATCATCGCCTCGAAGACGCCGAACGAGCTGATCGGGGTGCTTGCCCACGAAACCGGCCACATCGCCCACGACGACATCGCGCGGATGAAACAGGTCATCGCCGATACGAAAGCGGCGCTCCTGCTGAGCACGTTGGTCGGCGTGGGATTGGCCGCCGGTGGCGCGGCCGCCGGTTCGTCGCAGGCGTCCGGCGCGGGCGCCGGCGTGATCTCGGGCGGCGCCAACATCGCGCAGCGGAGCCTGCTGCGCTACCAACGCGAGGTGGAGGCGTCCGCCGACCGCGCGGCGATGGACTATCTCAACAAGACCCAGCAGTCGCCCGGCGGTTTCCTCGCCGTGCTTGAGCGCCTGGCCAATGACAACCTGATCAACGCCTCGCAGGCCAATCCCTACCTGCAAAGCCATCCCCTGCCGCGCGAGCGCATCGCCACTCTGGAAAGCCTCGTCAAGAGCAGCCCTTACCTCAGCCGCACCGATCCGCCGGCCCTTCAGCAGCGCCACGATCTGGTGCGCGCCAAACTCGCCGGTTTCACGCTCCCGGTGTTGCAGGTGATGCGTATCTATCCGATCAGCGACAACAGTGTCGCGGCACGCTACGCCCGCGCCATCGCGACCTATCGCAACGCGCGGGCCAGCGACGCGCTGGCGCAGACGGAAGGCCTTATCCGCGCGATTCCCAACGATCCGTATTTCTGGGAACTCAAGGGACAGATCCTGCTGGAGACCGGAAAGCCGCAGGCCGCCATCGAGCCCCTGCGCAAGGCCGTGGCTCTCGCCCCCTCCGCCAATCTGATCAAGGTGCTGCTCGGTCAGGCGCTGGTCGCGGTCGGCGGTCGCAGCAACGCCGATCAGGCGGTCAAGCTGCTTTCCGCCGCGGTTGCCACCTATCCCGACCTGCCCGGCGGCTATCACGCGCTGGCCCGCGCATATGCCATGCAGGACAACATCCCGATGGCGCAGCTCGCCACCGCGCAGGGCCTCTTCGTCGAGGGAAATACCAAGGAGGCCAAGATCCAGGCGACGCGCGCTCAAGCAAAATTGAAGACCGGCACACCGGCCTGGCTTCGCGCCGACGACATCGTGTCCTATAAACCGCAGAAATAATTTACGGAATCCGCGCCATATCGGGTTCCCGGAGACCTCGGAGTCGACCATGAACCACAGCATCACCGCCGTTGTCGCCGTCGCGGCCGCGATCGCCGTCGGCGGGATCGGCTACGCAGTCGGCGTCAACGACCGCGGCCCCGCCGCCCCGGCGGACATGGCCGGCGCCGAGTCCAACGCGACGCCGATCGGCCCCGAAGTCATCAAGATGGCCGAGTTCAGCGACGACCAGCGCAGCGAGGTCGAAGGCATCATTCGCAATTATCTCATCGCCAATCCCGAGATCATCCGCGACGCCATCAACGAGCTTCAGCGCAAGCAGGATGCGGCCGAACAGGTCGCCCAGGCCAAGGTCATCAGCGACTCGTCCGACCTGATCTTCGATTCCAAGCGCGAGGTCGTGCTTGGCAATCCTCAGGGCACCAGAACGCTGGTCGAGTTCTTCGACTACAATTGCACCTATTGCCGCCGCGCCAACGCCGACATGAAGAAGTTGATGGCGGACGACCCCGAGTTGCGGGTTGTGCTCAAGGAGTTTCCAGTCCTTGGCGACGGTTCGGTCGAAGCGGCCCGCGTCGCGGTCGCCGTCAAGCTGACGGCGCCGGCGAAATACGGCGACTTCCACGATGCATTGCTTGACGAACCCGGGCAGGTGAACGGCGACCGCGCGCTGGCTGTTGCCGCCGATCTCGGCCTCGACCCGGAGGCCCTGAAGGCCAAGCTCGACTCCGACGAAGTGAAGGCGACGATCGCCGAATTGTACGATCTCGCCGGCAAGCTCAACCTGACCGGGACACCAAGCTACGTGACGCGCAAGGAGGTCGTGGTCGGCGCGGTCGGCTACGACGCGCTGAAATCCAAGGTCGAAGCGGCCGGCAATTGCGACACGGCAAGCTGCTAGACGGCTAGCCGGCGGGGCTTTTCCTCGGCCCGGCAACCCCCTATAACCGGCGCCACTTTCAGGCGGGCGGCCGTGTAGCCGCCGCCATGGCGGAAACACCCTCTGATGGCGGTCCCGGTCTTCGTCCTCAACGGCCCCAATCTCAACCTGCTCGGCACCCGCGAGCCGGGTATCTATGGGTCGACGACACTTGCCGACATCGAGCGCGATTGCGCGGCCGCGGGCAAACGCCTGGGCCTCAAGGTCGATTTCCGCCAGTCCAACAGCGAGGGCGAGCTGGTCGACTGGATTCAGGAGGCGATGAAGGCCGCCCGCGGCATCGTCATCAATCCCGGCGCCTACTCCCACACCTCGGTGGCCATCCAGGACGCCATCCGCGGCGTCGGCCTGCCGGTGATCGAGGTCCACATCTCCAACATCTTTGCCCGCGAGCGCTTCCGGCATCATTCCTTTGTGTCGCCGGTCGCCGTCGGAACGATCTGCGGCCTCGGCCCCCACGGCTACGTGCTCGCCCTCGAGGCGCTGCAGCCGCTCGTCGCTGGCGCGAAGGCAACCACCAGGACCCGGAAGAGCGGCTGATGGCAGAGAAGAAGTCGATCGTCGACCAGGACTTGATCCGCCAACTGGCCGACCTGCTGACCGAGACCGGACTGACGGAGATCGAGGTCGAGCGCGACAATACCCGCGTGCGCGTGGCGCGCGGCGGCGCCGTGTTCGCCCAGCCGGCGCCGGCCGCGCCTGCGCCAGCCGCGGCACCGTCCAAGACGGAAGAACGCGCCGGTGAGGCCGGCCCGCGCGCCGGCACGGTCGCCTCGCCCATGGTCGGCACGGCGTTCCTGGCGCCCGAGCCCGGCGCCCGCCCCTATGTCGACGTCGGCGATCGCGTCAGCGAAGGCCAGACGGTGATGATCATCGAGGCGATGAAGACCATGAACCAGATTCCCGCGCCGCGCGCCGGCACGGTGAAGGAGATCCTGGTCGAGGACGCTCAGCCCGTCGAGTATGGCGAGCCCTTGATGATCATCGAATGACCGGCGCGCCGCACCTCTTCAACAAGATCCTGATTGCCAATCGCGGCGAGATCGCCCTCCGGGTGCTGCGCGCCTGCAAGGAGCTCGGTATCGCCACCGTCGCGGTGCATTCCACCGCCGACGCCAACGCCATGCATGTCCGCCTTGCTGACGAAAGCGTGTGCATCGGTCCGCCGGCGGCGCGCGATTCCTATCTCAACATTCCGCAATTGCTCGCCGCCTGCGAGATCACCGGCGCCGAAGCCGTGCATCCCGGCTACGGCTTCCTGTCCGAGAACGCCCGCTTCGCCGAAATCCTTGAGGCGCACAACATCGCCTTCATCGGTCCGAGCGCCGACCACATCCGCGTCATGGGCGACAAGATCGAGGCGAAGCGCACCGCCGCCAGTCTTGGGATTCCCGTGGTTCCGGGTTCGGAGGGTGCCGTCAGCGACGACGCGACGGCGCGCAAGGTCGCCGCCGAGATCGGCTACCCCGTGCTGATCAAGGCATCGGCCGGCGGCGGCGGACGCGGCATGAAGGTGGCCACGAGCGCCGACGAACTCTCCAACGCGCTCTCCAACGCCCGCTCGGAGGCACGCGCCGCGTTCGGCGACGACGCCGTCTACATCGAGAAGTATCTGGCCCATCCGCGCCACATCGAGGTGCAGGTGATGGGCGACGGCAAGGGCGGCGCCGTTCATCTGGGCGAGCGCGACTGCTCGCTGCAGCGGCGCCACCAGAAGGTGCTGGAGGAATCGCCCTCCCCCGTCATCAACGCCGAGCAACGCGCCCGCATTGGCGGCATCGTCGCCAACGCCATCGCCTCGCTCGGCTATTCCGGCGCCGGGACAATCGAATTTCTCTACGAGAACGGCGAGTTCTACTTCATCGAGATGAATACGCGACTGCAGGTCGAACATCCCGTAACGGAAGCGGTGACCGGCATCGACCTCGTCAACGAGCAGATCCGCGTCGCCGCCGGGTTCGGCCTGTCATTCACGCAGGAAGACGTCCACATGGACGGCCACGCCATCGAGTGCCGGATTAACGCCGAGGACCCGAAGACCTTCGCCGCCTCGCCGGGCAAGATCAGCTACTACCATCCGCCGGGCGGGCTCGGCGTGCGGGTCGATTCCGGCGTCTATCAGGGCTACGTGATCCCGCCGTTCTACGACAGCCTGATCGGCAAGCTGATCGTCCATGGCCGCACCCGCCAGGAGTGCATGATGCGGCTCAACCGCGCCCTCGACGAATTCGTCGTCGACGGCATCAAGACAACGATCCCGCTGTTCCGCGAACTCGTTCACGACCCCGACATCGCCTCTGGAAATTACGACATCCACTGGCTGGAGAAACACCTGGCGGGCGCCTAGATTGGGGCCATGGCCTCGCGTGACGACATCCTGCTCGAGATCACGCCCCAGGTGCTGCTCAAGGCTTACGCCGTGGGCATCTTTCCCATGGCCGAATCCGCCGACGATCCCGGCCTCTACTGGATCGAGCCGGAATCGCGCGGCATCATTCCCCTCGACACGTTCCACCTGCCCCGCCGGCTGGCGCGCACGGTCGCCTCAGGCCAGTTCGAGGTTCTCGTCGACAACGATTTCGAGGCGGTCATCGCCGGCTGCGCCGACGCCACCCCGGCGCGGCCGAAGACCTGGATCAACCAGCGCATCCGCCGGCTCTATGGCGAGCTGTTCGACATCGGCGCCTGCCACACCATCGAAACCTGGCGCGGCGGAAAGCTGGTCGGCGGCCTCTACGGCGTCAGCCTCGGCGGCGCCTTCTTCGGGGAAAGCATGTTCTCGCGGGAGAGCGACGCCTCGAAGGTCGCCCTCGTCCATCTGGTCGCGCGGCTGAAGGTCGGCGGCTTCACGTTGCTCGACGCCCAGTTCACCACCCAGCATCTCAGGCAATTCGGCGCGATCGACATCGATCGCCGGCACTACCAGCAACTGCTCGATGCCGCGATCGCGCGAAAGGCCGATTTCTACCGCTTGGCCGGTGGCGGGACCTCGGACGTCATCTTGCAGTCGGTCAGCCAGACATCATAGACGGCGTTGTCGACCGCATGCAGACCGGGGCTCGCCGCGAACATCCAGCCGGTGAAGATGCGCTGGATCTTGCGGGCAAGCGTGATCTCGTCGACCTCGACGAAAGCGTCGGTTTGCGGCTCCTCGGTGAGCGGCCGCGAATAGCAGACGCGCGGCGTCACCTGGAGCGCGCCGAATTGCACCGTCTCGTCGACATAGACGTCGAAGGAGATGATGCGGCCGGTGATCTTGTCGAGACCGGCGAAGACCGCGACCGGATTGGTGATGCGATCCGTCGGCGGCGGCGGCGACTGTGAAACGGTGCCATTGTCGGCCGGTGCCTGCTGCTGGCCGGGCTGCAATGGCTGGTCCGGCTGAAGCGGTTGCAGGGTCTGGTCGGGTTGAAAGGGCTGAAACGGCTGGAGCGGTTGCAGACCCTGGGCGACCGCCGGAGCGGCCGCCACCATCAGCGCCAGAGCGCCGAACAGGCCGGCCGCGGTGGGAAACAGTCTCGAAATCATCGATTCCATGATCAAAGAGCGACTTGGGCGCGGTTCCTAACACGGGATTCCGGCGACGAAAAGGCGAGCTTCACGCCCCTGCCGCGGCGGTCTGCCCCATCCAGTCCGCGAGCGCATCGGCCTGCCCCTGCGTGAAGCGCAGGCCGAGGCGCGTCCGCCGCCACAGGACATCCTCGGCCGTCATCGCCCATTCCTCACCGCGCAGGAAGGTCACTTCTGCCGCCGTCAGATCGACGCCGAAACACTGGCCGAGATCCTCAAGGCTTCGCGCCCCGGTCAGCACGGCCGGCGCACGGGTGCCATAAGTCATGACCAGCCGATGGGCGTGATCCTCGCTCAGGAACGGATAGGCGGCGCGCAGCGCCAGGCAAAGATGCGATGCGCCGACATCGGGCGGGAAGTTGCCGCCCGGCAGCGCCGCATCCGCCGTCCACGGCGGCCCAACCTTGCGGAAACGGGCGAGCCGGTCGACGAGCTCCTCGGCGATCAGGCGATGGGTTGTCAGAGCCCCGCCGAACACTGAAAGAAGCGGCGCCGATGCCGTCAGCGTGTCGACGATGACGGCATGGTCGCCATCGTTCGAGGAGACGTCGGCGGGCATGGCCGTCAAGCAGGCTAGCTTCTGGACGATATCGTCCCGCTCGATCGGCTCGTGGAAGTACTGGTTGGCGGCGTCGATCAGATAGGCGACGTCACGCGGCTGCACGTCGCCGGCGACTGGTTCCTCGGCTCGCCGGTTGCGCGCCGAACCGATCAGCATGAAACCCGGCTCGTGCGGAACCGCATGAACCATGCGGCCGTCGGCATTGGGCAGCGCGTAGGCCGTTTTCCCGTCATGGGGCCGGCGGACAACGATCTGGCTGTGCCGGGTCAGCCGCGTAAAGGTGCGCCGGTTGGTGTGAATGACGTGATCGAGCACGCCGCCGGAGTCCGCGCCGGTGGCATTGACCAGAATCCTGGCAAAAACGACCGTCCATTCCCCGTCGGCCTCCGACTCCAGCGACAGGCGCCAATGCTGGCGCTCACGCTCGGCGACGACGCAGGCCAGCCGTGGGTTGATGCTCGCGCCGCGCTGGCGGGCATCCATGGCATTGGCGACGACCAGCCGGGAATTGTCGGCGACGCAGTCGCAAAACGCGAAGCCGTGGCCGAACAGCGGACGCAGCATCTGGTCGGCATCCCGCCCGTGCAGATCGAGCCGCCGGGCGGGCGGCAGGGATCGCCGGGCAAGCCGGTCGTGGGCCATCAGGCCAAGGCCGATGGCCCAGCGCGGCCACTGCCCGTCATGATGCGGCAGGGTGAAGCGGACCGGGCGTACCAAATGCGGGGCGGCGCGCAGCAGGATCTCCCGCTCGACCAGCGCGGTACGCAGCGGCGCCCATTCGAGGCGGCCGACATGGTGCAAGCCGCCGTGGATCAGCCGGTCAGTCGCCGAGGACGCGCTCCCGCCAAGATCGCCGCGCTCGCACAGGAACACCGACAGGCCGCGCCCGGCGGCGTCGCGAGCGATCGCCGTACCGGTCAGGCCGCCGCCGACGATGGCGAGATCGTAAACCTGCTCGAACAACCGTGTCCCCGCTTCGGTGAGTTGGGCGGGCCCGTCCCCGCGCCGATGATACGCGATTCAGGCCAGGCCTCAGGCCAGTGTCCGCGAGATGGTGGCAGCGACCTCGGCAAGCCGCGGCAGGAAGCGGTTGCGCAGGTCGGCGGTGGTCGTGCGGCCGGCATGGGCGGACAGATTGATGGCGCCGGCGACGGCACCGGCGCGGGTGACCACCGGCACGGCGATCGAGCGGAGCCCCTTCTCCAGTTCCTCGTCGACGATCGAATAGCCCTGCGCATGATCGCCGCGAATGCGGGCGACCAGTTGCTCCGGATCGACGATGGTGCGCGGCGTGTGGCGCGTCATCGGCGCCTGCGCCATCAGCGCGCGCAGCTCGGTATCGCCGAGGTATCCTAACTGGACGCGGCCGAGCGACGTGTGGAAGGCCGGCAGGCGCGTGCCGACCGCGATGGTGGTCGACATCAGGCGGTGCGGCGCCGGCATGCGCGCGACATACACGATCTCGGCGCCCTGAAGGATCGCCGCCGAGCACGATTCGCGGAGCGAATGGCTGAGCTCCTTCATCAACGGCTCGGCGCGGTCGATCCACGTCTGCGTCGACAGATAGGCGAACCCGAGTTCGAGGATGCGCGGCGCCAGCGAGAAATCGCGTCCGTCCTGAGTAACGTAGCCGAGGCCGGCGAGCGTGCGCAGCACGCGCCGCGCCGCGGCCCGGCTGAGACCGCTCGTCGCCGCGGCCTCCGACAGGGTCATCGCCGGCCGTTGCTCGCCGAAAGCGCCGAGGACGGCAAGGCCCTTGGCGAGCGTCGCCATGAATTCCTTGTCGCCATCCGGCGCGGCCGGTAACGGCGGGTTCGCTTTGCCGGTTGATCTCTGCCGTTGCGGCGTTGACACTGCGCGGAGCCTCGCGGAATATGATCGATAATCGAACAACTGTTCGATAATCGAACGATGATCCGGGGAGGTCAAGGGTGAAAATTGCGCGACGGAGCGAAGGCCGGGCGCGATGACTTTCTCCGCCCTCGATTCTGACCTGACCGGCACGCTGTTCGCAAGCGACGCCATGCGCGCGGTATTCTCGGACCGCAGCCGGATCGCAGCCATGCTGGCGGCCGAGGTGGCGCTCGCCCGCGCCGAAGCGGCGTACGGCCTGGCGCCCAAGCGACTGGCCACCACCCTCTCCCGCATCGCTGCCGACGACCTCAACCTCACCGCGCTCGGCGAGAAGACCGCCAACGCGGGCGTGGTGGCGATTCCCTTCGTCAAGGCGATCGAGGCGAAGCTGCCGGAGACGCTGCGCGCCCATGTCCACAAGGGCGCCACCAGCCAGGACATCGTCGACACGGCGCTGGTCCTGCAAATGGCGGACGCCTTCGGACTGGTCGCCGCCGACCTGACCGCGATCGTCGACGGCTTGGGCGCGATGGCACGGAAGCACCGACGCACGGTCTGCGTCGGCCGCACGTACGGACAGCATGCCGCGCCCATGACCTTCGGCGCCGTCGCCGGCACCTGGCTTAGCGGCATCGCGGAGACCGCCGCCGACCTGCCGGCGCTCCGCGACAAGGCGTTGGTCGCCTCGCTCGGCGGCCCGGTTGGAACCCTGAGCGGCCTCGGCGAGGACGCGGCGCGGGTTGGCCCGCGCTTCGCCCGCGAACTCGGCCTCGGCTGCGCCCCGGTCGGCTGGCATACCAATCGCGGCCGCATGGTCGCGGTCGGGACGTGGCTGGCGACGGTGATCGCTTCGCTGGCCCGCTTGGCGACCGATGTGGTGTTTCTGTCGGCGACCGAAGTTGGTGAGGTGAGCGAGCCCCACATGGCCGGCCGCGGCGGCTCGTCGGCGATGCCGCACAAGCGCAATCCGGTTTCGTCGTCGGTAATCCTCGCCGCACACGCCGCCGCGCCGGGCCTTGTCGTCACCCTGCTCAATGCTGCCGCATCCGGCCAGCAGCGTCCGGCAGGCTTGTGGCAGGCGGAGTGGCATGCCCTCCCCCAGCTTTTCGGCCTCGCCTCGGGCGCATTGCGCGAAGCGCGGCGGCTGGCCGAGGGACTGGTCGTCGATGGCAAGCGCATGCGCACCAATCTCGACCTGACCCGCGGCCTGGTCTTTGCCGACGCCGCTGCTTCGGCAATCGCTGCCAAGAAAGGGCGCACGGCAGCGCAACAGATCGTGACCAAGGCCGCCGACATGGTGCGCGACACCGGCCAGCCGCTGCGCGAGGTGCTGGCCGCGGACGGCGTCGCCAAGCCGATCCTCGACGCCGCGTTCGACCTGAAGCCGTCGATCGCGGCGGCCGCCGCCATGGCCGATGCATCGGTGAAAGAAGCGCAAGCGGTGAAACGCACGCTGAGGAAACTCTGAGATGCCCACCGTGAACGTCAACGGCGTCGACACCTTCCACGAGAGCGCCGGACCGCGCGGCGCACCCGTCGTTGTCTTCTCAAACTCGCTGGGGTCAACGACGGCGATGTGGGACGCCATCGTGCCAGCCCTTGCCGACCGCTTCCGCGTCTTACGCTACGACACCCAGGGCCACGGCCGCTCAGGGGCGCGCGACAAGGCCACCACCATCTCCGGCCTCGCCGCCGACCTCGCCGGACTGCTCGACGCCCTCGACATCGCCAGCGCGCACATCGCCGGCCTGTCGCTCGGCGGCATGGTGGCGCAGGCGTTTGCCGCTGCCTACCCGAAGCGAACCGCGAGCCTGGTGCTGATGGCGACCTCGCCGCATCTGCCGCCACCGGAGTTTTGGCAGAAGCGCGCTGCCACCGTGCGCGCCGAAGGAATGGAATCCGTCGTCGACAGCATCGTCCCGCGCTGGTTCACCCCCGGCTTCCAGAAACGCGAGCCGGCCGCCGTTGCCCGCACGCGCGAGCAGTTCCTGCTGTCGGACCGCAATGGTTATGCCCGCTGCGCCGAGGCGATCGGAACCATGGACCTCCGCGAGACGATCAAGGCGATTTCGGCACCGACGCTGATCGTCGCCGGCGCCGACGATCCTGTGGCGCCACCGCCGATGGCCGAGGACATGCGTTCGCGCATCGCCGGCGCCGAGATGGTGGTGCTATCCGATTGCGCCCACATGATCGCCGTCGAGCAGCCGGTCGCTGCCGCTGTGCATATGGCGGCCTTCCTCGACCGGCACGCGTCGGATGCGCCCAGCGCCGCGTTCGCGAAGGGCCTCACCATCCGCCGGGAGGTGCTGGGCGCCGCTCATGTCGACCGCTCGCTCGCCAATGCCGGCGCCTTCGGAATGCCGTGGCAGGATTTCATTACCCGCGTGGCCTGGGGCGACATCTGGGGCGACCCGACGCTGCCCCGCAAGACACGCTCGATGCTGACGCTCACCATGATGATCGCGCTCCACCGCGAGGAAGAGTTCAAGCTGCACGTTCGCCCCGCCCTCGCCAACGGCGTGACCATCGAGGAACTGCGCGCGCTGATCCTGCAGGCGGCGGTCTATGCCGGCATTCCTGCCGGCAACGCCGCCATGCGCTGGACGCGCGATGTGCTCGGAGACGAGTTGAAATGACGAAATGGAGTGCCGCGTAGTGGCCACGTTCCTCTCCCTTCACGATGCCGTCGCCGCCCACCTCAAGGACGGCGACACGGTCGCCATGGAGGGCTTCACCCACCTGATCCCCTTCGCCGCCGGCCACGAGGTCATCCGCCAGGGTCGCACCGGGCTGACCCTCGTCCGCATGACGCCGGACCTGATCTACGACCAGATGATCGGCATGGGCGTCGCCGACAAGCTGATCTTCTCCTGGGGCGGCAATCCGGGCGTCGGCTCGCTGCACCGGATGCGCGATGCCATCGAGAACGGCTGGCCGAAACCGCTGGCCATCGAGGAGCATTCTCACGCGGCGATGGCCAACGCTTTCGACGCGGGCGCCGCCAACCTGCCCTTCGCCGTCTTCCGCGGCTACCAGGGCGTCGGCCTGCCGGCGGTCAATCCGAACATCCGCTCGGTCACCTGCCCCTATACCGGCGAAGAGTTGGCGACCGTGCCGGCGATCCGTCCGGACGTCGGCGTGATCCATGCGCTGCGCGCCGACCGCGCCGGCAACGTGCTGCTGGAAGGGATCGTCGGCGTGCAGAAGCAGGTGGTGCTGGCGTCGAAACGATCGATCGTGACGGTCGAGGAGATCGTCGACGACCTGGCGGCGCCAAGCACCAACTCGGTGATCCTGCCCCACTGGACGGTGACGGCGATTGCCGAAGTACCGGGCGGCGCCTATCCGTCCTACGCGCACGGCTATTACAAGCGCGCCAACGCCTTCTACAAGAAGTGGGACGCGATCGCGCGCGACCGCGAAACGTACCTGTCGTGGATGCGCGAGAACGTACTCGCCAAGAACCCCGACGCCTTTCGAAGGTACGCACGGAGGGCGGCATGATCGTCCATGCGCTGCTGCGGTCTCCAGTTCCTCTCTCCCCTTGCGGGGGAGACAGCGAAGCTTACGGCGCGCGAAGCGAGACGTTAGCGCAGCTAGAGGGGGGTGTGAGGCACCGTCCTTCCAGCACCCCCCTCTTAGCTGCGCCAGCGATTTCCGCCTTGCGGAAATCGGGCTGCGCTATTCTCCCCCGCAAGGGGGGAGAAGGGCGCCGGTGGCAGGGGCTTGCCGCATGACCGCCGCGTACACGCGAACCGAGATCATGACCGTGGCGGCCGCGCGGGCGCTCCGCAACGACGACGTCTGCTTCGTCGGCATTGGCGCGCCCTCGGCCGCCTGCAACCTGGCACGCCTGACCCACGCGCCGAAGATCACGCTGATCTACGAGTTGGGCACCATCGACACCAAGCCCGACATCCTGCCGCTGTCGATCGGCGACGGCGAACTTTGCGACACGGCACTAACCACCGTCTCCGTGCCCGAAATGTTTCGCTACTGGCTGCAGGGCGGGCGCATCACGGTCGGCTTCCTGGGCGGTGCGCAGATCGACCGCTTCGCCAATCTGAACACCACCGTGGTCGGCGCCTATGACAAGCCGAAGGTTCGCCTGCCGGGGGGCGGCGGCGCCCCGGAGATCGCCGCGAACTGCGGCGAGATCTTCATCACCATGGCGATGTCGCCGCGCGCCTTCGTCGGCAAGCTCGATTTCATCACCTCGCTCGGCCACGGGAACGGACCGGACAGCCGCAAGAAGCTGGGCTTGACGACCAAGGGGCCGACAAAAGTCGCCACCGACCTCTGCGTCATGGAGCCGGATCCCGCCACGCGGGAGCTCACGGTCGTGTCGCTGCACCCCGGCGTCACCCGCGAGGCGGTGCAGGCGCAGTGCGGGTGGCCGCTGAAATTCGCCGCGAACGCCGGCGAGACAACGCCGCCGACCGAGGAGGAACTCGGAGTCCTGCGCGACCTGTACGCGCGCACCGGACGGGCCCACGGCGGCGACGCATGAGCCAGCGGCGCTTACGCGCATGTTTGACCGAGATCAATGAGACGGTCGCAAGCCGATCCTTAGCCTGACCGAACATGCGCCTGAAGGACAACGCGGGAGGAGAGATGACCACTTACCCATTGGAGAGCCTCGCGGCGCATCCGAAATACCTGCACGCCGCCTACACCTCGACCGTGCTGCGCTCGCCCAAGCGGCCGCTGGTCATCCTGCCGCACACCATGTCCGAGCTGACCGGGCCGATCTACGGACACGAGGCCGTTCTCGATCACGATTCTGACCTGACAAAGCAACACGCCGGCGAACCGCTCGGCGAACGCATCATCGTCTCCGGCACCGTTATGGACGAGGACGGCCGGCCGATACCCAACACCCTGATCGAGATCTGGCAGGCCAACGCCGCCGGACGCTACATCCACGTCGTCGACCAGCACGCCGCGCCGCTCGATCCGAATTTCTCCGGCGCCGGCCGCTGCGTTACCGACGCCAAGGGCCACTACAGCTTCACCACGGTGAAGCCCGGCGCCTACCCGTGGAGGAACCACCACAACGCCTGGCGGCCGAACCACATCCACTTCTCCCTGTTCGGACCGAGCTTCCTGACCCGGCTGGTGACACAGATGTATTTCCCGGGCGATCCGCTGATCCCGCTCGACGCGATCGCCAATTCCGTGACCGATCCAAAGGCATTGCAGCGCATGATCGCGACGTTCGACCTCGAAACCACCGTGCCCGAATGGGCGCTCGGCTATCGCTTCGACTTCGTGCTGCGCGGTCACAGCGCCACCCCGTTCGAGGATCCGCATCATGGCTGACCACGGCATCACCCCTTCGCAAACGGTCGGCCCGTTCTTCGCCTACGCCCTCACCCCGACCGCGTACAGTTTGACGGCGTTGGCCAGCGACGATCTGGTCACCCCCGACACAGTCGGCGAGCCGATCCGCATCGAAGGCCGCGTCCTCGATGGCGCCGGCGATCCAGTGCCCGATTGCTTCCTCGAGTTGTGGCAGGCCGACGGCGCCGGCCGTTACGCCGGCCAGACCGACGCCAAGCCCAACACGACCTTCAAGGGCTTCGGCCGCAGCGAGGCCGACAAGGACGGGCGCTACGGTTTCCGCACCGTGAAGCCGGGACAGGTGCCCGGCCCTGACGGCAAGCCGCAGGCGCCGCATATCAATGTCAGCTTCTTTGCCCGCGGCGTGTTGCGGCGCATGTTCACCCGCATCTATTTCGACGGCGAAGCCGCCAACAGCGGCGACGCGATCCTCGCGCTGGTTCCCGAAGACCGCCGCGCCACGCTGATCGCGCGACGCGACGGCACCGTCGACGGCATGCCGCGCTACGTCTTCGACGTGCGCCTCCAGGGCGACGACGAGACGGTGTTCTTCGAAGCGTAATCCCGCCGATCCGTGCTATGATTTTGCTGCCCGACGGTTCTGCCGGGTTCTAAGCCGCATCAACAAAAACGCACGGGAAACCGCTCAAATGTCCGCCTTCAACACGCTCGGCCACATCGCCCTCAAGTGCCGGAACCTCGACGCCTCCCTCGCCTTTTACGAGAAGCTCGGCTTCCCGGAATTCCTTCGCCTCAACGAGGACGACGGCACGCCGTGGATCGTCTACCTGCGCTTTTCCGACACGCTTTTCCTGGAGCTGTTTCCGGGCGCTCCGGACGAGCCTGCGCCCGGCCCCAACACGACCGGCGTCAACCACCTCTGCCTGACGGTGGACGACATCGCGGTGGCCGAGGCCCACCTCAAGGAGGTCGGCATTCCGCTCATGCAGCCGCGCAAGGATACCCGCGGCGTCGACCGCAACCGCGGCATGTGGATCGCGGACCCGGACGGCAACCGCATCGAAATCATGGAGATGGCGCCGAACTGCATCCAGTATGAGGCGATCCGCGATCTCGCCGCCGGCAAGCCGCCCCATGCACTGCTGGCGCCGCGCAATCCGAAGCCGGCCGCGCGCGCGTAGGCCCCCGGCTCAGGCGCCGGGCTTCAACGCGTCCAGCGCCTTCGCTTCGGCAAGCGTCAGCCGCACCACGGTCGTGCCGTCGTAATATGCGAATACGAGCGTCACACTGGGTGCGTCGGCCGTGCAGATGGTCTTTCGCGCCGTGTTGCCGTAACTTTTGCGCCGGAGTGCGTCTCTCGGACCAGCATCGCCACTTCGCGGCAACCGGAACCCTGGACGCGCTGCACGGGATCGATGATCGCAAGAGCGGTGCCGGTCGTCCCACCCTGCCCGCGGAACCCACCGCGGCAGTCATTTTGAACGGGACCTGACTGTTCGTTGCGCGTGCCGCTCATTTCCGGGCACCGGTCACAACAGGTGGGGATTGTGCCGGCCGCCTAGACCACGGTGAAATCGCCGGCAACGAGTGACGAGCCGAGCACGGTCAACAGAGCAACCGCGTCGTCGCTGGCGCCGCCGGTCGCGTCCCAATAGAGCGTACCGGCGTTGTCTCCGGACTGATCGAAAATGAAGTAGCCCTGGTCGTCGGCCCACGATGCGGAGGCGCTGTCGTCCACGGCGACCAGATTGACACCGCCGCCCGGCGACAGGTCGCCTCCGAACCCCGCCGAACCGATCCGCAGCGTGTCCACGCCGGACGCGAAATCAACGATCGTGTCGAAGCCAGCCGATGGCTTGCCGAAGTAGAAGGCATCGGCGCCAGTCCCACCCATCAGCGTGTCGTTGCCGTCACCGCCGATCAGCAAGTCATTGCCGGCGCCGCCATTGAGCCAGTCGTCGCCGCCGAGCCCGTTCAGGATATTGCTGCCCTTCTGGCCGGTCAGGCTGTCGCCGAACGCCGAGCCGGTCAGGTATTCGAAGCCGGACAGCGTATCGACGCCCGCGCCGCCGGTATCCTGGGGCCCGCTCACCGTCAGGCTCACGGTTACCCCCGCTGCCGCATGTTCGTAGCTGATCGTGTCCACGCCATCGCCGCCGGCAATCGTGTTGGCCCCGCCATCGCCTTCCAGCGTGTCGGCGTACCCGGATCCGACGAGATTCTCGATGTTCCACAGAATGTCCCCGGCGGCGTCACCCGCCGTTCCGGTTCCGGTCGCCAGACTGACCTTGATGCCGGCATGCGCCGTGGAATAGCTGGCGGTGTCGTTGCCCGCGCCGCCATTCAGCGCGTCGGCGCCGGGACCGCCATAAAGCAGATCGTCGCCGCCGAGACCGTTCAGGCTATCGTTGCCGCCAGCGCCCATGATGGTGTCGGCTTCGCTCGTCGGCAGCGGCTCGCCGGCAGGCGCCTGGAACTGGTCGACGATATCGGCGCCGGCGGTACCGTGGATCACGACGCCATCGACATTGGTGACCGCGATGGTGAAGACGGTGTCGGTGGCGACGCCCGAGGCATCCGTGGCGGTCGCAACGATGTCGTGACTCGTGGCCGTTTCGTAATCGATCAGGGACCCATCGCCCACGGTTACGACGCCGGTCAGGGGATCGATCACAAAACGTCCGCCGGCATCGTCGCTGAGCGCGTAGGTCACCGCCCCGCCGACGTCCTCGGCAAAGACCGTCAGCCCCACGGTGGTCCCGGTGGCCGCGCCTTCGGCGATCGCGTTCGCGGCATCGTCGGTATCGACAGGCAGCGAGGGCGCGACGTCGGCGACCTCGACGGTGAAAACCTGATCGTAGGTGTTGTAGGCGAGATCCGTCGCGCGCACCGTCACGTCATATGATTGACCCGTGTCGTAATCGAGATTGCCGATAACGATCAAACGGTCGCCGTCGAGCGCGAATCTTCCATCCGCGCTGTCGACCAGCCAATATGTCAGCCGGTCTCCGGGATCGCTGTCCGAACCGGAGAGCGTGCCGATGACGGTCCCGGGCGTGCTGCCTTCTGGGATGGAATTGGCGGAAAGTTGGATGGCCGTGGGCGGCGCATTGGCTTCGGTCGGGACCCCGGCAAACAGGAAGTCGTCGGATGCTAGGTCGCCAACCGTCAAGTTATTGAGCGTGAACGTCATGCCCTGGCCGAGAGCAATGACGGTATCCGCGCCGACCTGGGTCGCGCGGGCGAGAACATCGTCCACGCCGTGGAGATCCGAGAAAGCCCTGAGGTCGACCCGGTCGCCGCCGCCGAAGTCTGTGACCCGGTCATTGCCGCCGCCGGGCGCGGCCACGAACAGGTCATCGCCATCTCCGCCGGTCAGGCGGTCATCGCCAGCGCCACCGACAAGGATATTGTTCAGCGCGTTGCCGGAATAGGTGCCGCCGCTCTGATAGGCGACGGTCAGGTTCTCCACGTTATCGGCGAGCACGTATTTCTTGACGTAGACGATCGCCGTATCGATCCCCTCACCCGGATTCTCGACTGCGACATCGCGCGAGCTGCCGATGCTGTGAACGTCGTCGCCCGCCCCGCCGATGGTTACGTCGTCGCCGCTGCCGCCGCTCAGGAAATCGTTTCCGTCGGTGCCAGTAAGCGTCTGGTTCCCCGAACCGGCGGTGAAGCTATGCGTAGAGCGGGCGCTGGTCGCCCAGATCGGCTGGTCGAGCAGCGATTGCGGCAACGTATCGACGAAGCCGCCGAGCGACGGCGACGGCGGGAACGGACGTATGTCGCCAACAACGACGCCGTCGGTCGCATTATCGAAGATGCCGATATTGACGCTGTCGGGATCGATATCGGCGAATGTATTGCCCCGATCGAAGACGTTGTCGTGGATGGATACGTTCTCCGACGGCGGCGGCGGCGAGAGCTCGGGACTCCCCGCCCCGATCAGCACGACATATTCGTTCGTATCGGCCGACCCGAAATAGTTTCCGTGAATGTCGACATTCTGCGCGCCGTGAACCGTCAGCGGACGCTTGGCGGCGTTCTCAACGACATTGCCGATGGCGGTCACGTTGCGGGCTTCGTAGTCGGCGCCGGGCAGGAACGCATCGGCGTTGGACCAGCCGCCGATCAACAACCCGTCGCCGGAAACATCGTGGATGTAGTTGTTGGTGATAAGGACGTTGCTCGATCCGCCCTTGACGAACATCCCGGAACTGCCGGTGATGTTCCTGAACTCGTTGCCATCCACTACGGCGTCGGTGACACCGAGAAGGTCGAGCCCCTGATCCCCGGCGCCGTCGACGACGTTGCCGGCAACGACGACGTGGGATGCCTGACCTACCTTGATGCCGTCATTGGCAGCCCCGATGACGGTGTTCCCCTGCACCACGACATTGTTGACGAGATCGCTGAAATCGGTGCCGCTCTGGCTGATCTCGATGCCGTCATATCCGCCGACCGTGGTCAGATCGCGGATGATGAGATTGTCCTCGCCGCGGATGGTGATGACCGACTGCGTGTCGGTCGCCGCGGTGATGGTCACGGTGCCGGGACCATCGGCCGCCGCCAGCCAGATCGGCTTGTCGGGTGTCCCCTGGATCTTCTCGAAGACGAGGTTGCCGGTGTAGTCGCCCGGCGCGAGCAGGATCGCAGTGCCGGGCGTCGCGCGATCGATGGCGAGCTGGATCGACGCCAGGGGCGAATCCATCGACCCGCTGTTGCCGTCGTTGCCGTTGGGGGAGACCCAGATGATCTGACCGGGTACGGAACTCTCAATCGTCATGGCGTCACGGGCCGTTTCTGGCTGAACGTGCAGGCGCCAGGAATGCGGCCCGCTTCATTTCACCAATGGCCTCGGCCGCGTTACGATCGCCTTCATCCGAGCCCTCGCATTCGTATCAAATCGCCCCCACCGGGAACCGGCAATCCAATCCGATGGCCGGTTGCCTATTTCCGATTCAATTGAAGGCTTGAACGGCGCAGCGCGCGGCGACAGGATCGCGCCGGGCTGCGGCGACCGAACTGACAAACAAGGCGATTCTCCGATGGATTGGCGACGGCAAATCAGGGCGGCGCTGGACGGCAATCATCCCGTCCTCGGGAAGAGCATCGTCTACACGCTCGCCGGACTGATCATCTTTTCGACCCTCTCGATCGGTGTCGCGACGCTGCCCAACCTGCCCCAACCCTTTTCCGACTTTCTTTGGATCGCCGAAGTGGTCACCGTCATCGTCTTCACGGTCGAGTACCTGCTGCGAATCGCAATCGCGCCGAACAAGCTCGCTTATATGCTTAGCTTCTTCGGCCTGATCGACCTGCTCGCGATCCTGCCCTTCTACCTCAGCCTCGGGATCGACTTGCGGGCGCTGAGGGCGTTCCGCCTGCTGCGTCTGCTGCGTCTGCTCAAAATGGCGCGCTACAGCCGGGCCCTTCGCCGCATGGGCCGCGCGCTGCGCATGGTGCGCGAGGAGTTGATCCTCTTCGGAGCCGGCGCTGTCCTGACACTCTATCTGTGCGCGATCGGCATCTACTATTGCGAGCACGACGCCCAGCCGAAGGCATTCGCCTCGGTCTTCGACGGAATGTGGTGGGCGGCCGTGACGCTGACCACCGTCGGCTACGGGGACATCTATCCGATCACCGCCGGGGGCCGCCTGTTCACCGTCCTCGTGCTGTTCATCGCGCTCGGCGCCGTCGCCATCCCGACCGGCCTGATCAGCGCCGCAATGACGCGGTTACGGAGCGTGGAGGAGGAACACGCCCCGGAGTTGACCACCGGCCCGGATCACGACGACGCGGCCCAATAGACCGCCTGATTCGGCTGCAAACCGCGCAATCCATGAACAACTTGTAACTTGCCCTGTCAGGCTGCTGTAAGCCTCGTCCGGCGACAATGCGCCAAGCCCGAAGCAGTCGCGGGCACATGTGCATGTCCAGGATCCGCCTAAGCCATGAAAAAGGTCGCCCTTTCCCTCCTCGTCTTCGCTGCGTCCGGCGCCTACGTCTGGAGCCAATGGAACGCCGGCTCCGCCGATCCGCTCGGCGCCGCACTGGCCGCCAACGACATTCCCACCGGCAGCATAGCCCGCGCCGTGCCGACCGCCGCCAGCGGCACCGCGCCGCTCAGCCCGGTGGTCGTCCCGTTCGTCACCCGCGACACGCCTGCCCCGGCCGATTCGCCGCCTCCGCCGGCCGTGACGGTGGCTTCGGCCGAACCGCCACCGCTGCCGGCGCCAAACGACACGCCGGCCGACACCAACTCTGCTGTGGCTGCGGCCGCTCCCATCGCCCCCGCCGAGCCGGCCGACACGACCGTCGCGGCCGCGGCTCCGCCCGTGCCTCCGGTTGAGCCGGCCAACCCTGCTCCGCAGCCGGCTCCCTCCGCAGTCGCCATCAATATCCCCATGCCCCGCTTGCGGCCGGCCTATCAGCAGCCGGCACCGGCGAGCGTGGCCGCCCCGCCGACCCACGTAGCCGCGACGTCGACCGGCAGACCCTTGGCTGCGACGCCGATTGCGGCGCGCATTGCCGCCGCGACAGGCAGCTATGCGGACGGGACGTATAACGGCCCGGTGGTCGATGCCTATTACGGGCTCGTGCAGATCCAGGCGATCGTCCAGGGCAACCGCCTCGCCAGGATCCGCGTGCTCCAGTACCCATCGGATCGCCGCACCTCGGTCTTCATCAATCGCCAGGCGCTGCCCATGTTGCGCGACGAGGTGATCCAGGCCCAAAGCGCCAATGTCGACATCATCTCTGGCGCGACGCTGACCAGTCGGGCCTTCATCCGCTCACTCGGCTCCGCGCTGAACCAGGCCAGTTCCTGACGCCCGATGCGCACGACGCGAATCCTTATGGGCATGCCGATAACGGTCGAGATTGTCGGGGCCAAGGACGAGTCGGTCCACGATTCAGTCTTCGCCTATTTCGAGTCGGTCGACCACCGCTTCAGCACCTACAAGACCGACAGCGAGATCGCCTCGATCAACCGGGGCCGGTTGGCTGAAGCCGATTACAGCAACGAGATGCGCGAAGTGCTGGCGCTGGCCGAGAACACCAAACGCGAGACCAGCGGCTTCTTCGACATCAGAACCGGCGACGGCTCGCTCGACCCCTCCGGCATCGTCAAGGGGTGGGCGATCCGCAACGCCGCGGCGATAGTCGCCGCGACCGGCGCCGGCGACTACTTCATCGATGCCGGTGGCGATATCCAGTCGGCCGGCGTGAATGCCGACGGGAAGCCATGGAGCGTTGGCGTCCGCAATCCTTTCGAAGAAACCGAAATCATCAAGATCGTCTACCCAGGCGGCAAGGGCGTCGCCACCTCCGGCAGCTATGTGCGCGGCCAGCACATCTATAACCCGCACGCGCCGGGAACCACGATCGAAGACGTCGTCAGCCTGACGGTGATCGGACCGGACGTGCTGGAGGCCGACCGCTTCGCCACCGCCGCATTCGCGATGGGCTGGGCCGGCATCGGCTTCATCGAGCGAACGCCGGGCCTCGAGGCCTATGCCGTCAACCGCAACCGCCGGGCAACGTTGACCAGCGGCTTCGAAAGCTACTGCACATCGCCATGAAGATACTCGACCGCTTCCTCGACCACATCACCATGTACCGGCTGGTGCTCTGGCACCTCGTGGCTCTGCTCGCCGCAGCGTTTCGGGCTCAGCCTTTTCGGCATCGTGCCGCACAATCCGGTCGCGATCGCATTCTCGGCTGCGGTCATCCTCGCCGCGTGCTGGGTAACCAACCTGGTCTTCGCCCGCGTCTTCGAGGTTCCCGCCAACCGCGAGTCGGTCTACATCACCGCCCTCATCCTGGCGCTGATCATGGATCCGGTCGCCTACACCGATTTGCGCGGCATCGGCGGGCTGATCTTCGCGTCGGTGTGGGCGATGGCGTCGAAGTTCATCTTCGCGGTCGGCCGCAAGCACGTATTCAACCCGGCCGCTTTCGGCGTCGTGCTGCCGGCTTTCCTTCTCGATCAGCCCGCAACCTGGTGGGTCGGCGGCAACCTGCCTCTCCTGCCGGTCGTCCTGATCGGCGGCATCCTGATCGTGCGCAAGCTCCGGCGTTTCGACATGGTGGCAACGTTCGTGGCCGTGGCGCTCGCCACGATCCTCGCCACCACGGCCCCCTCTCAATACGCCATGGCGCTCGCCGAGACGCTCAAGTCGTCGCCGATCTTCTTCTTCGCCTTCGTCATGCTGACCGAGCCATTGACCGCACCGACCATGCGCGTACCGCGGCTCATTTTCGCCGCCCTGGTCGGCTTCCTCTTCGCCCCCAACATCCACATCGGCTCGTTCTACCTCACGCCGGAACTGGCGCTCCTCGTCGGCAACCTGTTCGCCTGGGCGGTCAGCCCGAAGGGCCACTTCGTGCTCACGCTGGAACGCATCGAGCGTGCGGCGGCCGACACTTACGACTTTATTTTCTCGACGCCGCATAAGCTCGCCTTCCAGCCCGGCCAGTATCTCGAGTGGACGCTCGGCATGGATCACGCCGACAATCGCGGCAACCGCCGCTACTTCACGGTCGCCTCGGCGCCAACCGAGGAATCCGTCCGCCTCGGTGTGAAATTCTACGGCCGGTCGAGCGCCTTCAAGCGCGCGCTCGGCGACATGGAGCCGGGCGACACCATCCACGCGGGACAACTGGCGGGCGGCTTCACCCTGCCCTCCAACCCCGACCGCAAACTCGCCTTCCTCGCCGGCGGCATCGGCATCACGCCGTTCCGCAGCATGCTGCAATATCTCATCGACCGCGGCGAGGAACGACCGATCACGGTGCTCTATGGCAACGAGAGCCGCGAGGACGTCGCCTATCGCGACGTGCTCGACGAAGCCGAGCGTCAGCTCGGCATCCGGACGATCTACGCTATCGCCCGCGGCGCCGTCCGCGGCGAATACCCCGGCTTCATCGACGCGCGCCTTGTGAAGGCCGCCATCCCCGACTACCAGGAACGGACGTTCTACATTTCCGGCCCACAGGCCATGGTACAGGCGCTCCGCCACACCCTGACGCGCATGGGCGTGCACCGCACGCACATCAAGGTGGATTTCTTTCCCGGCTTCGCCTGAGCCGCGTTTAGCCCGGCCAAGGCGTCAGGCCACCGTCGACGCGGATCACCTGGCCGTTAACGAAGCGCGACGCATCGCTGCACAGGAATGCGACCACGTCGGCAAGTTCGTCCGGGTCGGCGTAGCGGTCGAAAGTCTTGGCGTTGGGATCCATCTTCTTGGGGTCGACGACACGAGTCGCCTGGAAGCGGGCCGTCTTGGTCGGCCCCGGGCTGACCGCGTTGATGCGCACGCCGGTATTCTTGAGCTCGGCGACGAGGCAGCGCGTGTAGTGCGCGACGGCCGCTTTGAGGATGGCGTAGATCGAGCCGTTGGAGACGCCGAGATGGGCGGCCGTCGAGGCGAAGTTGACGACGATGCCTTCATTGCGCTCGCGCATCGGCACGACGAAGGTCTTGCACATGAGTATGGTGCCGATGAGATTGTTGTTGGTCAGCGCCTGAACGTCCTCCAGCGGAATGTCGAGACCGTTGTTCGGCTCCGGCTTACCGCCCGCCGCGCCAATGTCGCCGCCCGCGGCGTTGACCAGGATGTCCACTGGACCGAGTTTCGACTCGATATCGGATTTCATCTTCGCCACGGCGGCTGGATCGCTGATATTGCCGGTGACGGCAACGACCTTCACGCCGTGCGCATCCTCCAGCTGCTTGACCACAACGCCCAGGTTCGCGGCTTCGCCGTACTTCGCCGGCGCGTCCCAGTCGAGATCGTGAATCGCAAGGTCAGCCCCGAGCACCGCCAGCTTTTCCGCCACGCGCCGTCCGAGCCCGCGGCCCGAACCGCTGACGAAAGCCACCTTCCCACTCAACTCTCCAGCCATACCCGTTTCCTTCCCTACATGATCCCGAGTTTCTTCAGGTTCTCCGCGCTACGGCGGAGTTGTCCCAATTCGTAATCGATGAGCGCCTGACCGTCCTCGCCCTTCTCCCACGGCGTGCGGTAGTCGGCGTCGTCCGGCAGGCGGTTGCGACGGGCCGCGGCGAGACAGGCGGCGAGCGCGGCGCCGGTGGTGGGCGCATAGCCGTTCCACCACTCCGGCCGGTAGAAGCGGATGTGGCGCGCCTCCAGCGCAGCAAGCTCGATTGTCGCCGTCAGGTTGTCGTTGTGCGGCTGGATGATCTCGATCATCTCCTTGAAGGGCACGGCGCCGTCGCCGATCGCCGAGCGCACGAGGCGGATTCCCTCGTCGGTGAACTGGACGTTGTAGTCCTTGAGGTGCATGTGGCGCACCTTCGGCGCGACGCGCCGCGTGAAATCGAGCGGCGACTCGCCGACCGAGAGGGGATTGGCCATGTCGAAGGTGATTCCGACATTCGGCCCGGCCTCGTTGCAGAAGTCGACCAGCTCCTGGCTGGTGAAGTCCTGATGATCCTCGATGCCTAGCCAGATGCCGTGCTCGGCCGCCTTGGCGGCATATTCCTTGAGGCCCGAGCGCACGGTCTCGACCAGCTTGGGCCACTCGTCGCCGAGACCGTTGCGATTGCCTTCGAGCACACGGGTAAGCGCAAGGCGGATGGTCTTGGCGCCAAGCACCCGCGCCGGCCCAATTGCGGAACCGACCGGCTCATGCACCAGGCCGGAGCTCACCACCGGCACCATGCCGAGCTTCGCCAGGCGCTCGCGCAGCGCCACCAGTTCCGCCTCCGACATCTTGCCGAGCCAGCCATTGTGCAGCTCAACGACCTTTGCGCCGATCTCCTGCGCCAGTCCGAGGAACCCCTCCAGGCCCACGCCGTTGGGGTTCGCGCGGGGCGAGCCGGCCCCTTGCAGGCCGAGCCAATAGGTCAACCCATACGGGTTCAATCCGACTTGAAGCATTCCCTTCTCCAATTTCGTTCGATCACGTGGTCGTCAGCACGAGGGGATCGCGCTCAGCGGAGTCCGCCATCGACCACAATGCACTGCTTCGTGACCATCTGGCTGTCGTCGGAGCCGAGAAAGACCGCGACGCGCGCGATGTCCTCGGGCAACAGCCGACGCTTGATCGACTGTCTCTTGGCGGTCTCGTCCGCCTCTGTCTCGTTGTACCACAGCCGCAACTGGCGCTCGGTCACCACGGCGCCGGGTGCAATCGCGTTGACGCGGATGAAGTCGTCGCCGAACTGGCGCGCAAGACTGTTGGTGAGCCCGACAACGGCGGCCTTGGCGCTGGCGTAGACAACGAACCCGGCGCCGCCGAACATCCACGCGATCGACGAGAAATTGATGATCGAACCGCCGCCCAGTTCCTTCATGTGGTGGCGGACCGCCTGCGCCGTGAAGAACTGGTGGCGCAGGTTCACCGACATCGCCCGCTCCCAATATTCCGGCGTCACCTCGTCCACTTCGTGTCGCTCGTCGTTGGCGGCATTGTTGACCAGCACCGACACGGGCCCGACATCGGCGCGGACGCGCTCGACCGTCTCGCGCAAGGCGGCGATATCGGTGAGATCGCACTGCATGAACACAGGCGCATGGCGACCTTTGCCCAGCCGCTCAACCAGCGACCGCGCGGCGTCGGCAGCAATATCGACGAAGACGACCCTGGCGTGGTTGCGCGCGAACGCTTCCACCATGGCGGCGCCGATGCCGGTGGCGCCACCGGTTATCAGGACGATCCGGTCTTCAAGGCTGGGGTATTGGGCTGGGGACAAGCGGACCTCAGATCAACTTCTCGGTATCGGGATCGAAGAGGCACGCCTTGGTCAGATCGATGGCGAGCGCCACGGTCTCTCCGACCTTTGGCGCATCGTCGGGCTCGAAGCGGGCGATGACTTCCGCCTCCCCGACACGGACGATGACGATGGTCTCGGCGCCGGTCGGCTCGACGACTTCGACGGGAGCGTCCAGTCGTCCGAAGCCGGCGCGGCGTTCGGCGAGATGCTCATCGTAAAGGTTGAAGTGCTCGGGGCGCACGCCGAGGATCACCTTGCGTCCCGGACTGAGGCTGTCCCGGCCGTTGCCGTTCGGAAGCTTGAGGATGACATTACCCAAGCTGCCGGTAAGCGCCAGCGCCGGCCCGCCCTGATCGGCGACGACTTCGGCCGGAAGGAAGTTCATCGCCGGAGACCCCATGAAGCCCGCGACGAACATGTTCGCCGGCCGGTCATAGACGGTCCGCGGCTCGGCATATTGTTGCAGGATGCCGCGGTGCATGACCGCGATCCGCGACGCCAGGGTCATCGCCTCGACCTGATCGTGGGTGACGTAGACCGTGGTCTTCCCGAGGGTCTGATAAAGCTTCTTGATCTCGGTGCGCATCTCGACACGCAGCTTGGCATCGAGGTTGGAGAGCGGCTCGTCGAACAGGAACAGCGCCGGATCGCGCACCAGGGCCCGCCCCATGGCAACGCGCTGGCGCTGACCGCCGGAGAGCTGGCTCGGCTTGCGGTGCAGAAGCCCGTCGATGTGAAGCAGCGACGAGACGCGCTCGACCGCGGCCGCCTGCACGTCCTTCGGCACGCGCCGGCTTTCCATGCCGAAGGTGATGTTCTGGCGCACCGTCATGGTCGGGTAGAGCGCGTAGGACTGGAAGACCATGGCGATGTCGCGGTCCTTGGGCGGGACCTGGTTGACGACCCGACCGCCGATCACGACGTCGCCGGAGGTTATCGGTTCGAGGCCGGCGATCAGCGCCAGCAACGTCGACTTGCCGCATCCGGACGGCCCGACCAGCACCACGAATTCTCCCGAGTTCACCTCGAGATTGATGCCTTGCAGCACCGGCAGGGCGCCGAAATTCTTGTTGAGATTGTTGACGGTTAGAGACGCCATGATTGATCGATTCCGCCTACTTGACTGCGCCCTGGGTAAGGCCGCGAATGAAATAGCGCCCGCCGAAGAAATAGACGAGCAGTGGAGGGAGAGCACCGTAAAGCACCATCGTGCTGGAAACGGCGATGTCACGCACCTGAAGACCGGATTGGCTGACCGCGATGATCGCCGCCGTGACGGGCTGCTGCCTGCCGGAGGTGAAGACAACCCCGTAGAGGAACTCGTTCCAGATGCCGGTGAACTGCCAGATAACCGTAACGATGATGATCGGCGGCGACAGCGGCAGGATGATCTTCCAGAAGATGCGCCAGAAGCCGGCACCGTCGATACGCGCCGCCTTGGTCAGATCGTCGGGAATTCCGACGTAGTAGTTGCGGCAGAACAGCGTCGTGAAGGACAGGCCCTGCACAGTATGGACCAGGACCAGCCCGCTGATCGTGTTGGTCAGGTGGAGTTTGCCGAGAATGAAAGCCCATGGCAGGAGAGCCATCTGGCCCGGCACGAACACGCCAAGCGTCATTGCGCCGAACAGGAAGCCCGATCCCTTGAAGCGCCATTTCGACAGGACGTAACCGTTGATGACGCCGAAGGCGGTCGAGATGATCGTCGCCGGGATCGTCAGCTTCACCGAGTTGAAGAAGTTCTGCTTGATACCTTCGCAGGTGCCGCCGACGCAGAAGCTGTCCCAGCCTTCGATCCACGCCCTGAGTGAAAAGCTGTGAGGGAAGCCGATAAGGCCGTAGCGCGCGACCTCGGGCAGCGTGCGGAACGTGTTGGAGATAACGACGAAGAGCGGCAGGAGAAAGTAAATCGCAAACGCCGTCAGCAGGAGGTAGACGAAAATGCGCGAGCGATTGCGGCGCCAGCCACCCGACGTGGCCAGCGGATCATACCCGCGGGCCGCGGTATCGATTGTGGCGTCAACCATGGGCCGCCTCCTGATTCCGGCGCCACGTCAGCCAAATGGCATAGGGCACCAGCACCACGGCGAGCGCGCACAGGATCATGATCGCGGCCGCGGCACCCTGCGCGATCAATCCGCGCTGGAACATGAAATCGTAGACGATCATCGCTGGAACCACGGTAGAGATGCCCGGCCCGCCGCCGGTCAATGCCAAAACGAGATCGAAGGTCTTGATGGCGTACTGAAGCAGGACGACCATCACCGCGATCGAGATCGGCCGCATGGCGGGAAAGATCACCTTGCGGTAGATGCGCGCCATGCTGGCGCCGTCGATTTGCGCCGCCTTGATCAGGTCATGGTCCACGGAGCGTAGACCGGCCAGGAACAGCACCATGCAAAAGCCGGAGGCTTGCCAGAAGCCGGTGATGACGATGGTGTAGAGGGCCCGGTTCCGGTTGACGATCCAGTCGAAGGAGAAACTCTCCCAGCCGAGATGGTGGACGAAGTTCTCGATCCCGGTCGACGGGTGAAGAAGCCACGCCCAAACCGTGCCGGTCACCACGAAGGAGACGGCAAGGGGATAGAGGTACAAGGTACGCCAAAAGGACTCAGCGCGGATTCTCTGGTCGAGCAGAATGGCGAGCAGCAGGCCGAAGGCCATGGAGCCGACGACGTACAGCACGCCGAAAAAGAAGAGATTGGTGTACGCGACCTGCCAGCGATGGTTCTGCCAGAGCTTCACGTAGGCCTCTAGACCGACGAAATTGTAGCTCGGCAAGAGCGTCGAGTCGGTCATCGAGATGTAGAGCGTCCACGCGGTGAACAGGAACACGTAGACGAAAGTTCCCACCAGCGAGGGCGCCAGAACGATCTGAGGCGTATGAGCGCTCAGCCACGAGCGCAGCGTGCCGCGCTCCACGTTCGCCGTCGACACAGCGGTAGCGGTTGTCTGCACGATTCACCCACCCCCGATAGAGCAAGAAGGCCCGGTGCGGCGACGCTTTGCCGCCGCACCGGGTCGTTAGGGTTGGAAGCTCACATCTGAGCTTCGACGGCGTCGGCCATGGCGTTGGCCGCATCCTGCGACGACATGCTGGGCGTGTTCACGAACTCGGTGATCGTGTCCATCATCGCGCCGCGGTACTTCTGCAGGACCGTCATGTTGTGCGCCATCGAACGAACCAGCGTGCCGTTGTCGATCGAGGCCTTCAGGTCGGCCTGCGCAGTCCGCTGGCAGGGGTTCCAAGCATCACCCGACAGATCCACGTCCAGGCGCGAGGGAATCGACCCCTTCGACTGGTTGAAGATCGACTGGAAGTCCTTGGTCATGATCAGGTGGGCAAGAAGCGTCTGACCCTCGACGTAATCCGGATCGGTCTGCTTGAAGAACACGACCGAGTCGGAGTTCAGGATGTACCCGGGCTTGCCCCAGTCGGTCGGCGCCTGCTGGCAGAGGATGTCGCTGCCGGGCTTGAAGCCGGCCGCCTTGAGCACGCCGATCTCCCAATCGCCCATGATGAAGAAAGCGGCATCGCCGTTGGCCATCATGTTGGACGCGGCATCATAGTCACGGCCAGCAATGTCCGGATCCATGTACTTGGAGACCATGAGGCGCATCTGATCGAACGCCTTGACCATCTCCGGGCTGCGCAGCGCGGCGACGGTGTCGTCGTTGATTGCACCGAGACCGACATCCATGAAGGCCTTCTTGAACAGGTCAAGGTTCTGGCCGTAGACGACGTTTTCGAAGGTCGTGGCATCCGTCCAGTCAGCCGACAGATGGGCGATGCAGATCTTGCCGGAGGCGACGATCTTGTCGCAAGCGGCGTTGAATTCGGCCCAGGTCTTCGGCATTTCCTTCACGCCGGCCGCATCGAGCACACTCTTGTTCGCCCACAGCCAGTTGATGCGGTGGATGTTCATGGGGGTTGCGACCCAGTGCCCATCAGGCTTCATCACTGGCAGCAGTTCTGTCGCGACGACCTTGTCCCAGCCTTCCTTGTTGGCGAGGTCATCCATGTTTGCCGTGCCGCCAGTGGCATTCCACTCGGCGATTTCCGGCCCCTTGAGCTGCACCGCCGGCGGTGCGTTGCCGGCGACGACGTCAGCGCGGAGCTTGGCGAGCGTGTTGGCCGTGTGACCGGCGATCGACGTCGCCTGCCATTTGCCACCGGCAGCCTCGAACATCACGCCCAGCTTGGCGATCGACGCGCCGTCGCTGCCGCTGTCCCACTGGCTCAGAAAGTTGGTCTTTGGCTCGGCCTGTGCCGGCAGACCCATGGTCAGTGCCAGCACAGCCGCGCCGATTGCTACATATCCAGTCTTATGCACGCGTTCCTCCCTTGGTGTTGAGGCCCGTCCCGGCCATGCGAACCGGTGACGGCCCCGTTTCTTCCCATGGCGTCAGGCGCTCATGGGTAATCGGCTCGTCCTCTGTGACGAGTGTCCTCCCGTAATCTCGAAATCGAAGAAGTGCTGGATCGCCAGCGCCGCGGCGCCCCTTTGCCAGCCGTCATTCTCCCAATTGACGGCTAGTTGCGGAACGTCGCCGTAGACATGCGCTTCCAGTTCACGGCGGAGCGGCTCGAATATAAAGCGGCCGTAGTGGACGCCTTCCCCGCCAAAGACGAGAATTTCCGGGTCGAGCACGTTGACCAAGGCCGCGATATGGCGGCCAAGGCGGCGGCCGCTGTCGCGCAGAACCTTCCGGGCGGTTGCATCACCGGCCTCGGCGGCGGCGGCCAGATCGCTCGGCCCCTTGCCCACGGTCGACGGATCGCGCTCGTTCCAGGTCTGCACCAGCCCCGGGTCGCCGCAATACGTCTCGAGGCAGCCCTTGCGACCGCACTCGCATGGACGGCCGCCGCGTTCGGCAAGGCTGTGGCCAAACTCGCCGGCAGCGCCGCTGGCACCGCGATAGAGCCGGCCGCCGATCACAAGCCCGGCGCCGACGCCGCGACCGATCGCAATCGCGGCCAGATTGGCGTGACCGCGGCCATGGCCGAAGAGTTGCTGCGACACGGCGAACGCATTTGCGTCGTTATCGACCCAGACTGGAAGCTCGATTATATCGGCAAGCATGCGGGCGATCGGCACATCACGCCAGCCCGAACGCTGCATCTGCCGACAAACCCCCTGCTCGGCATCGACCTGTCCGGCAAGCGCTACGCCTACGCCGATCATCCGCGCCGGCCCGACCCCGGCCTCGGCCATCAGCCGGCGGACACAGGATGCGGCCACCTTGACCACCGTCTGCGGCTGCTGATTGGGCAGCGGCACGTCGAGACTGGCAATGGCGCGCGTCGCGAGATCGGTAATGACACCGCTCACGCTCGTTTCCCTTACCTTCAAGCCGATGGAGAGCTTGGAGGAATAATCGATATCGAGCGGCACGGGCCGGCGACCGGCGGTGGCATGGACCGCGGCCCGCTCGACCAGCAGGCCTTCGTTGATCAAGTCGGCGGTAACAAAGGAGATCGCCGCAGGGCTAAGCCCGCTCGCGGCGGTAATCGCCGAACGGCTCATCGGGCCATTGCGCCGCAACTGATTGAGCACCAATCGCCGGTTCAAAGCACGCGCCGTCCCTTGATCGCCCTTTAGTCCCATCGCCCATCCTTAACTTAATAAACTAAACCTGTCATAGCCGCCTGAACTCGTCCAACGGTTTTTGGACGGACGTCCATCTTTTGCGATGCAACACGCGCACCGATGTGCTTCGCAGCGGCGAACACGCTAAGCTTCCCGCAATGCCGAACAGCCAGCTCGGCGCATCATGTCGCGACGAGGTCGTCGATCTGCCCATGTCAAACCTCCGTACCGATCACGCCCAGCCGGCGGGTTCATCACCAAGCCTGATGTTGCAGGAGACGGCGGAAGCGCCAGACGTGGTCGCCCGGCTGATCGCCGCCAACGCCGCCGCTTGCCGGGACTTGACCGCGCGGCTGCGCGCGGCGCCGCCGCGTTTCGCGGTGACCTGCGCACGCGGCAGTTCGGACAGCGCAGCCACCTATGCCAAATATCTCCTCGAGATTCGCATGGGGCTCGTCGTTGCCTCGGTCGGGCCGTCGATCGGCTCGATCTATAAGGCCCGGCCACGGATGGCGGGCGCGCTCTTCCTCGCGATCTCGCAGTCCGGGCGCAGCCCCGACCTGGTGGAACTCGCCGAGACGGCGCGTCGCGACGGGGCGCTGACGGTCGCTCTGGTCAACGACGTCGCCTCGCCACTGGCCGAATCCTGCGACATCGTCCTGCCTCTCCATTGCGGCCCGGAGCGGAGCGTCGCGGCAACGAAGTCCTATCTCGCCTCGCTCGCCGCTCTCCTCCAGGTGCTCGCCGCATGGAGCGGTGACAAGGCGATCGAGACGGCTCTCCAACGCCTCCCCCGCGATCTCGAGGACGCGCTCACCCGTGACTGGCGGCCGGCGATCGACCTGCTGGCGGATGCGCGGAACCTCTATGTCGCGGGACGCGGTCCAGGCTACGCCGCAGCGCAGGAGGCGGCGCTCAAGCTCAAGGAAACGTGCGGCATTCACGCCGAAGCAGTCAGCGCCGCCGAACTGATGCACGGACCGCTAGCGCTCGCCGGGCCGGATTTCCCCGTGATCCTTTTCAGCCAGCGTGACGAAGCGGAAGCCTCCCTCGCAACGCTTGCCACCGGTCTTGTCGGGCGGAGCGTGCCAATCGTTGCGGCCGGTCCCCTCGCCGCCGACAAGATCATGCGCCTGTCGACGGCTGACGACCTGCATCCTTTCGCCGAGCCGATCGCTCTGATCCAGAGCTTCTATCCGCTCGCCGAAGCACTGTCGCGCAGACGTGGATACGATCCCGATCGCCCGCCACACCTCACCAAGGTCACGGAGACGCGCTGATACAGTAGGCGCTCACCGGCGCGCTTTTCGATGGCGTCGGGCGGTGCGATGGAACAAGCCTCGTCACCGACGAGAAGCGCGGCAAGGCACCCCTAGGGCAGAGGCTCGCGGCACTTCGGGCACTTGCGCACCTTGCCCACCGCCGCACCGATGATCCCGACGTGACCGCAATTGGCGCAGGCGAATGTCGAGGTGGTCACCGCCTCTATCTTCTTGATGCCGCCGCCCTTGGCGAGAAACGCCGCCACGAGGTCCTGCGCCTCGGCGGCCTTTTCGACTTTGCTGTCCGGCCCTGGGGCCTTCGCCCTCGGTCTGAAGCTCATGTCCTCGATGCACCCTTTATCTGAGATTGGCGGCAGACAGGCTTGTATGCCGGACAACACCGCCAGCGCCAGCCCTTGCCCCTCTTATCCACGCCGGCCGGCACGGCCAGATCGCACCGGCGCCAAGGGGGCGTTTGTCGGAATGAGCCAATGACGTTTTGTCGGAGCGACAAGACGACTGAGCCCTAAGCGCTTGATTTGTTTGGTGGGTGTAACAGGGCTCGAACCTGTGACCCGCTGATTAAGAGTTTCTGGCACGGCGCTTTTTGGGCGGCCGTGCGGCGCCGCCAAAACAGCGCCTTTGTCATCAGAACTACTTGTTTTCATTACGACACCGCTTGACACCGGTTCGACAACGCGTGAACCTTCTCCGACACTGAAGGCCACCGTTTGGACGGACACAGTACGGACACGGAGACCCACTGACAATGCGTCAGCAGTTGACCGACGCCGGCATCCGGCGCCTCCCCGTTCCCCCAAAGGGCAACCGCATCACGTACGACTGGCATGCCAATCCGAAGAAAGCGGTGACTGGATTCGGCGTCCGCATCACGGCCAGCGGCACGTGCAGCTTCATCCTGAATTATAGGACGCGCTCAGGGCGCGAACGGCGCTATACGATCGGAGGCTTCCCCGACTGGTCGACGGTGGCCGCTCGCGCTCACGCCGCGGATCTCAAGCGCCGCGTCGATCGCGGCGAAGACCCGCTCGCCGAGATCGCTGCGGACCGAGCAGCCAAAACTGTCGCTGATCTCGCTGCCCGCGTTCGCGACGAACATCTTCCCAAGAAACGGCCGGCTACGCGGCGAGCCTACGAGGCACTCATCGAAAACGACATTCTGCCGGCGCTGAAGGCCGTCAAAGTCGCGGACGTCAGCTTTTCCGACATCGATGGCCTGCACCGCAAGATGACCAAACGCGGATCGCCCTACCAGGCAAACCGCGCGGTTGCGGTCCTGTCGAAGATGTTCTCCCTGGCAGAGAAATGGACATGGATTCCAGGTGGCAGCAATCCGGCCCGCGGCGTCGAGCGCAACCAGGAAACACGGAGGCGCCGCTATCTATCTGCCGAGGAGCTCGCTCGGCTGACAGCAGCGCTCGCGACATATCCCGACCAGCAGGGTCGCCGACATTGTGAGGTTGCTGCTGCTCACCGGCGCAAGGCGCGGCGAAGTTCAGGCTATGCGCTGGTCGGACGTGGATCTACCGACGGGTCTTTGGATCAAGCCCGGGGCCACAACCAAGCAGAAAACCGAGCATAGAGTTCCCCTCTCCGCTCCTGCCCGACAGCTGCTCATCGAACTTCGCAAGAACGCTCCACCGAACGCTGAGTTCGTGTTTCCCGGCCGCGGCAATGTCGGTCACCGAATTGAACTGAAAAGCGACTGGGCACGATTGTGCCGAGCCGCCGGGATTGTTGGCGCTCGCCTGCATGACCTGCGCCACACCTACGCCTCAATGCTCGCAAGCGCCGGTCTTTCGCTGCCGGTTATCGGCGCATTGCTTGGGCACACGCAGCCGGCGACCACTGCTCGCTATGCTCATCTATTCGACGATCCGCTGAAGGCAGCGACCGAGCGCGTTGGCGCAATCATCAGCGGTTCGGCGGCACCCAGGCTCATTGCGATCAACGGAACCGAAAAATGAAGGAGGCGCCGTGGCGGTCCAAGCTGCCTCTGGACGTACAGTGGAGCCTGAAAGACAGCCCACACAGGCCGGTAGCGGAATTCCTTGCGGCGCCGCGTGAACTACGACGAAATGCCCTGATGACCATCCAGCGGGAGATGAAGCAAACGCCAAAGGACATCAAAGACAATATTCGCCTTCTTGGTGACCTGATGTTTGACTACGACCGATTGCGCGGCCTCATGGCGCACCATTTAAGCCCATCAAAAAGGAAGGCCTGGCACAAGTCGGTCGCTAGTTCGTCCTCCCGCCTTATCGACCGGCTGTCTGATCCCAAAGCGATCTCTCAGAGACTCCCTGACATCGTGAATGCCCCGGACGGGTTGTTTGATGCACTTCGCCTCGTTCGCGCCAACGCCAACGCTCAAATTGCTGCAATTGATCTCTTGCGCGACGTTGTGCCGAATACGAAACCGCCTGACCTAGCCACCAAACGGCTTATCATCAATTTGGGGCATTGGTATCAACGAACAACCGGCACACGGGCAGCATATTCACGAAGCAATTACCACTACAATCCTGCGTCTCCGAAGCATGGAAAGCCAACCGGACCTTTCTTCAGATTGGTTGCCGCGGTCCTAGAACTTCTTCAGACACCGATGAGCCCCGAAGCTTTGGCATCCGCCATCGATCGCCGCTACGATCTCGGTGAATTCCAGCCGCCAGACCCACGCACCCTGTCCGTAGCGCAAAAGACCCGGAAGAAGCACAGGAACCACACATAGGGCACATTCGATGCCCACGGCGTCGGTTATGCCCCGTTATCCTGATTCCGATTCAGCGCGTACTTCTCGCACAGTTGGATCAGGAGTGACGCGAAGTGACAATCCAGATTGCCGGCGACGAGCTTGTCCTCGACGAGCAACTCGCAGCGGAGTGGAACACAACCCGCCGAACCTTGGGACGCTATGACCGCCTGCCTGACGGGCTGCCTTTCGTCATGGTTGGCGGACGCAAATACCGTCCACTCAATGCCAGCCGCAACTGGCTTGCGCACAGGATCCGGTGTCCGAACCCTCGTCGCGATCGGAGATAGGGGGGCCGGACCATCTGGCTAGACGCTCCAAAGCACCCGGTCAGAGAAAGGCTGTAGACGCAACGCAGATCACCGACGGCGCGGGCGGGCAAGACGCTGGCGCGCCGCCGTCCAAGGGCTACCAGGGGAAGCACGCAGAGCCCGAAACGCAGAACGAGAGCCTGAAGCGTGTGTGCCGGCCGTTCGTCCACGGTCGAAAGTAGCAGGCAACTCCGACGCGGGATTCGACGACGCCGGGGGCTCGCAGGCGGGGGCTCGTCCGAAAGGGCAAGGAGCCAACATGCCGAGAGCTAGTTCGACCCCGGCGCAAGGCGCTGAGGAAGTCGAACTATGCCCGAGACAAGGGCTGAACCGAAGGGCAAGGACTTAGAAAGAAAGAGGCTAAGGTGGCTAAGGGAGAAATCGACAAACACGGCCGAAATAGTCAGGGCAAGCGCGACATGTCTAAGGCTGCTGAAAATACAGCAACAAATCAGCGTGGCCGGCCATTTGCCAAAGGCGAAAGCGGCAATCCAGCAGGCAGGCCTCCCGGCGCCCGAAACCGCGCGACGCTTGCCGCAGAGGTCTGTTCGACGGGGAGAGTGAGGCGCTTGCCAGAAAGGCCATCGAACTCGCACTGAGTGGCGATGTCATCGCCCTTCGCCTTGTATCGAGCGGATTGTGCCGAGGCGGAACGACCGACCAATCCAGTTCGCCTTGCCGGAGCTTCATGTGGCCGCGGATGCGATCAAAGCGGTCGGCGCGATAGCGGATGGCGTCGCGCGAGGCGAATTGAGCGACTCCGAGGCAAGGTCCCTGGTGGCGCTCGTGGACTGCTTCAGAGAAACGCTGTCCATTGTCGATCTCGATCAACGGCTGGCTGCAGTCGAGCAGCACCTGTTGAGGCGCCAGTGACCGTCGCCTCCCTTCATCGCCGCATTGCCAAGGTCGAACTGAGTGCGGGCAACTCGACGGCCAGCCGCTGGGACTCGTGGCTTCGGATCGCGACCAATGAAGAGATACTGGAGTTGGCAGCGATTGTTGAAAGCCATGGTAGCGAGGCGTGGAACGAGGTGCCACCAGCCGAAGCAAAGAAGTTTGCTCAGATCGTGGAACAGCTCGAAAAGCGCCTGCGAAATGTCGATGGCGCGTAACCTATCCAATTGAAGCCACTTACCGTATCTGGCCGCTGGAGGTAAGCCCCATGAACGAAGACCTGTCGTTTCTCGGCGACGCCACCTGGCTCAATCCGCCTCCGGCCTGGAGCCATGACGCGGCAGGCTTTGCCATGACAACCGGCTTCGAAACCGATTTCTGGCGCAACACCTTTTACGGCTTTGAGCGAGACAGCGGCCACTTCTTTGGCGCCACGGTGAAGGGCGATTTCACCGCGACCGCGATCTTCGAGGGTGTGTACGAGACCCTTTACGACCAGGCCGGACTGATGCTGAGACTGGATGAGCGAAACTGGCTGAAATTGGGCATCGAGTTTTCCGGAGGCGTAACAAATTTCAGTGTGGTGGTCACGCGAGGCCGATCCGACTGGTCAATGGTCAGCGCTCCCTTGGCTGCCGGTCCTCAAGCGATCAGGCTGACCCGGGTAGGAGGGGCGGCGTTAGCCCACTTCAGGGATGCCGCGGCTAACTGGCATTTGATGCGGGTGGCGGACTTCCCGGAGGCGAGCCCAGCACAACTCGGCCCGATGGCCTGCTCTCCTCAGAGGGCCGGCTTTCAGGTGCGGTTCACAACTTTCTCTGTCGGCCCAGCCATTTCCTCACCGCTACATCCTGCGCAAGACGGTTGACACCAATGACGGCGATGACGCCCTTTGACTTGGCCCAAAGGATCAGAAAGCTGCGTCCACATGCTTAGCGTCAACCACAAAAGATCATATTAGCCGTAATTGGTGGGCTTCGTTCGGCGCAACCTGGACCTTTGGGGGAGGTTTCGTGGCCAATCCAAACAGAAGGTTCTCAATCTCCTGCTTCGGCAAATAAAGCGCCTCGGCAATCGTTGCTTTGGTGACCTTCTCCTTCCACAACTCCGTCAGCACCTTTTCCCATACAACGGATTGTTCTCGCCCGATGCCAAACGGTTCCGATTCGCGATATCCGAGCTCCGTCGCTTGGATGCAGAACATTCGATATTGCCAGTCCGACATGATCCGAAGCCGGTGCAATCTGTGGATCAGCGACATAGCCGAAACAGACCAGCGTTTTTTGAATTCCACGATTTGGTTGAGCGTGTGTACGCGCGGAATCTGAGCCAAGACATCTGCCGCCGGCATCAAAAATGATGCGGCAAATTGATTTGCCTCGTCTTCGGCACGCCTGCCTCGTGGCCCGCCGTGCCGATGCAGAACCAAGTGTCCCAGTTCGTGCGCCGCATCGTGCCGCCCATGTTCGGGCGTCTTGAGCATGTTCAAAAACACATAGGGTCGGTCATCGCGCCAAAGCGAAAATGCATCGACCGTTCGGGTATTCTCGGCGAGTGAAAAGACCCGAATTCCCTTCGCTTCCAATAGGTGAACCATGTTCTTGACCGGACGCTCGCCCAGCGCCCACCGCTCGCGCAAAGATCGCGCAGCGATTTCGGGGTCATCGCCAGCAAGATCCTCGACGTCGGAATGTGGCAAGTCGAACCGTTGCTCCACCCAATCGGCGACCAAGAACGAGAGCGTTCCCGCAGCCAATGCGGCGTCGCGATCCTTCGCTGACATAGACGACAGGCTTCGAAAGCTAACCGCGTCACTCTGCGGTTCGCCGATGTCCTCGCCAAAGAAAAACTGAACCGGGAATTCCAATATGCGAGCCAGCCGGCTGACTATCTCATCAGACGGCACAATCTCGCCAGCCTCATAGCGCAAGATGGTATGAGCGGTGACGCCTACTGCGTCAGCGAGTCCTTTTTTGTCAGTCCTCGCCTTCTTCGGGCGAGGCTGAGCCTCCCTGGATTGAACATGGCTTTTACCGCCGGCGAACATTGATCTCTACATCGTCGCTGTCGGAACCAGCGTCCGGCGCGGCAATGGAAATCTTCGACCAGTCGTCACCCGCGATGATGAAAATTCGCTCGCTATACTTGAGCCAATAGCCAGCTTTGAATTCGACAGGCCTCGATAGTTCCGCTCTGACGGTCTTTCCATCGTCAAAGATGCACAAGTGCCACAAAGGGAAACCCATTGGGACCTCGCCAACTTCCTCACCCCTAAACATTTCAAGTTGGCTGTTTAGGTCGGTCACTTTTTCGTTGGCAGGTCCTTTGAACGTTCTATTTCTGGGCGATCGCTCCCGATCACACGTGCCCTTATCGGTATTCACGATGGTAATCTTCTTCTTGAGGTCAGGATGGAAGATCGTCTCGATGCCGTCGTCGTCGCCTTTTATCCAGCCCTCACGGCGGAAATCTGTCTCATACGGCCGACGGCGGCCGCCCAAGCATAAAAGCCAGGTGACGACTTTGGATTGTCGTCGGTGCAACCGGCCCTCGCCGCCACGGCTGCCTTGACGATCTCGATCCACTGGTTCCGGTCCGACCAGAAGTCTTGCCTGAGCCGACGGTCAGACGCGTGTCTGTCGTCATGAATAGCGGCTGCCATAAGGAATCTCCATGTAACTTTTTGTCACCACGAATGTGGACGAAAAAAGTTACGTGGTCAAGCAAGGCTTGGCCCCAGCGCTTTTTTGCAGACCTCTTCGCGATCCCCGACCGCTTCCTCTTGCTCGGGTTCTTAACGCGGGCTTCGCTGCCAGGATCAAGCCAGCCTCGTTGACCTCGTTCCGCATTGTTCGCAGCCATTGCGCGATGAAGGTTCGGGCGCGGTCGCAAAGCATCAGCAAGACCTCTCGTTATTTCCACGGGGATGTTAGGTTTTGTGCGGTGTGAATTGTTGCCGAAAACCCTTGGGTTAGACCATGGACCTCAAGAACTGGAAGGCGCAGGCCCGAAGCCACTGGCGGGAGTTTCAGCCCCAGAGGTTCAAGGAGCTGGCGGCCGCGGGCAAGCTGGATCAGGCGCTGGACGACGCGGTGGAGAGAACACACCGCGAAATGTCGAGCCTGGAAGCAAGCGACCTGACAACGTCGGAGGCGTGGGAACGAACGAGGCAGGAGTACCTGTTCCCGCCCCCAAGCCGGTAGATTCCGCTGTTCGGGCGGCCGAATGCCATCGCTCTAGCGAGGAGCCGCCCGGATAGTTTCAATTGCCGGTGAACTCTTTGACCTCAAGCCCAATTCGATTAGCATCAGCCAACGATAGCCATTGCATGTCGGAGGGCTGGGCAGTCGTCATGTACGCGATGGCATCTTCGGACACGGCAAGTTTGCTCAGATAAGCGCCCACGAAGGCATTCCCCACCGCGGTCACGGATTGGGAAGCGTCGTTGTTGTAGGCCGCATGAAATCCGATTTTTGCTGTTGGGCCCATGAGACGCTGCGACCGCCCAGCCACGCCAGCGCACACGCCGATGCACACAGGGAGCCGTTCGCGACAAGAGCGGAGAAGCCCTTCAGACGGATAGCCTCGCCCATCTTCATGCCGGCCATCAGGTTGCCACCCCGACTGTTCAGCAGCACAACTGCGCGATCGGTCGCGCGCAAAAAAGGGAGTTCCCCATGGGCAAATCGCCAAAGAAAAGATCGAAAGAACCATCAGAGCTGAACGTAGGAAATATGCCTGCTCGTACCGTCAAAATTGGAGGCGATGGACGAGACGTTCAGCTCCTTGAAGAAAACTTCGCCGTGGCCATCGTCGGTAACGGAGTTCCGACAAAGCCGGGTGATTCAAGCCCGTCGAATTTTCAAGGCCAGTCGCTGGCCGGTTTGTGGGGCGCGGCAATTGCAGGCAACAACGCCCACGCCGTTGCGGCGAAAAATTGCGTCGCTCTTGCTGGGACTTCCGGCTCCGCCGTCGTCGGCGATGGCGGTTTGGCCCGCGCGGCCAACCTCGGTTTTGCATTTGGTTACTGGAATTCGGTCGCGTATGTCGACGACTCCGCGTGGGCCCATACCCATCGAGCTGGCGTCGCAATCGCTCGAATAGGGGTCGCCGAGACCTACGAAGGTGGCATCGCCGGGGCCTTCGCAAATCAATTTTCTACTGGAGGAGGTTGGGCTAGTGGCATTGCGATTGCGGGGCCTGCCGGACTTGCAGTTGCGTTCGCGGAGGGCGCGTTGGTTCAAGCTGGGCCCGGCGGAGCTTTGGCTGGTTATTGGACCAAACCCGGGGGCAAGGTTGGTCTGGCGATACAAGTTGTGGCTCCTGACAGCGACTATCTCCCGGGCACCTTGTATCGGTTCGAAGGCGGCAAATTCTTGGAACTAACCAAGGCCGAAACCGCAAAGGCCGGGAACGATATCAAAAATTGGACAAAGCGTTGGGGAAAGGCGCTTCACAAAGCTGTCAAAGAGGGCAAGGCGAAATGGGATAGCCCGACGCGCGGGCGCTGAGGGTTGATTTCCTTCGCTCGCGCATTCACTTCTGGCCCAACTGCTGGGATAGGAGAC
>CAWAHE010000009.1:0-10955 GCA_963781775.1 uncultured Alphaproteobacteria bacterium | reverse complement strand
CTTCACGAGAAGGCCTGGATGCCGGTGATGGCACGGCCGAGGATGAGGGCGTGGATGTCGTGGGTGCCCTCGTAGGTGTTGACGGTCTCCAGGTTGACCATGTGGCGGATGACATGGAACTCGTCGGCGATGCCGTTGCCGCCGTGCATGTCGCGCGCCTGCCGCGCGATGTCGAGCGCCTTGCCGCAATTGTTGCGCTTGATCAGGCTGATCATCTCCGGCGCCATCCGGCCCGCGTCGAACAGCCGGCCGACGGTGAGCGCCGCCTGCAGGCCAAGCGCGATCTCGGTCTGCATGTCGGCAAGCTTCTTCTGGACGAGCTGGTTGGCGGCCAGCGGCCGGCCGAACTGCTTGCGGTCGAGGACGTAGGCGCGCGCCCGCTGGAAGCAGTCTTCCGCGGCGCCCATCGTCCCCCAGGCGATACCGTAGCGCGCCCGGTTGAGGCAGCCGAAGGGACCGCCGAGGCCGGCGGCATTGGGCAGCAGGTTCTCCTCCGGCACGACGACGCCATCCATGACGATCTCGCCGGTGATCGAGGCGCGCAGACTGACCTTGCCCTCGATCTTCGGCGTCGACAGGCCGGCCATGCCGCGTTCGAGGATGAAGCCGCGGATGGCGTTGTCATGCGCACCCGACTTGGCCCAGACCACCATGACGTCGGCGATCGGCGCATTGGTGATCCAGGTCTTCGAGCCGGTCAGCCGATAGCCATCGGCGACCTTCTCGGCGCGGGTCGCCATGCCGCCGGGATCGGAGCCGTGGTCGGGTTCGGTCAGGCCGAAACAGCCGACGCTCTCGCCGGTAGCCAGCCTGGGCAGGTATTTCTTGCGCTGATCCTCGCTGCCATAGGCGTTGATCGGATGCATGACCAGCGACGACTGGACGCTCATCGCCGAGCGATAACCGGAATCGACCCGCTCGACCTCGCGCGCGACCAGGCCGTAGGACACGTAGGAGGCCCCTGCCCCGCCATATTCCTCCGGAATCGTGATGCCGAGGAAGCCGAGTTCGCCCATCTCGGTCATGATGTCGCGGTCGAAGCGCTCCTCGCGGAAGGCGGTCAGCACACGCGGCATCAGCTTGCCTTGCGCGTAGTCGCGCGCCGCGTCGCGCACCATGCGCTCTTCCTCATCGAGCGCACTTCCGAAGGACAACGGATCGGCCCAGTCGAACACCGGGCGGGAAGCGGTCGTCACGAACTTAGCTCTGCGCGGTCGTATCGGGGACAAGCACGCTCAATAGTGGCGCGTATTGCTGAGCGCCGAAGATATCGGCGTCGCCCGGGCTGCCGCTCGGCCGATCGCGATAGAGGGTGAACTTGATCGCAAAGGCCGGGTCGTAAGTGACGAAGTCGGAGATCCGCCCCACGGGAATGCGGTAGAGCGCGGCGACGCTCTCGCGGGTGAGGACACCGGCGTTCTTGACCAACTCGTAGTTGGCGCGATCGCGGAAAATGATGTCGAAAGTGATCTTGTCGACGCCCGCATTCTTGCTGCGGATGGTCTTGGCGAGATCGGCGAGGGTGCGCTTTGCCATCGTTGTCTCCTAGCCGCCGACCATCGTCGTTGACCGCGGAAACAATTCCAGCGGATCGTCGGCGGCGATGGTGTGGTTGAGCGTCCAGCGGTAGCCGGGGCTTGCCGGCAGAACCTCGTCGAACAGGAACGCGACCGAGCCTGCGGTGCCCTTCACGTCGGGGAGCCGGGCGTAGAACATCTGCCGCGTGGCGGTGATCGTCAGCTCCTCGGCCATCTCGCGATCGGGGGCGACGCCCTGGACCACGATGCAGAGTTCGTGGCCGGGATGAGCCGCCTCGGTTTCGAGCGCCCCCATGACTCCGTTGCGACCATAAACCGTGTAGTGGACCTCATAGCCGGTTTCGCCGAAACGCTCGCGAACCTGCTCGCGCGCCCAGCCGATGACGCTGTCGATATGGGCGATGGTATAGGGGTCGCGAACGCCGACCATGCCGACGAAGCGTTCGCCGATCTTGCCGGCGCCCTCGAGCTTCACCCGGAACTCGGTCGCGGGCACGAAGCGGGGGCCGGTCACCCGCGTCGTCTTCTCAGCGACCTGTTCGTAGTGGCAATCGGTCATGTCCAGCAATCCGCCGGCGACATATTCGTGGAACGGATTGGAACGCTCGTACATCGCATGGCCGGCGACCGAGGCAACGGTGCAACGCTGAGCGTGATGCATGGCGGTCACGTTGACGGCGTCGGCGGTGATCTCGCCCATCACCGTTTCCTTGCCGCCGTATGGCTCGGCGCAGAAGGAGGCGCATTCGAGCACCTTACCGAGATAGTAGGAAAGGCTTTCCGGGAAGCCGCCGCGGATCGCCGGCGCAGCGAAGATGGCGCAGTCGGACGAGCGGCCGCCGATGATGACGTCGCAGCCCTTGTCGAGAAGATCGATGTAAGGGTGAACGCCGGCCATCGCCACGATGCGGTCGGTGGCGTCGAGCTCGCTCTCGCTCAGGTCGGGGCGGCCGTCGAGACCCTGGATCGGCGAGCCGGCGCGCATCTTGCGGCGGACGTGCTCCTTGTCCACCTCGGAATAGAACCAGCCAAGGCGAAAAGGCGGCAATCGATGCTTGGCCGCCAGTTCCTTGATGATCGACACATAGCGGTCGACGCGGCTGTTGGTGCCGGTGTCGCCGGCCGAGCCTATGATCATGGGCACGCCAATACGTCGGGCAGCGAGCAGCATCTCCTCGAGATCCTGCCGCTGCCAGCTGAGCGGGCTGGTCGACGTGTCGGAACCCAAAGGCACGGGTCCGACGTCGTCGCTGCCTGAATCGGCTGCGATCACATCAGGCCCAGAATCGACGCCGACGAGGAAACTTTCCCGGCGAAGGGGGGCGAACCCGAGATGTCCGTTCGGGCAAATGATCTTGAGCGAATCCATGCGTGTCCTCTTGGCCGGCGTGCGGGCGGCGCAGGACAGTTTGCAACCGCTATGCCATCACGGCCGGGACGGAAACCGCAGTAGTTCCAACGCGTTACCTATATGCGATAGAGCACCCGTGTGGCGGGCACACATCACAGCGCGCGATTTTCACGCGTCGTCGTCGTCGGGATGCTGCTGTTCCGGCGCTGCCAATCCGACCTTCTGCATCTGGTGGCGGAGCGCATGGCGGCTGAGGCGAAGAATGCGGGCAGCCGCGGTCATGCTGCCACCGGCGCTCGTCAGGGCTGTTTCGATGAGCCGGCGCTGATAGGCCAGCGTCGCGTCGCGATATGAGAGATCGGCGGTCTCGAGTTCGGCATCCGGCGTCCGCCTCGACGGACCGCCGGCGCGAACTTCGCGCATGATGCGATCGGGGAGATGGCGAACCAGCAGGCGATTGTCATCCTCCAGGATGAAGATCCGTTCGAGCAGGTTCTCAAGTTCGCGCACGTTGCCAGGCCACGAATAGCCGCGGAAGATTTCGGCGATGGCCGGCTCATAGCCCTGGATCGTGCGGCTGTAGCGGGCGTTGTACTTGCGCAGGAAATACTCGGTCAGCACGAGCACATCGTCGCCGCGCTCGCGCAATGGCGGAATGTTGATGGCAACCACCTGAAGACGATAGTAGAGGTCCTCCCGGAAACGGTTCTTGCCGACCTCGGCAAGCAGAATCTTGTTGGTGGCGGCGACGATCCGTGCATCGACCTCGATATGGCGCACTGCGCCGACACGGCGGAAGCGTTGGGTGTCGAGAAGCGAGAGGAGCTTGGCCTGCATGGTCATCTCCATCTCTCGAATCTCGTCGAGGAAGATGGTGCCTCCATTGGCTTCCTCGACCAGCCCAACCTTTGCCGTCAGGGCGCCGGTGAAGGCGCCGCGCTCGTGGCCGAAGAGCTCGGATTCGAGCAGCTCACCGGGGATCGCGGCGCAATTGACGTCAACGAACTGATGTTTCGCGCGTTCGGAGAGATCGTGCAGCATCCGCGCGACCAGCCCCTTGCCCGTGCCGGTCTCGCCGTAGATGAGCACGGTTCTGGTTGGACTGGCGGCGACCCGCTTGATCAGCCGGCGAAGCTCGCTGACCGAACTGTGCTCGCCGATAAGGTCACCCGAATAGATCGCCATGCCGGTCACACCAGAACGGCCGCCCGTCCGGTGCGCGAGATGCTACGCAAACCGGTAGTTTCGCCATTCGGCCGTGCACGGCGATCCATGACAGAAATAGAGCGTTGGCGGGGTAGTGGTAAATAGCGCCCCGGAGACGGTGTTAGGCCCGTCATCGCCGCCGTGGCGGCAGAGTCCCGTCCGTTCGGCGGAATCATGGCTGCCGAGTTCGCCTCTGGCTGCCTTGAGCGACCGACCCAAGGGCCCGGCGAGCCACGCCTTGAGGCGCAGGAGGCGGCCGACGGAATTGTCCGCGTCGCCCCCCTCACCGTGCAGGTTCGCCGCCAGCATCGTGGGCTGAACGAAGTGGTTGGTGTGGGCAACCGAACCGGCGACCTTGTGCTCGACGGCATGGCGCGCGTGGCCCAGTTCCACGGCGGCCACCGCGCCGGTGCTATCGGCCAGCACGAGCGAGCCGCCGCCGGCGTGAACCAGCCGGCCGATCTCGGCCAGCGCGTCAGCGACGGTGGCACAGCGGACGAGGAGGCGTGTCATCACGAAGTAGCGCAGCAAGCCGACGCCATGGTCGCGGGTCGCGATTTGCGTATCGACGAGCGCGAGACCATCGGAATTGACGCCGCTCGAATAGGCACCGGGCGCGCCGAGGCTGCCGACGAACAGGCATTGCCGGCCTCCCCACGCCGGATCAACATGGTGGAAGACTCGCTGCAAGGGAAGTTGCGGGCCGCTTAGATCGCGGTTCTTTCCGACAACCGCGCCCAGCTGTGGGTCGCTATAGGCAAAGGCGCTGCATCCCTCGCTATCGGCCATGTCTCGCAGGACCGCCATGTGCAGAAAGGCGAAAAGATCGGGTTGCGGCACGGCAAATCCGTCGGCGATGCCGGCCATCTCCGCACTGCCTTCCGGGTCGTGTTCGGCAAGATAGTTTGCGGTCCGCTCAAGATAGTCGCGATAGGAAGCGTTGCCGGTCAGGTCGGCATTTGCCGCCAGCCTTCGTTCAATCGCCGCCTGCACCGTGCCGGCCATGTCCGGCGCCGCGGCCGCTTGTCCGCGGCCGCGGCCGTAGGCATCCCCTTCCAGGCGGATCGCATCACTCACTGGGCACCGTAGAGATGGCAACTGACCTCGTGCCCCGGCGCCACGGTCGTCGGAACTGGAGCCACGTGCCGGCACATCGACATGGCTTGCGGGCAGCGCGTGTGGAACTTGCAGCCGGGCGGTGGATTGATCGGCGACGGCAGGTCGCCGGTGAGGCGAGCACGTTCGTGCCGCCCGGGTTCGTCGACGCGCGGCACCGCCGAAAGCAGCGCCCGGGTGTAGGGATGCTTCGGTTCCCGCAGAACCGCGCGCGTGGGGCCGGTTTCCACGATCTCGCCAAGATACATGACCGCGATCCGATCGGAGACATACCCAATGACCGCAATGTCGTGCGAGATGAACAGGTATGTCAGGCGGCGCTCGCGCTTCAGTTCGGCGAGTAGTTCGATGATCTGCGCTTGGATCGACACGTCCAGCGCCGAAACGGGTTCGTCGCAGACGATGAGTGACGGTCCGAGGATGAGCGCCCGCGCGATGCCGATGCGTTGGCGCTGGCCGCCCGAAAACTGATGGGGAAACCGGCTGAGCTGGTTTCCCTTCAGACCGACGTTCTCCATCGCCTCCGCGACGCGGTCGCGCAGCTCGGTATCTTTCGCGATGCCGTGGAGCTTCAACGGCATGCCGACGATCTGCTCGACGGTCATGCGTGGATTGAGCGAGGCATACGGGTCCTGGAAGATGATCTGCATGTGCCGGCGCACGGCCTTGAGCGCAGGACCGGTCAGCCCAGTGATATCGCTGCCATCGAACACGATCTTCCCCGACGTTGGCTCATGCAGGCGAAGAATGGTTCGCCCGAGCGTGCTCTTGCCGCAGCCGCTCTCGCCGATCAGCCCGAGCGTCTCGCCGGCTCCAATCCGTAAGCTGACGCCATTGACGGCCTGCACAAGGTCGCCCGGGTTGCCCGTCAGCTTGCCCAACACGCCGCGGCGTCCGTCATAGTGCTTGACGAGGTTCTGAACATCGAGGAGCGGCGGGCCTTCCGGCGACCGGTCCGGGGTTTCCGAAGTCCGAGCCGCGGGACCCGTCATTGGGCGGTTCCCTCGACGAGGATGCAGCGCGCCTGGTGTCCCTTGCCCACGACAGTCATTGCGATCGGCCGCAGGCAGGCCTCATGGCGCAGGCTGCAGCGCGAATAGAACCGGCACTGCGGCGGCATGTCGACGAGTTCGGGCACCTGGCCGGGAATCGGCCGGATCGGCCGGTCGAGATCGGCCAACCGCGGGATCGAGCGCAACAGACCCTGCGTGTAGGGATGGCGGGGTCGCCCGATCACGTCGGCCGTGGGGCCGCTCTCGACGACCTGGCCGGCATACATCACCACCACCCGATCGCAGAAGCCGGCGACGACACCAAGATCGTGGGTGATCAGCACCACGCTCATGCCCAGCTTCTCGCGCACGTCGGCGATGAGTTCGAGGACCTGCGCCTGGATCGTGACGTCGAGCGCCGTCGTCGGCTCGTCGGCGATCAGCAATCGCGGCCCGCAGGCAAGCGCAATGGCTATCATGATGCGCTGGCGCATCCCGCCAGAGAATTGGTGGGGGTATTCCTTGAGCCGACTTTCCGGCGACGGAATGCCGACGAGGCCAAGCATCTCCACTGCCCGCTTGCGCGCCGCGCTCCGCCGATGCCGCCCGCGGAACGTTTGGTCGTGAGCGGCAAGCACCTCGACAATCTGCTCCTCGACGGTCAGTGCCGGATTCAGCGACGTCAGTGCGTCCTGGAGGGTCATCGCGATGTCCTTGCCGCGGACCCGGCGCATGGCGCGCTCGTCGAGCCCGACGAGTTCGCGTCCGTCAAAGATGACGGAGCCACCGGCGATGCGTCCCGGCTTGCGAACCAGACCCATGACCGAAGCGAATGTGACGCTCTTGCCCGAGCCGGACTCGCCGACAACGCCGAGGCATTCGCCCTGGCGCACGTCGAGCGTCACGCCGTCGACCGCGGTCACCAGCCCATGATGGGTCGGGAACTGGGTGCGCAGGTCGGTCACGGTCAGGATCGGCGCGGACATCGCAGCTTTCCGATCAATCGGAGAATCTGGGGTCGAAAGCGTCTCTGAGCCCCTGGCTCGCGACATTGATCGACAGCACGAGCAGAAGGATGGCGACGCCGGGGAAGGTACTGACCCACCACGCGTCGAGCATGTAGGCACGCCCATCGGCAACCATCGACCCCCAGGACGGGGTCGGTGGCTGCACACCGAGGCCGAGGAACGAGAGGCTGGCCTCGAGAATGATGATGTTGGCGATGCGTATGGTGGAGACCACGATCACTGGCGAAAGAATATTGGGCAAAATCTCCCTGAGCATGATGTGCCGGTTACCGGCGCCCAGCGCACGCGCCGCCTCGACGTATTCTACCTCGCGGGCCGCCAGCGTCTCGCCGCGCACCACACGGCACGGGATCACCCACTCCTTGTAGACCAGCGCCAGGATGATGTTGTGCAGGCCGGGGCCGATCATGGCGATGAGCGCGATGGCGAAGATCAAATAGGGGAAGCCCAGCAGGATATCGACCAGGCGCGAGATGGCGATGTCGACCCAGCCGCGCAGATAGCCTGCCGCGAGCCCGGCGATGATGCCGATGGTGGTGGCGACGGCGACAACGACCACGCCGACGAAGATCGAGATGCGAGCGCCGTAGATAATGCGCGACAGCAAATCGCGGCCGAGAGCATCGCAACCGAGAAGATAGCTCCAGTTGCCACCCTCAAGCCAGAATGGTGGCTGCAGCCGGCGGAACAGATCCTGCTCGTACGGGTCATGAGGCGCGATCAGCGGCGCCGCGACCGCCATGACAAGGAAGACCAGCACCACGACCGACGAGGCGACAGCGAGCCGGTTGCTTACGAAGCGATGCAGTGCGCGCCGAACCGGAGATTCCGCGATGCGGTGGCCCTCGTCTTCGGGAAGGGCGTCGGAAACGGCGGTCACAGGCGCACCCGTGGATTGAGCACCGTATAAAGGAGGTCGGCGACGAAATTCAGCAGCACATAGGTGACCGCGTAAAAGAGCACCGCCGCCTGCACGAGCGGATAGTTGCGGACGAAGATGCTCTCAACGACCAGCCGTCCGAGGCCGGGCCAGCCGAACACTGTCTCGACGACCATATTGCCGCCGAGCAGAGAGCCGGCCTCCAGCGCCGCCACCGTGACGGTCGGGATCAGCGCGTTCTTCAGGGCGTGGCGGAAGAGGACGCGGCCGCGAGGCAGTCCCTTGGCTTCCGCGAAGACGATGTAATCCTGGGCCATCACCTCGATCATCGAGGTGCGCGTGACGCGCGTGAGGATGGCCGCCATCGGCAGGGCCAGCGTTACCGCGGGCATGATAATGTAGGACAAGGCGTTGGCGAAGGCGTCCAGACGGCCTTCCAGCAAAGAGTCGACCAGGTACAGATGCGTGATCGGCGGGACCTCGAACTCGTAGCCGATCCGCCCGGCCACCGGCAGAAGATGCAGGTTCACCGCGAACAACATGAGCAGCAGGATTCCGAACCAGAATCCGGGCACGCTGACGCCGAGCAGCGAACCGACTGTGGAGAGCCGGTCAAAGATTGTGTTCTTCTTGACGGCCGCGAGCACGCCGAGTGGAATCGCGGTGGCGAGCGCGATGATGAGCGCGACGAGCGTCAGTTCGATCGTCGCCGGCAGACGTTCGGCGATGACATCCTTGACCGGGCGGCGGTGGAAGAAGGAAAGGCCGAAATCGCCGTGCACGGCGTTGCCGAGGAAGACGACGAAGCGCTCAGCGAGGGGCCGGTCGAGGCCCATGTCATGGCGCAGCGACGCCTCCTGTTCGGGCGTCGCGTTCTGCCCGGCGAGCATGATGTCGACCGGATCGCCGGGCGTGAGCGTCATCATCAGGAAGACGATGACGCTGACGCCGAAAAGAACCGGGATGAGCTGTAGAAACCGTGTGACGATGGCCCCTACGCGCATCCCGGATTCTCCGAGGTTGTAGACGCCTTGTTATTTGGCCGCGACGCAGGCGTCGTGCAGGTTGATGCGGCTATCCGGGCTTGGCTGCCAGCCGGACACCCGCTTGGATACACCATAGATGTCCTGCGGCAGCCAGAGGAATACCCAAGGCGCGTCGGCGTTCACGATCTGCTGCGCCTTCTTGTAGAGCGCCGCCCGCTTGGCGGTGTCCGCTTCCGTCTCCCCGGCCTTCAGCAGGTCGTCGACCTCCTTGTTGGCGTAACCGGCCGTGTTGCCGCGCGCCTTGGTCATGAGCACCGGGTTCATTATGTCGTATGGGTCGAGTGAACCGTTGCCCCAAGAGGTGAAGTAGAGGTCACCTCCCTGGAGCGCCTTCGGATCCCATTTGGCGCTGAGTACCGAAGCCTCACCGACCGAGACCTGCGCGCGGATGCCGGACTTGGACATGGTTGCGGCGATCGCTTCAGCGATCTCCTTGTATTCGGCTCGGGTATCGATCGTCAGATCGATGCCATCCTTGTAGCCGGCATCGGCCAGAAGCTTCTTGGCGAGATCGGGATCGTAGGAATACTCCTTGAGGCTATCGTCGAACGCGAAGGCATCGGGCGACAAGACGCCGTTCAGCGCCGTCGCAGTTCCCCCGAGGATCTTGTCGATGATCAGCTTCTTGTCGATCGCATGATTGAGCGCCTGGCGAACCTTGATATCGTCAAACGGCTTCTTGGTCATGTTGATGGCCATGAAGAATGTCCGCGTGCCGTTGACCGTCATGACCTGGGTCGCCGGATTGGCCGCAACCTGCTTCATGTCGTGGACAGGAAGCTCGGTGATGATGTCGACGTCGCCGGCCAGTAGCGCCGCCACGCGGGAGGCGTTCTCGGGAATGATCTTGAAGATCACGCGGTCAACGCAAGCTTTGCCGACCGGCTTGATGTCCGGCGAGCCGCCATAATAGTCGTCGAAGCGCTCCATGATGACGGAGTCGCCCTTGCGCCAGTCGACCAGCTTGAAGGGACCCGTGCCGTCTTCGGCGGTGGCAAGGCCGCCCGGACCGCTCTTCTCTACGAAGGATTTGCTGACGACCTCCTGGAACGGCAGCATGGCCGGCAGGATCGGCCACGGGTCGGTCAGGATGAAGCGGATGGTGCTGTCGTCGACCAGCTGCACTTCCTTCACCGGCCCAAGGAGGCTCTTGCGGGGGCTGGTCTGGCCGTCCATGGCGCCTTCGTTGATCAGGCGATCAAAAGTGAACTTGACGTCGGCGGCGGTCAGGGTGCTGCCGTCGTGAAACTTGACGCCCTGTCGGATCTTGAACTCCCAGGTCGTTGGATCGATCTGCTTGTAAGACTCGGCGAGCTCGGGCTCGATGGTCATCTTGGAGTTGCGCGTGAGCACACCATCGTACATGTTGCGGATGATGTTTTCGGTTTCGCGCGACCTGTGATTGGCGGGATCGAGGGTCAGCGGATCGGTCGTAAAGCCGACCCTGAGTTCGGCGGCTCCGCCGCAGGTGACCGTCCCGATAAGGCCGCTGGCAACCGCCAACGCGAGCAGAACTGCCTTCATCTCGGTACCTCCACAATCGTTCTCTTCCAATGATGATTGGAATGCAGACACTTTTTGCAATCGATGTGCCAGTCGATTTTCACGTTGATTTCGCCTGACAAATCAATTGGATCGACGTTTTTGGCCAATCGGCGACGGGCGCCGCGGAGCGAAAATCACGCGGCCAATGTGTGGGGTTCACGCGGCCAGTTCTTCCGAATCCCGGTCGTCGACAGGGTCTGTCTGCGTCGCGACCGCCGTGGCCCGTGCCCGTAGATATCCGACTGGCATTTTT
>CAWAHE010000008.1:0-152300 GCA_963781775.1 uncultured Alphaproteobacteria bacterium | reverse complement strand
CAGGGGCGGGTGCCGGACGAAGCGGCGGAGTAGCCCTCAACTGATCAGTTCGCCGAATCGTTGTTCTAGGTATCTGTCTATCGCATTGCGGCGGTTTTCGACTATTGCGGTCAACATCATGGAAACATCGCGGTCATCCAATAGAATGATAAATCCACGTTCTTCGCGTGCGGTGTCTTGGCAACGCCGAACAAAAAGCTGGCGGTTATCTAAACCACGGGCCAACAACAGACCCAGTCTGCCCCGATGTGGCGAAAATCGGCCTGCAATTTGGTCTAGCTCAGGATTTGCTATTTCCTTGAGGTAGTTCTTGCACTCCACGACAACACGAGTCGCTGCCGTCCGCGCCTCGGTGCGGCGACGGAAAAAGAAACCGCCAACTGCGTTGTTTGTGTACGAAATGTCGATTCTCTTGCGACCTTCATTTATTTCCTGTTCCTTTTCGGGATATATGAGCTCCGGATAAAACAGGAGCTCAAGAGTTCCGATCATGAAGTTATGATATCGACTAGCATCAATATTACCAGGATTTATCGAGTTCAACTCGTCGAGCAATACGGTCGCAAACACCGCTTCGTCGAACCCCTGTTCAAGTGACTCGTTACTTATCCCCGAGGTGACGCCCATTAGTGTCTTATATTTATCCAGAACCTCTGGATGATGTTCCGAGAACTCCGCTAAAAACTCTTTGGCAAGGGGATGAATATCTTTCAACAATTCCTTTGTTACCCGACGTCTTCCGTTCTTCAACGTTTCAACTAGTGCCGTTCTGCGGCTAAGATGGTCGGCTTGGAGAAATTCTAGAACGAATTTGTTGTAATAATCGGGGTGCGAGAAGCTCATTTTCCAGCGGGCGCTCGCCTTCGGAACCAAAAGTACTTTCTTTCCATCCACAACTGGCAGTTCAACATACTGATTTGTCCAACTACGATCTTGCTCATCCCAGATGATCCCTGACGGAACCTGTTGGGTCTCAATGCCGTGAAGGTCACATTGAACGGCCGTATATCGGATCAGGTGCCGGCGAATAATGTTGGTTGTTATGTCGGAAATCTTGTCGTCACCAATGCCAGGAACGAAAAGTTCAAAGTCGGAGAGTTCTGTAAGAAGCCCGGTTTGCGCGGCGCGACTGTGACGTATTTTGTCGTACAACTGATCAGCTTGTCCTTGGCCCACCCCGCGACCGGCAGGGATACCTGCGGACACGCCGAGAAAAGTGTCGATAGGCTCGTGGAGGAAGTCTAGGAGCGCTCGTCCGCGGTCATGGTCGCCATCTCGGATTGCTGTCAAAATGGCGTCAAAGAAAGAAAGAAGCGCACTATTGCATTCGGCCGACCAAGCATCGGAACTTTCGCCAAATACACGCGGGTCGATAAACAACTGCTTGTCTTCATCGGTGTTTGTGTCGATGAAATCAAGCTGGGATTGGCCTTTGTTGATGCCAAAAAAAGAGGAGAAACGAGGCATTCGATCCGCCCGAGTCGCAGCCAATTGATTTTTATTGCAGCATTGCTCGTTTTTTGTCGACCAATTCTGCGGCTAAATTGTTGGAATTCGAAATGTGCAGGCTCGATCGGCGCTTCGTCTGGCGCGACAGTCTCTCTATGCGTAACACCTCTATGGCCGCCCGCCGGTCGCGCCCGAGGCAACCTGCGAAGCCCATATGCCACCGGCTGCCACAGCGGCGTCGCACGCCCCGACCGGCTATTCCTTGCCCCCCGCAAACCCGAAGATTACCGCCTGGAACGCCGCCTTGCCGTTCGCGGCATAGGCGCTGCACAAGCTGACCCGCGTCGCTGAAGGATCCGGCCGCCTTGCCGCCGGCGGCGTAGGCGCTGCACATTCTGACCCGCGTCGCCGCAGGGTCGGGCGTCAGCCAGAGCTGCGATGTCTCGCTCGCCAGTCGCGTCGGCTCGGCCGGGTCGTGGCCGGCGCATTGGTCCTTGCCGCAATCGACAAGCTGGGCGGTCGCGGGCGCGCAGTCGAAGGCGGCCGGATCGATCAGCGAATAGAGCGCGTTCTGGTCCCACGGGTGGAAGCCGTCTTCGGCGAAGGTGCTCTTCCACTGGGTGAGCCAGGGGACGATCGCCGGACAGAAGAACTTCGCCGCGAGCGGCTTGCGCGCTGGCGCAGAGCGTGGCGCGCTCGGCGGCCGGCACGAGGACGCTCGAGGTCAGGCCGAAGGGCATGAAGCGGAGCGGGATCGTGGTCTTGTCGAGAAGCCAGGCGACCGCCGGAATGTCGTTGGCGAGATTAAAATCCGACAGATAGACGTCGTTGATGGCGAAGGCCTGATGCGGATCGCGCCCGCCGATGACGACCACCTCGGCGATGTTGGCGGCGGCATCGGGAAAATTCTGCGCCAGGCAGGCGACGTCGGTCAGCGGCCCGATGGCGGCGATGGCGACCGGCGCAGCGCTCTTCGCCAGCGCGTCGGCCATGAAGCGCACGCCATCGTTCAGGCAGGCGTCGTTCACCGCGCTGCCGTCGTAGAGCGTCACCGGCACCTCCGGCAGCGGCCGCGGCGCGCCGCGCACGACCGGCACCTCGGCGCCCATGCCGGCGACGACGCGCCGGGCGATCGCGGCTTCCGGCTCCATCAGATTGTTGCCCCAGGTGACGACCACGCCCAGCACATCGAGTTCAGGCGCGGCCAGCGCCATGGCGATGGCCAGTCCGTCGTCGATGTCGCTGGCGCCGGCGCGCCAGCCGTTGGAAAGGCCGGTGGCGGTGTCGGTCGAGATGATGACGGGCAGCGGCGCGGCGGCAGCACCGGCCGGCATCGCGAACGGCGCGGCGAGCAGGGCGAGGAGAACAGGCGCGGTTCGTTTCGGCATGGCGCGCTCCGGCGTGGTCGGGGCTTCTTTATGACGCGATACCTTGTGAATTCGTCACCGGCCCGACGGAGGCAAGGTTCGGGCATCACCCCCTCCCGAAATCGCTGACGCGATTTCGACCTCCCCTCAAGGGGGAGGTTGGCGCCGACGCCGGCCATGACCAAGAGGGGCGATGTCCACGAGCGCCTCCGGCGTGGTCCGGGCTTCTTTATGACGCGATACCTTGTGAATTCGTCACCGGCCCGACGGAGGCAAGGTTCGGGCATCACCCCCTCCCGAAATCGCTGACGCGATTTCGACCTCCCCTCAAGGGGGAGGTTGGCGCCGAGGCCGGCCATGACGAAGAGGGGCGATGGCGCTCCGCGATTTTCGGCCTCCCCTCAAGGGGGAGGTTGGCGGCGACGCCGGCCATGACCAAGAGGGGCGATGGCGCTCCGCGATTTTCGGCCTCCCCTCAAGGGGGAGGTTGGCGCCGAGGCCGGCCATGACGAAAGTGGCAATGCCGCGAACGGGCCGGCCGACCCTGATGACAAAATGGTAAGGCGCGGGTGACCGTTTGGCGCGTAGGGCCGCCGTTTTTCGACCGTGCCGCAAGGGAAAGGCCGCCTCGCCGGTCGCAAACCGAAGGACACCGATCATGGTCAATGTCCGGGCCAATGCCCGCGCGCGCGACGTCATCGCCGTCGCCATCACCGCCTCCATGGGCCTTGCGGCCGTGCTCGCCTCGGCGGCGGCTTCCGCCCACGAGGTCGATCCGACCAAGCTGCCGCTTGGCGACGGCAAGCTCTCCAACGCGCCCAAGGCCGGATACGTCTGGGCCTGCCACACCAATCCCAACGGTCGCGGGGCGCAGGTGGACGGGCCGTGGATCGACAAGCAATCCGGCACCTTCGATGTGACCAGGAAGGCGGTCGTGGACGGTTCGGTGAACTGGCCGAGTTCGTTCGCGATCCATGTCGAGGGCGACAGCCGGGTCATCACCTGGAACGACGTGCCCAACCACCCGACCGGCGTCTTCCCGATCGCGCGGAGCGACGACGCCTACCAGTATGACCGCAACCCCAATTCGATCCGGGTGCAGTCGATGGAGATCGCGCTGCCGGTGGCGCCGACGCTCGCGGCGCAGCCGAGCTGCGCGCCCAACGCGGTCGGCGTGCTGCTCTCCGGCGTGGCGCTGTTCAACGCGCTCGATGCGCCCGGCCGCGACGCGGTCGCCCACGAGACGCAGGATTCCTGCGACGGCCATCCGCAGCAGGGCGGCGTCTACCACTATCACAACGCCAGCCCGTGCCTGCTGAAGGAGATCGATCCGGGCAGCGGCCCATCGAAGCTGATCGGTTACGCCGTCGACGGCTTCGGCATCTACGGGCCGCGCGACGAGAACGGCAACGAACTGTCGTCGGACGACCTCGACGCCTGCCACGGCCGCACGAGCCCGGTCGAATGGGAAGGCAAGACGGTGACCATGTATCACTACGTCGCCACGCTCGATTACCCCTATACGATCGGCTGCCTGAAGGGCACGTGGTCGCAGGAGACGGTGCGCACGCTCTCCGGTCCGCCGCCGCAGATGGGGCGGCGCGGCCCGCCGGGCGGCGGTCCGGGCGGTCCGGGCATGGGGAGGCCGCCCCGCGCCGCGGCGCGATAGGGCGGAAAGGCCGGCCCGACGGCGGCGTCAGCTGTGGTATCGTGGTCCCGACGACCGCCCCCGCCGGATTCCCTGGGGGCAGGGCGACGGAACCCAGGAGACAGAATGGCCAAGGGCACCAAGGATGCGGCGGAGGCGCGCTTCGCCAAGGCGCAGGTGCGCGCCCGCGAGGCGGCGCAGGCGATGAACGAGGTCGAGGCGGAGGCCAAGCGCGTCGACGACAATACCGCGCGGCTGAAACTGCTGCGCCTCGCCAAGGAGGCGAAGGACGCCGAGGAAGCCGCCGTCGTGAAGGAGGCCAAGGCCGTCGAAAAGGAAGCCAAGGCCGCCGCCAAGGAAGCCAAAGCCACCGCCAAGGCGGCGAAGAAGCCGGGCGCAAAGGCGAAGACGGCGAAGTCGATTCCGGCCGGGAAGCTCAACGCCAGCAACGACGACTAGCGGGGCGCGTCGGACGCCGAATCGCGGGCACGTCGGTATTTGCGCTTCCGGCTGACGGGATGGGCGGGTCCCGCGCCGACTGGGCTCAATCTGGCGCGGGACCCCAGGAAGTCCGCGTTTCAGCGGTCCTGACCGGGGTTGTGGCGACCCCGGCCCACCGATGGTTTCCGGACCGCCGACGGGGCAAATCGCGGTGCAACACTCGGCAGGCCCGCGCATCTGTAGACCAGCGAAGCTGTCAGGACGCTGACAGGCGGGGTCTGTCGCGCTGGATCCCGGCGTCCGCAGGGACGAGCGGGCGGCGCACCGGTGTCGCTCCAGAGTCGGATCGTGAACTCCCGCGCGGTTGATCTCTCGGCAGAACACCATACGTTCGACCTGACCCGGTTTGGCCGACCGGCTCCGCACGATCGACCACGTCGATGTGGGAGGCCCAAGCCCGAGGCGACGATCCCGGGCAAGCACCCAACCGAAAGGAGCGCGAGATGAAACTCTCTTCCGAAAGGGTCAACCAGGCTCTCGGCCAGTTCGATGCACAGGTCATTCCCGAGAACCATCCGACGGTTCCGCAACTGACCGAGCTGTTCGGAGAACACACCTACTTTCTCGACGGGACCGGGCTCGCCATCGTGGAGCCGGCGGAAAAGCCGGCCGGCGCCGGCGAAGCGGGGCAGGTGGTGCGCGTGGCAAGCTGGAGCGACCCCTCCATGACCAGCCTCAAGCCGCACGAGCCGCAGCCGACCGACACGGTGGTCGTGCTGGAGCCGACGCACTAGGCGTTCGGGACAGTCTTCAACCGACATCGCGGGCGGGTGGCGAAGCGTTCGCCGCCCGCCTGTTTTGTTTGTGCGCGTGCGGTGCGCGCGCTGGGTGAAAATCGCGGCGGCCTCGGCTAGGCTCGCGCCAGTCTGCCCACAGCGAAGCGCCGGTGAGCCATGGCCGCCTATGCCATCAAGGTCGAGATTCGCGATCCCGCCGCGAAGGAATTCGCGTTCGCCAGGCAGAAGACGATGTATGGCGGCAAGCAGATCGCCGCCGGCGACACGATCTTCGTGTTCGCGAGCGAGAACGAGGGCGGGCAGGGGCTGATCGCGCGCGGCGTCGTCACCTCGGCCGAAGCGCTGCCGCGCAAGCCCGGTGTCGAACGGCAGACGCCGCTGGTCAGCATCGCGGTGAAGCGCACGGCGCTCGCCAAGCGGCCGCTCGGGCGGACGCAACTCAAGCCGCTCACGGATTGGCAGGACGGCCAGCCGGGGACCGAGCTCAATTTCAAGTTCTATCGCCAGGCAACCAACAAGATCGTCGGCCTCACGGACGCGACGGCGGATTTTCTCGGCGGGTTCTTCTGAGGGGTGAGGGCATGACTTTTCGCATCGACCACCAGGCGATCCACGTTCGCGACCTGGACGCGAGCGTGCGCTTCTATCACGAGATCCTCGGCCTGCCGGAGGTCGACAACCCCATGGGCAACCGGCCGATCCGCTGGTTCGCGCTGACGGACACGACCAACCTGCATCTGGTTGGCGGCAATGCCGCGCCGCCCGGCGAGCGCGGCATCGGCACGCATCTGGCGCTGGCCGCGGGGGATTTCGACGCCTGTGTCGAGCGGCTGATGGCGGCGGACGTCACCTTCGGCGCGATGCCCGGGCGGCCACCGGGCAAGGTGACGGAGCGGCCGGATGGCGTGCGCCAGTGCTTCGTTCGCGATCCGGACGGTTTCTGGATCGAGATCAACGACGCGAAGCCGCGCTGACGCCGCTGCCAGTACGAAGGTCGTTACCCCTCCCGAAATCGTTCGCGCGATTTCGACCTCCCCTCAAGAGGGAGGTTGGGCGCAGCGGCGGCCTGCCGCGCTGTCGCTAGCCCTGCCTTGCGGCGACGAAGCGGGCGGCGTCGCGCAGCATGTCGGCGCGCGAGCCGAACGGGCGCAGGATCGTCAGCGCTTCGTCGACCGCCGCGTCGAGCAGTTTCAATGCGCCATCGACGCCGTGCACGGCGACCAGCGTTGCCTTGCCGCGGCCGGCGTCTTTCGCCGTCGCCTTGCCGGCAGTCTCGGCGGCGCCGGTGGCATCGATGAGGTCGTCGGCGAGCTGGAAGGCGAGGCCGAGTGCGGCGCCGAAGCGGGCGAGGTTCTGGCGTTCGCTTTCGCTGGCGTGGCCGAGGATGGCGCCCGCCTCGCCGGCATGTCGGAAGAGCGCGCCGGTTTTCATGGCCTGCATCAGGCGGATGTCGGGCTCGCCGTTTTGCTGGCGCTCGCCCATGAGGTCGAGCATCTGGCCGCCGGCCATGCCGCCGATGCCCGAGGCGGCGGCGAGGCTGGCGACAAGTTCGGCGCGCACGGCCGGGTCGGGATCGGTGGCGGGGTCGGCGGTGACGGCGAAGGCCAGCGTCAGCAGCGCGTCCCCGGCCAGAATCGCCGTCGCCTCGTCGTAGGCCCTGTGCACCGTCGGGCGGCCGCGGCGGAGGTCGTCGTCGTCCATCGCCGGCAGGTCGTCATGGACCAGCGAATAGCAGTGCACGCATTCGAGCGCGGCGGCGGCGCCCAGCGCGTTGTTCATGGGCACGGCGAAGAGGCGCGCCGTCTCGATGAGGATGAAGGGGCGCAGCCGCTTGCCGCCGCCGAGCGCGGCGTGGCGCATGGCGGCGAGCAGGCGCGGCGGGCGCGCGATCTCGCCGGCAAGCGGCTCGTCGGCGAGCAGCTTCTCCAGCACCGCTTCGGTGGCGTCCTGCGCCGCCTTCAGTCGTGTCGCGAATTCGTCCGTCATGGCGGCCCCCGAATGGTCCGAAAGCGGTATCGGGTCAAGGCATGGCCGGTCTGCGCGAACGTGCGCGGCCAATTGCGCCGCCTCCGGCCGGCGGCTATTCGGGGCGGGTGACGAAGTCGCCGAGAACCAGGCCGAAGCCGAAGCGGAGCGTGCTGTCGCGCGTGCCGTGGCGGCTGCTCGGGCGCGTGCTCGTGGTGCTGGTGGCGATCCCGATCGTGCTGACGCCGGTCTACAAGGTCGTGCCGCCGGTCTCGACGCTGATGATCTGGCGAACGCTGACCCTCAATTCGGTCGAGCGAACCTGGGTCTCCTTCGACGATATCGCGCAGACCCTGGTCGCCTCGGTGATCGTGTCGGAGGACAGCCGCTACTGTTCGCATTGGGGCGTCGACTGGCAGGCGCTCGGCGACGTGATCGACACGGCCGAGGATACCGACCGGCCGCGGGGCGCCTCGACCATCCCCATGCAGACGGTCAAGAACCTCTATCTGTGGACGTCGCGCTCCTATGTGCGCAAGGCGCTGGAGATTCCGCTGGCGCTCTACGGCGATCTCGTCTGGGGCAAGCGACGGGAAATCGAGATCTACCTCAACATCGCCGAATTCGGCCCGGGCGTCTTCGGAGCGGAGGCGGCGGCGCAGCGGTTCTTCAAGCGGTCCGCCAAGGCCCTGACCGCCGGGCAATCGGCGCTTTTGGCGGCGACGCTGCCGAGCCCGGCGACCCGCGACCCGGCCAGACCCTCGCGCCTGCTGCAGGCGCTCGCCCGCACCGTGGCGGCGCGGGCGCGGATCGCCGGGCCCTATATCGATTGCCTCTACCCCTGAGGGTCGCTATAAGGCGCCCAATTCCAAAGATTTCCGAGGATTACCCCATGGCAGTTCCCAAGCGAAAAACCTCGCCGTCGAAGCGCGGCATGCGCCGTTCCGCCGACGCGCTCAAGAAGCCGGCCTATGTCGAAGACAAGGATTCCGGCGAACTGCGCCGCCCGCACCATGTCGACCTGAAGTCGGGCATGTATCGCGGCCGCCAGGTGCTGGAGCCGAAGACCGAGGCCTGAGCGTCGCGCCACGAAAGCACATGAAAAGGCCGGCTTTGCCGGCCTTTTTCGTTGCCGGCCGTCATGTATGATCCGCGGCGAGTGAACCGAGAGCAGGAACATCGATCATGGCCGGCGCATTCTTCATCATTCCGCTGACGATCCTGCCGTTGATCGTGTTCAACATCGCCGGCGTGGTTCACGGCCCCGGCGCATGGGAAGGCGTTATCTTCGACGTGGCGATGGTCTCCGGCCAGCACTGGTCGTTCACGGCGCGCGACCTGATGGTGGTGTTCGGGATCGCCTGCCTGTTCGGCGAGGTGCTGAAATCGACCAACACGACGTCGCGGGCGATCGTCAACCATATCCTGTCGACGCTGGTCTTCATCGCCTACCTGGTCGAGTTCATCATCGTCAATTTCGCCGCGGAGTTGGTGTTCTTCATCCTCACCATCCTGGCGCTGTTCGACGTCGTCGCCGGCTTCACCATCAGCATCAAGGCGGCGCGCCGCGATCTTGCCTTCGGTCACGGCAGCGAAGGGCCGTGACGTTAACGATCCACTAACCCCGGCGGTCAAAGCGCGCCGGCAATTCGGGCACAAAGGCCGCGGTTTCGTCGTTCCTTAAGTCTCGGGCGGCAAGGTGGCGGCGCATGGGCGACGCGCGTCGCCGTCGAGGGACGTTTCCACGTGCCGCAGAATGATGGAATGCCGAAAGTGGTCGCGGTCGCTGGCCGACGGGCCGGCGATGCCGCCAGCCGCCCCCGGCTGGACGCCGGCGCCATTCTGGCCGCCGTCGGGGGCGTTGCCTACGAGTGGACCGTCGCCGACGACAGCATCCGCTGGGACGATTCAGCGGCCGAGGTGTTCGGCCTGCCGTCGATGGAGAGCATCGCCACGGGACGCGCCTTCGCCGGCTTGCTCGACCCGGCGAAGCCGGGGAGCCGGCACGACGCCGTGCTCAATTCACCGGTCGCCGACAGCGGGACAGGGGTTCCTTACGAGGTCCAGTATGACCTGTTGCCCGAGCGCGCCGGAGGCGGCCGGCGGCTGGTCGTCGAGGACACCGGGCGCTGGTACGCCGGCGATGACGGTCGCCCGGCGCGCGCCTGCGGCGTGGTGCGGGTGATCAACGACCGCGCCGAGCGCGAGGAGCGCCTGGCGTTTCTGTCGCGCTACGACGAGCTCACCGGATTCTTCAACCGCAACCATCTGATCGCCGCCCTCGGCGAGGCGCTGGCCAAGGCCAAGCGCCTGCGCACGTCGATGGCCCTCGTGATCGTGGCGGTCGATAATTTCCGCGCGATCAACGAGGCCTATGATTTCGATACCGCCGATCAGGTGTTCGCGGCGGTCGGCCGCCGCATCCGGGCGGAACTGCGCGAGGGCGACGCCATCGGCCGCTACTCGGGCAACAAGCTCGGCATCGTGCTGATGAACTGCGACGAGAACGACATGCACGCCGCCGTCGAGCGGTTTCATGCCGCCGTGCGCCGCGAGATCGTCGCCACCGAGACCAGCGCCGTCGCCGCCACGATATCCACGGGCGGTGTCAGCCTGCCGCGCCACGGACGCACGGTTCGCGATGCGTTGGCGCGCGCGCAGGAGGGGCTCCACCGGGCGCGCAAGCGGGGCCACGATCAATTCGTCGCCTTCACCCCGTCGCCGGGTCGCGAAGCGCGCCAGCGCAGCAACGCCGCGCTGTCCAGCGAACTGGTTGCGGCGCTGAACGAAAAGCGGCTGCGACTGGCCTTTCAGCCGGTGGTCGACATCGCGACGCGCAAGCCTGTCTTCCACGAGGGCCTGCTCCGTCTCGAGCGGGCCGACGGCACGTCGGCGACCGCCGCCGACTTCGTCGAACTCAGCGAGCGCCTCGGCCTGATGAGGCTGATCGACCATTACGTTCTGGGGCGCACGCTGGAGACGCTGGAGGCGGCCCCGGACGCGCGCATTTCGCTCAACGTGTCCGCGGAGACGGTCGGCGATGCGGCATGGCTGTCGTCAGTCGCCGACGCGATGGCCCGACGGCCCGATATCTCCGGCCGGCTCATCGTCGAGATCACCGAGACCGCCGTGATGCGCAGCCTCGAAGAGGCCGCGCAGTTCGTGGCGACGCTGCATGACCTCGGCTGTTCGCTGGCGATCGACGATTTCGGCGCCGGCTTCTCCTCGTTCCGCAGCATGCGCGCCCTCGGCGTCGATACGGTCAAGATCGCCGGCATGTTCGTCCAGGATCTGCCGCGCAGCCGCGACGATCAGGCGTTCGTGAAGGCGCTGGTGGCGCTTGGCCGGAACTTCAACACGCGGATCGTGGCGGAGTGGGTCGAAGACGAGGCGACCGCCGAGATCCTCGCGGGCTTCGGCGTGGACATGATCCAGGGGCGGCTTGTCGGGGCGCCGACGAGCGAATGGCCGTGGGACAAGCGGCGGCCCGCGACGGTGCGCGAGGCCGGCTGACCCGCGTCGGGCGCGGCAGCTATTTGTCGGAAAGCTTGTCCAGCCGCTTCTGCATCTCGTCGAGCTGGCGGCGCAGCGCGTCGATGTCGCCGGGTTCCTGCGACGCGGTTTTCGCCGGCGCTTCCCCGGCGTCGGCCGCCGTCGGCCGTTCGCCGACGCCGAAGGGCAGGAACATGCGCATCGCCTGCTCGAACATCTCGGTATTGCGGCGCACCTGATCGCCGATGACGTCGAGCGCGGTATTCGGCCCGAACGCGTTGGTCATCTGGCTGCGCAGCTTCTCCTGATCGCGGACCAGGGAATTGATCGAGAAATCGAGGAAGGTCGGGACGAGGTTCTGGATGGAATCGCCGTAGAAGCGGATGAGCTGGCGAAGGAAGGTGATCGGCAACAGGTTCTGGCCGCCCTTGCCCTCCTGCTCGAAGATGATCTGGGTCAGGACCGAGCGGGTGATGTCCTCGCCGGTCTTGGCGTCGGCGACCACGAAATCCTCGCCTTTCTTCAACATCGTGGCGAGATCCTCGAGGGTCACGTAGGTCGAGGTCCCGGTGTTGTAGAGACGCCGGTTCGCGTATTTCTTGATCGTCGTCGGCGTCTTCTCCTTCGCCATGCCCTTGCCGGGACCAAAGTCCCGCTCCCTGAACCGGCCGGTCGCGGCCACCCATACGCCAAGCCCGTCTACGATAAGGGCTTTTTGTCATGGCCGCCAATGTATTGTGCAATGCTTCAAGAATTGGTTGCAATGCAGCGCAAGGTCGCGCCGACGATTGACAGGCGCGCTGCCGCCGGTCTGTAGTTAACCACGAGGCGCACTGACAGAAGCGCGGTGCGAATCCCATATATGGTTACCGGTCGCTGGCCTCGCGCCGCGGTCCGTCAGTCAGGAGCTTTCCATGTCAGCCACAGATATCGTCATCGCCGGCGCCGCGCGCACGGCGGTCGGTTCCTTCAACGGCGCATTCGCGACATTGCCCGCGCACGAACTCGGCAAGGCGGCCATCGTCGAGGCGCTCAAGCGCGCCAACGTGCAGCCGCAAGACGTGGACGAGGTCATCCTCGGCCAGATCCTGACCGCCGGCGAGGGGCAGAACCCGGCGCGCCAGGCGTCGATCGGCGCGGGCCTGCCCAACGAGGCGACCGCATGGGGCCTCAACCAGCTCTGCGGCTCGGGGCTGCGCGCCGTCGCGCTCGGCATGCAGCAGATCACCAGCGGCGACGCCGACATCATCGTTGCCGGCGGCCAGGAGTTGATGTCGATGGCGCCGCACTGCGCGCATCTGCGCAGCGGTGTGAAGATGGGCGACTTCCAGATGGTCGACACCATGATCAAGGACGGCCTGTGGGACGCCTTCAACGGCTATCACATGGGCAACACTGCCGAGAACGTGGCGCGCGAATTCCAGATCACGCGCGACGCGCAGGACGCCTTCGCGGTCGCCTCGCAGAACAAGGCGGAAGCGGCGCAGAAATCCGGCCGCTTCGACGACGAGATCGTCCCGGTGACGATCAAGGGCCGCAAGGGCGACACGGTCGTAGACAAGGACGAGTTCATTCGCGCCGGCACGACGCTGGAGGCGATCGCCAAGCTGCGCCCGGCCTTCCAGAAGGACGGCACGGTGACCGCCGGCAACGCCTCGGGCATCAATGACGGCGCCGCGGCGGTGGTGCTGATGACGGCGGCGGAGGCGGCCAAGCGCGGCCTGACGCCGCTCGCGCGCATTGCATCGTGGGCGACGGCCGGCGTCGACCCGGCGATCATGGGCACCGGGCCGATCCCCTCGTCGCGCAAGGCGCTCAAGAAGGCCGGCTGGGCCATCGACGACCTCGACCTGATCGAGGCCAACGAGGCCTTCGCGGCGCAGGCCTGCGCCGTCAACAAGGACATGGGCTGGGACCCGGCGAAGGTGAACGTCAACGGCGGCGCCATCGCCATCGGTCACCCGATCGGCGCATCGGGAGCCCGTATCCTGATCACGCTTCTGCACGAAATGCAGAAGCGCGACGCGAAGAAGGGACTGGCGACATTGTGCATCGGTGGCGGCATGGGCGTCGCCATGTGCATCGAGCGCTAGACTGGCAGAACGGCGCCGTGCCGACCAAAAAACAAAACATGAGGGAGGGAGCATCATGGCGAAAGTCGCCATCGTCACCGGGGGTACGCGCGGCATAGGCGCGGCGATCGCCAGGAAACTGAAGGCGGACGGCCATTCGGTCGCCGTCACCTATCACGGCAATGACGAGGCGGCAGCCAGGTTCAAGGCCGAAGACGGAATCGCCGTCTACAAGTGGGACGTTGCCGACCCGGCCGCGTCCGAGGCCGGCGTGAAAAGGGTCGAGGCCGAGCTCGGGCCGATCGCGGTGCTGGTCAACAATGCCGGCGTCACCCGCGATTCCATGTTCCACCGGATGACCTGGGACCAGTGGTCGACGGTGCTGCGCACCAACCTCGATTCGATGTTCGCGATGACGCGGCCGGTGATCGAGGGCATGCGCGAGCGCAACGCCGGCCGTGTCGTCAGCATCTCGTCGATCAACGGGCAGAAAGGCCAACTCGGCCAGACCAACTATTCGGCGTCGAAGGCGGGCATCGTCGGCTTCACCAAGGCGCTGGCGATGGAGAACGCCCGCAAGGGGATCACGGTCAACGCGATCTGCCCGGGCTATATCGACACCGACATGGTCGCCGGCGTGCCGGAGAAGGTGCTCGAAGGGATCATCGCGCAAATACCGGTCGGCCGGCTCGGCAAGGCGGAAGAGATCGCCTCGCTGGTCGCCTATCTCGTTTCCGACGATGCCGCCTTTATCACCGGCGCGGTGATGACGGCGAACGGCGGCCAGTACCTCGCCAACGGCTGAGGTTACCCGCCGCGGTCATCGTCCTTGCGGTTGCGATTGTAGGAGGCGACGATCCGCTGGATCTCGTCGCCGATATCGCCGCCGCCATCCTCGCCTTCGTCCGCCGGGGGCTTTCCCTCCGGCGACGGCAGCGCCGTCTGTTCACGGGCAGGCTGATCGTCGCCGTCGCGTTCCTCGGTAGGCCGTGGCTTGGCGCGGGCGGGTTTCCCGGAACCTGACTTCTCCGCGTCGCCGCCGCTATCCTCGACCAGCACGTCCACCGCTTCGGCGATCGCCGCCAGGATGGACGATTCGATCGGATCGGGTTCGTCCGCCGGTGGGGCCGCCTTGGGCGCCGCCGGCTTGGGCGGCGGCGCGGCCGGGCGGTTCGACGGCTTCAGCTTGGCGGAGGCCGCGATGCGCGCGGCGATGGCGGCTCTGACTTCGCCGGGCGATTTCGGTCCGGGCTTGGCCGGCAGCTGGGATTGCTTCGGCGGAAGCGCCGCCGATTTCGGGCGTTCGGGCGGCCGCGCCGGGGCGGCGGGTTTCGCAGCCTGCGGTTTGCCGGCGGGCCTGGCTGATTTGTTGTCCGGCTGCCGGGCGGCCGACTTTGCTTCCGGCGGTTTGGCGGCCGGCTTCGGCGGAGCCGGTTTCGCCGGGCGCGCCGGCGCCTGTTGATCGCGAGCGGTCGCCGGCGCGGCGATCCACGCGGCCAGCAGCGCCTCGCGCTCCTCGTCGAGGGTGATGCCGGCGCCGCCGATCAGGTAGCGCGCCTGCTCGCGGAAAACCTCGGCGAGGCTCTTGGCGGTGTCGGTGGTCGAGAAGACGTGCCCCTTGAGCGCCAGCCCCTTGACCACGAAGACGACCTGGCGCGGCGTGACGTTGCGTCCGGAACTCTCGAGGCGGTCGGCGACGTTCCTGGCGGTGTCCTGGAAATGGTAGCCGCTGGCGGTGACCTCTTCGGCCAGATGATGGAACAGCTCCGCGAAGGTCTTGGGCGAAAACAGCGGAATGCTGGTGGCGGCATGGATCTCGCGGGCGAAAGCCTCGATCTTGCCGCGCTCGACCGCGGATTTCGCCGCCGGCGGTTCGGGAAGGCGTCCCTCGGTCAGGAAAGTGGCAAAGTCGGCGGCGCCGAGGACGACATCGGCGGCAGCGCGATAGTCGGCGGCGGTCGAATTGTCGGCATAGATGGCGACGCGATGGCCGCGGGTCTGCAACCGCTCGACGAGGGGCGACAGGTCCGGCGCGGTCGCCAGCAGAACGATATCGGTCGGTCCGGCGGCGTCGATCACGGCGTCCATGGCGTCGACGGCGATCCGCAGGTCGGGCGAGGTGGCGCCGTCGCCATCGACGATCTCGAAGCCGGCTTGCTCGTACGCCTTTGCCGCGTCGGCAGCTTCGGCCCGGTTGATGTAGCAGCGGCGGAGCGCGAGCGTGCGCGTCGCGCCGGCCGGGCCGATCAGCTCGCCGGATTCGATGGCGCCCGCCCAGTCGTCAAGACGGCCGCTCAGGCGGTCGGCGACGTCGTCGCCGGCCTCGGCCGCAAGGCTGCGGCGCAGGCCGTCATAATCGACGAGCAGGACACATTTCACCGGGTCTGCCATCGTCCTCCCTCTGCAGCGGCGTTATCGCTAGCCTGTCGGCCATGATTTCGTCCAGCCGGAATTAGCTTATGCTGGCAAATGCTTCCTGGTCCACACACCTGCCGGTGCTTTCCGGCCGCGAGAACCGATTATGCGCCTGAAAGACTTCAAGGTTTTGACATTCGACTGTTACGGGACGCTGATCGACTGGGAAAGCGGCATGGTTGCGGCCCTGAAGCCGCTGACCGACCGGGCGAAGCGCCCACTGGCGCGCGACGAGGTCCTCGCCGCCCATGCGCGCCACGAATCGTCGCAGCAGGCGCAGACGCCGACTCGGCCCTATCGCGACCTCCTCGCCATCGTCCACAAGCGGCTGGCGGAAGAATGGGGGGCACCGGTTCCATGGCAGGAGAGTGTCGCCTATGGCCGCTCGGTCGGCGACTGGCCGGCCTTCGCCGATACGGTCGAGGCGCTGCGCTACCTCAAGCAGCACTACAAGCTGGTCATCCTGTCCAACGTCGACAATGAGAGCTTCGCTCGCACCAACGAGCGCCTCGGCGTCACCTTCGATGCGATCATCACCGCGGAGGACGTCGGCGCCTACAAGCCGTCGCTCGCCAATTTCGAGTATCTGATCGACAAGCTCGGCGTCATGGGCATCGACATGGATGACGTGCTGCACACGGCGGAGAGCCTTTTCCACGATCACGGACCGGCCAACAAGATCGGCCTCGCTTCGTGCTGGATTCATCGCCGCGCGGAAATGGGCGGCTTCGGTGCGACGGTGCAGCCGGCCGAAATACCGCACACCGATTTCCGCTTCACCAGCATGGCGGCGCTTGTCGAGGCGCATCGCAAGGAAAGCGGCGGCGCGTGAGCGTCAGCCACCGGGATTGAAATCCGGCGGCGCCATCTCGAAGCCGGCGAACTGGAATGCGGGCGCCACGGTGCAGCCGGCGAGCGTCCATGCGCCAAGACTGACGGCGCTCTGCCAATGGCCGCGCGGCACGACGATTTGCGGCGCTTCGCCCGCGGCCATGTCGGCGCCAAGACGATGGTGCTCGACCGTGAGGCCATCGGCGGAAATGCTGAGTTGCAGTGGCGCGCCGGCGTAGTAGTGCCAGACCTCCGCCGCGTCGACCCGGTGCCAGTGGGAGCGGTCGCCGGCAGCGAGCAGGTAGTAGATCGCCGTCGAGTGGCCGCGTTCGTCGCCGGATGCCGCGTCGCGGAAGGTTTCGCGATACCAGCCGCCCTCCGGATGCGGGGCGAGGCCGAGCCGCCGCGCGATCTCCTGCGCCGTCGGGCCGGCTTCGCTCACTTGAAGTTGTCCTTGCGCTTGCGGATCTCGGCGAAGACTTCGACCGGCGTCGCGCTCTCCAGGCCGAGGGTCTTGCGGATCGCCAGATCGTCGACGCGGAAATAGGGGTTGGTCTGCTTTTCCAGCGCGATGGTGGTTGGCAGCGTTGCCTTGTCCGCGGCGCGCAAGCGCTTCACTTCATCGTAGCGGCGCTGCAGGTCGGCATTGCCGGGATCGACGGTGACCGCAAAGCGCGCGTTGGTCTCGGTGTATTCGTGTCCGCAATAGATCACGGTGGCGTCGGGAAGGGCGCGGAGCTTCTCCAGCGAGGCGTGCATCATCGCCGGTGTCCCCTCGAAGACGCGGCCGCAACCCATGGCGAAGAGCGTATCGGCGGTGAAGGCGACGTTTTCGCCCGGCAGCCAATAGGAGACATGGCCGAGCGTGTGGCCGGGGGTGTCGATGACGCGCACTTCGATATCGCCGATGGAGAACGTGTCGCCGCCCTTCACTTGTGTATCGATGCCGGGGATCTTGTCGGCCTCGGCGGCCGGACCGGTGATGGTGCAGCCGAAGTCGGCCTTCAGCCCGGCATTGCCCTCGACGTGGTCGCCGTGGTGGTGGGTGGTGAGGATGCGGTCGAGCCGCCAGCCCTTTTCCTTCAGTTTGGCGCGAATCGGGGCCTCCTCGGGGGCATCGATCGATAAGGTCAGGCCCGACTTCGGATCGTGGACCAGTACGCCGAAATTGTCCGAACGGCAGGTGAATTGCTCGATGATGAGGGCCATGGGCGCGGCTCGCTGGGCTTCGTGATTTGACGGAGCATTCTGCCTAGCATCGGTCGTCGCGCCGGGCTACCCGCCTCTGTTACGATGGACGCCATGTATCTCGACGTGGTCGACCTCCGCGCCTTCTATGCCAGCCGTCTGGGGCAGGTGGCGCGCCGCCTGATCGGACGCCGGCTGGCGAAGCGCTGGCCGTCGGTTGCCGGCGAGAGCCTGGTCGGCGTCGGCTATGCGACGCCCTATCTGGAGGGACTCGCGGACGGAGCGGAGCGCGTCGTCGCGTTCATGCCGGCGGCGCAAGGCGTGGTGACGTGGCCGCCGGAGGGGCCGAACCGGGCAGCGCTGGTCGAGGACGACGCCCTGCCGCTGCCGGATGCCTCGATCGACCGGGCGCTCGTCGTCCACTGTCTCGAAATGGCGGTGAACCCGCGCGACCATCTGCATGAGATCTGGCGCGTGCTGGCGCCCGGCGGCCGCGTCATCCTCGTGGTCCCCAATCGCGCCGGCATCTGGGCGCGGACCGAGACGACACCGTTCGGTCACGGCCAGCCCTATGGCAGCGGCCAGCTCACCAGCCTGCTGCGCGACACCCAGTTCTCGCCGCTCGGCTGGTCGGAGGCTCTGGCGGTGCCGCCGCTGCGCGGGCCCTGGATCGGGTCGGGGCAGACCTGGGAGCGGATCGGCCGCACGCTGTGGCCAGCGTTTGCGGGCGTCATCATCGTCGAGGCCACCAAGCAACTCTATCAGGCGATCCCGACGCGCGAGCGCCGCCGGTTCAAGCCGGCGCTGCGCCCGGCGCTGATCCCGCCGGGAGCATGATGCAGCGATGCCGATAGTCGAGACCGAGGTGGCGCGCGTCGCCGATTCGATTCTGGCGGCGAGCGATATGGCGCGTTCGATGGCGCCGGTGAGCGATAGCCTGCCGTCGTTCGATCTTGCCGACGCCTACCGCGTGAGCGCGGCGGTCACCGCGCGCCGGGTCAGGCGCGGCGAACGGCCGGTCGGGTGGAAGATCGGCTTCACCAACCGCACCATCTGGGACGAATACGACGTGCACGCGCCGATCTGGGGACCGGTTTACGATTCGACATTGGCGCATGTCGGCGCCTCGGGCACGGCGACTTGCGTGGTTGCTCCGCTGGTCGAGCCGCGCATCGAGCCGGAAATCGTCTTCCGCATCGCCGCAGTGCCCGACCCGGCCATGGACGAAGCCACGCTGATGGAGTGCATCGACGGGGTCGCGCACGGTTTCGAGATCGTCCAGTCGCTGTTTCCCGGCTGGCGGTTCACGGCGGCCGACACGATCGCCGCCTTCGCGCTGCACGGCCGGCTGTTCGTCGGGCCCATTACGGAAATCGCCGATGCGGATGCGCGGACCCGCTGGCTCGCCGACCTGACGAAATTCGAGATCGTGCTGTCGCGCGACGGCGCGTTCGTCGATCGCGGTCTTGGCGCCAATGTGCTCGACAGCCCGGTGGCGGCGCTCCTGCATTTCGTGCGCGGCCTCGCCGAAGTTTCCGGCGTCCGCCTGTCGCCGGGCGATCTTGTCACCACCGGGACCGTGACGCGTGCGTTCCCGGTTGCGGCCGGCGAGACCTGGTCGACGCGGGTCCTCGGTCTGCCGCTGCCAGGGCTTTCGCTGACATTTGGTTGACACCTGTGGCGGCGGCGGAGCGGCGTATCTCAGCCATTTCGGCCATATTTCCGGTCGTTTTGCAGCGTTGCGTCTTGCAGGTCACAGTCGTGGATTTCCGGTATTTGGCGGCTGAAATACTGCGGTCTGGGTGCTATGCAACAATCGGCAGATGGTTTTGCCGGCGCCCCGCGTGAATCGGTAGTTTTCGGCCGGATCTCATAGGATGGCATGATGTTTGAAGATTCCTCAGCGATACGTAGTTTGGCCATGGGCAGGGGCTTGCGGCGCACCGGCGCAGCGGTCGTCCTGTCGGTCGCCGGCCTGATCGGGGCCGCGGGCGAGGATGCGGCTTTCGCCGGTGGACCGTTCACCGGCATGAGCGGCGCCTGGTCGGGCGTAGGCACGGTCAGCCTTGCCAACGGGACCAAGGAGCGCATCCGCTGCACCGCCCAATACGTCACCAAGGATGACGATAACAATTTCCAGCAGGCGCTACGCTGCAAGAGCCCGAGCTACGAGTTCAAGGTCAACGCCTATGTCGACCACAAGGCGGCCGGTTCGCTTTCCGGTTACTGGACCGAACTGGTCAACAATGTCAGGGGCGAGGTGAGCGGCAAGGTGAGCGGCGACCACGTGCAGGCCAATCTGAAGGGCACGGGCTTCGCGGCCGACCTCGATCTGGTGACCCGCGGCAACAGCCAGCAGGTGACGATCACGCCGAGCTCCGACACGTCGACGCAGGTCCAGAAGGTGGCGATCACGCTGCGCAAATCCTGACCGGGATCGAACCGGCGAAGAAATCGACGGCGCCTCAAGGGCGCCGTTTTTCGTTCAGGCCTTGCGGCTGAGCAGGAACACCGCCTGCTGACCGAACAGGTTCCAGAACCACAGCGGCGCGTTGAAGCCGATGCGCTGGCCGGCGCGGTTGAGCGCCATCGACTGCTCGATCGCGGCATCGGCGTCGCGGCACAGGGCGACGAAGTCGCGGATCGTGCAGAAGTGAATGTTGGGCGTGTCGTACCAGGTGTCCGGCAGACTGCGCGTGACCGGCATGCGGCCGGTGAAGCCAAGGATGGTGCGCACCCGCCAATGGCCAAAGTTCGGGAACGAGACGATCGCCTTGCCGCCGATGCGCAGCATCTGCTCAAGGACGTGGCGCGGGCGATGGGTCGCCTGAAGCGTTTGCGACAGGATGACGAAGTCGAAGCCGTCGTCGGGGTAATCGACGAGATCGGTGTCGGCGTCGCCCTGCACGACCGACAGGCCGCGGGCGACGCTTTCGTTGACGCCCTTCTGGCTGATCTCGATGCCGCGGCCGTCAACGTTGCGGGTGGCCTCGAGCAGCTTGAGCAACTGGCCATCGCCGCAGCCGATGTCGAGCACGCGGCTGCCCGGCGTCACCAACTCGGAAATGGCGAGCAGATCGACGCGGCTGGTGCCGTTGCTGATGCCGCTGCCCATCGCGTTCATCACGCGATCCCCCTTGCGTCCGCCGCCGAGGAAAGGAAGCCGCGCACCGTCGAGAAGAGTTCCGGCTCGTCGAGCAGGAAGGCGTCGTGGCCGCGGTCGGTCTCGATCTCCACGAACGACACGCTGGCGCCAGCGGCGTTCAGCGCCCGCACCACCGCCTTGTTCTCGACCGTCGGGAACAGCCAGTCGGACGTGAACGAGGCGACGCAGAAGCGCGTCCTGGTGCCGAGGAAGGCATTGGCGAGCCGGCCGCCATGCTCGGCGGCGAGGTCGAAATAATCCATCGCCCGCGTCATGTAGAGATACGCATTGGCGTCGAAGCGGTCGACGAAGGTCGAGCCCTGATGGCGGAGGTAGGACTCGATCTGGAAATCGGCGTCGAAGCCGAAGGTCGGCTTGTCGCGGTCCTGAAGGTTGCGGCCGAACTTGCGATGCAGCGCCTCCTCCGACAGGTAGGTGACGTGGGCGGCCATGCGCGCCACGGCGAGACCCTTGCGTGGGCTGACGCCGATCTCGTAATAGCGGCCGCCGCGCCAGTCGGGATCGGCCATCACTGCCTGGCGGCCGACCTCGTGGAAGGCGATGTTCTGCGACGAGTGGCGGGCGCCGGTGGCGATCGGCAACGCCGAGAAGACGCGGTCGGGATAGCTCGCCGCCCATTGCAGCACCTGCATGCCGCCGAGCGAACCGCCGGCGACGGAGAACAGCGTGTCGATGCCGAGTTCGTCGATGAGCATGGCCTGGGCGCGCACCATGTCGCGCACGGTGATCACCGGCAGATCGAGGCCGTAAACGCGATCGGTCGCCGGGTTGATCGAGGCCGGGCCGGTGGTGCCCATGCAGCCGCCGACGACGTTGGCGCAGATGACGAAGTAGCGATCGGTATCGATCGGCTTGCCGGGGCCGACCATGAGGCTCCACCAGCCGGGCTTGCCGGTGACCGGATTGGTGTTGGCGACGTGCTGGTCGCCGGTCAGCGCGTGGCAGACGAGGATGGCGTTGGAACGCGCGGCGTTGAGCTTGCCGTAGGTCTGGTAGGCGATCTGCAGGTCGACGAGGCTGCGGCCGGAATCGAGCGCCAGCGGCCGGTCATGGCCGAAGCGGGCGACAAGGCTCGAGGGATGGTCGACCTCGTTGCGGGCGTCGCCGATCTGGCCCGTAGCGCGAGCCTCGCCGGTATCGGGGACCTCGGTCGTCCGCGCGATTTCGGAAGCCATGGGGAACCTCCAGCAGCCGTTCTGCCAAGCTCTACACAAGCAAGGCCGGCGGGGTTTCCCCTCCGGCCTTTTAGCGTTTCTTTTTCACGTGGTCGCAAGCCGGCCGGCACAAATTACCACGTGAAAGCGTGGTTACTCCTGACGGTTGCCTGCGTCAACGGCGCCAATTCCATGGGGGCCCGGTCGGCCCGCGGTCGATTACCCGGTTCGGTGTCACCGCAAGCGGCAACGTTTTCTTTGATTTCAGCGGCTTCCTTGCCTATGAGTCGGCGCCCGAACAGCCGGCGCTGGCCGGCCCGCGCCAGCCGATTTTCCGTCAGGGAGCCAGAAGTCCGATGAGTGCGCCGAAAGCGCCGATCCCGCGTCCGGGCGTGCTCGATATCGCGCCTTATGTGCCCGGCAAATCGACGGCGACCGGGGGCAAGACGCTGCACAAGCTCTCGTCCAACGAGACGCCGCTCGGCCCGAGCCCCGCCGCGATTGCCGCCTTCCGCTCGGCCGCCGACGCGCTGGAGCGTTACCCGGACGGTGGCGCGACGGCGCTGCGCGACGCCATTGCCACCGCGTTTGGCCTCAAGCCCGACCGTATCATTTGCGGCGCCGGGTCGGATGAGGTTCTGCACCTGATCGCCAACGCTTATATCGGGCCCGGCGACGAGGCGATCTACACTGAGCACGGCTTCCTCGTTTATCCGATTGTCATCCGCTCGATGGGCGGCACGCCGGTTGTGGCGCCGGAGAAGGATTTTACCGCCGACGTCGACGCGATCCTGGAACGGGTCACCGAACGGACACGCGTGGTCTTCCTCGCCAACCCCAACAACCCGACCGGCACCTACCTGCCGTTCCGCGAGGTGCGCCGCCTGCATGCCGGGTTGCCGCCGCACGTACTTCTGGTGCTCGACGCGGCCTATGCCGAATACGTGCGCCGCAACGACTACGAGAGTGGCATCGAGCTTGCCGGCAGCGCGCCGAACGTGATGATGACGCGCACCTTCTCGAAGATATACGGCCTTGCCGGGTTGCGGCTCGGCTGGGGTTACGGGCCGGCCGCGGTGATCGATGCGTTGAACCGCATCCGGGGGCCGTTCAATTTGTCGTCGGCGGCGATCGCCGCCGGCGTCGCGGCGATCGGCGATGCGGCGCACACGGCGAAGGCTGCCGCCCACAACGAATTGTGGCTGCCGAAGGCGACGGCGGCGCTGGAGGAGCTCGGTCTCAAGGTGACGCCCAGCGTCGGCAACTTCCTGCTGATTCACTTTCCGGATGAGGCGGGGAAACGCGCCCCGGACGCCGACGCCTTCCTGCTCAAGCGCGGCGTGGTGCTGCGCCGGATGGAGGCTTACGGCCTGCCGAACGCGCTGCGCATGACCATCGGTTCGGAAGACGCCAACGCCGCCACCGTGGCGGGACTCGCCGACTTCCTCGCGGCGAAGAAGCCGGCGCGATGAGCGACGTCGTCTTTCCGCGACTGGCGCTGATCGGCATCGGTCTCATCGGCGCATCGATCGCGCTGGCCGCGCGGCGCGGCGGGCTCGTCGGCCACATCGCCATATCGACGCGCAGCACGGCGACGCTCGAACGGGCCGAGGAATTGAATCTCGGCGACAGCTACCACGCCGATGCAGCCGATGCGGTGCGCGACGCGGATTGCGTGATCCTGTGCATCCCGGTCGGCGCGTACGGCGCTGTCGCCAAGGCGATTGCCGGTGCGCTCAAGCCCGGCGCCATCGTTTCCGATGTCGGCTCGGTCAAGGCCTCGGTCATCGCGCAAGTGCAGCCGCATCTGCCAAGGGGAGTGGAGTTCGTGCCGGCGCATCCCGTCGCCGGCACGGAATATTCCGGGCCCGATGCAGGTTTCGCCGAACTCTTCGACAATCGCTGGTGCATCCTGACACCGCCGTCCGGCACCGATCGGGCTGCGGTCGAGCGCATGACCGCGTTCTGGCGCGGGCTCGGCTCCAATGTCGAGACGATGCAGGCGGAGCATCACGACCTGGTGCTCGCCATCACCAGCCATGTGCCGCATCTCATCGCCTACAACATCGTTGGCACCGCCGCCGATCTGGAGACGGTGACGCGTTCGGAGGTGATGAAGTTCTCGGCCGGCGGCTTCCGCGATTTCACGCGCATTGCCGCCTCCGACCCGACCATGTGGCGCGACGTGTTCCTCAACAATCGCGAGGCCGTGCTGGAAATGCTCGGCCGCTTCACCGAGGACCTGACCGCGCTGCAGCGGCTGATCCGCTACGGCGAAGGCGACAAGCTGTTCGAACTGTTCACGCGCACGCGCGAAATCCGCCGCGGCATCATAGAGGCCGGGCAGGAAACGGCGACCGCCGATTTCGGCCGGCCGCACGGCAAGAGCGGCGACAACCCGGAATAGTCGGGTTGCTTTCGGCCGGGGCGAATTTCGCGGACGCGGCCCGCGCCATCGGCGTGCGTGCCTTCCCGTGTTGGTGCCCCCCAACCCGGATTTCCATGCCGGTTTGCTGATGCAAACCGGGAAATCCGACCTCCCCCAAGGGGGGAGGCGCGGCAATAGATAGCGGTCGATTCGACGCGCTCTCAGAACTTCAGCGGCGGGATGACGCCGACCGGCAGGATGCCGATGGCGACGACGCTGTTCCTGAAGACGAGCGTGGTCTGGCGGGCGGGGCCGTCCGGCGTGTCGACCGGAACCGTCAGTGCCGCCACCACGGTCAGCACCTGCCCCATTTTGTCGCGTGAGCCCGGCTTGATGGCCTCGGCGAAGTCGGCGAAGCCGCTCGGATTGCGCAGGCGCACGTTCAGTGCGCCGTTCAGAAGACCGTCGGGCGACAGCGTCAACTGACCATCGGCCTCGGCGCTGGCGCCGCTCGCGGCGAAACTCAGGTGGTCGATATGCGCGGTGCCGCCGGCGCGCAGCCACGCCAGGATGGTCGCCTTCGGGTCCGTGCCGAGCGAACTGCCGAAGTCGAGGGCAGTTATACGGGCCTCGCCATCGATCGCGGGAATCGCGCGCCCGTCCGCCGGAACAACCTTGAGATCGCGCGCCGACGCGGCGATGCGATAGGCGTTGCCGCCGGCCGGTGCGATTTCGGCACCGGCGGAATCGGCGGTGAGCGTCTTCACCGGCAGGGCGGCGGTATTGCCAGTGCTGGTGAAATCCAGGCCGTTGAAATTGGCGCTGGCGCCCTTCAGGCCGCCGAGCCCGGCGGTGGCGGTGGTGCTGGCGGCCGACCACGCCGCCGTGATGGCGATGCCGGGCGCGTTCATGACGAAGGGGCTGGCAAGCGACGCTTTGAGGTAGCCCGGCCAGTAGAGCGGCGCAGTCGCCTGAAGGCCGCCGAGTTCGGCCGAGACCTCGCCGCCGGCGCCGTCAGGACCGTCGCCGTATGCGGCGCGGGAGCACGCGAAATCGACGCGCAGGGGGAACCCGCCGAGCCGCTGGTCGGAGCAGGTGATGCGCCCGCCGGCGACCTCGCGCGTGGTGGCACGTTCGATGGCCGCGCCGGCGATCTGATGGGCGGCGTACCAGTAGCCGCCCCACAGCAGCGGCACGAGGACGATCAGACCGATCAGCCAGCCCGACCAGCCACGCCGCCGCCTCGCGTTGCCCTTTGCCATTCAGAATTTCCGTGTTTGCGCGGGACGCGCCGGCTTGATACGCCCACGCTCGAATCTTGCGGCGGGCGCGTCTTCCTCATGTCCGATTTCTGGGTGTTCGGGTATGGCTCGCTGATGTGGCGGCCGGGCTTCGCCCATGTCGAAGCGATTCCCGCCCGGCTCGACGGCCTGCACAGATCGCTGTGCGTCTACTCGTGGGTCCATCGCGGCACGCAGGAACGGCCCGGGCTGGTGCTTGGGCTCGACCGCGGCGGTTCGTGCCGCGGCGTCGCCTTCCGCGTCGCCGGCACGGACCGCGACAAGGTTGTCGCCTATCTGCGCGAACGCGAGCTGGTCACGTCGGTCTATCGCGAGGTGTGGCGCACGATTCGCTTTCCCGGCGGCGAACATCCGCCGGCGACCGCGCTCACCTACCTCGCCGACCGCGGCCACGTGCAATATGCCGGACGGCTGCCGCGCGAGAGGTTGCTGGCGATGGTGCGGGCCGGCGAAGGGCACGCCGGCGCCAACCGCGAATATGTCATCAACACCAACGATCACCTGAAGGCGCTTGGCCTCAGGGATCCGATCCTCGACTGGCTGGCGAAGGAGCTGGCGAGAGACGCCGGCTGAAAGCGGTCGGCTCAGGCGGCGAGCTGCATGGGGACCGCGGCCAGATCGGCGATCACGGCCAGGCGCTCCGTATCGGTCGCCGCCAGCAGGTGCACGAGGCAAATCGTCTTGCGCTCCGTTGCCGGCGGCCACGGACGATCGGCCAGGCGCGGCCGTCCACAGGCATCGAGCGCCGCGACCGTGTGGGCGGTCAGCCGGCCCGAGCCCGCCGATTCGGCAAGGATCACGACCACGGAGCGGAAATCCGCGAGCGCTTCGGCCGGCACGATGCTGAACAGGTAGCGCCGGCCTCCGCGCCCGCGGAAATAATGAAACCGGTCGCCGAGCCCCGCCTTTTGCGGGAGCTCCGGGGGGTGATCGGAGAGGAGCGGCGGGGCTACGGCGACCATGAGAACAAACATAGAACATTGTGTGGCGACGTGCAATCACTGTCATCCAATTCCGACGAAAAAGAGTCCTCATCCCGGGTTTCCGGCCAGCTTCGCGAGCGCTTCCGGTGGCAGCGGTGGGTGCGACGGGCGGCTCGCGACCTCACCCAGAAGACGATCGGAGGCGGTCTCGATGGCCGATTCGAGGCGGGCGAGGAAGGTCCGCGAATCGAGGCCGGACGGGATCTCGGGCAGGAATTCCACGACGATCGTGCCGGGGTAGCGCATGAGCTTGCGGCGCGGCCAGAAGAGGCCGGAGTTGAGCGCCATCGGCACCACCGGCACGCCGAGCGTCCGGTAGAGCAGGGCAATTCCGCTCTGGTATTCGGGCGGCGCGCCCGGCGGGCGGCGCGTGCCCTCCGGAAACATGACGATCTGGCGGTCCCTGGCGAGTTCCTGGCGGGCGCGTTCGGCGAGCGCGCGCAACGCCGCCGTTCCGGCCGAGCGGTCGATATGGATCATGCCCGCATGGGTCGTATAGGCGCCGAAGATCGGAATGCGGGTAAGTTCGATCTTCATGACGTAGGCGGGGTTGGCGAGGATCGGCACCAGCGCCAGGGTTTCCCATGCCGACTGGTGTTTGGCGGCGACGAGGGCCCCGCCGGTCGGCATGTGCTCGACGCCACGGACCTCATAGGTGACGCGGGCGATTACCCTCAGCAGCCACAGCATGCCGCGCGCCCACAGGCGCACCACGTTCATGGCGCGCTGCTGCGGCAGGAAGAAATAGAAGGGCAGCGTCGCCAGCGTCAGCGCGGTCGTCCACACGTAGAAGGCAACGTTGAAGACGAGCGAGCGGAGGAACAGCATCGGGGCGTCAGCCGCCGGCCGTCGCCGCCGGGCCCGCGATCTTCACGCGTGCGGCGGCCAGCAGGTATTTGCCGTATTCGCGGACAAGCAGTCCGAGCGTGGCCGGATTGCTCCACCAGTCGGCGAGGTGCAGTTCCGGATTGTTGACCGGGTAGGGGATCAGCGTCACGCTCGGCATCGCCTGGGCCAATTCGGCCATCGAGCGCGGCATGTGATAGTCGCTGGTGACCACGATCAGCGATTTGAAGCCCTGCGTCTTCGCCCAGTCGCGCGTTTCGGCGGCGTTGCCGATGGTGTCCTGCGCGTCGCGGCCGAGATCGACGCAGCAGGCGAGCGCCATGTCGAGGTCCTTGTCGACCGTGCCGGCGAGGGCCTCGAGGCTGACCGACGGATTGACGCCCGAAATCAGCAGCCGCGAGGCGCGGCCCTCGGCGAGAAGCCTGAGCGCGCCGTCGATGCGCGCGCTGCCGCCGGTGAAGGCCACGATGCCCTCGGCGCGCGGATCGGGCGGTGGCTGCGTGCCGGCGACCGAAACCGCGAAGGCGACGAAACCGGCGGCCAGGGCGGCGCCGCCCAGTCCGACGATCAGCATGGTCGCGCGTGCGAGTTTCATCGTGCTCCGCTTCGACAATCGCGCCGCGACGGTCAATTTGCCCGGGGCGGCCGCCGCATCTACCGCCCGATTCGGCGAAACATGGCTCATTTGCGCGACCGTTGCAGCGAAAAAAGGTGAGACGCGGGCGCCGTCAGTCGTCGTCGGCAAGGTAGCCGTAAACGGTCAGGCGGGAGGTGAGGGCGGTCATCACAGACACCAGGAAGGCAATGCCGAGCGCGCCGAAATAGCCGATCGGACCGACGGCGAAGCGCCCGAACAGCGCCGAGACCTGCTGGCCGTCGGCGCCGCCAATGGCCGGCACCACGACGAAGCTCAGGGTGGCGAAGAGGAGGGCGGCGGCGGCCGCGCCGATCAGCCCGCCGCGCAGCCCGAGCAGCAGAAAGTGACGCTGGAATTCGCGTGCGATGAAGCCGTCCTCGGCGCCGACGATATGCAGCACCGAGACGACGCCGCTGTTGATCGCCATGGCGCCGCGCGTGGCGAAGATCACCGAGAGAACCGTCGCCACGAAGACCAGCGCGAGGATGGCGAGGCCGGCGAAGACCGTGACGTTGGCCATCGATTGCAGGCGCGAGGCCCACCCCGCGTGATCGTCTACGATGGCGCCCTTGACCTGAGACGACAGGCTCGCGGCAAGTGCCGACATATCGGCGGAGCCGGGACTGGCCAGCTTGACCACGATCAGGCGCGGAATGGGCAGGTCGGAAAGGTCGAGGCCGGAACCCAGCCACGGCTCGAGCAGGCGGGCGTTGGCGTCGTCGTCGAGCACCTGCACGGAGGCGATGCCGGGCGTCTGGCGGGCGATGGCCGCTGCCTTGGCGGATTCGGTCGCGGTGTCGACGCCGTCGATCGGCCGCACCTGGATGGTGATCTCGCGCTCGACGTCGAGCTGCCAGTCGCGCGAGGCGTCGCGCACCAGCGTCACCGCGCCGAGCGTCAGGCAGGCGAGGAAGCTCATGATGGCGATGATGACGGTGAGCGCGTTGCCGGAAACGGTGTTCTCGGGCACCAGCTGGTTGGGGCGCTGCGCCGCCAGCCGCGTCTGCCGGCGATAGGCGGCGAGCTGGATTTTGTGGGCGCGTTCGGTGTCGGTGGCGTCAGTCATAGATGGTCAGCCGACCCTCTTCGAGGACAAGCCGGCGCGAGTCGAACTGGTTCATCAGGGCGATGTCGTGGGTGGCGATAACCACCGAAGTGCCGAGGCGGTTCAGTTCGACGAAGAGGCGCATGAGGCGGGCGGCAAGCGGCGGGTCGACGTTGCCGGTGGGTTCGTCGGCGAGCAGGATCTCGGGTCGCGTGATGAGGGCGCGAGCGATGGCCGCGCGCTGCTTCTCGCCGCCCGACAGGATCGGCGGCAGGGCGTGCATGCGGTCGCCGAGGCCGACCCAGCGCAGGAGTTCGACCACGTCGCCGCGATAGGCCGATTCCTCGCGGCCGAGCACGCGCAGCGGCAGGGCGACGTTCTCGAACGTGGTCAGGTGATCGAGCAGGCGGAAATCCTGGAAGACGACCCCGATGCGGCGGCGCAGCGAGGGCAGCTCGGATCGCTCCATGCTGGAGACGTCGCGGCCGAAATAGCTTAGCAGGCCGCGGGTCGGCTTGAGAGCGAGGAAGAATAGGCGGATCAGCGTGGTCTTGCCGGCGCCGGAGGGGCCGGTGAGGAACTGGAACGACTTCGGCTCGATCTGAAAGGTCAGATCGCGCAGGACCTCCGGTCCCATGCCGTAGCGCAGTCCGACATTCTCGAAGCGGATCACATCGCTGTCCCGTCGTTCCCGGTCGTCCGGGCCCCGCCGCCCACTTTGGCAAAGTCCCCATTAAGAGGTTGTTAACGAACTTGCACGCGATCTGGGCAGCGCCGGGGCACTGTACCGGTCGCAGGCCATGGTTTCCGCGGCGTTAACCAAATCCACCTAGGCTCGTATCCGATCATCCGGCTCGGGTCCTTCCATGGCAATTCTGTGTCCCCACTGCGCTACACCGCAACCGTCAAGCGAGGCCGACAGCGGCTCCGCCGGCCGCATGCTGCGCTGCGCGCAATGCGGCACGGCGTGGTTCGCGCGCCCCTTCGCGGCGAACCCGTACCGACAGGCGGCGGTCTCCCGCCTGGCCGAGCCGGCAGACGTTTCCGATGCGGTCGTCATCGAGCATATCGCGCCGGGCTTCGGTGAGCATCGGGCGCGGCCACGCCCGGCCGACCGGTCCGAACGGCGGTTCCCCGCCGACCGGCGCTGGCTCAAGGGCGTTGTCGCGATCCTCGGTATCGTCGCCCTGGCCTTGGTGCTGCGTGTGCCAATCGTCGCCGCGCTGCCCTCCGGCCTGCCTGCCGACGCCGACCAGCTCGAGTTCCAGCGCGTCCACAGCGAGACGGTCGACCATCACGGCGTCAAGACGCTGGTCGTCGAAGGCGAGATCGTCAATCGCTCCGGCAACGACGTCATGGTGCCGGCGATCCGCATCTCGCTGCACGCGCCGGCCGGGGCCGAAGTCTATTCGTGGCTGGTCGAGCCGGTCGTCGGCGGACTGGCGCCGGGCGGTTCGATCGGCTTCCGCAGCGCGGTTTCGGCGCCGCCAGCCAATGCCAGCCAGGTGACGCTGAGGCTCGCCCAGCGCGAGAATCAGATCGTCGGACTGCGCTGATGCCGCGCGTTCGGGGGCGGACGATCCGCGTTCTCTTCGACGCGGACACGATCGCGGCGCGCAACCGCGAGATCGCCGCGGAGATCGCCGCCGCCGGATACCGCGATCTGCTGGTCGTCTCGATCCTCAAGGGCAGCTTCGTCTTCGCCGCCGATCTCATCCGCGCCCTGCATACTGCCGGGATGTCGCCGGAGGTCGAGTTCATCTCGCTGTCGAGCTATCGCGCCGGCACCACGTCGACCGGCAAGGTCAACCTGCTCCGCGACATCGAGAGCGACGTCAAGGGGCGCGACGTGCTGCTCATCGACGACATTCTCGAATCGGGGCGCACGATCTCCTTCGCCCGCGACCTGATGCTGAAGCGTGGCGCGGCGCGCGTCGCCGTCGCGGTGCTGCTCGACAAGCCCGGCAAGCTCGCCCAGGCGCTGACCGCCGACCATGTCGGCTTCGTCTGCCCAGACCTTTTCGTGGTCGGCTACGGCATGGACGTGGCGCACGCCTTCCGCGAACTGCCGTTCGTCGGCGTGGTGGAAGAGCGCAAGGTCAGAACTGGTCGAGCAGCCGCTCGAGGTAGTCGCGCTCGAGGTCCGGCCGGAAAGACTCGCCGAGCCGGCGCCGGATCGCGTCGAGAATCTCGCGGGCGCGCTGGGTATCGATCTCGTCGGGAACCTTGACCGTCGTCCCGAGGTCGGGACCGATGGTGCGCTGCGGGCGGCCGAGCGGATCCTGATTGGGGAAATTGTCACCGCCGCGAATACCGCCGCCGCGGCCCTGACCATTGCCCTGGCGGTTGGCGAGCTGCTGGCTCAGGCCCTGGGCGCCCTGGCGCAGCGCATCGAGCGCCTCGCCCTGACTGCCGACCGCGGGACCGGTCTGGCCCTTGCCGAGCGAGCCTTCCGCCTGGCCCATGGCGCGGCCGGCCTGATCGAGCTTGCCGGTCGGATCGAGGCCCATCCCTTCCAACTGCTGCATCAGGTCGCCAAGGCCCTTCTGGAGCGCCTGCTGTTGCTGCTGGAGGTTCTTCAGCGCCTGCTCCAGCTCCTGCTTGGTCATCGGCTTATCGCTGTTGCCGTCCGGGTTCTGGCCGCGGTCGGCGCGATAGGTCTTGTTCATCAGCTCTTCCTGCTTGCGGATCATGTCGCCGAGCTGATTGAGGCTTTGCATCGCCTGATCGTTCTGCTGGCCGTTCATCGGCCGGTTCGCCTGCAGGTTTTCCAGCATGTTCTGCAACTGGGAGAGCATCTGGCGAGCGGCATCGCGGGCGCCGGTGCGGGCCAGGTTCTCGATCTGGTCGAGCATCTTTTGCAGATCCTGCGAACGCAGCATCTGGGTGTTGGCGTTGGGCTGCATGTTTTGCGCCTGCGGATTACGCTGCGCCTCCTGGGCCAGCGCCTGCAGGAATTCCTGCATAGCCTTGCGCAGGTTTTCCGTCAGCTTCTGGATTTCCGCGTCGGAGGCGTTGTTCTCGAGCGCCTTGCGCAGTGCTTCCTGGGCGTCGCGCAAGGACTGGGCGGCCAGCGACAGGTCGCCGTCCTCGATGCCGAGCGCGATGGTCCACAGGAAGTCGACGGCGTGGCGGAGGTCGTCGTCGCCATGGGCGCGCACGATGTCGAAATAGGCGGTGCGCAGCGCGAGATAGGTGCCAACGTTGTTGATGTTCTCCGGCGCCACGGTCAACGCGTCGATGGCATCGGCGACGCGGTCGGCGGCGTTGGCGTCAAGCGCCAGCCGGGCGCGCTGCTCGACCACGGCGCGGGCCAGCGGCTGGGTGAAGTTACGCGCCGGCAGCACGATCTCGATCGGTGCGCTGCGCCCCTCCTGCTTGGCTTCGTCGGTGGCGACGAGCGTCAGCTTCACCTTGGCGCCCGCCCACGGGTGCGAGGTGAGGTCGCGGATGGTCTGACCGTTGCCGCTGCGCACGCGCAACTGCGGCAAAGACAGGGGCAGGGCCGGCGCTTCGTAGAGCGGTCGGGCGTTGCCGGTTGTCGGATCGGTGAGCGGCGTGATTTCGCCGAAAGCCGACACCACGCCGTAATCGTCCTCGAGCGAATAGGTCAGCGATAGCGCGCCGCTCGCTTCGGCGCTGGGCTCGCCGACGAGTGCGATCTTGGGCGGATTGTCCGGTTCGACGGTGAAGCGCCAGCCGGCGATCTCATGACCGGATTTCTCCACCGTCACGTCGCCGGCCTCGGTCAGCGTCACCTGATGCTCAAGCGGCGGAGCGGCGTCGCCGCCGGCGTTCGCGGCTGCCGTCTCGGCTGGCGCGACGGGCTGTGCGCCGCCGCTGCCGGAGGCGAACACGGAAAGGTCGCGGGTGCCGCCGGTGCGCACGGTCACGATGCTGCCGGTCGGCACGGAATACTGAGTGCCCGCCGGCTTGGCGGCGTCGCCGGTGAGGAAGATCGGCGGGCGTCCGGTGTAGGTCGGCGGCGTCACCCACGCGTCGATGCGCGCGATTGCCGCGGCCGTGCTCTCGCCGCCCTGGAAGGCCTCGCCGAGGCGGGCGATGCGTTCGGGGCCGGCGACGATGAAGCCGACCACGAAGAGGATCAGCACCAGAAAGCGGAAAGCGTAAGGATCGCGCTTGGCAAGACGCGGCGCCGGAATGCCGGCACGCAGCCGGTCGAGTGCGGCGAGCACGCGGCGGCGGTGCGCATCCCATAATGCCTGACCGACCGGGTCGTCGGGACGGGAGGCAAGGTGATCGGTGAAGGCGGTTGCCGGCCGGTGCAGGGCGCCGGTGGCGTGTTCGACGCGGGCGAAAGCGGCGGCGCGGGTCGGCGCCACGAAATTGCGTGCTCGCCAAACCAGCCAGACGATCGCCGCGGCGAAGGCGGCAAGAATGGCGAATCGCACCGGCGCCGCAGTGATCCGCCACAGGCCGAACCAGGACAGGGCAGCGAACAGGGCGGCGAGCGTCAGGAAGGGCGCGACCAGCGGCCACACCTGTTCCCACAGCAGATTGAGCCGGGCGCGAACCACCGCGCGCGCGATGCGCGTCTCGACAATCTTCTCGAAGCTGTCGCCCTTCTCGAAGGTATCGCCGCCGGGCTGCCGGTTCACTGGGGAATTGGTCATGCGCCTTCCGTCTAACGGCCCCACGCCCCGCCGAAGGTAGCATAAACTATGCCGAAAGCGAGGCGAGGCCGTGGCCCGAACCCCGCTTGCACCATCACGTCTTCGGGAAGTGGTGCGGGCGGCGCGTCAGGCGAGCCAGGGCGCCACGCGATCCATGCCGATCAGGTCGTCATAGCTTTGGCGGGGGCGGACTTCCGCCCAATCCGCGCCATTGACCAGGACCTCGGCGGCCAGCGGGTGGGTGTTGTAGGTCGAGCCCTGCACGGCGCCGTAGGCCCCGGCGGTCATGATCGCCACAAGATCGCCGGACTTGAGGGGCGGCAGGCGGCGGTCAAGGGCGAGATAGTCGCCGGTCTCGCAGATGCCGCCGACGACGTCGGCGACGATCGGTTCGGCGTTGGGGTCGGGCTGACGCACCGGCCTGATGTCGTGGTGGGCCTCGTAAAGCGTCGGGCGGATGAGGTCGTTCATGCCGGCGTCGAGGATGACGAAGGTCTTGGCGGCGCCCTGCTTGACGTAAACCACTTCGGCGACCAGCACGCCGGCATTGCCAACAAAGACGCGACCGGGCTCGAACAGGATCGTCGCCCCGAGATTGCCGAAGCGGCGGCGGATGATCTCGCCATAGGCGGCGGGGTCCGGCGGCGCCGGATCGTCCAGACGATAAGGAATGCCGAGGCCGCCGCCGGCATCGATGTGATCGATGGCATGACCGTCGGCACGAAGGTCGCGTACGATATCGACCATCCGCCCGTAGGCGGCGTCGAACGGCGCGAGATCGGTGATCTGGCTGCCGATATGCATGTCGACGCCGCTCACCTTGATGCCCGGGAGCTTGGCCGCGTGGCCGTAAACATCACGGGCGCGGCCGTAGGGGATACCAAACTTGTTCTCGGCCTTGCCGGTCGAGATCTTTGCGTGCGTGCGGGCGTCGATGTCGGGATTGATGCGGACGGCGACCGAGGCGGTCGCGCCCTTCGACGCGGCGATCTCGGAGATGCGGTCGAGCTCCGGCTCCGACTCGACGTTGAAGCAGAGGATGCCGGTGTCGATGGCAAAGGCGATCTCGCGCGCGGTCTTGGCGACGCCGGCGAAGACAATCGTATCGGGCTTGGCGCCGGCGGCCAGCGCCCGGCGGAGTTCGCCCTCGGAGACCACGTCGAGGCCGGCGCCGTCGGCGACGAAGGTGCGGATCACAGACTGGTTGGAGTTGGCCTTCATGGCGTAGCAGATGAGCACGTCGAGGCCGGACAAGGCGTCGCGGAAGACGCGCAGGTGGCGGCGAAGCGTCGCCGTCGAATAGCAATAGAACGGCGTTCCCACCTTGGCGGCGATCGCCGGCAGGGGCACGTCCTCGGCGTGCAATACGCCGGCACGGTAAGCAAAGTGATTCACGCGGGAACGCCCGTCAGAGGAGCCAGTCGAGGAAGAAAGGCTTGTTCGGTTTCTCGGGCGGCGGCGCGGTGGTGCCGTCGGGCGTCGCGACGCTGGCGCTTGGCGGCGGGTCGAGCGCCGCCTTGCGGCCACAGCCCGCCAGGCCGACGGCCAGCACGACAATGCCGGCGACGAGGGCACGGGAAACGATTCGGTGGTCGGCAGGCGCCACGGCTATCCCCAGCTTCCAGTTGCGTCCGCCCGGTGGCCGGCCAAACGCCGTGCGCATCATAGTCAATCCCACGGCCGCCGCTACCGTCAAGTTTGGCGAAAACGGCCTCATGCCGCGGCTTCCTTGGCCAGCCGCTTCAGCCAACGGCGGGCCTCGCGACGCACGTTTTCGGGCGCGGTGCCGCCGAGGCTCTTGCGGCTCTTTACAGATTCCCGCGCCGAGAGCACCGAATAGACGTCGTCGGTGATCCGCGCCTCGACCGCCTGCATGGCGTCGAGCGGCAGCTTGTCGAGAGCCACGCCGCGCTCCTCCGCCGCCGCGACGATGCGCCCGGTGACGTGGTGCGCCTCGCGGAAGGGCAGATTGAGCGACCGGACCAGCCAGTCGGCGAGATCGGTGGCGGTGGCGTAGCCGGCGCCGGCGGCCTTGCGCATGACGGCCACGTTCGGCTCCATGTCGGCGGCCATGCCGGTCATGGCGGCAATCGACAGCCACAGAGACTCGAAGGCGTCGAAGACCGGTTCCTTGTCCTCCTGCATGTCCTTGGCATAGGCGAGCGGCAGGCCCTTGAGCACGATGATCAGGCCGGTGAGCGCGCCGGCGATGCGGCCGGTCTTGGCGCGCACCAGCTCGGCGGCGTCGGGATTGCGCTTCTGCGGCATGATCGACGAGCCGGTGGTGAACTTGTCGGAGAGATGCACGAAGCGGAAGCCGGCGGACGACCAGATGACGATCTCCTCGGCGAAGCGCGACAGGTGCACGGCGCAAAGGCTCGCGGCGGCGAGCGCCTCGACGGCGAAGTCGCGGTCGGAGACGGCGTCGAGCGAGTTGGCCGCCGGGCGATCGAAGCCAAGCGCATCGGCGGTCATCGCGCGGTCGATCGGAAAGGACGTGCCGGCAAGCGCGGCGGCGCCGAGCGGCGACTCGTTCAGCCGCTTGCGCGCGTCGGCGAAGCGGCCGCGGTCGCGGCCGATCATCTCGACATAGGCGAGCAGATGGTGGCCGAAGGTCACCGGCTGCGCCGACTGGAGATGGGTGAAGCCCGGCATCACGGTCGCGGCATGGTCGAGGGCCTTCCCGGCCAGCGCCCGCTGAAGGTCGGCAAGCCCGGCGTCGGTGCGGTCGATGGCGTCGCGCACCCACAGCTTGAAGTCGGTCGCCACCTGATCATTGCGGGACCGCGCGGTATGCAGCCGTCCGGCGGCCGGGCCGATCAGCTCGGTCAGCCGCGCCTCGATGTTGAGGTGGATGTCCTCCAGCGCGCGCGAAAAGGCGAATGTGCCTGCTTCGATTTCTCGCAGGATCGTGTCTAGACCGGCCACGATCTTTTCGGCATCGTCCGCCGCGATGATGCCCTGACGGGCGAGCATGCGGGCATGGGCCTGCGAGCCCAGGATGTCCTGACGGAAGAGATTCCGGTCGAAATCGATCGACGCGTTGATCTCCTCCATGACGGCATCCGGGCCTTCCGCAAAACGGCCGCCCCACATGCGGTTCTTCATGAAACGAACTCCGGGAAGCCTCGGGCAATGACGGATGGACGGACGAGAAAGCGGCGCGGCCTGATTCTGCTTGGCATCGCCGCCGTCGCCGGGATGCTGGCCGGCGCGCTGGCGGTATATGTCAAGGGGTCCGGCGATGGCAACGCCGTGACGGCGCAAGCCAAGGTCGATTGCGCCGGCGCGGTCGCCCTGGCGGCGCGGCTCGAGCCGCTCGCCAAGGGCGAGTTGGCGGCCTTCCGCACCGTGGACGCGCCGGATCTGGTGCGCGACCTCGCCTTCAAGGCGCCGGACGGCAGCGACACCAGCGTCGCCGCTTTCGCCGGCAAGACGGTGCTGGTCAACCTGTGGGCGACGTGGTGCGTGCCGTGCCGTGCCGAGATGCCCGCCCTCGACCGCCTGCAAGCCGAACTCGGCAGCGACCATTTCTCGGTCGTCGCGGTCAACGTCGACGTCCGCAACCCGGAACGGGCGCGTGCCTTCCTCGACGAGATCGGCGTGTCGAAGCTCGCGTTCTATGCGGATCCGTCGATGGCGATTTTCAACAACCTCAAGCGGCGCGGACTGGCGCTCGGCCTGCCGACGACGATCCTGGTCGATGGCAAGGGATGCCGGATCGGCGGCATCGAGGGGCCGGCGGCATGGGACTCGGACGAGGCCAAGGCGCTGGTGCGCGCAGCTCTGGCGACGAGCTGAGGTGGCTCAGGCGACCCTGGGTTCGGCGAAGCCCGTGACGGTGTTGTTGGCGGCGACCGGCTCGGCGAGTTCAACACGATTGCGGCCGTTGCTCTTGGCGCGATAGAGCGCCTGATCGGCGGCCTTCATGAGACTGTCGATGGTCGAGGTCCGGTGGGCGCGGGCAACGCCGGCGCTCAGCGTTGCCGTGAAATCGCCCACCCCCGCGGAGGCGGTGGTAAAGGCGACCCGTGTGCGCTCGGCGACCAGATAGGCGGCATCACTGCCGGCGCCAGGCAGCATGATGGCGAACTCCTCGCCGCCGATTCGGCCGACGATGTCAGTGGAGCGGACCATTTTCTTCGCCGCTTCGGCGAATTTCCTCAGCACCTCGTCGCCGGGTCCGTGGCCGTAGGTGTCGTTGATCGTCTTGAAGGCATCGAGATCGAACAGGATGAGGCTGACCGGCGCGGCGGAACCGGCGCGCTCCGCGAGCACTTTCTCGGCTTCTTCGTAGAAGGCGCGGCGGGTGGCGAGGCCGGTCAGCGAGTTGGTGTTGGCGTTGGTCTTGTGGAGCAATTCCTGACGTTCGCGGGTCATGGCGACGGTGAAGATCGACGTGCCGATGACGAAGGCGAACGTTTCGAAATGCACGAAGACTAGCCAGGTCAACAAGGTCGTGCCGTTGATCGGCGACAGGGCGCCGACGGCGGCGGCAATGGCGCCGCCGATGCCGAAGATGCCGTGCAGGACGAGCAGGAGGATCAAGGGACCGCGCGCGGTCAGGCGATCGACCCGCCCGTGCCAGAACTCGGCCGCAGCGGCAAAGACATAGACGGAGGCAATGGCGAGATTGAGCGAGACCTGTGCCTCGGGCGAGGTGCGGATCGCAGGCAGGGCATAGGCCGCGAGCCAGATCACGGCGCCGGCGAAGATGACGCGAAGATCGGGACGTCGGCCGTTGCAGGCCTGCGCGGAGGCCAGAATGAGCGCCGGGCTGACGTTGAGGAGGGTGATGGCGACGACGACGGAGGCGACGTTGATCGCGACGCCGCTCGACAACAGCATCGGCACCGCCGCGGCCATGGTGATATCGGCGGCTGCCCACCAGATCATGCCTTGCGCGCCCTTGGTCTGCATGGCGGCAAAGATCAGAAAGACACCGCTGACCGCAGCGACAAAGCTGCCGGCGGTCATCAAGGTGGGCAAATCGATCAGCATTGACGCAAGTCCTCACCCGAAAACCGGATGCGATGGATCGACCCCGCCCACGCACCCCCAATCCGGCCACCACGATACATGCGCGCGTCTGACATCCGGTTAGTCTGACGGATTCAATTTCGTAGCGGCCGGAAAGGACTCATTAACTTTCAGAAATGGCCGGTTGGCCGATCAGGCGACCCGAATGACGTTGTCGCGCGGTCCGGAATCGCCGTCGTCGGCGCGCACGATGCGGTTGCGGCCACGGTTCTTGGCGAGATAGAGGGCGCGATCGGCGGCCTCGATTACATCCCGCAGATGGGCCTCGTCGGATGCCACCGCCACGCCGCCGCTGACTGTCGCATAAATCTGGATGCTGCCGACGTCGATGCCGGTGTCCGCGAAGTTGTGGCGAACGCGCTCGGCGATCACGTAGGCGACCTCGATGGTCGTGCCGGGCAGAATCGCGGCGAATTCCTCACCGCCATAGCGGCCGAAGAGATCGTTCGACCTGAGGGCCTTGCGCGCGGCGTCGCTGAAGGCGCGGATGACCTGATCGCCGGCCGCGTGGCCGTGGCTGTCGTTGATCGACTTGAATTGGTCGAGGTCGAACATCAGCATGGCCAGCGGCGCGCCGTCCTGGCGACAGCGGTTGAGCAGCCGCTCGGCGCGGTCGAGGAATTCACCGCGGCTGACGGCGCCGGTGAGCGAGTCGACGTGGGCCGCCTGGACCGACTGATGTTCCTTGCGCTGTGTGGCGAGGCCGACCATGAGCAGGGCGGTTCCCATGAAGTAGACGAGCCCCTCCAGGTTGATGATGCCGAACCAGCCGGAGAATGTTGGTGCGGCTCCATCGGCCAGCCGGCCGGTCAGAACATCGACGAGGCCTCCGCAGATGACGGCAGCATGGAGGACAAAGAGCCCAAGCAGCGGCCAGCGGGCCACCAGTCGTTCGCCGCGCCCCCGCCAGAGTTCCCATGACGCAGCCGCCAGATAGGCGATCCAGGCCAAGAAGCCGACGATCGTTGCCGAGGTTGCATGATCGCCAAATGCGCCGGCCACCAACCACAGCGCCGGCCCTGCCGCGACAAGCAGGAATGGTGCGCTCTTCCGACCGAAGTGCCGCACGCCGGCCCAAACCAAAGGCGGTGCGAAATTGATCAGACCAAGCCCAAGAAGCAGTCCGCCCGGTTGAGGCAATAGCGGCGTTGCCGCCAGCAGGCCGATGCCGGTCGCATAGACAAAGCTGGCAAGCGCCCACCAGAGCAGCGCGGATTCGGCTCGCAGGTATAACCAGGCGGTGAGCAGGGTGATGCCGCTCAGGCAGCCGACAAAGCTCCCGGCGACAGTCAAGGTGAGCGGATCGATATTCATCGAAGGGGTGGCGCGCTTCCGGTGGTACCTTGGCCACCATGGACGCCCAGGTCTTACGATCGGCTTAGGGGATGTCTTGCAATCCACGCATCGCGTTCAACGATCGTTAACCATGCCAGCCGGATTCACCGCGTGGGCACCGGTTTCTCGCCCCTGTAGTCGTAGAAGCCGCGACCCGATTTGCGGCCAAGCCATCCGGCCTCGACATATTTCACGAGCAGCGGGCAGGGCCGGTATTTCGAATCAGCCAGCCCCTCGTGGAGCACCTGCATGATCGACAGGCAGGTATCGAGGCCGATGAAATCGGCGAGCTGGAGCGGTCCCATCGGATGATGGGCGCCGAGGCGCATGGCGGTGTCGATCGCCTCGACCGAGCCGACGCCCTCGTGCAGCGTGTAGATCGCCTCGTTGATCATCGGCAGCAGGATGCGGTTGACGATGAAGGCGGGGAAATCCTCCGACATGATCGACGACTTGCCGAGCCGCTCGACGAAGCCGCGCGCCGCCTCGAACGTTTCGTCATCGGTGGCGATACCGCGGATCAGTTCGACCAACTCCATCACCGGCACCGGATTCATGAAGTGGATGCCGATGAAGCGCTCGGGCCGCTCGGTGGTGGCGGCAAGCCGGGTGATCGAGATGGACGAGGTGTTGGTGGCGAGAATGGCGCCCGGTTTGAGCGACTTGTTGAGGCGGGCGAAGATGTCGCGCTTGACCGCCTCGTTCTCGGTGGCCGCCTCGATCACCATGTCGGCGTCGGCGAGAGCGTCGAAATCCTCCGCCGAAACGATGCGGTCGAGGGCGGCCTGACGTTCGGCCTCGCTGATCCTGGCGGAGCCGACCTGTCGGGCCATGTTGCCGTTGATCGTGGCGAGGCCGGACTTGATGCGGTCGGTGGAGACGTCGTTGAGCGCGACCTTGTAACCGGCCAGCCCGCAGACATGGGCGATGCCGCTGCCCATCTGTCCGGCGCCGATGATGCCGATCTTGTTGAGCACGATCGTCATGTTCGAAACATCCTCAAACTGCCGCTGGGGCGCAACGCTATCACAATGCTTTTTCGAGTTCGGGCAGGATCTGGAAAAGATCGCCGACGAGGCCGTAGTCGGCGATGGCGAAGATCGGCGCCTCCGGGTCCTTGTTGATGGCGACAATGACCTTCGAGTCCTTCATGCCGGCGAGGTGCTGGATGGCGCCGGAGATGCCGCAGGCGATGTAGAGGTCGGGGGCCACCACCTTGCCGGTCTGGCCGACCTGGAAATCGTTGGGGGCGTAGCCGGCGTCGACGGCCGCACGCGACGCGCCGATGGCTGCCTTCAGCTTGTCGGCGAGCGGCTCGAGATATTTGCGGAAGTTCTCGGCCGACTGGAAGGCGCGGCCACCGGAGACGACGATGCGCGCGGCGGTGAGTTCCGGCCGTTCGGAACGGGTGAGTTCGGCGCCGACGAAAGCCGAGCCGCCAGCAAGCGCGGGAAGCGTGACGGCGGCGACCGGTGCCGCCGCATCGCCGGCGGGCGCCGCCTTGAAGGCGGAGGCGCGCACGGTGATCACGCGCTTGGCGTCGGCGGTGCGGACGGTCTCGACCGCATTGCCGGCATAGATCGGCCGCTCGAATGTGTCGGGCGCGACGACGGCGATGATGTCGGATATCTGCATCACGTCGAGCAGTGCGGCGACGCGCGGCATGACGTTCTTGCCGGCGGTGGTCGCCGCGGCGACCAGCGCCTCGTACTCGCCGGCCAGTGACACGATCAACGCGGCCAGCGGTTCGGCCAGCCGGTGGGCAAGGGCGTCGTCGTCGGCGTGGAGAATCCTGGCGACACCGGCAAGTTTCGCCGCCTCCGCCGCGACGCCGGCGCAATCCTTGCCGGCGACCAGGACGTGGACGTCGCCGCCAAGTTGGACGGCGGCGGTCAGCGCGCGCGCTGTCGCCTCGTTGAGGACCGTGTTGTCGTGATCGGCGATGAGCAGGGTGGTCACAGGACGCTTGCCTCGTTCTTCAGCTTGTCGACCAGCTCGGCAACCGACGCGACCTTGGCGCCGCCCCGGCGCGGCGGCGGCTCTGCGAGCTTCACAACCGTCAGCCGCGGCGCCAGATCGACGCCGAGTTCGGCCGGCGTCGTCTCGGCGATCGGCTTCTTCTTCGCCTTCATGATGTTGGGGAGCGAGGCGTAGCGCGGCTCGTTGAGGCGGAGGTCGGTGGTGATCACCGCCGGCAGCGTCAGCGACAGCGTCTCCAGCCCGCCGTCGACCTCGCGGGTGACCGCGACGTGGTCGCCATCAATCACGACCCTGGAGGCGAAGGTGCCCTGCGGCCAGCCGGTCAACGCCGCCAGCATCTGGCCGGTCTGGTTGCTGTCGTCGTCGATGGCCTGCTTGCCGAGGATGACCAGACCGGGGCTCTCCTGCGCCACCACCGCTTTCAGCGCCTTGGCGACGCCCAGCGGCTCGACGCGCTCGTCGGTCTTGACCAGGATGCCGCGGTCGGCGCCCATGGCGAGGCCGGTGCGGAGGGTTTCGGCGGCGGCGGCCGGGCCGATCGAGACCAGCACGACTTCGTCGGCCTTGCCCGCTTCCTTGAGCCGCAGCGCTTCCTCGACCGCGATCTCGTCGAAGGGGTTCATCGCCATCTTGACGTTGGCGAGCTCGATGCCGCTGCCATCCGCCTTGACGCGGACCTTGACGTTGGCGTCGACAACCCGCTTGACCGCGACCAGTATTTTCATTCCCAGGGACCTCTGGCTTCTTGGGTGGGCGGCGACCCTATGGGTCGCGCCTTGCGATCGTCAACCGCCGGCCGCGGTCCCGCCGCTGCAACGCTGGCGGCAGGCGGTGGGTTGTCGAAGAGCGGCGTATCGCGGCGTCGCAAGAGCAGGACAAGAACCGCGCCGCAGACAAGGCCGCCGACATGCGACCACCAGGCGACATTGCTCTGGCCGCCGAAGAACAGCGCCAGCACCTGAAACACGATCCAGAAGCCAAGCACATAGACCGCGCTCAGCCTGAGCGGGATGCGGCCGAAGACGAGCACCCACATCTTGGCGCGCGGGTGGAGGATGAGATAGGCGCTGATGGTGCCGGCAATGGCGCCGGAGGCGCCGATCACCGGCCCGGTCGCCGATGGATCCGAGAAGACGAAGGTGAGGCCGGCGCCGGCCGCGCAGAGGAGATAGAAGATCAGGAAACGGAGATGGCCGAGGGCGTCCTCGACGTTGTCGGCGAGCACCCACAGGAAGATCATGTTGCCGGCGAGATGCCAGAAGTCGGCGTGCAGAAACGAGTAGGTGATCAGCGTCAGCCAGTCCGGCACGTAGGTCGGCGAGACGTCGGCGCCACTGAACACCGCGGGAAACAGACCGAAGGTGAGGACGGAAGCATCGCTCGCCACACCTTTGGTGCCAGCCTCGACCAGAAAATAGACCACGACGTTGGCAGCGATCAGGCCCCAGGCCACCCACGGCCGCTTGATGTGCCGGAGCGGGTTGGTGTCGTAGATCGGGATGAAGGCCATCGCCTGATTGCGTCTCAGCGGTTCGCGCCGGGCACCCACAGGACGTCGTCGGCGCCATCGCGATTTGCGACGCGCGCGGCGACGAAGAAGAAATCCGACAGGCGATTGATGTAACGGGTCGCTTCGCCGTTGACGGCCTCGCGCGCGGCCAGCGCGACGGTCAGCCGCTCGGCGCGCCGCGCAACCGTGCGGCAGAGATGGAGTGCCGCGGCGGCGGGCGTTCCGCCGGGCAGCACGAAGGAGGTCAGCGGGGCGAGGCGGGAGTTGAGCGCGTCGATCTCGCCTTCCAGCCGCTCGACCTGGTTGGCGACGATACGCAGCCGCTCGCGCCCGCCGGTCTTTTCCGGCGTGGCGAAGTCGGCGCCGAGATCGAAGAGGTCGTTCTGGATGCGGCTGAGCATGGCGGCGAGTCCGGCGGGCAGATCGGCGGCCTGCAAGCGGGCGAGGCCGACATGGGCGTTCAACTCGTCGACCGTGCCGATCGCCTCGAAGCGCAGGTCGGATTTCGATCGGCGCTCGCCGGTCGCGAGCGCGCTGGTGCCGTCGTCGCCGGTGCGGGTGTAGATGCGATTGAGCGTCACCATCGGCGCTACTTCGAGGAGAAATAAAGCGCGCCCATCATGATGACGATGGCGACGAACTGGAGAATGACCCGCCAGCGCATCAGCAGCTGCGACGTATTGCCGGAGCCGCCGCGCATCATGTTGATCAGGCCGGCCAGCAGGACGAGTGCCACGATGGCGACCGCAACAGGTGCGAGATAGTGAAGGAATGTTGCCATTTCGATGTTCGGACCCGATCCAGGGCCCCCCTGATATCAGCCGCCATATAGGCATAATCCGCCCGGCGCCACCATGCCGCCGCTTGCGACCATCTTGTCGTCGGCGGTCTTCCGGCGCATCGTTGGCGGAGCGCGGCCGGGGAGGGGCGGACCATGCACGGGCTCGACGGAAAGCGGGTGCTGATTACCGGAGGAGCAACCGGGATCGGACGCGCGGCGGCGTTGCGATTCGCCGAGGAGGGGGCCAGCGTCGCGGTCAACTTCATCGGCAACCCCGAGCCGGCCACTGGTCTGGTCGAGGAGCTTGCCGACATCAATCCCGAGGGGACGCACATCCTGGTTGCCGCCGACATCGCCGACGAAGACGCCGTCGATTCGCTTTTCGCCAGCGTGGTGACCGACCTCGGCGGCCTCGATGTGCTGGTCAACAATGCCGGCATCAAGGCCGAGGGCGAGCCGCACGAAGTCCACATGGACGATTTCGACCGGATCCTCGGGGTCAATCTGCGCGGCGCCTTCCTTTGCTCGCAGGCGGCCATCCAGCATTTCCTCGACGTCGGCCAGCCCGGCGTCATCGTCACCACGTCGTCGATGCACGAGGTCGTGCCGATGCCGGAGGCGATCGCCTACCAGATGTCGAAGGCGGGGCTGGGCGGCATGACGCGTTCACTGGCGCTGCGCTATGCGCGCGACGGCATCCGCGTGGTCGCGGTCGGCCCGGGCGCGGTGATGACGCCGATGAACGCGCAGTTCGAGGTCGATCCGGAGGAGATGCGTCGCGTCGAGAAGGCGATCCCTATGGGGCGGATCGCACGGCCCGAAGAGATCGCCGCGGTGATCGCGTTCCTGGCGTCGGACGATGCGTCCTACGTCACCGGGCAGACGTGGTTCGTGGATGGCGGCTTCATGATCAACCGGCCGCTCTAAAAGCGTCGACCACCTCAGCGCTGCCTGAGCAGCACCTGATCCATCAGCCGGGTCGGCAACAGTCGCTTCAGCCAATAGCCGACGAGCGTTGGGATGGTGACGCGGTAACGGGCTTTCGGACGCTTGTCCTCGAGCGCGCGGATGAGTTTTTGCGCGACCGCCTCCGGGCCGAGCTTGAACGTGTTGGTGCGGTTGCCGGCGGCAAAACGTGACAGCTCGCGACCGTAGTCGGCGCGAAAGGGCGAATTGCGCAGGTCGATGCTCTCAAGGAAACGCGCACGGGCATTGTCGAGCATGTGGCTGCGGATTGGACCTGGCTGGAGCAGCACCACGTCGATGCCGCTTCCCTGCAACTCCAGCCGGAGCGCGTCGGTCCAGCCTTCGACCGCATGCTTCGAAGCGCCGTAGACGCCCATGAAGCGCACCGAGACGAAGCCCAGCACCGACGAGCAATTGACGATGCGGCCGCGGCCCTGCTTGCGCATCACCTGCAAGGCGAGGCGGGTCAATTCATACCAGCCGAAGAAATTGGTCTCGAACAGCCGCTTCACGTAATCGGTCGGCACGTCCTCGATGGCGCCAGGGTGGCTGTAGGCGCCGTTGTTGAACAGCGCGTCGAGGTGACCACCGGTGCGTTTCATCACCTCGGCGAAGCCGGTGGTGATGGATTCGCGATCGGCGAGGTCGATGCGCAGGGTCTCCAGCCCTTCGGCGGCGAGACGGTCACAGTCCGACTGCCGGCGGCAGGAGGCGATCACGCGCCAGCCGCCATGCGCCTTGAGGGCGACAGCGCTGTGATAACCAATACCCGTCGAGCAGCCGGTGATCAGGATGGTGCGCTCTGCCGCCATGCTCTTCAGCGGAGCGGCCAGGCTTCCGACCTGGCTGGGATGCAGCGCTTCTGGAGCGCCAAGAGCGTCACGGCGGCTCATATCCACCATTCTTTGTCCCCCAAGAATGCACCCGCCGCCGGGCGAAGATGGCCGAGATCATGGACTTGGCGCAAGGGGCAACGGCCGCAGGGATCGCGTTGAAGGGCATGCGTGTGCCTTTCGCGCCACCGATGTGTGACCTTGAAGCCGTATCCGGTCGGCCGCACCGAGGCTCGATTGAGCATTGGAAGTACTGATTTCCGGCCCTTCCGGGCACCAAACCGATGCATTTCGGCGGTCCGGGTGCGGCCGATCAAGATTGCGTTTACGCCGATCCTTGATTAGCCCGAGGCCACCCCCGCCGGATGGGAAGTCCCAAGAATTTTCGGCTGGCGCCCAGAAGGATGGTCCCCATGACCCGCGACGGCTCAATGCTCGCCCTGCTCAGCGAGGCGCTGGGCAGGCTGGATGACGGGTTCAAGACGCTGCCGGCCTTCGCGCCCGAGGTCGATCACGCGGCGCTGCGCACCGTTCTGCTCGAGGTTGCCGGGCGGATGCAGGACAACTATCCGTACCAGCATCCGCTCTATGCCGGCCAGATGCTGAAGCCGCCCCACCCGGTGGCGCGACTGAGCTACGCGCTGGCGCAGACCATCAATCCGAACAACCACGCTCTCGACGGCGGGCGCGCCAGTTCGCGCATGGAGAAGGAGGCGGTCGCCGAAATCGCCGCGATGTTCGGCTGGACCAGCCATCTCGGCCATCTGACCGGCGGTGGCACGATGGCCAATCTGGAAGCGTTGTGGGTGGCCGGCAGGCTGCATCCCGGCAAGGCGATCGTCGCCTCGGCGCAGGCGCACTACACCCACAGCCGCATTTGCGAGGTGCTCGGGCTGCCGTTTGCCGCCATCGACGTCGACGGCCAGGCCCGCATGGATGTGACGGCGCTCGAAGCCGCGCTCAAGCGGGGCACGGTCGGCACCGTCGTGGTGACGATGGGGACGACCGCGACCGGCTCGGTCGACCCGCTGCCGGACGTGCTGGAACTGCGCAAGCGTTACGATTTCCGCATCCATGCCGACGCCGCCTATGGCGGCTACTTCACGCTCGCCGACAATCTCGGCGGTGAGGCGCGCGCCGCCTTCGATCGTCTCGACGCCGTCGATTCGCTGGTCGTTGACCCGCACAAGCATGGCCTGCAACCCTACGGCTGCGGCTGCATCCTGTTTCAGGACCCGGCGGTGGGCGCCCTCTACAAGCACGATTCGCCCTACACCTATTTCACCTCCGCCGAGATGCATCTCGGCGAGATCAGCCTCGAATGTTCGCGCGCGGGTGCATCCGCCGTGGCGCTGTGGGCGACGCAGCGCATGTTTCCGCTGGTCCGGGTTGGCGCGTTCGCGGCCGACCTCGGCAAGTCGCGCGAGGCCGCGCTGCGACTCCATGCGTTCTTGGACCGCGACGCGCGCTTCATGACGCTGTTTGCGCCGCAACTCGACATCGTCGTGTTCGCGCCGCGCGGGCGGTCGGCGCGCGCGATCTCGCGCCGGTCGCGCGAAGTCTTCGAGGCCGCGGCGGCTCAGGATCTGCATCTGGCGCTGGCGAGTTTTCCCAAGAGCCTGTTGGCCCGGGCGTGGCCGGATGTGACCTGGGACGCGCCCAGCGTAACATGTCTGAGGAGTTGCCTGATGAAGCCGGAGCACCTCGACTGGATCGAGCCGATCTTGCGAGCGCTCGACCGGGCGGCTGGCCCGGTCACTGCCGCGGACTGATAAGGTGCCGCTGGCGAGTCGGCGGAACGGCGCGGAAACGATGGACGACAAGGCCAGCTCCCAAAAGAGTCTCATCGGCAAGTCCTGGGCCGTCATCAGCGACGCATGGGGCCATTTTCTGTGGGACGATGGCTGGGCGATGGCCAGCCACGTCGCACTGTCGGTGCTGATGGCGCTGTTCCCGTTCCTCATTTTCGTGGCGGCGCTCGCCGGCTTCGTCGGCGAGGAGGGGTTGTCCGTGCGCGTCGCCGAGATCGTCTTCACGGCGTGGCCAAAGGAGGTCGCCGGGCCGATCGCCGACGAGGTGACGCGCGTGCTGACATCCTCGCATCGCGGCCTGCTGACGGTCTCGGCGGTGATCGCGGTCTATCTCGCCTCCAACGGTGTCGAGGCGATCCGCAACGGCCTCAACCGCGCCTATCGGGTTGTCGACCGGCGGTCGCTCTTCTTTCGCCGCGGGCAGAGCATCCTCTTCGTGCTGGCTGGGGCGGTTGTGAGCCTTCTGCTGGTTCTCCTCGCGGCGCTCGGCACCAGCGCGCTCGACCGGCTCTTCGCGGCGGTGCCCGTCCTGCAGCCGCTGGAATCTGTTTCATCGATGGCACGCGTGACAATCGCTGGCGTGGTTCTCATGGTTGGGTTGGTCATCGCTCATGTGTGGCTGCCGGCGGGCCGGCCGTACTGGCTGCGACTGTGGCCGGGCATCGTCTTCACGTTCGTTGCTTGGCTGATTGCGGCCTGGGTCTTCCGCGTCTACCTGGAGAGCTTCTCGAACATGGCGGCGACCTATGCCGGCCTTGCCGGCGTGTTCACCGCGATCTTCTTCCTCTACACGGTGGCGGCGCTGCTGCTGTTCGGAGCGGAGTTCAACGCCGCGCTGAGCCGGCTTCGCGAAGGAGCGATCGGCTGAGCGGGTCAGGCGTGACCGATGGCGGGGACGGTCGCGGCGCGCGCAAACGCACCGCCCATGGCGGCATAAAGCTCGCGCGGACTATACGGCTTGAGCACGGACCCGGCGAATCCGGCGGCGCGGGCGTGCGGCGCGGCGAGGCGGGTGGGATCGTCGGTCAGCGCCACGACCGGCATGGTTCCGCGTTGGCCGAGCGCGCGGATGAGTTGGACGGCGACGATGGCGTCCATGTCGGAAACGGACAGGTCGAGGACGATCATGTCGATGGCGTCGTCATGGCGCAGCAGCGCGAGAACTGCCTCGCCGCCGGAAGCGCAGACCGGATCGCAGCCAAACTGCTTGACGAGGATGGAGGCGACGGTGGCTCCGGCCGGGCTGCAGCCGACCACGGCCACGCGCGGCCGATGGCCGTTGACCATCAGGTGAACGATCGACTCGTCGCTCATGACGCCCTCGCAAAACGCAACACAAACGCAACACCACCGACGGGAAGTATCCATGTCTTTGCTTAACGAGCAGCTAAGCCGGGTGGCGGGTTGAACGAGATTCTCAACATCGTCCTGCCGGTCTTCGGGCTGATCGGGGTCGGCTACGCCATCGCCTGGCTGCGCGTGCTGCCCGCCGACAGCGACAAGGCGCTGGCCGATTTCTGTTTCCTGATCGCCATTCCCCTGCTCATTTTCCGAACGGTCGCGGTGGCCGACTTCTCCGGCGGCTCGCCGCTGTTCCTGTGGCTGGCCTATTACGCCGCCTTCGCGGTGGCGTGGATTGTCGGGACGGTCACCGTGCGCCGCCTGTTCGGGCGCGATGCGCGGGCCGGGGTCGTCGCCGGCGTCTCGGCGGCCTACGCCAATTCGCTGCTGCTCGGCATTCCGCTGATCATCGCGGCCTATGGCGACGAGGGCGCCGCGGCGCTGTCGCTGCTCATCGCCGTCAACCTGCCGATCATGATGACGATCAGCGCCGTCCTGATCGAACGTGCGCTGGTGGTCGACGGCGTTTCGAACTCCGGCAACCTATGGGCCGCCATGCGGACGGCCGGCCTCACCCTGGCCAAAAACCCGATCATCATCGGCATCGTCGCGGGTATCGTCTGGCGCATCCTCGGCTGGCCGATCGGCGGCCCGGCCGGAACGGTCATGAACCGGCTTGCCGATGTCGCCGCGACGCTCGCCCTGTTCACGGTCGGCATGAACCTTCGCCAATACGGCGTCTCCGGCAACGTTCGTCCGGCGCTGGTCATCACCGCCGTCAAGCTGGTGCTGATGCCGGCCATCGTGTTCGGCCTTGTCGCGACGGTCATCCATCTGCCGCCGGTTTGGGCAAAGGCCCTGGTCATCGCCGCCGCCTGCCCGACCGGCGTCAACGCCTGGCTGGTGGCCGCACGATTCCGCACGGGCCAAGCGCTCGCCTCCAACGCGATCACCATCTCCACCGGCGTCGCGGTCATTACCGTCGCGCTGTGGCTGCACATCGTGGAGTGGCTCTAGAGCCCCACCATGCGGCGGATGTCGGAAGGCGTATGGCCGGCGGCGCGGAGCGCGGCCAGCGACGTGTCGCGGCTGGATTTCGACAGCTTGCGGCCGGTCTCGTCGACGATCAGCCGGTGGTGGGTGTAGCGCGGCGAGGGCAGGCCGAGCAGGTTTTGCAGGAGCACGTGGACGGACGTGGCGGGGTAGAGGTCGCGGCCGCGCACGACGTTGGTCACGCCTTGAAGCGCGTCGTCGACGACCACCGACAGGTGATAGGAGGTCGGCGTTTCCTTGCGCGCGATGACGACGTCTCCCCATGCCGCCGGGTTGGCAGTGACGATCCGGTTCTCGCTGTCTTCGCGCCATGACAGGGGGCCGGCTTGCCCGGCGGCGGCGTCCATCTTCAATCGCAAGGCATAGGGTGCGCCGGCCGCGATGCGCGCTTCGGCGGCCTCTGGATCGAGGTCGCGGTCGTTGCCCGGATAGAGCGGCGCGCCATCGGGATCGCGCGGCCACGCGGGGTCGGCGCTGGCGCGTGCGATCTCGGCGCGACTGAGGAAGGCCGGATAGACGAGACCCATTGCAGTGAGTTTGGCGAGCGCCGCGGCATAGTCGGCCATGTGCTCCGACTGGCGGCGCACCGGCTCCTCCCAGGAAAGGCCCAGCCAGTGGAGATCATCGAGGATCGCCGCCTCGTATTCCGGGCGCGAGCGGGTCCGGTCGATGTCCTCGATCCGCAACAGAAAGCGACCGCCCGCGGCGTGGCAGAGGTCGAAGTCGGTGAGGGCGGAAAGGGCGTGGCCGAGGTGCAACGCGCCGTTTGGCGACGGCGCGAAGCGGAAAACGGGTTGCGCGGGCTCGGGACCGGCTTGATTGCTCATCGGACCTCGTTTAGCAGCGAGCGTTCCGCCGGACCAATCCCATGCGCACCATCGAGACGGTTGACGACATCGCCGACGGGCTGGCTCATCTCGCCAGGGCCGATCGACGGCTGAAGCCGGTCATCAAGGCGGCCGGTGAGCTCGGCCTCCGCCGGCGCGAGCCGGGCTTCACCGGGCTGGCGCGCATTATCGTCGGCCAGCAGGTCTCCGTCGCCAGCGCCAACGCCATCTGGAGCCGGTTCGAGGCGGCATTCCCCGAGATGACGCCCGACGCCATCCATCGCGCCCGCGAACCGCGTTTCCGCAAGGCCGGCATGTCGGCGCCGAAGATCCGCGCGCTGCGCGCCGTCGCCGCCGCCTGCCGCGACGGGCTCGACCTTGACGGGCTCGCCCAGACACCGGCCGAGGTCGCCCACGCGCGCCTCTGCGAGATCAAGGGCATCGGTCCGTGGACGGCGGACATCTACCTGCTCTTCTGCCTTGGCCACCCGGATGTCTTTCCGGTCGGCGATCTGGCGCTGCGCAATGCGGTCGCCGATGCCTTCGGCATGGCGTTACCGGCCGATCCGGACACGGTCGGCAAGCTCGCCGAGGCATGGTCGCCATGGCGCAGCATCGCCGCGTATCTGTTCTGGGCGTATTACAGCGCCCGCAAGAAACAGAAGAAGCTGCCGATATGAGCCCGCGCCGCATGCGCCTCACGCGCGACCACGTTGCGCGTGTTCACCGTGCGATTGCCGATCCCGGCTGGGCCGGACTGGTCGGCGCGCGGCCGGCCACCGATGCCGACTTCGCAGAAACGGCCCGTCGTCTGATTGCGGAGGCGCCGTCGCGCGATGCCTTCCGGGTCTTCGCCTACGGCTCGCTCATCTGGAATCCGGAGTTCGACTTCGTCGAACGCCTGACCGCCACGGCGCGCGGTTGGCATCGCGCCTTCTGCCTCGGCTGGGACCGGCGCTTCCGCGGCAACCCCGATCAGCCCGGCCTGATGCTGGCGCTCGACCGCGGCGGGACTTGCCGCGGCGTGCTCTATCGTCTGCCGGCGGACGCGCTGGAGGCGAATCTCGACCGCCTGCTCCGTCGCGAGATGGGCGCGGTGCCGTCGCCGTTTCCGGCACGCTGGATCACAGTCACCGCCGGCACGGAGCGGCTGCCCGCGGTCACTTTCATCATGAACCGCAAGAGCGGCCGCTATGTCACCGGCCTCAGCGACGAGGCGATCGCCGACGCGCTTGCCGTCGCGGTTGGCTTTCGCGGCTCCATGGCCGAGTATCTGATGTCGACTGTCGAGCACCTTGAGGCGCTCGGCATCCGCGACCGCAATCTGTGGCGGTTGCAGGACATGGTCGCGGCGCGGATCGAAGCGGCGGGGAATGTTTCATGAAACTTGACGGCCCGCGCATCCCGCCGCTCTCCGGCCAGGCGGCGAAAAGCCTTGTGGTCTTCCTGCATGGCTACGGCGCCGATGGCAACGATCTCATCGATATCGGGCGCATGTGGGCGCCGGTGATGCCGGATACCGCGTTTGTCTCACCGCATGCGCCGGAGCCTTGCGCCCAGGCACCGGTCGGGCGGCAGTGGTTTCCGCTTGCGGGCGCCGATCCGCACAAGCTGCGTGCCGGCGTTCTTGGGGCGGCGCCGGCGCTCGATGCCTTCCTCGATGCCGAGCTTGCCGCCCACGGCCTTGGCGACGACAGGCTGGCGCTGGTCGGCTTCAGCCAGGGCACCATGATGGCGCTGCACGTCGGTCCGCGCCGCGCCAATGGCATCGCCGGTATCGTCGGCTATTCCGGGCTTTTGCCGGGGCCGGAATTCCTCGAAGCGGAAGCAAAGCACCGGCCGCCGGTCCTGCTCGTCCATGGCGATGCCGATCCGCTGATTCCGGCAATGGCGCTCTACGCCGCGAGCCAGGTGCTGGGCGACGCTGGCTTTCAGGTCGAGTGGCACGTCCGCCCTGGTCTGCAACATGGCATCGATCAGGAAGGCCTGACTTACGGCGCCGATTTTCTGCGGCGCGTGCTGGGCTGACATTCGTTAACCCAGTCCGCGGCCCGATCCGGCGCGCGCTGGCGTTCACGACTGGTTCAGGGCGCATGGCGTAGGTACCGGCTGACGCCGGGCTTGCCGCAGCGGGGCTTGCCGCACATGACGAAAAATTAAGGCAAGCCAGCGGAGGGCAGTGGCATTTGAGACGTATCAAATGCGGGCCCGTGTGCCCATGTAAGAGAAGCCATGTTGCAAAAATCGCCTGCAAGCCCTGATTCCGCCAGTGAAACGGCGCCCGACAGCGATGTCGCGGCGGTGTTGGCGAGCGGTCGGAGGCATCCCCGTCGCCGCCTGATCGCGATCGGCGCTGCCGTGCTTGCCGTTCTTGCCGCTGCCGGGTTCTGGCTGACCTCCGGGTCGGGCGGGAGTGCGGTCACCTACACCACGCAGCCGGTCACCAGTGGCGATCTTACCGTCAACGTAGTCGCGACGGGCACGGTCCAGCCGACCAATCAGGTGTCCATCTCAAGCGAATTATCCGGCACGGTGCGGACGGTCCTGGTCGACTACAACCAGGCTGTGAAACAGGGCCAGGTGCTGGCGCAACTGGACACCGACAAGCTCAACGCCAATCTGGCGCTCGCCAAGGCGACCCTGGCGGCGCGGCAGGCCGACGTGTTGCAGGCGCAGGCGACGGTGGATCAGACCGCCGCGGTGCTGACGCGTACGATCGATCTCGCCGGCCGGGGCGTGTCCGCCTCGCAGACGCTGGAGACGGCGCAGGCCGACAGCGACCGCGCCAAGGCGGCGCTCGCCAGCGCCAAGGCGAACCAGCAGATCGCCGAGGCCAACGTCTCGATCGCTGAAACCGATCTCAGCAAGTCCGAGATCAAGTCGCCCATCGATGGCGTGGTCCTGTCGCGGGCCGTCGATCCCGGACAGATCGTGGCCTCCTCACTGTCCGCGCCGGTGCTCTTTACCCTCGCCGAAGACCTGTCGGAGATGCAGTTGCAGGTCGGCATCGACGAAGCCGACATGGGCAAGGTCAAGCAGGGCGACACGGCGACCTTCACGGTCGAGGCGTTTCCGGGCAAGAAATTCCCGGCGACGATCTCCGAGATCCGTTATTCGCCGGCAACGGTGGAGGGCGTCGTGACCTACACCGCGGTGCTCACGGTCGACAACGCCGAACTCCTGCTGCGGCCGGGCATGACCGCGACGGCGGAGATCACCGTCGAGACCGTCAAGGACGCGATCCTCGTTCCGAACGCCGCGCTGCGCTACGCCCCGCCGGTGACCACCACGACGTCGCGGCAAGGGGCTGGCCTCCTCGGTCTGCTCATGCCAGCGCGGCCGAGCCGGCAGCAGCCAACGGCAACCGGAGCCGACGGCACGCGCCGCCTCTACGTGCTGCGCGATGGCGAGCCGGTGGCGGTGTCGGTCAAGGTCGGCGCCTCCGACGGCACGCATACGGTGGTGACCGGTGACCTGACGACCAAGGACGTGGTTATCGTCGGGTCGAAGACCGCCTCGTGAGTGAGGTGCGCCTGTGACCGCCGCTCCGCTCATTGAATTTCGCGATGTGACCAAGGTCTACGGGTCGGGCGACGCCGAGGTTCTCGCGCTGAAGGGCGTCGATTTCGCCATCGCGCGCGGTGCGTTCGTCGCGATCATGGGGCCGAGCGGCTCCGGCAAGTCGACGGCGATGAACATCCTCGGCTGCCTCGACCGGCCGACGGCCGGCACTTATCTCTTTGGCGGCGCCAGCGTCGGCGAACTGGACCGTACGCGGCAGGCGCTGCTGCGCCGCCACTTCCTCGGTTTCGTCTTCCAGGGCTTCAACCTGTTGCCGCGTACATCGGCCGTCGAGAATGTCGAACTGCCGCTGGTCTATCGCGGCGTGCACGCCACCGAGCGGCGGCGGCTGGCGCTCGATGCGCTCGCCAAGGTCGGTCTCGCCGACCGCGCCCGTCACGACCCCAACGAACTCTCCGGCGGCCAGCAGCAGCGCGTCGCCATCGCGCGGGCGATCGTCACCGATCCGCAGGTGATCCTTGCCGACGAGCCGACCGGCAACCTCGACACGGCGACCAGTCGCGACATCATGGACCTTCTCACCTCGCTCAATCGCGAGGCCGGCATGACCATCGCCATGGTGACGCACGAGCCGGACATGGCGGCATACGCCCACCGGGTCATTCATTTCCTCGACGGGCACATCGAGTCCGACGGGCCGGCGGCGGAGGCCGCCTGACATGCTGGCCGAAACCATCAAGCTGTCGCTGCGTACGATCATGCGCAACGCGCTGCGTTCGTTCCTGACCGTGCTCGGCATCGTCATCGGCGTCGGCGCGGTCATCGCCATGGTGGCGCTCGGACAAGGCACGACCGCCAAGGTGACCAGCGACGTTGCCAAGCTCGGCTCCAATCTCCTGATGGTGCGCGCCCAACGCGGCGGGCCGGGGCCGGACGTATCAGGTGGCGCCGTCAAGAGCTTCTCGGAGCGCGATGTCGCGGCGATCGAGCAGCAGGTGCAAGGCGTCCGCGTCGTGGCGCCGGCGGCAAGCAGCCAGATGACCGCGGTCTACGGCAACCTGAATCACGCGATGGGCGTCACCGGCACGGACAATCGCTATTTCGACGCGCGCGACTGGCCCGTGGTCGAGGGGCGCGAGTTCAGCGACGCCGAACTGCAGGCGGGTTCGGCGGTGTGCATCCTCGGCAACTCCACCAAGACGGCGTTGTTCGGCGACAGCGACCCGATCGGCGCTACCATCCGGCTGAAGCAGATTTCCTGCCAGGTCATCGGCCTGCTCGAGGCAAAAGGCGCGTCGGGCTTCGGCAACGACCAGGACGATGTGGTGCTGATGCCGCTGAAGACGGTCCAGCGGCGCGTCATCGGCAATCAGGATGTGCCGCTGATCTTCGTCGCCGTCGCCGAGGGCTACGCCACGGCCGACGTGCAGGCGAGCATCGAAGACCTGCTGCGCGAGCGCAGAAACATCGGCGTTGGCGACCGCGACGATTTCAGCGTGTTCGACATGGCGCAGATCGCGTCGGTACTCACCGGCGTCACCGGCGTGCTCACCGGGCTGCTTGCGGCCGTCGCCGGCGTCAGCCTGCTGGTCGGCGGCATCGGCATCATGAACATCATGCTGGTGTCGGTGACCGAACGGACGCGCGAGATCGGCATTCGTCTCGCGATCGGCGCCGAGGCCGGCCAGGTGCTGATGCAGTTCCTGGTCGAGGCGGTGGTGCTGTCGCTGTTTGGCGGCGTGGTCGGCGTGATGGTCGGCTTCAGTCTGTCAGCGGTCGCCGCCCACTTCCTCAACGTGCCGCTGGTCGTCGATCCCAAGATCGTGGCCATCGCCTTCGTGTTCTCGGCCGCGGTCGGCGTCGTCTTCGGTTATTTCCCGGCCCGCCGCGCCGCCCGCCTCGATCCGATCGAGGCGCTCAGGCACGAGTAGGCCGTCTGAACCGTCAAAGATATTTGCCGATCAGCGACAGATCGGCCGGCGCCAGCCGGTCGCTCGCCGCCCATGCCTGGTGCCAGTAGGGGTAAAGCAGGTTCGGCCGGCTGACGGCATCGAGCCGGGCAAGCTCGTCGGCGGTGAGCTTCAGCTCCGCGGCGGCGAGATTGTCGGTGAACTGCTCCTTCGTGCGCCCGCCGATGATGACCGAGGTGACCGCCGGCTGCGCGAGCAGCCAGGCGAGCGCTACCCGCGCCGCGGAGCACTTGTGCGCGGCGGCAACCTCAACCAGAACCTCGATGATGTCGAAGAGCTTGTCTTCGTCGTGGATCGGCGGCTCGCGCCACTTGCGGCCGAAGTGACGCGCGCCCTCCGGCCCCTTCTTGCCGCGACGAAACTTGCCTGACAGCAGTCCGCCGGCGATCGGGCTCCACACCAGAATGCCGAGCCCCTGGTCGAGCGCGACCGGCACCAGTTCGTATTCGGCCTCGCGGGCCTGCAGCGTGTAGTGGATCTGCTGCGAGACGAAACGCTGGTAGCCGTTCGCCGCGGACGTGGCGAGGCCCTTCATGACGTGCCATGCGGACCAGTTGGAGCAGCCGATGTAGCGGACCTTGCCGGCGCGGACGAGGCTGTCGAGCGCTTCCAGCGTCTCCTCCAGCGGGGTCATGCCGTCCCATTGGTGGACCTGGTAGAGGTCGATGTGATCGGTCTGCAGCCGGCGCAGGCTGGCCTCGCATTGGTTGATGATGTGATGGCGGGAGAGGCCGCGGTCATTCGGCCCGTCGCCCATCGGAAAGCGCGCCTTGGTGGCGATGAGAACGGCGTTGCGCTTCGCTTTCAGCGCGCTGCCGACGATCTCTTCCGAGGCGCCGCGCGAATAGACGTTGGCGGTGTCGATCAGATTGACGCCGGCGTCGAGGCATTGATCGATCTGGCGCTTGGCGTCCTTGAGGCCGACGGAACCGACGGGGCGGGTCGGGGTGTTCCCGAACGTCATCGTGCCCATGGTGATGGTCGAGACCTTCAGGCCCGAGCGGCCGAGCAGACGGTATTCCATGTGACGCCTCCCAATTTTTGCGGTGTGCGCCACTCTAGCGTCGAAACGCGCTTCGCGTCCCGCCGTCGGGCGTTTTCCCTGGTGTTTTCGTGGCCGATGATCGGAGCCGGCGCGGTCAGTGCAGGCTCGGGCCCTTGAGGTAGCGGTTGCGGTCGCCGGAGGGCACGGTCAGTTCGACCGAGCGGCCGTCGCGGTTTACCGTCATCGGGACGGTGACGCCGGCACTGCCGAGCGACCAGACCTTGCGGAACAGTCCGGCGAGGCCGGTGATGCGCATGCCGCCGACCGACAGCACGACGTCGCCTTCGCGCAGCGAGCGCGCCGCCGGTCCCTTGCCGGCGACGCCGGCGATGACCACGCGGTCGTCCACTTCCGTTGCGTAGAGGCCGAGCCACGGCCGCGGCGGCTTGTTGGGTTGGCCGATGGTCATCATGTCGTCGAGGATGGGCTTGAGGAGGTCGATCGGCACATACATGTTGAGCGGCACGCCTTCGCCGCCATCGCTCGCCTGCTCGAGTTGCAACGAGCCGATGCCGATGAGCCGGCCGTCCGGGCCGATCAGGCCGGTGCCGCCCCAGAACGGGTGCGCCGGCGCCGTGAAGATCGCCTCGTCGAGCAGGTATTCCCAATAGCCGGCGAATTCCTGGCGGGCGATCACCTTGGCGGCGATCGAGTGGCCGGCGCCGCCGGCGCCGGCGGCGACCACCGAGGTACCGGGCACGGCGTCGGCGGCGTCGCCGAGATCGAGCGACGGCATGTCGAGACGGCCCAGCGCCTGCACGAGGCCGAAGCCGGTTTCCTGGTCGTAGCCGATCGGCGTCGCGGCGACGGTGCGTCCGTCGGCGAGCGTCAGCCAGATCTCGCGTGCCTCGGTGACGAGGTAGCCGATGGTCAGCACGACGCCGTCATTGCGGATGATGACGCCGTTGCCGGTGCGCTCGGTGCCGAGGATGTCGGCGGTGAAGGCGTCGGCGGGCACCACGGAACGGATGGCGACCAGCGCGTTCAGGGCCTTGCCGAGGTCGAATTCGTAGTCCTCGGCGTGCGGCGCGATCTCGGGGGGCACCTTCCAGTCAAATGAAACAGCCATGCTCTCAGCTCCGCACAAATGCTCCCTCGTGGTCAATACTTAGGTGACGCAGGCCGGATTGTGGAGGGGCGGGCGGGAAAGCGACAGGATTCCGCACGCTTGCGGCCTTCGCCAAGCCGATCCAGGCCCCCCTTCACACGCGCGTCACAGCCCGTATAGAGTATGCGCCGCATCGGAGGCCTAACCTTCGGGCAACACGGATAGAATCGGGAAGGCGTCGCGTGAACATAGCCGTCTCGCCGGGGTCCAATCCGGCGCTGGTCCTCAATGCCGATTACCGGCCGCTCAGCTACTATCCTCTGTCGCTGTGGTCGTGGCAGGACGCCATCAAGGCGGTGTTCCTGGAGCGGGTGAATATCGTGTCGGAATACGAGGTGGCCGTCCGCAGCCCCTCCTTCACGATGAAGCTGCCGTCGGTCGTTTCGCTGAAGACCTACGTCAAGCCGGCGCGCCATCCGGCCTTTACCCGGTTCAACGTGTTCCTGCGCGACCGCTTCTCCTGCCAGTATTGCGGCACGCGGGACGACCTGACTTTCGATCACCTCGTGCCGAGATCGCGCGGCGGCCAGACGACGTGGGACAACGTCGTCGCCGCCTGCTCGCCATGCAACCTCAGGAAGGGCGGCCTCGGGCCCGCCGAGGCGCGCATGTGGCCGTCGCAGATGCCCTTCCAGCCGACCGTGGCGCAGTTGCACAATAATGGCCGCCACTTCCCGCCCAACTACCTCCACGAATCGTGGATGGACTATCTTTATTGGGATACGGAGCTGGAGCCGTAAGGCACGCTCCGGATTTCGTTCCGCGCTGTTTCACAGCTAAGCTTTCGCGCCGCGCCCATCCGGGCGTGAGCGGCTGTGACGTCCGGGCAGGTTCATGGCATTCAAGCTGATCGAAGTCGCGACGCCCGAGGATCGGGTGAAGGCGATCCTGAAGGCTGCCGAAGAGATGGGCTGCGCCGATGTTCAGGTCGGCCCGGCGCTCGACGACGGCCGCCGGCCTATCCGGCTGGTGGCCGGCGAGATCGACCGGCAGGCCCTGCTCGACCGGTTGCAGGGCGCGCTCGGAAAATCGGAAGATTGGCGCATCACGATGTTGCCGGTCGACACCGTTATTCCCAACGAGGTCGAGGAAGCAAAGGAGGGGGCGGAGCAGCCGGACGAGTCGGATGGCGAGAAGAACAAGGAAGAGCAGGCGCGCGCGTCGCGGGAGGAGCTCTATCATCTCGTCGAAGGCGGGGTGCGCTCCGATTCCAACTTCTTCCTGCTCGTGTTCCTGTCGACGGTGGTCGCCTCGGTCGGTCTTGAACGCGACAACGTCGCCGTCCTGATCGGCGCCATGGTCATCGCCCCGCTGCTCGGACCCAACGTGGCCTTCGCCTTCGGCGCGGCGATCGGCGACCGTTCGCTCATGTTTCGGGCGTTCAAGGCGAATGTGCTGGGCGTGGTGCTCAGCATCCTGATCGCCGCTGTTATCGCGCTCGCCGTCTCGCCGAACGTCGCCAGCCACGAACTGATGGCGCGCACGTCGGTCGACTACGCGGGAATCGCGCTGGCGCTGGCCTCCGGCGCCGCTGCCGCGCTTTCCGTCACCACCGGCCTGTCGAGCACGCTGGTCGGCGTCATGGTTGCGGTCGCCTTGCTGCCGCCGGCGGTCACGTTGGGCATCATGCTGATGGCGGGCCGGCCCGACCTCGCCATCGGTGCGGCCATGCTGCTTGTCGCCAACGTCGCCTGCGTGAACCTCGCGGCGCAGATCGTCTTCCTGGCCAAGGGCATCAAGCCACGAACATGGCACGAGCAGCGCGATGCGCGGAGGGCGGTGACGGTCAATCTCGCGACCTGGGTCGTTCTGATCGTGGTCCTGGTGGGGGTGATTGCCTTGCGGCAATCGGGGCAGGGCTCCTGACGCCTGCGGCCGCCGACCTACAGGCAACCCCCGTCGGTTGCACGATCCGCAATTCAGTGGCGAAATATGCCGCCCGCGGGGAGTTGCTGTGGGCGGGGCGGCCGTTCAGAACGACGGGGTCGGGAGGCCCAAGACCATGGACATCAGTCAATCTGTCAATCGCACCGTCAACCTCATCGGAGCGACGGTCGCGGGATTGGCCGGCTTTGCGTTCGCGCCGGAGATGATTATCGAGCCGGAGTTCATCGACAAGGTGGATGACTTTCTTATCCTGCTCGTCGGCGTCGCCGCGATCGCCTGGTACCTCCGCAATGCCAATCGCTATGCGCGGTCGATCATGCCGATCGTCTTCGTCGGCATGGCGCTCGTGCTGAAAGTATTCGCGGTGATCGTTGAATTCGCGGATCCCGAAGACGTCGGCGACGATTTCGGCGGCCTGATCCTCTTCGTGCTCGGCGTTGCGTTCGTGATCTACCTGTACCGACGCGCTGCGGACCCGGCCAAGGCCGGTTAGCGTGCAACTGTCGCGGCAGTGGTCGAGGCGTGGACCTGCTTGCGGGTTGCGCCGAAGATCGCGGCCATCGCCAGCACGGCCGAGATGACCGCGTTCCAGCCGGCGAAGGACAGACCTAAGAAGCGGAAAGACGCCTCCGTGCAGGAGACGATGCGGATCTTGTCGAGTTGGCCAAGGAGGTCGCCGGTGGTGGTGACGCCGCCAGCGCCGCCGGTGCCGCAATCGGTCGGGCCGGCCCACCAGCCCCATTCGGCGCCGGCGTGATAGACGCCGAGATAGGCGCCCCAGGCGAAGGCGATGGCGGTGACCGCGAGGGCGCCGCGCACCAGCCATGACGGGCCGCCCATGCGCGCCGCGACCAGCGCCACGACCGCCGCCGGCAGGCCGACATAGTAGGGAATGCGCTCCTTCAGGCAGAGCGCGCAGGGGACGTAGCCACCGATCAGCTGAAATCCCCACGCTCCGGCGATCGTGGCCAGGCCGAGGAGCAACACGAAGGCCGCGAAAGTCTCCGGCCGGCGGGTGAGCGAGGCGTTCATGACTGTTCAGAGCACATAGCGAGCCGCTACGAAACCGGCAAGGAGCAGCACCACGAAAGCGGTGAAAACGAGGCTGAGGCGCTTCTCGATGAAAGTGCGGATGGGCGGACCGACCCAATAGAGCAGGGCGGCAACCACGAAGAAACGCAGGCCGCGCGCCACGACGCTGGCGAGCATGAAGACCACGATATTGAGGCCGGTGACGCCGCTGGCGATGGTGATGACCTTGTAGGGAAACGGTGTGACGCCGGCGAAGAGCACGATCCACACGCCCCAATCGTTGTAGAGGCGGGCGAACTCGTCGAATTTAGCGCCGTATCCGTAGAAATCGAGCAGCGGCCGCGCCACCTGCTCGAACAGGAAGGCGCCGATCAGATATCCGGCGAAACCGCCGATGACGGAACTGACCGTGGCGATCGCGGCATAGCGCCACGCCCGCTCCCGGGCGGAAAGCACCATCGGAATCAGCAAGAGATCCGGCGGCAGCGGGAAGAAGGAGCTCTCGGCAAAGGCAACGCCGGCCAGCGCCCGTTCGGCGTGGCGCCCGGCGGCAAGCGCCATCGTCCAGTCGTAGAGGCGGCGGAGCATGGCGGCCTGTCTATTCGGTCCCCGGAATCGTGTCCAGTCGGCGGCAAGGCGCGGTTTGACCCGGCAATTGCCGCCCCGTATATGCGTGGCGGAAGCCCCTGTGGCGGAACTGGCAGACGCGACAAACTCAAAATCTGTTGCCCGAAAGGGCGTACCCGTTCGACCCGGGTCAGGGGCACCAAAAATTCTGGTGGTTTCAATCCGCGCAGAAGATCGTCACACCGACATGACGCCGCGGTCATGCCGATTCCGGAGGATGCGTGCATGAAAATAACGGCAATCAAGCCGTGGCTGGTGAAGGCCGAGGGAACGTACTGGGGCGAGTTCTTCTTCGTCGAGGTCAGGACCGACGAGGGCGTGACCGGTTGGGGGGAGATCACGACCACGACCCGCGCCGCCAATCGCGCCGTCGCCAGCATCATCGTGCAGCTCAACGATCTGCTGGTCGGCCAGGACCCGAAGGACATCGAGCGCCTGTGGCACAAGACGTTCCGCTCGTTCACCTACATGGGCAGCCGCGGGGCCGCGTCGCAATGCGTCAGCGCCATCGACATCGCGCTCTGGGATATTCGCGGCAAGGTGCTCGGGCAGCCGATCTATGAGCTGCTCGGCGGCGCGGTGCGCGGCGAGATTTCCCTCTATGCCCATCCCGATCAGTCGCGCTTCAAGACAAAGGAGGGGGTCGTCGCGGAAATCCGCGCGATGGTCGATTCCGGCCATTCGGCATTCAAGTTCGATCCGTTCCCCCATCTCGGCGGCGTCAACACGGCCAATGACGGCTACCTCAACGGCGAGATGAGCAAGCAGGGCGAGCGCATGGCCGCCGAACTGACCGCGCTCATCCGCGAGACGGCCGGACCCGACGTCGAACTGCTGATCGACGCGCATGGACGCTTCAACATCCCGACCGCCATACGGCTCTGCCGCACGCTCGAGGACGCGGGCAACATCGACTGGTTCGAGGAGCCATGCCCGCCGGAGAGCTATCACGCGCTGCGCCAGGTGCGCGAGAAGGTGAACGCGGCGATCTCGGTGGGCGAACGGCTGCACACGAAATGGGACTTCGTGCCGATCCTCGAAAATGAGCTCGCCGACTACATCATGCCGGACGTCACCTGGACGGGCGGGATCAGCGAGTTGAAGAAGATCTCGACGCTGGCCGAGGCCTATTACGTGCCGATCTCACCGCACGATGCCAGCGGGCCGATCAACGTCGTCGCCGGCGCCCAGGTGATGATGACGGTGCCGAATTTCTACCGGCTGGAGACGGCGCACTATGACCTCAGCAACTACAACCGGTTTATCGAGGAGCCGCTCGACAACAGCGGCGGCAGCCTGAAGCTGCCGAAGGGAAACGGGCTCGGCCTGGCGATGAACATGGATTTCCTGCGCGCCAATATCGTCGACGGCATCGGCGGCGACTGACACGTCTCGAACGTCAAAAGCATGCAGATCCGTGGCGACGGCGCGATGCGCGCGCCCCCGCCTTCTACATGCGTTCTTTGACGCCTGAGCGGATGAGCCACCAGTTGACCGGATAGCTGGTCGCGAAACCGGCGATCATGGCAATCTGCATCATGAACCAGAACTCGGGCGTATTGACCTCGAAGCGTGCTCCGGCGAGACGCGGTGCCAGGTAAAACTGGGCAATGGCCATGAAGCCGTACATGCCGACCTGCCACGCGGTCAGCGAAAAGAAGTCGGCCTTGACCGCGGCGCGCAGGCCATCGACCAGCGACAGGCCGCGCATCGGCGCGATGGCGAAATACTGGAAGGCGATGCCAAGCCCGAAGGCGAGCAGGTAGTCCAGCACCCAGACGGCGAACATCTTGTCGGCGAAGATCGTATGCCAGCCGAACCACGCCGCCACACCGGGCACGAGGAACGCCAGCCACTCGGCGACGATGTCACCAAGTGCGCAACCGGCGCCGCAGTGGGTCGTGCCGGTCGCCACCGCGATCGGAAACCGGGGCCGATCGTCGGCGCGAAGCATCGGGCCGCGGGCGGCGCGAGCGTGGTTGAAATAGAACCAGAGCACAGCGACCGTGCCGAATAGCGCGGTCACCGGCCAGACGATATTCATGATCCCCATGTGCTGCGGGTTCCGCACCACGTCGACCGCGAGAACGATGGCATTGGAGAAGCCAAGAAGCAGGAAGACGATGGCGAGCACATGCAGCCATTCGGGCATATCGGATCATCCCACGAGCGAATGGACCAAGGTGGCGGGCGCCTGCCGCGCCGCCTATCTCTTTGGGTAACACCAGAGGCCGGAATTCGTTGCGTGGACCGCTCCCCGCGCCAGGCCGGCCTACGGGGGTTCTATTCGGCCGGAACGATGGTCGGGCCGGCTTCTTCGGCATCGAGGCCGGCGTGGTCGCGACGCTCGAACTGAAGGTGATAGAGGCGGGCGTAGTATTTGCCGAGCGCCAGCAGTTCCTTGTGGCGCCCTTCTTCGACGATGCGGCCATCGACCAGAACGCAGATCTTGTCGGCGCCGAGCACGGTCGACAGGCGATGGGCGATGACGATGGTCGTGCGGCCCTTGCGCAGGCGCTCGAAAGCCACCTGAACCTGATGCTCCGATTCGGTATCGAGCGCCGAGGTCGCCTCGTCGAGCAGGATGATGCGGGCGTCGCGCACCATGGCGCGGGCAATGGCGAGGCGCTGGCGCTGGCCGCCGGATAGCTGCATGGCGTTGTCGCCGAGCGGGGTGTCGTAGCCCTTCTCGGTTGCGACGATGAAATCGTGGGCCATGGCGTCGCGGGCGGCGCGCTCGACGTCGGCGTCGCTGGCGTCCGGCCGGCCGAAGCGGATATTCTCGCGGATGGTGTCGTGGAAGAGCACGGTATCCTGGCTGACCAGGGCCATGTGATCGCGCAGCGACGACAGCTTCACCCTGGCGATGTCCTGGCCGTCGATCAGGATGCGGCCTCCCGACACATCGAAGAAGCGCTCGATCAGCGCCATGACGGAACTCTTGCCGGCGCCGGACGGGCCGACGAGAGCGGTGGTGCCGCCGCCCGGCGCGACGAAATCGAAAGCGCTGAAGAGCCCGCCATCGTCGCGATAGGCGAAATCGACGTGGTCGAATTTCACTTCGCCCGAACCGACCTTGAGGTCGGGACCGTCCTCGTTGGCCGACATGGTCGAGGGCGTATCGAGCAGCTCGTACATCAGGCGGACGCCGACCAGGCCCGCCTCCAGGCCAATCTGCATGCGCGCCAGGCGCTTGGCAGGTTCATAGGCAAGCGCGATGGCGGCGATGAACGACATCAGGGCGCCCGGCTGCACGTTTTGGTAGATCGTCTGGTAGCCGGCCCACAGCACGATCATGGCGATGGCGAAACCGCCCAGTACTTCCATCAACGGGCTCGAACGTGCGCTGATCTGCACGATCTTGTCGGCGCGGGCCTGCACGTCGGCGATCGAGTCGGCCATGCGGCTGCGCATTTTGGGCTCGAGATTGAACGCCTTGACGATACGGATGCCGGTCGCGGTCTCCTGCATGTCGGAGATGATCCGCGACAACGAGATGAACTGGGCGCGGGCGACGCCGCGAACCCGCTTGACGAGACCGGTGGTGCCAAGGATGGCGATCGGGCCGACCACGAGGATGATCAGCGACATCAGCGGGCTCTGGATGAACATGACAATGATCAGCCCAACCAGCGACAGGAAATCGCGTCCGGCGGAGGTGACCACCGTATCGAGCACGGTGCGGGCGGCGGTCGCGTTGTGCGACATGCGGGTGACCAGTTCGCTCGACGGCGTGCTGTTGTAGAAGCCGACGCCGAGATCAAGCATGTGGTTGAACAGGCGGTTCTGGACGCGCGCCACGATGGCGTTGCCGATGCGACCAAGATAGACAGCCGAGGCGTAGAGGCTGAAACCGCGCACGAAGCCGTTGGTGACGATAACCGCGGTCAGGAACCACAGCATGTCGGCGCGGCGGTCGAAGAAGACCTGGTTGACGATGTCCTTGATCAGCCAGGCGTTCAGCGCCGTGGTGCCGGCGACGACAAGGCTGAGGACGATAACCAGCGCATAGCGGGCGGCGAACTCACGGCCGGTCTCGCGAAAAAGGCGCCCGATCAGGGCGAGCGAGCCATCGCGGGCCAATTTCGGAAGTTTCAGGCCAGAGGCCATTCGCTAGTCCCAGCGCTTGCGGATCGGGCGCACTCTAGTCCGAAGGCGGCCGGCAAGGCGACCCCCGGAAAATGGCGGTTTTTCAGGCCGGCATGGCCGTTTCGACAAGCCGCGCCCAGTAGGAACAGCCGATCGGGATGATCTCGTCGTTGAAATCGTAGTGGGCGCTGTGCAGGCCGGCGCTGTCTCCGTTGCCGATGAAGACGAAGGCGCCGGGGCGCTGCTCGAGCATGTAGGAGAAATCTTCGCCGGCCAGCAGCGGTGGCGCATGCAAACTGGTGTTGGGCTTGCCGACGACCTCGCCGGCCACCTCGGCGGCGAAGGCGGCCGCATCCGGATCGTTGCGGGTGATCGGATAGTTGCGGTCGTAGTAAACGGAGGCCGTGGCTCCGTGCGCCGCGGCGATGCCCGTCGCGACTTCGCCGATGCGCTGTTCGATGAAATCGCGAACCTCCGGCCGCAGCGAGCGGACCGTGCCGGCAACTTCCGCCGTGTCGACGATGACGTTGTAGGCCTCGCCGGCGTGAAAGCGGGTGACCGAGACGACGGCGGAGTTGATCGGGTCGACGTTGCGCGAGACGATGGTGTGCAGTGCGTTGACGATGTGGGCGCCGACGACGATCGGGTCGACCGTCTCGTGGGGCTTGGCGGCGTGGCCGCCGCGTCCGGTGATCGTGATGGTAAACTCGTCGGTCGAGGCCATGATCGGCCCGGGCCGCGTCGACATCTTGCCGACGGCGAGGCCGGGCAGGTTGTGCATGCCGTACACCTCCTGGATCTTCCAGCGATCGAGCAGACCATCCTCGATCATGGCCTTGCCGCCGCCGCCGCCTTCTTCGGCGGGCTGGAAGATCACGACCGCGGTGCCGTCGAAATTGCGCGTCTCGGCGAGGTAGCGCGCCGCGCCGAGAAGCATGGCGGTGTGGCCGTCATGGCCGCAGGCATGCATGGCCCCCGGTGTTTGCGACGCGTAGGGCTTGCCAGTCATCTCGTTGATGGGAAGCGCGTCCATGTCGGCGCGCAGGCCGATCACCTTGCCGCTCGCGTGTCCGCGGCCGCGGATGACGCCGACGACGCCGGTGCGGCCAATGCCGGTGGTGACCTCGTCGAGACCGAACGCACGAAGCTTCTCGGCGACCGTCGCGGCCGTGCGATGGACGTCGTAGAGAATCTCAGGATGCTCGTGAAGATCGTGCCGCCAGGCGACGATATCGTCCTGAAAGTCGGCGAAACGGTTGACGGTCGGCATTCCAGAACTCCGTGGGCGCGGCGGACTATAGACCGGTTGCGCGCCGCAATGCGAGGCGCGCGGCCTCAGGCGGCCGGCGCGGTCACGGCAAGTCCGCCGGACTTTTCGACGAAGCCGGCGATGGCGTCGAGACCCTCGCCGGAGCGCATGTTGGAGAAGACGAAGGGCCGGGCGCCGCGCATTTTCTTCGCGTCGCGGTCCATTACCTCCAGCGAGGCGCCGACCATCGGGGCGAGGTCGATCTTGTTGATGACCAGCAGGTCGGAGCGGGTGATGCCGGGGCCGCCTTTGCGCGGGATCTTGTCGCCGGCGGCGACGTCGATGACGTAGATGGTGATGTCGGCAAGCTCCGGTGAAAAGGTTGCGGCGAGATTGTCGCCGCCGGATTCGATCAGCACCATGTCGAGGCTGGGAAAACGCGCGTTGAGCTCGGCGATGGCGGCGAGGTTGATCGAGGCGTCCTCGCGGATGGCGGTATGCGGACAGCCGCCGGTCTCGACACCGAGGATGCGGTCAGGCGACAGCGCGCCGGAGCGCGTCAGGAACTCGGCGTCCTCCTTGGTGTAGATGTCATTGGTGATCGCCGCGATGTCGTAGCGGTCGCGGAGGCGCTTGCAGAGCGCGTCCATCAGTGCGGTCTTGCCGGAGCCGACCGGCCCGCCGACGCCGACGCGAAGCGGTCCGTGGGGTGAGTTCATTGCTTTGCCTTTCGATTCAAAGCCGGTGGGGACAAGTGGCGCCCGGGTGGAACATACAAGTCCCATGACCCTTCCCACTCGTCGTTAGTCGCACGCTTCACTGTGATCGAAGATCCGTCGTCGAATTCGAGCCGGACACCGCAGCCGGGACCTGTAAGACGGGCTTCCCGTACGCACAATCCCTGAAGCGCGCCGACCAGCCTGTCGATGTTTCGGGGCGAAAGCGGCATGGCGCGATAAGACCGCGATCCAGTGCTGAGGGTCCAGTCCGAAAACTCGAATAGGAGATAGTAGCGACCCATTTGCATCGGCCTCAGCCAGAAATTCCGTGGCGTATGGCGCCCCGCTCGCCACTCAAAGGCGGAAAGTCCAGGAGGAAACAGGTCCCGGTCGTGCGCATTGCCCGAACGATTCGCTTGCCAACGAGGGAGCGCAAGCCGATCTGGCACTGCATGCGGGCACGGAGGCCGCTCATGAGCGGAACAACCTCGTGTACTGGGTTTCGTGATTCATGCTGGCGATATCGGCGCGCAGCGCCGCCCCGCCGAGATCGTCGAGCGATGCGGTTTCCGCTGTCGCGATCACGTCATCGATGACGGACCCGAGCGCGGCGACGACGCGCAAGCCATCGCTTTGGCCGAGCGGAATGGCGCGCACGCCCGCCGACACGACATTGGCGACGAAGCCATGGAGAAGGGCGCCCAAGGCCGGCGCGCACGGCACGTCGTGAGCGGCAGCGCAGGCGGCGACGGCGACGGGATAGGGCAGCGGCAAGTCGGGCGGCAGAGCGGCGGCGACCGCCTCCAGGCGTGGGGAGGGCCATGCGGCGGTGACTGCCGTCAGGAAGGCGCGGCCCTGGGCGGTCGTTTCCAGATGCCGCTCGCGTGATGGCTGGAAGGCGGCGCCCAGTTCGGCGAGCGTTCGAAGCCGATCGACGTCGCCAGTGTCGGCGGCCTGCCACGCATGGCGGAAGAGGATCGCATCGTTGCGCCCGGCCCCATGGCGCAGGATGTCAGCGAGCCAGGCTTCGAGGCTTGCCGGGTCGCGGACGGTGCCGTCCTCGATCGCCCATTCCAGCCCGTGACTGTAGGAATAGCCGCCGACCGGAAAGGCCGGCGACAGCCACGCCAGCAGCTTGCGCAGGGCGACCGCCGGTAACCGCGCCGCGTCGGGGACGATGTCGTCCACGGGAACGGTCGGCAGGGGCCTTGCCTCAGCCATCTGCCGTCTCATCGTCGAGCCGGTCGTCGTGGTCGAGGCCGGGGTTGTCGTGGTCGTGCGCGTCCGCGCCGTGATGATGAGTATCGTGGGCATAGGCGCCGCCTTCTGGCTCGAAGGCGGCGACGATCGGGGTCACGGTGGCGCCGAGGTGGGCCGCCATCTCTTCAATGACGTGATCGCGGCGGATGCGCAGGCGGTCGCCGAGAAGCTGGGCAGGCAAATGGCGGTTGCCGAAATGCCAGGCGACGCGCAGCAGGTCGGCAGTCGTCTCGGTGGTGATCTCTGCGAGGGGCTCGAGCGCGGCGCTGACCGCGACGATGCGGCCGTCCTCGAGCTTTAGCCCATCGCCGTCGCGCAGCGGCACGGCCTGGATGAGGTCGAGCAGGAATTCGAGGCCCTCGGCGCCGGTCATCGCCATGCGCCGGCGATGGCGCTGGTCGTAGTCGAGCAGCACGCGGTCGGCCGGGTCGGACGACCATTGGCCGGCGGCAAGGACTTCCGTGGCGCGAATCATGGGACGGCCGTCTGGCAATTGGCGGGCCGCCACGATAACACCGGCCGACAGTTCCGACGAAGCCTCCGGCGATGCGCGGCATTCTCTTCGACAAGGACGGCACGCTGCTCGATTTCGAGGCGACGTGGACGCCCATCCTGCATGAACTGGCGCTGGAGGCGGCCGGCGGCGACGACGGGCGCGCGACGCAGTTGCTTGTCGCCGGCGGTTTTCTGCCGGAGACCGGCAAATACCAGGCGGGGTCGGTACTCGCTGCCGGAGCCAGCGACGCGGTGGCGTTGCTGTTCTATCCGGGGCTGAGCGAAGCCGCTCAAATTGAACGCATCGCCCACATCGACCGCATGTTCCACGATCACGGGTCGGTCAATTCGGTGGTGCTCGATGGTGTGGCGGAGACGCTCGTCGAGCTGGCGGATCTCGGCTACATCATGGGTGTCGCTACGCACGATGCGACCGAGGCGTCCAAGGCTGCGCTCGCCGCGGTCGGGATGGCACAGCATCTCCCACATATCTTCGGGTATGACGCCGTGGCAAACCGCAAGCCCGCTCCCGATCTGGTTCACTTGTTCTGCGCGGCTTCCGGCCTGACGCCCGCAGAGGTCGTCGTAGTTGGCGACAACGTGCATGACCTCGGTATGGCGCGCAGCGCCGGGGCCGTGGCGGTCGGAGTCACCTCGGGCAACAGCAGCGCGGAAGAGCTCGCGCCGCATGCCGACGCGGTGCTCGACAGCGTTTGCGATTTGCCGGCGTGGCTGCATCAAAACAGGAAATAGCGCTGCGCCATCGGCAGCGACTCGGCCGGCGCGCAGGTCAGGAGTTCGCCGTTGGCGCGCACTTCGTAGGTCTCCGGATCGACTTCGATCTCCGGCAGCAGGGCGTTGTGGATCATGGATTCCTTGGTGATGCCGCGCGTGTTGTGGACCGGCAGGAGCGTGCGGTCGGTGCCGAGCTTCTCGCCGACGCCGAGTGTCAAGGCGGCGCGGCTGACGAAGGTAACCGCCGAGGCGGTCATCGATTTGCCGAAGGCGCCGAACATCGGCCGATAGTGGACCGGCTGCGGCGTCGGGATCGAGGCGTTGGGGTCGCCCATCGGCGCGGTGGCGATGGTGCCGAGCTTGATGACGAGATCGGGCTTCACGCCGAAGAAGGCCGGCGACCACAGCACCAGATCGGCGAGCTTGCCGATCTCGATGGAGCCGATCCACTCGTCGAGGCCGTGGGTGATCGCCGGATTGATGGTGATCTTGGCGAGGTAGCGCTTGACCCGGAAATTGTCGTTCTGGCCGGTTTCCTCGGGCAGGCGGCCGCGCTGGACCTTCATCTTGTGGGCGGTCTGGAAGGTGCGGATGACGACCTCGCCGACGCGGCCCATGGCCTGGCTGTCCGAGGCGATCATCGAGAAGGCGCCCATGTCGTGAAGGATGTCCTCCGCCGCGATGGTCTCCTTGCGGATGCGGCTCTCGGCGAAGGCGACGTCCTCGGGGATCGACGGGTCGAGGTGGTGGCAGACCATGAGCATGTCGAGATGCTCGTCGAGCGTGTTGACCGTGTAGGGGCGCGTCGGATTGGTCGACGAGGGCAGCACGTTGGAGAGGCCGCACACCTTGATGATGTCGGGTGCATGGCCGCCGCCGGCGCCTTCGGTGTGATAGGCGTGGATGGTGCGGTTCTTGAACGCGGCGACGGTGTTTTCGACGAAGCCCGATTCGTTCAGCGTGTCGGTGTGGATCATGACCTGAACGTCGAAGGCGTCGGCGACGGACAGGCAATTGTCGATGGCCGCCGGGGTGGTGCCCCAGTCCTCATGCAGCTTGAGGCCCATGGCGCCGGCGGTGATCTGTTCTTCGAGGCCGGCCGGAAGCGAGGCATTGCCCTTGCCGGTGAAGCCGAGGTTCATCGGGAAACCATCGGCGGCCTGGATCATGCGGCCGATGTGCCACGGTCCCGGCGTTGCGGTGGTGGCGTTGGTGCCCGTCGCCGGGCCGGTGCCGCCGCCGAGCATGGTGGTGACGCCGGAGCACAACGCCTCGTCGATCTGCTGAGGCGCAATGAAGTGGATATGCGCGTCGAGAATGCCGGCGGTGAGGATCTTGCCTTCGCCGGCGATCGCCTCGGTGCCCGGGCCGATGACGATGTCGACGCCGGGCTGGACGTCCGGGTTGCCGGCCTTGCCGATGCCGACGATCTTGCCGTCCTTGATGCCGACGTCGGCCTTGACGATCCCCCAGTGGTCGACGATCAGCGCGTTGGTGATGACCGTATCGACGGCGCCCTCGCCGCGCGAGAACTGCGACTGGCCCATGCCGTCGCGAATGACCTTGCCGCCGCCGAACTTCACCTCCTCGCCATAGGTGGTGAAGTCCTTCTCCACCTCGATGATCAGGTCGGTGTCGGCGAGGCGGACCTTGTCGCCGGTGGTCGGGCCGAACATCTCGGCATAGGCGGAACGGGGGATGCGGTAGGGCACGGGCGTCAGCCTTTCTCGGGCGCAACTTGCGGCGGAATGCGGTATTGTCCGCGGAACGGAACAGACAAATGGTGTGGATAATGAAGCGGATTGCCTGGGTGCTGGCGGTAGCTGGCTGGTGCATTCTGGCGGGCCTGCCGGCCTATGCGGGCAGCAACAATCTGGCCGCGATCCGGTCGATTGAGACGCTGCGTCGTGTCGATTCGGTCAACGTAATCGACGTCGCGGCGCGCAGCCACGATCGCTGGATTTTTTCCAAGCGCGCGATGCACAGCAACGCGCCTTATACGCCCTTGCAGGTCGCCATCGTCAGCAACTCGCATCTGATGGCGGTGATCCAGGCGACGGTGTGGAGCTTCGACCTGAAATCGGTCTATGCCGCCCGGGTCGATGGCAGCCACGTCACGATCTATCTCGGCGATCCGCCCAACCAGTAGGGCGCCCGCGCCGCGATCTTCGGCGTGGAGCGTCGCGTAGATGGCGCGGCGGTCAAGCTCGGTCACAATTTCCCCCGGTGTCAGGCGCGCCGCTGTCATGCGGCCTCGCGCTGCTCCCTCAGCGTCTTGTCGGCATCGCGATAGCCGGAGTCGATCCGTGCCGCGATCGTCTCGCGCGAGAAATCGGAAGCGGCGCTGACGGGCTCGTCGCGGGTGTTGGTGATCTCGACGATGTCGCTCAGCGCCTTGTAGCGGCCGAGCTGCTGATATTCGGGCCGGTCGAGGATCGGGCGTGCCTCGGGATGCTGGCCGACGATCTCGTCGATAAGCGCGACGAAGGCGTTGATGGTCTGGGCGATGTCGACATCCTTCGCCATCTTGTTCGCAAAAATCAATTCGACCATGCGATCCGCCACGCCGATCATGTCGGTCGGAACCTTGCCCTTCTTCGGGAAGAGGCTGACGACGTAGAGCCGTGTCTTCGGCGCATCGGCGGCATCGATAAGCTTCAGCAGCGGCGACAGCGGGGTGTTATCGAACAGGCCGCCGTCCCAGTAGTGCTCCTCGCCGATCGCCGTCATCGGGAAGCCGGGCGGCAGGCTGCCGCTGGCGAGCACGTGGTCGATGGTCAGCGGCGCTGTGGCGTCCGTGTTCGAGAACGGCTTGACCTCGCCACTCGCGATGTCGGTCGCGGTGACGACGAGTTTCGTCCGGCTCTTTGCGATGAGATCGAAATCGACCAGTTCGGCGAGCGTTTTGCGGATGGGCGCGAGGTCGTAGAAGCTCGTCCAGAACGGCATCGACAGGTAGTCGCGGCGCATCGTGTAGAAGGCGGGATTGCCCAGCGCCGACAGGCCCTGCGCCAGAAACGGCGGCGTCAGGGCGGAAACCGGGAGGATGAAATCCTTCCACATCGTCTCCAGCGTGCCGAGCGGGTCGCCGTTGCGGGCGCCGACCAGCACGGCTGCGGTGATCGCGCCGATCGAGACTCCGGAGACGTAGCTGAGGTCGAAGCCCGGCTCCTCGAAGAGCCGGCGAAGCACGCCGAGTTCGTATGCGCCGAGAGCGCCACCGCCCTGGAGAACCAGGGCCGACTTGATGTCGCGGGGGCCTTGCTGCCTCGGCGCGCGCGTCACAGCTTGCCCATGATCTTCTGGTTGAAGCCGAAGACGAGCCGTTCGCCGAGATAAGGCACCAGCGTGACGGTGCGCGTCTGACCCGGCTCGAAGCGCACGGCCGATCCGGCCGGGATATCGAGGCGCATGCCGCGCGCCTTGTCGCGATCGAACGACAGCGCCGTGTTGGTCTCGAAGAAGTGGTAGTGCGAACCGACCTGCACCGGCCGATCTCCCGAATTGGCGACTTCGACGGTGACCGTCGGCTGGCCGGCATTCAGCTCGATGTCGCCTTCGGCGGTGAAGACTTCGCCGGGGATCATCCGACTACCCCAGTGGCGAGGCCGACGCCGATCACGGCGCAGGCCGCTCCGGCAAAGCGCACGACCGTGCGGAAGCGCCGGCCGAACAGCGCGACGGAGCCGATGCCGATGCCATGGAGAGCGGCCGTGGCGAGCGCGAAGCCGGCCATGTATTCGATGCCGCTGGCGGTTTCCGGCACTTCGGTGCCGTGGGCGTGGCCGTGGAGCACGGCGAAGGCGCCGACAATCAGCGCGCCCGTCCACACGGGCAGATCAACGGCAAGCGCGACGAGCAGGCCGAGCGCCACCACCGAGGCGAGGATGCCGGGCTCGACGAAGGGTACGCCGATGCCGGCCATGCCAAGCGCGCCGCCGACCAGCATGATGCCGACGAAGGTCGCGGGCCACAGCCACAGGGCGCGACCGCCCTTCAGCGCTGCCCACAGGCCGACGGCGATCATGACCGTGATGTGATCGAGGCCGGAGAAGGGGTGATCGAAGCCCGCCGCGAAACCGGCGGCGGTGCCGACGCCGTTGTGGGCGAAGGCCGGCGTCGCCAGCAGGGCGAGGGCGGTTCCGGCGGCGATTGCACGGATGGTCTTCATGGCAGTTGTCCTCAGCGGATGGGATCGTGAACGGTGACGAGCTTGGTGCCGTCAGGGAAAGTGGCTTCGACCTGGACGTCATGGATCATCTCGGCGATGCCCTCCATGACCTGGCCGCGCGTGATGACGTGCGCGCCGGCCTCCATGAGGTCGGCGACCGAGCGGCCGTCGCGGGCGCCCTCGACGACGAAGTCGCTGATCAGCGCGATCGCTTCGGGGTGGTTGAGCTTGACGCCTCGCTCCAGCCGCCGGCGGGCGACATTGGCCGCCATGGCGATCAGCAGTTTGTCCTTTTCACGCGGCGTCAGATTCATTCTTGGTCTTCCTTCAGCAAGTCCACACGCGGGGCATCGGGCGGCCACGTAATGTCTCGATCAGCCGGATCACGTCGGCGCGCAGCGTTTGCCCCTCGGCGGCAATCAGGCGGGCGACCAGCATGCCGTTCCAGGCGCTGACGCCGCCCTCGGCGCTTTGGTTGATGGCCGCGCGCGCGGGCTCGATCGCCGCCTCGGCGTCGGGCGCGACGAGTACGATCGTCGCCAGCGCGCAGGCCTTGCCGCCGGTGGCGCCGCCGGCAAGGATCGCGGTCGCGTCGCCGTCAAGGCGCAGGCCGTCGGCGAAGATCAGACGGCCGCCACGGCGGATGCGCCAGGAGTCGGTCAGTTCGATGTTCTTCGCGCTCTCACCCATGGCGGTGCGGCCGAGAATGATCGATTCGACGGCGAGCAATCGCGACGACGGCGTGAGGTCCACCGTCAGCGTGCGCCGAAGCGCCGAGTGGTCGAACAGGATCGTCTCCTGCGGCAGCCATTCGAGCGTGGCGCCTTCCGCAACCGTCAATGTGGTCTCGATTTGGGCGTGGCCGGCCGAGCGGCGGTAGATCCGTTCCGCCGCCTGGCTGGCGACCGTCGCCAAAGCCTCGGCCTGAACGTCGATCGACCAGGAGAAGCGGTCGCCGCCGGTAAGGCCACCGGCGGTGTTGACGAGGACGGCCGCGAACGGCTCGTTCGCTTCGCTGCGCGGGAAGCGCAGCTTGGCGGAGCCGGACTGAAAATTCTCGATCAGCCGGCTTTGCGCGCCGACCCGGCGCACGCCCAGACGCGCGACGCCACGCGCGCGTTGCATCGGCGTGACGACGCGGGGCCATGCCGGTGCGGCGCCGAAAACGGGCGTGGCATCGACAATCGGCTGGGCGGTGTTCATGGGCGGATCATTTGCGAGGGCGATCCCTGTTGCAAGCCCCGGCGGTTTGCAAGCTTGGAGCCAATTTCGCCGCATGGCGTCTCGGCGCGATTTGCCGTGCCGCGTCAACTGGTTGCCGATTTTTCCGGCAACCGGCGTCGAAAAAGGCAGGCCATGGACTTTGCCAAGGCCGACCGAAATCGCTAGGAGTTGGAAACGCGATCCCAATCGTATGCGGCCGTCGGCCGCCGAAACAGCCGAGGCCAAAGGCTTTGCGTCTGACGGTCCGTATCCTTGCCTTGATTGTCGTGCTGGTCGCCGGACCGGTGCGCGCGGCCGATGGGCCGGCCTATGTCCTCATCGACGTGAACGCCGGCACGGTGCTCGACGCGCGCAATGCCGACCGGCTGTGGCAGCCGGCCTCCGTCACCAAGCTGATGACCGCGTACCTGACATTCGAGGCGCTGAAGTCCGGCAAGCTGACGCCAACCTCGCCGGTCGTCATCTCCAGCCATGCGCTGGCCCAGGCCCCGTCGAAGATGGGCTTCAAGGTCGGCACGGTTCTCAATGTCGACAACGCGCTCAAGATGATGCTGGTGAAATCGGCCAACGACATCGCCATGGCGGTGGCCGAAACGCTTGGCGGCAGTGAGAGTGGGTTCGTCGCCATGATGAATGCCGAGGCGCAGCGCCTCGGCATGACGTCGACCCACTTTGAAAACCCGAACGGGCTGCCGGACGACCGTCATTTGACGACGGCGCGCGATCTGGCGGTGCTGGCGCGGGCTATCTGGGTGGACTTTCCGGAATACCGCGACCTGTTCCGCATCCCCGCCATTCGCGCCGGCAAGCGGGTGCTGCGCTCGCAGAACACGCTGCTTGAGCGCTATCACGGCGCCAACGGCATGAAGACCGGGTTCGTCTGCGCCTCCGGCTTCAACATGGTGGCGAGCGCCAGCCGCTTCGGCCGCCAGCTGCTGGTGGTCGTGCTCGGTGCGGCATCGTCGGGCGACCGCGCCGAGATGGCAGCCGGCCTGCTCAATCAGGGCTTCGGCAACCTGTTCGGTGGAGTCGGGCGTCCCTCGCTGGCGCGTTTCGACACCGCCGCATCGTCGGCGCCGCCAGCCGACCTGCATGACCGCGTGTGCGGCAAGCGCGTCAACAGTGACGACGAGGATCCGGTCCTCGCCAGCCTTGGGCCGAACTCCGCGCTCGAGCCGCGCTTCCAGACGATGGACCCGGTGCCGGTCTATACCGGCCGGGCCGATCCTCTGCCCGGAACTCCGCCGGCAAGCGCCGCGGTCGCGAAAGCGCCGCCGGCCGGCAAGGTGCCGATGCCGCGTCTGCGCCCCAGTCTCGCCCGTGCCTATGCGCCGGAGACGCCGGCCTCGCCGGCGTCGGTCCTGATCAATCCGCCGCTCGACCTGACCGTCACGCGCTGAGGCGAACCATGGCGCGCCCGCGCAGGCAGCCGATCCCTCTCACTGTCATTGCCGGGCCGCTCGGCGCCGGCAAGACCACGCTGATCAACCGCGCGCTCCGAGAGCCGGCCTTCGCCAATACCGCCGTGATCCTCAACGAGTTCGGCGAGGTGGCGCTCGAAAACGCTCTGGTCGAACGCGCCGAGGACGGGATCATCGCGCTCGGCGCAGGCTGCATCTGCTGCGCCGTCCGCGGCGAACTGGTCGATGCGCTGGAGCGGCTGCTCCGCGACCTCGACAATGGCCGCGTTACCGCGATCTCGCGGGTGATGATCGAGGCGGACGCGACCGCCGATGCGTCCGCCATCCTCGCCGGCGTTGGCATGCACCCATACCTGTCGCTGCGTTTCCGGTCGGACGGCATCGTGGCCGTGGTTCCCGCGTCGGACGTCGCCGCATTTTCGCGGCGGCCGACGGCATTGCGCCAACTGGCGATGGCCGACGTCATCGCGATCTCCGGCGTCAAACATGATCTCGCGGAGATTGCCGCCGGGTTGGCGCCCCTCAACCCGATCGCCGCGATCGTCGATGCTTCGACCGTCGATCCGGTGGCGTTGACCGGACATGGCGCCTTCGATCCGGGCACCGCCGATTTCGACTGCTGGCTCGGGCCGCCGGTGGAATCCACGGGCGCGGGGCTCGTCAACGCGTTCACGGTCGCGCGGGAGCGGCCGATCCCGCTGCCCGCGCTCGACCGCTTCCTCGAGTTTCTGGCGGCGTTGCAGGGCGGCAACCTGATCCGCCTGCGTGGCCTGGTGGCGACCGGCGCGGGCGAAAGCGCAGTGGTCGAGGGCACCGGCGCGTTCTTCCGCCCGCCGCTTCTGGTGGCGACGCCGCCCGGCGCGCCGGCCGTGCGTTTCGCCGTCACCGCCAGCAATCTCGACCGCACCGGCTTCGAAGGCTACCTCGACGCTTTTCTCAACGAGGCCCGGATCGACACGCCGGATCGCACGGCAATGACCGACAATCCGCTTTCCATCGCCGGTTTCTCGGCGCGCCGCGGGCGCTAGGTCGGTCCGCGCTCGATCTCGAAGACCCAGACGCCGCTGCCTTCCTCCATGGCGATCAGGCGATGGCCGGCCTCGGCGCAGAAATGCGGCAGATCGATCGCGGCCAGCGGATCGGTCGCCGTGACCGTCAAGCGCTCGCCCTCGGCCATGGCGAGCAGGGCCTTGCGGGCCTTCAAAACCGGCAGCGGACAATTGAGACCGTTGGTATCGAGGATGCGCGATTGAGGCTCGCCGTCGGGCAATTGCTTCGATCCTGATCGGACATGGCCGGTTAACGGGCGCGATGCTACGATTCCCCGCTCTCGTGTCCAGTGAGCGGTTTCGGGAGGAGGCGCTGGCGGACGATATGGACTGGCTCAGCCGCGTCAGGAGCGACCTTCTCTATGCCGTCGGCGTCGGTAGCGCGCTTCGGCGCGTGATTCCGCTGGCGTGGCAGCGCAGCCGGGTGTGGCCCGGCGTTGCCGAAGAACTGGCGGCGAAATACGGCGACCGGCCGGCGCTCCTGTCCGACCAGGAGAGTTTCACGTTCGCCGAATTCGATCGACGCGCGAACCGCTATGCGCGCTGGGCGCTCGCCAACGGTATCCGCAAGGGCGACGTCGTCTGCCTGATGATGCCGAACCGGCCGGAGTTCGCGGCGATCTGGCTTGGGATCGCGCGGGCCGGCGGGGTAACCGCGCTGCTCAACATCAACCTGGCAGGGCGGGGGCTGGCCTATTGCATCGACATCGTGCGGCCGGCGCATGTCATCGTCGCGGACTCGCTTGCCGCCACCTATGCCACGGCGGCGCCGCTGCTCGAGAGTGCGCCGACGCTTTGGCGGCACGGCGGCGACGATCCGCGGGTGCCGTCGATCGACGGTGCGGTCGCGCTGCTCGACGATGGGCCGCTGGCCGCGGAGCAAAGGCCGGCGCTCAACCACGACGACCGCTGTCTCTACATCTTCACCAGCGGCACGACCGGTCTGCCGAAGGCGGCGACCATCAACCACTACCGCGTGATCGCGGCCATGGAGGCGTTCTCGGCGGTCATGGGAGCGACCGCCAATGATCGCATCTACGATTGCCTGCCGATGTATCACACGGTCGGCGGCGTCTGTGCCCTCGGCGCATGCCTCATCCGCGGCGGGTCGGTGTGGATCGCGGAGAAGTTCTCGGCGAGCCGTTTCTGGGACGATGTGGTCGATCACGGCTGCACGCTGTTCCAGTATATCGGCGAATTGTGCCGCTATCTGGTCAACGCGCCGCCGCACCCGAAGGAGCATCTCCACCACATCCGCCTGTGCTGCGGCAACGGCCTGCGCCCGGACATCTGGCCGGAATTCAAACGACGCTTCGCCATCGCGCATATCCGCGAGTTCTATGCCGCCACCGAAGGCAACGCGGTCCTCTTCAACTTCGACGACACGCCCGGCGCCATCGGCCGCTGCCCGGACTGGTCGCGCTTCGTGTTTCCGATGATGGTCGTGCGTTTCGATCTCGATCGCGAACAGCCGGTGCGCAACGCCGAGGGCTTCTGCATCCGCTCGGCGGACAACGAGGTCGGCGAACTCATCTCGCACATCGAACTGCACCCGCTGAAACCGGGTCAGCGCTTCGACGGCTACGCCGATACCGCCGCGACCGAACAGAAAATCCTGCGCAACGTCTTCGCGCCTGGCGACATGTGGTTCCGCAGCGGCGATCTCGTGCGCCGCGACCGGCGCGGCTACTATTTCTTCGTCGACCGGATCGGCGACACCTATCGCTGGAAGGGCGAGAACGTTTCGACATCCGAGGTCGCCGAGACGATCCATACCTGCGCCGGCGTCGCGGAGGCCAATGTCTATGGCGTTGCCGTCGCCGGCCACGACGGCCGCGCCGGCATGGCTGCCGTTGTCGGCGCGGCGAGCTTCGCACTGGCCACACTCCGCCAGCATGTCCATACGCACCTGCAGCCAAACGCGCGGCCGCTCTTTATCAGGCTTCAGGACCGGATCGACGCCACCTCGACCTTCAAGCAGCGCAAGATCAATCTTGTGCAGGATGGCTTCGATCCCGACACGGTGCGCGATCCGCTCTACTTCGATGATTGGGGCGCCGGTGCCTATCTGCGGCTGGACGCCGCACTCTACCGGCTCATCCAGTCGGGAAAGGTGCGTTTATGAGGTTCGGGCGGTCCTGAGGTTAAGCTATTGTTAACCTTTACGGAATTCTCAGTTTTTCTTTAATTGTCAATACATTGTGGCGGCCGTATCCCGTGGATCGGGGTAGTGGGATGCGACCGGTCCAGGCCTTCCCGCCGGCCCAAATGCGGAGAGGCCACAGTGCGCATTTCGTTCGCCGATGTTGCCGGGCGAATCCCGGACAGCCGCATACGCGACGTCGTCGTGTGGGCGGGGGCGCAGGTCGATTCCATTCTGCACGGCGCCGACGACCGCTCGCTGTCGCGGCGCATGGCGCTGATCACGTTCGTGACGCGCGTGCTGAGCGCCGTGATCGCCTATATCAGCCAGGTCGTGCTCGCCCGCTGGATGGGTGATTTCGAATACGGCATTTTCGTCGTCGTCTGGGTGGGGACGGTGCTCATCGGCGGGCTCGGCTGTCTCGGCATCCAGATCGCGGTGCTGCGCTTCGTGCCGGAGTATGTCGAGCGCAACCAGCCGGATCTCCTGCGTGGTGTGATCCTCGGCAGCCGCATCCAGGGGCTCGTCGTATCGACACTGGCCACCATCGTGGGCTTTGGCGGCCTCTATCTCTTCGGGGCGCAGCTCTCCAACTTCTACCTGATCCCGCTCTACCTTGGCGCGGTGACGCTGCCCATGCTGACGGTCGGCGACATCCAGGAGGGGCTGGCGCGCGCATTCAACTGGGCGAACCTCGCGCTGTGGCCGACCTACATCGTGCGGCCGTTGCTGATCCCGGTGTTCATGGGTGTCGCCATCTGGTTCGGCTGGAAGCCCGACGCGATTACCGCGATGGCGGCGGTGATCGGCGCGACCTATCTCACCGCGATCGGCCAGTTCTTTGCGCTCGAATGGCGCATGGGAAAAGTGGTGCCGCGCGGACCGCGCCAGTATCTGCCGCTCACCTGGATCGCGATGGCGCTGCCGATGTTCGTGGTCGAGGGCTTCTTCAACCTGCTCACCAATGTCGACATCATGATCGTCGGCCGCCTGATGCAGCCGGACAAGGTCGCGATCTATTTCGCCGCCGCCAAGACCATGGCGCTCGTGCATTTCGTTTATTACGCAGTCAGGACCGGCAGCGCCCAGCGCTTCGCCAAGTACTACGTCACCGGCGATACCGCCCGGCTTTCGGCCTTCGTGCACGACACGCTGCACTGGACGTTCTGGCCGTCGCTGGCGATGGTCGTGCTGCTGGCGCTGGGGGGGCGTCTGTTGCTGTCCCTTTTCGGTCCAAGCTTCGTCGACGGCTATCCGCTTCTCTTCATCCTGTCGGTCGGCCTGCTCTTCCGCGCCTCGATCGGACCGGCGGAAACGCTGCTCATCATGGCCGGCCAACAGAGGATCACGGCCGTGGTCTATACGGCGACGTTCTTCCTCAACGTCGCGCTCAACTTCCTCCTGATTCCGCGCATCGGTCTCGCCGGGGCGGCGACCGCGACGGCGCTCGCGCTGACCATCGAGACGCTGGTGCTCTACGTGATCGTTCGCACGCGCCTGGGGCTCAAGTGCTCGATTATCGAGGCGCTGAAGCCGCGAACGGCTGCGCTCGAGGCAGGATGAGATGGCCGACGCTGCGACCCGTCTCGCGCTTTCCCGACCGTCGGTCGGGCCACGGCGCAACGTAGACGGGTTCCGCGTCGTCGCGTCAGGCGAGATGGCGGGCATTGCCGCGGAATGGGGATCGCTCGCGGGCCGGTCGGTCACGGGCAACGTTTTCTTCGGCCCGGAATTCGCGCTGCCGGCGGCGGAGCATCTTGGCGAGGGCCAAGTCGCTGTCGCCGTCGTCGCCTCGCGCTCGGGAGACCTTGCCGCCGCGGCGCCCTTCACGCGCACGCGCCTCGGACGCATCGCGCCGGCCGTTCGGCTGTGGAGCCATAAATACGCGCCGCTGGGTGTGCCGCTGGCGACCGGCGACGACCTTGCCGCGACCCTGGATCGCCTGATCGATGGACTGGCGCCGGACGGTTCGGGGCTGAGCGTCATCGTGCCTGAGGCGCCGGTAGGCGGGCCCGTCGCGCAGGCGCTTGCGGCGCTCGCCGCGCGGAGCGGGCGCCCGCTGGTCGCTCTCGACGAACACGAGCGCGCAATGCTGGAGCGCGGCGGCACGTCCGATCTTCGCGGTTTGCTTCCGGCGCATCGGCGCAAGGAACTCGGCCGCCAAATGCGTCGGCTCGGCGAGAAGGGGCCGGTGACGGTGGAGAGCGCGATCGAGCCCGACCGCGTGCGTTGCCGCTTCGAGGAATTCCTGGCTCTGGAGATGGCGGGCTGGAAGGGCCAGCGCGGCACGGCGCTGGCCTGTGTCGTGGCCGACGTCGAGTTTGCCCGTGAAGCGATCCGCAACCTCGCGGCGGCCGGCAAAGCGCGGATCGAATCGCTCAGGGTTGGCGATCATCCGGTCGCGATTCTGGTGACGCTGATCGGCGGCGAAACCGCCTTCACCTGGAAGATCGCCTATGACGAGGACTGGGCGCGCTTTTCGCCCGGCGCCGAAATCATGCTGGAGGCGCCGGCGCGCATCTTCGCCGATCACGCTGTCAAGCGGATCGACTCCTGCGCCACCGCCGACCATCCGATGATCAATTCGCCTTGTGGGCGGGGCGACTCGGCATAGCGACCCTGGTGCTTGGTCCGAAAGATGGCGGGGCGTTGTTCCGCATCGGCGTCGCGGCGGCCAGGGCCGAGATCGCGGCGCGGGCGAACGTCCGCCAGTTGCGCGCCCGTTTCGGCTGACGGTCAGCCGCCGGATTCTTTCCTGACGCGATTGCGAAAGACCCGGCGGATCACCTTGCCGGAGGTGGTCAGCGGAATCTCGTCGACGAAAGCGATCTCGCGCGGATATTCGGCCGCCGACAGGCGGGCGCGCACGAACAGGCGAATCTCGGCGGCGAGCGTGTCGGATGCCGTGAAACCCGGCTTCAGCACGACGAACGCCTTGACGATCTCGTTGCGCAACTGGTCGGGCTTGCCGACGGCGGCGGCCATGGCGATCGCCGGGTGCGTGGCGAGGCAATCCTCGATCTCGCTCGGGCCGATGCGGTAACCGGCCGAGATGATGATGTCGTCGTCGCGGCCGATGAAGCGGATGTAGCCGTCGGCGTCCATGGTGCCCTGGTCGCCGGTCAGCATCCAGTCGCCGGTAAATTTCTCCTCCGTCGCCGTCTCGTTCTGCCAATAGCCGAGGAACATGGCCGGATCGGGCCGGCGAATGGCGATCTCGCCGACCGACTCGGCCGCGAGTGGCGTTCCATCCGACGCAACGATCGCGACGGTGTGGCCGGGCAGCGCCTTGCCGATGGCACCGGCGCGGCTGACGCCCAGCGCAGCCGACGAGCCGATGACGTAGTTGCATTCGGTCTGGCCGTAGAACTCGTTGACCGGAACACCGAGGTCGCGCGCCGCCCACTCGTAGGTGTCGCGGCCGAGGCTCTCGCCGGCGGCGCCGACGGTGCGCAGCTTCAGCGGAAAGCGACCGCGCGGATCGGCGACCGAGCGCATCATGCGGAGCGCCGTCGGGGGCAGGAAGGCATTACGGATGTCGGCCTCGACCATCAGGGTGAAGGCGGTCTCGGGATCGAACGGCAGGAAGGGCCCGAAGACGACCGGCACGCCGAAGGACAGGCCGGGGAGGAGCGCGTTGAGCAATCCGCCTGCCCACGCCCAGTCGGACGGCGTCCAGATGCGATCGCCCGGTTGCGGCGGAAAGCCGTGGCTGAAGGCGAAGCCCGGCAGATGGCCGGGCAGCACGCGATGGGCGTGCAGCGCGCCCTTGGGCGGGCCGGTGGTGCCCGAGGTGAAGATCATCAGCGCCGGATCGTCGGCGAGCGTATCGACCACGTCGAACGGCTCGCCGTTCTCCGATATGACCGCCGCCAGGTCTTCCGCGTCGCCGGCGGCGCCGTCCGTGCAGAGGATGGTGGCGAGGGTTGGCAGGGGCGTGCCGATCTCGGCGAGCCGCGCCAGGCCGGCGGCATTGGTGATGACGGCCTTCGCGCTCGAAGCAGCAAGCCGATAACTCAGCGCATCGACGCCGAAGAGCGCTGCCAGCGGCACGGCGATGGCGCCGAGTTTATAGGCGGCGAGATGGCCGATAACGGTCTCTACCGACTGGGGGAGAAGCAAGGCGACGCGATCGCCGGCCGCGACGCCGCGGGTACGGAGCGCATGGGCGAGCGCGTCCGACTTCCGCATGAGTTCGCCATAGGTCGTCGGCTCCAGCGGCTCGCCCGGCGCGTAGCGGTAGAGCGCGACGCGCGCCGGCTCCGCCTTCGCCCAGCGGTCGCAGCAATCACCGGCGATATTGTAGCGGCGCGGGACCGACCAGCGAAAGGCGGCGATCAGATCCTCGTATGCTCGGGACAAGGCTCTAGCGGCCGAAGATCATGAAGGGGTTGGGACCGGACGCCGGGCCCACAGGCGGTCCGCCGGATGGTGGCACGTAGCGCTCGCCGAGTTCCAGCGACCAATACGTGTGGTAGCGGCCGCCGGGTTGGATGGCGAGCGCGATGCCGATCAGCGAGACGTTGGGCAGCAGCATGTTGGCATTGTGGCCGGGCGACTTTCGCCACGCCTCGAAGACGGCAGCCAGGGATTTCTGGCCGGCGGCGACGTTCTCGGCGGCCATCGAGGCCTGGAAGCCGCCGGCGGCGATCCGCTGGGAAAAGTCTGGCTCGCCGGCAAGCCGGTGACTCATGGTGTCCTGGCTGGCCATGCGCTGCGCGTGCTCGGCAGCGAGTTTCATCAGGGTCGGGTCGAGCGATACGGGCTTCAGGCCATGCTCGACGCGGTACTGGGAGATGAGCTGGGCCGCCGCCTGGGCGTCGACGGTGCCGGCCCTGGCGGCTTCGGGCCGCTCGAGGAGGTTGCCAAGCGCGCCGGAAACGCCCCCGCCGCACCCCGCAAGGACCATGGGGAGCAGGGCCGAAAGAACGATGAAAGGGCGACGCATGGGCGATCCGTGTCAACCGACTAAGGCGGTAATGCGACGGAACCGAGGGCGGAGCAAGGGCAGGGCTTGGCCGGAGCGGTCTGCCTTCGGGGGAAGCGTCTTGCGCGGCCCCTTCCATCCCCCCGTCGCGTAGGCTAGTGCCTGCGGCATGACACCGTTCGCCGCGAGAATTGTCTTCCTGCTCGGAATCATCGTCTGGTTCGTGATCCGCTATCCGTTTCAGCGGCGGGCGAAGCGGCTGGGCGTGGCGCGTTCGGCCGGCGGAACGCGTGACCGTGTCTTGCTGGCGATCGCCGGGCTTGGGCAATTCCTGCTGCCGGCGCTCTATGCGATCACCGGCCAGCCGGCCTTCGCCGACTATCGCTTCAGTCCGCTGCAGGCCTGGTTCGGGGTTGTCGCCCTGATCGCGGCGCTTATCCTGTTTCGCCTGACCCACAAGCAACTCGGCCGCAACTGGTCAATCTCGCTGGAGACGCGCGAACAGCACAAGCTGGTGACCGACGGGCTCTACGCCTATGTGCGCCATCCCATGTATTCCTCGTTCATCCTGTCGGCGGTGGCGCAACTTCTGCTGCTCCAGAACCTGATCGCCGGGCCAATCGGGCTGGTTGCGATCGGTATCCTGTTCTTCCTGCGCGTGCCGCGCGAAGAGCAGGTGATGATCGAGACCTTCGGCGAGGAATACCGGGACTACATGGGCCGGACGGCGCGCATCATTCCCTGGGTCTATTGAGGCCTCTCGCACTGCGGCACGGCGACGCTTGCCCGGCGGGGGCGAGCCGGTATCGTGCTGCGACCGAACGAATCGACAAAAAGGGCTGGCGCATGACGGGACTGGGGGCGAAGGGCAGGCTGTGGGCGCGGATCGCGGCGGTGGCCGTGATGGTCGGCGTCGCGGCGATGGTGTGCCGGCCAGTCGAGACATTCGCTGCAAGCAAGGTGGAGCTTGCCGCGGCCAAGAAGGCGCCGCGCGGCAGCGTCTATCTGTTCCTCGGCCTCGGCAACATCTTCTCGACCGGCCTCGACCAGCTCGCCGGCGAACTCCGGGCGCGCGGCGTGCCGGCGCATTCGCTGAACTACGCCGGCTGGGGCGGCGTCGCGGCGCAGATCGAGGCGCGCTACCGCAAGGACAAGCGGGCCCTGCCAGTGGTCATCGTCGGCCATTCGTTCGGCGCCGATGCGGTGCTTCAGATGTCGCAGGAACTGGCGCGCAAGGGCATCCCGGTGGCGCTCGCCGTCACCTTCGACGCGACCGCGCGCATCCCGGTCGCGTCCAGCGTGCGGCACTTCATCAACTTCTATGCGCCCAGCGACGGCATCGGCAAGAAACTGGCGCCGGGCCGTGGTTTCCGCGGGCGGCTTGAGAACGTCAACGTCGACGCCCTCAACAAGGGGATCGACCACTTCGACATCGAGAAGAATCCCGCTTTCCACCGCCGCGTCATCAACGAAGTGCTGCGGCTCTACGGCCGCAATGCGCGCGTGAGCCTCGACTAACGCCGCGTGGCGCGGCGGAGGCGCTCGTCGATCAGCGCAAAGGCCTGATCGACAGCAATGGCAAGCAGGCCGACGACGAGCGCACCCTGAATGACATAGGCGGTGTTGGAGCCCGACAGGCCCTCGATGATCGGCGAACCCAGTGTCAGCGCGCCGACGGTCGAGCCGATGGCGGCGGTGCCGATGTTGATGATGACCGAGGTACGCACGCCGGCCATGATGACCGGCGCGGCGAGCGGCAGTTCCACCCAGACGAGCTTCTGCAGCGCGGTGAAGCCCATGCCTTCGGCGGCGCCAAGGGCGGACGGCGAAACACCACGGAGGCCGGCGATGGTGTTGTCGACGACCGGCAGGATGCCATAGGCGATCAGCGCCACCACGGTCGGTTGCGCGCCATAGCCGACGAGCGGCACGGCGAGCGCCAGCACGGCGGCCGGTGGAAAGGTCTGGCCGATGGCGGTGACGGTATCGAGGATGCCGGCAAATTCGCGCCCGCTCTTGCGGGTGACGAAGACACCGGCGCCGATGCCGGCGATCACCACGGGAATCGTGGCGGCAAGCACGAGGCCGACATGCCAGAGCGTCAGCGTGAGGAAGCTGGCGCGGGTGTAGATCGGCCGTTCCAAAGCCGGGAAGAGTGCGTGGAAAACCGGCTGCAGGGCCGGCATGAAGAGAACCAGCAGGACGAGCAGCGCCGCCGGCAGAAGCACGAGGGCGATGTGGCGGGTAGCGGCGGCGGTCGGTAGCGGCGTGCCGTTCACGGCGCTCTCCGCACCAGATCGCTGAGGCCGATGGCGCCCTGCGGCGTACCCGTCTTGTCGATGACCGGAAGCGCGTCGCTGCCCGAGCCCAGCATGCGCGCCAGCGCCGTGTCGAGATGTTCGTCGACGCCGATCGCCGGGCCATCGGCGGTCTTGCCGCGGGTCAGCCAGTCGCGCACACGGCGGATCTTGAGGAGGCGCAGGCTCGCCGCCTCGCCGCCGACGAGAGCGCGGACAAAGTCGTTGGCGGGGTTGGCGAGCAGTTCCTCGGGCGTGGCGTTCTGGACGACCTTGCCGTCCTCGAAGACGACGATGCGCTCGCCGAGGCGCACCGCCTCGTCGATATCGTGGGTGACCATCAGGATTGTCTTGCCGGTCGCCGCATGGATGCGGATCATCTCGGTTTGCAAGACATCGCGGGTGACCGCGTCCAGCGCGCCGAACGGCTCATCCATCAGCAGGATATTGGGGTCGATGGCCAGTGCGCGGGCGAGGCCGACGCGTTGCTGCTGACCGCCGGAGAGCTGATGCGGACGCCGGTCGCGGAAGGTGGCGGGATCGAGCTCGACCAGCGTCAGCAGTTCGTCGATACGGTCGTCGGTGCGCTTCTTCGGCCAGCCGAGGAGGCGCGGCACGGTGGCGATGTTCTGGCCGACGGTCCAGTGCGGAAACAGGCCAATCGACTGGATGACGTAACCGAGACGGCGGCGCAGCACGACGGGATCGAGCGCGGCGATGTCGTCGTCGTCGATGTGGATCGTGCCGGAGTCGGGTGCGATCAGCCGGTTGACGAGGCGGAGCGCGGTCGATTTTCCGGCGCCGGACGGGCCGACGAGCATGCAGAATTCGTGGCTCTTGACCGTGAACGACGCGCCATCGATGGCGGTGCGGCCCTGAAAGGCCTTTGAGATATTTTCGAAGGAAATCATGACGTTATGACCCGTGTCGTGGCGAGCGTCAGCAGGCGGAGGAGGATATCGGCGACCAGGGCGAGGACGATCGCCGAGAGCGCGCCGAGAAGGACGAGATCGGTTGCCGTCTGGCCGAGGCCGATGAAGACGAAACTGCCGAAGCCGCCGGCGCCGATGAGCGCGGCGACGACGGTGAGGCCTATCGTCTGCACGGTGACGATGCGCAGACCGGCCATCAACACCGGCAGGGCAAGCGGGATCGACACCCAGGTCATGACCTGGAACGGCGTCATGCCCATGCCGCGGGCCGTATCGATGACCGAGGCCGGCACGCTCTTGAGGCCAGCTTCGGTGTTGCGGGCGATGGGCAGCAGTCCGTAGAGCGTCAGGGCGATCAGCGCCGGCGTGAAGCCGATACCGCGGATGCCGATGTCGCGTAGCGCCGGGAGCCAGTCGGAGAGCATGGTCAGCGGCCCGATGAGGAGGCCGAAGAGGGCGATCGAGGGGATCGTCTGGATGAGGCTCAGCACGGAGAAGATGCGTCCCGAACTTGCCGGGCGCGTCGTTGCCACGATGCCGAGCGGCACGCCGATGGCCAGCGCCAACGCCAGCGCGGAGAAGACCAGCACGAGATGCTGGACCAGCGCCACGTTGTATTGCTCGCGGCGGACAGACCATTCATGGACGATGGAGAGATCGTCGAACCAGCCAGCAGCGGCAAACAGGGCAAGGACAACGATGACGGCCGCGGCGAGCAGCGCCTGGAGCAGGATGGTTGCTTTCAGGCGGCGGAGGGCCTCGGCGATCGCCAGCGCGGAAGTGATGAGGATCAGCCAGAAGGCCCCACCCAGCGAGACGCGGGCCGCGCTGCTCTCGGCCGATGCGATGAGGTCGGTGGCGGCGGCCCCGGCCGCGGCGAAATTGGCGAGGAAGACAAGCGCGGCGGCGGCAAGCGAAATGCGTTCGCCGGCGATCCGCTCGCGCCAGAACGCGCCGGCGAGCAGCAGCGCCAGGCCACACGCGATCACGACCGCATGGGCGAGCGCCCCGGTGTTCCACAGGGCAATCGAACTTGGGGTCAGGATCCGGTTCGGCGAGAAGCCGACGAAGCCCAGTCCGAGAACGCCGGCGACCGCGACCGCCACAAGGAAAAAGGTGACCCGGTTAAAGGCCACCTTCTCCGTTGCATCAATCGCGCTGGTTCCGTTGGTCGGGCGCTCGGCCCGGTCGGGATGCGTCGCGGCTATTTGAGGAACCCCTTTTCGGTCAGGTAGTCGGTGGCGACCTTCTTGGCGTCCTCGCCATCGACGGCGATCTTGGCGTTCAGGCCCTGCAGCGTCTCCAGCGTCAGCGACTGGAAGACCGGATCGAGCAGATCCTTGATCTGCGGGTACTTGTCGAGCGTCGCCTGGCGCACAGTGGGCGCCGGCTCATAGACCGCCTGCACGCCCTTGGTGTCGGTCATCACGACGAGGCCGAGCGCCGCCAACTGTCCGTCGGTGCCGTAGGCCATTGCCGCGTTGACGCCGGAGGTCTGCTCAGCGGCGGCCTTTTCGGTGGCGGAGGTGTCGCCGCCGGAGAAGACCAGCAGCTGGTCGGCCGTCAGCTTGAAGCCATAGGCATCCTGAAATCCCGGCAAGGCGGCGGGGCTTTCGACAAACTCGGCCGAGCCGGCAAGCTTGACCTTGCCGCCGCCGGCGACCCACTTGCCGAAGTCATCCATGGTCTTCAGCTTGTTGGCCTCGGCGACGTCCTTGCGCACCGCGATCGCCCAGGTGTTGTTGGCGGGCGCCGGTGTCAGCCAGACGATGTTGTTGGCCTTGTCGAGCTCGGCCGCTTTTTCGTAGGCGGTCTTGGCGTTCTTCCACGCCGGATCGGAATCGACGTTGAAAAAGAAGCCGGCGTTGCCGGTGTACTCAGGATAAATGTCAATTTCACCCGACACCAGCGCGGTGCGGACGATCTTGGTCGGCCCGAGCTGGATCTTGTTCTCGGTCGGGATGCCGGCTTTGTCGAGCACGGCCAGGATCATGTTGCCGAGCAGGCCGCCCTCGGTGTCGATCTTCGAGGCGACGACGACAGTGTCGCCGGCGGCCAGTGCCGGGCCGGCGATGAGACTGAGCCCCAGGGCGGCGACGGCGATCTTCGATGCAAGTCTCATGGATTTCATCCTCCGTTGGCGATGCGCCCGGGCAGGAGGATCTCCCGCACAGCCGCAGCAATCGTCAATTTCGTCCCCCGGCACAAATCAGTGATTTTTGCGGCTTTTGGGCAGGTTTTGTGCCCGCGGATCGGGCTGGAACATAGGAACCGGTCGGTTGAAGTCAAAAACACAAACGCGTGGCGTTGGCCAAAGGTTTCACGCGTCGGGTCCTTAACCGCCTCGCTTGCCGGCGGTAGGCCGCGACCGGCGTTGGCCGAAGTCCTCCATTGATGCGCCGAGGCGCATGAGAGCGAATCCCGGGGCGGGCCGCCCTGGCCCAGCGGGAAGCAACGTTCCGGGCGTCATCCCGGCCGCAGGTGGCCGTCAAACGAGCAAATGGCCGGGGCCCGGACAGCCGACGGCGCGGCCCAAAATAGGGATCGAGCGGTCATTGTCAAAAGCGGCCAGCGGGCCGGCGGCATCACTGCTGACAGGTTTGGGCGTCAGGCGGCAGCCGCGCCGTTCGCGGGCCGGCGGCGGATGACGCGCTCGTCGGCGGCAAACACGTGATAGGCGGTGTCGTCGAAAGCGAGGCCGATGCGCTCGCCGGGTTTCGCCTCCGCCTGGCCGCGAATCTCGACCGTGATGGAATCGCCGGTCGGCAGGTTCACGTAGACGAACGTCTCACCGCCAAGATGCTCCGCGATCTGCACCTCGCCGGTCAGCATCGCCTTGTCGGGGTCGACGACGGCGATGTTCTCAGGACGGACGCCAATAGTGGCCTTCTGGCCCTTCGGCGGCGCTTCGCCGGCCACCGGCAGGCTGAGTTGCAGACCAGTTGCAAGGCGCACCTCGACCGTCCCGTTGCCGCCGCTGGAGACTTCACCGGGCAGGAAATTCATGCGCGGGCTGCCAATGAAACCGGCGACGAACAGGTTCTCGGGCGCGTTGTAGAGGTCGAGCGGCGTGCCGACCTGCTCCACGATGCCGGCGCGCAGCACGACGATGCGGTCGGCGAGCGTCATCGCCTCGACCTGATCGTGGGTGACGAAGATCATCGTCGAGCCCAGCCGGCGATGCAGCTTGTTGATCTCGACGCGCATCTGCATGCGCAGTTCGGCATCGAGGTTGGACAGCGGCTCGTCGAAGAGGAAGATCTTCGGTTCGCGCACGATAGCGCGACCGATGGCGACGCGCTGGCGCTGACCGCCGGAAAGCTGGCCCGGCTTGCGGTTCATCAGTTCGCCGATCTGCAGGATGTCGGCGGCCTCGGCAACGCGCCTGGCGATCTCGGCCTTGGGAGCGCGCATGGTTTCCAGCCCGAAGGACAGGTTCTTGTGCACCGACATATGCGGATAGAGGGCGTAGGACTGGAACACCATGGCGAGGCCGCGCTTGGCGGCGGGCACGTCGTTGACCACATCGCCGTCGATGACGACATTGCCATCGGTGACGGCTTCCAGCCCGGCGATCATTCTCAGCAGCGTGGACTTGCCGCAGCCCGACGGTCCGACGAAAACCACGAACTCGCCGGAGTTGATTTCGAGGTCGATGCCATGGATGACTTCGACCGTGCCGAAGCGTTTGAAAACGCTCTGGAGTTCGAGTCCGGCCATCAGCCTTTCCTCCCTGACATTGCCGGCAGCCAACCGCCATAGAATGGATGGTCGGCGCCAATCGGCAGCTTAACGTCGGTCCCGGTGTGGACGGAATAGTAGGCGGCGGTGAGCAGCTCGATGGCCGGGCGCGCGTCGGCGATCGAGACCGGCAGTGCGCCACCCTCGGTCAGCGCCTTGTGAAGATGATAGAACTGGCCCGCGTTGCGCTCGGGCAGGAATTCGACTTCGGCGACCGCGGCGTCGATCTGCTTCTGCCGTTCCGGATCGGCGGAGATGAACGTCCACGGCGTGGTGCCGGCGTTATAGGGGCTGTGATTGCTCTCGACGGTCAGGCCATCGAAATAGAGACGCAGCCGCGAGATCTCGGCCTCGCCGCCCAGCGTCGTCGACGACGTGACATAGGCGCCATCCGCCAGCTCGATCGCCAGAACGGCGCTGTCCTCGGTCTCGATCTTGTTCACGCGGGTTGCCGTGCGGGCGAAGACCGCCTTCACCGGCCCGAGCAGGTGCGTCATCAGATCGTGATTGTGGATGGTGTGGGTGGTCAACGTGCCGCCCAGTTCGCTCGCCCAGCGGCCGCGCCAGGGATTGTCGTAGTAGGCCGGCAGACGCCGCCAGTGCGTTTCGACCGTCGCGGCGAAGGTCTTGCCGACGAAGCCCTTGTCGCGGAGATGCTTGAACTGCCGGATGCCGTTGGAGAAACGGTACTGGAAGATCGGCGAGAGGCGCTTTCCGGATTTCTTCTCCGCCTCGGCCAGCTCGTCGGCCTCGGCCAGTGAACTGACGAACGGCTTCTCGACGATGACATTCCGCCCGGCCTTCAGGGCCTGCATCGCCTGGCCGAAGTGGAGGTTCGACGGCGTGGTGATGTCGACGATGTCGAGGTCGTGGTCGAGCAGCGCCCCGAAATCCGTGAAGGACTTGGCGATACCGTGCTTGGCGGCGACGTCGGCCGCCTTGGCGGCGTCGATGTCGCAAAAGGCCGCGACCTCGTAAAGCTCGGGAAGTTCCTTGTAGGCGGTGATGTGTCCGACGCCGACGCCTCCGCCGACAACGCCGACCTTGAGACGGCGGCTCATCGGGCGGCCTCCGGTCGCGCGCCGACGATGCGGGTCGCGTTGGCCTCGGCGAGGAGCGACAGCTCCGTGGCGAGGAAGCAGTGGGCTTGCGGCATGGCCGTCTCGGTGCGGTTGTTCACGTCGTCGCGCAGCTGTTCGCCATAGGTGATCTTTGTGCCGGCGCAGTCGATGTGACGGACGCCGTCGCGGTTGACGAGGAACAGGTGATCGCCGCCCGGTTGGCCGGCGACGTCCACGTATTTGCGCAGTTCGATGGTGCCCTCGGTGCCGACCAGGAACAGCCGTCCGTCGCCCCAGGTGGGCAGCTTGTCCGGCGTAAACCAGTCGACGCGGATGTAGCCGGTGGCGCTGTCGGAGACGAGGACCATCTGGCCGAAATCCTCGAGTTCAGGCGTGTCGGGATGGTCGAAATTGGCGATCTGGCTCGACACCACCTGGGCGCTCGTGCTGCCCGTGAAGAAAAGGAACTGCTCGACCTGATGCGAGCCGATGTCACACAGGATGCCGCCGTAGCGGTCCTTCTTGTAGAACCAGTCGGGCCGCGGATAGTTGCCGACGCGGTGCGGCCCGAGGCCGACGGTGCTGACGACGCGCCCGATGGCGCCGGCCTTGACGAGATCGCCGGCGGCGACGGTCGCCGGCTGGGTGTAGTGCTCGGAATAGCAGATCGAGAAGATGCGGCCGGTCTCGGCCTGGGCGCGGCGTAGTTCGGCAAGCTGGTCGAGCGTGGTGGCGCCGGGCTTGTCGAGCATGACGTCCTTGCCGGCGCGCATGGCGCGGACCGCCATCGGAGCGCGGTCGGCGAGGATGCCGGCGCCGACGATCAGCTTTACCTCCGCGTCATCGAGCACGACGCGTTCGTCGGAGACGCGCTTGGCATCGGGAAACGATTTGGAAAAAGCGGCGGCGAGATCGTCTTCGGGTGCGTAGAAAGACTTCAGGCGGCAACCGGCCTCAAGCATCACCTTGACCTGACCGTAGATGTGACCGTGATTGACGCCGATGACGGAGAACGCAAAACCGGGTGATGCAGCCATGCCTGGAGATATCCTGGATTCTTCTGATGGTCGGTGGTCAGCGCTTCAACGCACCGAGAGCGACGCCCCGGATGATCAAGCGCTGGAAGGCGAGGAAGACGGCGAAGACGGGCACCAGCGACAGCGCCGACATGGCGAACATTGCGCCGTAGAGCGACTCGCCGCCGCTTGAGTCGATGAAAGCACGCAGCGCCAGCGGTACGGTCCATTGGCGCTGGTCGTTCAGATAGATGAGCGGCCCGAGGAAATCATCGTAGGTCCAGATGAACGAGAAGATGGCGGCGGTTGCCAGCACCGGCGTCGATAGCGGCAGCATGATGCGCCAATAGATGCGCCACGGTCCGCAGCCGTCCATCACCGCCGCTTCGTCGATCTCGCGCGGGATGCCGCGGAAGAACTGAACCATCAGGAAGATGAAGAAGGAATCGACGGCGAGGAACTTCGGGACCACCAGCGGCAGGTAGGTGTTCACCCAGCCGAGGTTGAGAAACAAGATGTACTGCGGCACCAGCGTGACGTGATAGGGCAGCATCAGTGTCGCCAGCATCAAGCCGAACCACAGCCACTTGAAGCGGAACTCGAGCCGGGCGAAGGCAAAGGCGGTCAGCGAGCAGGCGGTGAGATTGCCGATCACCGCCAATCCGGCGATGAGGAAGGAATTCTCGTAGAAGGTGGTGAAGGTGACACGGAGGGCGTTCCAGCCCTTGATATAGTTGGCCAGACTGAAACTGGTCGGAAAGGCCGCCGGATTGGAGAAGATCTCGTTCTCGGGCTTGAACGAGCTGCCGATCATCCAAAGCAGCGGATAGAGCATGACGAAAGCCGCCGCGATCAGCAGAACGTGCCGGATCAGTGGCGTAAAACGCCGGTCCGACTTGGTGGCGGAGACGAACGCCATCTAGCGTCCCTCGTCGTCGTAATAGACCCAGTATTTGGAACTCAGGAAGGCGAGACCGGTGAAGATGCCGATGATGACCAGCAGCAGCCAGGCCAGCGCCGAGGCGTAGCCCATGCGGAAATTAGCGAAGGCCTCGAGGTAGAGGTAGAGCGTGTAGAACATCGTCGAATTGACCGGGCCGCCCATACCGCCCGAGACGATGAACGCCTGGGTAAAGGCCTTGAACGCCTCGATCGTCTGCAGAACCAGATTGAAGAAGATCACCGGTGCGAGCAGGGGCAGGGTGATCTTGAAGAACTGGCGAGCTGGTCCCGCGCCATCCATGGCGGCGGCCTCGTAGAGGTCCTGCGGCACCTGGCGCAGACCGGCGAGGAAGATGATCATCGGCGATCCGAACTGCCAGATCGCCAGCACGACCAGCGTCGACAGCGCGTAGTCGGGGTGCGTCACCCATGAGGGGCCCTGCCACCCGAACAGCAGGAGCAGCAACTCGTTGATGAGTCCCTGGCCGCCGAAGATCTGGCGCCAGAGCATGGCGACCGCCACGGACGCGCCGAGCAGGGACGGCAAATAGAAGATCGCCCGATATACCGTTACGCCGCGCACACTGCGGTCCAAAGCCATGGCGAGGCCGAGGGCGACGGCAAGTTTCAGCGGGACCGACCAGATCACGTATGTCAGCGTGACGGTTAGCGCGTGGCCGAGGCGTTGATCGTGGAAGAAGGCGTATTCGTAGTTCTTGAGGCCGGCCCAGCGCGCCGGCGTCAGCAGGTCGTAGTCGGTGAAGGACAGATAGAGCGATGCAATGGTCGGCCCGAGGGTCAGGCCGAAGAAGCCGATCAGCCACGGCAGCAGAAACAGATAGCCGGCGCGGTTGCGCCGCCACGAGCGCGCGATGCGCTCGCCAAGAGTGGGCGACGCCGTGAGGCGTCGCCCGTCCAGACTTGTCTCATAGGCCGCGGTGGCCAAGGAACGGATCTCCGGTCAGGAGCGTTCGAGCGTTGTCTTGCAGAAGTCGTAGAACTCCTTGGCCGCGACGTCGACCTTCTTCTGCTTAAAGGCGACGGCCTGCCACGCTCCCAGAATGTTGCGGTCGATCTCGCCGGCCCCTTTTGGCGGCGGCGGCGGCAACGGGCCGACCCAGGTCGACACGAGATTGAGATACTCGATGATCTTGTTCTCGGTCGGCGTCAGCGCCGCCATGATGTTCTTGCGGATGCTGGCATCGCCGGTCACGCCGCGCTCTATGAGCAGGATGTTATTGGCATCCGGATCGGTGACGAAGAAGGCGATCAGCTTGGCGGCGCCTTCCTTGTCGGTGGACGTCTCCGCCATGGAGATGAGCATCGACGGCTTCATGTACTGGCCGGGCTTGCCGCCCTTCTGGTTCGGGATCATCGTCATCGCGACGTCGAAGTCGGCGAGTTTCTGCGATGCGACCAGTTGGTTGGAGTGCAGGAAGTCGAAGACCGAATGCTTCGTGAGAAGCATCATCTCTTCCATTTTGCCGGTGTCCTGAGCCTGCAGGTCGGCCGGCGGCGTCAGTCCTTCCTCCTGCATCATGTACTGGTGCTCCCAGAACGCCTGCAGGTCGTCGAGTTCGAAGGCAAGCTTGCCGTCGTCGGTGTAGAGCGCCTTGCCGCGCTGACGCATCCAGGTCTCGAGCATGTTTTCCTGGCCGCCGAAGTTGGCGACGAAATACATGCCCTCGGGCAACTTCCCCTTGAGATCCTTGCCGATCGCGATGAAGTCTTCGTTTGTCCACTTGGTCGGGTCAGGCAACTTCACGCCGAGCTTGTCGAGCAGCGCCTTGTTGTAGACGTGCGACATCGAATTGGCGCCAAGAGAGATACCGTAGGTTTTGCCATCGACCTTGCCGCTGTCGAGCTGGCTCTTATCGAAGTCGGCAAGGTCGATGTCCTTGCCGATGAACGGATCGAGGGCGGCAAGCTGGCCGCGGCGGGCGTATTCGAAGATGTAGCGATAGTCCATCTGGATGACGTCCGGCAGGTTCTTGCCGGCGGCCATCGTGCCGAGCTTCGTCCAGTAGTCGTTCCAGGCGTAGGTCTCCGGGTCGACCGTGACGCCCGCGTTCTTCTTTTCGTAGAGATCGACGACGGCGAGGGTGCGCTTGTCGCGTTCCGGGTTGCCCCACCAGATGAGGCGGACGCGCTCGTCAGCGAGTGAGGCGCCGGTCGAAGCCAGCATGGCGAGCGACGCGCCTGACGCCATGAGGCCGCCAAAGGTGCGTCGCGTAATGCGCTTGGTCATATCATTCCTCCCAAAGGTTTCGTTTCGTGCGGTCTGAAGGTCCGCCCTCCCAGGCGGCATTGAACAAAAAGTAACTCGCTAGTTATTTGCAGGCAAGGCACAAATCCCCCCAACCCGGGGGCCCTGTGTCAGGCGCGCAGGTAGCCCAGGATCACATCAACCGCGTGGTGGCGGCGCGCATTCATCTCCCTGGTCGAGTGCAGCGGTACGTCGAAGATCACCGACAGCGTATGGATGTTGGAAAAGTAAAAGTAGCTGAGGCCGGCGATGGAAATGTACAGGTGAACCGGATCGACGCCCTCACGGAAAATCCGCGCCTTCTGGCCGGCGCCGAGAACGTCGCGGATCAGACCGACAATCGGCGAATGCAGGCGCGGAATCTCGGCGATCTGCTTGACGTATTCAGCGCGCAGGATGTTCTCCGTCGACAGCAGGCGGATGAACCACGGATTGTCGCGGAAGTGGTTGAAGGTGAACTCGACCAGCTTGCGCATCGCTTCTTCGGGCGCGAGGTCGCCGAGATGAAGCTGGAGCTCGCCCTGGCGAATCTCGCGATAGGCTTCGAGGAGGACTACGGAATAGAGCGCCTCCTTGTTGCCGAAATAGTGATAGAGAAGCCGCTTGTTGGCGGAGGCGTTCTCGGCGATGCGATCGACGCGGGCGCCGTCGAGTCCACGCTCGCAGAATTCCTCGCGCGCCGCGACGAGAATGTCGCGCTTGGTCAGTTCGGGATTGCGCGGACGCCGTGCAACGGCTCGCCGGTTTGTCCGGCGCGGCGCGGTGCGCGCTTGAACGTCGCTATTGACCAAATCCGCCTCCCGTATTGCGGCACTATTCCCGTCCGCGAACGGGTCATCATCGCATGGACGGCTGCTTTGCAGTACCGGAAGAGCCATGCAGTTGCCATTGCCCACAATTGACAGGGCACCGGCACGGCAATAGTAACTGTCCTGTTACTTAATGGGAATACCCGGCGACTCGAACGGGAGGAAATATGGAAAGCCGTCGTCTCGGCGTCATCATGCATGGCGTCACCGGACGCATGGGCACCAATCAGCATCTGGTGCGGTCGATCCTGGCAATCCGCGCGAATGGCGGCGTCCGGCTCGCCAACGGCGACCGCGTGATGCCGGATCCGATCCTGGTCGGCCGCAACTCCGACAAGGTGGAGGCGCTCGCCGCCGCGCATGGCGTCAAACGCTGGACGACCAATCTGGAAGAAGCGCTCGAGAACCGTGACGACGAAGTCTTCTTCGACGCCGGCACGACGCAGATGCGTCCGGGTATCCTTGAGCGCGCCATCGCGGCCGGCAAGCACGTCTATTGCGAGAAGCCGACAGCGACCGATCACGCTGCAGCGATCCGCGTGGCGGAACTCGCCGAGGCCAAGGGCGTCAAGAACGGCGTCGTCATGGACAAGCTGTTCCTGCCCGGCCTGATGAAGCTGGCCATGCTGAGGAAGGCGGGCTTCTTCGGCCGTCTGCTCGCGGTTCGCTGCGAGTTCGGCTACTGGGTGTTCGAAGGCGATCTGCAGCCGATCCAGCGGCCGTCGTGGAACTACCGTGCCGAGGATGGCGGCGGTATCGTCCTCGACATGATGTGCCACTGGCGCTACGTGCTCGACCACACGTTCGGTGCGGTAAAGAGCGTCTCGTGCCTGTCGACGACGCACATCCCCGAACGTTGGGACGAAGAGGGCAAGCCCTATAAGGCGACCGCCGACGACGCCGCTTTCGCGACGTTCGTTCTCGACGGCGGCGCGATCGCGACGATCAACTCGTCGTGGGTGACGCGCGTCTATCGAGACGATCTCGTGACCTTTCACGTGGACGGCACGCACGGCTCGGCGGTTGCGGGCCTGCATTCCTGCAAGGTGCAGCCGCGTGTGGCGACGCCGCGGCCGGTGTGGAACCCGGACGAGGCCCGGACCCACGACTTCCGCGCCGATTGGCAGGAGGTTCCGGAGACGCAGCCTTATCCCAACGGTTTCCGCAGCCAGTGGGAGATGTTCATCCGCCACGTCGTCGAGGGGGCGCCGTTCTCCTATACGCTGCGCGAGGGCGCCAAGGGGCTGCAACTGGTCGAAGCGGCTCAGAAAAGCGCGCAGGAGCGGCGCTGGGTCGACGTGCCGTAGCGCGCGCCTGGGGAGGTCATCATGGACGCCTTCGCCAACCAACTGAAACTGCCGACCGCTGACGGGCGGCTGGAAACGTTCCGCCTCGGAGCGGCGAGCCCCTATCCGGCGAAGGCGGCGGGTGCGTTCAATCGCGTTGCCTATGCCGCGACCCATGTGGTCGCCGATCCGCGCGCCGACGTCGATCCGTGGCTGACGGCGGCGATCGACTGGGACGCGACGATCGCGTTCCGCAAGCACCTGTGGGATCTCGGATTCTCCGTCGCCGAAGCGATGGACACCGCGCAGCGCGGCATGGGGCTCGACTGGCCGAATGCGCTGGAACTGATCCGCCGTTCGACGGCGGCGGCGAAGGCCGATGGCCACCGCCGCCTCGCCAGCGGCGCCGGCACGGACCATCTCGATCCGGCGGCAGCGCGCGGCATCGATGACGTCATTCGCGCCTACGAGGAGCAGATCGAGGCCGTCGAGGCGGCCGGGTCGCCCATCATCCTGATGGCGAGTCGCGCGCTGGCGCGCGTCGCCCAGACGGCCGACGATTATCTCAAGGTCTACGATCGCCTGCTCGGACAGGTGCGCGAGCCGGTGATCATCCACTGGCTTGGCGACATGTTCGATCCGGCGCTTGCCGGCTACTGGGGCTCGCCGGATCCGCGCACCGCCATGGCGACCGCGCTCGATGCCGTTGCCGCCCATGCCGACAAGGTCGACGGCATCAAGATTTCGCTGCTCGACGACGCCTGGGAGATCGAGATGCGCCGTCGGTTGCCAGCGGGCGTGCGCATGTATTCCGGCGATGATTTCAATTTCGCCGAGCTGATTCTCGGCGATGAAAAAGGATACTCCGACGCGCTGCTCGGCATTTTCGACGCAATCGCGCCGGCGGCATCGGCGGCTCTGTCGGCGCTCGGCCGCGGCGACGAAGCCGGCTTCCGCGCCATCCTCGATCCGACCGTGCCCCTGTCGCGGCAGGTGTTCGCGGCGCCGACGCGCTTCTACAAGACCGGTGTCGTGTTCCTCGCCTGGATCAACGGTCATCAGGACCACTTCACCATGATCGGCGGTCAGCAGAGCGCCCGCTCGCTGGTGCACCTGTCGGAGATCTTGCGCCTCGCCGACAAGGCCAAGCTGATTGCCGATCCGGAGCGGGCGGCGGCCCGGATGCGGGTGCTGCTCGCGCTGCATGGCATCGGCTGACGATGCGTGACCTCGCGGCCGACCGCGACCTCAAGCATTTCTCCCTGAATACCGGCACGGTGCGGGCGCAGGGCGATTTCCTCGCGATCCTGGAAGCCGCCGGGCGGCATGGCATCTCGCTGGTGTCGCCATGGCGTGATCAGGTGCAGGCGGTCGGCGTCGAGCGCGCCGCGAAGGCGCTCCGCGATGGCGGCTTCGGGCTTTCCGGCTATTGCCGTGGCGGGTTGTTCCCGGCGAGTACGATGGAACGGATCGCGGTGCGCGACGACAATCGCCGCGCGGTGGACGAGGCTGTGGCGCTCGGCGCGCCGTGCCTGGTGATCGTCGTCGGCGGGTTGCCGCAGTTCAACCGCGCCAGCTCACCGCCATCGAGGGACATCGCCGGGGCGCGCGCACAGGTCCGCGACGGACTCGCCGAGATGCTGGAATACGCGGCGGCCGCCGGTATGAAACTGGCGCTGGAACCGCTGCACCCGATGACCGCGGCGGAACGCTCCTGCGTCAACACGCTTCGGCAGGCGCTCGACCTTTGCGACGAACTGGACGCGGATCGTTCGCGCGGCCTCGGCGTCGCGCTCGACGTCTATCACGTGTGGTGGGATTTCGAGGTCCTCGAGCAGATCGGGCGCATCGGCCTCGACCGGCTGCACGCCTTCCACATCTGCGATTGGCTGGTGCCGACCACCGACACGCTCAACGACCGCGGCATGATGGGCGACGGCGTCATCGAGATCGCCAAGCTGCGCGCTGCCGTGGAGGCGGAGGGCTACACCGGCGCCTGCGAGGTGGAGGTGTTGTCGGGCAAGTGGGCCAAGCGCCCCATCGACGAGGTGCTCGCCACCGCGATCGAACGTTACCGCACGGTCTGCTAGCCGGCCTCGATCGCCCGGCAAACAGCCGCAGTGACCTCCGCGGTCGTCGCCTTGCCGCCGAGGTCGGGCGTGCGCGGGCCGGCGCGTGTGACCGATTCGACGGCTGTCATCAGACGGCGGGCGGCGGCGCCCTCGCCGAGATGCTCCAGCATCATCACGCTCGACCAGAACGTGGCGACCGGATTGGCAACCCCCTTGCCGACGAGGTCGAAGGCCGAGCCGTGGATCGGCTCGAACATCGACGGGCTCTCGCGCTCCGGATTGAAGTTTGCGGTGGGCGCGATGCCGACGCTGCCGGCGAGCGCGGCGGCAAGGTCCGACAGGATGTCGGCGTGGAGATTGGTTGCCACGATCGTGTCGAGGCTTGCCGGCCGGTTGACCATGCGCATGGTCATGGCGTCGACCAGTTCGCGGTCGGTGCTGACGTCCGGGAAGTCGCGGGCGACGTGATAGAAGATCTCGTCCCACAGAACCATGCCGAAGCGCTGGGCGTTTGACTTGGTGACCAGCGTCAGGTGCTTGTCGGGCCGCGAGCGGGCGAGTTCGAAAGCGAAGCGGTGGATGCGCTCGACGCCGCGGCGGGTGAAGATCGAGACTTCGGTGGCGACCTCGTGCGACCGGCCGCGATGGCTGCGTCCGCCCTGACCCGAATACTCGCCCTCGGAATTCTCGCGCACGATGACCCAGTCCAGCCCCTCGGCGTTGCGGAGCGGACTTTCGATGCCCGGCAGGACGCGCGTCGGGCGGACATTGGCGTACTGGTCGAGGCCCTGACAGATGGCGAGGCGCAGGCTCCACAGCGAAACGTGGTCGGGCACGTCCTTGCTGCCGACGGCGCCGAAGAGGATGGCGTCATGGGCGCCGAGCTGGTCGAGGGCGTCGTCGGGGAGGTACTTGCCCAGTTTCAGGTAGCGCGCCGAATTCCAGTCGAGCGGCGTCCAGGCGATGCTGAACGTCCCGGTTGCGGCGGCAAGCACGTCGAGCACTTCGACGGCAGCCGAGACCACTTCGGGGCCGATCCCGTCGCCGCCGATGGCCGCGATCTTGAACTGGTTGGTCTCACGGGATGGCATGGAAGCCTCGTCTGTAGCCGGCGTTGGGTGGCAACCCTATAGCCGGTCCCGGCAGGCGCCATCAAATGTCGACGCTGCTGGCCGACGATTGACGCCTGCGGCCGGAGCCTTCATGAGACATGCCGCTGCCGGCGTTCGGCCGCGGCCGAGCCGAGGATTCCCATGACCAACGCGCCGACATCCGCCGCCCTTCTCGCCGAGGAGAAGGAGATCGAGTTTCCCTGGTTCAATGCGGAGGTTGCCTGGCAGGTCGGCAGCCTCATTCGCGAGCGCGCGGCCAAGGAGAGAATGCCGATCACCATCGAAGTCTCGATGAGCGGGCAACCGCTGTTCTTCTGCGCGATGCCCGGGGCGACGCCCAACAATACGGTCTGGGTCCGCCGCAAGCGCGCCGTGGTCGATCATTTCCACCACAGCTCGCTCTATATCAAGACGACGCTGGACGAGGCGGGCCGCACCTTGCTCGATCGTCACGCGTTGCCGCCTGAGGACTACGCCACCAGCGGTGGCGGCGTCCCGGTGATCGTGCGCAAGACCGGGTGCGTGGGTGCGGTCGTCATCAGCGGTCTCAGCCAGTATGACGACCACAAGGTGGCGGTCGACGCCATTCGCGACGTGATCGCAAAGCTCGCGGCGTAGCGCCGTCAGCCGATCGGCGCGACGGCGAAGGATTGCGGGGCCTCGCCGCGCTGCGTGCGCTGCCACATCTCGACATAGGCGGCCTCGATGTGGCGCGTGAAGCGCGCGGTGTCGAAGAGCGGCAGGCGCGATCGGTCGGACGTCAGCCGCGCCTTGAATTCGGCGAGGAGGTCGGGCGTCGACGCGACCTTCAGCGCCAACGCCTCGTAGTCGGCCAGGCTGTTGGCGACCAGTTCGGGCAGGCCGACGGCATTGAGCAGGCTCACGGCCATCCGCGACGCGAAAGCCTCGCCGGCGCAGGTGACCACCGGGACGCCGCACCACAGCGCGTCGCTGGCGGTGGCGCCGCCATTATAGGGAAGCGTATCGAGGAACAGGTCGGCGGCCTGGAAGCGCGCCAGATGCTGATCGTACATCCGTTTGCCGGCGAAAATCAGCCGGGCGGGATCGATGCCGCGGCGTTCGGCGGCGCGGTGGAGATTTTCGGCGAAGGTCGTGCTGCCGCCGATCAGCCAGAGCACGCTGTCGGGCACGGCGGACAGCAGCCGCATCCAGATGTCGAAGATCTCGGGCCGAATCTTGTAAGGCGCGTTGAAGCAGCAGAAGACGAAGGCTGACGCCGGCAATCCGGCCTCGGCACGCGTCAACGGCGGCGGCAACGGGCGCGCATCGTCGTTGACCTGAAAACTGTCCGGCAGATAGACGGGCTGTTCCGTATAGGCGGCGCGGCTCGTCTCGGGGAGAACGAACCGGTCGGCGACGATGTAGTCGATGTACGGAGCGCCCATCGATGCCGGATAGCCGAGGTAGCTCACCTGCACGGGCGCCGGCCGTGCCGCAAGGATCGCCGTGCGCGCGCCGCCGGTATAGCCGGCGAGATCGACGAGAATGTCGACCTCCATCTCGCGGATCGCGGCCGCGATTTCGCGGTCGAGATATTCGCGCATGTGGATGAAGTGATCGAAAGCCTGGGGAAGGCGGGTGCGGCGCAACGGACTGCCGTCGTCCTCGCCGAGCGAAATGGCGATGGTCTCGAAGCGGCTATGGTCGTGGTGCTCGAACAGGCCGGCGGTCAGAAAGGCCACGGCGTGATGGCGGAAATCCGGCGAGACGTAGGCGACGCGAATACGGTCATGCGCGTAGCGCTCGCCGGTCCACAGCGGCCCCGTCGCGGCCGCTTTGGTCTCCGCGTAGAGCCGTGCGCAGGCGAGCTGATCGGCGGGGTCGCCGGAAATGCCGAGAAACTCGAACGGCGCAGAGGCTGGCGATCCGCGGCGGATGTCGGCGACGATGGAGGCGGCCTCCTCGGCGATGCCATCCCAGTCGGCGCTCTCCAGCCGGGCAAACAGACGCTGGCCCTTGATGTGTTCGGAATCCGGGGCCAGACGCAGAACCTCGTCGCAGGCGGCGATCGCCTCGCTCCAGCGTGACAGGTCGCGGAGCGTGCGGGCACGCCCGATCCACGCGTCAATGTCGTCGGGCACAAGCTCGATCAGCCGATCGAATGCCGCCAGCGCCGGTTCCATCAGATGCAGGTCGCGTTGCGCCGACGCCAGCACGAGCAGCGCGTCGGTGTTGTCGGCGTCGAGGGCGATGGCGCGCTCCGCCTTCTCCACAGCCTCTCCCGACTTCTGCTGGCGGAAGAGTGCGGCGGCGAGATTGCCGAGCACCGAGCTTCGCTCGGGTACGAGGGTCAGCACCTGGCGAAGCAGCGCTTCGGCGGCGGCGTATTCGCCGGCATCGAACAGGTCGCTGGCCTCGAAGAATAGGGCTTTGGCTCGTTCTTCGTCGCTCATGGTCGCGCGGTGTGTTTCGGCGGCGGGGGAAGGACCCGATCGCGGCAGGACAGGAGCCTGCGTGCCGATCGGATCGCGAGGCGCCGCGGTTCTATCGTGCCGCAGCAAGATCGTGCAAGGCCTGGTCGCGAGGGCGACCAAGATGCTGGCCGGGCGCGGTCGCCGGGCGTGCTTTTAGCTCGCGCCGTGCGACAGCGCGACCAGCCATGCGCCAGCGAACAGGGCCAGTGCGCCGATGGCAAAGGCGGCCGTTCGCCGGGGCGTGACCGCCGGCACGCCGGCCACCAGAAAGCCCGCTCCGATCAGGCAGCCGACGAAGAAGCCCGCGAGGTGCGCGCCGACGTCGATGTTCTCGCCCTCGATCCCCAGAAAGGCGAGCAGCATGACGCCGCCGCCGAGCGGCGCCCATCGCCGCAGGCCGCGCCGCCATTGTTGCGGCCGGAAGCGCACGGCCACGACCGCCAGCAGACCGATGGCCCCGAAGACCGCCGTCGAGGCGCCGACGGCCGTGTGCGACGCCGGCTGGAGCCACGCATTGATCGCGTCGCCGACGCTGCCGGCGATCAGGATCATCAGCCACGCAAGGCCGGCGCCGAGGATCTCGGCGAGGAAGAAACCGAAAAGGCTGCCGGCAACCAGATTGCTGAGGAGATGACCGATGTTGGCGTGCAGCCCGAGCGCGGTCACCGCCCGCCACCATTGGCCGTCGACGATCGCGCCGGCTTGCGCCTCGCCGGCCGCGAACCAGTCGAGGCCGAAAGCGTTCTGGCTGGCCGCCGCATAGACGAAGACCATCAGGCACCAATAGGCGAGCACGCCGGTGAGCGGATCGGCCAGCGCAACCGGCTGCGGTCGCGGCTCGGCGTCGGGGCGCATGTCCGCGGCGTAGGCGGCCAGTTCGCGCCGCGCCTCCGCCGCCCTCGGTGCCGCCACCAGAAGCCCGATGCTGCCGTCCCGCGATGCCAACTGGCAATCGATGCCGGCCGCGACCAGCACGAGCGCGTTCTCGCCGGCCTCGTTGCGGCCCGCGAAGCGACCGACCTCAATCCAGCTTTCCTCGGCTTCGTCGGTCAAGGAAGGCCTGGGGTGGTTCGATAACTACTTGAAATCATTGGTGACCCCGGCGGGATTCGAACCCACGACCCTCAGATTAGGAATCTGATGCTCTATCCTGCTGAGCTACGAGGTCACTTGCGGCCCGTTTAGCACAGGCGCCGCGTTGGGCGAAGCCCGCGCGGGCAGGGCAGGGGGCCCGTGTTATCCTGCCGCCATGGTTATGTGGGGCCGTTGGTACTGGCTGGGTTGCGCGTTTGCGTTCGTTGTCGTCGCGACAACGGCGCGCGCCGAGGATGCTGGCGCGCCGGCGGATGGATGCGCGCCACAGGGCGGCTCGGCCGTGGCGGTGACGGAAGCCGTCGACGGCGACACGCTGCGCCTTGCCGATGGCCGCATGGTTCATGTCGCGGGCATCGAGGCGGTCAAGCCTGCGGGGAGCGCCGGCACTGCCGGTCTTGCCGAGGCGGCCCGGTCGGAGGTGGCCCGCCTGACGGGCGGCCAGGCCGTGACCCTGTTCATGCGCAGCGAGAATGCGGACCGCTACGGGCGTTTTCACGCGGACGTCGCGCTCCCCGACGGAACCTCGCTCGGCGCGGCGCTGGTTCGGGCAGGGCTTGCCCGCGTGCGGCTGTTCCCGGGCGAAGACGCTTGCGTTGCGGACCTTCTCGCGGCGGAACGGGCCGCCCGCGCGGCCGGGACCGGGCTCTGGTCGAACCCTGAATTCGCCATCCGGCGGGCCGATGATCCTTCGCTTCCGGCCCGAAGCGGCCTATATGCGCTCGTCGAAGGCCGGGTGACCTCGGTCGGACATGGCAGGGTCATGATTTTCCTCGATTTCGGGCGTGACTATCGGCGCGATTTCACCATCATGGTGCCCGCGTCGCTGGCCGGTCGGCTGGCGATGCCGGCCGACGACTTCAAGGGCCGGCGGATCAGGGTTCGCGGCGTGATCGAGGAAAGCGGCGGGCCGGCCATCCGGCTGGCCGATCCGGCCGAGATCGAAGTGCTGGATGGGGATCGCGGTGCGGGCGGTCAGGGCTGAGATGCGGAACGATTGCGCGGGCTGGCGCGCGCGGTGGCGTCTGTGGGCGGTGCTGGCCGCCGGGCTGACGCTCGCCGGCTGCAATGCGCTCAGCGGAACCGGCGGACCGACCGCCGCCATCTTCGGCGACAAGGCCGATCTGGCGCGCCCGGGCGACGTCGACACCCAGGAGCACGCGCGCATCGTCGCCGCCTATGGCGGCATCTTCCACGACGCCCGGGTCGAGCAGACGCTGGTGCCGATCGTCAGCAAGATCGTCGCCGCCTCCGATCGGCCCGATCAGGCCTACCGCATCACCATTCTGAACGCACCGGCGGTCAACGCCTTCGCGCTTCCCGACGGCTATCTCTACGTGACCCGCGGGCTACTGGCGCTCGCCAACGATTCCTCCGAGGTCGCCGCCGTGCTCGCCCACGAGATGGCGCACGTGACCGCCAACCATGCCGCTCAGCGTCAGCAGAAGGCCCGTGACGCGCTCGTGGTCAGCCGCGTGGTCAACGACGTGCTCGACAACAACGACGCGGGTCAGCTGGCGCTCGCCTCCAGTCAGCGGACGCTCGCCGCCTTCTCGCAGCAGCAGGAACTCGAGGCCGACGCGATGGGCGTCAAGACCATCGGGCGCGCCGGCTACGATCCGTTCGCGGCGGCGCGCTTCCTCGGCGCCATGCAGCGCTACGCCGCCTATCGTTCGTCGCTGACGCTGCAGGACCAGCGACCGGATTTCCTGGCCACCCATCCCTCGACGCCGCAGCGCGTGGAGTTCGCGACCCGGGCGGCGCGCGAATTCGGCGCGCCGGGCGTCGGCGCGGTCGACCGCGACCGCTATCTCGACGGTATCGACGGCATGGTGTTCGGCGACGATCCGAGCCAGGGTTTCGTGCGCGACCGCAATTTCGTGCATCCGGCGCTCGGCATCGGCTTCACGGTGCCGGAGGGCTTCGTCATCGACAACACCAGCGAGGCGGTGCTTGCCACCGGCACCGACGGCACGGCGCTGCGCTTCGACGCCGTCGGCATTGCTCGCGGCACCGATCTTGCCGATTACCTGAAATCCGGTTGGGTCAACGGCCTCGACGAGGCGAGCGTGCAGAGCTTCTCGGTCAACGGCCTACAGGCGGCCTCGGCGACGGCCGAGGCCAAGGGCTGGCACTTCCGCATCGCCGTCATCCAGACCGGCGGCAACGCCACCTACCGGTTCATCTTCGCCAACGAGGCGGTGACGCCGGCCTTCATCAAGGCGGCACAGGAGACCGTGGACGGCTTCCGCCTGCTCAGCGCCAGCGAGGCGAATGCCTTCCGGGCGCTGCATATCCGCGTGGTGACCGTGGGCGCCAGCGACAGCGAAACGTCGATGGCGCGGCGGATGCGCGGCGTCGACCGGCCGGCCGACCTGTTCCGCGCGCTCAACGATCTCGACGCCGGCGCCCGGCTGACGCCGGGAACTCGCCTCAAGATCGTCGACGACCGCTAGCCGGCGTCAGCTCAGATGAAGCTGCCGCTATCCGGGTGATCGCGTACCAGCGCGTCGCGGAGTTTCTCCAGCGCGCGGTTCTCGATCTGGCGGACGCGCTCCTTCGAGATGCCCAACGTTTCGCCGAGCGACTCCAGCGTGGCGCCCTCGTCGCGCAGGCGGCGTTCGCTGACGATGCGCAATTCGCGCTCGTTGAGGACGTTGAGGGCAGAGTGCAGCCACGAGACGCGGCGCTCGGTGTCGATGAGCTCGCTGACGGTTTCATCGGGCAACGCCGCGCCATCGACCAGGAAGTCCTGGCGGTTGGCGGTGTCGTTTTCCGACTCGTGGATCGGTGCGTTCAGCGATGTGTCGGGCGCCGACAGGCGCGAGTCCATCAACTCAACGTCGTTCGGCGAGACGCCGAGCGCCCCGGCGATCTCATTGTACATCAACTGTTTGGGACGCTGGTCGGTGCTCTGCGCCAGTTTTGCGCGCAGGCGCCTCAGGTTGAAGAACAGCGCCTTTTGCGACGACGACGTGCCGCCGCGCACGATCGACCAGTTGCGCAGGATGTAGTCCTGGATCGACGCGCGGATCCACCACGTCGCATAGGTCGAGAAGCGGACTTCGCGTTCCGGATCGAAGCGGGCGGCGGCCTCGAGAAGACCGACATGGCCCTCCTGGATCATGTCGCCCATCGGCAGGCCGAAATTGCGGAAGCGCGCGGCAATGGCAATGACCAGCCGCATGTGCGCGGCGGTCAACTGATGGAGGGCGGCCTGATCCTTGGCCTCCTTCCACCGTACTGCAAGGTCGTGCTCCTCGCCGCGTTCGAGGTAGGGCGCGCGCATGGCGGCCCTGACGAAATCGCGGCTGGATGCGGCTGACTGGCCCATCGTAACCCTCCCTGCGGCTTCAAGGGCCGCCCGAGGAATCGCCCACCCCTCATAGTAGCGGCGGACGGAGATGTGCGGTGCACACATTGGTGTGAACGCGCGCGTGATCCGTCCGTTCCCGCAAGAATCCGCAAAAAGAAACGCCCGGGCGAGATGCCCGGGCGTTTCAAAACGTCAAAAGGTTGGTCCGGTCAGGCGGCCTGGGCGTCCGCCGCCGGCTCGCTGCCGCGCGGACCGCGGCGCGGGCTCTTGGCGAGGTTCTGCTCGATCTGGCGGACCGCCTCGGTCTCCGAGATACGGCCGACCGAGGAAATCTCGCGCGACATGCGATCGAGCGCGGCCTCGTAGAGCTGGCGTTCGGAATAAGACTGTTCGGGCTGGGTGTCCGAACGGAACAGGTCGCGGACGACCTCGGCGATGGCGATGAGATCGCCCGAGTTGATCTTGGCTTCGTATTCCTGGGCGCGGCGGCTCCACATGGTCCGCTTGACGCGGGCGCGGCCACGCACGGTTTCCAGCGCCTTCTTCACCGTCGTCGGATCGGCGAGCTTGCGCATGCCGACCGTCGTTGCCTTGGTGACGGGCACGCGCAGCGTCATCTTGTCCTTGGCGAAGCTGATGACGAACAGATCGAGTTTGAGGCCAGCCACCTCTTGCGTATCGATGCCGACGATCTTGCCGACGCCGTGGGCCGGATAGACGATGAACTCGCCAGTCTTGAACCCTGAACGCTGGGCGGACTTCTTTGCAGTTGCCATTGAGTCATCAACTCCGTTTGACGCCGCCCGTTGGATTCGGGCGAAACCGGGCGGTGGGCACCGCCCTTTGCTTTTCGTGCCGGCCCAGGCGGTGGCCAATGCCGACCGCTGCTTGCCGCAAGCGCGCCCGTAGCCGCCGTCTGACCAGCCTTTTCAGGCCGGTCGGCGCCAGAAAGTCCTGGAACCGGTCACGCTAGGGTGATCGCGCGGGATGCGAGCAGCAAACTCGTCTGTTCCGACAGTAGCGACACATATATCACAAAATCGGTAAATTTCAATGGCTTACCGGCCCGACGGTAAACAATATTGTTGACTGTTGCACTGCACAACTAACGCAAAGACCAGATAGGCCCGGAATTTCCGGGGGTTCGGCAGTGTGACGTTCAGTCGCCTTCGCCGGGCTCGGCTGAGAAATATTTGTCGAACTTGTCGGGCACGCCCTCGAATTCCTTGGCGTCCGTGGGGGCGTCTTTTTTTGCGGTAATGTTGGGCCACTTCGACGCGAATTCGGCGTTGACCTGCAACCATTTCTCAAGGCCCGGTTCGGTGTCGGGCTTGATCGCGTCAACCGGGCATTCCGGCTCGCACACGCCGCAATCGATGCATTCGTCCGGGTGGATGACGAGCATGTTCTCGCCCTCGTAGAAACAATCCACCGGGCACACCTCGACGCAGTCGGTGTACTTACATTTGATGCAGTTGTCGTTGACGATGTAGGTCACGTTTCGGTCCGGCGGTTTGGGGCATCGCGACGTTGAAAAACCGCCATTTCGGTATCCGGTTTGCGTTCGGCGTGCAAGGCGCGGACGGCGCGCCATAGCGCCGCCGGACGGATGGATTTGGCGATCAATCGTCGTTGTCGAGAAAATCGTCGCTGCCGGCTGACCGGAAGTCGTCGAGAACCCGCCGGTCGCGCTTGGTCGGCCGACCGGCACCGGGAGACCGCAGCCCGTCGGGGGCGGCCACATCGGGGGATTGTGGCGCTGCGGGCGGGGTGAGGTCCTCGTAAAGCAGGCGCGCTTCGGTCGCAGGGCCGCGGCGGACGCCCGCCGAGACGATCCTCAGAATGCGGATGCCGGCCTCGCCGGCAATCGTGAGCACGTCGCCGGCCCTGACCATCCGGCTGGCAACCTCGTTCTTGTCGCGATTGACGCGCACCCGGCCGGAAATCGCCAGTTTCTGCGCGAGCGTCCGGGTTTTCGCGAGGCGCGCGAACCACAACCACTTGTCGATGCGCTGGCGCTCGTCGCCGGCCATGGCGCGATCAGCCGCCACCCTCCCGGCCCTCGAGCCGCGCCTTCAGCGCGGCAAGAGCGGCGAACGGCGAATTCGGATCGGCCGGTTTCTCGACCCGTTCGGGCTTCCGGCGCACGGCCTGCGGTTGGTTGCCGTCCGAGGTGTGCGGCTGGTGCTTGGGCCGGGGCTTGCCCGGCTTGCCCTTGCGGTGATTGGGCCGCGACGACGGGCGGGCCGCGCGTTCGGGTTGCGGCGTCGCGGTTGCCGCGCCGTCGGCTGGCGCCTCGGTCGGATTCGGGGCCACGGCCGGTCTGGCGCGCTCCGGCCGTCGTTCGCGACGGCGCGGCGGCCGCGCGTTGTCGCCCGTCCGGCCAGGACGCCAGACTTCGATGAAGGCCGGTTCCGGCGGGGCAACTGCTTCAGCAGGTGCCGCTTCTTCGGCCGAAGCCTCGGCAATTGGCTCGGCGGGATGCGCCTCGGCAATGACGGGCTCGGCTGATGCGTCCTCCGCCGCAATCGCCTCGTGTTGTACGGTTTCGGCCGTGGGCTCCGCCAATTCGGCGGTAGGCTCGACGGTCGTCGCCGGCGGCTCGGCGGCGTCTGCTTCGATCGCCGTTTGCGACGACGGCGCATCATCGATTGCCGGGACCTGCTCGTCCGCTGTTGCGACGGGCGGCTTGGGCGGCGCCGGGCGCCGATCGACGCGGTAGCCGAGCGCGGCGAGCACCGAGGCGAAGTCCTCTCCGGAACAGCCGAGCAGCGAGGTCATGGCGACCGTGACGGTGAAGCCGTAGCCGTCGATGGCGCCGTCGGGCGGTGTCGGCTGCTCCGGTGTCGGCCGCCAGGCGATCAACGGCCGGATCAGATCGGCGAGACGCTCCAGGATATCGACGCGCACCGCGCGGGTTCCGGCGGGGCGGTAACCGACGACGCGATAGAGCGCGCGCGGTGTTTCGGGATCAACGGGCACGCTGGTGCGGCCGGACGCGGCCAGACGCGACAGATCGGCAAGGCCGGTCACGTCGAGGCCGCCATTCTTGAGCGCCCAGAAGGTGGCGAGCAGCGCGCTCGGCGCCGGCTTGAGCAATGCCGGAACGTAGATGTGGTAAGCGCCGAAACGAACGCCGAGCGCACGCATACCGGCGCGCGCCTCCTGATCGAGGTTGCGAACCTCGTCGGCGACCTCGCCGCGTTCGATGATCCCGAAATTCTCGCTGAGGCGGAACGCAAGGCCGCGCGCGGCCTGGGTCAGCGTCGATGCGTTGCGCAGATCGATGAGCGGCTTGAGCAGCGTCTCGGCCTGATTGGCCAGCCACAGATCGATGCGCGCCTGGACGCGGTCGCGACCGACAGCAGGCAGCAACTCGTCGGCGAGCAGAATCAGGCGCGGCCGCAGCGCGTCATCGCCTTCGGCGAGCCGCGCGATCGCCGAGCCCTGCCAGCGCAACGTGCCGTCGCCAGCAAGGACGAGATCCTTGTTGGTGGCGGTCGCCACCTTCTCGGCGCGCTCCGTGATTTCGCCGGCCAGTGCCTTCTGAGCGGCGGCGCGCAGCGCCTTGGCCTCGGGACCGTCGGCCTTGGGATCGGGCGCGAAGCGGAATCCGTCCAGGCTGCCAACGTGCTGGCCTTCGACGGTCACATCACCGGTTGCCGTGATCTCGGCTTCAAGCATCGCGTTCTCTTTCAGCCGTCGCATCAAAACGCTGGTCCGCCGATCGACAAAACGGGCGGTCAGTCGCTCATGCAGCGCGTCCGACAGACGATCCTCTATCGCGCGCGTCCGCTCCTGCCAATGGGAAGGATTGCGAAGCCAATTCGGGCGGTTGGCGGCGAAGGTCCAGGTGCGGATGTGCGCGATGCGATTGGCGAGGGTGTCGATGTCCCCGTCGGTGTGATCGGCGAAGGCGATCTGGCTTGCGAACCAGTCGTCGGGGACGACGCCATCGCGGGCGAGGAAGCCGAACAATGTCGAGACGAGTTCGGCGTGGTTGTTGGGCGCGATCTTGCGATAGTCGGGAATCTGACAAATGTCCCAGAGCGTCGCGACGCGCTCGCGCGAGTTGGCGAGCGCGGTCACCTCGGCGTCGCGGCCGACGAGATTGAGCACGGCGACATCCTCCGACGGCGGCGCCTTGGTGAGGCCCTCGCGGGTCGGGGCGACATCGAGCGAGGCCTTGAGCGCGGCAAGCGAGGCAACGTCGAGGTCGCGGTTGCGCCACTGGACGGTCTTGACCGGATCGAAGCGATGGGTTTCCAGCGCCTCGATCAGGGCGTCGTCGAAGGGATCGACGCGGCTGGTGACGCCGAACGTGCCGTCGCGCATGTGACGGCCGGCGCGGCCGGCGATCTGACCGAGCTCGGCGGCGGTCAGGCGGCGGTGCTGGTAGCCGTCGAACTTGCGGTCGGCGGCGAAGGCGACGTGATCGACGTCGAGATTGAGCCCCATGCCGATGGCGTCGGTGGCGACGAGAAAATCGACGTCGCCGGACTGGAAGATCTCGACCTGGGCGTTGCGCGTGCGCGGGCTGAGCGAACCGAGGACGACGGCGGCGCCGCCACGCTGCCGGCGGATCAGTTCGGCGATGGCGTAGACCTCGTCGGCGGAGAAGGCGACGACGGCCGAGCGGCGCGGCATGCGCGTGATCTTCTTGGAGCCCGACCAGGTGAGCAGCGACATGCGCGGCCGGGTGACGACGTTCACGCCCGGCAACAGCTTCTCGATGATGCCGCGCATGGTGGCGGCGCCGAGGAGCAGCGTCTCGTCGCGGCCGCGCAGGTTGAGCAACCGGTCAGTGAACACGTGGCCGCGTTCGAGATCACCGGCGAGCTGGATCTCGTCGATGGCGAGAAACGACACGTCGGTCTCCGCCGGCATGGCCTCGACCGTGCAGACGCGGAAACGCGGATTGGCGGGGACGATCTTTTCCTCGCCGGTGATCAGTGCGACCTGGTCTGCGCCGATGCGCTGAACGATCTTGCCGTAGACCTCGCGCGCGAGCAGGCGGAGCGGCAGGCCGATCATGCCGGAGGGATGGGCCAGCATGCGCTCGATAGCGAGGTGCGTCTTGCCGGTATTGGTCGGGCCGAGCACGGCGACGACGTTCCGGCCGCGCACGGCGGCGGTCAATTCGGGCTTGGGGAAAACATTCATACTGGGACTGGCGTGCGTTTCCGTCGTCCGCGGGGCTCTCCGGCGCCCCCTCCGGGGCGCTCAGCCGTGCCACTCCTCTAGCACAAAGGGGCGGGAATACGCGAATTTTCCTCTCCGCCGCCGGTCGGGAACGAGTCCCGAACAAAACCGGCCCGAATCGCTGACTCGGCGCCTGTCCCGTTCCGTTCGCACGACATGTATCGGATTGCCGGCGCTTACCCACGACATGTTGAGAAATGCCGACTCTTTCGGCACATCATCGGCGCTGCGTTCCAGCGTCGCTCTTGTCAACGGGATTGCGACAGCAATGCGACGATTGCGGCGGCAGCCATCGGTTCTGTGGACGGAGTGTGGATATCCCCGAGCCGCGGACGCGCGGTTCAGTCGGCCTTGGCCTGCCGTTCGGTGGCGCTCACCGCGAAATCGCGGGAGATGATGACGAGGTCGCCGACCTGCGTGCCGATCATGATGCGATAGGGCACGAACACCGTGGTATTGCGGACCGGAGCCAGCCAGACCTCGAGGCGCTTGTTATCGGCCATGTATTGCACCGACTCGCGATCCGGGCGGTGGCCGGCGACCGGCACATAGCGCGCTGCGCAGACGAAGACTTCGCCCGAATAGGCGGCGGGTCCGCCCTGCACGTGCTTGCTCTCCTTGAACGAGAGCTTGACGTCATAACGCTGCCAGCCGTCGAACACGCGCACCGTGCGATTGCACGCCGCCGGCCCGGCCGCGGGGCCGGATTGCCTCACCGACACCACGAAGGCGCCGACGGGATCGACCACGTCGCGTTTGTGAACCGGCGTGACCGGCACACGATCGGGCGCCGGGATCAGGTGCGGGGCGGCCGACAGATCGACGATGGCGCCACTGCGCATCGCCATGCTGACGTGGGTATGGAAGCCCTTCTCGTTGGTGTCGAGATTGTAGGTGGCCGGCATGATGTGCCCGGCCTGGATGCGGCCATTGCCGGCAAGCACCGCGTGGGCGTCGGAGACGAAGCGGCTGATGCCGTAAGTCTGTCCGCTGATCGTGGCCGCGTAGCCGGTACTGGTGAACCGGCCGTCGGCCTCGACCTTGCCGATGGTGATGCCGGCGATGGTGATCAGATAATCGGCCTTGAGCGTGGTGTCGGCGGCGTACGCCGGGGCGCCTCCCAAAGCCAGCGGCAAGACGGCCAGGGCCCCGATCAGGCCCCGCCGAACGCAGGCAATGGCGCTAGGGACGGTCGTCATCATCTCGCCGAGTGTCGCATTGAGGGCCCGCATGGCGGCAGAGGCCAGTTCCGATCATGGCTGACGAATGGTTAACAAGTGAATTACTAAGCCAATTCGGAGGGCGCGTCACCCGCCTTGAAAGCCACGGCCCTGTTAATTGCTGCTGCCTTGACGCGGAAATCGGCCGTCACTATAGGAAGGCAACTTCTCTCATATGCCCGTCATCGCGCAAGCCGAATTGGCGCAGAACCGGCGGCGAACAAGGACGTTTTTCATGGCACGGCGTTGCGAATTGACCGGCAAGGCGGTCCTCACCGGCAACAATGTCAGCCACGCGAACAACAAGTCGCGCCGGCGGTTCCTGCCGAATCTCAGCCAGGTGTCGCTGATCAGCGATGCGCTGGGCGGGGCCACGGTGCACCTGAAGATCAGCTCGCATGCGCTGCGCTCCGTCGAGCACCGCGGCGGGCTGGACAAGTTCCTGGCCGGCGCCAAGGACAGCGAGTTGTCCCTGCGCGCCCGCCGCCTGAAGCGCCAGATCGCCAAGAAGACGGCGGCAACGGCAGAAGCCAGCGCCTGAGCGTTTCCGACAGTTCTGGTTTTAGACGGCGCCCCTTGGGCGCCGTTTTCGTTTCAAGGGGCGGTTTTCGCCTCTAGAGATTGTCAATCTGCAGCGGCTCGACCGGATCGGCCAGATCGAAGCCGAAGACGCGGCTGTAGAAATAAAGCTCGCCTTCGAGAGAGCGCTTGATGTTGCCGGCCTGGCGGAAGCCGTGCTGTTCGCCCGCGAAGGGCACATAGGCCACTGGCACGCCCTTGTCGCGAAGCGCCGCCACCATCGCCTCCGCCTGGTTGGGTGGCACGACCTCATCCTCCAGGCCCTGGAAGAAGACGACCGGGCAGTCGAATCCGTCAAGGTGGTGGATCGGGGAGCGCGCGACGTAGAGGTCGCGGCGTTCGGGGTAGGGGCCGATCAGCCCGTCCAGATAGCGCGACTCGAATTTGTGCGTGTCGCGCGCCAGGGCCTCGAGGTCGCCGATGCCGTAATGGCTGGCGCCGGCCTTGAACGTGTCGCGGAAGGCGAGGGCGCAGAGCGTCGTGTAGCCGCCGGCACTGCCGCCGGTGATGCACAGCCGGTTCCCGTCGACGCGGCCCTCACCGACCAGGTAGCGGGCGCCATTGGCGCAATCGGCCACGTCGACGACGCCCCAGGCGCCATTGAGGCGCTCGCGGTAGGGGCGGCCATAGCCCGTGCTGCCGCCGTAGTTCACGTCCAGAACGGCGATGCCGCGGCTGGTCCAGTATTGCACGCGCGCCGAGAGCGTGGCGCTGGTCGCGCTGGTTGGGCCGCCATGGCTCATGACGAGTAGTGGCGGCAGCTCGCCAGCCGGCGCCGCATAGTCGTCGTTCCGTGGCGGGTAGAAGAAGCCAAAGGCGGTTAGGCCGTTCTCGGTGGGAAACGCGATCGTCTCCGGCGTCGAGATGTAGCGCGGGTCGATTTCGAGTTCGCTGGCGCGCCGGATGGTGTCGATGGCACCGCTGGCGAGGTCGAGCGAGACAATGGCGCTACCGCGCGACGGCGATCCGGCGGTGAACACGACCCGGGTGGGCGTCACCCGCAGGCCGCCGATATCGGTGAAAGGCGCGTCGATCGGCGTCAGCCGGCCGCTGCCCGCGTCGATCGAGCCGATACTCCAGGTGCCGCGCCGGTTGTGTGCGCAGATGATGCGCACCTCCGAGGCAAACCCGTAGGTGGACAACCCAAACACCCAAGAGGGCAGGCCGAACTCAGCCTCCATCGGTGCGACGGCCTCGACCGCGGCGTCGCGCCAGCGATACAGGTTCCACCAGCCGCTGCGGTCGGAAACGAAATGGAGCATGCCCGCTGGCGACCATTGCGGCTGGAACAGGGCCTCGGTCGGACCGCCGGCGATTGCGCGCGACGCGCCGGGCAACCCGTTCACATCGAGCATCGCGATGCGCAATGTGCAGCCATCCCAGGGCATGTTGGGGTGGTTCCAGGCGAGCCAGGCCAGCGTCGTGCCGTCGGGGCTGAGACGCGGACTGGCATAGAAATCGTCGCCAGCGATGAGCAGCGTCTCGTCGCCCGAATTTAGGTCCACCGCGACGATTGCGTTCTTCGCCTCGCCTGCGCCGCTGTGGTCCTCAAGGACGCAGATCAGGCGGTTGCGCGGTGCATCAACCACGGTGTCGGCGTAGCGGTGGCCTTCGGCATGGGTCAAAGGCCGCGGTGCCTTGCCGGGCTCGACCGTATAGAGCCGCTGGTCCGCGAAATTGGAGAAGTAGACGGTACCCTCGTGCACAGCGAAGTCGCCGCCGCCATATTCGTGTACGCGCGTCCGGGCGTTGAGCGGTGCGGGGTTCACGTCCTCGCGCGAGCCGTCCGGCCGCTGCCGCACGATGACCTGGCGGCCGCGCTCCGCGGGGCGCCCCTCGATCCAGTAGATGTCTGCGCCGTCGAGCGCGATCATGCCGAGCCGGATGCTGCCCGCGACGATCAGGTCGGATGTGAGAGGCGACTTCCAGGAGCCGAAGGGCGCTGTTCGGGGAGTGGTCAAACGATGCTCCAGCTTCGTTCCGGGTTGGAGCGCAACCTAGCGCATCCCGGCCGCCGATTGAATCGTCGACCGCGCACGGGGCTGCGGAGAAAATCGATCCCGGTTTCAGCCGGGGCGCGGCTGCGGCACGGGCGGCGTGGGCGGAACCAGCACGAAGTCGAGCAGGATCGTGCGTTGCAATAGCCGGTTTTGATTGTCGTCCGAGACGAGCGTGAGCATCGTCTCGCCGCTCTCGGTCACCCGCACGGCCATGCCTTCCAGGTTGTCGATTTGCTCGCTGAGGTCCGCCTTGAAGAGGACGGTGCCGTCGATGGTGGCGCCCGGCCGAATGGCCGACACCGGAAAGCGGCGAATCTGGATGTCGAGACCGGTCTTGAAGTCGAAATGCCGCTCCAGCACGACTCAGATCGCCGTCGGGCAGGAACGCCGCGTCGGTCAGGTCGAGCTTGCCATCGCGCACGATCGAGAACGTGCCGGCGCGCGGTCCGCTCAACACGAAGCCACGATGGTTGCCCTTGCTGTCGAGCGAGCGTTCGGCGAGCGTCACGATCGCGCCGGCCAGCGGGCCATTCGCCGGCGCGACCGCGACCGATTCCAGGCCGAGGTTGCGCCTTAGCTTATTGACGAATTTCGGCAGGGGCACCGGCTGCCGGCGCGCCGTCGCGAAATCGGGCGCCGCGACATAGCGGCTGATCGCCGGCGTCTGCTCGAACGAGACGAGCGCCGTCTGGCGGCCATCGCGCATGACGATGCGCAGACCTTCCGCGTCACCGGCATCCTTGGTGGTGATGGGGTCGCCGTGGACGTCGAGCAGCGGCGCGATCATCGGCTGCTCGATCCCGACCAGGCGGCCGTTCTCCTCGATTACTTTGGCCGTGAACCAGAAGCCGGTGTCGGCGACTGCGTAGAGCGTGCGGCCGTCGGCGGCGAAATCCAGGCCCGACAGCGATCCAAAATCGGGATTGGCGGAGACCAACTGCAATCCGCCGCGAAATTCGAGCGCCCCGAACCGCGTTTCCGAGCCGAAGCCGAAGCGGGTGATCGGCCGCGTCTGAACGTCGATGGCGACGAAGCCGGTCTCGGCGGCAGGAGCCGCCGCGGGACAGGACAGGAAGGCGGCGAGGCAGGCTGCGAAGAGGGCGCCGACCGGCGTCCGCCTCATTGCAGGACCGGGCGACGTGCGCGCGCAGTCCGCCGCGGCGGTTCCGCCGGAGTCTCGGCGAACAGTTCGGCGAGCTTTTCGGTCATGGCGCCGGCAAGTTCCTCGGCATCGACGATGGTGACGGCGCGACGATAGTAGCGGGTCACGTCGTGGCCGATGCCGATGGCGATCAGTTCCACAGGCGAACGCGTCTCGATTTCCTCGATGACGTAACGCAGATGGCGTTCGAGGTAGTTGCCGGGGTTCACCGACAGGGTCGAATCGTCGACCGGTGCGCCGTCGGAGATCATCATCAGGATCTTGCGCTGCTCAGGCCGCACCAGCAGGCGGCCGTGCGCCCACGCCAGCGCCTCGCCGTCGATGTTCTCCTTGAGCAGACCCTCGCGCATCATCAGGCCGAGATTGCGCCGCGAGCGGCGCCACGGTGCGTCGGCGGCCTTGTAGATGATGTGGCGGAGGTCGTTGAGGCGGCCGGGGTTGGGCGGCTTGCCGGCCTGCAACCACGCCTCGCGCGCCTGCCCGCCTTTCCATGCGCGGGTGGTGAAGCCCAGAATCTCGACCTTGACGCCGCAGCGCTCCAGCGTGCGCGCCAAAATGTCGGCACAGGTGGCGGCGACGGTAATCGGCCGTCCGCGCATCGAGCCGGAATTGTCGAGCAGCAGCGTGACGATGGTGTCGCGGAAATCCGTGTCGCGTTCGGCCTTGAAGGAAAGCGCGTGCATCGGATCGACGATCACCCGCGACAGGCGGGCGGCGTCGATCACGCCCTCTTCAAGATCGAAGTCCCAGCCGCGGTTCTGCTGCGCCATGAGGCGGCGCTGCAGGCGATTGGCGAGGCGGCCGACGGCGCTCTGCAAGTGAGCGAGTTGCTTGTCGAGATAGGAGCGCAGGCGATCCAGCTCGGCGATGTCGCAGAGTTCCTCGGCGTTCACCGTCTCATCGTATTTGGTCGAGAAGGCCTTGTAGTCGATGATCGGCGGCATGTTGGAGAACGGCGAGTCGGCGCGGCGCGCCTCGCCGGTGTCGCGTGCATCGGACATGTCGGCGTCGTCGACGGTCTGTTCGGCCTCTGCGTCGGTCGATTCACCTTCGCCGGCGTCGCCCTCCTCGGCGGAAGCGTCGATCTCGTCGTCGCTCGCCGCGTCGGCGCCCTCTGCGGTATCGGAGGCGCCGTCGGCGTCATCCTGGTCGCCGGTTTCGTCGTCCTCGTCGCCCTGGTCGCCGGCCTCGCTGCCGAGTTCGTCGGCCATGTCGAGCGCGCTCAGGATGTCGCGCACTTCGGTGGCGAAACGCGACTGGTCGTCGATGGCGCTGGTGAGCCGGGCGAGGTCGCGTCCGGCGCGCTCCTCGATCCAGTCGCGCCAGAGTTCCACGATCTTGCGACTCGACTGCGGCGGCGCGTTGCCGGTCAGACGCTCGCGCACCATCAACGCGATGGCGTCCTCCAGCGGAGCATCGGCCCGCTCGGTGATCTCCTGATAGTTGCCGCGGTGATAGCGCTCCTCGAGCATCGCCGAGATGTTGTCGGCGACGCCGGACATGCGGTTGGCGCCGAGCGCCTCGACGCGCGCCTGCTCGACCGCGTCGAAGACGGCGCGGGCATTCTTGCCGGTTGGCGCGTGCGTACGGTGGACGGCGGGATCGTGGCAGGCCAGCCGCAGCGCCAGCGAGTCGCCAACGCCGCGGGTGACCGCGACGTCGTTGGCGGTCATCTTGCGCGGCGGCTCGGGCAGGCGGGCCTTGTGCTGCGACAGGGTCGGCCGGTCGGCGGCGAACGACACTTCCAGGTCGGGCTTGCCGGCAATGGCGCGCATGCAGCCGACGACCGCCCGCTTGAACGGTTCGGTCGGGCCTTCGATCGGCTTGGCGCGCGGGGTGTCGTTGGAGATGGCCATCCTACAATGCCTTGGTCAGCCACACGCGGCTGTGGCCTGGTGGAAAGTCCATGAGGCGGCCGAACTCGCGATAGCCCAGTTTCCCGTAGAAGCGTTCGGCCTGAAACCCGAACGTGTCTAGCCAGACATTCCCGATTCCCCGGTTGCGCGCTTCCTCCTCGGCCCGCTCGATCAGGGACGTCCCGATGCCTCTCAGGCGGTGTCTCTCATCGATCCACAGCAAGCTGACGAACATCCATCCGTAGTACATCTCGGCGGCCAGCCCGCCGACGATGCGGCCGCGGACGCGGGCCGTGAGGGTCAGCTTCCTGAAGGTGCCTTCCCCGACCGCGGCGGCGTTGAACGCCAGCACGCCAGCGTTGATGGTGCGGCGGGCCCGACTGTGTGCACTTTCCAGCCGTAGTTCGACCATTTTCGCCTCAGGTCATCACCACGTTGGCGGTCGACTCGGGCAATTCCTCGTTGAAGCAGCGCTGGTAGAACTCGGCGACCAGCGCGCGCTCCAGCTCGTCGCACTTGTTGACGAAGGTGACGCGGAAGGCAAAGCCGATATCGCCGAAGATTTCGGCGTTCTCCGCCCAGGTGATCACCGTGCGCGGGCTCATCACCGTCGACAGGTCGCCGTTGATGAAGGCGTTGCGCGTCATATCGGCGACGCGCACCATCTTGGCGATGATCGCGCGGCCCTTCTCGTCGCGCCACGCCGGCACCTTGGCGGCGACGATGTTCACCTCGTTGTCGTGCGGCAGGTAGTTGAGGGTGGTGACGATCGACCAGCGGTCCATCTGGCCCTGGTTGATCTGCTGGGTGCCATGATAGAGGCCCGACGTATCGCCGAGGCCGACCGTATTGGCAGTGGCGAACAGGCGGAACGACGGATGCGGCCGGATGACCTTGTTCTGGTCGAGGAGCGTCAGGCGGCCGGAGACCTCCAGCACGCGCTGGATGACGAACATCACGTCCGGTCGGCCGGCGTCGTATTCGTCGAAGCACAGCGCGATGTTGTTCTGCAATGCCCACGGCAGGATGCCGTCGCGGAATTCGGTGACCTGCATGCCGTCCCTGAGGACGATGGCGTCCTTGCCGATCAGGTCGATACGGCTGATGTGGCTGTCCAGGTTGACGCGCACGCACGGCCAGTTGAGCCGGGCGGCAACCTGCTCGACGTGCGTCGATTTGCCGGTGCCGTGGTAGCCGGTGATCAGGACGCGGCGGTTGCGGGCGAAGCCGGCGAGGATCGCCAGCGTGGTTTCGCGGTCGAACAGGTAGTCCGGATCGGTATCCGGCACATGCTCGTCAGCTTCCGAGTAGGCGGGAACTTCGAGATCGGTGTCGATCCCGAAAACCTGGCGGACGGATATCTTCATATCCGGCAGGGGGGCTCGTTCGAGCGCGGCTTCAGTCATCGATGTCCTCCGTCGCGCCGTGCGACGCCTTGCTGATTTGATGGAAATTTGCCGTCGGGAGGCGGCGGGCGCTGCCGTCTTAGCAAAAACCGACGGATCGCAGGTAGTGGTATGCCTGAATAATCTGTCGCAGGCGATCCTCGGAACTGCGGTCGCCGCCATTGGCGTCGGGGTGCAGCTGCTTGACCAGGGCCTTGTAGCGGGCCTTGATTTCACTGCCGGATTCGCCGCCGTCCAGGTCGAGAGCCGCAAAAGACCGCCGCTCCAGGTTGCGCAGCGGGCGCCGTACCGGCTCGCCCTTGGGCTCGGATCGGGGCACATCGCCGCCGAAAAGGCCGAAGGGATCGGTAAAGGCCGACGCCCAGTTGAACCGGGGATCGCCGGCGGCCGCCCCGGCGCGGTTGACGCCCATCGTCCAGGTCGGCCGGTGGCCGGTGGCCGCGGAGCGCTGGTAGTCGGTAATCTCGCTGTCGGGCATGCCAGCGAAGTAGTTGTAAGACTTGTTATATTCGCGAACGTGATCGAGGCAGAAGTTGTAATACTGACCCTCGCGGCCCCGGCCCTTGGGGGCGCGATGGGTACCCGGCTGGTCGCAGCCGTGCGCCTCGCAGCGGGCTGCGTTGGGGGCCTCGACCGTGGCGCCGCCGGGGGCGATGCGAATGCGGTCGAAATATTTGGAATTCAGATCCATCGTCGGATTATGGTCGCGGGCCGTGACGGCGACAAGGCGGTGAGCGCCGAAAGAACCGGCGGGATCAACGCAATGACAGTGGCGGATAGAATCAGAAGCAAGTTAACCGAGGCTTTTCGCCCGGAGGCCCTAGAAGTGGTGGATGAATCCCACCTTCACAAGGGGCACGCCGGGCATCGCCCGGAGGGCGAAACGCATTTTCGCGTGAGAATCACGGCGGGGGCGTTCGCCGGCAAGACCCGCGTGGCGATGCACCGCATGATCCACACCGCGCTGGCCAGCGAGATCCGCGAGGGGGTCCACGCGCTCGCCATCGAAGCCAAGGCGGTGCCGCCCCCGTCCAGCGGCGACTAGCCCTGCAACATCGGCGCGGCTCCGTCGCGGGCTGCCTCCGACTCCAGCCAGCGCAGATAGGCATCGCGATCGACGCCGGTCGTGTTGCGGCTGTGGAAGTAGAGCCGCTCGGCGAAGCGGCGAACCGGCGTGGTGGCGAGCGCCATGTTCACCAGGAAATTGGGTGGAGCGAGATCGAGGGCGTGGCGGAGCAGCTGCTTCGCCCGGAACCGGGGGACATCGCGGGCGAGGGCGATTTCGGGGGCGGGCCCGCCGCACTGCATGTGGTCGGCAATCAGCGACGCCGCGCGGCGGCCGTAGCGGAAGCCCAGGCGAATTCCGCCGCCGGTGACCGGCGACACCCAGCCGGCGGCATCGCCGATGAGAAGCACGCCGGGCGCAGCAGTGCGCCTGAGCGGGCCGCCGCACGGGATGAGGCCGCTGCGCCGGCCGATCACCTTCAAACGGCTCCAGCCGAAATGCGCCTCGGTGCGCGCCATGAACGCGGCAAGGTCCGGCTTGCGGCCGTCGCCGACCGCGAGCCCGAGCTGGATGGCATCGGGACCAGGCGCGGCCCAGGCGATGTAGCCCGGCGCCAGCCGCGAATCGACGAAGCAATGCAGGAAGCGCGGGTCGACCGCGGCATCGGGCTCCAGTTCGACCTCGAGGCCGGTCAGGAATTGGCGGTTGGTGGACAGGCCGAAGGCGGTGGCGACGCGCGAGCGCGCGCCATCGGCGCCGACCAGAAAGCGCGTCGCAATGTCGATTCCGTTCAGGCGGATGAGCCCGCCGTCCCGCTCGGCGCCTTCGAAACGGGTGGCTGCCAGAACATGCGCGCCGGCGTCGCGCGCCTCCTGCGCCATCCAGCGAAGAAGATCGGGTGTGCGCGTGGTGAAGAACGCATAGCCCGGCGAGAACAGGTCGACGCTGTTCAGGCTCGGCGAATAGAGGCGTACGCCCGGCACGCGCCGGGTCAGGTGATGCGGGATGTCGATTTCGTCGATCGCCTCGCGCACCAGGATGCCGCTGGTATGCACGCGTGCGCCCGGCTCGGGCTTGGCGTCGATGACGGCTGTCCTCAGTCCGCGCGAGGCCGCGGTGCGCGCCGCCGCCAGTCCGGCGAAACTCGCGCCGACAATCACCAGATCGAATTGCATGGATCGCCCTCCGTTGGAGCGTGCAATCCGAGACCGCGAATGCGGCCGAATTTCGCCGTCAGGCCGGGCGGTCGGGCGTTTTTGCCTTGGCCGCCGCGATCGCGGCGGCGGTCGCCGGCTTGATGCGGCTGAGCGGCATGATCCTCAGCGCCGTGATGCGGTTTCGGGTCTTGCGCAGCACGTGGAAGCGGAAACCATGGAAGGTGAACGCCTGGCCGGGCTCCGGGATGATGCGTGCCTCGTGGATGACGAGGCCGGCGATGGTCGTCGCCTCGTCGTCGGGAAGATTCCAGTCCATGACCCGGTTGAGGTCGCGGATCGGCACCGCTCCGTCGACGTTGACCGAACCATCCGGCTGCGGCCGCACGCCCTCGACGGCGACGTCGTGCTCGTCGGCGATGTCGCCGACGATCTCCTCGAGGATGTCTTCCAGCGTCACCACGCCCTGCACCTCGCCATACTCGTCGACGACGAGGGCGAAATGGACCTTGCGCTTGAGAAAGGCGTTGAGCTGATCGGTCAGGCTGGTGCCGTCGGGCACGAACCACGGCTTGGCGGCGATGGCGCGGACATCGATGCGGTCGATCTTGCCGCCGGCCGCCTTCAGGCCCTGGAGCAGGTCCTTGACGTGGAGGACGCCGATGATGTTCTCGGGCTGCCCCTCCCATAGCGGGACGCGCGTATAGGGGCTGGCGAGGATGTCGTCGACGATCTTGCCCGGCGGCTCATCGGCGCTGATCGTGTACATCACCGTGCGATGGACCATGACGTCGGAGACGTCGAGTTCGCCCAGATCCAGGAGCCCGCCGAGGCGGTCGCGCTCCGCCTTCACCACGCTGCCCTCGGCATGCAGCAGGTCGACCTGGCCGCGAATCTCGTCGGCGGGCGAGAGGATCGACTTGCCGTCGGAAGCGTCCCAGCCGGCGAGGTGAAGAACGCCGCGCACGAGAAACTGAACCGCCGTGACGACCGGCGAGAACACCGCGACGATGACGGAGACCACCGGCGCGATCGCCCGCGACACGCCGTCGGGATTGCCGATTGCCAGGGTCTTCGGCAGAACCTCGCCGAAGACGAGCACGATGAACGTCATGACCAACGTGGCGTAGACCACGCCCGCCTGCCCGAAGAGGGTCAGGAACAGCGATGTCGCCAGCGCCGAGGCGAGGATGTTGACGAGATTGTTGCCGAGAAGCAGGGCTCCGATCAGGCGCTCGCGCTCCTGAATCAGCCGCCCGACGATGCCGGCGCGCTGGTCGCCGGACTTTTCCAGAGTGAGCATGCGCGCCCGCGACGCAGCGGTCAGGGCGGTCTCCGATCCCGAGAAGAAGGCCGACAGGATGACCAGGGCGGGAACCGCGGCGGCCATCACCCACAGCAGCCCCGTCATCGGGCGAGCTGCTCGGACAGGAACGCGGCGACTTCGTCGGGCGGTACGTCGTGGGCGACGAAGGCCTGGCCGATGCCGCGTACGAGGATGAAGGTGAGGGCGCCGCGCACGACCTTCTTGTCCTGCGCGATGTGCTTCATCAGCACTTCGGCCTGCATTGCCGGGCCCGGGATATCGGACATCCTTGTCGGCAGGCCGATCTCGGCAAGATGGGCGGCGACGCGGCTGGTGTCTTCCTGGGCGCACAGGCCGCGGCGGGCGGAAAGGCCGAAGGCGAGAACCGTGCCGATCGAGACGGCTTCGCCGTGCAGCAGCTTGTCCGAATATCCGGTGGCGGCTTCCAGCGCGTGGCCGAAGGTGTGGCCGAGATTGAGCAGAGCCCGCACGCCGCCTTCCTCCTCGCGCTCGTCGGCGGCCACCGTCTCCGCCTTGCCGCGGCAGGCGACGGCGATGGCGTGATCGCGCTCCGGCCAGCCGGCGGTGATTGCCCGCCAGTTTTCCTCGAGCCAGGCGAAGAACCCGGCATCCGCGAGCAGGCCGTATTTGGCCACCTCGGCGTAGCCGGCGTTGAAGATGCGGGGCGGCAGGGAATCGAGCACGCCGGCATCGGCGAGCACCAGGCTCGGCTGATGGAAGGCGCCGACGAGATTCTTGCCACGGCCGGTGTTGATGCCGGTCTTGCCGCCGACCGAGGAATCGACCTGGGCAAGCAGGGTGGTCGGCACCTGCACGACGCGGATGCCGCGCCGCACGATGGCTGCGGCAAAGCCGGCGAGATCGCCGACGACACCGCCGCCGAAGGCCAGGACTATGTCGGAGCGCTCGATATGGGCGGCGAGGATTCCGTCAACGACCGTCGCAAGGGTCTCGAAGCTCTTCGAGCTTTCGCCCGGCGGCACGACGACCGTCGAGAACTCGACCTTGGCGGAAGTCAGGCTGGCGGTCAGGACGTTGAGATGATGGCGGGCGACCGTCTCGTCGGTGACGATCGCGAAACGCGCGCCGGGAAATCGCATGGCCAGTTCGAAGCCGGCACGGTCGAGAACGCCGCGTCCGATGACGATGTCATAGGACCGCGGTCCGAGGTGGACCGTGACGATGGTCGGCGAGCCGGGCGGCGCTGCCTTTTCCATCGATCAGGCCTCCGCCACCGCCTCCCGGTCGAGAAATTCGGCGAGGGCCTCGAGGATATCGTCGATGACGACGTCATGAGCGACGTCGCGGGACTGAACCTGGATGTCGGCCTCGGCGTAAACCGGGTAGCGCTCGGCAATGAGCTTGTCGATGGTGGCGGCCGGGTCTTCGGTCTTGAGCAACGGCCGGTTCGAGCGGCGCTTGACGCGCGACAGCAGGAGTTCGCGATCGGCGTTGAGCCAGATGGAGATGGCCGTGGCCTGGATGGCCGCGCGGGTCTCCGGCTGGATGAAGGCGCCGCCGCCGGTCGCCAGAACCTTGGGCCGGCCGTCGAGCAGGCGCTGGATGACGCGGCGTTCGCCGTCGCGGAAGTAGGCCTCGCCGTGCTGCTCGAAGATTTCGGGAATCGAGGCGTTGGCGGCCAGTTCGATCTCGCTGTCGGCATCGACGAAGGCCATGCCGAGTTGGTTTGCCAGCCGCCGTCCGACAGAAGACTTGCCGGCCCCCATCATGCCGACCATGACCAGCGTTCGCCCCGCCAGAAGGCGCGAAACCTTGGTTTCGAGCGGTACGTCGTTGCCTCGTGCCAATCCGGCTTTCGCCACAGTTTCCTCGCAGGAATGCACCCGTTGCGGGCGAGGAAAGAGCCGGTTTACCCCCGCCCTGTCAAGGCGCGGCTGGGCGGCGGCTTGCGGCGCTTGCCTTCCGGGCGTCATTGTCGAGAATACCGGGGTAGGTCGGATTTCCGGCCGATCGCGGCGTGCGGCCGCCCGAGAGTGCCATGCCGAGCTTGTTTCGCTTCCTCATTGTGCTTGTGATTCTGGGAGTGCTTGGCGGGGCCGCGATGATCTATCTCGCCATGTTCGTCGGCCCCAACACGCGCGAAATGAGCGTGCGCATACCCGCCGCCAAGCTGGCGCCGCGATAATCCGATGGCACGGGCAGCGACGGGCGCGTCCGGCGGCCATCACGTCGAGGCCTTTCTCGAAATGATGAGCGCGGAGCGTGGCGCGGCGCTGAACACGCTCGCCTCCTATCGTCGCGACCTGGAGGATTATGGCCGTTTCCTCGCGCGCCGCGGCACCGGGTTCGAGCGCGCCGGGGTCGAGGCGGTGCGCGCCTATCTCGACGATCTCGATACGCGCGGGTTCGCGGCGACCTCCGCGGCGCGCCGCCTGTCGGCACTTCGCCAGATGCACCGCTTCCTGGTCAGCGAGGGTTTGCGCGGGGACGATCCGACCGGCGTCATCGATGGGCCGCGCAAGCCGGCGCGCCTGCCGACGGTGCTCGCCGAGGCGGCGGTGACGCGACTGCTCGACCGGGCGCGCGAGGAGGCGTCGTCTGCGACCGGCAGCGATGCCGAACGGCTGCGGGCGCTGCGCCTGTTTGCCCTCGTCGAGATGCTCTATGCGACCGGTCTCAGGGTGTCGGAACTGGTGTCGCTCAAGGCGGCCGCCATGCGCAAGGACGTGCGCTACCTGACCGTGCGCGGCAAGGGCGGGCACGAGCGCATCGTGCCGTTGACCGAGAAGGCGCGGGAGGCGGTCGCCGCCTATCGCGGGGCGGTGACGGCCGCAGGTGCCGGCGAGTCGCCGTGGCTGTTTCCGTCATTCGGCGACAGCGGCCATCTCACCCGTCAGGCCTTCGCGCGCGATCTCAAGGACCTCGCGGCCCGCAGCGGCATTGCGGCGGCGAAGGTGTCGCCGCACGTTCTGCGCCACGCCTTCGCCAGCCATCTTTTGCAGAATGGCGCCGATCTCCGCGTGGTCCAGCAGCTTCTCGGCCACGCAGACATATCGACCACGCAAATCTATACTCACGTTCTGGAGGAACGCCTGCGCACGCTGGTGGTCGAGCACCATCCGCTGGCGCGGGACGAGGAATGAGGCGGGCGGCCGTTCGCAAAGTTTTTGAAAGCGCAGCGATCTAGGCTGCCCGACGGCGTCGTTGCTTGACACTCGCACGCGCTACCGTCAGGTTGCCGCCGCTTTTCGCCGGCCAGGGCGCCCGCGAGGCGGACCTAGCCATTTGCTCGCGAGACCGGATGCGAAGCTACCTCGATTTCGAAAAGCCAGTCGCCGATTTGCAGGGCAAGGTGCAGGAATTGCGCTCGCTCGAGAAAGCGGGCGACGCGGTCGCCATCGGCGAGGAAATCGCCCGGCTCGAGGCCAAGGCAGCGCAGGCGCTGGGCGAGATCTACGGCAAGCTGACGCCATGGCAGAAGACCCAGGTCGCCCGCCATCCCGACCGGCCGCACACCAGCGACTATGCCCGGCTGCTGATCGAGGATTTCACGCCGCTCGCCGGCGACCGAAAATTCGGCGAGGACGCCGCCATCGTCGCCGGGCTTGGCTTCTTCCGCGGCAAGCGGGTGGCGCTCATCGGCCACGAGAAGGGCAACGATACCGAGAGCCGCCTCAAGCACAATTTCGGCATGGCGCGGCCCGAGGGCTACCGCAAGGCGGTGCGCATCATGGCGCTTGCCGACCGCTTCGGTCTGCCGGTCGTGGCGCTGGTCGATACCGCCGGCGCCTATCCCGGCCTCGATGCGGAAGAGCGCGGCCAGGCGGAAGCCATCGCGCGCTCGACCGAGGCCTGCGTCAATCTCGGCGTGCCCAACGTTGCCGTGGTCATCGGCGAGGGCGGCTCGGGCGGCGCCATCGCCATCGCGACCGCCAACAAGGTGATGATGCTGGAGCACTCGATCTACACGGTGATTTCGCCGGAAGGCGCCGCCTCTATCCTGTGGCACGATTCGAGCAGGGCGCAGGATGCCGCCACCGGCATGAAAATCACGGCGGAGGATCTGCATAAATTCGGCGTGATCGACCGGATCATCGCCGAGCCGGTTGGCGGGGCGCATCGCGAGCCCGAGGCGACCATCAAGGCCACGGGCGAGGCCATCGCCGAGGCGCTCGATTCGCTCGACAACCTGCCGCCCGAGGAAATCCGCCGCCAGCGGCGGGAGAAGTATCTGGCTATTGGACGAGGGCTCTGATTTCAGAGCGCGAGGGCGATCTCCACTTCCTGCCCGCCGTTGCGCAGCTTTCCAGTCTTTGTGAAGCCGTAGTTCAGATAGAAGGCCTCCGGGCCGTGCGCACCGGGCACGTAGCTCGATACCAGACGACGGAACTGCCGGTGGCTGGAGAGGTCGCGCACGAGATCCAGGGCGCGGCGGCCGTGGCCGCGATGCTGGTGATTGCGGTCGATCATCAGCCGCCACAGACCGATTTCACCGGGTGCGAGGCCTTTCGCTGCGGCCCCGGGGATCGAGGGATCGCGCAGCATGACGAATCCGATCGGCGTGTCATTCAGGCAGATCGCCCTGAACCATGCTCCCGGGTTGAAATTGGCTTCGGCCAGCGAGATTGCGTTCGCAGCGACATAGCCGCGTTGCTCGACAGCCACGTCGAGGGCGCACACGGACCGTACGGTCCCGGCGGTGATCTCCTGCAAGGTGATCGTGCTCGGTTCGTTCATGCACGCAATGAAGCCAGAAAGTGAGCGGGCGGGAAAGGCAACCCGCATGCCATGCGGTTGCCACATGGCGGCGGGACAGTGGCCCGGCTCGCGCGAAAGTGAGCGCCGGGGCCACTGGTAACGCCTCGTCAAGGTTGACAGGATTATGAGAATCCCGGTCTAAGCCGACGGGCGGCGAGGGGTTCCGGAAGGAGCGTGAATGGCGGTTCGACCATTCCCGACGGCTGCGTTACGCGTTGTTGCTGGCCTTGCCGTGGTGCTGTTCGCGCTGGCGGGCTGCACCGCGTCAAGCATCCCGAAAGCCCAGAAACCCATCCCGGCCGTGCTCAAGGCCAAGATGGGCCAGCTTGGCATGAAGGAGACGTCGCAGATCCTCGTCCGCATCTTCAAGGAAGAGTCGGAGATGGAGATCTGGAAGGAGCGCGCCGACGGCCAGTTCGGCCTGCTCACGACCTATTCGATCTGCAAATGGTCGGGCGCGCTCGGACCCAAGAAAGCGGAAGGCGACCGTCAGGCGCCGGAAGGCTTCTACACGGTGACGCCGGCGCAGATGAATCCGAACTCCAGCTATTACCTGTCGTTCAACATCGGCTACCCCAACGCCTATGACCGCTCGCTGGGCCGGACCGGCAGCAACCTGATGGTGCACGGCGCCTGTTCGTCGTCGGGGTGCTATTCGATGACCGATGCGGACGCCGGCGAGATCTTCGCGCTGGCGCGCGATTCCTTCCGCGGCGGCCAGAGGTCGTTCCAGATACAGGCGTATCCGTTCCGGATGACGCCGGAAAACCTGGCGAAGCATCGCGACAATCCGAACATGGATTTCTGGAAGATGCTGAAGGTCGGCTACGACACCTTCGAGTTGACCCACAGGGCGCCCAAGGTGGATGTTTGCGACCGTCACTATGTGTTCAATGCCGACGCGGGCAGCGCCACGTTCAATGCGTCAGCCGCTTGTCCGGCTTACACGGTACCGGCGAACCTGACTGCCGCGCTTCAGCAGAAGCAGGCCCAGGACGACGCCAGCATGGCCAAGGCGGTCGCCGCGCTCGAGCAGAAGGCGGCGGATGAGGCGACGCAACAGCAGATTGCCGCTGAGCGGAAGGCGGAAGAAGAGCGCCGGGCGGCGGAGCGGGCCGCCAACCCGTCGATCATCACGCGGTTGCTGAACACCATTGCGCCGCCGGAGCCGCCGCAGTCCGACGTGACCATCACGCGGGCCGCGCCAGCACCGGCCGCGCCGCCACCGATGGCGGCCAAGGCGTCACCGGTGCCGAAGCCCAAGGTGGCGCCTCCCGACGTCGCCTCCAACGCGCCGTCAAAGACGGCCACCGTCGCGCCGCCGACGGCGATGAAGGTGATGCCGGCCGAGCCGCGGACTGCCGAGCCGCCGCCACTGCCGGCCGCCACGACGACTGCCGACACCGGCAAGATCACGCCAGCCGTGACGCCGCAAAGCCCGCCGGTCGGGACGTTCGTGAAAAAGCAGTTCCTGTGGCCGGGCGACGACGATCCCGGTGCCGCGGGCGAACCGTCCGGCTAGGCCGGACTGCGCGCAGTCAGTCTCCGCACAAGATCAGGCGTGCCGCGCCGTCAGGCGAAGCGGCCGTGGCAGTGCTTGTACTTCTTGCCGGAGCCGCAAGGGCAGGGCGCGTTGCGCTGGACCTTGCCCCAGGTCGCGGGATTTTGCGGATCGATCTGCGCCGACGTGCGGCGCACCGGAGCCGCCTGAAATCCGCCTGAGACGGCGGCGGTATCGTCGGCCGCCATCTCGTTCTCGCCGGTGTCCAGGTCGACGTGGGTCGCCTGGAGCGCCTCGATGTCACCCTCCGGCGCCAGGGGCGGCGGTCGCTGGACCAGCTCGACATGCATCATCTGCCGGGTCACGGCCTCGCGCAGGCGCGTCAGCATGGTCTGGAAATGCTCGAATGATTCCGACTTGTATTCGTTCAGCGGATCGCGCTGGGCGTAGCCGCGGAAGCCGACGACCTGACGGAGATGGTCGAGGGTGATCAGATGCTCGCGCCAGAGATGATCGAGGGTTTGCAGCAGCACCGCCTTCTCGATCTGGCGCATCACGTCCGGCGTGAAGCGCGCGGTGCGTGACGCCGCCAGTTCGTCGGCGGCGCGGGTCACGCGCTCGCGCACCTCTTCGTCGGCGATGCCTTCTTCCTTCGCCCAGTCGGCGATCGGCAGGTCGAGGGCGAGGATGTCGTGTAGTTCGTCATGCAGGCCGGCGGTATCCCACTGCTCGGGATAGGCCTTCTCGGGGATATGCCGGGTGACCAGCGCGTCGATGATCTCGTGGCGCATCTCAGCGACGGTCTCGGTCACAACCTCCTGCGACATGAGGTCGACGCGTTGGTCGAAGATGACCTTGCGCTGATCGTTCATCACGTCGTCGTATTTGAGCAGGTTCTTGCGGATGTCGAAGTTGCGCGCCTCGACCTTCTGCTGGGCCTTCTCCAGCGCCCGGTTGATCCAGGGGTGGATGATGGCCTCGCCTTCCTCGAGTCCGAGCTTCTGCAGCATGCCGTCCATGCGCTCGGAGCCGAAGATGCGCATCAGGTCGTCCTGAAGCGACAGGAAGAACTTGGAATTGCCGGGATCGCCCTGGCGGCCCGAGCGGCCACGCAACTGGTTGTCGATGCGGCGGCTCTCGTGGCGTTCAGTGCCGAGCACGTAGAGGCCGCCGGAGGCCAGCGCCTGCTGCCTGAACTTCTCGATCTCGGCGCGGATCTCCGCGATACGGCGCTCGCGCTCCGGTCCCTCGGGCACGTCCGCCAGCTCCTGCTGGACGCGCATGTCGAGATTGCCGCCGAGCTGGATGTCGGTGCCGCGGCCGGCCATGTTGGTGGCGATCGTGACGGCGCCGGGGACGCCGGCCTGGGCGATGATGAACGCTTCCTGTTCGTGGTAGCGGGCGTTCAGCACCTGATGCGGCACCTTTTCCTTCTGCAGCATCTCGGCGAGGATTTCCGACTTGCCGATGGACGTGGTGCCGACGAGGATTGGCTGGCCGCGCTCGCGCGCGTCCTTGATGAGCGTGATGATCGCCTTGTATTTCTCGTCCGCCGTCCGATAGACCTCGTCGTGGTCGTCGATGCGCACCATCGGCCGGTTGGTGGGGATCTCGATGACTTCGAGGCCGTAGATGTCGCCGAACTCCTCCGCCTCCGTCGACGCCGTGCCGGTCATGCCGGCGAGCTTTTCGTACATGCGGAAGTAGTTCTGGAAGGTGATCGAGGCGAGCGTCTGGTTCTCTGGCTGGATCGGCTGGTGTTCCTTGGCCTCGAGCGCCTGGTGCAGACCTTCCGAATAGCGCCGGCCGGGCATCATGCGGCCGGTGAACTCATCGATGATCACGACCTCGCCGTTGCGCACGATGTAGTCCTTGTCGCGCTCGAACAGGCGGTGGGCGCGCAGCGCCTGCTGGACGTGATGGACGACGGTGACGTTCTCGATGTCGTAGAGCGCGTCGCCCTTGAGCAGGCCGGCGGAGGCGAGCAGCTTCTCGAGCTTGACGTTGCCGGCCTCGGTGAAGGAAGCGGTGCGCTGCTTCTCGTCGACCTCGTAGTCTTCCTCGGTCAACTGCGGAATGAACGTGTCGATGTTGTTGTAGAGCTCGGAGCGGTCGTCGAGCGGGCCGGAAATGATCAGCGGCGTGCGCGCCTCGTCCACCAGGATCGAGTCGACCTCGTCGACGATGGCGTAGTGGTGGGGGCGCTGGACCATCGCCGCGAGGTCGTACTTCATGTTGTCGCGGAGATAGTCGAAGCCGTATTCGTTGTTGGTGCCGTATGTGATGTCGGCGGCATACGCTTGGCGGCGCTGGTCGTCGTCGAGGCCGTGGACGATGACGCCGACCGACATGCCGAGGAACTTGTAGATCTGGCCCATCCACTCGGCGTCGCGGCTGGCCAGATAGTCGTTGACCGTGACGACGTGGACGCCCTTGCCGGCCAGCGCATTGAGGTAGACCGCCAGCGTCGCGACCAGGGTCTTGCCCTCGCCGGTCTTCATCTCGGCGATGGCCCCGTCGTGCAGCACCATGCCGCCGATCAGCTGGACGTCGAAATGGCGCTGGCCGAGGGTGCGTTTGCCGGCTTCGCGGACGGTGGCGAAGGCCGGGACGAGGAGCTTGTCGAGATCGACGCCTTCGGCAATCTGCCGGCGGAAATCGTCGGTGCGGGCGCGCAGGGCGTCGTCGGAGAGGGCTTCGAGTTCTGGTTCGAGGGCGTTGATCGCCGCGACCTTGGGTGCGTAGGTCTTGAGACGACGGTCGTTCGACGATCCAAAAACCTTGCGGGCAATGCTGGCAAGACCGGCCATGTAGCTAAAATCCTTGAGCTTTCAGGTGCCCCGAGCGAGGCAAGGCGCCAGCGCAGGTGCCGACGACGCAACCCCGCGAAACGCCGGCTGCGAAACCGCCGTCAGCGCTCAGGATTCAAAGCGTTCTGGACGCCAAGCGTGGAGACAGATAAGAGGGGGGATATTCGATGTCAACGGCGCGGCCGGTGATGCCGCGCCCCCTTTTGGTGGCCGCAATGCAGGCCCTGAAGGGGCTCCCGATCAACCCAAACGGAAGATTTTCATGACCGTCAAAGCCAGAATACGGCGCGGCGGAGCCGCCGCTGCGCTCGCCACCCTGCTGACCGTCTTCGCGGGGGCGGCGATTGCCCAGGACGATCCGGCCAACGCCGTCGCTGCCCGTGTTAACGGTGAAGTCATCACGGAGGGCGACGTCGCCCAGGCCGCCCAGGACTTCCAACAGCAGCTGGCCCAGGTGCCGCGCGACCAGTGGCGGAGCCGGATCGTCGATCTGCTGATCGAGATCAAGCTCGCGTCCGCAGCCGCGAAAGCGGAATCGCTCGACAAGGATCCCGCCGCCGCCAAGCGGATGCAGCAGGTCGTGGATCGGGCGCTGCGCCTGGAATTCATCAGGGCCAAGGTGGTCGCCCCGATCACCGAGGAGGCGGTCCACAAGCGCTTCGACGAGGAACTCGCCAAGTTCGTGCCCGGCGATCAGTACCAGGCCAGTCACATCCTGGTGAAGACCGAGGACGAGGCCAAGGCGATCATCGCCGATCTCGACAAGGGCGGCGACTTCGCCGCCATCGCCAAGGAGAAGTCGCTGGATACCGGTTCCGGCGCCAATGGAGGCGAGCTCGGCTTCTTCAGTCCGGCGCAGATGGTCAAGCCGTTCGGCGACGCCGTGGTGGCGACGCCGGTCGGCACCTACACCAAGACGCCGATCCAGTCGGAATTCGGCTGGCACGTCATCAAGGTCGAGGCGACCCGCAAGGAGCCGCCGCCGACCTTCGAGGAACGCGCGCAAGCCCTGCGCGAGGCCATGATCGCCGAACTGTTCACCTCGACCATGGACGACCTGCGTTCCAAGGCCACGATCGAGATCGTCCAGCCGGAGAAGCCGGCCGGCGACGCCGCGCCGGCAACGCCGGCACCGGCGACCCCTCCGGCGAAGTGATCTGACGGGGGTCGGGGGCGTGGTCACCGTATCGCCGCTGGCGCCGGCCGCGTTTCCGGCGCTGCCGGCCATCGGCGGGGTGCGTTTCGCCACCGCCGAGGCTGGCATCAAGCACAAGAACCGCCGCGACGTTCTGCTCATGCTCTTCGACAAGGGCACCGAAGTCGCCGGCGTGTTCACGCAATCGAAATGCCCCTCGGCGCCGGTCGAGTGGTGCAAGGCGGCGCTGGCCAGTGGCAAGGCGCGGGCCCTGCTGGTCAATTCCGGCAACGCCAATGCGTTCACCGGCAAGCGCGGCCGGGAAACCACACGCCTGTCGGCCGCCATGGTGGCGGAGATCGTGGGTTGTCCGGCCAGGCAGGTCTATCTCGCCTCGACCGGCGTGATCGGCGAGCCGCTGGATGCCGCGAAGTTCGACAACGTGCTGATCCATACGGCGCAGCGGGCGAAGCCCGAGCCGTGGCACGAGGCCGCCGCGGCGATCATGACCACGGACACCTATCCAAAGGGTGCGACCCGCCAGGCGATGCTCGGCGACGCCATGGTGACCATCAACGGCATCGCCAAGGGCGCCGGCATGATCGCGCCGGACATGGCGACCATGCTCTCCTTCGTCGTCACCGACGCGCCGATCGCGGCGCCGGTGCTGCAGGCGCTGCTCGGCAAGGGCGTGGTCGACACGTTCAATGCGGTCACGGTCGACAGCGACACGTCCACCTCGGACACGCTGCTGCTGTTCGCCACCGGCGCCGCAAGGCAAGCGCCGCGCATCGACGATCCGCGCGACCGGCGGCTGGCGCCGTTCCGCGCCGCGCTCAACGAGGTTCTGCGCGACCTTGCCCATCAGGTCGTTCGCGACGGCGAAGGCGCGCGCAAGTTCGTCGAGATCAGGATCAAGCGGGCGAAGTCGAAGAAATCGGCGCGGCGTGTCGGCATGTCGATCGCCAATTCGCCGCTGGTCAAAACGGCAGTTGCCGGCGAGGACGCCAATTGGGGGCGGATCGTGATGGCCGTCGGCAAGGCCGGCGAGCCGGCCGAGCGCGACAAGCTGGCGATCTGGTTCGGCGACATCCGTGTTGCCGTGAAAGGCGAGCGCGATCCCGCCTATTCGGAGGAAGCCGCCTCCGCCGAGATGAAGAAGCAGGACATCGTCATCACCGTCGATCTCGGCATCGGCACCGGCAGCGATACGGTGTGGACCTGCGACCTCACCAAGGAATACGTCGCCATCAACGGCGACTACCGGAGCTGAGCGGCGCATCGGCCATGTGCGACCGCTGCGAAACCAATCCCGTCATTCTGGTTTCGGCCTGCGCGCTGATCGACGCCGACGGGCGCGTGCTGATCACCCAGCGTCCCCCTGGAAAGGCGCTGGAGGGCTATTGGGAGTTTCCCGGCGGCAAGATCGAGCATGGCGAGACGCCGGAGCAGTCGCTGATCCGCGAGCTCAACGAGGAACTCGGTATCGACGTGTCGGCGGCGTGTCTGGCGCCCTTGTCCTTCGCCAGCCATGCCTATGAGCACTTCCATCTGCTGATGCCGCTCTACGTTTGCCGCAAGTGGCAGGGCACGGTTCAGGGGCGCGAGGGGCAGGCCCTGAAATGGGTGCGCGCCAGGGACCTTCGCGACTACAGGATGCCACCCGCGGACCTGCCGCTGATCCCGGTTTTAATCGATCTTTTATAGTTTCCGCCGACACTGCCCTCAGCAACACGCCGGGGGGCGAGTTCGAGGGAACGATCATGTCCGTCCGTTATCCCGATGATGCGATCCTGCCGCCGATGGGCCGGGCCGACAGCGGGCCGGCGCGCGTCCGCCTTGCCACCATCATGCCGATCGCGATTGCGCTGGTGGGCGTCGCTGCCATTCTCTTCGGTGGCCTGACCGCACGCGATCCGGCGACCGCGATCAGCAAGGCCGACACGATCGATCCGGTCATGACCGGCTCCATCGCCAAGCCGGCTCAGGACAAGCCGGACGACATCGCCCACATCCTGGAAATGCTCGACAAGTAGCGGTCAGCCGCCGGGCTTCTCGCCTGTCGGACGCTCGACGGTGCCCAGCGCATCGGCGAGCCGCATGCTCGCGCTGCCCGGCCGCAGCGGCTTCTGCTGGCTCTCGTGCGGCGCCCATCCCGATAGCGAAATGACGTCGAAGGTTGCGCGCACGCGCCCGTCGGCATCGGCGAAACGCTCGGCGTAAACTTCCACCGCCCGCATTAACATGGCACGGCGCAACGGCTTGCGGCTGCGCTCGTTCAGGACATTGGTGGCGCCCATGGCGCGAAGGTCGCGCATCAGGTGGAGCGCCGACTCGTAGCGCACCGTATGGCGGTCCTGGTCGATCACCGGCAGGGCGAAGCCGGCACGCTGGAGCAGCGCGCCGGCGGTGCGCAGGTCGCTGAATGGCGCGACCCGGGGCGACGCGCCGCCGGTGATCTCGGCTTCGGCGGCGGCGAGCGATTCGCGCAGTTCGATCAGCGTATCGCCGCCCAGAAGCGCCGCCAGCAGAAGGCCGTCCGGCTTCAGTGCGCGTCGCGTCTGGGCGAGAGCGCCGGGCAGGTCGTCCACCCAGTGCAGCGAAAGGATCGAGGCCGCGAGGTCGAGGCTGGCCGGGGCGAACGGCAGGAACTCGACGTCGCCGACGACATCGGGGTGCGTTTCGGCAAGCCGGTCGAGGCGGACAACGCGATCCACCTGGCCCGTCGCCGCGAGGAACGGCTGCGGACTGCCGATCTCGGCGCCGAGCCCGAAGCGCCGCTGCACGGCCGCCAGCCTGTCGGCCATGTCCTCGGCGGCGGCGCGAAACAGGAAATCGGCGCCGGCAACTGGCGCGGCCAGCGCGCGCCGGCGGCGGCGATCGCGCAATTCATGGTCGAAGATACGGGGCGGTCCGCTCATGGTGTCCCGGTTATGGGGTCGGGCGGCATCCGCGTCAAAAGGCGCGAGGCCGTGGCGCCCGGCCGCGTCCGGCGGTAATCTCACAGGCGATGGGGAGCGCAGACGACAGCCTGCTCGAAGAGTCCGTGGCGACGCCGCTGGCGGCGCGGGCGATGGCGGCTGCCGGCGCGTTCGGCCGGCGCCTGGCCGACATTGCGCTGCCGCCGCAGTGCCTTTCCTGTCATGCGCCGGTGGCGGAGTTGGGAACCTTGTGCCCTTCGTGCTGGTCGCGCCTGAAACCGATCGAGCGGCCTTATTGCGCGCGCCTGGGCATCCCGTTCGCCTACGATCTCGGCGCTGGCGCCCTGTCGGCGGAAGCCATCGCCGAACCGCCGCCCTTCGATCGTTGCCGGGCGGTGGCGGTCTTCGACGATGTGGCGCGGCGGCTGGTGCATGGGCTGAAATATCGCGACCGGCTCGACCTTGCCCGCTGGATGGCGGAGTGGATGGCGCGCGCCGGGGCGGAGGTGATCGCGGATACAGACGTGGTGGTGCCGGTGCCGCTCCATCGCCGGCGGCTATGGTGGCGGCGCTACAATCAGTCGGCGTTGCTGGCGCGCAGCGTAGCGGAACGGATTCGCCGGCCGCTGGCCGCTGGCGCCCTTGTCCGCGTGCGGGCAACGGCACAGCAGGTCGGCCTTTCGGCCGACGAACGCGACCGCAACGTGCGTGGCGCCTTCCGCGTGCCGGCGGAGAGGAAGCCGGATGTGGCGGGAAGGCGGGTGCTGCTGGTCGACGACGTCTACACGACCGGCGCGACGGTGCGGGCCGCGACGCGGGCGCTACTGCGCTCCGGGGCATCGGCGGTCGACGTCCTGGTGTTCGCGCGGGTTGTCAAAGGCGGAATTTGACCGACATATGGACGTCATGAGCACGGATTCCGAACAACCGCAGATGCCGCCGGTGGTGATCTACACCCGTCAGTTCTGCGGGTACTGTTCGATGGCGCGCCGGCTGCTGGACAGCAAGGGCGTCGTCTACCGCGAGCACGATGCCACCGGCCGGCCGGAGGTGCGGGCGGAGATGATCCAGCGCAGCGCCGGCGGCTACACGTTCCCGCAGATTTTCATCGGCGACGTCCATGTCGGGGGTTACACCGAGCTGGCGCAGTGGGAGCGGAGCGGCGCTTTGGACAAGGCGCTCGCCGGCGGCAGGAGCGCGGCATGACGACCTTCAAGGCGGCCGCCGTGCAGATGCGCACCGGTATCTCCGTCGACGCCAACGTCGATGCCGCGGAGAAGATGATCCGCGAGGCCGTCGCGGCCGGCGCCGAGTACGTGCTGACGCCGGAGATGACGACCATCCTCGATCGCGACCGCGCGCGGCTGCTGGCGGCGATCGCGCCCGAGGCCAGCGACCCGTCGCTTGTCCGCTTCCGTGCGCTTGCCAGGGAACTTGGCATTCACCTCCACATCGGTTCGATGGCGATCAAGCTCGGCGAGGACGGCGTTGCCAATCGCGGCTTCCTGATCGGACCGGACGGCGGCATCGTTGCGCGCTACGACAAGATCCACATGTTCGACGTCGACCTCGCCGGCGGCGAGAGCTATCGCGAGTCGCGCCTCTACCGACCGGGCAGTGCCGCGGTCGTGGCCGACCTGCCGTGGACGCGGCTCGGGCTGACCGTTTGCTATGACGTGCGCTTCCCGCAGCTCTATCGTGCGCTGGCGCATGCGGGCGCCGAGGTGCTGGCGGTGCCGGCGGCGTTCACGCGCACCACCGGCGAGGCGCATTGGCACGTGCTCTTGCGGGCGCGGGCGATCGAGACCGGCTCGTGGGTGATCGCGGCGGCACAGGGCGGAAGCCACGAGGACGGCCGCGAGACCTACGGTCATTCGATGATCGTCGATCCGTGGGGCAAGATCGTCGCGGAAGCCGAACGGGAGCCCGGCATCATCGTCGCCGAGATCGACCCGCAGGCCAGCGTCACCGCGCGGCAGCGCATTCCGGCGCTCGCCAACGAGCGCGCGTTCACACCGCCCGCGGTTCCGGTGACGGAATTGAAGTCGGCCTCCTGAATGATCCGCTACACGCTCCGCTGCTCCGACGACCACGAATTCGAGATGTGGTTTCGTTCGATCGCCGATTATGACCGCGCGCTCGGGGCGGACGAAGTTGCCTGCCCGATGTGCGGCCAGACCCGCGTGGAAAAGGCGCTGATGGCGCCGGCAGTGAGCGGCACCAGGAAGAAGGGCCAGACGAGCTGACAAGGAGGCGACGGTCACGCTCGCCGCGCCGGATCCGCGTCAGGTGGCCTTGCGCGAGGCATTGCAGCATCTGCGCAAGCAGGTGACCGAAAACGCCGATTATGTCGGCAACCGCTTCGCCGAGGAGGCGCGCAAGATCCACTATGACGAGGTGGAGCCGCGCGGCATCTATGGCGAGGCGTCAAGCGACGAGGCAAAGGCGCTGGCCGAGGAAGGGATCGGGTTCCTGCCCCTGCCGCCGCTGCCCGAGGACCACAACTAGCCCAGCCGGACGACGTCCTCGGGCTGCCTGACGGTGACGTTGAGGTCCTTTATCAGGCCGTCCGACAGTGCGTAGACCCAGCCATGGACGCTGATGCTCTGGCCGCGCGCCCAGGCGTCCTGCACGAACACATCCGAGGCAACGTTCCTGACCTGCCGGATGACGTTGAGTTCGCACAGCCGGTTGAGGCGTGTGTCCTGATCGAGCATCGCGTCAAGCTCGTGATGATGCTCGTGATAGACCTCGCGAATGGGATGCAGCCAGTGGTCGACCAGGCCACGACGCTTGCCGTCGACCGCCGCCGCCACACCGCCGCAGCCATAATGGCCGACGACCATGATGTGCCTGACCTTGATGACGTCGACGGCGAACTGCAGCACCGAGAGATAGTTGGCGTCCTGCGGCGGGGCGAGGTTGGCGACGTTGCGGTGGACGAACAATTCGCCGGGGTCGAGGTCGACGATCTCGTTTGCGGGCACGCGGCTGTCGGAACATCCGATCCACAGATATTCCGGCGCCTGCTGGCGCTCGAGCCGCTTGAAGAATCCGAAGTCGGCGGCGACCTTCCGCTCGGCCCAGGCGCGATTGTTTGCCTTCAGGTGATCCAGCATGGGCGGGCTATAGCCTTGGCAGGGAAGGTCGGCAAGACGGCCGTTCGCCTCAGCCGGCGGGCTTCTCGGCCGCCATCATGTAGTTGACGTCCATGTCGCTGGTGAGCCGGAAGCGATCGGCGACCGGCACATACATGACGCCGGTGGCGGCGCCGGGCAGGAGCCCGGCATCCCGGAAGGCGGCGCGCAGTTCGTCGGGCGTCACCAGCTTCTCGTAGGTGTGGGTACCACGCGGCAGCCAGCGCAGCACGTATTCGACGCCGACGATGGCAAGCAGGTAGGCCTTCATGGTGCGGTTGATGGTCGAGGCGACCATCAACCCATCCGGCGCGACCGCCGCGCCGCAGGCAGCCACGAAGGCCGCGACGTCGGTTACATGCTCGACGACTTCCAGCGCCAGCACCACGTCGAAGCGCTCGCCGGCGGCGGCGAGATCCTCGACCGTTGCCGCCCGATAATCGATTGTGAGCCCGCTTTCCGCCGCATGGAGCCTGGCGGCGGCGATGTTTTCGGCCGACGGATCGACGCCGACGACAGTGGCGCCCATCCGCGCGAGGGGCTCGGTGACAAGGCCGGCGCCGCAGCCGACGTCGAGAATGCGCAGGTCGGCGAGCGCCTTGGCGGAGCGCGCATCGCGGCCGAAACGCGCGCAGATCTGCTCCTTGATCCACGCAAGCCGCAGCGGGTTCAGCCTGTGGAGGGGACGCATGGGGCCGTCGGCATCCCACCATTTGCTCGCCATCGCCGAAAAGCGGGCGATTTCGGTGGGGTCGATAGTCGAGGCGGACGGTGGATTCATGCCGCAATTGTAGCCCAGGGGCCGGCTTGTTGCGACCGTCCGGGCAAATGGCTATGAAAGCGCGCCTTTTCGGGGAGCCGGGCGCAAGAACCGGCAGCGGGAGAACAATGGCGCGTCTGGTCATGAAGTTCGGCGGCACGTCGCTCGCCGATATGCCGCGCATCAGGAACGTCGCCCGGCACGTCAAGCGCGAGGTCGACGCCGGCCACCAGGTCGCCGTTGTCGTTTCCGCCATGGCGGGCACCACCAACCAGCTGGTCACTTGGACACGCGAGATTTCCTTGCTTCACGACGCCCGCGAATACGACACGGTGGTGGCGGCGGGCGAACAGATCACGTCGGGCCTTGTCGCCATCGCGCTCCAGGAAATCGGCGTGAACGCGCGCTCCTGGCAGGGCTGGCAGGTACCGATCAATACCGATTCGGCGCACGGCGCCGCGCGCATCGTCGATATCGACGGCACGCGCCTCATCGAACGGCTCGGTCAGGGGCAGGTTGCGGTAGTCTCCGGCTTTCAGGGCATTGCGCCCGACAACCGCGTCGCCACGCTCGGCCGTGGCGGTTCCGACACCAGCGCCGTGGCGCTCGCCGCCGCGCTCGGCGCCGACCGCTGCGACATCTACACCGACGTGGACGGCGTCTACACGACCGATCCGCGCATCGTGCCCAAGGCGCAGCGACTGTCACGTATCTCTTACGAAGAGATGCTGGAAATGGCGTCGCTCGGCGCCAAGGTGCTGCAGGTGCGCTCGGTCGAACTTGCGATGGTGCACGGCGTGCGAACCTTCGTGCGTTCGAGCTTCGACGATCCGGAGGCGCCGGAACTCGCCAACGCCAACAGCCCGCCGGGCACTCTCATCTGCGACGAGGACGAAATCGTGGAAAAGAAGATCGTCAGTGGCATCGCCTATTCCAAGGACGAAGCCCAGATTTCGCTCCGGCGGGTCGCCGACAAGCCGGGCGTCGCCGCGGCGGTCTTCGGGCCGCTCGCCGGCGCCAGCATCAATGTCGACATGATCGTTCAGAACGTGTCGGAGGACGGTACTCTTACTGACCTGACCTTCACGGTGCCGACCGCCGATTACGACCGTTCCCTCAGGGTTCTGGAGAACGCGCGCGCCGAGATCGGCTATCAGGTCCTCCAGGGCTCGACCGACGTCGCCAAGATCTCGGTGATCGGCATCGGGATGCGCAGCCATGCCGGGGTCGCGGCGGAGTGCTTCCAGGCGCTCGCCGGCCGGGGCATCAACATCCGGGCGATCACGACATCGGAAATCAAGATATCGGTATTGATCGACGCGCCCTACACCGAGCTTGCGGTACGGACTTTGCATTCGCTATACGGGCTCGACAACCACTGACCGGCGCTTTCGGGCGCGCCGGAACAGCCGGCGGGCCACACTAAAGCGGCCAAACGCAAAGGGCCGAAACATCCCGAGGATAGCGGATCATGCGGGGGCCATCACCCGCTGGGCCGCGCGTCCTGCTCCGCCGCCTGCGCGAGATCATGGCGGAGCCGATCAGCGCGCAAGCCCGGCTCGACAAGATCGTGACGCAAATCGCGGCCAACATGGTGGCCGAGGTGTGCTCGGTCTATGTCCTGCATTCCGACGGCGTTCTGGAACTATACGCCACCGAAGGTCTGAAGCGTGAAGCGGTCCACCACGCCTCGCTGCGCATCGGCCAGGGCCTGGTCGGCACGATCGCGGAGCAGGCGCGGCCGCTGAACCTGCCCGACGCCCAGGAGCACCCGGCCTTCCAATACCTGCCGGAGACGGGCGAAGAGATTTACAACGCCTTCCTCGGTGTGCCGGTGCTGCGCGCCGGCGGCACGCTCGGCGTTCTGGTCGTCCAGAACAAATCGCATCGCACCTACCACGAGGAAGAGGTCGAGGCGCTCCAGACCACCGCCATGGTGCTCGCCGAGATGATCGCGGTCGGCGAGCTCTCCGGCCTTGGCCGCCCGGGCACCTCGCTTGACCTCAAGCGCTCGATGACGATCTCCGGCCTCGGCCTGTGCGAAGGGGTCGGCCTTGGTCACGCCGTCCTGCACGAGCCGCGCGTCGTCGTCACGGCGCTGATCGGCGAGGACGCCGATCAGGAATCGCAGCGGCTCGACGAGGCGATCGCCAGTCTCCGCCTGTTCGTCGACGACATGCTGTCGCGCGATGATATCGCCGCAACCGGTGAGCATCGCGACGTGCTGGAAGCCTATCGCATGTTCGCCCACGATCGCGGCTGGGTCAGGCGCATGCACGAAGCGATCCGCAACGGGCTGTCGGCGGAAGCGGCGGTGGAGAAGGTGCAGAGCGACATGCGCGCCCGGCTGCAGCGGCAGACGACGCCGTTCCTGCGCGACCGGCTGCACGACTTCGACGATCTCACCAACCGCCTCCTGCGCGTGCTGATGAACAAGCCGCATGGGCCGGGCGGCGAGGAGTTGCCCAAGGACGCGATCATCGTGGCCCGCAACATGGGCGCCGCCGAATTGCTTGACTACAACCGCGAACGCATCCGCGGCCTGGTGCTCGAGGAGGGCGGTCCGACCAGCCACGTCACCATCGTGGCGCGGGCGCTCGGCATCGCCACCGTCGGGCGCGCCGGCAATGTCGTCGCGCTGGTCGAGAACGGCGATGCCATCATCGTCGACGGGTTGGCGGGCGAAGTGCACCTTCGACCAAACGCCGATGTCGAGTCGGCCTACGCCGAAAAGGTCCGCTTCCGCGCGCGGCGGCAGGAGCAGTACCGCCTGCTGCGCGACAAGCCGGCGACGACACGGGACGGCCAACGGGTGCGGCTCCTGATGAATGCCGGCCTGCTCGTCGACCTGCCGCATCTTGCCGAGTCGGGCGCCGAGGGGATCGGTCTGTTCCGCACCGAGCTGCAGTTCATGATCGCTGCGACCATGCCCAAGATGTCCGAGCAGAAATTTCTGTATGCGGATGTGCTCAGGGTAGCCGGCGATCGGCCGGTGACGTTCCGCACGCTCGACATCGGCGGCGACAAGGTGCTGCCCTACCTTTCGACCGGCAGCGAGGAGAATCCGGCCATGGGCTGGCGGGCGATCCGGCTGGGTCTGGACCGGCCCGGGCTGTTGCGGCTGCAACTGCGCGCGCTGATGCGTGCCGCCGCCGGGCGTGAGCTTCGCATCATGCTGCCCATGGTGACCGAGCTCGATGAGGTGAAGCAGACCCGCGCGATCATCGACCGCGAGCTGGCGCACATGCGCCGCCACGGCCATCGCGAACCGGAAACGTTGATGCTCGGGGCGATGATCGAGGTGCCGTCGATGCTGTGGCAGCTCGACGCGCTGGCCGGTGTCGTCGATTTCGTCTCGGTCGGCTCCAACGACCTGTTGCAGTTCATGACCGCCAGCGACCGCGGCAACACGCGCGTCTCCGGCCGCTTCGATCCGCTGTCGCGTTCGTTTCTTCGCGCGCTGCGCGGGATCGTAAAGAGCGCCGGCGACAAGCTGCCGGTGACCCTGTGCGGCGAACTGGCCGGCGACCCGCTCGGCGCCATGGCGCTGATCGGTCTCGGCTATCGGTCGCTGTCGATGTCGGCGGCTGCCATCGGGCCGGTCAAGGCGATGACGCTCGCCCTCGACGCCGGCAAGATCACGCGCCGGCTCAACGAACTGCTTGATGACGAACTCGCCGAGAACGGCCTCCGCCACGCGCTTGTCGCGTTCGCCGATGCCGAAGGCATCCCGCGCTAGCGACAGGCGCCGCGCCCGCCGCCCGTGATACGATCCAGCCATGCCACCCGCAACGACCCTTCCCCGTGAAAAGATCGGCACCGTCGTCGCCCGCATGGCGGAAATCGACGACCGCCTGTCGCGTCCGATCGACCGCGACACGCTGGTCAAGCTGACCCGCGAACGCTCCGAACTCGAACCCGTGCACGCCGCGGTGGTGGCGCTGCAGACGGCGGAGGCCGAGCGGGAAGGGCTCGAGCTCATGCTCGCCGATCCGGAGATGGCCGGCCTCGCAGAGCAGGAGCGGGAGGGGCTCGACGAGCGCATAGCCGAGCTGACCGAAGCGGTGCGTCTTCTGCTGCTGCCGAAGGACGAGGCCGACGAGAAGAACGCGATCCTGGAGATTCGCGCCGGCACCGGCGGCGACGAGGCGGCGATCTTCGCCGGCGACCTCTTCCGCATGTACCAGCGCTACGCCGACCTGCACCGCTGGAAAGTGCAGGTGCTGGAGGAGAGCCCCGGCGAGCACGGCGGCTACAAGGAGATCATCGCCAGCGTCACCGGGCGCGGCGTCTTTGCGCGGCTGAAATTCGAGTCGGGCGTTCATCGCGTGCAGCGCGTGCCCGAGACCGAGGCGAGCGGCCGTATCCACACTTCGGCGGCGACCGTGGCGGTGCTGCCGGAAGCCGAGGATGTCGACGTGAAGATCAGGCCGGAGGACATCCGCACCGACACCATGCGGGCATCCAGCGCCGGTGGCCAGCACGCCAACACCACCGATTCGGCCGTCCGCATGACCCACATCCCGTCCGGCATCGTGGTTATTTCGACCGGCCGGTCGCAGCATCAGAACCGCAGCCAGGCCATGCAGATGCTGGCGGCACGAATCTACGATCTGGAACGGCAGAAGGCCGATTCGGAACGCTCGGCCGCGCGTCGCGGGCAGGTCGGCAGCGGCGACCGGTCCGAACGCATCCGCACTTACAATTATCCGCAGGGGCGGGTGACGGACCACCGCATCAACCTGACGCTCTACAAGCTCGATCAGGTGCTCAACGGCGAAGCGCTCGACGAGGTCATCGAGGCGCTGACCGCCGAACATCAGGCGAGCCTGCTGGCGGCCGAAGGCGCGGCGTGATCACGACCACCGCAACGAAAGCGGATCGCGTCGGTGTGCTGCGGCGCGAGATCGCTGGATTGCTGACGCGGGCTTTTGCAATGCGTGGCCACGTCGGTACGCCGGCGCTCGACGCGCGCCTGCTGGTTGGGCACGCCATGGGAATCGCGCCACAAGAGGTGCCGCTTCGCGACGAAGAGACTGTCAGCGAAGCGCAGCGTGAATTGGCGTTGGCCCATGCGGCGCGTCGTGCGGCCGGTGAGCCGGTGGCGCGCATCGTCGGGCGCAAAGAATTTCACGGTCTCGAGTTCATGCTCTCGGCCGAAACGCTGGTTCCGCGACCGGAGACGGAGACGCTGGTCGATGCTGCGCTGGGCATCATGGCGCCGGACACCCACGCCACCATCGTCGACATCGGCACCGGCACTGGGGCGATCCTGCTTTCGGTGCTGGCAGAACGCCCCAATGCGCTCGGCGTTGGCGTCGACATTTCGCCGGGCGCGATCGCGACCGCGGGCGAGAACGCGGCTCGTCTCGGGCTGGCCGACCGGGCGCTGTTCGCGGTTGGCGATTGGATGGCCGCAATCCGCCGGGCCGATGTAATCCTGTCCAACCCACCCTACATAAGGGGCGAGGACATAAGTTCCCTGGACGCGGAAGTGCGGGCCCATGATCCGCGGCGCGCGCTTGATGGCGGCCCTGACGGGCTTGAGGCAATCCGTGCGATTGCCCGCGATCTTGGTCGTGTGCTCGCCGGCGAGGGAACCGCTTTGATCGAGATCGGCGCCGGCCAGGGTCCAGCTATCCGGGACATTGCCGGGCATGAGGGTTTTGCGCTCCGCTTCATTCGCGATCTGGCCGGGATCGAGCGGGTCGCGGTGTTGACCCGGCGGTAAGGGCGTTGGAGCGCCGCCTAAAATTGCGCTTGGAAATCCGCCGCGAACCGGCTACGTTCCGGGCGCCGTACAGAGGCGGGAGCATCCATAGCGGATCGGCATGGATGTGGGGTCGCGGCATCGGGCGCTGGGGAGACATGCTCCCAACCGTTTGAACGCGATCTCGTCACGTCCGGGTGTCCGGACCGTATTTTCAGTTCGGACAGATCGGGCTGACGAGAGCTTTCCCGTTGGGGAAACCTTAACCGGGTGAGTCAACGTCGACAGGGGCCACAGGGCGGACCGGCAGTGCCGGAGTCCGTATCCGAATCGAGGCGCTGCCGCATCGCCTGCGGCGACGGCGATGTCGTCCTATGCGTAACCAATCCGTTTGCATGAAGAGACAAGTCGATGAGACCAGGACAGCAGAACAACAATAATAACAACAACAAGCGGATGCGCGGGCGCAACCGCAAGGGCCCCAACACGCTCAACCGCTCGTTCGAGAGCAATGGCGGGGACGTCAAGATACGCGGCACCGCCCTGCACATTGCGGAGAAGTACGTCCAGCTCTCCCGCGACGCCACGTCGTCGGGCGATCGCGTGGCGGCCGAGAACTATCTCCAGCACGCCGAGCATTACTACCGCATCCTCGCCGCGGCTCAGGCGCAGATGCCGCAGCCGCAGCCGATCTACCGCAACGACGATGACGGTGACGGTGAAGGCGACGAGGACGGCGATAGCAACGAGGGTGGCGGCAACAACGGGTATGGTGATCGCCAGCCCGGTCAGCATCAGGGTGGTGGCGGCCAGCCGGTCCAGTATGGCGGCCAGCCACCGCGTCCGCAGCAGGGCGGCGGTCAGCAGCAGCCTGGATACGGCGCCAACGACCCGCAGCCCTATGTGAACGGCAATGGCGACGACCAGCCTTTTGACGGCGGCCAGCCGGCGGAGAATCGCGGCGAGGGCAACGAGAACCGTGGCGATCGCGGCGAGCGGGGTTATCGTGGGCGCCGCAGGCGGCCGTTCCGTGACCGCCAGGGCGGCGAGCAGCGCGCCAACGACGCCAGCGGCAACGACGGTGGCAACAACGATGGTGGCGGTAACGGCTCCGGTGGTGGTGATGGCGGCGAAGCGCCGGTCAGTGCCGCCATGCCGCCCGCTGACGACTGACGTCCACCGCCATTTGCCGGACGGCGCTTTCAGACCGGCGCGACAGTGGCGCCCTTGCGCAATTCGCCCCCCGTCACGACGCGTAGATAGATTCCGCAGTCCGGATGGCCGTAGGCCTCGAGCAGGCTTCGCGGCAAAGTCAGATCGCGTTCCGCCGTCTCCGGGTTGACGTTGGTGGCGGCGCAGCGGTCGATGCGGCCGAACGCCTCCAGCCGGACGTCGCCCGCTTCCATCGTCTTGCCCAGCCAATCGAACTCCGCCCAGGCCGGGAGCCCCTCGACGTAGAGATTGCCGCGGAAGCGCAGCGGATGAACCGGCGCGCCGATGGTCCGCTCGATGTCGCGCACCGTCTCCAGATTGATCAGCGACAGGCACTTGTCTGCGATGTCGGTGAAGGCGTGACCGGGCGCCGAGACGATCTTTGCCGCGCCGCGCATCTCGCCCGCCGCGTAGTTTTCGTAAAACGCTGCGAGCGCGCGCCGACCGTCTTCGTCGTCGAGACCGCCCTCCGCCACGACGTCGCCACCCTTGCGAACCGTCAGCCGGCGCGCGCGCTCGTCGAATTCGGTGGTCAGCGCCGCCAGGCTCTCGTTGCGCATGAGCATCAGGAACATGATCTTGGGCAGGTGCGCCGGCGCCGCCGGATCGAAGCGCGAGGGCCCGTTTTCGATCGCCCAGGCGCGGTCGAAGGGGAGCGTTTCGCCGGGGCGGACGGTCACCCGTTCCAGCCGGTCGGCGGACAATCCCTTGACCGGATAGCGGAAGATATCGGCGATGGTCGCTGGTTTCGGCATTTGGCTCCGCATCCGACAAAAAGGGCCGAATCGCCCTCTTTTCCCACGTGACGGGCGTCACCATATCAGCTTGGCGGCGAGCCTCAGGGGCGCCGCGGAAATCTTGTTTGAACGGGCTGACGGGCCGAATTCGGACGCCAGCACCGGGTCAGGAGAAGCGATATGAATTTCGAGACGTATACCGAACGGGCGCGCGGTTTCGTTCAATCGGCGCAGACCGGGGCGCTGGCCGCCGGCAACCAGCAATTCACACCGGAGCACCTTCTCAAGGTGCTTCTCGACGATTCGGAGGGCCTTGCCGCCGGGCTGATCGAGCGCGCCGGCGGCCGTGCGCGCGATGCGCTGGCGGCGACCGAGCGAGCGCTTGCGGCCCTTCCCAAGGTCAGCGGCGGTTCCGGCCAG
>CAWAHE010000007.1:0-22094 GCA_963781775.1 uncultured Alphaproteobacteria bacterium | reverse complement strand
GCGTTTCGAAAAACATGTCCTTGAGGACCTGAACCGCCACGTCGGCGCGCATGGCGGCGATGACGTTCGCCTTCGCGCTCTCGTCGGTGGCGATGGCGCACTCCCAGCCGCGCGCGTTGCCGGTTTTGACGAATTCGGCCCAGCCGGCTTCGAACACCATCTCGAAGAGGGCGTCGAGAAGCTCGATGCGGGTGGCGGTGAGGACGGCGTGGTGATCGGCGGACAGGCTGGGCATGGAAGGCGTTCCCCTCGTACCGTCGCCTTCGGAACGAGATTGGAATCGCGGGCGCGCGCGGCAAGGGCGTGGGCGAAAGTGTCACACGGCAGGCGAGGCGGCGCGCCTCACTTGGCCCTGGCGAGCGCCAGCCACAGGCCGCCGCCGATGAGCACGCTGCCGCTCGCCCAACGCATGAAGCGCACGCGCCGTCGGGAGAGCGCCGCGCCGACGCGCGAGGCGAGGAGCGCATAGGCGCCGTCGGAGATCGCGGCGACCGCCATCGACGTGGCGCCCATGATGAGCACCTGGAGCGTGAAATCGTGCGCCGGATCCATGAACTGCGGAAAGAAGGCGCCGAAGAAGACAAGCATCTTGGGATTGCTGAGCGCCACGGCAGCGCCCTGCGCGAAGAAGCCGCCGCGTGGATCTGGCGCCGGGCCGGCCGAGGGCAACTCGTCCGGCGCGGTGAGGAGCTTGATGCCGAGCCATACGAGATAGGCGGCGCCGGCCAGCCGCACCCAGACGAACCACTCGCCCATCGCCGCGACCAGCGAAGTGAGGCCGATCAGCACCGTGCCGATGGCGACGGCGAGGCCAAGCTGTGTGCCGGCGACATTGAGCAGGCCGGCGCGCCGCCCGTGGCGGAGGCTGTTGGCGACGATCAGCGTCACCGTCGGGCCGGGGACGATGATGATGACGATGCAGGCGGCGAGGAAGGCGAAATAGGCGGACAGGGACATGGCGGCGGGCTCCGGAATGGCGCGCCATGATATTGGCACCGGCGAGGACCGCAGGGCAGCCAGCTACAGCGCGCAAGCAAACGTCCGCGCCCTCCGAGGAAGGCGCGGCACGATCTTTGAGACAGGCAGTCCACTACGTTTCGTCGGGCGTCAATCGGCGCAGACGCAGCGGTACTCCATCTGGCTGCTCCACTTGACGCTGCCTTCGGGCACCACGCCGGCATCCGCCCAGTGGTCTTCGCTGCCCTTTCTGCGCCATTGCAGGGTGCACTTGCCGCTCGAACAGCGTTCGCCGCCTTTGCACCGGACCCACCAACCGAAATACCAGTGGGTATCGACCTCGCAGTATCCGCCGGTGCTGACGCTGGCGCGCGTGCCCAGAGAGAACATGCCGACGGCGACCACGATCAGGACCACCAGGGCGGCGATCCAGAAGAGTGACCCTTCCATAGCCTCCTCCTGCGATGCGGTTCCGCGAGGAAGCTGCGGGGCCTCCCGCGGGCCTCGAGATTAGCACGAGTCGGACCCGGGCAAGGTCCCGGGGCGTGCCGGTTTGGCAAACCAAGCGTGAATCGCGAGGGCCGGCGCGCGCAGGGCTCGGATGCGTCGGACGTTCCCGGTAACGGATTGGTGGCTTGAATGGCGCGCGTTAGGCGTTCAAAAATCCTGGTCTGGTACATCGCAAGACTTGGCGGCTTTCAGGCAGGCTGAATATGGCAAATCGACCAGCGATCACGCACTCCACGGCGGCGATGCGGCGTTCAGGACGCGCCGTCGCTGCGACGCTGGCCACGATGGCCGCGCTGACGCTGCTCAGCGCCGGCGCCGCGGCGAAAACCCAGCGCCATGTGCAGCCGCCGGAGGAAACCGCGCCACGCCCGGCCGGCGAGCCGATCATGGCGATCGTGTCGATCAAATCGCAGCAGGTCACCTTCTATGATGCCGACGGCTGGATCCTGAGGGCTCCCGTGTCGACCGGGGTCAAGGGACGCGAGACGCCGGCCGGCATCTTCGCCGTGCTGGAGAAGGACAAGGACCACCATTCGTCCATGTATGACGATGCCTGGATGCCCAACATGCAGCGCATCACCTGGAACGGCATCGCGCTGCACGGCGGGCCGCTGCCGGGTTACGCGGCCTCGCATGGCTGCATCCGCATGCCCTACGGCTTTGCGGAGAAGATGTTCGACAAGACGCGCATCGGCATGCGGGTGATCATCTCGCCGAACGACGCGGCCCCGGTCGATTTCTCCCACCCGGCGCTGTTCGAGCCGAACGCGGAGGTCCTCGCGGCCGCTCCGGCGCGTGCCGAGACGCTCGGGCGGGAGGCCGCTGAGGCCGCCACGGCGGCAGACGACGCGAAGAAGGCTTCCGCCGCGGCGGGCCGCGAGGCGGCATCGCTTGCCGCAGCGGTGCGCAAGTTGGAAAAGCTGAACGCCCGCGCTGGCGCCAGACTGGTCGCCGCGGACAAGGCGCTCGCCGCCGCGGACAAGGCCAAGGCGCGCGCCGACGATCTGAAGCAGAAGGCGGTCGCGCAGGCCGCCGAACTGGCGCCGCAGCTCGATGCCGCCAGAGCGGACGCGCAAGCGAAGCTCGATGCGGCAACGGCGGCAAAGGTTGCCGCCGTCGATGACGCCGCGAAGAAGGCCGCCGCGACGCGGGCGGGTGAGGCGGCGTCCCTCGCCAAGGCGGCGAGCAAGCTGGAAGTTGCCACCACCCGCGCGGACGCCAAGGTCGCCGCCGCCGACAAGGCGATCGCCGCCGCGGTTCAGGCCCAGGCGAAGGCCGCAGCGTTGAAGGACAAGGCCCTCGCCGCGGCCGCGGATCTCGCGAAGCAGCTCGACGCCGCCAGGATCGACGCGCAGGCAAAGGCCGATTTGGCCGCGGCAGCAAAGGGCGCCGCCAAGATGGCCGACGCGAGGAAGACCGAAAGCACCAAGGCGGCGAGCGAGGCGAAGCTCGATCTCGAGCCGGTGTCGGTCTACATCAGCCGGGCGACGCAGACGCTTTACGTGCGCCGCAACACCCACAAGCGCTGGCCGGACGGTGGCGAGGTGTTCGATGCGAGCATTGAAGTTCCGATCACGATCCGCGATCCCGACAGGCCGATCGGCACGCATGTGTTTACGGCAATGGCGCGCGCCGGCGCTGCGCTCCGCTGGAGCGCGGTGACCATCGACGACGGCGACGACGCGCGGGACGCGCTCGACCGCATCAGCATCCCGCAGGATCTGCTGGACCGCATCGCGCCAACCGTCTTGCCGCGATCCTCGATCATCATCTCGGACGAGCCGCTCAGCAAGGAAACCAACTACCGCACCGAGTTCGTCGCGGTGCTCAGCGACTTTCCGCAAGGCGGCTTCATCACCCGCAAGCCGACGCCGCCTCCGCGCCCTGCAACGGGCTTCGATCTGTTTTCCGGCTTCGGGGGCAACCAGAAGCCCCAGGCCGCCGACAGACGCCAGCGCAAGCAGGGCGACTGGTTCCAGCAGTTCTGGCAATAACGCACCGCCCGCGACGCAATAGGCGGTTCTGGCCCACATCGCGAGCGAGCGGCCTGGCGGTCGATGCCGGCTTGTCCGGGCTCGGCGCCGGGCGGCCTCGTAGTGCCGGCTCCGCGCGCTTGCGATTCGCATCGGCGTTGATGCGGGAGCAAGGATAACGTGGACGAACTCACGCACACTTTCGTGGAGCGCGGCGACCTCGCGCACCTTGCGCTGTTCCTGTGGGCGAGCGGGGCGAGCGGGCTGCTCGTCTGGGCGCTGAGGGAACTCGCCGCCTCCAACCGGCGCTTCAACGATTTCGTCAACGAGATCGCGCGGCTGAACCGGTTCTTCAAGAACCGCGACTAAACGACTCATCGGACTCGGAAACATGAAACGGATGCTGACGCTGATCGCGGGCGGGCGCGGCGACGCGCACCACGCCGTGTTCCACGAATTCGCCGAAGAGTTGGCGCGCGTGATCCGCCGCCGACGATGGACGGCGCGGGTACGCGCGGTGGACGTGTAGCCCCGATCATTCCTGCGCAAGCAGGAATCCAGGATCGAGGTCGGGAGTGCCCCGCGAAAACCGTGGACAAGGCCGGAAGGCGCGGATGGCCGGGACAAACCCGGCCATGACGACAAGGTTTGTTTCAACGGAAGACAATTCAATATGCTCACCGAAACCAAATTCGCCCGCGCGACCTTGTCGGCGGTCGAGGCCGACGGCACGTTCACCGGTTACGCCAGCCTGTTCGGCCGCGCCGATCTCGGCCGCGACATGGTGATGCCCGGCGCCTTCCGCGCGTCGCTCGCCAAGCGCGCGTCATCCGGCGGGCGGCTGCTGTGATGCGGCGGGGCAATGCGGGTTGATCGGGCCGACCGCTTTCCTTAGCCTGCCGATGGCTGGGATCGGGCTGAGGAAGAGAATCGATGGCATTTCTGCGCGGGGCCGGGCTGGCCCTTTTCATTTTCGCGGCTACGCCCGGCGCCGTGTTTGCCGGCCCGCTGGTTGCGGAGGCACAGAACCTGCTCAACCAGCTCGGCTACGACGCCGGACCGAGCGACGGGGCGTACGGCCGCCGCACGGGCGACGCCGCGAGCGCCTTCTTCGCCGATCGTGGCGGCACCTATGACGGCAGCCTGGACGAAATCGAGGTCGCAGCGTTGCGCGAAGCGGCGGCTGAATACGAGCCGGTGCTGCGGCGTCCCGGCCAGCTGATCGACCATACCCATGGGCGCGCGACGAGCTGCAACGCGCTCACGCCGGGCGACATCACCGCGGCCTCGGTCGATCCCGGCAACTACCCGCCGGTGCCGGCGCTGAACGACGCCGCCTCGATCGGCGAGTCGGTTCTGTGGAACAAGACGGAGCCGTGGGTGAAGGCGGTGGTGACGCTGGCCGCGCTCTACGACACGCGCAAGGACGAGGCTGCCGGCAAGAAGGCGGTCGCGATGCTGACCGAGTGGGCGGAAGCCAAGGCGATCACCAGGACGCCGGTGGACTTGCGCTACAACGGCAAGGGCAGCGCCGGCACCTACCGGCCATCGGCCTCGGCGCCGGTGCTCGACATGGAGAACGCCGCGCAACTCGGATACGCGGTGCTCTACGCGCTGGAAATGCTCGGCGACGCCGCGACGCCGGAGGAGCACAAGCTGATTGCCAACTGGGCGGCCGGCCTGGTGCGCAAATATGGCGGGCCGATCGGCGATGCGGTCTTCCAGAAGCACCCGACGGGCATCTGGCGGCTCGAAGGGCGGCCGATGCTGGCGCTCGCCATCGTCAACGGCGACGCGGCGACGTATGCCCGGTACGTCAACGCGTATTACAACGAGTTCCGCGCCACGGTGAACAAGGACGGCGCCATCCTGAAGAACGCCAATCGCGGCGACCGCGGGATGCATTACCAGAGCCAGGGCACGCTGAGCATGACGGCACTTTTCGACCTGGTGGAGAACCAGGGCGGCAAGGTGCCGCGCGATCTTGAGGAAAAGCTGCACGCCGCGGTGAAGTTTCTGCTCGACGCGGACGCCGACAATGCGGTGATCCTGCCGTACAGCAAGGAAGGCTACAACAATCCCGGCCGCGGCCAGCACCCGCTCCGCTACTATCGCGACAACGCCGAGCACTACTGGTGGATGATCTATTACCTCTCGCGGTTTCCGGACAACGAGAACAGCAAGCGGCTGCGCGCCTTCCTCGACCGCAACGACATCAACGAACGGGTCGCCAGCCGGGTGATGTCGAGCGTCTGGGTGCCGTATCCGATCAACTGCTACCGCGCCTTCGACATGAGCGAGAAGGCGGTAGCGGAAGCGAAGGCCTTCTCCGCGAACTTCAAGCAGCCCACCGACGACGACGAAGGAAAGAAGCCGGAGAAGCTGGTCACGACCAAGGGCGCGGCGCCGCTGGCCGTGGCATCGGCGTTTATCCGCGAGGGTTTTCGCGAGAAGAACTTCGTGCAGTACGACGTGACGGCTACCGGCGTGACAGTCGGCGGGGACAAGGTGTTCCTGCCGACCATCATGGTGTTCACCGACTACAGGCGCAGCGCGGACGAGGTCTCGAACATCGAACTGGTGCGACTGGTGCTCGATCGCGAGAACCTTGCCGATGAGGAGAGCCGCAAGGCGAATTACCTGCCGTGCGGCAGTCTCGCGGCGAAGGCGGGCGACGATGGCCGGCAACAGATCAGGCTGCACCTCGGCAACGAGGCGAAGCAAAACGCGTGCATCCTGTCCAAGATGTCGGCCCACGATCGCAGGGTCTGGGCCTCCATGCTCGACGGCTTCGGCACCGTGCTCGCCAGCAGCGCGAGCAGCGACGCCGCGATGAAGCTCAACGAAGTGTACCAGTACCTCGCCAAGTAGCGCACGCCGCGGCCTGGCCGCGGTGGATGACACACTGAAGCTGTGAAGAGGGCCACCCGGCGGAAGCGGGGTGGCCCGTTTTCTTTGGGCACGCGCGGCGCCGGCTGGCGGCGCGCGGCGGCGACGATGCGGTGAGGCGAGGGGATGTGGACTCGCGATCGTCCCTACACCCTCACCCTTCGCACCTAGTTCGCTTCGCTCTCAAGGCGCGAAGCCCTCTCCCCACGGGAGAGGGAGCCACAAACGGAATCCAAGTCCAACAACCGAAAGGAAGAGCATCCCATGCAGGCTGCACCCATTGCCGCGCCCGAAACCAAGGCCGCGGAGACGACCGGCGATGTCGCCGGAGCGTTCGAGGATTTCATGCGGACGTTCGAGGCGTTCAAGGCCGAGAACGACGACCGTCTCGCCGAGATCGAGCGCAAGCGCGCCAGCGACGTGCTGACGACCGAGAAGGTCGACCGCATCAACCGCGCGCTCGACGAGCAGAGGCGCCTGGTCGACGGGCTGGTGCTGAGGAACCGCCGGCCGCAGCTCGGCCGCGACGGCCAGCCGCTGTCGGCCGACACGATCGAGCACAAGGCCGCCTTCGACGCCTATGTGCGTGGCGGCGCCGAGGAGGCGCTGCGCGGCATGGAACGCAAGGCGCTCACCGTCGCCGCCGACGGCGGCTACCTGGTGCCCGACGAGACCGAGCGAGAGATCGGCCGGCGGCTCTCGGCGGCTTCGCCGATCCGCGCCATCGCCGGCGTCCGGCAGGTGTCGGGCAACGTCTACAAGAAGCCGTTCGTGACCGCCGGCGCGGTGACTGGCTGGGTGGGCGAGGCCGAACTCGCGGCCGGAAACCGCCAAGCCGACGCTGGCCGAGCTCGAGTTCCCGGCGATGGAGCTCTACGCCATGCCGGCGGCGACCGCGACGCTCCTCGACGACAGCGCGGTCAACATCGATGAGTGGCTGGCTGGTGAGGTGGAGGCCGTGTTCGCCGAACAGGAGGGCACCGCCTTCGTGACCGGCGACGGCGACAAGAAGCCGACCGGCTTCCTCTCCTACACGACGGTGGCGGAAGCCTCGTGGGCATGGACCAAGCTCGGCTACATCGTCACCGGCGTCGATGGCGACTGGCCGGCGGCGAACGAGTCCGACAAGCTGGTCGACCTCGTCTATGCGCTGAAGGCCGGCTATCGCCAGAACGGCACCTGGGTGATGAACCGCTCGACCCAGGCCGCGATCCGCAAGCTCAAGGACGACAGCAACAACTACATCTGGCAGCCGGCGGCGGTGCCCGGCGCGTCGGCGAGCCTGATGAACTTCCCGATCGCCGAGTCGGAAGACATGCCCGACATCGGCTCGGACGAATTCGCCGTCGCCTTCGGCGATTTCCGCCGCGGCTACCTGATCGTCGACCGCGTCGGCGTGCGCGTGTTGCGCGACCCGTACTCCGCCAAACCCTACGTGCTGTTCTACACGACCAAGCGCGTCGGCGGCGGCGTGCAGGATTTCGACGCGATCAAACTCCTGAAATTCGGCACGGCCTGAGCCGCCCCGTCCCTCCGGGCCCGTGCCGGACGGGCGGTCCTGCTTGCCGCGAGGCTGGCGGGGCCGCCCACCTGATTTGGGCAATCTCCTTGCTGCTGGCTCCCAACCTCTCCCTTGAGGGGCGGTCGAAATCGACAAGCGAAAGCGCCGTCGATTTCGGGAGGGGGTGAGCGGCGGAAGAAGTACCCCCTCCCGAAGTTCGCTGTCGCTGCGCTCCGCGACCTTCGACCTCCCCTCAAGGAGGAGGTTGAAGCGGGGCAAGTCGACGGCCCAGCGAATGGACCGCTAGCCAAATGACCGCAGCATTGCTCACGCCGCCGGCCCTGGAGCCGGTGTCGCTCACCGACGCCAAGGCGCATCTCCGCCTCGACACGGACGACGACGACCAACTCGTCACCGCGGCGATCGTCGCGGCGCGCGTCCATGTCGAGGCGCTCACCCGCCGCCTGCTCATCGAGCAGAGTTGGCGCGTCTATCTCGACCGGTGGCCGCGCAAGCGCATCGTGCGGCTTGGTCCCGCTCCGCTGATCTCGGTCGATGCCCTCACGGTCTATGACGCCGACGGAAATCCCACATTGGTCGCCGAGGACGACTACGACGTCGACGTCGTCGCGGTGCCCGGCCGGCTCGTCGTGTCCGGTGACGCACCGGTGGTCGTCGGCAAGGCGATCAACGGCATCGAGATCGACGTGACCGCCGGCTACGGGCCGTCGAGCGTCGATGTGCCGGCGCCGCTCCGCCAGGCGGTCATGATGCTGGTCGCACACTGGTACGAACATCGCGGCGCGGTCGGTCACGACATGGCCGTGGCGGTGCCGCCGCTGGGCTTCGACGCGCTGATCGCGCCTTACCGGATCCTGTCGCTATGAGCGCGCCGGCCTACGATCCCGGCTGGCTGCGCCACCGGGTGACGGTGGAATCCGGCGCCAGCGCACCGGACGGCGCCGGCGGCGAGACGGTGCTCTGGGACTCGCTGGCGACGCTCTGGGCGCGCATCGAGCCGACCAATGCCGGCGAAGAGATCGTCGCCGGTCATCTGTCCGGCGTCGTCACCCATCTGGTCACGTTCCGCTGGCGCGACGACCTCGCCGGCGGCATGCGGGTCGCCTTTCGCGGGCGCACCTTCCGCATGCTGGCGGTGCACGACCCGGACGAGACCCGCCGCTACCTGGTCGCGAAATGTCGGGAGGAAGCGCCATGAAGCCGAGTTTCGCACTGACCGGCAGCGACCTGGTGCGCGCCCTCGGCCACGCTGTCGCTCTCCCGGCGGTCGATGACGCCGTGCGGCGGCGCGCCGACGAGATTGCGCGCACGGTGGCCGGCGATGGGTTGGTCACGCGGGTATTGCGGCGCGATGCCGGCGACTACGTCGTCAGCGTCGAGGGTCCGAACCTGTTCGCGCGGGAATACGGGGCGGTGGACCGGCCGGCGAACCCCATGGTCGCGGACACTCTCCGGTCATCCCTGCGAAAGCAGGGATCCAGAGCGACTGGCGCCGAGCCTGCATCCTCTGGGTCCCTGCTTACGCAGGGACGAGCGGGAGGGGGTGAGTCATGACCAGTTCCATCCTTGCCCTGCAGAAAGCGATCTATGCCGCACTGGTCGCCGACGCCGATGTCGGCGCGCTGATCGGCGACCGCATCTACGATGTGCCGCCGCGCGACGCGGTGTTTCCTTACGCGACCATCGGGCAAACGACGATCGCCGACTGGAGCACCGGGACCGAGGACGGTTCCGAGCACCGCGTGCTGCTGCATGTCTGGTCGCGTGCCGGTGGGCAGAGCGAGTGCCACGCGATTGCCGAGGCGATCAGGGCGGCGCTGCATGACGCGGCGCTGTCGCTTGACGGCCACGCGCTGGTCAACCTGCGCTTCGAGACGACCGACACCCGCCGCGTCCCGGACGGCATCACTTTCCACAGCGTCATGCGCTTCCGCGCCGTGACCGAGCCGGCTTGAGCCAAAGGACACCACCATGACCGCACAGAAGGGCAAGGACCTTCTCCTCAAGATCGACAGCGACGGGGCGGGCACGTTCCAGACCGTCGCCGGACTGCGCGCCCGGCGGATCGCGTTCAACGCCGAGAGCGTCGACGTGACCGACGCCGACTCCGCCGGACGCTGGCGCGAGCTGCTGGAGGGCGCCGGCGTCAAGCGCGCCAGCGTCAGCGGCTCCGGCATCTTCCGCGATGCGGCGAGTGACGAGACGGTGCGGCTGGTCTTCTTCGACGGCACCATCCGCGACTGGCAGGTGATCGTGCCCGATTTCGGCACGCTTGCCGGCGCCTTCCAGGTGACGGCGCTCGAGTATTCCGGCGAGCACAATGGCGAACTCGCCTACGAGATGGCGCTGGAATCGGCCGGCGCCATCGCGTTTACGGCGGCGTGACGATGGTCAACCGGCAACGCGGCGAGGTCGAAGCGACGCTCGACGGACGGTCGTGGACGCTCTGCCTGACGCTCGGCGCACTCGCGGAACTGGAAGCGGCGCTGGCGGCAAGCGACCTGATGGCGCTGGCGAAGCGATTTAGCGAAGGAAAACTGTCAGCCGGCGACGCCATCCGCGTCATCGGTGCTGGCTTGCGCGGCGGTGGCAACGAGGTGACCGACGACGCGGTGGCGGCGATGCGCGCCGAGGGCGGCGCGGCGGGATACGTGACGATCGTGGGGGAACTGTTGGCCGCGACGTTTGGGAGTGGGGAACTTTGACCCGGTCATCCCCGCGCAAGCGGGGATCCAGGTGGATTGCACGGATGCTTGAGAATGTGGCCCCGGGGTCCCTGCGTTCGCAGGGACGAGCGGCTGGGTGTTCTGCAAGAGCGAAGAATTCCGATGCCTGAGACATTTCCCTGGCGGCAAGCGATGGCGGTTGGCTTCGGCCGTCTGCGGCTGGCCCCACGTGACTTCTGGGCGATGACGCCGCGCGAGCTGACGGCGGCGATCGAGGGATTGACGGGCCGGCTGACCACGCCGCTCGACCGCGCCGCGCTGGATGGATTGATGCAGCGCTATCCCGACAAGTAAGCGCTGTACGGGTTCGCCGTCAGTCCTTCGGCCCGGCGCGGTTGATCGCCGCCATGATCATGCGGCGCGCCTCGGCCGCGTCGCCCCAGTCGCCGATCTTGACCCACTTGCCGGGCTCGAGATCTTTGTAGTGCTCAAAGAAATGCTGGATCTGCTTGAGGGTAATCTCAGGCAGATCGTCGTAGTTGTGGACGTCGGCATAGCGAAGCGTGAGGTGGGGCGAGGGCACCGCGATGATCTTCTCGTCCTGGCCATTGTTGTCCTCCATGATGAGGACGCCGATCGGCCGCACGTTGATGACGCAAGCGGGCACCAGCGCGCGCGTGTTGCAAACCAGCACATCGATGGGATCGCCGTCGTCGGACAAGGTGTGCGGCACGAAGCCGTAGTTCCCGGGATAGGTCATCGGCGTGTACAGGAACCGGTCGACGAACAGCGTCCCGGCCTCCTTGTCCATCTCGTACTTGATCGGCTGACCGCCGACCGGAACCTCGATGATGACGTTGACGTCTTCCGGCGGGTTCTTGCCGATCGCGATGGCTTCGATGCGCATTGAGGACCCTCCAGCGGGCTGACCGCGCCGGCTCGGTGGGGCGGTTGCCGCCGCGCATTATGACTTTCGTCCGGACTGCGGCAAGGCGGGCGCAGGCCGCGGCGCCCCGCCCCCGCGCGCATTGTTCGATCACCAGCAGGAACGACAGCAATGGCAACCGAAATCGATCAACTGACCGTTAGCGTCGCGGCGGACACGCGGCCATTCGAGACTTCGCTGCGCAATCTCGGCCGCGAGGCAGACGGCTTCTCCTTGGCGATCTCGCGCGCCTTCAAGGGCGCGATCGCCGGCGGTAAGAACTTCGAGAGCGTGCTGTCGAGCCTGGCGCTGAAACTGGCCGGATTGGCGCTCGACAAGGCGCTGCAACCGGTGACCGCCGGGATCGGCGGCGCCATCGATGCGCTCTTCAAAGGTTTCGGCCTGGCGAATGGCGGCGTTGTCGCGGGCGGCGCCGTGAAGCCGTTCGCGGCGGGCGGTGTCGTCTCGGCACCGACCTTGTTTCCGCTGGCGCGCGGGCTCGGCCTGATGGGTGAGGCGGGACCCGAGGCCGTGTTGCCGCTGGCGCGTGGGAGCGACGGCACGCTCGGCGTGCGCTCGGGCGCGACGGCGCCAATGATCGTCAATGTGAATGTGACGACGGCCGACGCCGACTCCTTCCGCAAGTCGGAAGCGCAGGTGACCGCCATGCTGGCGCGTGCCGTGACGCGCGGCCGGCGGGGACTGTGACTCCGGCCAACCTCCCCCTTGAGGGGAGGTCGAAATTCGCGAGACGAAGGCGAGGCGAATTTCGGGAGGGGGTGCAGTCGTCGACGGTTAGAGACCCCTCCCCAAAACCGCTGCGCGGTTTCGACCCTCCCTCAAGGGGAGGGTTGGCTCTGAGCGAAGACTTGACGCTCACACAACACAGGCTCGTTCCATGCCCGCCTTGATCCCGTTTCACGAGGTGCGCTTTCCGACCGCCATCGCCTTCGGCGCCAGCGGCGGGCCGGAGCGCAAGACCGAGATTGTCGCGCTCGGCTCCGGCCATGAGGAGCGCAACAGCCGCTGGGCGGACTCGCGCCGACGCTACAACGCCGGCTACGGCGTGCGCTCGCTCGACGACCTGCATGCGGTGATCGCGTTCTTCGAGGAGCGGCGCGGGCGGCTGTACGGCTTCCGCTGGAAGGACCGCGCCGACTGGCAATCCTGCGCGCCGGGCGCGACGCCGGATGCGGCCGACCAGGCGATCGGCACCGGCGACGGCGCGACGACTGCCTTCCAGCTCGTGAAGACCTATGGCGCAGTGCACGCGCCCTATGCGCGCATGATCGCCAAGCCGGTCGCCGGAACGATCCTGATCGCGGTCGACGGCACGCCGCTTGCCGAGGGCGACGACTGGACCTGTGACGCGACCACCGGCGGGGTCACGTTTGCCGTGGCGCCGGATGATGGTGCGACGATCACCGCGGGCTACGCGTTCGACGTGCCGGTGCGCTTCGACAGCGACCGGCTGGAGGTGAACCTGACCTCATTCGCCGCCGGCGATATCCCCGCGATCCCATTGGTGGAGATCCGGTTGTAGGGCCGTCGCCACAAGTCGCGTCGTCATTCCGGCGAAAGCCGGAATCCATGCAGCATCGCTAGATCTCCGGCATGCGTTGTGTGGACCCCGGCCTTCGCCCGAGTGACGGATGAAATTGCCGCAGAACAGGAAGCACTTATGCGCACGATCGATCCCGGCCTGGCCGCGCATCTGGCGGCGGGAGTCACCACGCTGTGCCGCTGCTGGCAGGTGACCCGCAGCGACGGCAGCGCGCTCGGTTTCACCGACCACGACCGCGCGGTGAGCTTCGACGGCGTCGACCACGAGCCGGAGAGCGGCTTCGACGCCAGCGAGGACACCAGCGCCACCGGCTTCGCCATCGGCGGGCTGGAGGCCATCGGCGCACTGTCCTCGGAGCGGCTGACCGCGGCCGACCTCGCCGCCGGCCTCTACGACAACGCCGCGGTGAGAGTGTTCCTGGTCAACTGGGCGACGCCGGACGAGCGGCACTTGCTGCGCGTCGGCCATCTCGGCGAGGTGACGCGTGAGGACGGCACGTTTCGTGCCGAGGTGCGCGGGCTGGCGGCTGAACTCGACCAGCCCAACGGGCGCGTCTTTCGGCATGCCTGCGACGCCGACCTCGGCGACGCCCGTTGCGGCATCGATCTCGATCTCGCGGCCTATCGCGGTGCGGGGACGGTCGTCGCCGCGAGCGGCCGGCGGCGCTTCACGGCGAGCGGGCTCGATGGCTTCGCTTCCGGATGGTTCGCGCGCGGACGGCTCGCCTGGACGAGCGGCGCCAATGCAGGCCGCGCCATCGAAGTGCGTGCCCACCGGCAGGTGTCCGGCGTCGTGTCGTTCGAACTGTGGCAGGCGATGATTGCCGACATTGCGACGGACGATGCGTTCGTCGTCACCGCCGGCTGCGACAAGCTTTTCGCGACCTGCCAGGCGAAATTCGACAACGCGGTCAACTTCCGTGGCTTCCCGCACATGCCCGGCAACGACTTCGCGCTCGGCTATGCCCGCGCGGGCGACGGCAATGACGGCAGCCCGGTGGTCGCATGACCATGACGCGCGAAGCCATCGTCGCCGAGGCGATGAGCTGGCTGGGCACGCCCTATCGGCACCAGGCATCGCTGAAGGGGACGGGCTGCGACTGCCTGGGCCTGCTGCGCGGCGTTTGGCGCGCGCTCTATGGCGTCGAGCCGGAGGCGATGCCCGGCTACACGCCCGACTGGGCGGAGGCGCGGGGCGCGGAGACTTTGGCCGCGGCGGCGGCGCGGCATATGACGGCGATCGCCGTGGGCGAAGCCGGGCCCGGGGACGTGCTGCTGTTTCGGTGGCGCGCCAATTTGCCGGCCAAGCATGCCGCGATTCTGATCTCTGATGACCGCTTCATCCACGCCCAGCAGGGCGCGGCGGTGGCGACCGCGTCGCTGACGCCGTGGTGGCGGCGGCGCGTGGCGTTTGCATTTCGATTTCCGGGCCTGGATTAGGTGGCGCGTGCTCTAGCCCTCCCCCCTTGCGGGGGAGGGTTGGGAGGGGGGTATTGCCGCGACGCCTGCGACGCACCCCCCTCTCAGGTCCGCTACGGACCGCTTCGCGGTCCAAGCGAACCTATCTCCCCCGCAAGGGGGGAGACGAGCTCCCTCACATTCGGAAGATGCCTTATGGCGACACTCGTTCTTCAGGCGGCGGGCGCGGCCGTCGGCTCGCTGTTTGGGCCGTTCGGCGCCATCGCCGGGCGCGCGATCGGCGCGCTGGCCGGTTACGCCGCCGATCAGGCGCTGTTCGGCGACCACAGCGTCAGAGAGGGCGCGCGCCTCGCCGACCTCGATGCGCAGACCTCGCGCGAGGGAGCGGCAATCCCGCGCATCTATGGCCGCGTGCGCATTTCCGGCCAGGTCATCTGGGCGACGCGCTTCGAGGAAGTGGTGTCGGAGAGCCGCGACGGCGGCAAGGGAGGCGCCAGCGGTTCGGCGACGCGCACCTATTCATACTTCGCCAATTTCGCCGTCGGCCTCTGCGAGGGGCCGATCGCGCGTATTGGCCGCGTGTGGGCGGACGGCGAGCCGTTCGATCTGTCGAGCTGCACCTGTCGGCTCTATCTCGGCGACGAGACGCAAGGGATGGACAGCCTGATCGAGGCGAAGCAGGGCGAGGCGCCGGCCTATCGCGGCACGGCGATGATCGTTTTCGAACGTCTGCCGCTCGACGATTTCGGCAACCGCATCCCGCAACTCTCCTTCGAGGTGATGCGCCCGGTCGCCGGTGTCGAGCAGGACATCCGCGCGATGACTCTGATCCCGGGCGCGACCGAGTTCGGCTACGACCCGGAGACTGTGCTCAAGGTGGTGTCGCCCGGCAACAGGGTGGCGCTCAACCGGCACGTCGATGGGGCGGCGAGCGACTGGCAAGCGTCACTGGACGAGTTGCAGGCGGTCTGCCCGAACCTCGAGCGCGTCGCGCTAGTCGTCGCCTGGTTCGGCGACGACCTCCGCGCCGCGGAGTGCACGCTGAAGCCAGCGGTGATCGACCGCACGACCGTCACGACGCCTGACGCGTGGGAAGCCGCCGGACTGACACGCGCAAGCGCGCGGCTGGTGTCGACCTTCGACGGCAAGCCGGCCTTCGGCGGAACGCCCTCGGACGCCTCAATCGTGCGCGCCATCCGCGACCTGACCGACCGCGGGCTCAAGGTGACGTTCTACCCGTTCATCATGATGGACGTGCCGCCCGGCAACGGGCTGGCCGACCCCTATGGCGGAAGCGAACAGGCGGCCTATCCCTGGCGCGGATCGATCACGTTGTCGCTGGCGGCGGGCGCGGCCGGCTCGCCGGACAAGACGAGTGATGCGGCTGACGAAGTCGCGGCCTTTGTCGGGACCGCGGCAGCCGGCGACTTCGGAGCAAGCGGCGATGCGGTGACCTATTCCGGGCCGGACGAGTGGTCGCTGCGCCGGATGGTGCTGCACACCGCCAAACTGTGCGCGATCGCCGGCGGCGTCGATGCCTTCCTGATCGGCTCCGAGCTGTGCGGTCTGACGACCGTGCGCTCCGACGCCAGCACCTATCCGTTCGTGGCGGCGCTCGCCGATCTTGCAGCGGACGTGCGCGCCATCCTCGGCGCGGAGGTGAAGCTCTCCTATGCCGCCGACTGGAGCGAGTATTTCGGCCACCAGCCGGCGGACGGCTCGGGCGATGTGTTTTTCCATCTCGATCCGCTGTGGGCGGACAGCAACATCGATTTCGTCGGCATCGACAACTACCTGCCGCTGTCCGACTGGCGCGATGGTGACGACCATCTCGACGCGGCGACCTGGGATTCCGGCCGCGACGCGGCCTATCTGCGCGCCAACATCGCGGCCGGCGAGCATTTCGACTGGTACTACGCCAGCGACGCCGATCGAGATTCACAAGTGCGCTCGCCCATCGTTGACGGCGCCACCGGCAAGCCGTGGGTGTTCCGGCCGAAGGACATCGCGAGCTGGTGGGCGAACGCCCATTACGACCGGCCGGGCGGTGTTGAATCCGCCACGCCGACCGACTGGGTGCCCGAGGGCAAGCCGATCTGGTTCACCGAGACCGGTTGCCCGGCGGTGGACAAGGGGCCGAACCAGCCGAACGTCTTTCCCGATCCGAAATCGTCGTCCGGCGGGCTGCCGCACTACTCGACCGGCACGCGCGACGATCTCGTGCAGCGGCGCTTCATCGCCGCGGTGCTGGCGTACTGGGACCCGGACGACGCCGCCTTCAACGAGGCCGCCAACCCGGTGTCGTCGGTCTATGGCGGGCGCATGGTGGACCACGCCGCGATCCACCTGTGGACGTGGGACGCGCGACCCTATCCGGCGTTTCCGCTGCTGACCGACGTGTGGTCGGACGGCGCCAACTGGGAGACCGGCCACTGGCTGAACGGCCGGATGGGTGCGCCGACTGCCGAAGCGCTGGTGGCGCAGATTCTGTCCGACTATGGCGCGGCAGACGGCGCCATCGGCGATCTCGACGGGACCGTCGACGGCTATCTCGTCGGCCAGGTGATGTCGGCGCGCGATGCGCTCGAACCGCTGTCGCGGCTTCTGATGTTCGAGGCCGCCGAGTCAGGCGACGTGCTGCGCTTCGTGCGGCGCGGCCGGCGGGCGCACCAGACGATCACGACCGACGATCTGGTCGAGGAGGGCGAGCGGCCTCTGATCTCGGTTCGGCGTGCGCAGGAGACGGAGCTGCCGGCCGAAATCGCCATCGGCTTCTCCGACGCGCTTGCCGACTATCGTGCCGGCTCGGTCAATTCGCGACGGCTGGTCGGCGGCAGCCGGCGGGTCGAGGCGAGCGAGACCGGCGCGGTGCTGAGCACGGCGGTTGCCGGCGGACTGGCCGACACCCTGCTGCAGGACCTGTGGGCCGGCCGCGAGACGATCGGCCTTGCGCTACCGCCGAGCATGCTGGCCCTCGAACCCGCCGACATCTGCGACCTCGATCTTGCCGATGGCGGGCGCACGCTGCTGGTGACGAAGATCGATGACGCGGGTCTCAGGCGCATCGAGGCGCGCACCATCGAGCCGGATATCCTGTCGCCGGTGCCGGCGGCGCCGCGTGCTTTGGTGCCGCGATCGAGCGGACTGGACTCCGCGCCGGAGGTGCTGCTGCTTGACCTGCCGCTGATCGCCGGCAGCGAACCGGGATATGCGCCGCGCATTGCCGCCTTCGCTGAGCCGTGGCCGGGCGCCATCGCCGTGTCGCTCGGCGCGGCCGACAGCGGCTTCTTCGCGCGCCAGACGCTCGATCGCCCTGCCACCATGGGCGAACTCACCGCGCCGCTCGGCGCCGGGCCGCTTTCCCGCTGGGACCGCGCCACCGCCATCGCGGTGACGCTCTATGGCGGCGCGCTCGCCAGCGAGCCGCGCCTGTCGGTGCTGAACGGCGCCAACGCCGCCGCCATCGGCAGTGCCGCGACCGGCTGGGAGGTCGTCCAGTTCGAGACGGCGACGCTGACCGGCGAGGGCGCGTGGCGGCTGGAAGGATTGCTGCGCGGGCAGGCGGGCACCGGCGACATCGCCGACGCAGGCCATGCCATCGGCGCGCGCTTCGTGTTGCTCGACGGCGCCGTGCCGGTGCTGGCGCTGTCGGAAGCCGAGTCCGGACTGGGCCTCACGGTGCGCTGCGGCCCGGCCGGCGCGATCTACGACCCGGACGTTTTCGTCGATATCGCGCTTGGTTCGTGTCGTCGGGGTCTTGCCTGCCTGCCGCCGGTGCATCTGTCGGCGGCGCGCGATGCGGCGACCGGCGACGTGAGCTTTTCCTGGATCCGCCAGACGCGGATCGGCGGCGACAGCTGGGAGCCCGTCGAGGCGCCGCTCGGCGAGACCAGCGAGGTCTACGTCCTGTCGATCTTCGATGGCGCGTCGGTGATCCGCACGCTCGCGGCCGCCGGTCCCACCGCGACCTATGCGGCGGCCGACCAGACCGCCGACTTCGGTTCGCTGCCGGCCGACATCCTTGTCGCCATCAGCCAGGTGAGCCCGACGGAGGGGCAGGGGATCGCGGCGGGCGGCACGCTCGATGTCGGCTGACGCCTGGCTCGAGGCGTGAACCAGGTTTCGAGTACCGAACCTCCCTCTTGAGGGGAGGTCGAAATCGGCGAGCTTAGCGAAGCCGATTTCGGGAGGGGGGTGGCTGCCCGCGGCTCACCCCCTCCCGAAGGCCTCGTTGCTGCGCGCCTCGACCTTCGACCTCCTCTCAAGGGGGAGGTTGAGAGGGTGTCCTGCCATCCATCCCTTCCTCACCGAAACGGATACATCCATGTCTGATCCGCTCGAATCGCTCCACCTGAAGCTGCCCTACCTGGCGGCGGCGCAGGCGCAGAAGCACGTCACCCACAACGAAGCGCTGCGCCTGCTCGACAGCGTCGTCCAGCTCGCGGTGCTCGACACGACGCTCGCCGACCCACCGGCCAGCCCGGCGGAGGGCGACCGCTACATCGTCGCCGACAGCGCCACCGGCGACTGGGCAACGCACGAGGGTGAGATCGCGCATTTCATCGACGGCGCCTGGGCCTTCGCTGTGCCGGAGCCTGGGTGGCTCGCCTTCGATCGCAACGCCGACGTTCTGCTGGTGTGGCAGCCGGGCGGCTGGGTGGCGGCGGGAAGCTTTCTGGGCGCTGTCGACATGTTCGGCGTCAACGCGACCGCCGACGCCACCAACCGGCTGGCGGTACGCTCGGAGTCGGTCCTGTTCGCCGGCATCGAGGCCGCCGACGGCGGCTCGGGCGATATCCGCTTCGTCGTCAACAAGGAGGCCGACGGCGACACCGCCTCGCTGCTCTTCCAGAGCGGCTACTCGGCCAGGGCCGAGGTCGGTCTCGCCGGAGACACCGACTTCATCTTCAAGGTTTCGCCGGACGGCGCTTCGTGGGTCGAGGCGATCCGGATCGACAAGGATACCGGGCTGGTGACGCTGCTCTATGACAACGGCGCCTCCGGCCTGTCGGCGACGACGGTGCAGGACGCCATCGACGAGGTGGCGGCGGGCGGCGGGGGCGGGCTGCGCGAAGTCCTGACCGTCGCGCGCACCTACTATGTGCGCAGCGACGGCGACGACGGCAACGACGGCCTCACCAACGACTCCGGAGGGGCGCTGGCGACGCTGCAGGAAGCGTATGACCGCATCCTCATGCTCGACTGTGCCGGTTACGATGTCACGATCAAGATCGGCAACACCGCCACCCTGACCGCAGGGCTCAACGCAAGCAAAGCCCCGCTGGGTGGCAACGTCATCATCGAGGGCGACACCTCGACGCCCGCGAACACGATCATTTCGACGACAGGGGTGGATTGCATCCAGGCAAGTTGCCCGGTCACCATCACCGTCCAATATCTCGAATTGCGCACGACATCGTCCGGTCTCGGGCTCGGTGCCCGCGGTGGCGGCGCGCTGCTGCAGGTCGGAACCGGCGTTCGCTTCGGTGCCTGTGCGACCGGACACATGGGCGCGCTACCGACCAGCAACATCAACTCCGCCGTCGCGAACGTTGCCTACACGATGTCCGGAAATGCGCCCTATCACTACGGGTGCCTCGGCGGCGCGATGAATTTCAACAACCCGCAGATCACGCTCGAAGGCACACCGGCATTCTCGTTCTCGTTCGCCTACTCCGACATCGCCGGGCAGATGAGCATCTTCTCGCTCGACGTCGTATCGGGTTCGGCAACCGGCAAGCGATACACGGCATCGCTCAACGGCGTCATCAAGACGTTTGGCGGCGGCGCGAGTTATTTTCCCGGCGACAGCGCGGGCTCGATGGCGACGGGAGGTCAATACGCGTGATCGAATATGATCCCGCCACTCGTGGATCTAGTAGCGGCGGACCGGCAAGATCACAAAACGTTGACGCGTTGCCAAGCGCGCCTGGCCGCGTCGTCGCGATGCTGACTGTGGCTTCGATTGATACGCTCCGCGTCAAACTCCGCGCGATTGAGAAGCAGATCGTCGCGGACGAAAAAGGCGTTCACCCCATTGGCATAGACAAGGGTGTACCCTTTTTGCCTACCCAAGCAGAGCATTGCGCCCAGGCTTGCTCCGTAGAATTTCGATCCGTCCCATCGGAAGGCTTCATCGTAGGGAACGGTCACGGCAGCATCCAGGCTGGCGAAGTTTGGATTGAACTCGACAATATAAAGTGTGGGGCGCCATTGCAGCGCAAGCCACACCCAAAAATCCTGTCCATCGAGGTCGATAGAGACTATGTCGACATCGAACGGCACATTATGTGCGCGAAAGATGCCATTGACGTTCATTGGCGTGATGAACTGTTTTTCGACGTTGTACTGAGGCGGATGTTCACGTCCGTCGAGAAACAGGCCGGACCACCCTTGCTCTTTCAATAAAACGCAATTCCCCTCCAGACCTTTCGAGTAGTTATCATCTTTCCAGTTGGGGCCAATGCCGAACTCGACGAAATCGCGTCGCAAGGGGGCAATGCGGTCAAAGATGCAGGCGATAATCCCGTCCTCATTGGTCTGAGAACGGCTTCGCGATCCGAATGAATCGAGAGGGAATGGCAGGGCGCCGGAGCGTTCGCCCTTCGGCATATTTCGCCTCCGAAGAAACCTGGCTGCCTGCACACAACGTGCCTACCACGGCCCCGGGCGGACCTCAACCAACGGTCGAATAGGCTGCCGCGCGCTTTCCGGCGCGCGCACTCTGCTCATCTGGATCCGGGCAAGTCTCCGCGCGGCTCGTCCCAATCACGATCATCCTTTTCGAGGCCTCCATGAAAACCAGCCCACAGGGCGTGGCGTTCATCGCCGCGCGCGAAGGCGTCGTCACGCGCGCCTACCGCGATGCCGCCGGCGTATGGACGATCGGCGTCGGCCACACAGCCGCTGCCGGGCCGCCGAAGCCAGCGCGCGACATGACTATCACACGGGCGGAGGCGTTCGCGATCCTGACGCATGACTTGCCGAAATACGAGCGGCGCGTGGCGGCGGCGCTTCCCGACGCCGACCAGCCGCTCTTCGACGGCGCGGTGTCGTTCGACTTCAATACCGGCGCCATCGATCGCGCCTCCTGGGTGAAGGCGGCGCGCGACGGCAATCACGCGCTTGCGCGCCAACGGCTGATGCTGTGGACCAAGGCCGACGGCCGGACGGTCGCGGGGCTGGTGCGGCGGCGGACGGCCGAAGCCCGACTGATCTTCGACGGCGACTACGGCGGCGCCGAGTGTGCGGCCGCGTCCGCCAACGGTCTCATGGCCGATCTCGGGGCTCTGGGTTTCGCCGGGACCGACGCCGTCCTGCGCTATCAGCAGGCTCATCCCGATTTGGTCGCCGATGGCATCGCCGGTCCGGCGACACGCGCGTCGATTGCCCGCGATATCGCCGCCCGCAGACGACTGACCGAGACCGCCGGCGCGGCCGTCTCCACCGGTGCGTTCGCCGGTACGGCAGCAGCGGCCGGTGGCGGTGCGCATCCGGTCCTGTTCGCGATCGTCGTGACGGTGCTGGTCGTCGCCGTCATCGGCGGCGCCATCGCCTGGCGCTATCGCGACGAACTCATTCGCATCCTCAAACCGAAGGTGAGATCATGAAAGGCTGGCGCACACTCGCCGTGAACGGCGTCGTTATTCTCGGCGGCGTTCTTGCGTATC
>CAWAHE010000006.1:0-111234 GCA_963781775.1 uncultured Alphaproteobacteria bacterium | reverse complement strand
GCGGCGGGCCTCCGCGACGTGCTTCCCACCCGCTACGTCTGGGTGCCGATTGCGCTGGGCGCCGTCAACGTCGCCTTGCGCCTGGTCACCACCGGGCCGGTCGGGAGCAAGCAGTGATGCTCGGCTGGCTCGTCGGCGTTGCCCTCAAGGTCGCCTCGTCCGGCCTGCTCGACCGGGTGCTTGGTTCGATGAAGGCGCAGGCCGAGAGTCAGGTCGAGCGCGAAAGGGTCACGGCAACCGTGGCGATCGAACAGATCAAGGCGGAACTCGGCCGCCGGCAGGGGCAGCGCGACGTGCTGATCGCCGAACAGGGCAGGGCGGTGACCGCGCTCATGCGGCCGGCCTTCGCCTATCCGCTGGCCGTTTACTATGCCGCCGTGATCGCCGACAGCCTGTTCCATTTCACCTGGAACGTGGCCGCCTTGCCCGCCCCGATCGGCGACTGGTCGGGCTGGATCATTTCTGCGATCTTCCTGTCCGAAAGCGGCGAGCGGATCACCCGGACGATCGTCGGGCGCAAGGCCGGGTAGGCCGCCGCAGGCCGCGACATTCAGGGCATGTTCATGTGTGCGTGACTATTCGGTGGGCATGTTACCGAAGTTCCTCCGGAGGCTCTTCGTTGCTTTCTCGTTGATTTTGGTGGCGACGATGTCCGTGGCGCCGGCCTATGCCGACGCCTGCCTGCCGCCCAGCAAGGCCCCGCGGGGCCTCGCCGATTTTCTCGGGGCCATCCGTGCCATGACCGGCGGGGGGGTCGTGGTGAGCGCATGCCTGCGCCAGGCCAATGGCGGGATGGTCTATGTGGTCAAGGTGCAGGTCGGCGGCAGGGTGGTTACGGTGACGATCGACGCCGCGACCGGCGCCCCACGGTAAAGAGGCGAGAAGGACACCCATGCGGGTTCTGGTGGTCGAGGACGACACCGATCTCAACCGGCAGCTTTCCGAAGCGCTGGCCGAGGCCGGCTATGCCGTCGATAGCGCGAAAGACGGCGAGGATGGTCACTTCCTTGGCGACACCGAGCCCTATGACGTGGTGGTCCTCGACATTGGCCTGCCGCTCCTCGACGGCATCAGCGTGCTGGAGAAATGGCGCCGCGACGGGCGCACCATGCCCGTGCTGATCCTCACCGCCCGCGACCGCTGGAGCGACAAGGTGCAGGGCATCGACGCCGGCGCCGACGACTACGTCGCCAAGCCCTTCCACATCGAGGAAGTCCTCGCCCGTGTCCGCGCGCTGGTGCGCCGAGCCGCCGGCCACGCCTCCAACGAGATCGAATGCGGACCGGTTCGCCTCGACAGCCGTGCCGGCCGCGTGACCGTCGACGGCAATCCGGTCAAGCTCACCTCCCATGAATACCGCGTGCTCGAATATCTGATGCACCACCGCGACCGCGTGGTGTCGCGCACCGAGCTGATCGAGCACCTCTACGATCAGGATTTCGACCGCGACTCCAACACGATCGAGGTCTTTGTCGGACGGCTGCGCAAGAAGCTTTCGGCAGACCTCATCGAAACCGTGCGCGGCCTCGGCTACCGCATCGTCGATCCGGGCAGCGCGTAGCACGCCCATGCGGCTCAATTCGCTCGCCGGACGCCTGATCGCCGCCGCGACGCTGTGGGCGGTGGTCGCGCTTGTCGTCGCCGGGCTGATCCTTGTCTCGCTCTATCGTTCCACCGTCGAGAGCGCCTTCGACGAGCGCCTGAACGTCTATCTCAGCACGCTGGTCGGCGGCCTCGCGGCGGAGGATGCGTCGCAGCCCCTCACCGATCCCGGCAATCTCGGCGAACAGCGCTTCGAACTGCTTTACTCCGGCTGGTACTGGCAGGTGCGCGACGCGGCCACGCGCGATGTCGTCCTGGCGTCGCACTCGCTGTTCTCCGACACGATCGACGTCGGCAAGGCGACCCGCACGAAAGTGCAGGACGGGGTTACGTCAGGCGCCTTGGCTGGACCCGACAGGCAATCCCTGCGCTTTCTGAGCCGGACGGTCACCTTCGACGGCCGCACCCCGGTCGTCATCGCGGTCGCCGGCGATGCCGGCCAGCTCAACGGCCAGATCGTTGCCTTCGGCACCAGCGTGGCGATTACCCTCGCCATCTTCGGCATCGGCCTGATCATCGCGACGCTGATCCAGATCCGCTGGGGCTTGCGTCCGCTCGATCAGGTGCGCCGCGCGCTGATGGAACTGAGGAGTGGCAAGCGGACCCGGATCGATGGCTTTTTTCCGGCCGAAATATCCCCATTGATCAAGGAGTTGAACGCAGTTCTTGAATCAAATCAGGAAGTTGTCGACCGCTCGCGGACGCAGGTCGGCAACCTCGCCCACGCCCTCAAGACGCCGCTCAGCGTTGTTATCAATGAGGCGCGCGCCGGCCACGATCCGGGGTCGGCGAAGATCGTAGAGCAGACCGAACTGATGCGCCGGCAGGTCAATCACTACCTCGACCGTGCCCGCATCGCCGCCCAGACCGACGTCATCGGCGTCGTCACCGAGGTCGAGCCGGTGGTCGACCGGCTGGTGCGGGTGATGAGCCGGCTCCATGACGAGCGCGGCATCAAGCTGATCAGCGACATTCCAGACCAGGCGCGCTTCAAGGGCGAGCAGCAGGACCTTGAGGAGATCGTCGGCAATCTCGTCGACAATGCCTGCAAATGGGCGCGGACCAAGGTTCTCGTCGGCGCCACATACAAGCCGCCTAACGGCCTCGATGAGCCCGGGCAGCTTGCCATCCGCATCGAGGACGATGGGCCGGGTCTGACGCCGGCCGAGATCGAGGAAGCGACGACCCGCGGCCACCGGCTGGACGAGACCAAGCCGGGCTCCGGTCTGGGGCTGTCCATTGTCAGCGATCTCGTCACCATGTATCGCGGCACCCTGCGCCTCGACCGCTCGCGCTCGGGTGGCCTCCTGGCCGACGTGGAACTCCCGGCGGCATGAACCATATGCTGCCAAAACGTCTCATTTCCGCCATGCCTGCGTGGGAAACGCGCCGCTGGCGCGAAAGAAATGCCGGAGCTGGCCGGATGCATCTTGCTGGGATCGTAGCGGTGACGCTCGTGGCGTTGGGGCTGGCCGGCTGCCAGTCCGGTTCCGTCACGCAGACCGCCAGCCTCGTCGGCGGGATTTCGAGCCCGACGACGACTTTCGACAATGGACTTGCCGGCCGGGAAGTCGGCCGCGACCTCAACCGCAGCGACCGTGGCACCGCGCTTGCCGCCGAATACCGCGCCCTCGAATACGGACGGACCGGGGCCACCACGCCCTGGAGCGACCGCCTGACAGGGCGCTATGGCGAAGTCGTGCCGGGCGCCGCCTACCGGGTCAACGACATGAAGTGCCGGGAATACGCCCACACGATCTATAAGGACGGCCGCGGGGAAACCGCCCAAGGCACCGCCTGCCGGGGCGACGACGGAAGCTGGCGGATGGTCGGCTAGCGCCGCTTGCTTCCGGGCGGTAAAGGGAGCCCGGCTTGCGCCATCGCAATCTCGCGACACTTTGTCCGCGGTATGCGACAGCCGTGAAGGCTATTCACCCAGCCGGACAGGATGATGGGTCTCTGGATCGCCATGGCCGTTCTCGCGGCCGCCGCTTCGCTATCGGTGCTGGTGCCGCTCTACCGGTCGTCGGGTGACCGCCGGTCGGAGCGCGCCCAGGCACTGGCGATCTATCGCGATCAGCTCGGCGAGGTGGATCGCGACGTCGATCGTGGTGTCATCGCCAAGGGCGAGGCGGAGGCGGCGCGTACAGAGATCGCCCGCCGCCTGATCCGGGCCGGCGACGAGGCGCGTGACGACGCCGGAGCCGGCGGTGCGCGGACGCGACGGGCGGCGACGGTCGTGGGCATCGCCATGCCACTCGCCGCGCTCGCTCTCTATCTCTTCATCGGCTCTCCCGAACTGCCCGGCGAACCGCTGGCCGCGCGCCTCAACGCGCCGATCGAGCAACAGGACATTGCGACGCTGGTGGCGCGCATCGAAGCGCACCTCGCCGCCAATCCCGACGACGGCCAAGGGTGGGAGGTCGTCGCGCCGGTCTATATGCGCCTCGGCCGCTTCGACGATGCGGTCAAGGCTTACGGCAATGTCGTTCGCCTGCTCGGGGCGACGGCCGACAGTGAATCGAATCTCGGCGAGGCGATGGTCAGCGCCAATGGCGGCGTGGTCAACGCCGACGCCAAAGCCGCGTTCGAGCGCGCGGAAAAGCTCGACGCCAAATCGATCCGCCCGCGCTTCTACCTGGCGCTGGCGCTCGGGCAGGAGGGCAGGACCGCTGACGCAGTCGCTGCCTGGACGGCCCTGCTCGACGGCGCACCGGACAACGCCCAGTGGGTCTCGGTCGCGCGTGCCGAACTCGCCAAGTTGCAGGGCGGCACGGCTCCGGCCAGTGGCGCGACGGCGACCGCCGGCCCGACGCAAGCCGACATAAAGGCAGCCGGCGACATGAAGCCGGAAGATCGCCTTGCCATGATCGAGGGTATGGTCGCTCAGCTCGCCGCGAAACTCGACGCCAATCCGGCCGACGGCGAAGGTTGGGCACGTCTTGTGCGCTCCTATATGGTGCTGAACCGCCCGGACGACGCGAAAGCGGCGCTGGCCAAGGCGCGGATTGCGCTTGCCGCCGACGCCGCCGCGCTCGCCGGAGTCAACGAGGCGGCGAAGACCGCAGGAGTGCCGGAATGACGATGGCAATGCCGCGCCGCAACGGGATGACGCGCAAACAGCGCCGGCTGGTGCTGATCGGCCTGGCCGGCGGCGTGCTGGTGATCGCGGCGGGGCTGATCCTCTACGCGCTCTCCGACCGCATCGTCTTCTTCAACTCGCCGAGCGACGTGATCGCCGAGAAGCTGGCGCCGGGCACGCGTATCCGCCTCGGCGGCCTGGTCGTCAGCGGCAGCCTGGTCAAACAGGACAACGGCAAGGTTGCCTTCACCGTCACCGACGGCAACGCCTCGGTGCCGGTGGCTTATACGGGCATCCTTCCCGATCTCTTCCGCGAAGGGCAGGGTGTCGTCGCCGAAGGCGTGGTGACGCCGGATGGCGGGCTCGACGCCGACACGGTGCTCGCCAAGCACGACGAGCGCTACATGCCGCGCGAGGTGGTCGACGCGCTGAAGAAGCAGGGCCGCTGGGAAGAGACCGCCGCCACCGCCAAGCCGGCGGCGCAATGATCCCCGAACTCGGCCACTTCGCACTCGTCCTCGCGCTGGCGCTGGCGCTGGTCCAGTCGACGGTGCCGTTCTACGGCGCCATGAAGGGCGACGCCCGGCTCACGGCGGTGGCGCCGGCGGCCGCGTTGATGCTCTTCCTGCTCGTTGGCCTGTCGTTCGCGGCCCTCGTCCAGGCCTACGTCGTGTCGGATTTCTCGCTGCTGAGCGTCGCCGAGAACTCCAACTCGAAGATGCCGCTGCTCTACAAGTTCACCGGCGTGTGGGGCAACCATGAGGGCTCGATGCTCCTCTGGGTGCTGATCCTGACGCTGTTCGGCGCGCTGGTGGCGGCCTTCGGCGCCAACCTTCCCGACAAGCTGAAAGCCATCGTGTTGGCGGTGCAAGGCTGGATCGCGTCGGCGTTCCTGCTGTTCATCCTGCTGACGTCGAACCCGTTCCTGCGGCTATTCCCGGCGCCGCTCGAGGGCAACGACCTCAACCCGGTGCTCCAGGACATCGGCCTCGCCATCCATCCGCCGCTTCTCTATCTCGGCTATGTCGGCTGCTCGATTTCCTTTTCCTTCGCCGTCGCGGCGTTGATCGAGGGCCGGATCGACGCGGCATGGGCGCGCTGGGCGCGACCGTGGACGCTCGCCGCCTGGATGTTTCTGACCATCGGCATCGCCATGGGTTCCTACTGGGCCTACTACACGCTCGGCTGGGGCGGCTTCTGGTTCTGGGACCCGGTCGAGAACGCCTCGCTGATGCCCTGGCTGGTGACGACGGCGCTGCTGCATTCGGCGATCGTCATGGAGAAGCGCGACGCGCTGAAGATCTGGACGATCCTGCTCGCGATCCTGGCGTTTTCGCTGAGCCTGATCGGCACCTTCCTCGTCCGTTCCGGTGTGCTCACCTCCGTCCACGCCTTCGCCTCTGATCCGACGCGCGGCATCTTCATCCTCATCATCCTGTGCCTGTTCATCGGCGGCGCGTTGACGCTCTTCGCCGCGCGTGCTGGCGCGCTGGCACCGGGCGGCGTCTTCGCGCCGATCAGCCGCGAGGGCGCGCTGATCCTCAACAACCTGTTCCTGACCGCCGCGGCGGCGACGGTGGTGATCGGCACGCTCTATCCGCTCGTGCTGGAGGCGCTGACCGGCGCGCGCATTTCCGTCGGCGCGCCGTTCTTCAATCTCACTTTCGTTCCGCTGGTCGCGCCGCTTCTGGTCATCGTTCCCTTCGGGCCGCTGCTCGCCTGGAAGCGCGGCGATATCGTCGCCGCCGCGCAGCGCCTGATCTTCGCCTTCGGCATCGCCATCCTCGGCGCGGTCCTGGCGGCGGCCGTGACCGGCTCGCGCGCCGCGCTGGCACTCCTCGGCATCTGGCTGGGCGTTTGGCTGATCGCCGGCGCGCTTTCCGAACTCGCCTTTCGGGTCAAGCTCGGCGGCGCACCGCTTGGCGAGAGCCTGCGCCGCCTGAACGGCCTGCCGCGCTCCGCCTTCGGCACGACGCTTGCCCATGCCGGCGTCGGCATGCTCGTGCTGGGCATCGTCGCGGCCACGACGTGGGCTGGCGAGGCGATTCGTTCGATGAAGGCGGGCGATACGGCTGAACTCGCCGGCTACACGCTGACGCTCGACGGATTCGTGCCGCGCACCGGTTCCAACTATTCCGAGACCGTGGCCCGCTTCACTGTGCGCCAGGGCGGCCGCACGGTCGCGGTAATGGAGCCGTCGAAGCGGCGCTTCGCGGTGCGCGCCACCGAGACCAGCGTGTCGGCGATCGACACCTTCGGCTTCTCCCAGCTCTACGTCTCGCTTGGCGACATCACCGCCGATGGCGTCGCCACCGTGCGCATCTACTGGAAACCGCTGGTCGCGCTGATCTGGCTGGGCGCCCTCGTCATGGCGGCCGGCGGGCTTCTGTCGCTGAGCGACCGGCGGCTGAGGGTGGGCGCGCCGCGCCCGGCCCGACGCGCGCATCCGGCGCCGGCGGAGTAGGGCGGTCCATGCGCAACTTCGCGGCACTCGCCACGGTCGCGATCGGCTTGCTGGCCGCGACAGCGGCTTTCGCGGTTCAACCGGACGAGGTGCTGAAGGACCCGGCGCTGGAGGCCCGCGCCCGCACGCTTTCCGAAGAGCTGCGCTGCATGGTCTGCCAGAATCAGTCGATCGACGATTCGGAAGCGCCGCTTGCCCGCGACATCCGCATCCTGCTCCGCGAGCGGCTGAGCGCCGGCGATTCGGACGATCAGGTGATTGCTTTCCTCGTCGCCCGCTACGGCGAATTCATTCTGCTCAAGCCACGCTTCAACAGCCACACGTGGCTGTTGTGGCTGCTGCCGCCCGGCGTGCTGGTCGTCGGCGGCGCATTTGCCGGCTTTGCCATGCTCAGGCGAAAGAATCGGCCGGCATCGCCAGCGCCGCTCGATGCCGGGGAAAACGCCGCGCTGGAGCGTCTGCTGTCCGAAGACGGCTGAAACCCTCAAGAAATTCGCTGAACATTACGGAAGTTTAACGCGGCCGCCAGTCGTTCGTAACGTCGTCGCCCCCATATTCGTTGGCGACGCGATGCCGGGGTGTGGGGCCGGCGCCGCCAGGCAAATGCGGAAAAGGACGGAGCTTTCCATGAACGATCAGTCTTCACCTCAGAAGAAGAAATTTCGGTCGCTGATCCTCGGCGGCACCGCGCTGGCTCTCGTGCTCGGCGGTGGCATCGTCGGCGGCTCCCTGAATCTTGTTAAGCCGACCCCGGCGCTTGCCGATGCGGTCCAGGTACAGGGCATGCAGCTTCCAAGCTTCGCCGATCTCGTCGAGAAGGTGAACCCGGCGGTGGTCAGCGTTCGCGTCAAGTCCAAGCAGCCCGAGCTGTCGGCCGACAATCAGGATTTCCCGTTCCAGTTCCAGCCCGGTTCGCCGATGGAGCGGTTCTTCAAGCAGTTCCGCCAGATGAACCCGAACGACAACGGCAATAATGGCGACAACAACGGCCCGCGTCCGCGTGGCTTCTCGATGAGCCTCGGCTCCGGCTTCTTCATCAGCGACGACGGCTACCTCGTCACCAACAACCACGTCGTCGACAATGGCGCCGAGTTCACCGTTGTTCTCGATGACGGCACCGAGTTGCCCGCCAAGGTGATCGGCACCGACGACAAGACCGATCTCGCGCTGCTCAAGGTCGATGCCAAGGACCGCAAGTTCACCTACGTGCAGTTTGCCGACGGCAAGCCGCGTGTCGGCGACTGGGTGGTCGCGGTCGGCAACCCCTTCGGCCTCGGTGGCACGGTCACGGCCGGCATCGTCTCGGCGGAAGGCCGTCAGATCGGCGGGCCGTACGACGACTACATCCAGATCGACGCGCCGGTTAACCGCGGCAACTCGGGTGGTCCGACCTTCAACCTCAATGGCCAGGTGATCGGCGTCAACACCGCCATCTACTCGCCGTCGGGCGGCAGCGTCGGCATCGCCTTCGACATCCCGGCACAGACCGTCTCCTCGGTCGTCAATGACCTGATGAAGCACGGCTCGGTGGTGCGCGGCTGGCTGGGCGTCCAGATCCAGTCGGTCAGCCAGGACATCGCCGACAGCGTCGGCCTGAAAACCGCCGCCGGCGCCATCGTCGGTGAGGTTCAGGACGGCAGCCCGGCAGCCAAGATGGGCTTCAAGGTCGGTGACGTCATCACCGCGGTGAACGGCGAGCCGGTGAAGGACTCCCGCGATCTCGCCCTGCGCATCTCGCGCATGGATCCCGGCGCGGACGTCAAGATCACCTACTGGCGCGGTGACGCGAGCCACGACACCAACGTGACCCTCGGCACGCTGCCCAACACCGACCAGATGGCCAAGGCCGACACCGGCAATGGCAACGACACTGGCAAGGCCGTAAAGCCGTCGGCGCTGACCGACTTCGGCCTCACGCTTTCGCCCGACCAGAACGACCAGGGTGGCGTCGTCATCTCCGAGGTCGACCCGACTGGCTCGGCGGCGGAACGCGGTCTCCAGGCCGGTGACGTCATCCTTTCGGTCGGCGACAAGTCGGCAACCACACCGGCCGAAGTCGAGAAAATGGTGGCAGACGCCAAGGCCGGTGGCCAGAAGGCGGTGCTGCTTCGCATCAAGTCAGGCGACCAGACCCAGTTCGTAGCATTGGCCTTCGCCAAGACTTGACCCACGCGAGAGGCGGAAGCGCTCTATCGTCGCCCCGAGACTTCCGCTTGTGCGCGGACGGCAGGCCGGCCCCCCGGCCTGCCGTTCTATTTTAAGAACCCGCGCGGCGGGATTTCTTAAACCATCGTCGCCTACTATGGTCGCGCCATGCGTATTCTGCTGATAGAGGACGACCGCGAGGCCAGCGCCTACCTGTCGAAGGCGCTGCGCGAAGCCGGCCACGTCGCCGACCTTGCCCTGGACGGCGAGACCGGTGCCGCGATGGCGGGCGAGGGCGGCTACGACGTGCTGGTGGTCGACCGGATGCTGCCCAAGCGCGACGGCCTGTCCATCGTGGCGGAACTGCGCGCCCACGGCGACCAGACCCCGGCGCTCTTCCTTTCCGCTCTCGGACAGGTGGACGACCGCGTCGCCGGACTGCGCGCCGGCGGCGACGACTACCTGCCCAAGCCCTATGCATTCTCGGAGTTGCTCGCTCGCGTCGAGGCCCTCGGCCGGCGCCAGAAGGCCGGCGCCGGCGACACCGTCTACAAGGTCGGCGACCTCGAACTTGACCGGCTCGGCCACACCGTTACCCGCGGCGACCAGACCATTCCGCTTCAGCCGCGCGAGTTCAGGCTGCTGGAATACCTGATGAAGCACGCCGGCCAGGTGGTGACCCGCACCATGCTGCTCGAGAACGTCTGGGACTATCACTTCGATCCGCAGACCAACGTCATCGACGTTCACGTCTCGCGGCTCCGCGCCAAGATCGACAAGGGCTTCGGCGAGCCGCTGCTACATACGGTGCGTGGCGCCGGATACATGATCCGTGACGCCGCTCGGTAGGGTCGTCCGCACGACGGCCTTCAAGCTGTCGGCAATCTACATCGCGGTGTTCACGATCTTCGCGGTGGTGTTCGTCCTCTACATCTCGTACGCCACCAGCCGGCTCCTGACCGAGCAGTTGCGCGAGACAATCACCGCCGACCTTTCCGGCCTTGCCGATCAGGCGCGCTCGGGCGGGCTTGCCGGACTGGTCGACGCGATCGAAGTGCGCAGCCGTCAGCCGGGCGCCAGCCTCTATTTGATCACCGACGCATCCAAGCATCCGCTGGCCGGCAACGTCTCCGAAGTACCCCAGAACCTGCTCGATCAGGCGAGCCAGGATCCGATCGTCCTCAGCTACAAGCGTTATGCCGGCGATCGCGAGAGCCACTACGCACTGGTGCAGCTCGTCAATCTTCCCGGCGGCTACCACATGCTGGTCGGGCGCGATCTCGGCGAGCGCGAGCAATTCCGGCGCATCATCTTCCAGGCGCTGACCTGGGCGCTGGCCCTGATGATCGCGCTGGCGCTGCTCTCCTGGGTGTTCGTCAGCCGCCGCGTGCTGAAGCGCATCGACTCGCTGTCGGCATCGAGCCGCAAGATCATGAGGGGCGATCTAAGCGGCCGCCTGGAGGTGACCGGCAGCGGCGACGAGTTCGACCGCCTTGCCGACAGCCTCAATGCCATGCTCGAGCGCATCGAACTGCTGCTCTACGGTCTCAAGGACGTTTCCGACAACATCGCCCACGACCTCAAGACGCCGCTGACGCGTCTGCGCAATCGCGTCGAGGCTGCGCTCGCCGGACCGGCCGACAGCGAGAAATATCGCTCCGCGCTGGAAGCGACGATCGAGGAGTCGGACCAGCTCATCAAGACGTTCAACGCGCTCCTCATGATCGCGCGGATCGAGGCCGGCTCGCCGGACGGCGCCATGACCGACCTCGACGCCCGCGACGTCGTCAAAGACGTGGGCGAGCTCTACGAACCGGTTGCCGAGGAGACTGGCGTCGAGCTGGTCGTCGAAGCGGCGGAGTCGATCCCGTTCAAGGGTAGCCGCGAACTGCTCGGCCAGGCGCTCGCCAACCTCGTCGACAACGCCATCAAATACGGTGACGGCTGCGAGCCGGCCAAGCGCCCGCGCATCACGATTTCGACGGCGCGCGACGGCGACTCAGTGATCCTGCGCGTCGCCGACAACGGGCCGGGCATCCCCGAAAGGGACCGCGAGCGGGTGTTGCAGCGCTTCGTCCGGCTCGAAAAGAGCCGCTCGCAGCCGGGAAGCGGTCTCGGTTTGAGCCTTGTCGCGGCGGTCGCGCGCCTGCACCATGGGACGCTCGAGCTCGGCGACGGCAATCCGGGCCTCGTCGTCACCATCCGCTTGCCGAACAAATGACCGCCCATGGCTTCAGTTCCGGGGAAGCGAACGGCTTCCGGCAAGACCCTCGCTGACCGCATCGTGCCGCGGCTTCGCCCGGCTTCGGCCGCGCGGACGAAGGCGCGGATGGCCGAACTGACCGCCGCCGCGAAGGATGCCGGCCAGAGCAAAACCATCGGCAAGGCCTTCGCGCGGGCCAAGGCGGCGTCGTTTCTGGCGGCCGCGATGGACTGCTCGCCCTTCCTGCGTTCGCTGATCCTCGACGATCCCGCGCGACTGGCCGCCTTGCTCGCCGCCGATCCCGCGGCGCGCATGCGGCGGCTCGTCGGCAATGTCGGCCGGGCCTGGCGCAAAGGCAGCGAGGCCGACCTGATGGCAACGCTCCGCCGCGGGCGTCAGGAGGCGGCGCTGCTGACCGCGCTCGCCGACCTCGGCGGCGTCTGGGACGTGGTCGCCGTCACGCGCGCACTGACGGATTTCGCCGATGCCGCGGTTGGCTCCGCCGTGCGCTTCATCCTGCGCGAGGCAGCCGAGGCCGGTGAAATCGTGCCGCACGATCCGTCGGCACCGGACGAGGGCTCCGGCTGGATCGTGCTCGGCATGGGCAAGTTCGGCGCGGGCGAGCTCAACTATTCCAGCGACATCGACCTGATCGTGCTCTTCGACCGCGAGTTGGTGCGGATGGGCGAGGGCATCGAGCCGCAGGTCCTGTTCGTGCGCATGACCCGCCGGCTGGTGTCGATGCTTCAGGAACGCACCGCCGACGGGTACGTGTTTCGCACCGATCTGCGCCTCCGCCCCGATCCCGGTGCGACCAACATCGCCATTTCGACCGAGGCGGCGCTGCAATATTACGAGAGCCTCGGCCAGAACTGGGAGCGCGCGGCGCTCATCAAGGCGCGGCCGGTGGCCGGCGACCGGCAGGCAGGCGACGCCTTTCTCGCCGAACTCACCCCGTACATCTGGCGGAAGTATCTCGACTTCGCCGCCATCGCCGACATCCACTCGATCAAGCGCCAGATCCACGATCATCGCGGCCATGCGGTGGTGGCGGTCGCCGGCCACAACATCAAGCTCGGACGCGGCGGCATCCGCGAGATCGAGTTTTTCGTGCAGACCCAGCAACTCATCGCTGGCGGGCGACAGCCCGCGCTGCGCGGCAGGCGCACGCTCGACATGCTGGCGGCGCTGGCGAAATTCGGCTGGATCGACGATGCCACGCGCGACGACCTCGATGCCGCCTACCGGCAACTGCGCGCCGTCGAACATTGCCTGCAAATGGTCAATGACGAGCAGACCCACACACTGCCTGAGGACGACGAAGGGCTGGCCAATATCGCGCGCATGGACGGCCGCCGCGACGTCAAGAGCTTCGCAAAGGCGCTCTCCGGCACGCTGACGACGGTGCGCGACCGCTACGCGGCGCTCTTCGAGCTGGCGCCGACGCTGACCTCGGCAGCCGGCAGTCTGTCGTTCACTGGCGATACCGACGATCCTGAGACCCTCGCGACGCTGTCGGCGCTCGGCTATCGCCACCCGACGGAGATCGCCAAAGCGGTGCGCGGCTGGCACTTCGGCCGCTATCCGGCGACCCGCTCGGCAAGCGCGCGCGAGCGGCTGACCGAGTTCGTGCCGGCGCTGCTCGAGGCGCTCGCCGGAGGCGAGAACGCCGACGCCGCCTTCGCCGCCTTTGATCGCTTCCTCGGCCGCATGCCGGCCGGCGTGCAACTCGTCTCGCTGCTCCAGTCGAATCCCGGCCTGCTCAAGCTTCTGATCACGGTACTGGCGGCGGCGCCGCGGCTGGCCGAGACGATCGTCCATCGCGCCCATGTCATGGATGCACTGCTTGAACCGGCCTTCTTCGGTTCCGTGCCCGATGAAAAGCTGTTGCGCCAGCGGCTGGCGGCGACGCTTTCCGAGGCGAGTTCATTCGAGGACCTGCTCGATCGCGCCCGCATCTTCGGCCAGGAGCAACAGTTCCTGATCGGCGTACGGGTGCTGGCCGACACGATCAGCGTGCGGCAGGCCGGCTACGCCTACAGCGACCTTGCCGATGTACTGATCGCCGCGGTGCTCGACGCCACCCGGCGCGAATTCGAGGCGGCATATGGGCGCGTGAAGCGCGGCGAGATTGCCCTGATCGGCATGGGCAAGCTCGGCGGGCGCGAGATGACCGCGACCTCCGACATCGACCTCATCCTGCTCTACGATTTCGACGACAAGGCCGTGGGCTCCAACGGCGAGCGGTCGTTGCCGGGCGTGCAGTATTTCACCCGGCTGACGCAGAGGCTCGTGGCGGCCCTGTCGGCGCCGACCGCGGAAGGCACGCTCTACGCGGTCGATTTCCGGCTGCGCCCGTCGGGCAATGCCGGCCCGCTCGCCACCCACATCGACGGCTTCGCCGCCTACCAGGCCAAGGACGCCTGGACGTGGGAGCGCATGGCGCTGACGCGCGCACGCGTCATCGCCGGCGATAAGGGTCTGGCGAAGAATGCCACCGCGCAAATCCGCAAGATCCTGACCGCCCCGCGGGATCGCGCGAAGATTCTCGCCGATATCCTCGACATGCGGGCGATGGTCGAAGATGCGAAGGGCGGCGAAGGCGCCTGGGACCTGAAGCAGGCGCCGGGTGGCCTCGTCGATATCGAATTCGTCGCCCAGGCACTGCTGCTGCAACATGCCCATGAGCACCCGCAACTGATCTCGACCGAAACCGAGACGGTGCTCGCGGCGGCCGCTTCCGTCGGGGTCCTGCCGTTGAAGGAAGCGGACATCCTGCTGCCGGCGCTCCGGCTCTATCAGGCGCTGACTCAGATGATCCGCCTGTGCCTGACGACGCCGTTCGACCCGGAAACTGCGCCGCGCGCCTTGCTGGAGAGGCTGGCGCGGACCGCCGAATTGCCCGATTTCAGCAGCCTCGACGCTCACGTCCGCGCGACGGAGGAGGCGGTGCGCCAATGCTTCGAGCGGCTGATTGGCGCAGTGCCCGGCAAACCGCGAAAGGAGTAGAATGGGCGAGTCCGGCCGGGCTTGTCCGGCGGACTTTCGGGAGGTGCGCGATGAGGCGTGTCTTGCGCGGTTGCCAGGCAACAATCGCGGCGTTGGCTCTTTCGGGTCTGGCACCCGCCCATGCGGCGGCGCCGGTCTGGCAGTTCAGCCAGGACGAGGAATCCGCGTTCCTCGGCATTGGCGATCCTGCCGTTAGCGACAGCGAAGCCGACTATCCATTCTACATGAGCTGCGCATCGACCGGCGACGAGACAACCGTGGTCTCCGACATCGACGCCAAGGCGCTCGGCGAATCCATCGCCAAGGGCGATGTGCCAAGCTTCACCTATCTGCTCGACGGCGAGAAGCAGGACGACTCCGGCGGCGAAGTCGCCGATATCCGCTTCGACGAGATGGCCGGCGTCTGGCAATACATCGTCAACGGCGCCGACTACGATCTGCTGCTCACCGCCGAGAAGAGCATCAAGGTGAACGGCGTCGGCATCGACCTCGACCTGCCGCAGAAGGACATGAAGACGTCGCTTCAGCAGTTCAAGGACGCCTGCGACGCGCTGATCTCGGGCGGCGACGACAGCGGCGACGGCGGCGACAGCAACGGCGACGCCGGAAGCGGCGATGCCGGCAGCACCGGCAACGGCGGTAAGTAGCCGGTCAAGCGGCCGACTGCTGCGGTTCTTCGTGCGGCGGCTCGGCCGGCAGGCGAACCGAGACGATGGTGCCGTGGCCGACGCGGGAGTGGATGCGCATGCGCCCGCCATGCATGATGGCAAGCGAGCGCGTGATCGCGAGCCCGAGGCCGGAGCCGCGATGGCTCTTGGTGAACTGGTTGCTGACCTGTTCGAAGGGCCGGCCGAGCTTGCTGACGGCGTCCTTGGGGATGCCGATGCCGGAATCCGCGACGGTGAAGACGATGGCGCGATCGGTGGCACGGGCGCGCAGGCGGATGCGCCCGCCGGCGGGCGTGAATTTTACGGCGTTGGAGAGCAGGTTGAGCATGATCTGCTTCAGCGCCCGGCGGTCGCCGTGCATGCGCAGGCCCTGGCCGGCCTCCGACACGACTTCGATATCCTGGGCGGCGGCCTGGGTGCTGACGACGCGGATCGACTCCTCGACCAGATCGTCGAGAACCAGTTCCTCGAACTGAAGCGCGAGGCGCCCCGCCTCGATGCGCGACATGTCGAGCACGTCGTTGATGACGCCGAGCAGGTAGGTGCCGCTCTGGTGGATGTCCTGACAATATTCGAGGTATTTCGACGAGCCGAGTTGGCCGAACATCCCCGACTGCATGATCTCAGAGAAGCCGATGATGGCATTGAGCGGCGTGCGCAGCTCGTGGCTGACATTGGCCAGGAATTCTGACTTCGTGCGGTTGGCCGCCTCGGCGCGGTCCTTTTCCTCGGCGTATTTCTCGGCGAGCTCGACCATCTGCTGGGCCTGTTGCTCGAGCTTCTGGCGCGACTGGCGGAGGTCGGCGATGGTCGCCATCAGCCGGCGTTCGCCCTCGATCAGCTTGCCCTCGTGGCGCTTGAGCTGGGTGATGTCGGTGCCGACCGAAACGAAGCCGCCGTCCTTGGTGCGGCGCTCGTTGATCTGGAGCCAGCGACCGTCTTCCAGTTGCAGCTCGAAGCTGCGCGCGCCGGCGTCGGGGATGTCGTCGGAGATCACTTGCGAACGCACCAGCGGCTTGCGACCAGCGGCGATGACGTCGGCATAGGGCGTTCCGGAGACGAGCGCGGCATCTGGAATGCCGTGCAGTTGCTGGTACTTGGAATTGCACATCACCAGCCGATTTTCCGCATCCCACAGCACGAATGCCTCGGAGATCGTCTCAATGGCGTCGCGCAGGCGGATGTCGGCGGTCTTGGAGCGTTCGACCAGACGCATCTGTTCGGTAACATCGACGGCGATACCGATGAGATGCGGCTCCGGGCTGTCGCGGTCGAGGAGTTCGGCGCGCACGCGCAGCCAGATCCAGCGGCCATCGACGTGGCGAATGCGGAACATGCGATCGACGGTCGACTTGCCGGCCTCGAACAGGGACTCGACCAGCGTCAGCAGGTCGCCGTCGTCGGGATGGATCAGCCGCGCCACTTCACCGAAGCCAAGCAATGTGTCGCGGGCCTCGAGGCCGATGATCTCGAACATCGATCGCGACCAGAAGATGCGCGCGCTGGCCAGGTCCCAATCCCACAGGCCGCAACGGCCGCGGGCGAGGGCCGTCTCGAAGCGGGCCTGCGTCTCCGTATAGATGCGGTCGGCTTCCCCGGCGCGGGCGGTCTGGGAGAAATAGCCGTAGAGGATGACCAGCAGGATGGCGCTGGTGCCGACGAAGATGGTGACGTTGAGCGACACGTCGGAACGCCACGGGCGGTAGATGGCGTTCATCGGCTCGACGACAACGACCGCGCCCAGCGGTGCGGCGAGGTTGTGCAACGCGGCGAACGCCGTCTCGTCGCCATCGAGCGGCACCTCGAGAACGCCGGCCCGTTCGCCGAAGGTGTTCAGCAATTGCGCATCGCCGATGAGGGCGCTCAGCGGCCGGTTCTCCTGCCCGATCACCCGCGGCGCGCTGGCGATGACGGTGCCATCGGCGTCGGTGACGTAAATCTGCCGGCCGTCGGCGGTCGCGCCGGAGGGAAGCGCATTGGCGAGGGTGTTCAGCGTATCGGTGCGCGAGGCGTGGTCGGCAGCGGTGTGGCTGGTGGCGAATGCGCCGGAGAGGATGGACGCGATCATGCTGATCGAGCGGCGCGCGTCGTCCTCACGGTCACTGCGTAGCTGATACAGTTCGGCGAAACGGGCGAACCCGACCATCAGCAGGAAGACGGCTATGAGGATCGGAATGAGCCGGCGCAGGAACGGTTCGGCGGCGACCAGTTTGCTGTAAGCGGGGCCGGCGAGAAGTCGCGCATGGCCTGAAATGCCAGGACGCCGGTTGGTTCCGGCGGTCCCTTTTGACAAATGCTTCCCCGCAAGCGGCAGAGCCGCTTCCGCCCGCGCCATTGGCAGGCCCCCTCGATTGTCGCCGCAAATATTCAGGGAGACGCCACGCCCGAATCAATTGCATTTGAATCGAGGCGAATCGGCTTGTCCAGAGCGTAAACGAAATATTTACCCGTTCGGTCGAACGCCGCGTTTCTCCTCGGAATCGGGGCGACCATCGGCGCAATCGACCAACGCAAACGGGCGGGGTATCGTCTCGCTGGTTGTTGTCGGGGCGGCGAACAGGAATGGCGGAAGCAGTGGCGAGTGCAGGCGGACCTTCGGGCATCGGCGGCTGGCTGATCCTGCCGGCGATCGGCATCGTCGTGGCGCCCGTTCAATTCGCAATGAATGTCGCCGATGTCCTCCCGAAATTCGAATTGCTCGAACCGGGCACGCTGCTTCACACGATGAAGTTGATCGAAATCGTTATCTGGATCGGCTTCACAATCCTGGCGACGGCGACAGCGATCCAGTTCTTCACCCGCAAGAAGAACGCGCCGAAGCTGTACATCGCCCTTTTGGTGGGGCAGTTGCTCTTCTTTGTCGTGTGGCGCTGGGCAGGAGCGATCCTTTTCGACGCAACAATGCTCGACGTTGACGCCCTCAGTACGGTCGCCTTGCTGATTGCTGCCTGCGCTATCTGGATTCCGTATTTTCGGCGGTCGGTGCGGGTCGGCAATACCTTCGTCAGGTAGCAGAGCCGCTCACGCCAGCGTGCGCGTGACGATGTCGCTGACGTCGGAGGACAGGCCGTCGGCCCCGGCCACACGGCGCAGCGCCTTTTCGGCAAGCGCCCGGCGATGCGGCTCCAGTGCCCGCCACGAGCGGAAGCTGACCAGCAGGCGTGCTGCCGTCTGCGGGTTGCGCCTGTCGAGGTCCGTGACGAAATCCGCGAGAAAATCGAAGCCGGCGCCGTCGGCGCGGTTGAACTGGGTCTGATTGGCGCCTGCGAAGGTGCCGACCAGCGAGCGGATACGGTTCGGGTTCGACATCGAGAAGGATTGGTGGCCGAGGAGGGCGCGCACCCGGTCGAGCGTCTCCGGCGCCGGCACGATCGCTTCGAACATCAGCCACTTGTCGAGGACCAGCGGATCGTTGCGATAGCGTTCGTGGAAGGCCTCCAGTGCGTCGAAGCGCTCGGGGAGGGCGGAGCCGGCGAGGATGGCAAGCGCCGCCGAGCGGTCGGTCATGTTGTCGGCCTTGGCGAAGCGCTCGGTGACCAGGGCTACGGCCTGCGGGTTGCCGTCGGCGACCATCAGGTCGAGCGCGGCATTGGCCAGCGCCCGGCGACCGGCAGAGGCGGCATCGGGCGAGAAGGGTGCGCCGGTGGCCAGCCGTCCGACCAGCGCCGCGAGGCGCCCGCCGACGCGGTCGGCGATGCGCGCCCGCACCTGATTGCGCGCTGCGGCGATCGCGTCCGGATCGACGTCGCGGCCGATCTCGCGGGCAATATCGGCTTCGCCGGGCAACTGAAGCACCTGGGCGCGGAAAGCGGCCTCGAGATCCTCGTTCTCGGCGACATCGGCAAGTGCGTCGATCAATTGAACGTCGAAATCGACGTTCTCGCCGCGCCGGGCTTCAGTCGCCCCGGTGGTCAGCGAGCGCATGGCCAGCGTCTGGGCCGCCTGCCAGCGGTTGAACGGGTCGGCATCGGTCCTCAGCAGGAAGAGGAGATCGGCTTCGGTCATCTCGATGTTGAGCCGCACCGGCGCGGAGAAGCCGCGCAGAAGCGAGGGCACCGGGCGCGCCGAAACGCCATGGAAGACGATCGTCTGGCTCGGCTCGACAAGCTGGATGACATCGCCATCGACCCGACCACCGGTGGCGCTGTCGAAGGCGAGATCCTCGCCGTTCTGGCCGACGAGGCCGAAGCGCACCGGCACGTGCTGCGGTTTCTTGTTGGCCTGGCCGGGGGTCGGCGGGCACGACTGGCTGAGCGTCAGCGAATAGGTCTTCTGGCGCTCGTCGTATGTGCCCTTGGCGACCACTTCCGGCGTACCCGCCTGCGAGTACCAGAGCTTGAACTGGGCGAGGTCGGTGCCGGTGGCGTCGGCGAAAGCGGCGAGGAAATCCTCGATGGTCACCGCCTGGCCGTCGTGACGCTCGAAATAGAGGTCCATGCCGGCGCGGAAGCCCTCGGCGCCCAGAACCGTCTTCAGCATGCGCACGACCTCGGCGCCCTTTTCGTAGACGGTCGGCGTGTAAAAGTTGTTGATCTCGCTGTAGGTCTCCGGCCGGACCGGATGGGCGAGAGGACCGGAATCCTCCGGGAACTGGCGCGCCTGCAAGGTGCGCACATCCGAGATGCGCTTGACCGGTCGCGAGCGCATGTCGGCGGTGAACTCCTGATCGCGGAACACGGTCAGGCCCTCCTTCAGGCAGAGCTGGAACCAGTCGCGACAAGTGATGCGGTTGCCCGTCCAGTTGTGGAAATACTCGTGGGCGATGACGCCCTCGACGTGACCGAAGTCGAGATCGGTGGCGGTCTCCGGATCGGCGATCACGTACTTGTCGTTGAAGACGTTGAGGCCCTTGTTCTCCATCGCGCCCATGTTGAAATCGGACACCGCGACGATGTTGAAGACGTCGAGATCGTATTCGCGGCCGAAGGCGGTCTCGTCCCAGCGCATGGAGCGCTTCAGCGAGTCCATCGCCCAGGCGCAGCGCGCCTCCTTGCCGTGCTCGCAATAGATGTTGAGCGCGACGGCGCGGCCGGACATCGTGGTGAAACGGTCGGAAAGCACGCCGAGATCGCCGGCGACGAGCGCGAACAGATATGCCGGCTTCGGGAATGGGTCGTGCCAGACGGCGAAATGGCGATCGGTGCCGGCGATGTCGCCAAATTGGGCGAGATTGCCGTTGGACAGCAGAACCGGCGCTGCGTCCTTCGGCGCCTCGATGCGGGTGGTGTAGACGGCAAGCACGTCCGGGCGATCGAGGAAATAGGTGATGCGGCGGAAGCCCTCCGCCTCGCATTGCGTGCACCAGTTGCCGCTCGTGCGATAGAGGCCCATCAGCCGCGTGTTGGCGGTCGGATCGACCTCGGTGACGATCTCCAGCGTGAACGGTTTGTCCGGAGCGTTGGGGATCGTGAGCCTTTCCGGCGTCGCGGTGTAGCGGCTTGCCGGCAGCGCGTTTCCGTCGATCGCCACGGACACGAGCTTCAGGTCGTCGCCGTCGAGTACAATGTCGGCGCCCGGGTTCGCGCGCCGCATGGCCAGCCGCGCGGTGACACGCGTCGCATGGGGATCGAGCCGGAAATCCAGATCGACGGTATCGATGGCGAAATCGGGCGGACGATAGTCAGCGAGGCGAACGGGGGCTGTCTCAGTCTTCATGCGGTATGTCCTGCTTCATGGCCGGCAACGAACGCCGGCATAGTCCGGCACTTTTAGTCGGTTTGATGCCGGCGCGCCATTTCCCGAAGAAGCGGCCTCCGTGGCCGGAGTTCCGGCACCGCGAAGAAATATTGCGGGCCGACCGGTCCGAATCCGTCGCCTGGTTCGTCTTGGTTGTTGAAGCGAGCGGAATCCGGCGGCATCCGTTGCCGCGAACCGCTCGCAGCCCGCCTGAAAACCCGGGCGGGGTCACCGATCGGGGACCGGCAACAGATGATCCAACAACAGGACAAGACCAACCAGATGTGGACGCTGGCGCTCGCGGCAGCGGCGTCCCTGATGGTCGCGCTCGACGCCCTGATCGTCGCAACTGCGCTCGACACGATCGGACGCGAGCTTGGCGCCTCGATCGCGGTGCTGGAATGGACGGTCAATGGCTACACACTGAGCTTCGCCGTGCTGATGATGACGACCGCGGTCGCCGGCGACCGGTTCGGCCGTCGGCGCGTGTTCGCAGGTGGCGCGGTGCTGTTCGCGCTTGCGTCGGCGGCCTGCGCCCTGGCGCCGGACGCGGCATGGCTGATCGGAGCGCGTGTGGTGCAGGGCGCAGGCGCGGCGATCATCATGCCGTTGGCGCTGGCGCAGGTGAGCGCGGCCTTTCCGCCGGAGCGACGCGGATGGGCGCTCGGCATCTACAGCAGCGTGACGGCGCTTTCGAGCATTGTCGGGCCGGCGGTTGGCGGCGCGATCACGCAGGGCTGGGCGTGGCAGTGGATCTTCTGGATCAACGTGCCGGCGGGTCTGGCGCTCGCCGGGCTCGCATGGCTGCGCCTCAAGGAGTTGTTCGGGCCCCGGCAGAAGGCCGATATTGGCGGGTTGGTGCTGGTGAGCGGCGCCGCTTTCGGCGTCGTCTGGGGCCTCGTCCGCGCCAACGAAACCGGCTGGACAAGCAACGAAGTCATCGGCGCCCTTGCGGGAGCGCTGGTCGCGGCGGTTCTTTTCATCGCATGGGAAAAGCGGCGGGAGGCGCCCATGATCTCCATGCAGATGTTCGCCAACCCCGTCTTCGCAGCCGGCAACGTCGCCATGTTCCTGCTCAACGGCACGCTGATGGCGTCGATCTTCTTCCTTGCCCAGTTCCAGCAGGTGACGCTAGGCCAGGGACCGCTGATGGCGGGCTTGAGGCTGTTGCCATGGGGGCTCGCCCTCGTAGTGGCGGCACCACGGGCGGGCGCACTCGCTGCACGTCACGGCGAGGCGGCGGTGGTGATGTTCGGTCTCGTGGTGCAGGCGATCGGGCTCGCCTGGCTGGCACTGATCGCACGGCCCGGGCTCGGCTATGCCGAACTGGTGCCGCCGATGGTCGCCGCTGGGTTTGGCTTCGCGCTGGCCGTGCCGATCGTGCAGAAGGCGGTGGTGGGTGCGGTCGCCCCGTCCGAGATCGGCAAGGCGTCGGGGACGCTCAGCATGATCCGCCAGCTCGGCGGTGCATTCGGGCTGGCGGTCGCGGTGGCGGCGTTCGCGCATTTCGGCGATCGCTCGGGGCCGCAGCCATTTGCCAGCGGCTTCGCCGCGGCGATGGAGGTTGCCGCGCTGCTTTCGCTCGCGGGCGCCGCCGCCGCATACTGGCTGCCGCGCCGCCGCGGCACCGGTCGGATGCACAGCCCGGCGCTGGAAGGCGGGGCAGGAGACAGGCATGGATGAAAATCGCGACAGTGCGGCAAGAGAGGGCGCAAGGCCGGCGGTGGATTTCGAACGCCTCGTCGCCGCCTGCCGCCCGCAGCTTCACCGCTACTGCGCGCGGATGGTCGGCTCGGTCGTCGACGGCGAGGACGTGGTTCAGGAGGCGCTGCTGAAGGCCATCGGGGCGCTCCGCGCGAACGAGCCCCCCGACAATCCGGAAGGCTGGCTGTTCCGCATCGCCCATAACGCCGCGCTCGACCACCTGCGCCGCCACGCGAAGGACCGGGAGCGCTTCACCGATGAGGATGTCGACATGGTCGTCACGCCAACTGAGCCGGCGGTAGACGCCGCCGCCACGAGCCTGCGCACGTTCATGCGGCTTCCCGCGAGCCAGCGGAGCGCCGTCATCCTTCGCGATGTCCTCGGCCACACAGTCCTCGAGATCAGCCAGATCGTCGGGGGCAGCGTGCCGGCGGCGAAGGCCGCCTTGCAGCGCGGAAGGGCGCGGTTGCAGGAACTTGCGCGTGAGCCCGACGATGCGCCGCGGCCGGAACTTTCGGAGGAGGACCGGCGGCGGCTGCAGGTCTATGTCGACCGCTTCAACGCCCGCGATTTCGACGGCCTGCGCGGGATGCTGGCGGCCGACGTCCAGCTCGATCTGGTCGACCGGTTTGCGGCCAAGGGCAAGGATCGCGTCGGCCAATACTTCCATCGCTATTCCGAGGCGCAGCAATGGCGCTGCGCGGTCGGATTGGTGGATGGCCGCCCGGCCATGCTCATGTTCGACCCGAACGACAGCACCGCCAGCAGTCCGGCCAATTTCGTGCTTCTCGGGTGGGACGGCGACAGCGTCGCCTACATTCGCGACTTCCACTTCGCGCGCTACGCGATCGAAAGCGCCGAAATCCACCCGGCGCGATAGCGATCGCCCGATCGGCGTTGCCACGGCCCGGCGGCGATGCGGCCGTATAATTCGGATTCCGCACTAAATTCCCGGTGGCGATTATCGGTCGAATTGCAATCGACAAACGGGCAGGATAATCAACGGGAAAGACGAAAAAGCGGCGAGCATTTCCGGCGGTCCTCGCCGGGCGCTTGGCGGGGAGGGCGCGCCTGTCCACGTATCTGGGTCTCGACATCGGCACCTCCTCGGTGAAGGCGGTCCTCATGGACGACCGCCAGCGGGTGATCGCCAGCGAAACCGCCGATCTCGAGGTCTCGCGGCCCCATCCCGGCTGGTCCGAGCAGGACCCGGAAAGCTGGTGGCGCGGCTGCGAGACCGTGCTCGATGCGCTCGCGGCCACGCACAAGACCGAACTCGCCGGCGTCAAGGGCATCGGGCTCTCCGGCCACATGCACGGCGCCACGCTGATCGATGCGTCCGACCGGCCGCTGCGCCCCTGCATCCTGTGGAACGACGTGCGCTCGGCCGACGAGGCCGCGGCACTCGACCGCAACCCGATCTTCCGCAAGATCACCGGCAACATCGTTTTCCCGGGCTTCACGGCGCCGAAGCTGGTCTGGGTCGCCAGGCACGAGCCGGACATCTTCGCCCATGTCGCCAAGGTGCTGCTGCCCAAGGACTACGTGCGGCTCAAGCTGACCGGCGATCATGCCTCCGACATGTCGGATTCCGCCGGGACATCCTGGCTCGACGTTGCCAAACGCGATTGGAGCGACGAACTGTTCGCCGCCACGAAGCTGTCGCGGTCGCAGATGCCGAAGCTCTACGAAGGTTCGGCTCCGACCGGGCACCTCCGCGGCGAACTGGCGCGGCGCTGGGGCATGAGCGCGGCTGTGATCGTTGCCGGTGGCGGCGGCGACAATGCGGCCTCGGCCTGCGGCGTCGGCGTGGTCAAGCCGGGCACGGCCTTCGTCTCGCTCGGCACATCGGGCGTGCTGTTCGTGTCCAATGCGCGCTTTTCACCCGATCCTGCGACCGCGGTCCACGCCTTCTGCCACGCGGTGCCGAATACCTGGCATCAGATGGGCGTCATCCTGTCGGCCGCCGGTGCGCTCGAATGGCTGGCGGACGTGTTCGGCGCGAGCGCCGCCGACATAACCCGGCCGCTGGAGGCCGATATGGGCGGCCCCGGCGACGTGATGTTCCTGCCTTACCTCGGCGGCGAACGCACGCCCCACAACGATGCCGCGATCCGCGGCAGCTTCACCGGCCTCAACTACGGCACCGACAAGACGGCGCTCACCCGCGCGGTGCTGGAGGGCGTCGCCTACGCCTTCGCCGACTGCCTGAAGGCGCTGACCGAAGCGGGCGCTACCGTGGAGCGTGCGCTGGCTGTCGGCGGCGGCTCTCGCTCGCGCAAGTGGCTGCGCATCATCGCCAACGCGCTCGACATCACCATTGACGTGCCGGAGGAAGGTGACTTCGGCGCCGGCCTCGGCGCGGCACGCCTCGGCCTGATCGCGGCGGAGAGCGCCGATCCCTTCGCCATCTGCACCCAGCCCGCCATCCGTGAAACGATCGCGCCGGATCGCGAACTCGTTCCCGCCTACGCCGCCGCCTATGCGAACTGGCGCAAACTCTATCCAGCCATCAAGGAGGCCATGCCCCGATGAGTGCCCGCTTCTTCAATCAGCAAAAGCCGATCAAATATGCCGGCCCCAAGGCCGGCGACGAACTGGCGTATCGCTGGTACGACCCCAACAAGAAGGTCCTCGGGAAGCGCATGGAGGACCATCTGCGCTTCGCCGTTTGCTATTGGCACTCGTTCACCTGGCCGGGCAGCGACCCGTTCGGCGGCGAGACCTTCATGCGGCCGTGGATGCACATGGCCGACGAGATGAAGGCAGCGGAGATGAAGGCCGACGTCGCCTTCGAGATGTTCCGGCTGCTCAACGTGCCGTTCTTCACTTTTCATGACCGCGACATAGCGCCGGAAGGCAAGACGCTGGCGGAGTCGAACCGCAACGTCCGCGCCATCGGCGAGATCTTTGCCAAGAAGATGGAGAAGTCCAAGGTGCGGCTGCTGTGGGGCACCGCCAACCTGTTCTCCAACCGCCGCTTCATGGCAGGCGCGGCGACCAATCCCGATCCGGAACTCTTCGCTTACGCCGCCGCGCAGGTGAAGAACGCGCTCGACCTGACCCATGAACTCGGCGGCGCCAACTACGTGCTGTGGGGCGGCCGCGAGGGCTATGAGACGCTACTCAACACCAATATCAGGCAGGAACTCGACCAGCTCGGCCGCTTCCTCACCATGGTCGTCGAGCACAAGCACAAGATCGGCTTCAAGGGCACCATCCTCATCGAGCCGAAGCCGAAGGAGCCGACCAAGCACCAGTACGACTACGACGTCGGCACGATCTACGGCATGCTCAAGGCCTTCGACCTCGACAAGCAGGTCAAGATCAACATCGAGCAGAACCACGCCATTCTCGCCGGCCATACCTTCGAGCACGAGCTGCAGCTCGCTGGCGCGCTCGGCATCCTCGGTTCGATCGACATCAATCGCGGCGACTACCTGCTCGGCTGGGATACCGACCAGTTCGCCATGAACGTGCCCGAGATGGCGCTCGCCGCTTACACGATCCTCAAGGCAGGCGGCCTCGGCACCGGCGGCTACAACTTCGACGCCAAGATCCGCCGCCAGTCGATCGACCCGGACGACCTGCTGATCGCCCATGTCGGTTCGATGGACGCCTGCGCCCGCGGGCTCTTGATCGCCGAGAAGATCATCAAGGACGGCAAGCTCGACGGTTTCGTCGAGGACCGCTACGCCGGCTGGAAGGGCAAGGAGGGCAAGGCGATCCTCGCAGGCAAGCGCTCGCTCGACGACCTCGCCGACTACGTCCACAAGAAGAACCTCGATCCGCAGCCGAAGAGCGGCAAGCAGGAATATCTCGAGGCTCTGATCAACGACTATCTCTAGAGGCGCGCCGCCGAGCGCGCCCGCCCGAAGTGGAGGGGACGACAATGAAAACGATGAAAGGCCCGGCGATCTTTCTCGCCCAGTTTGCCGGCGACGCGGCGCCGTTCAACACGCTCGGCGGCATGGCCAAGTGGGCGGCGGGGCTCGGCTACAAGGGCATCCAGATCCCGAGCTGGGACGGCCGGCTGATCGACGTGAAGAAGGCGGCGACCAGCAAGACCTATTGTGACGAGCTGAAGGGCGTCTGCGCCGATGCCGGCGTCGAGATCACCGAGCTGGCCTCGCACCTTCAGGGTCAGCTGGTGGCCGTGAACCCGATCTACGACGCCGCTTTCGACGGTTTCGCGGCGCCGGACGTGCGCGGCGACCCGAAGAAGCGTCAGAAGTGGGCGGTCGATCAGGTGAAATCGACCATCAAGGCCTGCGCCAATCTCGGCCTGCCGTCGATGCCGACATTCTCGGGCGCCTTCGTGTGGCCGTTCATGTATCCATGGCCGCAGCGGCCGGCGGGGTTGGTCGAGACGGCATTCGACGAACTGGCCAAGCGCTGGAAGCCGATTTTCGACTACGCCGACGGCCTCAACGTCGACATCGCTTTCGAACTACACCCGGGCGAGGACCTGCACGACGGCGTGACCTTCGAGATGCTGCTTGAGCGCGTCGGCAACCATCCGCGCTGCGGCATCAACTACGACCCGTCGCACTTCGTCCTGCAACAGCTCGACTATCTCGATTTCATCGACATCTACCACGAACGCATCACGGCCTTTCACGTGAAGGACGCGGAGTTCAACCCGACCGGCAGGCAGGGTGCCTATGGCGGCTTCCAGTCGTGGATCAATCGCGCCGGGCGCTTCCGTTCGCTCGGCGACGGCCAGGTCGATTTCAGCGGCATCTTCTCCAAACTCGCCCAGTACGACTACGACCGCTGGGCTGTGCTCGAATGGGAATGCTGCATCAAGAGCCCCGAGCAGGGCGCGGCCGAGGGCGCGCCGTTCATCGCCCATCACATCATCGAGGTAACGGCGAAAGCCTTCGACGATTTCGCCGCAAGCGGCGTCGACCAGAAGGCCAACCGCAAGATGCTCGGCATCGGCTAAGGGGGAACAGATGGTCGAAGGAAGAAGCGACGCCAAATCCGGCGGCAGGATCCGGCTGGGCATGGTCGGCGGCGGGCAGGGCGCCTTCATCGGCGCCGTCCACCGCATCGCATCGCGCATCGACGACAACTACGAGCTGGTCGCCGGCGCGCTGTCATCGCAGCGCAAGCGAGGCCTCGACTCGGCCGTGGAACTGGGCATTGCCCGCGACCGCGCCTACGCCGACTTCGAGGAGATGGCCAAGGCGGAGTCGCGTCGCAAGGACGGCATCGAGGCGGTGGCGATCGTCACCCCCAACCATATGCACGTTCCGCCGGCGAAGGCGTTCCTCAAGGCCGGCATCCACGTCATCTGCGACAAGCCGCTGGCACTGAACCTGACCGAAGCCAAGGACCTCGCCCGCGCCGTGAAGCGCAGCGGCAAGATCTTCGCGCTGACGCACAACTACACCGGCTACCCGATGATCCGGCAGGCGCGCGCGATGGTCGCCGCCGGCGAACTCGGCGAGCTTCGTCTCGTGCAGGCGGAATACGCGCAGGACTGGCTGACGGAGCGTCTGGAGGCCACCGGCCAGAAGCAGGCGGACTGGCGTACCGATCCCAAGCGCGCCGGCGCCGGTGGCGCGCTCGGCGACATCGGCACCCACGCCTACAACCTTGCCTGTTTCGTCACGGGCCTGACGCTGGAATCGCTGTGCGCCGACCTCACCGCCTTCGTGAAGGGCCGCAAGCTCGACGACAACGACAATATCCTCCTGCGCTGGAAGGGCGGCGCCAAGGGCATGCTTTGGGCGAGCCAGGTGGCGCCCGGCAACGAGAACGGGCTGACGCTGCGCGTCTATGGCACCAAAGGCGGCCTGTCGTGGCGGCAGGAAGACCCGAACTATCTGTGGTTCACGCCGTTCGGCCAGCCGACGCGCAAGTTGACCCGCGGCGGCGCGGGAACCGGGCCGGAAGCGGCGCGCATGACACGCGTGCCGTCCGGGCATCCGGAAGGCTATCTGGAAGGCTTTGCCAACATCTACAGCGAGATCGCCCGCGCCATCCGCGCCGCGCGCAACGACGATCCGGTCGATCCTGCGGTCGTCTATCCGACCGTCGATGACGGCATCAAGGGCATGGAGTTCGTCGAGGCGGCGGTGAAATCGAGCAGCAAGGGCGCCGTCTGGGTGAAGCTTTAGGACGCCAACACGTCCCGCCGCGCCTGAAGGAAACGACGCACGGCCGGGTCGGCTTCAAGGCCGATGGCGCGCTGATAGGCTTGGTCGGCGCCGGCATTGTCGCCGGACTGCGCCAGTAGATCGGCGCGTGCGGCCCAGTAGGGCTGGTAGTCGGCGAGCCGCGGATCGCCGTCGACGGCGGCCAGCGCTTCAAGACCGGCTTTGGCGCCCTCCGCTTCGGCAAGAGCCACCGCGCGATTGAGCAGGACAACCGGTGATCCGGTAAGGCCAGCCAAGGCATCATAAAGCGCGACGATTGCCGGCCAGTCGGCGCGTCCCGTGCGGCGGCGCACCGCATGGGCCGACTGAACGGCGGCCTCAAGCTGATAGCGGCCGATGAGGCCCATTCGGCCCGCACGTGACAGCAGCGCTTCGGCTTCGTCGATGAGCACTCCGTCCCATTGCGCCGGGTCTTGATTGCTGAGCGGCACATAGTCGCCGGCAGCGTTGCGGCGGGCGCTGCGCCGCGCCTCGGAATGCAGCATGAGGGCAACGAGACCGAGCGCCTCGGGCTCGCTCGGCAGCAGCGATACGACCAGCCGACCGAGCCAGATCGCCTCGCCGGCCAGATCGCGCGCGCGGCTGTCGGCGCCCGCCGGATCGGACCAGCCCTCGGCGAAGGCGGCGTAGATCGCCGCCAGCACGGCGTCCAGCCGCTCGCCGAGATCGGGACGCTCGGGGATTTTGAACGGGATGCCCGACTGCCGGATCTTGGCCTTGGCGCGTGACAGGCGCTGGCCCATTGTCGCCGGCGCAACGAGGAAGGCGGACGCAATGGTGGCCGCGTCGAAGCCGAGGATCGTCTGCAGGATCAGCGGCGCACGCACGCCCGCCTCGATCGCGGGGTGGGCGCAGGCGAACATCAGCGCCAGCCGCTCGTCCGGAATGTCGATCTGCTGCACGGCGGCCGCCTCCAGTTCGTCCTGAATGAGCTGCAGGTGGCCGCCGGCATCGTCTGCTGTCCTCCGCCGGCGCGCTGCGTCGACCAGCTTGCGGCGGGCGACGGCCATCAGCCAACCCTCGGGATTGTCGGGCACGCCACGGTGGGGCCAGGTGGCGAGAGCCTCGGCGAAGCCCTCCGCCAGCGCATCCTCGGCAGCCGTGACGTCTCGGCTGCGCGTGGCGAGGAGCGCAACAAGTTTGCCGTAGCTCCGCCGTGCGACGGCATCCGCCGTGCGGCGAGCCAGCTCGCGGTCTTCGCCGGGGCTCACGCCTTCATGTCCGGCGACGTTCAGGCGGGCTGGACCCACAGCGGACGCACCTCGACCACGCCATGACCCGTGGCCGGGCAGCGCGCCGCCCACGATAGCGCGGCGTCGAGGTCGGGCACGTCGATGATGTAGAACCCGCCGAGTTGCTCCTTGGCGTCGGCGTACGGGCCATCGAGCACCTGCGGCTTGCCGTTCGCGGCGCGCACGGTGGTTGCTGTCTCGCTGGGCTGAAGGCGGTTCCAGCCGACAACGACACCCGATTTTGTCAGTGCCTCGGTGTAGGCGGCATAGGCGGCGAGGCCTCGCTCTTTTTCCTCCGGGCTGAGCCGCGGGAAGCCGGCCTCATCGACATAGAGCATCATGATGTACTGCATGTTGATCTCCCTTCCGTGGTCGCGGGCGGCGCGGCATGCCCCGCCGGCACAATGACGGGCGGAGTGGCGGCATTTCGACAGCGGGCCGGAAAAAATAGGTCGGCGCGCTCAGCGGGCAGCGGCGGAGGCCGCCCGCCGCCGTTCCTGGGCCTCGGCCGGCCACAACGTCTTCATGTCGTAGTACACGTCGAAGGCCGGGACGTCGGCGGGAAGCGCCACCCATGGCACCTTCGAGCGCGTGAAGATATGCACGTCCGGCCTGATCGCCGTCGGATCGTCGAGCGTGCCGACCCGCACGAAGCGGAGATACGACCGCCGGCCATAGTCGCTCCATACGGCAATCTCGCATGTCGGGCAGCGGTAGATATCATGCGGCCGGCCGCTGTCGGTCGGCATCGAGATCGGTACCGGCTCGCCGGCGAGCATCTCGATGCGGTCGGTCTCGATCAGCGCGTTGATCGCGAAAGCGCTGCCGGTCTGACGCTGGCAATCGAGGCAATGGCAGCAATGGACGAACATCGGCGGCGAGGTGAGGCGATAGCGAATGGCGCCGCATGAACAACCGCCTTCAAACGTTTCGGTCATTGGTCACACTCAGGCTGGCTGGGGCAGGGCGTCAGGCGGAAGGGCGAGGGGATCGTAAATCGCCGGTTTGGCGCGGCGGATGTAGCGAACGAGGAGCGGCACGAAGAACAGCACAATCGCGAGCTTGGCGACCGCCACCCACGGCCCGCCCCACTGGAGCAGGAGAAGGAACGCAAGCGCGATCGCCGCGAAGATGAAGACGGTGAGCGCGACGTTGCCGATGTAGGCACCGACGCTGTTGCCCTGGCGGAAGACGACGTTTTTTCCGCGCGCGGCCAGCCGCCGGTGCAACTCGGTCAGGAAAGCGACGTATTCGGCGTCGTGCTCAGCGAAATTGGCGAAGCCGAGATAGTCCATGTTGAACAGTTCGGCCATACCGCCCTGACGAAAGATGATCTGCGCCCGGTAGCGGTTGGTGGCGACGCGCGTCGGCGCGAAGGCGAGGCGGATTTCGGAAATGCCATCATAGAAAACGCCGTCGGGCTTCTGGCCGTCTTCCTCCCAGGTGAGGGCATCTTCGGTCAGGCGATAGATGCGCGGCTTGACGAAGGCGTTTGCCCTCAGCCGGTAGGTCGTCGGATCGATCACGGCGGCCGTTTCCCCCATCCGCGAATCGATAAGGCAACCGCGTCATTTCGGCAATCGGCGGGGCGCGGACGGCCGCTCGCGAACGGGTTATCATGGCGCGATGACCGACGCCGCCGACACGATTGCCATCGCCCCTTTTGCCGCCGCTTATGCGCCCGACGACGCGGCGCTGATCCGGCGCTTCATCGTCGAGACGAATCTCCCCGACGCCGCCGAAAAACGCATCGATGAGCGCACGACGGCGCTGATCGCGGCGATCCGCGGCCATTCCGGGGCCATCGGCGGGCTGGAAGATTTCCTGCGCGAATTCGCGCTGTCGACCCGCGAAGGGCTGGCGCTGATGGTGCTCGCCGAGGCGCTGCTGCGCGTGCCAGATGCCGCGACCCAGGACCGGCTGATCGAGGACAAGATCGGCAGCGGCGACTGGAGCGAACACGCCGGCCATGGCGGCAAGCTGTTCGTCGCTGCCTCGATCTGGGCGCTCGGCGTGTCGAGCCGCATCGTTCACCCGGGCGAGACGCCGGAGGGACTGGTCTCCGGATTGGTAAAGCGCCTCGGCAAGCCGGCGGTGCGCAACGCCACCCGTCAGGCCATGCGCGTGCTCGGCCATCACTTCGTGCTCGGCGAGACCATCGCCGAGGCGCTATCGCGTGCACGCGCGATGGAGAAGCGCGGCTTCCGCTATTCCTACGACATGCTCGGCGAGGGCGCGCGCACCGCCGCCGACGCAGATCATTATTTTGCGGCCTATGCCGACGCGATCGCGGCCATCGGCAACGCCGCCGGCGATGGAACGCTGCCTGACCGGCCCGGCATTTCCGTGAAACTCTCGGCGCTGCACCCGCGCTACGAGGCGGTAAAGCGCGAACGCGTGTTGCGCGAACTGACGCCGCGCCTGCTCGATCTCGCCAACCAGGCCAAGGCCCACGACCTCAACCTGACGGTCGATGCCGAGGAGGCCGACCGGCTAGAGGTTTCGCTGGAGGCAATTGCGGCAGTTCTGGCCGATCGTTCGCTCGCCGGCTGGGACGGCTTCGGCCTCGCGATCCAGGCCTACCAGAAACGCGCCGCCGCGGTTGTCGACTGGGTTGGCGATCTCGCCGCCGGGCTCGACCGGCGCATGATGGTGCGGCTGGTCAAAGGCGCCTACTGGGATACCGAGATCAAGCGCGGGCAGGAACGCGGCCTTGCCGACTATCCGGTGTTCACGCGCAAGCCCGCGACCGACCAGTCCTACCTCGCCTGTGCTGCCCGGTTGCTGGCCCATCGTTCCCGTATCTATCCGCAGTTCGCCAGCCACAACGCATTGACCGTCGCCAGCATTCTCGAAATGGCAGGCGGCAGCGCCGGATTCGAGTTCCAACGCCTGCATGGCATGGGCGAGCCCTTGTTCGACGCGCTGCGCGCCGAGAACAAGTCAGTCGCCTGCCGCATCTACGCGCCGGTCGGCGGCCATCGCGAATTGCTTGCCTATCTGGTTCGCCGGCTTCTGGAGAACGGCGCCAACTCGTCGTTCGTCTCAGCCGTCGGTGACGCCGACGTGCCCGTGGAGACGCTGCTGCGGCGCCCGGCGACGCTGCTCGATGGCGGGACGCGTGTGCGCCACGGCCGCGTGCCGCTGCCTCGCGATCTTTATGCGCCGGCACGACAAAACTCGGCCGGCCTGGAATTCGGCAGCGACGCCGATCTCGTGGCATTGTTGGCCGGCATAGCGAAAGCGGGCGAAGCGCCGATCGCAGCGCGGCCGCTGATCGCCGGCGCGCCGCCCGTGACCCGCGACGCGCGGCCAGTCGTCAGCCCGGTTGACGGAAAGTCGATCGTCGGCAGCGTGATCGAAACACCGGTTGAATCGATCGACGAGGTGATGGCCGCGGCACGCAAGGGCTTCGCCGCATGGTCGCGCGTACCGGCCATGGACCGCGCCGCCGCGCTCGACCGCCTGTCGCACTTGGTGGAAGCCGAACGCGATGCGCTGGTATCGCTGCTGGCGCGCGAGGGCGGCAAGACGCTCAACGACGGCGTCGCGGAAGTCCGCGAGGCGGTCGATTTCTGCCGCTACTACGCCAGCCAGGCGAGGCTTCTCTTTGCCGAAGACGAGGTCATGCCCGGCCCGACCGGCGAAAGCGACCGGCTGGTGCGGCGTGGGCGTGGCGTGTTCGTCTGCATCTCGCCCTGGAACTTCCCGCTGGCGATCTTCCTCGGTCAGGTGACGGCGGCGCTCGCCGCCGGCAACGCCGTTGTGGCGAAGCCTGCCGAGCAAACGCCGCTGATTGCTTTCCGCGCCTTCGAACTGCTGCACCGCGCCGGGCGTTCCGACTGATGCCGCGCAACTCGTGCTAGGCGACGGCGAGGTCGGCGCCGCGCTGGTCGCGCATCCCGACGTGGCGGGCGTCGTCTTCACCGGCTCGACCGAAGTCGCCTGGGCGATCAACCGGGCGCTCGCCGCCAAGCGGGGGCCGATCGTGCCGCTGGTTGCCGAGACCGGCGGCATCAACGCCATGATCGTCGATGCCACAGCCTTGCCCGAGCAGGTGACCGATGACGTGGTGACCTCGGCCTTCCGGAGCGCCGGCCAGCGGTGTTCGGCGCTCCGTCTGTTGTGTCTCCAGGAAGACGTTGCCGACCGGATCCTGCAAATGATCGTCGGCGCGAGCGACGAACTGAAGCTTGGCGACCCGCGCGACCCAGCGACCGACATCGGTCCGGTTATCGACGCTGAAGCGAAGGCCAATCTCGATGCGCATGTCGCGGCGATGCGCGCCGCGCCTTTTGCCAGGATCCGCCACGCCGGCAAGGCACCGGAGCAAGGCCTTTTCGTCGCGCCGCATATCATCGAACTGGATGCGCCCGGTCGGCTTGACCGCGAAGTCTTCGGGCCGATCCTGCACGTGGTGCGCTGGAAGGCCGGCGAACTCAGGCGCCTGATCGAAGCGATCGCAGCGACGGGTTACGGCCTCACGCTCGGCATCCATAGCCGCATCGACGAGACCGTGGCGCGCGTGGTCGACGGACTTTCGACCGGCAACGTCTATGTCAACCGCAATATGATCGGCGCGGTGGTCGGCACGCAGCCTTTCGGCGGATCCGGCCTTTCTGGCACCGGTCCCAAGGCCGGCGGCCCTGACTATCTCCGCCGCCTCGCGCTGGAGCAGGTGGTCTCCGTCAACACCGCGGCGGCCGGTGGCAATGCCTCGCTGATCGCCATGGAGGATGACTAACGAGATATAACGTGTTGCGTTATATAACGAGGTGCGTTATGTTTCCGCATGATCCAGGGGTTCCGCGATCCGGAAACGGCTCGTATCTGGTCGGGTCTGCGAAGTCGTCGTCTGCCTTCGGATATCCAGGCAGTGGCGCTGCGCAAGCTGCGCTTGCTCAACCAGGCGCGCGTGCTTTCGGATCTGCGTGTTCCGCCGGGTAACCGACTGGAGCGGCTGAGCGCCGATCGGGCGGGGCAGTACAGCATCCGCATCAACGACCGGTGGCGAATCTGTTTCGAGTGGCGCGAAGGAGGGCCGGGAAATGTCGAAATCGTCGATTACCACACGTGATCGGGCTCACTTGCCCAATCCGCATCCGGGCGAGATTCTCCTTGAGGATTTCCTCAAGCCGATGGCGATCAGCCAGAACGCGCTCGCTCGCGCCGTCCACGTGCCGCCGCGCCGGATCAACGAGATCGTGCTCGGCAAGCGCGACGTGACCGCCGACACCGACCTCCGGCTTGCCCGGTTCTTTGGCGTGTCCGAGGGATTCTTTCTCGGACTACAGACTGACTTCGATCTCATGGAGAGGCGCCGCCAGATTGAATCCGATCTCAAGGCGATCGAACCAAGGGCGGCTTGATCATGACCGACAAAGCCTTCCTCTCCCGCGCCATCGATCAGGGCAGGGGCGCCGCGCCCGCCGATCTGGTGATCAAGAATGTCGGTCTGCTCGACATCGTTTATGGTGGTGTCACGGTTACTGACGTGGCCATCTGCGGCGACCGCATCGTCGGCACCTACGAGACCTACAAGGGGACCCGCGAGATCGACGGCGGGGGCCTGTTCGCGGTGCCGGGCTTCATCGACACGCATCTCCACGTCGAATCCTCGCTCGTCACGCCACAGGAATTTGACCGCTGCGTGCTGCCGCATGGTGTGACCACGGCGATTTGCGACCCGCACGAGATCGCCAACGTGCTCGGCCTCGAGGGCATCCGCTATTTCCTCGACTCCGCCGAAACGACGATCATGGACCTGCGCGTGCAGCTCTCCTCCTGCGTGCCGGCGACGACCTTCGAGACGTCCGGCGCCGAGCTGCTCGCCAAGGATCTACTGCCGCTTGCCACCCATCCCAAGGTGATCGGGCTCGCCGAGTTCATGAATTTCCCCGGCGTGTTGTCGAGCCGCGACGACGTGCTCGACAAACTGGTTGCGTTCCAGGACGGGCACATCGACGGCCACGCGCCGCTGGTGCGCGGTTACGACCTCAACGGCTACCTTGCCGCCCGCATCCGCACCGACCACGAGACGACCATCGCCGCCGACGGACGCGAGAAGCTGAAAAAGGGTCTCGCCGTTCTTATCCGCGAAGGCTCGGTGACCAAGGACTTGCACGCGCTGGCCGAAATCCTCGACGAGCATTCGTCGAGCTTCTGCTGCCTGTGCACAGACGATCGCAACCCGCTCGACATCGCGGAAGAGGGCCACCTCGATTACATGGTGCGCACGCTGATCGATCTCGGCCGGCCGCTCCACCACGTCTATCGCGCCGCAAGCTGGTCGGCGGCCAAAACCTTCGGCCTCCGCGACCGCGGCATGGTCGCGCCAGGCTATCGCGCGGACATCGTTCTGGTTGGCGATCTGGCGGCGTGTTCGGTCAAGACCGTGATCTCCGCTGGCCGCATCGTCGACGACGCGCTCTTCGCCACACGCCGCAAGATCGCGCCGGTCGGCCTCGACAGCGTCAAGGTCCGCGCGGTTACCGCCGCCGATTTCCGCATTCCGGGCGCCGCGGCCGAACTGAGCATGATCGGCGTCGCGCCCGGTCGCGTGGTGACCGACAACGTGCGCAAGCGCGTGCCGGCGAAGGGCAACGAACGCATCGCCGACCCTGCCAACGATATCGCCAAGGTCGCGGTCGTCGAGCGCCACGGCCGCAACGGCAATATCGGCCGTGGCTTCGTCACCGGATTTGGCATGAAGCAGGGCGCCATCGCCTCCTCGGTCGGGCATGACAGCCACAACATCTGCGTGGTCGGCATGGACGATGACGACATGGCGGTCGCGGTCAACCGGCTTCGTGAGCTTGGTGGCGGTTTCGTCGTGACGGCCGGAGGGGAGGTGAAGGCCGAGCTGGCGCTACGCGTGGCCGGCCTGATGAGTTTGGAACCCTTTGAGGCGGTTCATGCGGGCCTCATGCCGCTCCGTCGAGCGGCGCGCGATATCGGCTGCACGCTGCCGGAACCATTCCTCCAGGTTGCTTTCCTTCCACTCCCGGTTATTCCCCACATGAAAATCACCGATCTGGGCCTGTTCGACGTCGATCGATTCGAGCTGGTGAAGGAATGACAGGTCGAATTTAGCCTCGGGAATCCCGTTAGCCGCCACCTCGATAAGAGCTTCGGACGCAACGGCAGCGGGGCGAGGGCGCTTCAGGATGACGAGCGCCAGAACCAGGAAGCAGCCTGCGACCAGAATCGGCAGCGCACGAGGACCGAACAGGTCGATGGCGAGGCCCATTGGCGTTGATCCCACCACGGAACCAACCGCATAGGCCATCGCGAAGCCGGTCGAGACGACTGCCAGGCGCTGGCCGCGATAGTCCTGCCCGATCTGGATGACTCCGAGCGTGTAGACGCCGGAGATTGCTCCGCCGGCGACGAACAATGCCGGTCCGATCAGCCACGCCCAGGCGATGCTCGCCGGCAACAGCACCATGACCGTCAATGCCATCCCCGCGCACAGGCTGAGCGTTGGGCGCCTGCCGTAGCGGTCGGACATCCAGCCAAGCGCGGCGACTAACAAGGCCTCGCCGACGCTGAACACCGCGACCAACCGCGACGCCTCGGAATCGCTGAGACCGTTGGCGATACCGTAGATCGGCAACAGGCTCTGCATGGCGGTTTCGGTCACGCCGGCAAGACACGCGGTCGCGATTAGCTGGCCGGCGAGTTTCGGAGCGAGCCAGAGGCTGTCCGACCCTGAGGCCTCCGGCTCTACTGGCGCGCTGGCCCCGCCACGAATGGACAGGGCGACGATAACGCCGGCCGCCAGCGGCGCCATGGCCACGATGAGCGGCAAATTACCGGTGACGCCGGACATGCTGAGGGCGAGGGGGCCGATGAACTGCGCGCCGGCATAGAGCGTGCCGGACGCGCCGATGATACGACCCCGCTCACGGTCGTCGACCACACCGTTCAGCCAGATTTCAGTCGTGCTCCACAGCGCCGCGAAGCAGGCCCCCATCACGAAGCGCGACACGAACCACACGACGGTCGCGTCGACAACGAGCAGCAGCCCGAAAGAGAGCAGCGAGACCAGAAACAGGCCGGCGACGAGACGTCTGAGCCCGAGCGCAGCAATCAACCTGGGCAGGAAGGGGCCGACGATCAGAATGCCGGCGCCCGCCAGCGAGGCGTTGATGCCGATCAGCCAATTCGCGATGCCGTGTTTTGCCAGCGCCAGCGAAAAGAATGGATAGCTGTAGCCGTAGAGAATCGCTTCGGCGCCGATCAGGAACAATATGCCCGCCACGCGCCAATGCGTCGGGGAAACCGTGGCGGGAAACCCACGGAATAGCCGGCTCGGATTGAAGCCGGCGTGGCCGCCAAAGTGATCGACCGCAGCCATTAGATTTGGCAGCGAGAATTCTTACACCAGCAAGGAATACCTTCGTCCACCAGATTGAAGGAGCGGTAGTCGACGGTGATCTCTTCGCCGGCCTCGATGTCCCGATTGGCGTAAACGTAGAGCTTTTCCTCAACCCTGGCGGTGGCCCGGCAGCTATGGTTCAGGAAGTCGACGCCATCCGGTTCCCACTGCGGGAGCAGGCAGAGGAGCTTGTTGCCTTCGCGCTTGAGATGGACCGATTGATGCCACCAAAATCGGTCGAGTTCCTCCGGCTTGTCGAGGTCGACCATGACGGCCTTGCCGTCGAAAAATCCGATCAGCTCGTTGCTGCGGATCCTTGCTTTGGCGAAGACGCCCTTTTGCTTGTTGTCGCGATCACGGACTTCCACAAGGGCACTATTGGTATAGCTCATCGGTACTCTCCGAACTCATTACGGACCCGCCAGCCCAAAGCCGGAGGTCTTGGGAGCGCAGTGGCAATCCAAGCGGGCGCGCTAACGCCTGCCTGTCGCCGCGTGTCGGTGAGGGTCAAAAGCAAAACCGCGAGCTCGTTCGGACAGTGCCGTCGCAACCGCGGGTGTTTCGACAGGGGAAATACACGTCCCGCTGTCTGCCTCCTCGTACGCATGCTTAACAAACCACTAATCGCCGCTTGCGTAAGTACGCGTCAAGATTAACGTTTTGTCAACTAATTTGCTCGGCTGGGTTGAGCGGCAAATTCGAAATAAACGGAAATAAAATCAGTGAGATAGGCAGGAAAAGTTGATCCACAATGCGAGTGGGTAATCGCTGGTTAGGGTTAACGACGCGGGGGCGACCAGTGCTTCGCAATCCGGCCCGGCAAGTAGCCAGGTCGGAGGCAAATTTCCCGCGTAACCGCGCAGTTTTTCGTCAGGTCATCCTGAGCGCGAGCCCGTCACTCAAGATCAACGCAAAACCGCCAAGTGCTGTTGGATCAAAGGGATGCGCCCGGATTAACGCTATGGAAAACGTTTGTCTGCAACAGTTGACGCTCCAAAAAAGGCCGCAGAGAGAGCGATGGCTCGGGCAATTACAGGTCGCATAACACTCAACCTTGTCGCCGGCATCCTGGTGACCGTGTTGACCGTGTTCAGCGCCATCATTTGGATGGCGCAGAAGCAGAACGATCAAGCCGCCAAGGCGACGACCACCATGGTCGTCGGCGGTCTGCAGGCCATGGAGAAGCGCGTTCAAGGCATCGCCAACGACTATTCGTGGTGGGAAGACGCCTACGATGCCTATACCCGCCATGACGACGAATGGATGTGGTCGAACGTCGGCTCGAGCGTCGAGGAGACGCAGATCGCCGACCTGATGGCGATCGTCTCGCCGGCCGGCAAGGTCGACTATGTCTGGGCGACCAGCGATCTCAGCGTGCCGGCCGCCGACATAGTCACGCCCGAGATCATCGAAGGCATCCGAAAGCTGACGGATGGTATGCCGGTCGAAAATCTCGCGGCTCGCCCCTCATTTATCACGGTAGGCGAGAACACCTTCCTGATTGCCGTCTCCCGTATCGCACCCGTTTCACATCTGGACGATGTGGAGACGCAGAAACTGCCCTTCTTCGTTGCGGGCTTTCTTCTGTCGCCGGAGCGCTTGGCCAACCTCGGCAAGTCGTTCCTGATCGACGATCTGCGACTGGCGCGCGAAAGCGGCGACGGCCTCAACAGCTTTGCCGAGTTCCCGGTAATCACCGATATCGTCGGCAGGTCGATAGGGCATCTCGTCTGGACGTCGCCGACTCCGGGCTATGCGGTACTGCGGGGCGTCTTCATCCCCATCTTCATCGCCCTGGCGCTGTTCTGTGTGGTCGCTCTCACCACAGCCTTGCGGGCGCGCAAGATGGCCATCGCCCTGACCGAGAGTGAACGGGAAGCGGTGATCGCCGCGCGCACGGACTCCATGACCGGCCTGACCAACCGCACCGGCTTCACCGAGTTGCTGGAGTCGGAGCACTACGTCGCGGCCTGCCAAAATGGTGCGCTGGCAATTGTTTATCTCGACATCAACGGCTTCAAGACGGTCAACGACACCATCGGCCACCACGGCGGAGACGATCTGGTCAAGGCGCTCGCCATCCGCATCACCTCGGTGTTGCCGCCGTCGGCGGTCCTCGCGCGCATCGGCGGTGATGAGTTCGCCATCGCGTTGATTGCCGAAGACATCCGCTCTGTCGCCGCGGACGCGGCCACGGCCGCAGTGCGCTCGCTCGATCGGCCGTTCACGATCTGCGGCTTCGAGTTTCACGTCACCACGTCCGGCGGCTACACCGTCGCCGATCGCGGCAATGTCGATCCCGCTGAACTGGTCCGCCGCGCCGACCTCGCCATGTATCAGGCGAAGAACGGCGCCGAGCGCGACGCGCTCGCCTATCATCCGTCGATGGAGACCGGTGCGGTCGAGAAGAAGCAGATTGAAGTCGGCCTGCGCCGCGCGATCGAGAACGAGAGCGAGCTGCACGTCGTCTATCAGCCGGTCGTGCGCGCCGCCGACCTTACGATTATCGGCTTCGAGGCGCTGTTGCGCTGGACGTCGCCGGAATACGGCGCGGTTTCGCCGGCCCTTTTCGTTCCGGTCGCCGAAGAGACCGGCCTCATCCATGACATCGGCCGGTTCGTGATCAATCAGGTATGCCGCGACCTGCACCGCTGGCCGGGATATCGCATGGCGGTCAACATATCGCCCGTGCAATTGCGTGACCCCGACTTCGCCAATGATCTGCTGGCGACCGTCAAGAGGCACGGCCTCACGCCCGACTGCTTCGAGCTGGAACTGACCGAGGGCATCCTCGTCAACAATCCGACCATCGCGAAGCGCAAGCTCGCCATGCTGAAGGAGTTCGGTTTCACCTTGTCGCTCGACGATTTCGGCACGGGCTTCTCCTCGATCGGCTACCTGCGGCAGTTCCCCTTCGACATCCTCAAGGTCGACCGCTCATTCGTTCGCGATGTCGGCCTCAACGCAACGGCGAACGCGCTGCTGCAATCGCTGGTTTCTCTCGGCGACGCGCTCGACCTTGCGGTCATCGCGGAAGGCATCGAGAACGAGGAACAGCTCAAGCTCCTGCGGCTCATTCAATGCGAGTTCGTGCAGGGTTTCCTGATCAGCCGCCCGGTCGCGGCCGACGACATTGACGCCCTTCTGGCCGCAGGCGGGGCAGCGCCCGCCGTCCCACGGGTCGGAGCCGGTGCCGGCGGACTACCGGAACGCAAAGTGGCTGCCAGCAACTGACCGCCGTGCCACAACGCTTGGTTAACCAGCCGGGCGGCGCACCCCTGTCACTTCATGCGAACTTAACCGCGCGCGGCGAGGCTGCGGCGTCCGGTTTCCCGGCTTGTCGTCGCCAAGGCTATGTCACTCGCTAATCGCCAGAATATCCGGTTCTTCTTGAGCATCGTGCTTCCGGCGATGGCCGTGCTCGCGGTCGCGGTCGTGACGCTGATCTACGCGCTGAACGAGATCGCCCGCGAGGTCAATCGCACGGAAGTCTCATCGACGCGGCGCTCGGTCGAGGCCGCAGTCCAGGCGACGCTGCGCCACATGGTCAGCACCAACGGCGACTATGCCGTGTGGGACGACGCGGCCCGCAAGCTCTACGGAACGATCGACCAGGAGTTCGTGGACGACTCCTTCGTCTCGTCGACCGCCGACCCGGTTTTTTTCGACACCGCCTACCTGCTCGAGGCGAGCGGCGCGGTGGTCTTCGCCTACCACGCGGGGGCTGCCGTCGATGCAAGCGCTGACCAGGCATTCGGACCGGCCCTGAATCCGCTTCTTAAGGCTCTTCCAGCGATGGGTGAACCGTATGATGGCCGCAGCGGGATCGTACGCAGCATCTGGGGGCCGATGGTGGTCTCGGTTGGGTTCGTGGTGCCGTTCTCCGAAACGTTGCCGCGGCCGGCCAGCCCGCGAATTCTGGTTCTTGCAAAAACCCTCGACGATGCGATGGTCAAGGAGTTGGGGCAGGACTACCTGATCGAGGACCTTGCGCTTGTGCCGGGGCCGCCCGACGCAGCGGCAGAAACCACCATCCCGCTGACCGATCCAAGCGGCAGCACCATCGCCGCGCTGACTTGGTCAGCGCCCCAGCCCGGCAGCGAGGCTCTTGCCAGGCTGAACCCGCGCGTCATGGCAATGCTCGCCTTGCTCGTCCTGATGGTGTTGGGCTTGATCGCCGTCGCCGCCCGCGGGATCTCCCGAGTGCACGAGGGGGAGGCGAAGGCACGCCACGCCGCCACGCATGATTCCCTCAGCGGGTTGCCGAACCGCGGTGCGCTCGTTACCGAGGTCGCGGCGCTGCTCTCGCGATCGAAGCGCGGCGGCAACGATCTGGCGATCCTCCACCTCGATCTCGACGGGTTCAAGGAAGTCAACGACAACTACGGCCACGACGTCGGCGATGCCTTGCTTCGCAAGGTCGCCGGCGGTTTTTCGATGCTGACCGGCGATCACATGCTCGTCCGCCTCGGCGGCGACGAATTCGCGGTGGTGGTGAATGCGCCGCACGCAGCGGAAGTCGCCAGCGATCTTGGCGAGCAACTGGTTCGCTTCTTCGCCAAGCCCTTCGACATCGGAGGGCGTATTATCTCCGTCGGCGTCGGCGTCGGCATCGCGCCGATCGACCGTTCCCACATCTCAGTCGAGGAGGTTCTGCGCCGCGCCGACGTGGCCATGTACCAGGCCAAGCAGCTGGGTCGTAACAGGCTATGCGTGTTCGACGACTCTCTCGACGCCCATCGCATGAAGCGCGTCGCCATTGCCGCCGATCTCAGGCGGGCACTCGAGGCCGAGGCGCTGAAGATGGTCTACCAACCGGTCTACGACGCCGAAGACGGCAGGATCGTCAGCGCCGAGGCGCTCGTTCGGTGGCCGCGCGGCGACAACAAGCCGATCACGCCCGCCGAGTTCATTCCGATCGCTGAGGAAACTGGTCTGATCGACGATCTCGGCGTGTGGACATTGCGCCGCGCCTGTCAGGACGCCAGAGCATGGCCGGGCATCAAGGTTTCGGTCAACGTCTCGCCAGCACAGTTCCGGAATCCGAACTTCGCCAAGGCTGTGGCCAACGTCCTGGAGCAGGTCGAGTTCCCGCCGCAGCGGCTGGAGATCGAGGTGACCGAGACCTATTTCATCACGCACCCGGAGCAGGCCAGCCAAGCGATCGATGCGGTGCGCGCGCTTGGCGTCACAGTCGCGCTTGACGATTTCGGCATCGGCTATTCGAGTATCGGCTATTTGCGCCGCTTTGCGTTCGACAAGCTGAAGCTCGACCGCTCGATGATCGCCAACGTCGATCGCGATCCGCGCGCGCAAAAGATGGTTCACGCAACGGTGGCGCTGGCCGAGGCACTCGGCCTCAGCGTGACGGCGGAGGGCGTCGAGACCGAGGAAGAGGCGACCATCCTGCGGATCGCCGGATGCAACGCGTTCCAGGGCTTCTTCTTCGCGCGTCCCGCGCCAGCCGCGGAGATGACGGCGCTGCTGAGCGTCGACGAACGGTTGAAACCGCCGGTCCGCGGCCTCAGGACGGCCTGATCGGACCTTCCCCGACTGGACATTGGCGGCCGTCCGGTCCATTTGGACGGCAACGGGCAAACGGCAATTTCGGTCGCGCTGCCCTCCATATGTCTAGGCCAATGAGCGCAGAACTCGCCACGACCCGGCCCGCCGCGAACGTCATTGCCGTGGCGCCCATGATGGACTGGACCGACCGCCACTGCCGCATGTTCCACCGGCAGTTGACGCGCCGGGCGCTCCTCTACACCGAAATGATCGTCGCCGACGCCGTCATTCATGGCGACCGCGAACGGTTGATCGGCTTCTCGGATGCCGAGCACCCGGTCGCGCTTCAACTCGGCGGCGCCGAGCCGGCGAAGCTGGCGCAAGCGGCGCGGATCGCCGCCGACTTCGGCTACGATGAGATCAACCTCAATGTCGGCTGCCCGTCGGACCGCGTGCAGTCCGGCACCTTCGGCGCCTGCCTGATGCGGACGCCCGCGCTGGTCGGCGACGTCGTCGCCGCGATGAAGGCCGCGGTCGGTGTGCCCGTAACCGTCAAATGCCGCATCGGCGTCGACGAACAGGATCCGGAGGCGGCGCTCGACGCGCTGGCCGACGCGGTGACCGCCGCCGGCGCCGACGCCATCTGGGTTCACGCCCGCAAGGCGTGGCTCGAGGGCCTGTCACCAAAGGAGAATCGCGACGTCCCGCCGCTCGACTACGGCCGCGTTTACCGCCTCAAGCAACGCTTTCCCGGAACATTTGTCGGCATCAACGGCGGCATCGGTTCGCTCGACGAGGCGGCCGATCATCTGGTGCATGTCGACGGCGTGATGCTCGGCCGCGCCGCCTACCACACACCGGCGATCCTTATGAACATCGACCGGCGGTTCCACGGCGACGACGGTGAGGCCGGGAGCCCGCACGAGGCGGTCGCAGCGATGATGCCCACGATCGCCGACGAGCTTGCTCGCGGCACGCGCCTGTCGCACATCACCCGCCACATGCTGGGCCTGTTCCACGGTTATCCCGGCGCGCGCTCCTGGCGCCGCATCCTGACGGTCGGCGCAATCCGGCCGGGCGCCGGCCTGGAAGTCGTGCGCGAGGCATTGGACGCCGTTACACGGGCGCCTTCCCGCGCGCCGGCCGAAGAGGCCGACACTGCCTGCTTCGCGATGGCCTGAGCGGGCAGGCGATGGACATAGCAGCTTCGCCCGGAGAGCTTATCGGGCTCGCCGCAGCGACTGTCGCCTCCGGCGCGATTTCCGGCCTGCTCGCAGGCGTCTTCGGCATAGGCGGCGGCGCGGTCATCGTGCCGGTGCTCTATCAGGGCCTGACCTTTCTCGGCGTCGATGACGCGGTTCGCATGCACGTCTCCGTCGGCACGTCGCTGGCCGTCATTGTGCCGACGGCCATCCGCTCGTTTCTGGCGCACCGCAAGCGCGGTGCGGTGGACATGGACCTGCTGCGCGGCTGGCTGATCGCGGTGCCGGCTGGCGTCGTCGTGGCGTCGATCGTGGCGGCATCGATCTCGGGCGCAGCATTGCGCGGCGTCTTCGCCGTCATCGCCTGCGCCGTCGGGCTCCGCCTGCTGCTCAACCGCGAAACGTGGCGTCTCGGCAGCGAATTGCCGGGGAATCCGGTCAGGGCGGCGGTCGGCGTTCTGATCGGCTTTCTGTCGACGCTGATGGGGATCGGCGGCGGCGTTCTCAACAACACGTTCATGACGCTGTTCGGCCGGCCGATGCATCAGGCCGTCGCGACCTCGGCCGGCGTTGGCGTGCTCATCTCGATCCCCGGCGTCCTCGGCTACATCTGGGCAGGCTGGAACGATCCATTGCTGCCGCCGTTTTCGGCGGGCTTCGTCAACCTTGTCGGCGTGCTGCTGGTCATCCCGATCTCGGTGATCGCGGCGCCATTCGGCGTGCGCATCGCTCACGCACTGTCGCGCCGCCAGCTCGAGATCGCGTTCGGACTGTTCTTGTTCTTCGTTGCGATCCGCTTCGCCCTGACGCTGATCTAGGGCGTCAGCACCAGCCGGTCGCCGGAGATCGAATAGCTGGCGAGTGAATCGAGGAAGCTCATGCCGAGCAGGCTGCCGGCGAGCGTTCCCGGCGGCGCCACAAGAGCCCGGACATTGCTTCGCTCGATGGTCCCGACGGTCAGGTGGTCGACGGTGATCGGCGCAGCGTCGATCATGCCGTTCGCGGTCTGGATCGGAACGCTGAAGCTGAGGTTCGACGTGTCGATGCCGATCGAAGTGGCATCGTCCTGCGTCAACGTTACGAAGCTTGCGCCGGTATCCACCATCATCAGGATCGGCACGTTGTCGACATTGGCGCGCACCGCGAAGTGCCCGTCCATGGTCCGCGCGATCATGACGCTGGTGTCGCTTCCGCCGGCAAACCGGCCGGAAATCGGAACGCCGGGCGCCAGAACGCCGAGCAGGCGCCCGCCAACGCCGGCAAGCTCGTCCCGGTAGGCGTAGGCGCCAACGATGACCAGCAGGATCGCCGACCAGCCGACGATGGCCCGCACCACCTCGCGCGCCGGCACGCGGCGGCCGACGAAGGCCGAGCCGACGAACAACAGGATCGCGACCAGATAGACGAGGCGGACCGAGCCGCGCGAGGACATGTCAAAGCCGGCAGAAGGCGCGACTTTGACCACGAGCGCTGCGACCCCCGCGCCAACCAGTGCGATCAGCACCCAGAAGAAGAGTCGCGGCGGGCGGTTCATTGCGCCGGCTCCGTGGCACGGTCGGCGGCCGCGGCCGCGCGGCGGGAAGGCAGCGCGTCCATGATCTCGCGGCGCTCGGCCTCCGAATAGCGAACCCAGTTGCCGATCTCGGCCAAACTCCGTCCGCAACCGTCGCAAAGACCCGTTTGCGCGTCGATCGAGCAAAGGCGAATGCACGGGGAAATCATGCAAAAATCCCGCAGTCGGCGTTGGCTCAGAGCGTGGCGGCGCCGAGGAGCCACGCCACGAGCGCCACCTGCTGGCAGGCGCCGAGCGTATCGCCGGTACGTCCACCGATCGTCTGGGCGATCAGTCGCGTGAAAGTATAGGTAGCCAATGCGGCAAAAACAGCGGCGAGCAGGGCCGGGCGCAGGCCGACGACGGGAATGGCGACGAGCGACAGCACGGCGGCCGTGGCAAGCGCGATCAGCATCGCTTCATGGTTCGGCGGTCCGGTGTCATGGGCAAGGCCGCTGGCGCGCGCAGCCGGTAGATCGTGCCACATGCGCACCATCGCCGCCCGCGATATACCCTCGGCGATGATCAGCGCGAGCGCCGCCGCCATCGCTCCGGCGCCGGCGATCGCTGCCAGACAGACGACGCGGAGGAGGAGCGACAGCACGAGCGCCGCTGCGCCGTAAACGCCGACGCTGCTGTCGTCCATGATCTGGAATTTCCGTTCGGCCGTTGCCCCACCGAAACTGTCGGCGACGTCCGCGAGGCCGTCCTCGTGCAGCCCGCCGGTCAGCGCCAGCGTGGTCGTGACGGCGAGGGTAGCGGCGGCGAGCGCCGGCATTCCGATCGCGACGCCGATGAGGAGCACCGCGCCGCCGACGAAACCGATGAGGCAACCGGCCACGGGGAAGAGAGCCGCCGCGCGCCTGAAGTCGGGACGCACTTCCGCTGCGATGCTGAGCCAGCGGACCGGCAGGCGCGTCAGGAACGCAATCGACGATTTCAGATCGCCAACCACGGTATCGAAGGTCATCGGCTGGGGATCGTCGCCGGTCATGCCGGTGCGCTCTCTCGTCGCTTGCGGTTGGTCGCGCGGCGGTTATAGAACCTTCGTGTCCGTGGGCCAACGCAGCCCCGAAAATCAATGATTTCCAGCCATTTGGAGCCCGCATGATTCCCACAGCAACCGGGCTCCCTTTTGACGACATCCGCGCGCTCGTCACCGCCATGCCGCACGCCGATTCGGCGGCCGTAGCGAAAGTCCGCGCCCGCGATGCCACGCTGACCAAGCCGCCCGGCGCCCTTGGCCGGCTGGAAGAGATCGCCGAATGGCTGGCCGCCTGGCAGGGCAGGGCGCCGCCGGCGGTCAATCAGCCGATGGTGGCGGTATTCGCGGGCAATCATGGCGTGGTCGCTCAGGGCGTGTCGGCCTTTCCGGCGGCGGTGACGCAGCAGATGGTTGAGAATTTCGCGGCCGGCGGCGCCGCCATCAACCAGATCTGCGCGACCTATGGACTGGCGCTCAAGGTCTTCGACCTCGCCCTCGAGATTCCGACGGGCGACATCACGCGCGAGGCGGCCCTCGATGAGGCGACCTGCGCCGGCACGATGGCCTACGGAATGGAAGCGATCGCCGGCGGCGTCGATCTGCTGGCGATCGGCGAGATGGGCATCGGCAATACGACGATCGCCGCCGCGATCTTCTGCGGCCTGTTCGGCGGCGCTCCCGGCGATTGGGTAGGACCCGGAACCGGGGTCGATGAGGCGGGGCTCGCGCGCAAGCGGGCGGCGGTCGCCGCGGCCATCGCCTGTCACGCGGGGCATCTCGACGATCCGCTTGAAGTCCTGCGCCGGCTGGGCGGTCGCGAGATCGCGGCCATGAGCGGCGCCATTCTCGCCGCCCGCATGAACCGCGTGCCGGTGATCGTCGATGGTTATGTCGCGACGGCGGCGGCCGCCGTGTTGTTCGCTCTCGATCCTGCCGCGCTCGACCATTGCCTCTTCGGCCACGTGTCCGCCGAGCCGGCTCATGGCCGCGCGCTGGCGCTGATGGGCAAGACGCCGCTTCTCGACCTCGGCATGCGGCTCGGCGAAGGGACGGGCGCGGCGCTCGCCGCCGGTATCGTCAAGGCGGCGGCCGCGCTTCATTCGGGCATGGCGACGTTCGAGTCGGCCGGCGTCTCGAACCGGGAAGATTAACCGGTCCGCATCCAGCGGCTGCGCGTGCCGGGGTCCTTGATCGGCGGCAGGGCTTCCATGACGCGCGACTGCGGGAACGTGGCGATCGCCTCGGTGCCCTCGCGCAGCTTCGATTTCAGCTCGAACGTGCCGTCGTGGGTGGACATCAGCGCCTGCACGATCGGCAGGCCGAGACCGGCGCCGCGTTCGGCGTTCTTGTGGGCAATCGATCCCTGTCCGAACGACGACAGCACGATCGGGATTTCCTCCGGTGCGATGCCCGGCCCGTTGTCGCGGACGGAAAGGTATTGGCCGCCGCCCGGAGCAGCCCCGACGCTGATCGCGACTTCTCCGCCCGGTGACGTGAATTTGATCGCATTGGACAGCAGATTGAGGGCCACCTGCCGCACTGCCCGGTCGTCAGCCCACAGGCGCGGCAGGCCCCGCTCGTAATCCTCGCTGATGACGATGTTTTTCGACTTCGCCTTCAGTTGAAGCAGGCTGGCGCAATCCTCAGCCATCAGGGCGAGATTGATCGGTTCCTCGTGCAAGTCGTAGCGACCGGCCTCGATGCGCGACAGGTCGAGGATCTCGTTGATGAGGTTGAGCAGATGCTGGCCGCTGGTGTGGATGTCGCCGACATATTCCCGGTAGTTGGCGTTGCCGATCGGGCCGAGCACCTGGTTCATCATGATCTCGGAGAAGCCGAGGATGGCGTTGAGCGGCGTCCGCAGCTCGTGGCTCATGGTCGCGAGGAACCGCGACTTGGCGAGGTTGGCCTCCTCGGCGCGCCGCCGGGCTTCGTCCGAGATTGACTTCGCGGTGCCCAGTTCAGCGATGAGCAAATCCTTTTCGGCGCGGTATTCGAGCATCGCCAGCGTCGCCTGATAGAGCCGCGATGCCAGCAGAAGGAAGAAGAACTGCGCGCCAAGCGCCATGATCGACAGGACGATGAACAGGAACTGCCCGCTGCCGACGAAGCCGGCGACCAGTGTCAGGGTGATCGGCAGGGTCCCGGCTACCGCCGCCGCAGGCACAGTCGAGGCCAGCGACGTGATGACGGAGACGACCACAAGCATGGTCGCGAACTGGAACACCTCGACGCCGGCGACGTCGCCACCGTGCGGCGGGACGAGCAGCAGGATGACCGCCCAGGTCGCTCCGCCGAAGAACTCGGCGACCACGACGCGCCGCACCCACGTGGTGATGGACACGTCGGCAGGTGCGGTGCCGATATAGCGACGGCACAGCGCCAGCATGCCGACATGCATGGCGAGCACCAGGAAGGCCCAGGCGGCGACCACGACCGGCTGGATCCAGAGCAGCGAGGCGATCGAGACGAGCGCCACCAGCAATGGGATCGCGAAGGCGGCGCTGATGCGGTTCTGCGCGAAGGTCAGCACCAGTTCGTGGTCGAAGGCGGGCCGCGTGCCCGAACTCGAGGTCAAGCGCTCGCGCTGGTCGCGCACGGCGCGCGTCACCGAGCGTCGGCGTTCGGCGCGCTCGCGGCTCTGCGCCGTCTTGTCGCTTTCGGAAGCGGACGCGGCGGTGTTCATGATTGCGTGATGGCCCCGATGCTTCCTCCCGGCAAGGAACGCGGCGGGAGCGTGGGCCACTGTCGCAGAAGATGCTTAACTTGCCGCTCAAAATCATGGTTAACGATGCGTAAAACCGAGATTCGGCAGTCAGTTAGGCGGCGCGGCGGAGGCGAGGGGCCGTCCGGCGAACTGGATTCGCTGCTGGCAGGAATCCGCGCTTGCCGCATTTGCCGCGATCGCCCGCAGGGGCGCCCGCTGCCCCATGAGCCACGGCCGGTGGTGCGCGTCTCGCCGACCGCGACGATCTGCGTCGTCGGTCAGGCGCCGGGCACGCGCGTGCATGCCTCGGGCATCCCGTTCACCGATCCATCCGGCGATCGGCTGCGCGCGTGGATGGGCGTCGACGCCGAGACGTTCTACGACGTCAGCCGTGTCGGGATCGTGCCGATGGGCTTCTGCTTCCCGGGGCTGAACGAGCGCGGGGCGGACCTGCCGCCGCGCCGCGAATGCGCGCCGGCATGGCGTGCGCCGCTCTTCGCCGCGCTGCCACGGATCGACCTGTTGCTTGCCGTCGGCTCCTATTCCCATGCCTGGCATCTCGGTCAGCTGGCGCGCCCGACCCTGACCGAGACGGTGGCCGCCTGGCGCGACATCATGGCTGCCACGCGCGCGCCACTGATCGTGCCGCTGCCTCATCCGTCCTGGCGGAACAACGCCTGGATCAAGCGTCATCCATGGTTCGAGGCCGAACTGCTGCCGGTCCTCAGGCGCGAGGTCGCCCGTCGCCTGTAGGCGATTGGTTTGACAAATACGCAATTAATTTCTATATCCGCGCCGATCCAGCCTCCATCGTAGGATAATTGCCTACGATAGAGGCAGATACGAAATCTTGTCGCACGGAGACGGAAATGGTCGATCGTCTGGACCGCAAGATCCTGCAGATTCTCCAGGAAGACGCGACGGTGCCTGTTGCCGAGATCGGTCGTCGCGTCGGTCTATCCACGACGCCGTGCTGGCGCCGCATTCAAAAGCTCGAGGAAGACGGAGTGATCACCGGCCGCGTGGCGCTTCTCGATCCCAAGAAGATCAACACCAAGGTGACGGCGTTCGTCGCCATCACGACCAGCCAACACAATGACGAGTGGCTGCGCCGCTTCGCCGAGGTCATCCGCGATTTTCCCGAAGTGGTCGAGTTCTACCGCATGGCCGGGCAGGTCGACTACCTGCTGCGGGTCGTCGTGCCGGACATCGAGGCTTACGACAATCTCTACAAGCGCCTGATCGCCAAGATCGATATCACCGACGTCTCCACGACGTTTGCGATGGAGCAGATCAAGTACACGACCGTGCTGCCGTTAAGCTACGTCGTGCTCGACAAGGAAAAAGAAAAGGTGAAGGCCGCCTGAGGCTCTCAGCGCGCGGCAAGGCGCTCGAGTTGCGCCGGGTCGGTCAGTTCCTTCACCGCATCCCTTCCGATCCACCGTGACGATTTGTCTTCGGATGCGGCCAGCTCCTCCGCCAGCGCGAGGGCAGGACCGTGCAGCGCCTGCGAGTGCTTGCCGATCTGGCGGAGCGCCCAGTTGACTGCCTTGCGCACGAAGTTTCGGTTGTCGGTGGCGTACCGCTTGATGATCGGCAGGAACGCTAGGTACGCCTCGTCCGGCGCTTTCTTGGCATGGACCGTGTACCCGGCGATGGTGGCGAAGGCTGCCCGGCGAACGAACTCGCGGTCGTCTCGCGCCCATCGTTTCACCTTGGCCGTGACATAAGGCGTCCGGGCGAACACCCTCATGCAGGCCTGATCGCAGACGTCCCACGAGTTGAAGTCCGCCACCCAGGCGTCCATCTGCGTCGGCGTCACCTGTTTGGGGTCTTCGATCAGCACGGCGAGCAGGCGCGCTTCATGGTAACCGCTCGCCCATAGCGCCTCGGCCAACGCATGGTCTCGCTTGAAGCGCTTCGCGATCGGCTTCAGCGTCGCCATCGAGATGCCGAAGGCCTTGTCGGTATTGATGCCGAACCGCGCCATGCCGGCGCGGTTCTTCTCCGAGCCCAGCCTCTTCAGTTCGGCCAGTATCGCTTTCGGATTGGCGCTGGCGCTGTCAACTCGCGAACTAATTTCGTCCGCCTCCAAATTTGGTGAGGCGTAAGCCAAGCGTCCCTCCCGCGCTGCGCTCATCGTCGCCGCTGTAGAGACATAAGGCCGCAATGGTCGCTGCAACAGCCGCAGGGCGTTTTGTTCCGGTTGTCATGAAGCCTGATCCTTCTCCAGCACGGTCAGCAGCAGCTCGATGTTGTCCCAGCGATTGCCGCCCCGTCGCCTGTAGCAGCGCGTAGCTGCGCCCCACTCATGCGCAGTTTAGTCGCGCGACAGGCGAGCATGGAGACTGGAGGTATCCCAGCGACCGCCGCCCATGGCCTGCACCTCGGCGTAGAACTGATCGACCAGCGCGGCCACCGGCAGCTTGGCGCCGTTGCGCCGCGCTTCATCGAGGCTGATCGACAAATCCTTGCGCATCCAGTCGACGGCGAAGCCGAAATCGAACTTGTCGGCCATGATCGCCTTGTAGCGGTTGTCCATCTGCCAGGACTGCGCCGCGCCTTTGGAGATGACGCCGACGACCTGCTCGATGTCGAGGCCGGCTTTGCGGGCGAAGTTCATGCCCTCGGCGAGGCCCTGCACCAGGCCGGCAATGCAGATCTGGTTGACCATTTTGGTGAGTTGGCCGGCGCCGGCCGGCCCCATCAGGCCGACCATCTTGGCGTAGTTGTCGATCACCGGCTTCGCCCGGTCGAACACGTCCTGGTCGCCGCCGACCATCACCGTGAGCTGGCCGTTCTCGGCGCCCGCCTGACCGCCGGAGACCGGCGCGTCGAGGAAGCCGAGGCCTTTGGCCTTCGCGGCCGCATAGAGCTCGCGGGCGACATTGGCCGAAGCGGTTGTGTTGTCGATCAGCGTGGCGCCTTTCGCCATGCCGGCCAGGGCCCCGTCGGCGCTGGTCGTCACGGAGCGCAGGTCGTCGTCATTGCCGACGCAGGTGAAGACGAATTCGGCGCTTGCGGCGGCTTCCTTCGGCGTCGCCGCCGTCTTGCCGGGATTCTCGGATGCCCACTTGACCGCTTTCGCGGCGTTGCGGTTATAGACGGTCACGTCGTGCCCGCCGCGCTTGGCCAGGTGTCCGGCCATCGGATAGCCCATCACGCCAAGGCCGATGAAGGCGACTTTTGCCATTTTGAGAACAACTCCCCTCGGAAATGCGATTGGATTGGCGGCAGAATGGCCGCCGACGGGTCTTCTACCCCACGACGCTTTCGCCGTCAGGTGCCAACTTGGCCGCGGCCCCTTCCGGCGCGCGCGCGTGCAGGTGTCGCGTCAGCCAATGCTCGATCTGGTTCCAGACGCGTCTCAGCGTCTCGACCACCGAGAGGTAAAGGATGGCCGCCCAGAAGTAGACGGAGATGTCGAATGAGCGGGCATAGGCGAGGCGGGTGACACCCATCAGGTCGAAGACGGTGACCACGGCGGCGACCGCCGAGCCTTTGATCATCAGGATGAGCTCGTTGCCGAGCGGGCGCAGCGCGACAATCATCGCCTGGGGCAGAATGACGCGTATGAAGGTCGGGAAGGGGCGGAGGCCAAGTGCGGCTGCGGCCTCGCTCTGGCCGCGCGGCACCGAGCGGATGGCGCCGCGGAAGATCTCGGCCTGATAGGCGGCGGTGTTAAGCGTGAAGGTGAGCACGCAGCAGAAGAAGGCGTCGCGGAAGAACCACCACAGGCCGACAGCATCGAACGCATGTCGGAACTGCCCGCTGCCGTAATAAACGAGGAACACCTGCGCCAGCAGCGGCGTACCGCGGAAGAAATAGACGTAGCCGAAGGACAGGCCGCGCAGGACGCGACTCCGCGACAGGCGGGCGAGCGCCACGGGAATCGCCAACAGCAGACCGAGTCCGACCGACAGGACCACGAGTTCCATCGTGACCAGCAGGCCGTCGAGCATCCGCGGCCCGTATTTGGCGAGAAGCTCGAGATTCATCGCGCCCTCGCCTGGCCGCGCTCGGACCAGCGCTCGATGCCGTTGATGCCGAACGACGAGACGATCGACATGGCGAGATAGATCAGGCAGGCGACGAGGTAGAAGAAGAACGGCTGCTTGGTCGCGCCTACTGCGACATAGGTCTCGCGCAGGAGATCGTTGATCGCGATCACCGAGACCAGCGATGTGTCCTTGAGCAGCACCAGCCAAAGGTTGGCGAGGCCCGGCAACGCCAGGCGCAGGAGCTGCGGTACGATGACCAGTAGCAATGTCGGCAGCGGGCGCAGGCCGAGCGCATGCGCGGCCTCGTACTGGCCGCGGCCGATCGCACGGAAGGCGCCGAGAAACACCTCGCTGGCGTAGGCGGCGAAGACCAGGCCGAGCGCGATGAAGCCGGCAACAAAGCTGGTCACCTCGATCTGCACGTCGAAGAACAGACCAACGACCTTTTGCAGGAGCGTCTGGCCGCCGTAATAGACGATGAACAGCGTCAGGAGTTCCGGCAGGCCGCGAAAGACGGTGGTGAACAGGTTACCCGGAATCGTGAGTATCGGGCGATTGGTATTCTTGGCGAGAGCGACCAGAAATCCGATGGCGAGGCCGACGGGCAGGGTTGTGAGCGCCAGCCGCACGGTCAGCCAGGCGCCGGAGGCGATCTCGTCGCCCCAGCCGTCAGGGCCGAAGCGGATCAGATCGAGAAGTTGCTCCAACCGACCTCAGCCCCCCTGGTCGCGTTGACGGGATGAGGCCGGGAGGCGGCAAGTGCCGTCCCGGCCATCGAAACGCTCAGTCCTTCCAGATCGAGAAGTCGAAATACTTGGCGTTGATCTTGTCGTAGGTGCCGTCCGCCTTGATCTCCTCGATCGCCTTGGAAATCATGTCGCGCAGATCGGTATCCTCCTTGCGGACGCCGGCGCCGACGCCGCCGCCGACCGGGATATCGCCGCCGAGCAGCTTGCAGCAGCCGCCATCGTCGGTCTTGAGCCAGTCGAGCGCGACCAGCTTGTCGACCAGCAGCGCGTCGATGCGGCCCGATACGAGGTCGAGGTTCACCTCGTCCTGCGACGGATAAAGCTTGATGTCGGCGTCGCCGTATTTCTCTTCAAGATAGTTCGCCTGGATGGTCGAGGACTGGGCGCCGACCGTCTTACCCTTGAGGGTCTCCGGCTTGGTGTCGGTCAGCTTCGTGTCCTTCGGGGCCACGAAGGTCGACGGCGTGTTGTAGTAGGGCCGCGAGAAGTCGATGACCTTCTTGCGCTCGTCGGTGATCGACATGGAGGCGAAGATCGCGTCGTACTTGCCGGCGGTCAGCGCCGGGATGATGCCGTCCCAGTCTTGCGCGACGTAGGTGCATTCGACCTTCATCTTCGCGCAGACAGCCTTGGCGATATCGATGTCGAAGCCCTGCAGCTGCTTGTCGGAGTCGAAGAAGTTGAAAGGCGGGTAGGCGCCTTCGGTGCCGATGCGGACCGTTTTCCAATCCTTGGCACTAGCGGCGCCCGACGTGGCGACGAAGGCGGCGAGCAATACGGCCAAGCCAGTGGTGAGACGCATGACGATCCCCTTGAGTTAATTGTCCTTTTTTGACCCGCCGCGAGACGGCGGGGCGGCCGGGCAACTCGGCCCGGGTCGACTACGCAGCAATCATTTCATCAAAGCCGTCGGCGTGGCAACGACCGATTGTCGCATTTGCCGGCGAAGCCATTCAGCGGTCGGTTGACCCACCCGGCGTTGTGGCTAAATTCGCGCCCGCGCCTGCCTCCAGGGATCGCCACGGCAACATGCCCGACATCGACAAGGAAACCGTCCTCGCCCGCCTTGGCGGAATCAGGGGGCCGGACGACGACCGCGACATCGTGAGACGCGGCATGGTGTCGGACATCGTCATCGCCAATGGCCGCGTGATGTTCTCGATCACCGTGCCGGCAGAGCGCGCCGCGGCGTATGAGCCGATGCGCGTCGCTGCCGAGACCGCGGTCAAGGCGATACCCGGTGTTGCCGGTGCGATGGTTGTGCTGACCGCCGAAAAGAAAGCCGGCGCTGCGCCTGCAGCACGGCCGGGCGGCCCGCAGATGGCGCGTCCAGCGCAACCGCCCGCCGGAGCCAAAGGCCCGGCGCCCGCTCATCGCCATGCGCCGCCAGCCGCCAAGGCAGGCGTGCCCGGTGTCGGCGCCATCATCGCGGTGGCGAGCGGCAAGGGCGGCGTCGGCAAGTCGACCACCGCCGTCAACCTGGCGCTCGCCATGAAGGCGAACGGCCTCAGGGTCGGCATCCTCGACGCCGACATTTACGGTCCGTCGCTGCCGCGCCTGCTGCATCTTTCCGGCCGGCCGGAGGCGATCGGTGGACGCACGCTGAAGCCGATGGAGGCCTACGGCGTGAAGGTCATGTCGATGGGCTTCCTGGTCGAGGAAGACACGCCGATGATCTGGCGCGGGCCGATGGTTGTGTCGGCGCTGGGGCAGATGTTGCGCGAAGTCGCCTGGGGCGATCTCGACGTGCTGGTCGTCGACATGCCACCGGGCACTGGCGACGCGCAGTTGACCATGGCCCAGCAGGTGCCGCTCGCCGGCGCCGTCATCGTCTCCACGCCGCAGGACCTGGCGCTGATCGATGCGCGCAAGGGGCTCAACATGTTCCGCCGCGTCGACGTGCCTGTGCTCGGCATCGTCGAGAACATGAGCTACTTCATCGCGCCCGACACCGGCAAACGCTACGACATCTTCGGCCATGGTGGCGCCAGGCGCGAGGCGGAGAAGCTGGAGACGCCGTTCCTCGGCGAGATTCCACTCGACATGGCGATCCGCGAGACATCGGACGCCGGCACCCCGATCGTCGTTGCCGATCCCGACGGCGCGCACGCCAAGGCGTATCGCGAGATCGCCGCGAAGGCCTGGGACGGCGTCCAGCAGGCGCGCGCCGCGGGCACACGCGCGCCGCCCAAGATCGTGATCGAGTAACCCCACGCAAGTGTGCCCGGTTGGGCTGTCAGCCCTTTACGGCGCCGACCGTCAGGCCTTCCACCAGGAAGCGCTGGGCGAAGATGTAGAGCACCGCCACCGGAATCGCCGTCAACAGCGACGCGGCCATCAGCTGACCCCAAGGCAGAATGTCACCGATCACCATCGACTGGAGGCCGACCGGCAGCGTGCGAAGCGATTCTGTGGTTATGAACACAAACGCGAAGAGGAACTCGTTCCAGGCGTTCGTGAATGCAAATAACGCAACCGCCAGCACGGCCGGCGCCGCCAGAGGCAGGACAATGTGCCAGAACGCATAGAGCCGGCTGGCGCCATCGATCATCGCGGCTTCCTCCAATTCGACCGGGATGGACCGGAAATATCCCATCAGCACCCAGGTGGCGAACGGCATCAGGAAGGTCGGGTAGGTGACGATCAGCGCCGCCCAGGTGTTGACGATGCCAATGTCGGCGAGCGTCTTGTAGAGAGGGATGAACAGCAGTGTGCCTGGCAGCAAGTAGGTGATCATCAGAAAGGCGGTGAGCAGGCCGGCGCCACGGAACTTGAGCCGCGCCAGCGCATAGGCACCGAGCGAGGCGAGAACGACCGACACCGCCGTGCTGCCCAGCGCCACGAGCGTCGAATTGCGGAACCACACCAGAAACGGCGTGTGGCCGACCAGTTGCTTGTATTGATCGAGCACGAACGGCTCGGGCCAGAAGATCGAAACGCGCTGGGTGATCTGCGGGTCCGACTTGAACGAGGTCACGAACACCCAGAAGAAGGGAAACAGCACGAACAGCATGATCGGCAAGAGCAGCAGCACCCGCAGCCACAGGCTGATACGCCTGCGGTCCTGCTGTCTCAGCATCGCCTGGTCGACCGGCTTGCCCGCCATTTTTCTGATGACGTCGGCCAGGCGCTCCAGTCCCTTGAAGATCATCTCGAAGGGCCAGAAGAACAGGTCGAGGGCGGCGTTCAGAAGCCAGCTGCTTGCCTTCAGGATCGCTTCGCCGATGCCCTTCCGCTGCCTCGGTTGATGCCGGTCGTCATGGCGCATGAACTTGGCCAGCAGCCAGATCAGGATCGCCATAAGCGGCGCCACGCTGAGAGCGATAGCCGCGCCTTGGCCGTATTGCAGCGATACGACCGCCTTCTGGTAGGCGAGGATGGAATAAAGCGTGGTGGAGTTGCCGGGACCACCGACGGTCAGCAGATAGATCAAGCCGAACTGGTTGAACGTCGAGATGAACGACAGGAGAAGGACGACGACGATCACGTAGCGCAGGCTCGGCAGCGTCACGTGACGGAAGCGCTGGATGACATTCGCCCCATCCACTTCCGCCGCCTCGAGCTGTTCACGGTCAACCGCCTTGAGGCCTGACAGCAGGAGCAACGTGTAGAATGGGATGCCCTTCCACACGTTCACTGCGATGACGCTGGGCATCGCCAGATTGGGCTCCGACAGCCAGCCGATGGCCCGGTCGGCGAGGCCAAGCTTGATCAGCAGGGGATCGAGGCCGCCGAAGATCGGGTCGTAGATGCTCTTCCATGCGAGCGCGGTCACGACCTCCGGGACGATCCACGGCAGAAGCATGATGCCGGTCAGCACGCTGCGGAACGGGATCCGGCTATTGAGGACAAGGGCGATGGTCATACCGACGACGAACTTGACCGCCAGCGACCACACCGTGAACTGGATGGTGTTCTGGATCGCCACCTTGTAGTCGTAGTCCGTGAGGAGATCCTGGTAGTTCGCCAGACCGACATTGAATTCCTGGCCGGTGAGGAAATTCAGCGACGTCGTGCTGAGAATGATGGCGTTGATGAACGGCCACAGGATCAGGCCGACCATGATCAACATCATCGGCAGGACGAACGGATAAGCGACCGTCCAGTCACGCCCGAGTAAATTCTGCATGCGCCGCGGACTGAACAGCGACTCGGTTTGGGCGATGGGAGTATTGAGTTGAAGTTGACCGTCCATCGGCTGTCTCGCTCGCCTCGTCGAACGCCGCGCTCGACCGTGCCTCGGATTGGCCACCGACTGCTTGGTGCCTGAAAGCTTCAGCGGCGCCGGCCAAGACTGAACACGGAAACGTCCCTGTGCCCGGGCAACAGCCGGCGCTGCGAAAGATGAAGGGGCGGCCAGGCCGCCCCTTCACACCGATCGATTAGCCTGGCTGCTTGATGCCGCCACTTTCGAAGATCTTGACGATCTTGTTGTGCGCGTCCTTGACGGCCTCGGCCGGCGTCATCTGTCCGGAATTGACGTAGGCCATCATGGTCGTGGCCACCGCCTGCCCCCCGATCGCGCCAATAGCCGCGCTCGGCGATGCCGGCCACGAGGTGCCGACGAAGGGAGTCTTCACGTCGAGCACCTCCTTGATGATTTTGAAGTTCGGGTCGGCAGCGACGAACTCGGGGGTCCACAGGTCGTTATAGGCCGGCATGATCAGGCCGCCCGACACCGACGCAATCTTGTTGAAATTGGCGGGATCGAGCAGATAGAGCGCAAGTTTCTTGGCGAGATCCTTGTTCGGCGCGCCTTTGAAGATGGTGAGCCAGCCGCCCATGTAACCCAAATCGCGGTTGTCGCCGTTTGTGGCCGTCGCCTCGTGGAGCACGACGGTGTTCTTGTAGATGTCGGGCGCGTCCTTCTTGGCCTTGGCGTAGACGCTGTAGGCGTTGCGGGTGAACCCGACGCTTCCGGCGACATAGGCTTCGTTGTTACCCGTGTCGCTCCAGCCTTCGACGCCCGGGGGCAGCATCGCCGCGTACTTGCCGTTGCGGTCGTAGGTTTCCTTGATCCACGCGACCGCGGCAACCGTTTCGGGCGAGTTGAACTGGACGATCTGGCCGGTCGGATCAGTGTAATGGCCGCCAAAATCGTTGATCACGGACATGACGAAGTTTTCGCCGTCGCCGCTCTTGTTGCAGGTTATTCCCCAGCCCCAGAAGTTGTTGTTGGGGTCGGAGATGGCCAGAGCCGCGTCACGCCGGGCGTCATAAGTCGTCAGCGACGCCGGGTCGATGCCCTTTTCCTTCAGCTTGTCGCCGCGGAAGAAGCAGCCGTCGGCGCGGGCGATAAACGGAATCGACGCCCAGCGGCCATCGAATTTCCCGTTCTTCTCCGGGCTCGCACCCGGCATGACGTAGCCATATTTGCCGATGGCCTCTTCCACCACATCGGTCACGTCCTCGCACAGGTCGAGCGTGTGCATCTGCGGGACACTGATACCGTGGTAGGCGAGATCGGGTGGGTTGCCGGCCCGCACCGCCGCGGTCATCTTCCCGAGGAAGTCGCCGAACACGTTCGGGTCCGTCGTGGAAGCATCGAGTTCGACGTTGTTGGCCTTTGAGAAATCCTCGAGCGCAGTCCGGAAGGCGGTCTGCGCCTCGGCGAAAAACTCCGTGCGGTGAATGACCGTCAGCTTGCCGGCCTTACCCTGCGGCAGCGCGATGTCCGGCTTGGCGTCTTCGGCGAAGGCCGGGATTCCGCTGCTTGCGAAAAGACCTGTGGCGGCGGTCGCGAGCAGAACCTCACGACGACTTGGCTTCTTGTGAATCATGATTGCCATTTCCTCCCGATGTACGTCGTTGTTTTTTTGTGCTGAGCGATGTCCGGCTGAACGCCGGATCTGTCTGCCAGGCTATTTCCTCCCCCTTGTTGCATGCGACACTGCGCCACACGCACTTAGAATAGGTATTACAATAGCCGGAACGATGTCAACGAAAGCGTCGAGTTGGCCGAATGGCAGAAAGTCGATGCGCGCTCATGCAGTCCCGCAATCGATCGCAGCGCACCCGTAGGGGGCAATCGCTCAGGTCCGGTCGAGGCCTTCGCCGCGAATGCGTTCGATGTCACCGGCGGCATTACCGAGCAGGGTGACGGCCGCCGCCCGGGCGAGTTGCGGCTTATGCTCGACGATCGCCTTGAGCAAATCGTTGTGTTCCACGATGGCGCGCGGTCGGTGCGACGCGCCGAGAGCAGCGATGCGAAACATCTCTCTCAGCGCCAACGTGAATAGCTGGCCGAGCGGCAGGAAGAATTCGTTGTGCGTGGCCAGATAGATGGCTCTGTGGAATGCGAGGTCACCCTCGACAAACCGGGCATTGTCGGTACCGGCGTCGGCCATGGTCTGGAAAGCCGCGGTCAGCCGTCGTTTGTCGTCCTCGTCGGCGTTTTCCGCAGCTATGGCCGAAGCCGCGGGTTCCGTGGCCCGACGCAGCTCGAACATCTTCCGAAGGTAGTCTTCCGTATCGGTGACTTGCAGGCGCCAGCGCAGGACGTCCGGATCGAGGTGGTTCCAGAATTCCGCTGCTCGAACACGCGTGCCCAGCTTGGCTCGCGACTCGACCAACCCCTTGGCGATGAGGCCGCGAATGGCTTCGCGCATCGCGGTACGGCTGACGCCGAGCATCTCGCAGAGCCGCGTTTCCGGCGGCAACATCATGCCGGGCGCGTATTCGCCGCGCGCGATCGCCAAGCCCAGCTGATCCGCGACACGCAAGTGGATCTTCGGACTGGAGGTTCCGATTGAGTCTGGCGATCCAGGGCGCTGCAACCGGCCGAATGCCGGTTTGGCGAGCGCAGGTTGCGCCCCGGCCCCCTCGAATTTGTTCATTCCAACCCCTGTCGGCTTTGTCTTTTGTAATACAATATGACACCCGCGGAGATGGGGCAACGTCACCCAAGGACAATTTGCAAGCGTGACGCCTTCCGCGCGCCCATGCGGGCGGAGCGGTACGGCAGCCGTACGCACTTGGCAGGACGACCAAGTTATTTTGGATGGCGCAGCGCCGGTGTAGCTACGCGGGGACGGTGGGCCGGGCGAATCTCCGCGTCGCGTCAAGCGGCTTGGTCATGTAGTCAATGACCGCGCTGTCGGCGAGCTTTTCGATGCGCTGCTGACCGCTATTGGACTGTTCCTTGAACGACACATTGTCCGCGCGGTTGTAGCAACACAGCAGAACGTTGCGCGAGTTCTCCGACATGTTTGGTCCCGATGCGTGCAACAGGTTCGCGTGGAAGAACAGCGCATCGCCGGGCGCCATCTCGACATAGACGAGCGGACAGCGCTTCATTGCGGCTTCGACATAGGCCATGTCGGCGCCGATCTGACCGGCAACGGCTCCGTGTTCTATCCGGCCGATCAGGTGCGAGCCCTTGAGAACTTGCAGGCATCCATTTTCCTTCCGGCTCGGGTCCAGCGCGATGAACACACTTGCCATGTCAGGAAACAGAAAGCCGTTGCGGTACCAGTAGCCGTAGTCCTGATGCCACTCCCAGGAGCCTCCGACCTTGGGCCGCTTGAGCGTCAGCTTGGAATGATAGAAGGCGATCTCGCCACCCAGAACGCGCTCAAGATTGTCGACGATGCGACGCGAGCGTGCCACCGCCCCGAACATGTCGTCGCTGAGATGGTTCCACAGCGCCAGTTCGGTCGTCGCACCGGAACGATCGACGCGGCCGTAGACGGCATCGGCGATGCCGGCGTCGCTCTTCACGACCTGATTGAGACCTTCGACTTCCTTTTTCGTGAACAGGCCAGGCTTCAGAACAAAGCCATCCCGCTGGAAGTCGGCAATTTCGCCGTCGCTGAACGTGTACTCTGAAATTTCTTGTTGCTGTTGGGACACTTGCGTTGTTCCTCCCGAACAATAGGGCCCGTCATGCCGCCGATGCCGCGCGGCACGCGCCGGCAGCGTGATCCATCCTATCAGAGAATCCACCAGGGCTGACGCTGACAGGATCGCTGTGGCCTGCCGGCCACTGGCTCGGCAAATCGGCGATCACCGAACCCGTGAGGTTGCCGGCCGCAGGCTCGCGGGGCATAGTCACGACCTCCGACGAGGAGTTTGACGATGGGTGGGACCACTTCCTAGCGCGACTGCGCCGCTGACCGGCCAACGGCCGGTTGTCCTCTCATTCTCTTTTTGTCGGTGTTTCCATGGCTTACTTGCGCAACGACGCGGTCAACCGCGTCAACCTGCATTCCGGCATCCAGGCACTCGCCCAGGGCGCCGGCGGCGTCTTCTTCGTGGTGTTTCTACTCCGCGCCGGGATATCCGTGCCCCATGCCTTGATCGCCTTGGCGGCGATCGTCGCGGGACGCTTCGCTCTCCGCCCGGCGATCCTGCCGCTGGCCAAGCGGTGGGGATTAAAGCCGCTGCTTGTCGCCGGTACCCTCGGCATGGCGATGCAATATCCGGTGCTGGCCGAAGTCGATGGCGTCGGCGTCATGCTGTTCGTACTCGTGATCGTCACTGCGGTCGCCGACATCTTCTACTGGCCTGCATATCACGCCTATTTTGCCACCATCGGCGACACCGAGCACCGCGGCCATCAGATCGGCGCGCGCGAGGCCCTGGTCTCGGTGGTGGGAATCGTGGCGCCGCTCATCGGCGCGTGGGCCGTGGTGACGGCTGGCGGGCGAGCGACCTTCGCAGGCGTCGCGCTAATTCAGGTGCTGGCGGTCCTGCCGCTCATCGGCGCGCCGAACATTCCGGTGAGGCACGAGGCGCCCGGTGCCTTCAGGGCGGCGCGGCTCGCCACCGCGATCATCGTTTTCGACGGCTGGTTCGACGCCTGCTTCATTTTTGTCTGGCAGATCGCGCTGTTCTATTCGCTGAAGGAAAGCATTCCCGCCTACGGCGGCGCCATGGCTCTCGCGGGCCTCGCCGGAGCGGCGGGCGGACTCGCACTCGGCCGCCACATTGACCTCGGCCACGGGCGACGGATGGTGCTGATCGGATTTGGGGCGACGGCAATCGTGGTTGCGGTTCGCGCCGCGAGCGTTGGCTTTCCGTGGCTTGCCGTGATCGCCAACGCGCTCGGTGCGCTCGTCATGCCGCTGCTCGTCCCGGGGCTCGGGACCGCGACCTACAACATGGCGAAGGCGTCGCCTTGTCCGTTCCGCTTCAACATCGCCGTCGAAGCAGGCTGGGACATCGGGAGTTTCGTTGGCTGCATCACGGCAGCGGCGCTTGCGGCGTCCGGCCTGCCCCTGTCGGATGGCATTCTGCTGGCGCTGCCGGCGCTCACTGGCGGAGCGTTGATCCTCTGGCACTACTACGGACTGAAGACGGCAATGGCGACCGCGGGGCGCGTCCATGTCCTCTGAACGTATGCATGCCGACGAGGTGCCGACCGACGTTGGTCTCGTCACCCGTCTGATCGGCGCGCAGTTCCCGCAATGGGCGGCTCTGCCGATCGTTCCCGTCGCATCCGCGGGCACTGACAACGCGCTTTACCGCCTCGGCAGCGACATGGTGGTGCGCATGCCGCGCATCCACTGGTCGACTGCGCAGGTCGACAAGGAGCACAAATGGCTGCCATTCCTCGCTCCGCATCTGCCGCTCGCGATCCCGCAGCCGCTGGCGCGCGGCGAGCCGGCGGAGGGCTATCCATGGCGCTGGGCCGTCCACGGCTGGCTCCCCGGCGAGAACGCCACGATCGACCGCCTCGCCGATGTGCAGGAAGCGGCGCGCGACGTTGCGCGCTTCGTGATCGCGCTGCAGCGCGTCGATCCGTCCGGAGCGCCGGTGCCTGACCCGGCGGTCCTCGGGCGTGGTGCGCCGCTGGCGACCCGCGATGCCCGAACGCGGCAGGCGATTGCCAGCCTCGACGGAATGTTCGACGTTGCAGCGGTGACGGCCGCCTGGGACGCGGCGCTGGCCGCGCCGGTGTGGCAGGGTCCGCTTGTCTGGATCCACGGCGACATCCATTCGGGCAATCTGCTCGCCCGGGAAGGCAAGCTGGCAGGGGTCATCGATTTCGGCACATTGGGGATCGGCGATCCCGCCTGCGACCTGATGGTGGCCTGGAACCTGTTCACCGCCGGTGCACGTGCCGAATTTCGCGGGGCCGTGGGCGTTGACGAGGCGACCTGGATGCGCGGACGCGGCTGGGCGCTCTCCGTCGCCCTGATCGCGCTGCCTTACTACAGGAGCAGCAATCCGGTCCTCGCCGGCATTGCCCGCCACGTTATCGCGGAAGTGCTCGCCGAAGGAGAGGGCGGTTAGTCCTCGGCCCACATGCGGAGCAGATTGGCGGTGCTCTTCGACAGGAGGTCGAACTCGGCCGTCTTGCCTTCGCGGGCGAACAGCGACTGGCGCGCGGTGTCGAGGTCGAACAACAGCTCGCGCCGGGCCGGATCGCGAATGAAACTTCGCGCCCAACCGACGGCCGCCAGCCGGGCGCCCTTCGTCACCGGTTGCACACGATGAAGCGTCGTGGAGGGGTAGGCGACCAGCGAGCCGGCCGGCAATTTGATGTCGTCCTCGCCGCCGCTGGATTCGATCACCAGCGCGCCGCCGTCGTAGCTGTCGGGATCGCTGAGGAACAGCGTGAACGATACGTCGGTGCGTATGCCGTTCATCAGGGCGTCATCGACGTGGCTGCCATATTCCATGCCCGGCTCGTAGCGAGACAGGATGATCGGCGTCAGCACCTTCGGACGGGCCGCGAGACGGAACAGGGCATTGCCACCGATTGCCGCGGCCAGCGTCTCGCGCAGTGCCGAGACGGCGCGGTCGCCTCCGGTTGCCTGAAGATTGTTCTTGACGAGTTTGGCGTGCCAGCCGGCGGTGGCCCGCCCATCGACGAACTTCGCGTTGGCGAGGACCGCGCCGGCCCTGGCGACAGCCTCGGAGTCCAGAATATCGGCAATGACGTGGTACATGGCGGTGCCCAATTTGATTGTAGTTATTCTAATTCAACGACTACATTGGAATTGATATCAAGTAATGCCAAGTAAAGATGATATGATCGTCTAGACAATCTCGGTTCGATCTGCAATGGGTGGTCCGCTTCCGTTTTGATCCGCATCGCGGCCTTGAACCGCGCTCGAGGAGACTGATTGTGACGACACGACGCAAGACCTGGATGGGCGTTGGCCTCGCGGCTCTTGCCGGCACCGCGCTGCCGGCGGTACCGCAGGCGACCGCACTGGCCGCAGGATTTCATGGTGCGGGCCAATCCATTGCACCGGCCACGGGCACGAGTGCCGCAGCGCGCCACTTGCTTCTGGCACAAGCAAGCCAGGGCGGTGAAGGCGGCGGCGAAGCCGGCGACGTGCCGGAGAGCTACGCGCTGCCCTCAGACGATCCCAACGCCCACAATTACGACGCCACCGACGAGATCGCGACCTACGTCCGCGGCGTCGAGGCGAGCTACGCGACCTCCGCGGCCGCGGCGAAGGACATGGCGAGCGCGATCGACGCGTTTCTCGCCGACCCCAATGACGCAACGCTTGCCGCGGCGCGCAAGGCCTGGGTCGCGGCGCGGCCGGCCTACCTCGTCACCGAGGCCTACCGGTTCTACGATGGTCCGATCGAGGCGATCGAGGGCGAGATCAACGCGTGGCCGATGAACGAGGCCTTCATCGATTACGTTGTCGGCGACCCAAATGCCGGCATCATTAACAACGACAGCGACATCTCGATCGCCCAAATCCTGATCAAGAACATGGCGACCGACGAGTCAGACGTCACCATGGGATGGCACGCCATCGAGTTCCTGCTATGGGGGCAGGATCTGGACCCGAACGGCCCTGGCGCCCGTCCTGCAAGCGACTACGTCGCCGGGCAGGACCACAATGATCGCCGACGCGAATACCTGAAGATCGTCACCGCCCGCCTGGTCAACGACCTCGACCGTCTGGTCGGCGCCTGGAAGCCTGGCGTCGACGACAACTACGCCGCTACGTTTTCGGTTCTGCCAAAGCGGGAGGCAATCGGCCGCATCATGAACGGCATGGCCGTGCTCGCCGGTGACGAGTTGATGTCGCAACGTATGGCAGTTGGGCTCGAACTCGGGCGATCAGGAGGACGAGCACTCATGCTTTTCCGACACCACGCACCAGGACTTCGTCTACGACATGAAGGGCATTGAGAACGTGTGGACGGGCCAGTATCCCGGTGCCGAAGGGTCCGGCATGCGGGCGCTTGTCACGGTCGTCGACCCGACGCTTGCCGCCGAAGTCGACGGGCTCGTTGCCGACGCCACTGCCAAGATCGCGGTCCTTCACGATCCATGGGATCAGGTGTTGGCCTCGCCCGAGGGCAGCCCGGAGCGCGTCAAGGCGGAGGCCGCAGTGAAAGCCCTCGGCGAACTCGCCCAGGGTCTCAAGCGGGCCGGCACCGCGCTTGGCGTGCTGGTGCAGATTCCCGGCTGAGGTAAAAGAGGGCTCATGTCCCGGCCCATTCATTTCGGCATCGTGGCGGCCCTGCTCGGCGCCGCTCTCGTTGCGGCGGCGACCGATGGCGGTCCGCTGGCCGCGGGTTTGCGCGAGCAATTGCTGGCGGCTCCGGTCACCGGCGCGCTCGGCGGGGATACCACGCGCGTCATCGCCACCGACGACGCCTATACGTTCCTGGCCAGCAACGCACCGCCCGAACGGGCCCGGCCGTTCGCCTTCGGCAATCGCGTGTTCAACACCAAATGGGCGGAGTATCCGGCCTCGGTGAAATCCTTCGACGGGCTCGGTCCAACCTTTAACCGCAACTCTTGCTCCGGCTGCCATGTCCGCGACGGGCGCGGCAAGCCGCCGGCGCCGGGCGCGCCGATGGAATCGATGCTGGTGCGGCTGTCGGTGGCTGGCCCGGACGGTAGCGCGGTGAAGGATCCGCGCTACGGCGACCAGTTCAACGATCACGCGGTTCTGGGTGTTCCGCCCGAAGGCGATCTGACGATCGCCGAGACCGAGGCCGTTTCGGGGACATATGGCGACGGCACGCCCTATCACCTCATCCGGGTCGAGCCGCGTTTTTCCAATCTGGCTTACGGTTCGCTCGATGGCGTGATGATGAGCCCGCGCGTGGCGCCCTCGGTCATTGGCCTTGGCCTGCTGGAGTCGGTGCCCGAGGCGACGCTGCGGGCGCTGGCCGATCCCGCCGACGCCGACGGCGACGGCATCTCCGGACGGATCAACGAGCTTACCGACTATGCCGGCAACCCGGCCGTCGGACGTTTCGGGTGGAAGGCCAACGTCGCCACGCTGGCCGAGCAGGGCGCCGGCGCCGCGCTTGGCGACATGGGCCTGACCACCACGATCTTCCCGCACCAGAATTGCCCGCCGGCCCAGACGGCTTGCGTGAACGATCCACAGGAATCTGCTCCGGAAATAAGCGACAGCTTCTTCGACCGACTTGTGACCTATGTGCGCACGCTGGCGGTGCCGCAGGCGCGCGGCGCCGACACGCCGCAATTTCAGCATGGCCTCGACGTGTTCCGGTCGATGGGCTGCGCCGCCTGCCACGTCCCGACCCTGACAACGGGGGGCGATACGTCCTTGCCGGAACTCGCCAACCAGACATTCCATCCGTTCACGGATCTGCTGCTGCACGACATGGGTGAGGGGCTCGCCGACCATCGCCCCGACGGCTCGGCGACGGGCACCGAGTGGCGCACCACACCGCTTTGGGGCATCGGCCTGATCCAGCGTGTCAACGGGCACGACCGGCTTTTGCACGACGGCCGTGCGCGCGGGCTGGCGGAGGCGATCCTCTGGCATGGCGGTGAGGCGGAGCGTGCCAGGGAAGCCTTTCGCACCGCGCCCGCCGCCGACCGTGACGCGCTGATTGCTTTCCTGAATTCGCTCTAGCCGCGCGCCGAACGCGCCCACGTTGCGGCCGCCAGGCTGGCGAGCGCCAGCACCAGCAGGAAGGCGACCAGCGTGAAGACCGAATGGGCGGCTTCGAGCAGAACGCCGATCAGGACGCTGGCCACCGCGCCGCCCATGATCTGGAGGCTGCCGGCCAGACCCGACGCCGCGCCGGCAAATTGGGGGCGAAGCGAAACCGCACCGGCGATGGCATTGGAGAAGGTCAGCCCATTGGCGAATCCGATTGCATACATCGGCGCAAACAAGGACAGGGGATGATACCAGCCGACGCCGAAGGCGATGCCCATGGCGATGACCCCGACCACGACGATCGTCGTTCCGCTGATCATCAGCACAGAGATGCCGAGTCGGCGTGAGAATCGCGCCGTGACGAAGTTGCCGAGAATGTAGCCGCCTGGGACGAGGGCGAAGAAGAGCCCGAACTCCGTACCGCTCATGCCGAGCAATTCGGATGCAATGACCGGCGTTCCAGCGAGGAACGCGAAGAAGACCGCGACGCCGAACGACAGCGTCAGTGCGTAGCTCCAGAACGCCGGGATGCGCAGCAGCGCGCCCATGCTGGTCAGGAACCGGTTCGCCGCTTCGCCGGGATCCGGCTTGCGGCGCGTCTCCGGTAGGGCGAACACGCAGGCCAGCAGGACGATGGCGCCCAGCACTGCTTGCAGCACGAAAATGCTGGGCCAGCCGATATTATCGTTGAGCAAGCCGCCGATGGTCGGGCTCAGCATGGGCGCGACGGCAAAGCCCATGGTGACATAACCGAGCGCGGCGGCGGCCTCATCGCGGTCGTAGCGGTCGCGCACGACAGCCCGGCTGATGACGATGCCGGCGCAACCGCCTGCGCCTTGAGCGATTCGCATGGCGACGAGAAAGCCGACGTTCGACGCCAGCGCGCAGCCGATGCTGGCGATGACGAACACGACAAGCCCGGCGATCATCGTCGGCCGCCGGCCGAACCGGTCCGACAGCGGGCCGAGAACGAGTTGCGCGACGGCCGTCGAGAACAGGTAGGCGGACAGGACGAGCTGGATCGACGGCAGGTCGGTGCCCAGTGACCGGATCATGTCGGGCATCGCCGGAACGAACATGTTGATGGCGACCGGGTTGATCGCCGACACCCCGATCAGGACCAGCATCAGTGTCGCGTTGCCGCCGCGGGAGGGCGGAGCGGGGGAACTCATTCGCCGAGCGCCGCGAGGGCGGCCCGCGCGGAAATCCGCCGTTCGCGGTGGAACGTATAGACGCCTGTCGCGATGACGATCGCGGTGCCGACGATCATCGGTCCATCGGGGATCTCGCCCCACACCACGAAGCCGACGATGATCGCCCAGATGACGGCGGTGTAGCGGAAAGGCGCCACCACGGCGATATCGCCATGGCGCATGAACTCGACGGCCGTCAGGTAGCCGCCGATCAGAAAGACGACGGCGCCGAGGATGAGCGCGAGGCTGCGCCCGGATGGCATCACCCATTGCTCGCCGGCGATCAGGCCATACATCGGACCCGTCGCACCGACCACGGCCGCGGTGATCAGCGCGATCAGCAGGGCGGGCAATCCGCGCGGCACCATGCGGGTCGTCATGTCGCGAAGCGTAATGAACAGCACCGAGATGAGGGCAAGCAGGCTGAACGAATTGAAGCCGGAAAGGCCTGGCCGGATGACAATCAATACGCCCGCAAAACCGACCGCGATGGCGGTCCACCGGCGCCAGCCGACGAACTCCTTCAGGAAGATGGCGGCGCACGCCGTCACCGCCAGCGGGATCACCTGAAGGATCGCGTTGGCGTTGGCGATCGGCATATGAAACAGCGCCAGCAGGTAGAGATAGGCGGCCATGATCTCGGCGATCATCCGCCACGCCACAGCCCGGTGCGCGAGCATGGCGAGATGAACGTGGGCGCCGCTGACAATCACGATGGGGATGAGAAGTACCGTGGCGACCGCACCGCGCAGCAGAATGATCTCGCCGAGCGGCAGTTCGGTATTGACCAGCTTGATCTGTGTATCGTTGATGAGGAACAGAAGGTTGCACGCCGATATCGCGATAATGCCGCGAAGGTTCTCGCGAAGGGGGGTCATCGGCTCAGGCGCTCGATCTCAGCCAGCGCACATCAACAGCGCGAGCCGGTCTCCGTGGTGGGCAGGGCGGACGGGAACGGCGGGAACCCGCCGCAGGAGTCAGGATGTCGATGGGATGATGCGGCCGGGCGCAGAGCTTGTCGAGTCCGTCATGATGCCGGCGCGAAACGATCCATACGGAACATCTTGAGGTCGAACCGGCTGCGGCCGGAAACCGCGAGGTCGGCGATGATCTCCCCAACGACGCTTGCGAATTTGTAGCCGTGGCCTGAGCACGGCGAGGCGACGACGACTTCAGGCTGGCCGGGCAGGGTGTCGATGATGAAGTGCTCGTCCGGCGTGTTGGTAAACATGCAGCTGTGCAGCGACATGACCGGGCCGTCCGCGTCGGGGAAATATCGACTGATGCAGCGCCGAAGTACCGCTTCGTCCTCGGTCGTGATCTCGCGTGACAGGGTTTCGGCCGGCCCGTGCTCGCCGAGATGGTGGTAGAGCCCGATCTTGAGCCCGGGAACACCGTGAATGGGTAGCAGGTAGTAGCGCCCCTCCTCGACCAGCAGGTTGAGCACCGGGAACGCCGACGGCATGAAGCGCGCCGGGTCGGCCGGCTGAAACCAGCCGAGAACCTGCCGCTCGGGTATCGCGATTTGCTTCAGCGCCGGAACCAGATCGCCGATCCACGCGCCCGGCGACAGAACCAGTCGCGCCGCCTCGTATTCGCCGCGCGTCGTGGTGACGCGCACGCCACCGCCGGCGATCGGCGCCCAGTCGAGCACGGCCTCGCGGCCATGGATCTCTGCTCCGGCCGCCATCGCCATGGTCGCGTGGGCGACGATGGCGCGCTCGGAGAGCACGAAGCCGCCGTCGGGCTGGAAGACGGCAGCGAAATCGTCCGGCAATCGATAACCCGGATGGCGGGCGTTGACCTCCGCGCCGGTCAACACCTCATGGGCGAGGCCATGGACCCGACAGGATTCCAGCGAGCCGTTGAACACGTCGCTGTCCCGCGGGCCTGCGTCGAACGACCCGGTCGTGACCAGCAGCGGCTCGCCGGCAGCGGCCGACGCCTCGCCCCACAACTCGAAGGCACGGCGGAGCAGGGGCACGTAGTCGGGGCTCTCGTAATAGGCGAGCCGGATGATGCGGGTGACGCCGTGCGACGAACCGTGGGCGTGCGGGATGTCGAAGCGCTCGAGACCCAGCACCCGCTGTCCGCGCCGCGCAAGCTGCCAGCAGGCGGCCGCGCCCATGCCGCCGACCCCGACGACGATGACGTCATAGACTTTGCCCGCCAAGTGGAACTCCCCCATGCTGCCAGAGGCAGCATGCTCGCCACATCCGGCGGTGTCGGGTCAAGAGCGTCGTTGGTCGTCTTGTAGCGACACAAGTCCCGGCATGGGCGGTGGCGCCTGTTCACTTGAGGGGCGAGCGAAGAAGAATTCGGCATGGTACCAGCCATCGGCCTCGCGACCGGCCGGATCGATCCCGAGGTCCGCAAGGTTCGCGAGCACTTCGGCCTGCTCCTTTCGGTCGGCGAAATGCCGCTGGCGAAATGTCCTCCCGGCGAGCTTGAAGACCGAATAGCCGCGCGCCTCCAGCATTTCGGCGATGCCATCGATCGGGAACATGCGTAGCGCGAACAAGGCAAGCCAGGGGCTGTTGCCAGTGCAGTCGAGAATATGGGCGAAGGTAGCCGGGCCGACATAGCCGATTGCGCCGGTCGAGATGACCAGGTCGGTGTCGGAGAGCAGGGCGTTCTCTTCGCCAGACGGCTCTTCGTGCTCCAGGTCGCGAGTGACAAACGCATCAAGGACGCCAGCCTCGCGCGCATAGGCGACGGCGCGCTCTGCCGGATCGAGCCCGACGAAGGTCAGATCGCCACTGATAGTGCTGACGTCGGCTCGGTCCCGGGCGATCAGGTCGCGTCGCGACATCGTGCTGCAGGCCTTGACGCCGTAGCGCCGAAAGAGATCGGGCAGGGCGCAGCCGTGCTTGAGGATCGCCGCATTAACCCCGTAGGAGCAACCGACGTCGAGGACCTTCAGGCGATGTCTTTGGCGATTGCCGCGTTCCGCGGCGATGACCGCACGGAAGATCGGTTCGGCTTCGGCGGGAATGCGGTAGTCCAGATTGACCAGCGTCTGGTAGTAGTCGCGCGGGTCTGGACGGTCATATATGTCGGAAAGGTCGATTTTACCGGTTTCGTCGAGATCGAAGTCGGTCAGTGCGGACATGAAAAATGAACTCCCAATGCTATGCCTTTGCACGGCTGGCTGGCCGCGCGCGAACCTCCGGGAAATGGGTGACGGGCCGATTATGACGCCAACATGCGCGAGAGCCAAGTCACGGCCGGCGAGAGCAGCACGGAGCGACCGGAAATGAACGAGAAGACCGCGTGGCCGACTGAAATCCGTCTGCGCAAGGATCGCAGGAGTCTCTCGGTGCAATTCGATGACGGCATCGTCCACGAGTTGCCGGCGGAGATGCTGCGCGTGCTGAGCCCCTCGGCGGAAGTCCAGGGGCACAGCCCCGAGCAGCGGCGCACTGTCGGCGGCAAGCGCGATGTGTCGATCTCGGCGCTCGATCCTGTGGGCAACTATGCCGTCCGCATCACTTTCGATGACGGTCACAACACCGGACTGTTTTCGTGGGTCTATCTGCGCCAGCTCGGCGACGAACACGAGCGCCGCTGGGCGGACTATCTCGCCGAGCTTGACGCCAAGGGCATGCGGCGCGACGCCTGAACAAATCTCCGGCTGCCAGGCACGTCCATTCCGCCCAAAAACGGGAGAGCCGGCGGGATCGCCCGCCGGCTCTCTCTCAGTCCCACCCCGAAACTGAGTTAGTTGAGAACGACGACCTTGGTTCCGACCTTCACCCGGTCGTAGAGGTCGGTGACATCGTCGTTGGTCATCCGAATGCAGCCCGACGAAACCGCATGCCCGATCGTCCACGGCTCGTTGGATCCATGGATGCGGTAGATACGCGACCCAATGTAGAGGGCGCGGGCGCCGAGCGGATTCTCGATGCCGCCCTTCATGTAGGCCGGCAGGATATGGCCCTTGGCCTTTTCGCGGGCGATCATCACCGCCGGCGGCGTCCAGCCGGGCCACTCGGCCATGCGCGAAATGCGGTCGGTGCCCTGCCACGTGAAACCTTCGCGGCCGACGCCAATGCCGTATTTGATCGCCTTGCCCTTTTCGGTCACGTAGTACAGCCGGCGCTCGGTGGTGTTGACGATGATCGTATCCACGCCATAGGGGCCGTCATAGGCCACCACTTCGCGCAGAATCGGCGAATAGTTGCGCACGCCGGAAGAGCCGCGCGCCATCACCTGCTCGACATCGTAGGTGACGTATTTCTGGAGCGCGTTGTCGTAGTAAGTCTGAGGCGCGGCTTGCGCGGCCTGCAATCCCAACAACGCGGCCGAAACTGCACCCAAGGCCACAAATATCTGCTTTCGCATCCCAGGTTTCCTTCTCGGTCGATCCTGAAGCAGGGCGACGGCATGGTGCGCGACCGGCATTCCCTGATCGGTGTTTGCCGAATTTGTCACAGATGGACAAGCGGGCCGGAGCGTTCGGCTGGCCTCCGCCAGCCGTTTTGTCGGGCACTGTGGTCGGGCTGCAACGGATGTTGCCGGCAAGCCCGGCCGGGGCCTACGCTGCCGGCTGTCGAGCAAGGAGCAACGTCATGGCGAATCAGCGCGTGTGGACCGAGGTCGACCGCTATTTCGACGGTCACCTCGTGGGAGAGGACGACGCCCTGGACGCTGCCCTGAAATCCAGTGAGGCGGCGGGCCTCCCCGCAATCAGCGTCGCCCCCAATCAGGGCAAGTTCCTGATGATGCTCGCATTGATGGTGGACGCGCGCCGCATTCTCGAAATCGGCACGCTCGGCGGTTACAGCACGATCTGGATGGCGCGGGCGCTGCCGCCGGACGGTCGCCTGATCTCCCTCGAGGTCGATCCGGAACACGCCGAAGTTGCCCGGGCCAATCTTGCCCGCGCGGGCCTAGACCGGGTCGCGGAGGTCCGTGTCGGCGCGGCACTCGATTCACTGCCCGAGATCGCTGCCGAGAAACGCGGACCCTTCGATCTTGTCTTCATCGACGCCGACAAACGGAACAACACGGCCTACCTCGACTGGGCGCTGAAGATGTCGCGCAAAGGCACCGCGATCGTCATCGACAATGTCGTCCGGGACGGCGCCGTCGCCGACGCGAGGAGCCGCGACAGCAGCGTGCTCGGCGCCCGCCATGTGACCGAGCGGATCGCCGCCGAGCCACGCCTCACGGCAACGGCCCTGCAGATGGTCGGCACGAAGGGCTACGACGGGCTCATTCTGGCGCTGGTTACCGGCTAATCAGCATCGTCAATTCTCCGGTTGCTGGCAACACCGGCAAACGCCGGAGTGGAACTCGCCGAATGTCCTGTCGGCACTTGCGGCCTGAGCCTTGCCGTGCTTCCGCTATTCGTCATACTATTGACGCCCCAATTGGGCGAGGTAAGCCATGCCCGCGCTTTTGCCTCGGACGGAATTGTCACACGTAAGGACCACAAATGGGCAATCGGGAGGGAACTGAGACATGCACAAGACAGTGACGATGCTTGCGGTGAGCGCATTCGCTGCGTTCGCCGCATCAGGCGCGTTCGCGCAATCCGGATCGGTCGGCAAAGCCGTCGGCGGATATAGCTTCGACGACGCCGCCAAGGAGAATCCCGGCACGAAGGACTTTCATTCCGCCGACGGTCATCTCACTTTTGCGATTGTGACACACACCGCCGGGAACGGGTTCTTCGACCCAGTCTATGTTGGCGCCACGGTCGCCGGCAACATGATCGGTGCCAAGATCCTGCTGCTCGGTTCCGAAAACCCGGTCGATGATCCGGCACGCGAGATCGAGATTCTGAACCAGATCGTGCAGGACCCGACCATCGACGGGATCATCATGACGACCCCGCAGGCGGGCGCCTATGATGACATCGTCAAGACGGCCGAAAAGAACGGCATCCCGGTGGCGACCACCAACTCGTTCGACGGCGGCATCTATCACCGCCTCTCGATCAGCCATACCGGGCAGGACGCATCGGCCGCCGCGATCGCGGGCAATGCGCTGGCCCAGTGCCTCGCGGACAAGGGCATCACCAAGGGGACGATCGTGTTCCCGAGCAGCACGGCCCTCGGCAACATCGAAGTCAACAATCGCGTCAGCTCGGCCTACAACGCGACGGTTGCGGCCCTGAAGGCCGCCGGCACGCTGGACAACTTCAAGGTCGATGCGGGCCCGGAAAACGTTGGCGTCGATGCCGACCCGAACGACCCGGTCAACGCCATCGTCTCGCTGTTTGAATCGCGTGGCGACGTGGTCGGCGCATTCGCCGGCAACAACGTCTTCACCCCCGCTTTGGCGAAGGCAGTTGCCCAGACCAAGATGACCGGCAAGATCTGCGCCTATGGCTTCGATCTCGGCCCGGCTCAGCAGGCGGCGCTGAAGAGCGGCGATCTCACCGGCGCCCTTGGGCAGCAGCCGTTCCTCCAGGGCTTCTGGCCGGTCATGCAGCTCTATCTGCAGATCGACCGTGGCATCGCGGCCGCCAACCTCGACACGCGCGCCCAGCTCGTGACCAAGGACTCGGTCGGCAACGTCGGCAAACGCTTCGAGAACTAGTCTCGATTTCCGTTCTCGTCTGGTCGCGGGAGGGCTACGCTCTCCCGCGATCATTGCCAAATGATCCTCTGGAATCGGGATAATTACCGCGTGGTGACAGCTTCACCCTCCGCGTTGGGCCGCCCTCCAGCACAATTGTTTGGTGGCTGGGAAGCGGGCCTGCTGGTCATGATGGCGCTCCTCTACGTCGCGGGCGCATTCATCAATCCGAAATTCTTCGTTTCCTTCGACGCGACCCAGGCGCTCCTGCGCGACGCCGCGCGTTATGCCGTGATGGCCGTCGGCATGACGTTCGTCATTGCGAACAAGGATCTCGACCTGTCGGTCGGATCGACCTTCGGTCTGGTCGGGGTCGCGTTCGCATACATGTTCGACCCCAACCACTATGACCTCGGCGTGGTGCCGGCCGTTCTCGCGTGCCTGGTGCTGGGAACGTTCATTGGCCTGGTCAATGGCACTCTCGTCACGGTCCTGCGCGTCCCGGCCTTCATCGCGACGCTGACCGTGCTGCTCATCGGCCGCGGCTTCGTTCTCGGCCTGACGGGTGGCCAATCGATTCTCTACCCGGAAAAGGCCGCAAATTATCGCTGGTTCTTCCGGCTCGGCGAATTCAACGCCTGGGGCTTCAACAATCAGATCGAGATCGCGCTCATTATCGTGGCGGTCGGAGCCGTGGTCCTCGCCAAGACCCGCTGGGGCTACGAGACCTTCGCGACCGGCGGCAACGAGCAGGCGGCGATCTACGCCGGCATTCCGACGCGATGGGTGAGGGTGCGCGCCTATTTGCTGTCGTCGCTCTGCGCCACGGTGGCCGGCCTGATGGCGACCGCGCAGGACAAGGGCGTATCTCCGCAGAACGGACTGAGCGCCGAACTCATCGTCATTGCCGCCGTCATCATCGGCGGCGCCTCCATCCTTGGAGGACGCGGACGCGTCATCGGGAGTTTCATCGGTGCCCTGCTCACCGTGCTGATCAACAAGGTGCTGCGCGAGGGCCTGCCGATCACGCGGATCGTCATGATCAACGGCGATCCGACGCCGGTGCAGGCCGTTTTCTCGCTGCCAGCGGGTGCGGTTCCCGCCTTTATCGGCCTTCTTCTCATCGTTGCCGTGCTGATCGAGCCGTTGATCGTGAGGCGTCGATTGCTTGCCCGCTTGTGGGCGAGGCTTCGCGGCCTGCCGCCACCGAAGGCACTCGAAATCGGCGGCGTCGCAATCGAAGGAGCGCAAACCAAGGGCGCGATGGCTGCCGACAAGGCGCTCACCGCCCGCGGATTCGGAAAATTTCTCGCGCGGCGCGATGCGCTGGCGATCATTTTGACAGTGGCACTCTGGCTGGTTGGTCTGTATCTGCGGCCGGACTATTGGGCACTTCTGCCCAATTCGTTCGCGATCCTTCTGAATTACACCGAGATCGCGCTGATTGCGATCGGCCTCACATTTGTGATTGCCGCTGGCGATATCGATCTATCCGTCGGGGCGGTGCTGGCTCTGGCAGGCGGGGCAGCGGCGTACGCCCTGAAGGTTCTCGGCCTCGATCCTGGAAGCGCAATTCTGATTGGCCTCGCCGCCGGCCTCGCCGCCGGGGCCGTGAACGGGATCCTCACCGTCGCCTTTGGTCTTCCCGCGTTCATTGCGACGCTCGGCATGTTCTACATCGCCCGCGGCCTCGCATCGTGGATCGTGGCGGGCCAGCAGCTCACCGGCTTCAAGGAGAGCTACAATATGCTCGGCCGCAAGGTCGGAGACATTCTCGAACACTTCAACGTGCCGCATCCGAGCGGCATCCTTGGAGCACTTGCCGACGTCGTCAGCGCGCAGACCTTGTGGATGGTCCTGATCGCCGTCATCGCCGGCACGGTGCTGGCTTACATGCCCTTCGGCCAGAAGCTTTACGCCACCGGTGGCAATCGTCGTGCGGCCGACTACGCCGGCATCAGCACCAATCGCACCCGCTTCATCGCGCTCCTCTTCTGCGCCCTTTGCGCGACCATGGCTGGCCTGATCAACATCGCCTACTACCGGAGCTTCAACCCGACCGCCGGCCAGTTCCGGGAGCTCGACGGCATTGCCGCAGTGATCATCGGTGGAGGATCGATATTCGGCGGCTATGGGACCATCATCGGGGCCCTTGCCGGCGCGGCGGTGATCACGCTCGTTCGCGCACTGCTGCAGCTCAACGTCGAGGGCTTCACCATGCCGCAGCACTGGATCAACGTCTTCATCGGCGGGATTCTGATTGTTGCGGTCCTGATCGACATCTGGGTGCGGCAGGCCAATATCTTCGCCACACTCCGGCATTTCCTGGCCCGGCCGAAGGCGCCGCCGGGCACTGCATCAACGGAAGCAGCCAATGTCTGAAACCACGAACCGTCCGACGCCCATCGTCGAGATGCGTCGCATCAACAAGTCGTTCGGCGCGGTCCGCGCGCTCGTCGATGTCGACCTGACATTGTACCCGGGGGAGATCCTCGGCCTCGTCGGCGACAATTCGGCGGGCAAATCCACGCTGATGAAGATCTTGTCCGGAGCCTACCAGCGCGACGACGGCGAGATACTGGTCGCCGGAAAGCCCGTTCATTTCAAGAGCCCGCATGAGAGCCGCGAAGTCGGGATCGAGATGATCTATCAGGACTTCGCGCTATGCGGAAACATGGACGTCGGCCAGAACATCTTCCTGGGACGCTGGCCCCGCAGAGGGCCGTTCGTCGATCGCAAGAAGATGTATGCGGACGCCGACGCCGTGCTGAAACGGCTAAAGGTCGACGTCAATTCGGTCTACCAGCGGGTTGAGAGCCTCTCGGGTGGTCGCCAGCAGTCCGTGGCCATCGCTCGCGCCATCTCATTCGACCCGAAAGTCGTGATCCTCGACGAGCCGACCGCCAATCTCAGCGTTATGGCGACCGATCGCCTGCTCGAGACCATGCTCGAACTGAAGAAGCACGGCGTGGCGCAAATCATCATCTCACACCGGCTTCAGGACATATTCGCGGTTGGCGATCGGGTCATGGTGCTGAAGCGCGGCGAGAACGTCGGCGAGCGTCACATCGCGCATTCGACCGAGCAGCACGTGCTGGAGATCATCGTCTCGGGCACGCGCGAGACCGCGGCCTAGTCCAGCCGCACGCCGCCGTGGCTGCGGTCGCCGGCCTCGAGGCACAGGTCGAGGATCCGCTGGATCTTGGCGGCCTGGCGAAAATCGGGATTGGCATGCGCGCCCGTCTGCACGGACTCGATGAAGCGCCGATACACCGAACGCACCGGCGGGCAGAGCACTTCGCGCCAGGTCAGGGAGTGAACGTCGTTGCCGACGCAGCGCCCCAGCCATGAGGTTTCGCCGGTCGTGATCATCTGCAGCGCGCCGCGGCTGCCGAAGATGTCGAGACGCAGCGTGTTGGCGTAGCCGGTGCCCCAGCGCGTGGCGTGGATGACGCCAAGAGCGCCGTTGCCGAGTTCGACCGACATCGCGAAGGAATCGTTTGCGTCTAGGCGATAGTCGCCGATGCGCCCGCCATCCGCCTTGTGGAAGGTCTTGGCGCGGCTCTCCATCCAGACGATGTCGTTCGCACAGGCGTAGGTGGCGAAATCGACGATATGGATGCCGATGTCGCCGATGACGCCGTGGCTGCCGTGCTCCGACGACAGGCGCCACAGCCAGCGATCCTCGGAGCGCCAGTCGCCCCAGTGATTGCCGACCAGCCAGCTTTGCAGGTACGACGCCTCGAAGTGACGGATTTCGCCGATCTCGCCCGAGGTGACGATTTCACGTGCCTTCTCCACCGCCGGCGAGCCGCGATAGGTGAGGTTGACCATGTTGATCACCGCGCGACTCTCGGCCGCCTCGGTCATCTCCAGTGCCAGCGGATAGGTGGTCGCCAGCGGTTTTTCGCAGAGGATGTGCTTGCCGGCAGCGATCAGCTTCATGCTGGTCGGGTGATGCACGGCGTCCGGCGTCACATTGGTGACCGCGTCGAATTCGCCCCAGGCGATGGCGCCGTCGAGATCGGTGAAGCGATGGGGAATCCGATACTCGTCGCAAAAGGCGTTGAGCCGGTCCTCCTGCGGCTCCACCGCCGCGACCAACTCGACGCCCGGCAGCGCGCGGAAGGAGCGCGCATGCTGGGCGGCCATGCCTCCCGTTCCGACGATCGCCAGCCGGACGAGATCGGGCATGATTAGCGGAAGCCAGCTTCGCCGGCGGCGTGCAGGCGCGGACCTTTCTGCTCGATCGGTTCGGGCGCCTTGTCGGTTGGCACGTTGACCGCGTCTGTGACCCGCGGCCACGCCGGTGCGGGGTTGTAGGCCCACTTGACCGCGTTGCGGATGACCGTTTGCACGTTCTTATCGTGATAGATCGGGTAGACCTCATGGCCGGGCGAGAAATAGAAGATGCGCCCGCCGCCGCGCTGGTAGGTGACGCCGGAGCGGAACACTTCGCCGCCGTCGTACCAGCTGATGAAGACCGTCTCCATCGGCTCCGGGATCGCAAAAGGTTCGCCATACATCTCCGTTTGCTCGACAACGAAGCTCGAACCAACGCCCTGCGCGATCGGGTGCATGGGGTTGATGGCCCAGACGCGCTCCTTCTCGCCGGCCTCGCGCCACTTCAGCGAACAGGGAGTGCCCATCAGCCTCTTGAAGATTTTCGAAAAGTGCCCGGAATGCAGGACGACAAGCCCCATGCCCTGCCACACGCGCAGCGCAACCCGCTCGACGACCGCATCCGACACGGCGCCGTGCGCCTTGTGCCCCCACCAGGTCAGCACGTCGGTGTTCGCAAGCCGCTCGTCGGTCAAGCCGTGCTCCGGTTGATCGAGCGTGGCCGTGGTCGCTTCGATGGCGGGATCGGCGTTAAGCGCGTCGGCGATGCAGCCGTGCATGCCCTTTGGATAGACCTGGCGCACCACGGCGTTCTCGCGGTCGTGGACGTTCTCCCCCCAGACGGTGGCGCGGATCTTCATGACGGTCCTCCGAAAAACGATTGATATGCAAGGGGCGGGCCGCCCCAGGGGGTCTCAGAACTGGAGCAGCGGGAAACGTTGGCCGCCCCTGAAAGCCGGCCCCCCGGCCGGAATCCCGGGACCGTATATAGAAGTGCGGGGTGGCATGCACGGCCTTTGTCCGGAGGGGCAGGTGCGACAAGCTGACCGAGACGGGACGCTGGACCGGACGCTAGACAGGTCGCCGCCCGGTGCGATTCGACATCCGTTTCCGGCGAATATTTTGCGGCCGGACAGCCGCAACAAAACATTAATACGGCCGTTGTATCCAGACTGCGATTGAGGGGGATTTGCGTATGACCTTGTCGCTTCGCGTTCTGATGTTCTTTGCGTTGAGTGCCGCTTCGACCGCCATCCTGGCGCTGCCCTACCTCAGCATCCAGTAGTCGTTTTCCACACAACCGACACCGATGGCGCGCGGCTTTGGCCGCTGGCGGGGACCCTGTGACCGACGTCACGGCGGCGTGGGGCGAACCGGTCCATATGGTGCTCAGACGTTCGCCGGAGATTCCCCGATGAGCCTTACGCTCCGCGTTATTGCCTTCTTCGCCCTGAGCGCCGCCTCGACGGCGGTGCTGGCGCTTCCCTACCTCAGCATCCAGTAGCTGCCGGAGGCTTCGGCCCTCACATTAGCCGGTTCGGCCGTCGCCGGCATCAGCGCCATTCACGCCAAGAAAGCGCATCTGGACCGCATTCGCTGCCTGCACGCGCCCGAGCCGGGAAAGGTCGAGCAGGTCGGGAGCAGCGCGCCGGCGTCCTTGACGCGATCGAGGCAGGCGGCCGCGGCCAGCGAGCCGCCGGGCGCCGCCCAGTATTCGTCCGACTAAAACCATGCGGCATCTTGGCTTTGGAGGCCCGGAGAAGGCGAACACACCTTGCGGAACCGCAGTCTTCCCCGATATGTTGCCGCAGCATCGACGGAGGCGGTTCCGCGGATGGTGAAGACTATGCGGGACGCTCGAGGGCGTCGGTTCGATTTGATTGGGATCAATTGTTTCACTGGACAATGTGTCCAGTGTATTTGGGCGTTTAGTCCACCTCGAAGGGGAGGAAAGTCATGAAGAAAGTACTCGTTGCAACTCTTGCCGCGATCGGATTGGCCGTGTCGGCCAGTGCGTCGCTGGCGCAAATCGTGGTCGGCGTGTCTTGGAACAACTTCCAGGAAGAGCGTTGGAAAACAGACGAGGCGGCCATCAAGGGCGTGCTCGACGCAGCCGGCGCCAAATACATCTCGACGGACGCGCAGTCGTCGGCGTCCAAGCAGCTCACCGATGTCGAGAACCTGATTTCGCAGGGCGCCAACGTCCTGATCGTGCTCGCTCAGGATACCGATGCCATTCAGCCCGCGGTCCAGAAGGCGGTGGACAATGGTATTCCAGTCATCGGCTACGATCGCCTGATCGAGAATCCGAAAGCGTTCTACATAACCTTCGACAATAAGCAGGTCGGCGTGCTCGAGGCCCAGTACGTCTTCAAGGCCCAACCGAAGGGCAACTACGTCATCATCAAGGGCAACTCGGCTGACCCGAATGCCGACTTCCTGCGTTCCGGCATCGAAGAGGTGATCGGCGCTGCGGTGAAGAGCGGCGACATCAAGATCGTCGGTGAAACCTACACCGACAACTGGGATCCGGCGAACGCCCAGAAGGAAATGGAGCAGTTCCTCACCGTCAATAACAACAAGGTTGACGCCGTGGTTTCAGAAAACGACGGCATGGCCGGCGGCGTCGTCGCCGCTCTCGCCGCCCAGGGCATGGCCGGTCAGGTTCCGGTGTCGGGCCAGGACGGCGACCACGCCGCTCTGAACCGCATCGCGCTTGGCACGCAGACCGTGTCGGTCTGGAAGGACGCTCGCGCGCTCGGTAAGGCGGCTGGCGAAGCTGCCGTTAAGCTCGCTGGCGGCACGGCGATGGACAAGATCGATGGTTCGGTCATGTTCGACGGTGGCCCCAAGAAGGTCAGCATGCATTCGCTCTTCCTGAAGCCTGTTCCGATCACCAAGGATAACCTGGACGTGGTGATCGACGCTGGCTGGATCACGAAAGACGAAGTCTGCAAGGGCGTGAAGCCCGGCTCGGTCAAGGTCTGCGGCTAGTCCCTAAACTCAACGTTCCTGCGCCGCGTCTCGTAACGCGGCGCAGGTTTCGTTTGAGCAAAAACGCGGGTGTCCGACCGAGATGGCTGAAGTGACCGGGACGACCGGCCAGGCGCCGAGCAGCTTGGCGCCACGTCGCGCCGGCTTGGTACGCCGGTTCATGCAGGCGACCGAGATCGACGCTCGGATGCTCGGCATGATCGCGGCTTTGGCGGTCGTGTGGCTCGGATTCCATTTCATGTCCGGCGGCGTGTTCCTGACCCCGCGCAACCTCTGGAACCTCTCCGTACAGACGGCCACGATCGCGATCATGGCGACTGGAATGGTTCTGGTCATCGTTTCGCGAAATATCGATTTGTCGGTCGGATCGCTCCTCGGCTTCCTCGCCATGATCATGGGCTCGCTGCAGACGGACATTCTGCCGGTGGGCCTCGGTCTCGGCTACGACTATCCTCTGACTTGGATCGTCGTGCTCGCCGCCGGCATGGCGGTTGGTGCTTTGATAGGCGCGCTCCAGGGCTATGTGATCGCTTTCCTCGGCGTACCGGCGTTCATCGTAACGCTCGGCGGCCTTTTGGTGTGGCGCGGTGCCGCCTGGTGGGTGGCAAACGGCCGCACTTTGGCGCCGCTCGACTCCAATTTTCAGCTTATGGGCGGCGGTGGAACCGGCTCGATCGGTGCCACCTGGAGCTGGGTCGTGGCCGCTCTCACCTGCGTCGGCATCGTGCTGGCGATTGTTAACGGCCGGCGTCAGCGTCGCCGCTTCGATTTTCCGTTGCGTCCGATTTGGGCGGAAATCACCCTTTCGTTGATCGGCTGCGCCGCGGTGATAGGCGCGGTGGCGGTGATCAACGCTTATCCGATGCCCGTCGGCCTCGCGCGTCAATATGCAACCGCGCGCAATATCCCGTGGCCGGAAGGTGGGCTCATCATCCCGCTGGGAATTGCGATTCCCGTGTTGATCGCGATCGGCACGGCGATGGTCGTCACTTTCCTGGCGAACCGGACTCGCTTCGGTCGGTACGTTTTCGCGATCGGCGGAAACCCGGAGGCGGCCGACCTCAGCGGCATCAATTCCCGCTGGATCGTGATGAAGATCTTTATCCTGATGGGGGTGTTGTGCGGCGTCGCCGGCGCGGTTGCGTCGGCGCGTCTTAACGCCGCGACCAACGCCCTCGGCACGCTGGATGAACTCTACACGATCGCTGCCGCCGTCATTGGCGGCACGTCGTTCACGGGCGGCATCGGCACCGTGCCGGGCGCCATGCTCGGCGCGCTGGTCATGCAGTCACTGCAATCGGGCATGCAACTCATGGGCATCGAGTCGCCGCTCCAGAACATCGTTTCTGGGCTGGTGCTAGTGATTGCGGTTGGTATCGACACCGCATATCGCCGACGGACGGCGTGAGGAAGGTCTGAGCTATGGCCGATGATCGTCCGCCGCTCGTCGAGATGCGCAACATCTTCGTCTCGTTCGGTGGCGTGCATGCCGTCGACGACGCGACAATCGATCTCCACGCCGGGGAGGTTGTCGGGCTGGTCGGCGGAAACGGCGCCGGCAAATCGACCTTGATGAAGGTCCTGTCCGGCGCCTATCGCGCCGACTCCGGTCAAATCTTCATCGACGGCAAGCCGGTGACCATCAACAACCCGCGCGACGCCAAGGCGCTCGGCATTGAGACGATCTACCAGAACCTGGCGCTCGCCGACAACGTCGATGCGCCCGCCAACGTCTTCCTCGGACGCGAAATTCTCGGCCGTCTCAACACGCTCGATGATGTCGCCATGGAGGCAGCGACGCGCAAGGTGATGGGCCGGCTCAACCCGCACTTCAAGGGATTCAAGACGCCGGTGAAGGCTCTCTCCGGCGGCCAGCGCCAGTCCGTTGCGATTGCCCGCGCGGTTCATTTCAACGCGCGCATCCTGATCATGGACGAGCCAACCGCCGCCCTTGGGCCCGCCGAAACGGCCCAGGTGCGCGATCTTGTCAAGCAGTTGAAGAAGGAAGGTATCGGCATCTTCCTGATCAGCCACGAGATCCACGACGTTTTCGACCTCGCCGACCGCATCACCGTCATGAAGACGGCCCGCATGGTCGGCACCGTCGACAAGAACGCCGTCAACACGGATCAGGTTCTGGGGATGATCATCGGCGGAACGATCCCGCCGGGGATCGCGATCACCAACGCCTATCCAGAGGCGAGGGTATGACGCATGGGTCTCGCGGACACGGGCACAGACGCCAATCTCGTGTGACGGGGGCCGCAGTTTGTCTGGCGTTGTTGTTGAGCGGGCGGGCGATCGCCGGCGACGCGGTGCCGTGGGCCGAGAAGGCCATTCAGGACCACGTCGATTTCTCCACGCTTGAAGGTTCGCTGTCTGCCGACCAGCTGAAGCAGCTCGTCGACGAAGGCAAACACCTGTTCACAGCGCGCTTCACCACTGCCGACGGCCTTGGCCGTCCAATGGCGACCCAGGCGATCATCCCGACCCTGCGCAAGCATCCGGTCGATGTCATGTTCCGCCGCACGGCCGGGCTCGAACTCGAACAATTGCCAGTCCTGTCACAATGTGCCGGTTCTCGGCGGCGCCGGCGACTTCACCGCCAATGCCTTCATCTCCGAGGGCTTCGAGAGCGCCGATTTCGATACGCTCGACCCGCAGTTCTCCAATGAGCGCGGCTCGGTCAGCCTGTTCGGCGATGGCCTGGTTGAATTGCTGGCCCGCGAAATGACCGCGGAACTGCGCGCCGAGCGCGACAAGGCGGTGGCCGCTGCCCGCAAGAGCGGTCAGGCCGAGACCGTCACCTTGTCGTCCAAGGGCGTCGAGTTCGGCAAGCTGACCGTGATGCCGGACGGCCTTGTCGATTTCTCCGGGCTGGAGGGGATCGATTCCGACCTGACCGTGCGCCCGTTCAGCCAGAAGGGCGTCTTCGCCTCACTGCGTCAGTTCGCGGTCAACGCCGGCAATATCCACCTCGGCCTCGAAGCCAGCGAACGATGGGGCAGCCGCTGGACCGGAACCGACGATTTCGACGGCGACGGCGTTCCCGACGAACTGTCGCCGGGCGACATCTCGGCGCTGGTCGCCTTCCAGGCGACCCTGCCGGCGCCCGACCGCATGGTCCCCGATAACCCCGCGTGGCGGGACGCCAGCGCAAGGGGCGAGAAGGTGTTCGCCGCGATGGGCTGCGCGGTGTGCCACAAGCCGGACCTGCCGCTGAACAACCTCACCTTCACCGACCCGGCGCCATACGACACCGCCGGGACATTGCGCCCGGGCGAGGTCGCCAAGCCCATATCCTATGACCTGGGCATGCTCGACTGGGTGAAGAAGCTGCCGCGCAACGATCAGGGTCAGATCCTCGTTCCACTCTTCGGCGATCTGAAGCGCCATCACATCTCCGACAGCGAGGTCAGCCGGCTCGGCAACGAGCTGCTCGCCCAGCGCTTCGTCGAACGCGATGTGTTCATGACGGCCGAGCTGTGGGGCGTCGGCTCGACCGCGCCTTACGGCCACCGCAACGACATCACGACGCTAGACGAAGTGATCCGCGCCCACGGTGGCGAGGCGCGCGACGCCCGCCAGAAATACATCGACGCAAGCGACGCCGACCGTTCGGCGCTCATCGCTTTCCTGAAGATTCTGGTGATCCCACAATGACCCGCGGCCTGCTCGCTGCCGCGGCGCTGGTCGCCGGCCTCGGTGTTGTCGCGGCCGCCCGTGCTGACGACATGATGAAGCCCGTGCCGAACGATATCCCGGATCTGCATGAGGAGGCGCTGGCCGCGGGCATTGACCACAAATACACAGGCGGGTGGGAGTTCTTCGTCGGTGGTGGCGTGGCGGCCCTCGACTGCAATGGCGACCGCAGGCCGGACCTGTTCATCGCGGGCGGCACCAGCCCGGCGGAGCTCTATCGCAACGAAAGTCCAACCGGCGGCGCGCTCAAATTCACCAAGGTCGATCTCAACCTTCCGCCTGAGGACCTGACGAACGTCACGGGCGCCTATCCGCTCGACATCGACAATGACGGGCTGATGGATCTCGTCGTGATGCGCCTCGGCCGCAACCTCATCCTCAGGGGCATGCCCGATTGCCAGTTCGAGGTCGCCAACAAAGCCTTCGCCTTCGACGGAGGCAGGGACTGGACGACGGCTTTCTCCGCGACCTGGGAGAAGGACCAGACCTATCCGACGATGGCCATCGGCAACTACGTCGACCGCATGGCGCCGGGCGCACCGTGGGGCACCTGCGCCGACAGCTACCTCGACCGGCCGGCCTCGCGGGACAAGCCGGACTACAGCGACCCCGTAGCGCTGTCGCCGAGCTATTGCTCACTGTCCATGCTCTTCACCGATTGGAACCAGTCGGGCGTGCCGTCGCTGCGGGTGACCAATGACCGCCAGTACTACCGCGGCGGCGAGGAGCAGATGTGGCACGTCGATGCAGGCAAGCCGCCGCGCCTCTATACCGCGTCCGAGGGTTGGCAGCACGTGTCGATCTACGGCATGGGCATCGCCCAGGCCAACCTCTTTGGCAACGGCTATCCGGTCTATGCGCTGACCTCGATGGGCGACACCAAGCTGCAAGAGCTCGCCGAGGAAGCCGACACCGATCGCCCCGTCTACAAGGATGTCGCCTATCCCATGGGCGTCACCGCGGCGCGCCCCTACACGGGCGGCGATGTGCGGCCATCGACCGGCTGGCACAGCCAGTTTGCCGATTTCAACAATGACGGCTTGCTCGACCTGTTCATCGCCAAGGGCAACGTCGAAGCGATGCCTGATTTCGCCGCCGACGATCCCGACAACCTGCTGCTTGGCCAGTGGGACAAGACCTTCACCGAGGTTGGCAAGGCCGCAGGCATCGCGCTGCCGACCAAGGGCCGCGGCGGTGCGGCGGTCGACCTCAACATGGATGGCATGCTCGACCTCGTCGTGGTCAACCGGGAGGCGCCGGTGAGCCTCTTTCGCAATCTCGGAACCAAGGCGACCTGGGGCGGCGACCAGCCACTCGGCAACTGGCTCGAGATCGAACTGGTTCAGTCGCAGGCCAATCGCAACGCCGTCGGTGCACGCATCAACGTCAAGGCCGGCAACAATGTCATGGACCGCACGGTCCATGTCGGCGGCGGCCACGCCTCCGGCCAGGCTGGCTTCGTCCACGTCGGTCTTGGCACGGCTGAACGCGCCGATATCCGCGTGCGCTGGCCGGATGGCCAGTGGAGCGGCTCGTATCGGGTGTTTGCTAACAACTTCGTGCGCATCGACCGCAGCAAGTCGGAAGCCGAGTATTGGCTGCCGGAACCGGCGCCCCCCTAGTGCGTCGGTCGCCGACGGACGTTCGCCTTGTCGAGGCGGAACTGCCTGAATTCGGGGTCCCCGAGACTCGTCCCGAGTTGCCGCGCAGCCTCTACGCCGAACGTGTCGCGCGACTGAGGGCGCGCATCGAGAGGGCGGGTCTGTCGGCGCTTGTCATCTACGGCGACCGCGAGCATTTCGCCAATCTCTCCTGGGCGACCGGCTTCGATCCGCGCTTCGAGGAAGCGCTGCTGATCGTTACGCCCGGCAGGGATCCCGTGGTCCTCACCGGACCGGAAAACCAGGGCGCGGCGCGGGCTGCGCCGGTCGACCTCGACGTGCGCCTCTATCCGCCCTTCGGACTGCTCGGGCAGGACCGCAGCCGCACGCCGCCTCTGGCAGATCTGCTTTCGGATGCCGGCATCGCGGCGGGGATGCGCGTTGGCGTCGCCGGCTGGAAATATTTCGGCACCCAGGAGGCCGTGGAGCCGGACGCTTGGCTCGAGACGCCAAGTTTCGTCGTCGATACGCTGCGCACGTTGGTCGGTGGGGCAGGGGGCGTCGTCAACGCAACCGCCATCCTGATGGCCGCGACCACGGGTCTCCGCGCCATCAACGAGATCGACCAACTCGCCGCCTTCGAGTTTGCCGCCTGCCACGTGTCGGAAGCCATCAAGCGCGTCCTCTTCGGCATCCGGCCCGGCATGCGCGAGTGGCAGGCCGCCACCCTGATGCAGCAGACCGGCATGCCGCTGAGCTGCCATACGATGCTGTCCGCCGGCCCGCGCGCTGCGCTGGGCCTCGGCAGCCCGCTCGATCGGCCGGTGGAGATCGGCGATCCACTTACCGTTGCCTATGGCGCCTGGGGCGCGCTCACGGCTCGTGCCGGCTTTGTCGCCGAGGACGCATCCGGCTTGCCGGCGGGCATTCGCGACTACGTTGAGAAACTGGCTGCTCCATATTTCGCCTGCGCGGCCGATTGGTACGAGACGATCGGCATCGGCATCACCGGTGGCGAGATGGATGCGCTGGTCAAGCGGCACCTCGGCGACCCGTTCTTCGGCGTCGGACTCAATCCGGGCCACCTGATCCATCTCGATGAATGGATGAATACGCCGATCTATCCCGGCAGCAGCGAACGCCTGTTGTCCGGTCAGGCGATCCAGATCGACATCATTCCTGCGACCGGCACGCCATGGTTCACCTCGAACATCGAGGATGGCATCGCGCTCCTCGACGAGCGCGGGCGCGCCGAATTCGCCGAGCGCCACCCACAAGCGTGGCAACGCATTGAGGCGCGCCGCGCCTTCATGGCCGGTGCTCTCGGCGTCCGCCTGAAACCGGAAGTGCTGCCCTTCAGCAACCTGCAGGGCTGGCTGCCGCCCTTCCTGCTGGCGCCGGGCCGGGTGCTGACGATCGCCTGACCGGGCCTAGACGGAAGCTTTCCGCGGGCTCCGCTTGACCTTGACCGGTGGGCAATAGGCGGTCGCCAGCGCATCGATGACCAAGAGAACCTCCGGCCGGGCGATGCGGTAGTAGACCGTCGTCCCCTCACGTCGCGACTCGACCAGCCCGTCCGCCCTTAGCCGCATCAACTGCTGCGACATCGGCACTTGCTCGACACCGCCCAGCTCGCTGCGCAACTCCGCCACCGTCTTCTCGCCATCGCCAAGTGCGCACAGCACCAGCAGCCGCTGCGGGTGCGACAGGCTGCGCATCAGGCCGGCCGCCTGATCGCTGGCTGGGATCATGTCTCTGACATTCATAAGCTTGAAATTATAATCTTTGAATGTTAGGTGCAAGACATACAGGCTTCAGCCGGGCGATTTGATGTGTCGCAAGGCCCCGAAGCCGGCACCAAACTAGCAACTGGAGATGATGATGACCATCAACCGTGCCGTATTCGCTTTCGCCGGCTTTCTCGTGCTTGCCTCGCTAGTCCTCGGCGTCTTTGTCTCGCCCTACTGGTTTCTGTTGACGGCCTTCGTCGGTCTGAACCTTTTCCAGTCGGCCTTCACCGGCGTTTGTCCGGCAGCGAGCGTGTTTCGAAAGCTCGGCCTGAAGCACTCCGCCGGCGCCAACTGAACGAAAACGGACCAATAGCCTCGCCCCGGGCGGCCGCCATGCGCGACCGCCCTCGCATATTCGGAGATCGCTCATGAGGGCTCGTTCATTGATCGCCTTGGCGTCTGCCATCGGTTTCGCCGGGCTGGTCCACGGCGCGAGCGCGGCCGAATTCACGGTCGCCGCGACGAGCATTGAGGAGCTGAAGGCCGTCTTCGGCGAGGTCGAAAGTCGCCACCTGATTCCGGCCCGCGCCCGAATCACCGGCACGGTAGCCGCCATTTCGGTGACGGAGGGTACCGAAGTCGACAAAGGCCAGGTGATCGCCACCATCGTCGACGACAAGATCGCCCTGCAGATCGACGCGGCCGAGGCCGAGATCAAGGCGATCACATCACAGCTCGACAACGCCCGCGTCGATCTCGACCGCGCGCAGAAGCTGTTCGATACCGGCGCCACGACCAAGAGCCGGCTCGACCAGCTCCAAACTCAGGTCGATGTGTTGGCAAATCAACTCACAGCCGCCCAGGCGCGCCGCGCCGTCCTTGCCCAGCAGGGCGTCGAGGGCGAGATCGTCGCGCCGGAAGCCGGTCGTGTGTTGACGGTCCCGGTCACGCCGGGATCGGTCGTACTCGCCGGCGACACGGTCGCGACCGTCGCCAGCGGAGGCTATTTCCTTCGTCTGTCGCTGCCCGAGCGCCATGCCACCGAGATCACCGAAGGCGGCACGGTACTGATTGGTCAGCGGGTGCTGTCCGGCGCAGGCGACGCCAGCCCGGCCGACACCCGCCGGGGCAAGCTGGTCAAAGTCTATCCAGAGATCCGCGACGGTCGCGTGTTGGCCGATGTCGAGGTCGATGGGCTCGGCGATTATTTCGTCGGCGAACGGACGCTGGTCTGGATCCCGGTCGCGCATCGCGCCGCGGTGGGCGTGCCGCCGGCGGCCGTGACCACGCGCCACGGCGTCGATTACGTCCGCCTCGCAGCTCCCGACGGGACGCTCGATGTCGCGGTCATACTTGGCGAGACCTACGACGAGGGCGGCGTCAGGCTGGTCGAGGTGCTCTCCGGCATCGCCGCCGGTGATCGGGTGCTCGTGCCATGAAGCTCGGTCTGGCGGGGCGCCTCACCGAGCGCTTCATCGGCTCGCCGCTGACGCCGCTGTTCCTGCTCTCGGCGCTGGCGCTCGGCATCATCGCGTTGATGACTTTGCCGCGCGAGGAAGAGCCGCAGATCTCGGTGCCGATGGTCGATATCCACGTCCGCGCCGACGGCCTCAAGGCCGAGGACGCGGTCAAGCTCGTCACCGAGCCGCTGGAGACCATCGTCAAGAGCATCGAGGGCGTCGAGCACGTCTATTCGCAGACGGTCGATGACGGCACGGTCGTCACCGCCCGCTTCGTCGTCGGCACCAGCGCGGACGCCGCCATCCTGCGCGTCCATGACAAGGTGCGCGCCAATCTCGATCGCATTCCCGTCGGCGTGCCCGAGCCGCTGATTGTTGGCCGCGGCATCGACGACGTGGCGATCGTCGTGGTCACGCTGACGCCGAAGCCCGACGCGGCGGCGCACTGGACCGCCAATGGGCTTACCCGTCTCGCCCGCGAATTGCAGGTCGAGATCGCCAAGCTGCCGGATATCGGTCTGACCTACATCGTCGGCGATCAACCGGAAGAGATTCAGGTTGAGCCCGATCCGGAGAAGCTCTCCCTCTTCGGCGTCACCCTCCAGCAACTCTCCGCCAAGCTCGAGGGCGCCAATCGCTCGTTCCAGGCGGGGACCGTCCGCGACCAGGGGCAGCAGATCGCATTGGTCGCCGGCCAGACCCTCCAGACCCTGCCCGAAATCGGCAACATCCTGCTCACCACGCGCGACGGCCGGCCGGTCTACGTGCGCGACGTGGCGAGCGTATCGCTCGCGAGCCAGCCGAAGGAAACGCGCGTCACCGAGGTGCAGAAGGCCGACGGGACGTTGGTCAGGATGCCGGCGGTCTCGCTGGCCATCGCCAAGCGGTCAGGCACCAACGCAGTCGTGATCGCCGACCGTGTGATCCAGCGGCTGGAGGCGGTGCGCGGCAACATTTTCCCCGACGATGTCGAGATGACCGTCACCCGCGATTATGGTGAGACGGCGAACGAGAAGGCCAATGAGCTTCTCTTCCATCTCGCCCTCGCCACCGTATCGATCGTGCTTCTGGTCGCCTTCTCGATCGGCTGGCGCGAGGCGATTGTGGTCGCGATTGTCATCCCGACGACGATCCTGCTCACCCTGTTTGCCTCACGGCTGATGGGCTACACGCTCAATCGCGTCAGCCTGTTCGCCCTGATCTTCTCCATCGGCATCCTCGTCGACGACGCGATCGTTGTCATCGAAAACATTGCCCGCCACTGGGGCATGGACGACCAACGGACGCACCGGCAGGCCGCCATCGAGGCGGTCGCTGAGGTCGGCAACCCGACCATCGTCGCCACGCTGACCGTCATTGCCGCGCTGCTGCCAATGCTTTTCGTCTCGGGCCTGATGGGGCCCTACATGAGCCCGATCCCGGCCAACGCTTCCGCCGCGATGCTGTTTTCGTTCTTCGTGGCGGTCATGCTGACGCCCTGGCTGATGATGCGGTTGCGGCGGACCGGCACGGCGCCGCACGAGGCCAAACATGGGCATATCGGGGCTCTCGGCCGCGCCTACATCATGGTCGCCCGGCCGATCCTTGCCAGCCGGACGCGCGCCTGGACATTCCTGGCGATCGTCGGCGTGCTCACCGTCGCTTCGCTCGGCCTGCTCTACACCCAGAACGTCACGGTCAAGCTGTTGCCCTTCGACAACAAGACCGACCTGCAGATCGTCGTCGATCTGCCCGAAGGATCGTCGGTCGAGGCGACCAACCGCGTCCTGCAGGAAGCCGTCGACAGCGTCGCGGCGATTCCGGAAATCCACTCGTTCCAGACCTATGCCGGCACGGCGGCGCCGTTCAATTTCAACGGCCTCGTCCGCCACTACTACCTTCGTTCGGCGGCCTATCAGGGCGACGTTCAGGTCAACTTGAGCGCGAAGGGGGAGCGCAGCCGGACCAGCCACCAGGTCGCGCTCGAAATCCGCGAGCGGCTTAAGGGCATCGATGCGCCGGCCGGGACGTCGGTGAAGGTGGTCGAGCCGCCGCCCGGTCCGCCGGTGTTGTCGACGCTGCTTGCCGAAATCTACGGGCCGGACGCCGAGACACGCCGCGCCGTGGCTGCGAAGGTGCGCCAGGCTTTTGAAAGCGTTCCTTTTGTCGTGGACGTGGACGATTCCTACGGCGTGCAAACCAACCGTGTGCGGCTCGCCGTCGATCAGGACAATCTCGAATATCACAAGGTCGACGAGGGGGACGTCTACAACACGGTCGCGGCTTACTACGGCGGCGAGACGGTGGGCTACTCGCATCGCGGCGGCGGACGCCAGCCGATCCCGATCCGCCTGGCGCTTTCGAAGGCGAACGGCACGCTCGATGAGCGGGCGCTGGCGTTGCCGGTTCCGGCCAACGCCCTGCCGGGAGCCACCGGTGTTGTCGAACTTGGCGACGTCGTTCACGTCGTGCATGAGCAGACGTCTTTTCCGATCTTCCGCCACAATGGCCGCACGGCCGAAATGGTGACCGGCGAACTCGCCGGCACGTTCGAGGCGCCGCTCTACGGCATGCTCGCCGTGGATGACGCGATCCAGAGGGCCGATTGGGGCAACGTGCCAAAGCCGACGATCGTGCTTCACGGCCAGCCTGATGACGAATCCCGCCCCACACTTCTCTGGGACGGGGAATGGGAGGTCACCTGGGTCACCTTCCGCGACATGGGCGCGGCCTTCATGGTGGCGATCTTTGGGATCTACGTGCTGGTCGTCGCCCAGTTCGGTTCGTTCAAGCTGCCGCTGGTCATCCTGACGCCGATCCCGCTGACCCTCATCGGCATCATGCTCGGCCACTGGATCTTCCACGCGCCGTTCACCGCGACGTCGATGATCGGCTTCATCGCGCTCGCCGGTATCATCGTGCGCAACTCGATCCTGCTGGTCGATTTCATCCGTCAGGCGCGGGTACCCGGACGGCCGCTGGTCGACATCCTGTTTGAGGCCGGCGCCATTCGCTTCAAGCCGATCCTGCTGACGGCGCTGGCCGCCATGATCGGCGCCACCGTGATCCTTGCCGATCCGATCTTCCAGGGTCTGGCGATCTCGCTGCTGTTCGGTCTTGCCTCGTCGACCTTGCTGACCGTGCTCGTCATCCCGGCGATCTACATTGCGCTGCGCGACGACCGCCCGCGCGGCGCCGTCAAGTCGCCCTGACCTGCGCTGATTGACCGCCGCGTCGGCCGGTGGGCGACGCGTGCCCCTTCTACTCGCTTCGCGGGCGCCGGCACCTGGATCGGGCGCCGGCACCTGGATAAGGGCGTGCCCCTCGCGACCGAGCGGCGGGAAGCCTGCAAGACACGATGCGAATGCGGGCTTTGCCGCCTGCGCTATTGCGACATCCGGCCGTACCGGGCACTGCTAACTTGCGCGGTCATGGCGGGGTTCGTTCTCGCCTGTCCCGTCTCTGTCGTGGCACGTGGAGGCATCGGATGGATGTCGGATCAAATGGACAGCGATCGCCCGATCTTCGGGAACGGCGGGTCGTATTCCTGGGTAACTATCAATCTCCGTCGCCGCATGTCGTGTTCGAGAAAATGGCCGCCAGCCTGGCCAAATCCAGGATTGCGATCTCGGTGGATAACCGCTGGAGCGACGAACACATCGACGCCGACCTCCTTGTCCTCGACGAGCCGCTGCCCGACAGCGACGAGCTGCTGGACTGCCGAATACTCGGTCAACGGACGCTCAACCGACGGACCAGGCTTGATGTCGCCGCGCGCTGCGGAGCGCCGGTGGCGCCGTTTGGTGGCCCGCGCAATGACCAGGAACTCGACGAACTGGCAGCCCTGTGGGGCTCGGACTGCGCCGTACTGAAATACGACTGGTCAAGCCGGCGCCGGGGCGTGTTCCTTTGGCCGCTCCAGTCGGCAATCCGCAAGCCCTTCCCGCAGGATTTCGATCCTGAAGCCGACGTGTTCATGGCCTTTCAGGGAAGCGATCCGCAGACCTACAAGGTCGATGCCTTCGGCGGCGTTCTACTCGGTGCGTATGTCCTGAAGACGAGGGACATGCGCTCGCCCGCCTGGGAAACGGTCCTGCACCAGGACAGTCTCGGGCTTGACCGGCTTCCCGACAAGACCCGCCGTCAAATTGAGGCTGTCAGCGTCGCGCTGCTCGACCACGGTGCCGGCTATTCAAGCTTCGACCTCATGCGGACCGGCGACGAATATCGCATCATCGAGATCAACACTTGTTCAGTCGGCACCGGTATTTGGAAGGACCTACCGCAGCAATATGCGGATGCGTACGGGCAGGCGATCGTCGAAACGCTGCAGCAGATCGACCGGATACCGCGCTATCGCGATTTGAGGGATGCGGCGCTTCGCTGCGGAAACGATTCCGAGGCTGTCGAGCTTCCTGGGCGGACCACGGCAGGGGCCGCCGCTGTCGAGGCGGCAAGCTCGGATACAGAGCCGTGGAAGAGTTCAATCCCCGCCAGGTTCATGAAGGTCCTGGAGAGGTCCGATCGCGTTTCCGGGGCCGAGATGCGCGCTACCGTGACGGGGGGCATGAAGACACTGCTTCGCCACGCGAGAGAGCAGGTGCCGTTCTATTCGGACCGTCTCGGCATGCTGTTTTCGCCGGGCGGCACAATAGAGCTTCGTGCCTGGAAGGACGTTCCGGTTGTCCGTCGGGCGGACGTTGCCGGCCGCCGAGCCGACCTCACGGCGCGCGTCATGCCCCGATCGCAGGGCAGCGTTTCCCACAACTCCACGGCCGGAACCGAGTACGCGCCGATGACGGTATCCTGGTCATCCACGGCGAAGACCATCGCGTCGTGCATCAACATGCGATTCCTGTCGTGGCACGGCGTTTCGTTCGCCGACAGCTTGGCAACGATCCGCAGGCCGAACGTTCCTGGCGCGGCCGAAGATCGCAAGTGGGCGCCGCGTTTCGCTGCCGCCGAACGTGGCCCCGAGTTCGAACTATCGGCGGCTCTGCCGGTCGCCGCCCAGCTCGAATGGCTCAGCCAGCTCGGCCCTGTCTGGCTGACCACGCGTCCTTCGCTGGCGCAGCAGTTGGCCCTTAAAGTGAAGGAGGAACCGCGGCTCAAGCCCAATCTGCGCGGGATATTCACAAGCGGAGAAGTTCTGACCGACGATCAGCGCCGGGTCTGCCGGGATTTTCTGGGTCATGCTCCGCAGGACATCTATGCACTCGCAGAAGTCGGTGGCGTGGCTTTGCAGTGTCCGCAAAGTGACGCCTACCACGTACAGACGGAAACGGTGCTGGTCGAAGTCCTCGACAGGGAAGGGCGGGGCTGCCCACCGGGCGCAACGGGCCGATTGGTCGTGACGCCGCTCTACAACATGGCGATGCCGCTCATTCGCTACGAGACCGGAGACTTAGCAACAGCCGGAGACTCCTTTGCGGGGCTCTTTTCGGAAAACATCTGCGTGTGCGGGCGGCGCTTGCCGCGGCTTCAGGCTGTTCTCGGCAGGGCGCGCAATCAGCTGGTTGACGCAGGAGGACGGCGCCTCACGCCGGCGATCGATTCAAGCCGTTTGCACGACCTGACCGGCGCCAGGCTCTGGCAACTTGTCCAGAACGGCGTCGGTCGTTTCGTCCTGCGTCTTGATGCCCATGATGCTGGCTCGGGAGGCCGCGTGGCCGAAGCCGGCAGGTACGTCACCGAGGCACTGGGCACCGACGGCGAGGTAACGATCGAACGGGGGGACCTGTCGTCCGCCGCCGCGGCGAGGCGGTTCGAGCCATTTCTCCGGGTCTGAGTCAGCGCTTGTTGCTGCGCGCTGAGACCATCGTTTGTATGGCTACGGGTTTTTCGCCAGGAACTGCTCCAGCACCAGCGGCCAGGGCGCCACGTCGAGGGGCGCCTGGATAAGGGCGTGCCCCTCGCGACCGACCGGCGGAAACAGGTCGTACTGCACCTTTCCGCCCGCATTGCGGAATGCGTCGGCCAGCCGGCGCGACAGGTCGGGCGGGAAATAGGTGTCGTTCGTCGCATAGAGCCACAGCGTCGGAATACGCGCCGTCCGCCCGAAGGTTGCCGCGGCCGCGACCAGCCGTTCAGGTGCGCAATTGTGCAAAGGCTGTCTGTGATCGTGGCCACCGAGACCACCGGATATGTTGATGACAGCGCCGACGTTGCGCGGATTGCGCGCCGCCAGCGCCAGCGCCCCCCAGCCGCCAGCCGAATTGCCCACGACCACGATCCCGGAACGTTTGACGGTCTTGTCACCGGCCATGAACGTAATGGCTGCCGCGATGGCGTCGGCAGCCCCGTTGCCGGCGGCGACGAAATCGGCGTCCTCGCACCCGTGCTGGTCCTCGAGGTAGGGGCCACCGGTCTTCCCGTGTCCGGGCCGCTCGGGCAGGAGCACCGCATAGCCGTGGTCAAGCAGCCAACTGGTCATGACCGGATAGTCCGGCGGGGGCATGCGCGCACGAAGATCCGCATCCTGCTCCGAGGCGTGATTGACTATGGCGAGGCGAAACGGCCCGGCGCCGGGCGGCCGATAGAGCCGGGCGTGCATGGGGACGCCGGCCGCAGGGAAGGGGATCGAGAGCTCTTCGGCACTGCCCGCGCCCGCGATCGACATCTGGGCGACGGACGCGCCTGATTCTCCGCCGGCCGACATGCATCCCGCCAAAAGCACACAAATGAGGCAGGCGGAGCTGAGTGCCGCCAGCTCCCGCGCCAACAATGGCCGCTCGCCGCCCGATCTTCTTCTTCCGCGCATGTGCTGTTCTGTGAGATCTCGCCGCCCCTCGCGAGACTAGGCGGCTTGCTCATCCCTGGCGAGCCGCCTCAAAAGCGTGGCCCAATTGATACATTCCCCAACATAGTGCCGCAGTTCGCGCTCACGAAAAAATGAGAGCGTTTTCCGGCGCTTCGGCGAAGCCGCTGATTCGACTTAACGTTTGGTAAAATTGCCGACGGAACAGCAACCTGCGGCGGCGAGAGCGCCTGATTCGCGTGTATTGCCTTTGTCCAAAACGTGGCAGAAATAGGCCAAGCCCTCGGCACCAGGGGGCGAAAATGTGGCTTGGGCGGCAGGCGTGGTGCGCCTTCCTCGAGTAAATGGAGAGCGCGGAATGGCACGTGGAAATACGCACGCGAAGGCGCGTGCAATGCGCGACAATCGCACCCTTCCGAATCCGGCTTTCAGGCTAAAGCCCCCGACTAAGCGCGGCGCGCTGCTGAGCGGGACGGCGCTCGCGGCCGGCGTGCTGGCGACGGCGATGGTTGGCCTTCCGCGGCCGGCGCTGGCTGTCCCTCCCGGAACCGATGCTTGCGGCACCCCCGCCGGGCCGCCCTACGCGGTCGCATGCGTCAGTAATATGACGTATCCAGATGGCGTTGATTACTATGATTCCGTATTCAACCATGGCGACTTCGAATTTGTTCTTAATCACAATACGTTCAACGACACCCTCGGAAACGGCGGCGAGAATGCTGCCGCCTTCAACATCTATATGCAGAACGGCGGAAACTTCGATCTGCTCCGCGTCCAGGATTTTGGCGGAAACAATATCAATGCGACCGGTGTTCACGGAATGTGGGTCGACACGGACACTGGCAACATCACATTTCACGATGTGTTCCTGACAATATCTGCCGTAGACGGCGGTAGCGGAACACTTGATGCCACTTACACGGGTGGGACCATCGCTGGCGCGCTTCTGTTGTCCCACGGCGGCAATATTACGCTGCAGAAGAGTTCAATCGTCGAGGTCAATAGCGAAGGCGACGGCATCGTTGCGGATACGACCAAGCAATATGACGGTTCTGTCCCGACGGCTGGCGACATCAGCATCAACACAACCTACGCCGGCAGCGAGGGGGACGAAGGCGGCAGCATCATCGCCGCCCGCACCGGCATCTTCGCCAAGACCGACGGCGACGTGACGATCAACAATGAATTGGGCCACATCGAGGGCGGCACGGGCGCCGGCGTCGAGATTGCCGGCTACGGCAACGGTGGCGCCACCGTCGACAACCACAGCTACTTGTCGATGATTGGCTACGATGGCCTCAACATTCACGACAAGGGGTCTGCCAGCGTTTACAATGGGAATGGCCTGATCGCCGGCTTGGGCGCGGATGGAGACGGCGTCCGCATTAACAATATCGACAACCCGGACTCCTTGGCCTACGCGGCTTATGTTGACAACACTTCCGCTGGGGTGATCGCTGGGAATAACAATGGCTTGAACATCACCAATGTCGGAGGCGACGGCATTCCGGATATTTTTGTCAATAACCGGGACTATGGCTCCGCCGGCATCATCGATCCAGGCGGCTTGATCGTTGGCGTGAACGGGGACGGCGTGCACATTGACACGACGACCGACAAGGGTGACGTGTTCATCAACAACGGCGGCACCCGGAACAACGGTTTCAATCTCACGCAGCTCGACTCGCAAGTTTACGACGGCCTTGGAACAAGCGGACTGCTGTATGATCCTTTCGGAGTGGACACCGGTGCGAGCTCCCAGTTTGCCGCGCAGCCCGCGGGCATCTGGGGTTGGGACGACGGCATCGAGGCCCGCAACGTCGATGGGCAAGTTGTCATCGATAACAGCGGCTTCTTCTATTCCAACGCTGACAAGACCGACCAGCTTTATGAGCAAGGCGGGCTGATCGTCGGCATTACTGGCGACGGCGTGCACCTGTCGCACATCGGCGGCAACTACAATTACGACAACCGCCTCACTGGCGCGACCGTGCTGAACGAAGACGGGCTGATCTGGGGCGGTGGCACAGAGTCCCTACAGACCGGCATCCATATGTACGATGTCCATGGTGACGTACTTGTGGACAACGTCAACGGCACCACGTTCGGCGGCGACGAGGGCATCCACATCGCCAAGGTGACGGGGGGCAATGTCACCATCAACAATGCCGGCGGCTTCATTCAGGGCTTCTACGGCGACGCGATCCACATTTGGAACGTGATGCAGGCTTACAACGACGTGTCGGAGAGCGACCAGGGCGGCGTCGTCAGGATCGCCAACGGCGACTTTACCTCATTCTCTCCCACCTACGGCGAATTGGGCGGCCGCATCTACAGCGCCGACACCGCCATCTACGTCAACTCGCCGGTCGCCTGGATCGGCAACGGCGACGGCGGCGACATCATCGGCGACGGCTCGTGGCACCAACCTGTTGTCCGGCTGAAGCTCGACAACGACAATCATCCCAGCGAGTGGATGAACGAATTCTCTGGAATCATCGACAACAACGGCCTGATGGCCAGCAGCAATGTTCCGTATTTCCAGCGTCTGGGTGGGTGGAGCCTGCCCGATCCCACCGTGGTCCCTTCGTCAGGTGACGAGAAGGGCTACACGCTCGATCGCGATGCGATTTACGCCGACGCGCTGGCGGGAATTTCATATGTGATGAGCGGCGGCACCTCGGGCACCGTCGCCGATACTCACATCGCGGACTACGAGAATGCCGCCAACGATGTGCTGCTCAAGACCGACGGCGGCGCCACGCTGCTTTACAACTGGGAAGGCGGCGCGATGTTTGGCCGCGTCAACATGGACGGCCACGACTCAACCGAGGGCGGATGGCTGGGCAACACCATCGTCAACCGCGGCTTTTGGGGCACCGTCGATCGCTACAGCTACGGGAACTACGACTACGGCAACGAGATGCATGGCAGCTCGCATGACCAGATCTACAACCTCGGCTGGCTGCAGACGGCATTCGATCCGGAAGGCAAGGACCACGCCACGTTCGACGGCGTGAACCAGTTTTACAACGGTGGCATCTACAACAAGCTCGACACGCCGGTCGACGGCTGGCTGAGCATGGTCGACGGCAGCGTTGGCGACAAGACGTCGATCACCCACGACTTCTATGGCTCGTATGACAACAGCCTCTACCACAGCTACTTGGCGGTCGACGTGCGCTTCGGTCCGAATTGGGATCCGGACGTGTACTGGGCCGACCAGGTAGACACCTTTGGCAAGTCGGATCGCCTGTACGTCGAGGGCACGGTCTACGGCACCACTGCTCTGCAGATCATCAAGCAGAACACCTCGCCCGGTTCGGAAGTCTTGGGCGACCGGATCAAGGTTGCCGAGTTCGGGTATGACGGCGACAAGAGTGTCACCTGCGGCGACACTGGCGATTGGTGCAAGGAAGGCGACAGGTTCTACGTCGGGTCGGGTTCGACGGACTATCTGGAAGTCGCGGGCGTGGGATTTGTCCGCGACGGCCTTTGGATGTGGGGCGCCAAGCAGGAAGGTGACCCGGAGGTCTTCCTTGAGGCCACCTACGGTCCCGATTCGGTCGATCAGCCCGGCGTCATCACCGGCGCGCAGAACGCCTGGTACGGCACTGGCGGCGTTGTCGATGACCATGAGTACGGCAACACCTATCCGCAGGGTGGCCAAGGCGGCGGTGGTGCCGACATGCCTTACGCGGACGCCGGACAGCCGGCGCCCGGCGGCCACAAGTCGGCGCTGTGGGGCCGTGCCAGCGGTGACTGGACGAACCAGGACTCGACGTTCACCAACAACGGCTCGACCTTCGACACCGGCTTCGATCAGCATGCCTACAGCCTGCTCGCCGGCCTCGAGATGCGTCCGCAGGATGACGTCAATGGCTGGCGCCTGGGTGTCTTCGGCGGCTGGATGAGTTCCGGGCTGACGTTCAACAGCTACGGCGCGTCCACCGACTATAACGGCGGCACGGTCGGCGCCTATGTGGCCTATATCGACGGTCCGTGGCACTCCGATGCCGAGTTCAAGGCCGACTTCCTCGGCGTGACCTACAGCTCGCCTTCGGTCACCGCCAGCACCGACGCCACCAACCTCGGCGTGCGTGCCAACGTGGCATACCGGGTCGAGAACGGCGCGATGTTCTACGAGCCGATCGCGTCCTTCGCCATGGTCAACTCGTCGCTCGGCTCGGCCTCCGGCGGTGGCGGAACGATCAGCTACTCCGATGGCCTGAGCATTCGCGGCGGCATCGGTGGTCGTATCGGGACGACCTATGCCCTGTCAGGCGGCGAGCGGGTCGACTTCGACGTCATGGGTAAGCTGTGGAACGAGTTCGGCGGCGCCAACACCGTGACGGTCAGCGACGGGATCACCACCCAGTCGTTCACCGACTCGATCAGCGGCATCTTCGGCGAGGTGGTCGGACGGGCCACTATCTACAGCGCAGACCGGTCGATGTCGGGCTTCGCCTCGGTGGGCGGTACGTTCGCGACCGACTCGACGACGGTCTCCGCCAAGGTGGGCGCCCGCAAGTCGTTCTGATCCGCCAAAGTCGCAAACAGTTAACCGGGCCGGTCGCATCGACTGGCCCGGTTTTCGTTTGCCGGGGCCGGTGCTAAAGCTGGCGCGGCCTTCAAAATAGCCAAATAGCCGCAGACGAGACGGACATGAACGATAAGCCACGCGGCCCATTGCCGGCCAGGTATCCCGCAAGCGAACCCGGAGGCCCGGAGGATTGGCCGGACGATATTGGCGAAATGGCCGCCGGCGGGCCGTCCCGCGCGGGCGCACGCCGCGTGAGCCGCCGGCCGAACGATGACGCACCCAGGCGCGGATTCGTTCGCAACGTGAATCCGGTCCCTTTTCTGATCGGCGCCATCGGGCTGCTTCTTCTCCTGATCGTCGGAGTTGTGGTCATGGCCTTCAACGGGTGGTTCGACGGGCAGCCCGCGACCGTCGCGGCTGCCCAGAACCAGCCGGTGACGGCTGACGGAGCGGCGCAGCCCGCATCCCCCGGGCCGGCGGCGGGCGAGCCCGCGGCGCCCGCCCAGCCGCGCCTGGAGGTCACCAAGCAGGCGACCTTTGGCGACTGGGTGTACACATGCGTCAAGCTCCCGACGGGCACCGACTCGCGCTGCGCGATTTCTCAGCAGCTCTCCGATTCCAAGACAAAGGCGCCCCTGTTCCTCTGGCGCATCGTCGAGGACGGCAAGGGCGGGCTTATCGGCGAGTGGCAGACCCGATCTGGTATCATGGTCAATCGTGGCATCGTGCTCGACGCCGGGACCGAGAAGCCGATCGCGATCCCGTTCGAGGCCTGCATGCCCGATGGCTGCCGTGCCGTCGCCAATCTGGCGCCCGACGTCGTGGCGACCTTCGCCAAGGCAACGACGGCGACGGCGACGGTCTTTCCGGTTGGCAACAACGGTGGGGTGAAGCTGACCCTCAGCGTCAATGGATTCAGTGACGCGCTGGCGGCGCTGAAGCAGAGCCCGCCGCCGGCGACCGCGGACGCGCCGCAACAACCGGCCCAGCCGGCTCCGGCAGCCACGCCTGCTCCGCCCGCAAAGACCAAATAGGCTCGGGCACGGTAACTAAGTCGCTTCGCTGTTCGTCTTGCTGACGAGGACGCGGGCCGCCGTTCGCAGCCCGTCGAGTTGTTGGCGTCGCCGGCGCTCGAATTCGGGACCATTCTTGGCCCGGCTTTCGGCTTGATGGTTCGAAGAGAAATGCCACGTGTTGCCGCCGCAGTTGAGCTCGAGCACGAAGACCTCTCCCGTTGCAGCCTCCCGGACGATATCGCAGCCCTTCAGCGGGATTTCGGGGATCGCCGCATGTGCAGCCCGTCCCAGAGCGAGCACGTCAGCATCCAGGGGAAAGGACTTTTCGTATTCTCCGACCGCTTTGCCCGCCACCGGTGAGGCTTCGATTACGTCGTCGTTTGCGGAGAGATCGACGCGCCTTTCGAACGCCCGATTGCACATCACGTAAAGCGGTTCACCGAAATACATCAGGGCACGATAAACAGCGATGTGGTCGCCAGTATTGATGTACCGCTGCACCATCATCGGGCCCAAGCGGCCCGGGTGGTCGGCGGGATAGTCTGACGGGGGGATGAAACGCACCCGACGCGTCCGCATCAGCGTGAATCCGAGCCCCTGCGATGACGTCCTGATGTCGGTCGGCTTGACGACGACGAACTCCCCCCAGTCGGCCTCGTCGAGTTGCAGGTCCGGCGTGAGGATCGCCGTCCGCGGGACCGGAACGCCGGCAGCAGTCAGACGGCGCAACTCCTCGAACTTGGGAATCGGAAAGCCCTGATAGACCTTGCCGCGCAGAGGTCTGAAGAGCGGCATGAAGCCATTCGAGACCACCAGTGTCGGGCGTTTTGCCGCCTTGCGACGGGATACGCTGTTCCGTTCGGTTGTGGGGACGATGAATGTCTCGATGGTGGGATCGATATCGGCCACGTGGTGGCGAATGGCGCCAAGATCTTCCAACGACTGCCAGCCAGGGCGATAGGCGAGAACGAGGTGACGGGCGACGCCGGTCTTTGCTGAGGCGGGGGATGGCCGGACCGTCGCCGTCGGCACAAAGCGCGCGCTTGCCGGCGCCTTTACAGCATCGAATTCCCGATCGCGGAGAGACCTGTTCATGCCCAGAATTTGGCACAAACCCGCCTCCGGCGGGAGGTCCGAATTGTTCAGGACGGCACCAGAAACCGACCCTGCGTCACAGCTGGGTGTGGCGACAAGGCCAGCCTGCATCGCTCAGCCGGCTCCCGTCGACCTGTCCGTGATGCCGATCTATCACATTGGCGCGTCGGCCAAGACGTCTGGTGGGCGCGACAGGGATTGAACCTGTGACCCCTCCCGTGTGAAGGGCCACAACCGTTCCCCAACAGTCGAAGATGGCGCGTTTTCCATCGGATGCCGTCGAACGATGCCAGTTTTCAGCGAATGTATCTGTCGGTTTCTGTCGGGGAGCGGCCCTATGCGGCGTCGCCGGTGACTCGCCGATGCCGGCCAATTTGTTTGGCAAGTTCGGCCTGATAGTCCGGATGATGGTGGCCGTATACCCGCCACAACGTTTCCGGCGACATCCCGAGGTAACCAGCGGCATGCCAATGGTCGGGTCCGGCCTGCATGATCCATGTCGCTGCCGTATGCCGGAGCGTGTGCGGGACGACATCGTTGCCGAGGCCGGCCCGCCGACGCGCCCAATCCCACGCCCGCCGCTGCTTCTTGACCTGCGTCGCGCCATAGTGAACGACATGGCCCACGCCATGGTCTTGCAGATGCCAGCGTCGCAGGTGGGCCAGCAGACGGACCGGAATTCGGACCGGAGGCGCTCGCTTCTTGCTGAGGCGAGCGCCGGACGCGGTTCGATACAACACTCCAGTGTCGAGATCGATCCAGCCACCAGATGTGGTCCGTTCCCATGTCAATGCGCGGATGACGCCGGACCTGCTGCCCGTATAGACCCCGATCAAAAAGAAACGCGACAGCGCCAATCGGGCGCGTTGGTCAGGGTGGTGTCTGACGGCCCTGAGGAACGCTGCCGCCTCAGAGCGCGTCAGGAAGCGCTCGCGGCCCGGCGACGCCTCCGGCAGCGACACGATTGGTACCGCATGCAGCCCGAACTCGGCGTGGTACGCATTGACCGCCGCACGCAGCACGGTCAATTCACGTCGCACCGTCTCGCTGGATATCGTTCTCCGACGTGCCGCAATCGTGCGTGCTGACGGAATTGATTGGCCCGTTCGGTGTTCGGCGTATGCTCGACAGGTCGAACTCCGGATGTCCGTTAAGGCCCTCGTACCCCACCATTCGAGTATGCGCTCGGCCGCGTGTGCCGTTGTCGCCGCAGATCGGTGGCGTGGGGCATATTCCTTCAAATAGAACGCTAGCGCCTCGGCAACCGTGACCCGTTCTGGTCGCCGCTCTCCACTCGGTCGGTACTTGTTGGCAATGTATCGAGCGAGCGCGTTTTCAGCCTGATCGCGCTCTCCTTCGCCGAAGCCAGTGCTGCGCTTGACGCCGTGGTCTCGGATGCACCAGACGGGGCGTTCCACGACGCGTCCATCGGGTCCACGCCGGGCCGGTTGGAGCCAAAGCCGTGCCGGTTTTGCTTGTCGCGGCATTTGTTGGACATCTCCCTGATATCGCGCGGCGTGACGAAATCGGTCCGTCCGATGCGCGTCAGACGCAAGTTACCGCGCCTTGCTTCGGCACGCAGCGACGCCGGCTTGATCCGGCCATCGAAGAAGGTCTCGCACGCAGCCTTGAGGGTTAGGTGGGCATCGTCCGGCCACGCACCCACCGCAACGGCCGGACCGGCGTTCGGGGGCATCGATAGACTCAATTCTACGTTCCTTTCTTGCGTTTCGGGCGCGCCTTGGCGACGACGGCTGCCACACAAACCACTCGTCAACCTGGCGGCTGCCTTTTCGCCGCTAACTGCTGCGGCGTTCTCCGGTCGGTGCTCGCCTATTGACACCAATTCTAAGGCCGCGCCCCCGAAACGCACCAAGCGGATTCTGATCCGGCGATCCAAGGCAATCAGACGGCAGAAAGGCGGCCACCATCAAAATCCCCTCGACCAAGACGCAGTGCCTTGATCGCGCAAAGGTACCGGTGACGACCGTGCCCCCAGCGCGCGGTGGATAACTGGCAGAAAACCCTGCGCAATTCGCCGATTTCCCGATGTGGAAAAAAATAAACCGCTGGAATCGATTGCGGCACGCGGTCGTAAGAACGCTCCTTGCCCGGCGACATCCGCCGGTTCGAATGGAGCAAGTTCATGGACAGACACCAGCGGTTCGCCGCACAGGACGATGATGAGGCAGATCACATCGTCGGAACCGACGACGCTCGCGGCAGCCGGAGAAACCGAGTATCAGCGCGTCGCCGTTCCGCGTCGAAAGCACGTTCGGGGTTGGTGCGATGAACGGCCGGAGAAAGCCGCAGCCCGCCGCCTTCGGGCCTCGCCGGTTGGGCGAGGTCATGGGCGTCCAGCCTCTGGTGCCCCGCCAAGCCATTGCCTTCGGTCCCGTACCTGCGCGCGCCGTCGGTGACATCAGGCTGAGCCTGCGGCACATGCAGGCGCTCACCGCTATCGCGATGCACGACAGGTTTAGCGCGCTCAATGCCGGCAGGGGCTGCACGGTCAACCTCAAGACGTTGTCGCTCAAGTGCAACGCCAACTACACGGTTTTTAGCCGAACGGTCAGCGACCTTGTCGATTGGGGTTACGTGACCAAGGAGCGGCACGGCAATCGTATCACGTTGCGCGTGGTCTACGACGACGAGGCGGACGGCGATTTGGTCCTCAGCGACGGAAAGTGGCGGAAGCGACATGTTGCCGGCGCGGCGGACGCGGCCGAGGGAATGCCGGCCGGTCTCAGCCAACGACGGTCGGAGCGACGGCGTCCGGTCCGACCGCGATACCGGCGCTGAGTTTGCCGGCGAGCAAACCGAATTGCGGCGACTGTTTGCCTGAGAGAGCCGGTAAGTCCCTGAGATCTCTGCGGGACGGTGGTGAAATATATTCACTCCGAAGGAGTCACTAAAATAGCCTGCGGAAGCAGCACCAACAGTGCTTGATGAGAAGATAGCCGTCGTGATCGGCTGCCGAGGCCGCCAATCACGATCTCTCCTGCGAGCCTGAGCGTCCACCGCTTTCGACTGAGCGCTGCTGTCCCTCTTGCGACTTGGGGCGATTCAAGCGCCACCTGGATACCGACGGCACGGCCGACCGTGACCTAGAAAGAGGCGCACACGATTGCCGACTGAACACACTGTCAGCGCGAGAGAAAGGTTTGCGAGATGCCGTTCATTTTCGCCAACCTTGCGCCAACTGAGGCGCACGCGTCTCTCCGACGAGTTCGTGCGCTACGCGACCGCCAATCCTATTCGCAGGCGAGGCCGCTGACGGCGATGGCGACGTTGATCGACCCCGGAGGCCGGCGTGGCCGAAACCTGGCGAGTGAGCCTGTTGGTGGCCTTGACGGGCATTTCGGGTTTTGGCGATGCCGCGGCCATTCCATGGTATGCACCACGTTGTGCGTTTTCAGAGGGTTAGGTGGCACGCTGTGATGACGAACCTGACCACACGACGGTGCGGCTTCTATAGGTCCGCTCGCCTTGGTAGTATTGCAAGGTCAGGTTGAAGGTGGCCCCGGAGTTGATACGAGTCATTGCACTGACCGATCTTCAACCAGGGATGAGAAACATGCGCCCCATGGTTTCGATAGTCGCGATTGCCGCACTGCTATCCATTGCGACCGCGTCATCGTTGATAGCGCAGACCGCGCCGAAATTGATGTGTGCGCCGACCGAGGCCGAATATCGCGGCGTGGAGACCATCGACGGCAAGACTTGGACATGTTTGGGTGGCCGACTGCCGGTTTGTTCATGAAGGGGCATTGCCGACCGGGGCAAGCCCGCTCTATCCGGACGTGACAACCTCGCCTAGATGGACGCCGCGTCACGATTGGTACTGCATGTCGTCAAACCGGTATCTGACGCCGCCTTGTCGCGTTCAGTGCTGTTGGGTCGAGTAACCGGCGAGTTCAGCGACGCGGAAGATCGGGAGCGGTCATGCGTGTTTTAGTCGTTTGGGTAACCGGCATTGTCGCCTTCGGTTTGTTCGGCTCGCTGGCCGGCTTTGCGCTCGCGAAGAATTCAATCGGCGAGTGGTCCGGCGCGGTGGCGGGCGCGTCCTGTTCACATGCATCCGTCTTTGGCGCTGAATTCCGCAGAGGAATGGGGCGTCGCATGAACCTCAGACGTGGGACAGGCCGCATTGTCACCGTCGCTGTCGGCGTGATGGAAATCGTATTGCCCTTGTACGTGGTCCCGCGCTTGGCTGTGTGCTGCTGGCCGCCAAGCGCTGATTGGCGCTTGCTGTGGGCGCTGCTTGCAGTAGCGTTGCCGCCTGCTGTTTTTCTCGCGTGGACGGTTGCAACGTGGATCATCGACGGATTGATGCAGTCGGAAGACGGCGGAGAAGGAGATAAAGACAAGGGAGAGTCGCCGAACAAGAGCGATTGACGGTCGCGGAATTGAATGCTCCGACGGCCGGCGGTATGGTCACTACGAAAAGTGATGAACGCGAACGCTGGTATTACAAGCAAGCCTTCATCGCCGCCAGCGTTTCGGTCCAGTCCGTGATGCCGAGTTGTGAGCCAGCCATCGGCGGATTGTAGCGGATTAAAATTCCTACCACAAAGGTGCGCCTTGGGACGACCGTGCTTTGGCCCTGTTAATGCAGCGACGAACTGCACATTTTGTCGCTGCGACCCGCCGGTCTTTGCTGACAAATCAAACGCACGGAGACGGGCTTAAATCGCCGATGGTGCGAAGGGCGGGATGTTGTTCAGCGCGACGCTCTAAAATTGACCCCGATGTCAGGCTTTATCGAGCGAAAACGTTCGCGCGCGATGGTCACTCGTCCTTCTGCAACGTGATCCGAAGTAGTTGCGGCTCTCCGCTCTTGAATTCTATTGAAGTTGATTTAGGGCCATCCTCGGTCTCGTAGTCGTCGGCGCCATCGACGGATACGTGGTATGGGCCATTGATCGGCTTGCCGAACGTGATGATGTATTGACGCGATCCGGTATCGGTAACGCTCGTCACGTTGTTCGCTTCCAGTACCTCAAAATGAGATGCGTCGAACAAGACCTGAGTTGGTTTCTGTTCGTCGGTAACGGGATCGCGCACTGTGGCGACTTGGCCGCCGTCTCCCGTCTGATAGACGATACAGTTGTTATAAGTATGAGAAATCGGCGGAACAGGTGTCTCAGTAGGTGCGGCCGTTTCGCGACTTAGGCGAGCGCTCGCGAAACCAGCGCACATAACACCCAAGTTGACACGAACGCTAGGAGAACCAGGACGCCCACGACTGGTGGGGGCAGACCGGACAGCTTCGTCCAAACCATCACGCCGACGCTGACAAGAGCCGTCGCACCGATCTGCGCGGCTGTTTGGACCAATGTCTGCTTGCCTAGATCCACGAAAGTTCCCTGAACATCACCTTCCCGACGCACTGCTGGACTATACGCCCCCAAATCTGGCACCGCCTTGGGCCAAATGCGGCGAGGCAGATTTTGGAGTTGGCGTTCGGGCGCGGTGTCGGCACTATCTGTTTGCCTCGGCGGCACCATTACAGACAATCTGGACGACTGATTGTCTGGCTCGCTCAACCACAGCCTCGACAGTGAGGTCATCGCTCGGCATATCCTCGGCCATCGTCGTTTTGAAAGGCCGGAGAAAGTCGTCCAACGTTGC
>CAWAHE010000005.1:0-74994 GCA_963781775.1 uncultured Alphaproteobacteria bacterium | reverse complement strand
TGGCGGAGGGAGCGGGATTCGAACCCGCGTTACGGTTTCCCGCAAACACGCTTTCCAAGCGTGCGCCTTCAGCCACTCGGCCACCCCTCCGCAGGACCGCGCGAAAGGCGCCTGCCGGTCAGGGCGCGCACTATAATCGTGGCGACCCCTAGCGCAAGCGGGCTTTCCGGCCGCCGCGCGCGGCAGGGCAAACGGCGGATTCCCCAGCCAACTTGCCGCCGCCGGCCGGCGTTTTGCGCGACACCGGCGGCCGCCAGGCCAGCATGGCAACAGCCAGCAGTGGCGGAGGCCAACCCGTCTTGTCGGCCAAAGAGGCGCCGGCGGCCGGCTTGGGGACGCTCGCACAGCGTGCCAAATCCATCACGCGGCGCTCGCCGACTGTTGACCGCGCCACCGATTGCAGCCGACACTTGCCATCCCTATTTCAGCGTCATCGGAAGGTGCCGTTCTCGACTGGGCGGCAGGGCATGATCGGCTTTCTCTCGCGTTTCGTCGGCCTGTGGCTCATCGCCGGTGCTCTAGTGGCGCTGGTGATCGACGCAACCCGGACGATCGCCACCTCGGCCCTGACGTTCACGCCGCTCGGCCTCGCCTGGGCCAGTCTCAGCCAGCCGTCGCTCATGGCGACGCAGGAATTCGTGCAGCGCAGGATCGAATCCTATGTCGGGCATTGGGTCTGGGACCCGGTGATCCAGTCGGTCCTGCTTCTGCCGACCTGGATTGTTCTGGGCGCGGCCGGCTTTCTGCTGACCTATCTCGGGCGCCGCCGGCGCCTGAAGGTCGCCTATGGCTGAGCGGAACGGCGCCTTCGTCACCCCGCACCACCGGCCAGCCGGCCGGAAAGGAGGAATGCCATGAACATCCTCGACCTGATCGGCCGCAAGACCGCCATGCCCGAAAAGGCACAGGCGCTGCCGGGCCGCGCCACCGCGATCCCGACCGCCGAGACCCACTTCGTCAACCACCGTCCGCTCAAGGGACCCTACCCGGAGGGCAGCGAGACCGCGCTTTTCGGCCTTGGCTGTTTCTGGGGCGCGGAGCGCGCGTTCTGGAAAATCCCGGGCGTCTGGGTGACCGCGGTCGGCTATGCCGGCGGCTACACCCCCAACCCGACCTACCAGGAAGTCTGCACCGGCAAGACCGGCCACAACGAGGTGGTGATGGTCGTCTATGACCCGAAGACGGTCAGCTACGAGACGCTGGTGAAGGCCTTCTTCGAGGGCCACGATCCGACGCAGGGCATGCGCCAGGGCAACGATGTCGGCACGCAGTATCGCTCGGGCATCTACGTCGCCGACGAGGCCCAGCGGAAGACGGCCGAGGCCGCGGCGGCGGCCTATGGCAAGGCCCTGAAGGACAAGGGCTACGGCGCGATCACCACCGAGATCGTGGACCGGCCGGCGTTCTACTTCGCCGAGGACTATCATCAGCAGTACCTCGCCAAGAATCCCGGCGGCTACTGCGGCCTCGGCGGCACCGGCGTGTCCTGCCCGATCGGGCTTGGCGTCGCCGCCGCCCATTGACGGGCGGGCCGGCTCGACCGGTCGTCGGCGCTGTGCATAATGCCGCGCCGCTACGGGGAAAAGACGTGCCGCATCGCATCGAGAAGGACGAGGAGATCGGTGCCGCGCTGTTGCGTCTGGCCGGCGACGATCTCGCGGCGGCGCGCCGGGACCTCAATGGCGCCGGCGCCCGCGAGCAGCGCGTCCATCGCGTCCGCCAGCGCCTGAAGCGGGTCCGCACGCTGCTGAGGGTCATCGAACCGGGCCTCGGCGAGCGCGCCGCCGCCGCCCGCGAGTCGCTCAATGCGGTTGCCCGGATGCTTGCCGGCGCCCGCGACGCCGATGTTGCGGCGGCGAGCGCCCGCGGGCTCGCCGCGGCGACGCCGCGGGCAGCCGAGCTTGGCCTCGACCGCGTGGTCGAGGCGCTCGACCGCGAGGCCGCTCTCGCCCACCACGAAAAGACACCGATCGGCGAGGTTGGCCGGCGTCTTGGCCGGCTGATCGCCGACGTTGCCGCTCTGGGGACCGAGCCGTTCGACGGCGGGAAACTGCTGGAGGATGCATTGGAGCGGGTCTATCGGCAGGGGCGCAAGTCGATGGAGCGCGCGCACTCAAGCCTCGCGACGCCCGACCTGCACCGCTGGCGCAAGAAGGTGAAGGACCTCTGGCATCTGCTGCGGCTGGCGCGCAAGCGCCTCAGCCAGAAGGGACGCAAGGCCGCGCCCCTGCTGGAGCGGCTGGGCGATCTGCTCGGCCTCGACCACGACCACGCCATGCTCGCCGAGAAGCTGGCGCTGTCGCCGACCGGCGACCCGGCCCTGATGAGCCAACTCTCGCTGATCGCCGACAAGCGGCGCGAACTCGAGGCGGAGGCCTTCGAGCTCGGCGAACGCATCTATGGCGAGCCGACCAGGGCCTTTGCCCGCACCCTGCACATGCGCTGAAGCAGCCGTCGCGTCAGTTGGTTGCCGGCCGGGGCGCCGGAATCGGCACGCCGGCAGTCGGCGAAACCCCGCCCGGACCTGCCGCCAATACGTTGGCGCAGGCCGACGGCAAGCTGGCCAGCGTCAGTTCCGGCGGTGGTGGGCGCGGCTTTGGCGGTTTCTTCGGCGGCGGGGGCGGCGGCTTGAACCACGAGGCAAGCTCCTTGCCGCAGCCGTCGCCGGCCGGCGGCGGCGACTGGTTCACACAGCTGGCGGCGCCCGGAGGGCACACCAGCCGTACGTGCAAATGGTCGTCATGACCGTACCAGGGCCGGATCTTGCGCAGCCAGTCGCGGTCGCTGCCGGCCGTGTCGCAGAGCTTCTGCTTGATCGCCGCGCTGATGAAGATGCGCGCCACCTCGGGATAGGAGGCCGCGCGCCGCAACAGGAAAAGATCCGCGTCCGACCACTTCTTTGTATCGAGCGTCAGCCGCTTTCCCCTGACCAGCAGCGACTGGGCAGCCTTCGTCTCGCGCTCCTTGCGGTCCATGACGTGATCGGGCATGGGCGTCAGCCAGATGTCGACATCGAGGCCGATCTGGTGGCTGGCATGGCCGGAGACCATGGGGCCGCCGCGCGGTTGCGCCATGTCGCCGATCAGCAGGCCGTTCCAGCCATCCTTGGCCGCATCGGCCGACAGTTTTTCGATGTACTGGACGAGTTCCGGCTGACCCCAGTTGCGATTGCGCGACAGGCGCATGACCTGCCAGTGCGGCCCGTCGATGGGCAGCGCTTCGGCGCCGGCCATGCAGCCCTTGGCGTAAGAACCGATCGGCTGCGGCTTGCCGGGCGAAGGCACTTCGGCCTTGCCGAACAATACCTTGGCCGGCGTCGCATTCGCCGACCACGCGGCGCCCGCCGCCAGCGAAACGGCGGCCGCAAGAATCAAGGAAAGCACAGCAGTTCGCATGTTCACCCGTTCCGCCAGAAGGGTCGGCCAAATCGGTTAAGGGGGCGATAACCCCGAACCTCGCGCGCAATTATGGCGTGCGGGCGGCACAGGGCAAGCCGATGACGGTCGCGCGCTTGTCACATTTCGTCTCAAGGCGAGAGGCGCGGTCGCGCTGACGCCTGGCTCAAGCCGGGTCGAAAGGCAGGCCGACATAGTTCTCGGCGAGCGCCGACATGGCCGCGCGGGAGCCGGTGACGTAGTCCAGTTCGGCGATTTGCCGCCGCCGATCGAAGGGCAGATCGTCGGGACTCAGGTGGAGCAAGGTGGTCATCCACCACGAGAAACGTTGCGATTTCCACACCCGGCGCAGGCAGCGCGCGCTGTAGGCGGCGAGCATGGTTCGATCGCCCGACTTGTAGAAAGCGACCAGCGCCTCGCCGAGATAGCGGATGTCGGCGACGGCGAGGTTCATGCCCTTGGCGCCCGTCGGCGGCACGATGTGAGCGGCGTCGCCGGCGAGGAACAGCCGCCCGTATTGCATCGGTTCGGTGACGAAACTGCGCATGGGCGTAATGCCCTTCTGCTGGATCGGGCCTTCGGGGATGCGGAAGCCGCCGTCGGCAAGCGCGGTGCGCCGCTGCAACTCCTCCCAGATGCGGTCGTCCGGCCAGTCGGCGATATCCTCGTCCGGATCGACCTGAAGGTAATGGCGCTGGAGCATGGGCGCGCGCGTCGACAGCAGCGCGAAGCCACGGTCGGTGTGGGTGTAGATCAACTCGTCGGATGCCGGCGGCGATTCCGAAAGAATGCCGAGCCACGCGAAGGGATAGACCCGGTCGAAGAAGCTGAGCACGCCATCGGGAACCGACGGACGGCAGATGCCGTGGAAGCCGTCGCAACCGGCGATGAAATCGCAGCGGACCTCCTCGGCCGAACCTCGCGCGCCTATACGTGATCCGCGGATGGTCACCGTCGAAGTCCCGCACGGCGACGTCGGCGACCTCGAAATGGATGACGCCGCCATCGGCGAGGCGAGCCGCGATGATGTCCTTCACCGCTTCCTGCTGGCCATAGACGGTGATCTGCTTGCCGCCGGTCAGCGCGGGGAAGTCGACGCGATGGCCGCGTCCCTGGAAGCGGATCTCGATGCCGGCATGAACCTGCCCCTCGCGCCGCATTCGCTCGCCGAGGCCGGCCTCGTTGAGCAGGTCGACGCTGCCCTGCTCGAGTACGCCGGCGCGCACGCGGTTCTCGACATAGTCGCGGCTGCGGTCCTCCAGGACGACCGACGCGATCCCCTCCCGCGCCAAGAGGTGCGAAAGAAGCAGTCCGGCCGGCCCCGCGCCGACGATGCCAACCTGCGTGCGTTCGACCATCTCGTCGCCGCTCAGAACGGATAGTGCATCGGCTCGGTCTGGATCGTGATCCAGCGCATCTCGGTGAACTCGTCGATCGCGGCCTTGCCGCCGAAGCGGCCGTAGCCGCTAGACTTGGTGCCGCCGAAAGGCATTTGCGCCTCGTCGTGCACGGTCGGGCCATTGATATGGCAGATGCCCGACTCGATGCGCTTGGCGACCTTCAGCGCCCGCGCGATGTCCTTCGAATAGACCGAAGCGGAGAGGCCGTATTCGGTGTCGTTGGCGACCCGGATCGCCTCTTCGTCGCCGTCGACGCGAATGACGCTGACCACCGGGCCGAAAGACTCTTCCTCGTAGAGGCGCATGGCCGGCGTCACCCCGTCGACCACCGTCGCCTTCATGATCGAATTGTCGCTGGCGCCGCCGGAGAGCACTTTGGCGCCCTTGGCCACCGCGTCCTTGATGAGGTCGCCAACGCGGGCGGCGGCTTCCGCGGTGATGCACGAGCCGAGCACGACGTGACCGCGTGGATCGCCGGCCGGCAGCGCGCTCGCCTTGGCGGCAAGCTTGGCGAGGAAGGCATCGGCGACGCGGTTGTCGACGACGATCTTCTCCGTCGACATGCAGATCTGGCCGGCATTGGCGAAGGCGCCGAAGGCGGCGGCGTTGACCGCTTCGTCGATATCGGCGTCATCGAGGATGATGAGCGGCGCCTTGCCGCCGAGTTCGAGCAGCACCGGCTTCAGGTAGCGGGCCGCGGTCTCCGCGATGATACGGCCGACCCTGGTCGCGCCGGTGAAGTTGATGCGCTTGACTTTCGGATGGGAGATCAGCGCCTCGACCACCTTGTGGGCGTCTTCCGGCGCGTTGCTGACCAGGTTGATGGCGCCCTTGGGCAGGCCCGCCTCGCGGAACGCCTCGACGATCAGCGCATGGGTGCGCGGGCATTTCTCCGAAGACTTGAATACGACCGTGTTGCCGCAGGCGAGCGGCATGGCGACCGAGCGCACGCCCAGGATGATCGGCGCGTTCCACGGCGCGATCGACAGGATGACGCCGACCGCCTCGCGGATGGCGAAGGCCATGGAGCCCGGGCGGTTCGACGGGATGACCTCGCCGGTGATCTGCGTCGTCATCGACGCCGCTTCGCGGATCATGTCGGCGGCGAGGCCGACATTGAAATGCGACCAGTGCGCCGGGCTGCCGGTCTCGGTGACCACCGCCTCGGCGAAGGCGTCGGCCTTCGATTGCAGGATGTCGGCGGCCTTGTTGAGGATGCGCCGGCGTTCGCCGGGCGGTGTGCCGGACCATTCGGAAAACGCCGCCGCGGCGGCATCGGCGGCGCGCGAGGCGTCGCCGACCGAGGCGGCGGCGGCGCGCGTGGCGATATCGCCGGTGACCGGGTCGAGGCGGTCGAAGGTGCGGTCACCTCCGGCGGCAACCTCGCGGTCGGCAATGACCAGCTTGGTGTGGAACATCGGACTTCCCTCCATTCTGCGGCTGGACGTGGGCGGTGATGCCGCCATTGTCCGGGCCGGTACGGTTGAACGTGTCTCAGCGAAAGGCGCGAGGTTGAGCGTGCGCTCCGGAAGATCGCCGCCATTGGCGCGGCGTGGCGGCCGATCATCCGCCTCGGCATCGATGAGCGGCGGCTCGTGCACGCCGCCGACGCCGAGATAGGCCTCGCGCACGGCGGGATCGGCGGTCAGATCGTTGGCCATGCCGTGACCGACGATGCGGCCGGTCTCGATCAGATAGCCGCGGTCGGCGATGCGCAGGCTCTGCCGCGCGTTCTGCTCGACCAGCAGGATGCCGACGCCGGTCTTGCGCACTTCGACCAGCGACTCGAACAGTTCATGGGCCAGCAGCGGCGACAGTCCGAGCGACGGCTCGTCGAGCAGCAGGTATTCCGGCGCCGACATCATGGCGCGGCCGATGGCGACCATTTGCTGCTCGCCGCCGCTCATGGTGCGCGCGGCCTGGCCGAAGCGTTCCTTGAGCTTCGGGAAAAGCACCAGTACGCGTTCCAGATTGCGCTTCTCGTCGTGGCGGGCCCGCCGCGCATAGGCGCCGAGTGTCAGATTCTCGCGCACCGTCATTTCACCGAAGATGCCTCGCCCCTCGGGCACCAGCGCGATTCCGGCCTCGACGATCTCGTGCGGCGGCAGGACGGCGAGTTCGCGGCTGCCAAGCGTGACCGAACCGCCCGGCAGCGACGGCACCAGGCCCGATATGACGCGCAGCAGCGTGCTCTTGCCGGCGCCGTTGGCGCCCAGAATCACCACGATCTCGCCGCCGTCGACATGCAGGTCGACGTCGGCAAGCGCCATGTGCTTGCCGTAGGCAGCGCCGACATGAGAGACCCTAAGCAACGGCGTCTCCGATATAAGCGGCGATGACGTCGCGGTCGGCGAGCACGCTATCGGGCGAGCCGTCGGCAAGCTTCCGACCGGCGTTCATCACCACACAGCGATCGCAGAGCGAGCGGATGGCGTCCATGACGTGCTCGACCAGAATGACGGTCAGGCCCTCCTGACGCAACGAGCGGATGAGCTCGACGCCGATGCCGAGTTCGCGCTGGTTCAGGCCGGCCAGCCATTCGTCGAGCAGGAGAAGCTCGGGCTCAAGAGCGAGGGCGCGGGCAAGCTCCAGCCGCTTCTGGTCGATATAGGTCAGTTGCCCGGCGGGGACATCGGCGCGACTGCCGAGGCCGACGCGATCCAGAAGCACACCGGCGCGCGTGCGCGCCGCCTGGCCCCAGAGCGGATCGTGGCGGAAAGCCAGGCCGGCGATGACATTGTCGCGGCAGCTCAGCGATTCCAGGACGCGAACCAGCTGGAAGGTGCGCGCAATGCCGAGCCGGGCGATCTGGTTGGCCGAAAGGCGCGAGATCGCGTGGCCACGCAGGCGAATCTCGCCGCTCGACGGCTTGAGCGCACCGGAAATCAGGTTGAGCACCGTCGTCTTGCCGGAGCCATTCGGTCCGATCAGGCCGAGGATCTCGCCCGGCGCCACCGACAGGCTGAGATCGTTGACGGCGACAAGACCACCGAATGTCTTGCCGAGGCGATCGATCTCGAGGAGCGCGCCGCCGTCGATGCCGCGCGCCACGGCCGGCTGTGCACCCGGCATCAATGCGCGCAGGCCGCCGCTCCGCCAGCGATCGACCAGCCCGGTGACGCCGTCGGGCAGGAAATAGACGATGACGATGAAGACGACGCCCAGCACGATCGAGAAGTGGTTGGGGAAATTGACCGAGATGGTCTCGAGCAGGATCACCAGCGGCACGACGCCGAAGAGCGGACCGTAGAGGCGTCCCGTCCCGCCGAGCAGCGCCATGATGACCACCTGGAAGGAGAGCATCGGATTGAAGGCGAGCGCCGGATCGATATAGGTCCAGCGCGGCGCCATGACCGCGCCGGCAGCACTCATGAAGGCGGCGCTGACCGCGAACAGCACGAGTTTGGCCGCGGTCGTATTGATGGCCACGTGGCGGGCGACGATCTCGTCGTTGCCGATGACGTTGAGCGCCAGGCCGAGGCGCGAGCGGCCGATCAGCCAGCCGACGACGAATACCAGCACGGCCAGCGCCAGCAGTTCCCAGAAGATCTGCTCCTGGCCGATATTGAGGAAGATGTAGCGGCCGACCGTGTGCGAGACCTTGATCTCGTACCAGGAAACGATCTGGCGGATCAGTTCGGCCAGACCGAATGTGAAGATGACGAAGAAGATGCCGCGCAGGCGCAGCGTCGCCAGGCCGACGACGAGGGCGACGGCGACCCCGACCAGCGCCGCGACGGCGATGACGGCGGGCAGCGGCAGCGCCTCTGACAGCACCGCCATGGTGTAGGCACCGACGCCGAAGAAGGCTGCGGTCGCGAGCGAGATGTAGCGCGTCGGCCCGGAGAACAGCGTCCACGCGGTCGCCAGCACCACGTATTGCAGCATGTTGATGCCGAACGAGATGTAGTAGCCGTTGGCGACCAGCGGAAAGGCGGCGATCGCCGCGACCGCCACGATGAGCAGCGGCACCTGCCACAGACGCCGTGCGTTCACGCCGAATGTCCGAACAGGCCGGTCGGCCGGATCAGCAGAACGGCGAGGAAGATCGCGAAATTGGCGGCAAGCGTCAGGCCCGGATCGACCAGCCGGGCGACGGCGATCTCGGCGACGCCGAGGATCAGTCCGGCGATGAGCGTGCCGAGCAGGTTGCCGGCACCGCCGAGGATGACGACGACCAGCGCCTTCATGGTGAAGATGACGCCGCCGGAAACGCTGAAGGTGAGGAACATCGAGACGAGCGCGCCGCCCGCGGCGCAGAGTGCTCCGCCGGCGGCGAAAGCAAGGCCTGACACCCGCGTCACGTCGATGCCGACCAGCCGTGCCGAGCGTGGATCGACGGCGACGGCGCGCATCGCCGCGCCAAACCGCGTGTGGGTCAGCGCGACGTAGAGCCCGATGCCGACGACCAGCGCGAAGGCCGCCGCGACCAGCCGGTTGGCGGGCACCGTCAGGCCGAGGATGTCGGCGGGAACCGCGAGATAGACGTAACTGTAGAGCTGGTTGCCGAAGACGGCGAGGCCGATCCCCTGCATCACGAAAAGCAGCCCGAAGGTGAACAGGATCGAGTCGCCCTCAAGCTGTTCGCGATGCTTCGCCCGGCGCACCAGCGGCATCAGCAGCAGTTCGTAGACGAGCCAGTTCACGAAGAAGGCAATGGGAACGATGACGATGAGCCCGAGGATCGGGTTCACCGCATGGGCGGCGTAGAGCCACCAGGCGGCGAAAGCGCCGGCGATGAGGAATTCGCCGTAGGCGAGATTCATGATGCGCGCGACGCCGTACTGGAGCGTCAGCCCCAGTGCGACCATCGCGTACATGCCTCCCAGAATGAATCCGGAGACGATGATGTCGACGGCGATCATGACGCCGGGACGATCCGAACGCCGTCAGGTGCAGGTTGTCTTGCACCCTCTCTCCCCTTGCGGGGGAGACGGCGAAGCTTGCGGCGCGCGCCGCGCGACGTTAGCGAAGCCAGAGGGGGGCAATACGGAGTCCGCGCGTCCACCCCTCTCCCTTCGCGCCTAAGCTCGCTCGGCTCGCCAAGGCGCAAAGCCCTCCCCCGCAAGGGGGGAGGGACGAGATCGGGTCGGTCGGTCTTGCCAAGCGACATGCGCCCTCAGGGAGCTACTTCGCGGCCTTCCAGGCCGGCTTCGGAGCGATCGGCTCCTTGGCGCCACCCATGTCGGCCGGTGCCAACCCGTGGAAGTCGCCATCCTGCCACTGGCCCGCCCACCAGACGTGCGTGTTGACGTTGCGGTCGAGCTTGATGGTGCCGGAAACGGTATCGAACGATCCGGTCTGCAGTTCCTTGATGATCGCCGGACGATCGATCTTGCCGACCCGCTCGATCGCCTGCTGCAGCATCTCAAGGCTGGCGTAAGTCACCGGGCTCGCCCAACGGTCGGGCTCCTGACCGGTCACTTCGAGATGGCGCTTGCGATAGGCCTGGAACTTGGGGTCGTCGACATTGACGCCGCCGATGCCGAGAACGCCGTCGACGTTGTCGTGCATGATGGCGTCCTTGTAGATCGTGAAGGCCGTGCCGACGGCGGTGTAGAAGGCCGGCGGATTGTAGGCGAGCGCGACGGCGGTGCCCGACAGGCCGAACGTATCAGGCGGATAGCTGAAGGCGACGAAGGTATCGGCGCCGCTGCCCTTGGCCTGATTGATCAGCTGCGAGAAATCCTGCGTGGTGATCGGATAGCTCTCATCCATGACCAGCTTGAAGCCGGCCTTGTCGAGTGCCGGGCGGGCGGCGGCCGACAGCTCGATGCCGAAGGCGTCGGCGACGCTGACCATGGCGATTTTCTCGTTGATCTTGCCGGCGCCGTGCAGCTTGTTCAGCACCTCGACCAGCGCGTTGGCGCCCATGGTCGATGTACCAAGCATCCAGAACGAATTCGGCCAGCGCTGGGCCATCTCGTAGGCATGATCGGTGGCGGCGGTGGCGGCGAGTTGCGGGTAGCCGTATTTGTTGAAGGTCGGCCCGACGGCGAGGTTCATGCCGGTGCCCCACGGCGACAGCAGGATGTCGACCTTGTCCTGATTGACCAGGCGCTCGACTGCCTTGATGAGTTCCTCGTTGCTGGACTGGTCGTCGTATTCGACGACCTCGATGGGCACGCGCTTGTCGCCAAGCTTGATGCCGCCGGCGGCCTCGATGTCGTGGAACCAGAGCTTGTAGTTGGGCACGGTCGTGATGCTGGCGCCGGCCGCGTTGGGCCCGGACAGCGACACGGCGTAGCCGATCTTGATCTTGTCCTGGGCGAGCGCGGCGCCGCCCATCAGCAGGCCGGCGACAACCGCCGCCGCCATCGTCGAAGCGAATCTGACCATCGTGAATCTCCTCCCTGGAGCTGGCGCGGCGAACATCCCTCCCGGACAGCCGTCTGCCATGGTGGGAAGTCTGACGGAAAAGCCTCGCCTGCGTTAGTGTTTTGTTTGACAACAAACGCTCATTGGCGGAAATCCGGCGAAAATCTGTTCGATAATCGAACTTCTGTTCGTTATGCGACCCGTTGGGCGGGTGTTATAGTCGGCGTGAGGGCGGCTGCGCGCCCGCAAAAATGGGTGCACAGACGCCCGCGCGATACGATGGCAAGCCTTCGCGCATGACCTTGTTCTGTGTATGAGTCTGCATAGGGGACGAACGACAAAAGGGAGGGTTCTTGATTATGTTGAAGAGCAAAGCAGTCATTGCGGCGCTTGGACTGGGGTTGACCTGGTCGATGGGCGCAATGGCGCAGGACACCGTCAAGATCGGCGTGATCCTGCCCTACTCGGGTCCGTTCGCGGACGCTGCCAACCAGCTCGATGCCGGCATCAAGCTCTACATGGCGCAGAACGGCGACACGGTTGCCGGCAAGAAGATCGAGATCATCCGCAAGGACACCGGCGGTCCGGCGCCAGACGTCGCCAAGCGTCTCGCGCAGGAATTGATCGTGCGCGACAAGGTCGACATTCTCGCCGGCTTCGCCCTGACGCCCGAAGCGCTCGGCGCTGCGGAAATGTCGAAGCAGGGCAAGAAGCTGATGGTCGTGATGAACGCGGCCACCTCCATCATCACCGAGCAATCGCCCTACATCGTGCGCACCTCGCTGACGATCCCGCAGGTCAATAGCGCGTTCGGCACCTGGGCCTACGAGAAGGGCGGCGCGAAGAACGTCTACACGCTCGTCTCCGACTACGGTCCCGGCAAGGACGCCGAGGCCTCGTTCTCCAAGACCTTCACCGCCGCCGGCGGAACGATCGTCGGATCGGACCGCACACCGGTCGCCAACCCGGATTTCTCCGCTTTCGTGCAGCGCGTGAAGGACGCCAATCCGCAGGCCGTCTACATCTTCATTCCCGGCGGCGCCCAGCCGGCGGCGATCGGCAAGGCGCTTGCGGACAAGGGCCTGCTGCCGCCCGCCGTCAAGGTGTTCGGTCAGGGCGAACTCACCCAGCCTGAAGCGATCGAGAGCATGGGCGCCAACGCGAAGGGCATCATCACGACCTTCCACTACACGCTCGAGCGTGACGACCCGATTAACGTTGCCTTCGTCAAGGCCTTCGGAGACGCCAACAACGGCCGGACCCCCGATCTCTTCTCGGTCGGCGGCTATGACGGCATGCACCTCATCTACGAGGCGCTGAAGAAGACGAACGGCAATGCCGACGGCGATGCGCTGGTGGAAGCCGCGAAGGGCATGTCGTGGGACAGCCCGCGCGGGCCGATGTCCATCGACCCGGAGACCCGCGACGTCGTGCAGACCGTCTATATCCGCGAAGTGAAGGACGTCGATGGCAAGCTCCAGAACGTCATCATCGACCAGATCCCGAACGTGAAGGATCCGCTGCACGGTGCGAAGTAATCGACGGACGATGGCCTGAGCCGTGCTCGCGCGGCTGGCCATCGTCGTGTTCGACGGGCTCGCCTTCGGGATGCTTCTATTCGTCCTGTCGGTGGGCCTGTCGGTCACATTGGGGCTGATGAACTTCATCAACCTCGCCCATGGCGCATTCGGCATGCTCGGCGGCTATGTCGCCGTCATGTCGATGCGCATGCTGGGCTTCCCGTTTCTGGTGGCCCTGCCGGCCGCTTTCGTGGTGGCGGCGGTGCTGAGCGTCGTCGTCGAGCGGACGCTTTTCCGGCACCTGTACAAGGCCGGCGAACTCAACCAGGTGCTGTTCACCATCGGTGTCGTGTTCGTCGCGGCGGCGCTCGCCACGTATTTCTTCGGCACCGTGCAGCAGGTGATGCCGACACCGGAATGGCTGCGCGGCTCGGTCGAGGTTCTCGGCCTGCGGCTTGGTGTCTATCGCATCTTCCTGATCGTGGTGTCGCTGGCCATCGTCGCCTTGCTCTTCTTCGGCCTGGAGCGCACCCGCTTCGGCGCACGGATCCGCGCCGCGGTCGACAACCAGCGCGTTGCGCAGGGGCTTGGCCTCAACGTTGATCGCATCTTCGCGACGACCTTTGCCATCGGCAGCGGGCTTGCCGGGCTTGGCGGCGCCCTTGCCGTCGAGGTCGTCGGTCTCGATCCGTCTTTCGGTTTCCACTACCTCGTCTACGTGCTGATCGTGGTTTCGGTCGGCGGGCTGGGCTCCATCGCCGGCTCGTTCGTCGCCGCCGCCCTGCTCGGCATCTTCGATGTCGCCGGCAAGTACTTCGTGCCCGAAGCGGGATCGTTCCTCATCTACCTGATGCTGGTTGCCGTCCTGTTCGTGAGGCCCCTCGGCCTGTTCGGCAATCGGTGACAGGGCCAATGGCTGACCCGACGCAGGCTCACCTGGCGCCGCAGCCCTGGCTGAGGAGCCGGAGCCGATGGTCGGTGTACGAAATCGCGTTCTGGCTCGCGACGCTCGCGCCCTTCTTCGTTTTCACGGATTACCTGCCGCTCGCCAGCCAGGTCGCCATTGCCGCGCTCTTCGCGCTCTCGCTGGATCTGGTGCTGGGCTATGCCGGCAGCGTGACGCTCGGGCACGCGATGTTCTTCGGCATCGGCGCCTATTCGGCCGCCATCATCAGCGCCCATGGCTGGGGCGAGCCGCTGACCGGCCTCATCATTTCCGGCCTTGTCGCTGCGGCGGCCGGATACTTGGTGAGCTTCCCGATCGTGCGTGTCCGCCACCTGGCGCTGCTCATGATCACCCTCGGACTCGGACTTCTCCTCTACGAACTCGCCAACGCGATGGCGTGGCTGACCGGCGGCACCGATGGGCTGCGCGGCATAGACACCTGGCCGATTCTCGGCTTCTTCGAATTCGACCTGTGGGGGACGACCGCTTACGGCTACACCCTCGCCCTTCTCTTCCTTGGGGTGTTGGCCAGCCGCCGGATTGTTCACTCGTCCTTCGGACTGGCGTTGCGTGGCGCCCGCGAGAACCTGCAGCGCATGCCGGCGATCGGATCCGACTACCGGCGGCACCTGCAGAAGATCTACACGATCGCGGCGGCAATGGCCGGCGTTGCCGGCGCCTTGCTGACCCAGACCACCAACACCGTGTCGCTCGACACGTTGAGCTTCCAGCGCTCGGCCGATGTCCTCGTCATGCTGATCCTCGGCGGCGCCGGCCAGCTTTACGGCGGCATTGTCGGCTCCATCGTGTTCCTGGTCGCGCGCGACCGCCTGGCCGGTATCAATCCGCAATATTGGTACTTCTGGATCGGCCTCATCCTGATGCTGGTCGTCCTTTTCATGCCGCGCGGCGTCCTCGGCGGACTGACGCGCCTCTTGGGCAGACGGCGATGACCGACACGGCGGAGCCAGCGCTGCGCGTCGAGGCACTGAGGAAGAACTTTGGTTCGCTCGGCGTCGCGCGCGATATCTTCCTCGAACTGCCGGTCGGCGCGCGCCATGCGCTGATCGGCCCCAACGGCGCCGGCAAGACCACGCTCATCAATCTGATCACCGGTCAGCTTCGGCCGGACTCGGGTCGCATCCTGCTCGGCAGCACGGACGTGACGGCTGCGCCCATCGCAGCCAGGGTGCGGCACGGGCTGACGCGCACCTTCCAGATCAACACGCTGTTCCCCGATCTCACGCCGATCGAATCCGTCATGCTCGCCGTCTGCGAGCGCGAGGGCACCGCAGGGCAGTTCTGGCGGGCGCTTGGCGCCCAAAGCCGCGCGATCGACGAGAGCTTCGCCATATTGCAGCAGCTCAAGCTCGACGACGTCGCGACGCGAACCACCCGCACCCTGCCCTACGGCCAGCAGCGGTTGCTGGAGATCGCCCTGGCGCTCGCCACGCAACCGAAGGTCCTGCTCCTCGACGAGCCGGCGGCGGGTGTGCCCAAGGACGAGAGTTCGGTCCTTTTCGGCGTCATCGCGGCCCTGCCGAAGAACATCTCCGTGCTTTTCATCGAGCACGACATGGACATCGTCTTCAGTTTCGCATCGCGGATCGTGGTGCTGGTCCAGGGCAGCGTGCTGCTCGAGGCCGAGCCCGAGGTCGTGCGCAACGACCCGCGCGTGCGCGAAGTCTATCTCGGCACCGGTCGCCATGGCTGAGCCGCTCCTCGAACTGGCCGACATTCGCGCCGGATATGACGAAGCCGTCGTGCTCGACGGCATATCGCTGTCCCTGCCGGCCAACGGCAGCCTGGCTTTGCTCGGGCGAAACGGAGCGGGCAAAACGACGCTCCTGCTGACGATCATGGGCTTCGTTCCGCTGCAGCGCGGTTCGATCCGGTTCAAAGGCACCGACGTCTCCGGCCTTCCGCCGCACGTGCGGGCGCAGATGGGTCTCGGCTGGGTGCCCCAGGAGCGCGACATCTTTCCTTCGCTGACGGTCGCGGAGAACCTGACCGTCGCGGAACGGCCCGGCCGCTGGGATCTGGAGGCGGTGTTCCGCCTGTTCCCGCGCCTCCAGGAGCGCCGCTCCCACATGGGCAACCATCTGTCCGGCGGCGAACAGCAGATGCTGGCCATCGCGCGGACGCTGATGACGAACCCGTCGGCCCTGCTTCTCGACGAGCCGCTGGAGGGGTTGGCGCCGATCATCGTCGAGGAACTCATCGCCGCGATCGGGCGCATGACAAGGGAAGAGGGAACCGCGCTGTTGCTGGTCGAGCAACATGCCCAGGCGGCGCTCGGCCTGACGGAGGATGCGGTGCTGCTCGAACGCGGCGTGATCGCCCGACATTTGCGATCGGCCGACCTCTTGAACGACAGCGCCCTGCTTGACCGCTACCTCGGCCTCGACCTGACCGCCAACCTCGACAACCGCCCGGGCGAGCCGTCCGGACCCTAGCAAGACGCGGTCGCGGCCGTGCTGGCGGTTGCGCTGCATCAAGGCGCAGCGGGTGAACCCCGGCGAAAAAGGGCGACGGCAAACGCTCGCGCCGAAGCGACTGGCCCTTCCTCCCCCGCCTGTTGCCTGCGACGCATGGACCGGCCGCCCTCCACACGGGGGTGGCTGGTCTTTTCCGACGGACAGGGTTGATCGTCCGCAATCAACGACCGAAATTGGCTGCCATGCGCGCAATGGTGCTCGATGGCCCGGGTCGGGCCCTGCGATTGGCCGAACGGCCGCAACCCCGGCCGGGCGCGGGTCAGGTCCAGATCGCGGTGTCGGCGTGTGGCGTGTGCCGCACCGACCTTCACGTCGTCGACGGTGAATTGCCGCAGACGCACTACCCGATCGTGCCCGGACACGAAGTCGTCGGCCGGGTGACGGCGCTCGGCGAGGGAGTCGACGATTTCTCCATCGGCGAGCGCGTCGGCGTGCCGTGGCTCGGCTGGACCTGCGGCCATTGCCGCTTCTGCTTGTCGGACATGGAGAACCTCTGCGACACCGCCCACTTCACCGGCTGCGACCGCGACGGCGGCTATGCCGAGTCCGTCGTCGCCGACCGGCGTTACTGCTTCCGCCTGCCTGAAAAATACGGCGACGCGGAAGCCGCACCCCTGCTCTGCGCCGGGCTGATCGGGCATCGCGCCCATCGCATGGCCGGCAAGGCCGACGCGCTCGGCCTCTACGGCTTCGGCGCGGCTGCGCACATCGTGGCGCAGGTTGCCCGCCACCAGGGCCAGCGCGTGTATGCGTTCACCCGCCCGGGCGACACGGCCGCGCAGGATTTCGCCCGGCGCCTCGGCGCCACCTGGGCCGGCGGATCTGACGAAATGCCGCCCGAGCCGCTCGACGCCGCCATTATCTTCGCGCCGGTCGGCCCGCTCATCCCCGCGGCGCTGCGCGCCGTCCGCAAGGCCGGCGTGGTCGTTGCCGCCGGCATCCACATGAGCGACATTCCATCGTTTCCATACGATATCCTGTGGGGCGAGCGTGTGGTCCGTTCGGTCGCCAACCTCACCCGCGCCGATGGCGAGGAATTCATGCAGATCGCCGCGGAGGCGCCGATCGAAATCAGCGTCACGCCATTCCCGCTCGAACAGGCGAACGCGGCCCTCGATGCCCTGCGCAACGGGCGCCTCGTCGGCGCGGCGGTATTGATCCCCTAAATCAGGAACGGAGGCACAATCATGTTCAGGCCCATCTTCGACCTGCCGCCCGGCGTCATCGGGTACTCCGCCGTCGGCAAGATTTCGGCCGACGACTACAGCAAGGTTCTCATTCCGGAAGTCGAGGCCAAGATCGCCGAAGGCGGCAAGCTGCGCTTCCTGTTTCTCGCCGGGCCTGAATTCCAGGGATATGAGGTCGGCGCGGTGGTGGACGACACCACGTTCGGCTTCCGGCACTTTTTCGATTTCGAGAAGGTTGCCTTTGTGTCCGACGATTCGACCTATCGCGCGCTCGTCCACGCATTCGGCGTGATGATGCCTGCCGAAGTGAAGACGTTCCCGGTCGCGGAGCTTTCCGAGGCGAAAGCGTGGCTGGCGGCCTGACGCCGCGGCCACAGAAAAATCACCGATCGGTCAACAAACCATCGCACAGCCCGTCTATCGAACGCTGGAGGGCGGCGTTCGAGGAGGGTTCACGATGTTCACGCGAATTGAAAACCTGCCCGGCGGCACCATCGGTTTCGTGGCGAGCGGCCATGTGACCGTCGACGATCGCCATGGCGTGCTGGAGCCGACCATCGAATTGGCCGTGGGAACCGGAAGCCGCGTTCGGCTGCTGTACGTCGCGGCGAACGATTTCGCCGGCTACGATCGCGGCGGGCTCTATGACGAGGCGGTGTTCGGCACACGCCACTTCACGCATTTCGAGAAGATCGCCTTCGTCGCCGAAGACGGGCCATACAATCGCGCGGTTCACGCCATGGAGGGACTGATGCCGGCCGCGCTCAGGGTCTTCCCGCCGAGCGAAATCGCGGCCGCGCAGGAGTGGCTGGCGGGCTAGCTTGCCGCCTTGAAGATGGCGGGCACCGGGTCTTCGGCGCCCTCCAGCGCGTTCAGGAAGACCTCCGCCCATTTCGACACGTCATTGCCCATCAGCGTGTCGAACATCGAGCGCCAGCGCGCCACGCGATCCTCGCGCCGCATCGACAGGGCGCGTGCGATGGTGTTGCCGGTGTTCTCGAGGTCATACGGATTGACCAGCAGGGCTCCGTCGAGTTCGCGAGCGGCGCCGGCGAAGGTCGACAACACCAGCACGCCGGGATCGTCGCCGTCCTGCGCGGCCACGAACTCCTTGGCGACGAGGTTCATGCCGTCGCGCAGTGGCGTCACCAGTCCGACATCGCTCATTCGGTACAGCCCGGCGAGCGTCGCCCGCTTGATCGTGCGGTTGATGTAGCGGATCGGCGTCCAGTCGAGCTGGCCGTAGGTTCCGTTGATGCGGCCGGCGGTTTCCGCGACCTGGCTCTGCATCTCGGCGTATTCCGGCACGTCAGAGCGCGATTTCGGCGTGATCTGAAGATAGGTGACCCTGTTGTGGTAGCCGGCGTTGTTACGCAGGAACCGCTCATAGGACAGCATGCGGTGATCGATGCCCTTGGAATAGTCGAGGCGGTCGACCCCGATGATCAGCTGCCGTTCGCCGAGGCTTTCCACCATGCGCTTGATCAGCGGATTGTGGGCAGCGACCTTCGCGGCTTGCGCGAATTCGGCCGTCTCAATGCCGATGGGGAAGGCGCCAATCCGGAATTCGCGCGTGCCGACGCGGATGACGCCTTTCTCGGTCTCCTTGCCGATACCCTCGCGGCGCAGGCAATTCGCGAAATTCTCCGCGTCCCATTCTGTCTGGAATCCGATCAGATCGTAGGCGGTGAAGGCTTCGAGCAGCCGATTGTGCACCGGCATGGCGAAGAACACGTCGGGGGGCGGCCACGGAATATGGAGAAAGAAACCGATGCGGTTGGTGACGCCGCGCGCGCGCAGCTCGGCCGCCAGCGGGATCAGATGGTAATCCTGAACCCAGATGACGTCATCGGGACGCAGGCGCTGCGCCAGCACCTTGGCGAAGAACGCGTTGACGCGGAAATAGCCCGACACGTCGTGACGATCGAAATCGGCGAGATCGAGCCGATAGTGCAGCAGCGGCCAGAGGGCCCGGTTAGCGAAGCCGCTATAGTATTCGTCGAGATCGCGCTGGGTGAGATCGACGAGAGCGAAATCGATATTGCCCTCGGTGCGCGCGTGGATCTTGAAACTTTCGGGCTCGTCCTCGCCCTCGGCAGTCTCGCCGGACCAGCCGAGCCACAGCCCGCCACGCTCTCGCAGGGCCGCCTTGAGCGCCACCGCCAATCCGCCCGCGCTGGCCGACTTGTCGCCGGGCGGCGGAACGCGATTGGATACGATAACGAGACGACTCATAAATCCCCCGATTGTGGCGTGCGGGCGGCTCTTGACCCCATTTCCCAACGTTTGACGCGCGTTTCGGTTTCGGCCGGCGCGACAATAATCACGAAATTTGCAGTTTTTATGCCCGCGGACCCGCGGACGCGCGCCCAAACACTACTGCCGCGTGCGTATCTTTTATATGGCGTCGCCGGCGAGCTTTCGCAACCAGCGGCGGACCGATTCTGGCCCGTCGAGGCGCGCATCCGCGCCACCGGGCGGCATCGTGGCGCCGACCCAGACGCCCATGCCGCCGAGCCGGCGGGCGGCGGCCAGCATGGTCTCGTCGGTCAGGTCGTCGCCGATTGCGAGTGGCCGCCGGCCGGCGAATGGCGCTGTCTGCATGAGCGTGGTAACCGCACGCCCCTTGTCGACGCCGGCCGGCCGCACCTCGAACACCATCTTGCCCGGCTGAACGTGAAGGCCGTCGTGGCTGGCGACCATCTCGTCGAGCGCGGAGCCGATGACAGGGCCCAGTTGCGGGTCGGCGCGATAGTGCACGGCGATCGCCACGCCCTTGTCTTCGACGAGCAGTTTCGGATGGCGCGCGGCGAGGGTCGCGAGCCGCGTCCGTACGCCGTCGAGGGCGGGGCCGGCGACCGTCTCGACCGCGCCACCGGCCAATCGCAGCTCGGCCCCATGCGCGCCGGCGGCGGCGAGATGCGCGGGGGCGAGCAGCCGGTCGAGTGCCGCGATCGCGCGGCCGGAAACGATCGCGACCGCACCGCCGGCGCGTTCCGCCAGACGGTCGAGCATCGCCGGCAGGTCGGGCGGCACGACGACCCCGTCCGGGGTTTCGGCGAGATCGATCAGCGTACCATCGACGTCGAGAAAGAAGGCCCAGCCGTCGGGTGACATGGGAAGCGGCGTGTCAGTCATGCCGAGAGTAGAGACCAGCCGTCACGACAACGGAACCCCCGCGATGGCGTTTCGACGGCGCGCGTCAATCGCGGCTTAACCATCGGCGCAAATGGCGACAAATGATGCAAGCGACATTGCGCGTGCTTTTTCCCTGTCGAATGTGCCGAGTCCGGCATCTCTTTCGCGTAGGCGCTGCCCGTCGCTTCGGCAATCGCGGCCGGCTTGCATACTTGTTTGCATAAGCGGTGTGCACTCGTCGGAGAGTCCTGTGCCCGCGCGCGGCGCAGCGCCAGGCGCTGCTCACCGGGCCTTAATCGGCCGTCGCTACACAGAGCGAAGACATGTGCATGGGGGCGCGACGACGATGCATTCGATCGATGGACAAGGAGACAATCCGGATTCGCAGACGGGCGGTCACGAAGCGCCGGAAGTTCCTGCGCGGCTCGGCGCCGAGGCCGCGGAGCGGCGCCTGCGCGAAGCCATCGACATCCTTCCGGAAGGCATCGTCTTTCTCGACAGCGAGGGGCGCTACATTCTCTGGAACCAGCAATATGCCAACATCTACAAGGCGAGCGCGGACCTTTTCCAGGTCGGCGCCAGGCTTGAAGACACACTGCGCATCGGCGTGGCGCGCGGCGACTACCCCACCGCCATCGGGCGCGAGGAGGCGTGGCTGGCGGAGCGGCTCGACCTCCTGAAGAATCCCGGCAAGCGCCACGAGCAGGTGCTCGCCGACGGGCGCGTCGTGCTGATCGAGGAGCGGCGGACGAGCGACGGGGGCACGATCGGCCTGCGCGTCGACATCACAGAGATGAAGCAGCGCGAGGCTTCGTTTCGCCTGCTCTTCGATTCCAACCCCGTGCCGATGTTCGTCTGCGCCGTCGACGACGAGCGGATCCTCGCGGTCAACGATGCGGCGGTCGCGCATTACGGCTACGAACGCGAATGGCTGGTATCGGCCCGCTTTGCCGACATCCACGAAGCAGACGACGATTGCGCGGTTGCCGCGATCGCCGACGCACCCGAGGACTGGCAGGCCGGCCGCACCTGGCGGCACCGCAAGGCGGACGGCAGCGCCATCGACGTGGCGGTCTTTGCCCGGCACCTCACGCATGAAGGCGTGCCGGCGGTGCTGATGGCGGCGGTCGACATCACCGAACGCAAGCGCGCCGAAGCGCGCATCGCCCATATGGCGCATCACGACGCGCTGACCGGCCTCCCCAATCGGCTGATGCTGCGCGAGCGCATGGAAGAGATGCTCGCGCGGCTGAAGCGGAACGGCACGGGCCTGGCGGCGCTGTGCATCGACATCGACAACTTCAAGACCGTCAACGACACGCTCGGCCACCCGGTCGGCGACATGCTTTTGCAGACCGTGGCGGAACGGGTGCGCGGCGTCATCCGCCCTGAGGACCTGGTGGCGCGACTCGGCGGCGACGAGTTCGCCGTGCTGCAGGCCGACGTGACCGAAGCGGCGGAAGTTGCCGGGCTCGCCAGCCGCCTGCTGGCGGTGCTCGCCGAGCCCATCGACCTCGATGGCAACCTGGTGACCGCCGGCGCCAGCATCGGCATCGCCATTGCCACCAGTGACGGTGGCGGCCCCGACCAGCTTCTCAAGAACGCCGACATGGCGCTCTATCGCGCCAAGGACGAAGGCAAAGGCACATTCCGTTTCTTCGAGGCGGAGATGGACGCGCGCGCCCGCGCCCACCGGCGGCTCGAGGTCGACCTCCGCGCCGCGCTGAAATCGGGCGACCTGGCCGTGCACTACCAGCCGCTGGTCAACCTCGCCAGCGGCGACACGATCGGCTACGAGGCGCTGGTCCGCTGGCGCCATCCCGAGCGCGGCATGGTCCCGCCGGCCGAATTCGTCGCGGTCGCCGAGGACACCGGCCTGATCGGCCAACTCGGGGCCTTCGTGCTGAAGCGTGCCTGCGCCGACGCCGCCAAGTGGCCGGCGCCGCTCAAGGTCGCGGTCAATCTGTCGCCGCTCCAGTTCCGCAACGGCAACCTGCTGGCGATCGTCCGCGAGGCGCTGGCCGGTTCCGGCCTGCCGGCGAACCGGCTGGAACTGGAGATTACCGAAACGCTGCTCCTCGACCGCACAGGTGTCGTGCTGGCGACGCTGCATGCGCTGCGCGCGCACGGCATCCACATCTCCATGGATGATTTCGGCACCGGTTACTCGTCGCTGAGCTACCTGCGCTCGTTTCCCTTCGACAAGATCAAGATCGACCGCTCCTTCATTCGCGACATGGGCGCCAACGCCGACTCGCAGGCGATCGTCAAGGCGATCATCAGCCTCGGCGCCAGCCTCGGCATCACCATCACGGCGGAAGGCGTCGAGACGGAAGGCGATCTTGCCCGGCTGAAGGAAGAGGGCTGCGACGAGGCGCAGGGCTACCTGTTCTCGAAGGCACAGCCGCAGGTGGAGATTCTGGCGGAGCAGTCGCGCACGAAGAAGCGGGTGGCGTGAGCCCTACTCGTCCATCTTCAGGGCGGCGATGAAGGCTTCCTGCGGGATGTCGACCTTGCCGAACTGGCGCATCTTCTTCTTGCCCTCCTTCTGCTTCTCGAGGAGCTTGCGCTTGCGCGTGACGTCGCCGCCATAGCACTTGGCGAGCACGTCTTTCCTCAGCGCGCGGATGGTCTCGCGGGCAATGATGCGTCCGCCGATCGCGGCCTGGATCGGGATCTGGAACATGTGCTGCGGGATCAGATCCTTGAGCTTCTCGCACATGGCGCGGCCGCGGCGCTCGGCGTTGGCGCGGTGGACCATGACCGAGAGCGCGTCGACCGGCTCGGCATTGACCAGGATCGACATCTTGACGAGGTCGCCGGGGCGGTACTCGGTGAGGTGATAGTCGAAGGAGGCGTAGCCCTTGGAGACCGACTTCAGCCGGTCGTAAAAGTCGAAGACCACTTCGTTGAGCGGCAGGTCGTACTGCACCATGGCGCGGTTGCCGACATAGGACAGGTCGACCTGCACGCCACGGCGCTCCTGGCAGAGCTTGAGGATGGAGCCGAGATAGTCGTCGGGCGTCAGGATGGTGGCGCGCAGCCAAGGCTCGGCGATCTCGACGATGCGCACGGGATCCGGCATGTCGGCCGGATTGTGCATCTCGACCTCGGTGCCGTCGGTCAGCTTGATCTTGTAGACGACGGACGGCGCGGTGGCGATCAGTTCGAGATTGAACTCGCGGGTCAGCCGCTCCTGCACGATCTCCAGATGCAGCAGACCAAGGAAGCCGCAGCGGAAGCCGAAGCCGAGCGCTGCTGACGTTTCGGTCTCGTAGGTGAAGGCGGCGTCGTTGAGGCGGAGCTTGCCGATGGCCGCGCGCAGATTCTCGAAGTCGGCGGCATCGACCGGGAAGATGCCGCAAAACACCACCGGCACGGCCGGGCGGAAACCGGGCAGCGGCTCGGCGGTCGGCTTGCGGTCTTCGGTGATGGTATCACCCACCGCCGTGTCGGCGACTTCCTTGATCGAGCCGGTAAAGAAGCCGAGTTCGCCCGGCCCGAGCTCGGCCCAGGCCACGAGCTTGGGCGTGAAGATGCCGACCGTGTCGATCTCGTGGACGGCGCCGGTCCGCATCATGCGGATCTTCATGCCCTTCCTGAGCTTGCCGTCGACGACGCGCACCAGGACGACGACACCGAGATAGGCGTCGTACCAGGAGTCGACCAGCAGCGCCTTCAGCGGCGCGTCGGCGTCGCCCACCGGCGGCGGCAGACGCGTGACGATCGCTTCCAGCACCGCGTCGACGCCCTCGCCGGTCTTGGCCGAGATCGAAATGGCGTTCGATGCGTCGAGGCCGATGACGTCCTCGATCTGCTGCTTGACCCGCTCCGGCTCAGCGGCCGGCAGATCGACCTTGTTGAGGACCGGAACGATCTCGTGGTTGTTTTCGATCGCCTGATAGACGTTGGCGAGCGTCTGCGCCTCGACGCCTTGGCTGGCATCGACGACGAGCAGAGAACCCTCGCAGGCGGCGAGCGAACGGTTCACCTCATAGGCGAAATCGACGTGGCCGGGCGTATCGATCAGGTTGAGGACATAGTCCTTGCCGTCGCGGGCCTTGTATTTCAGGCGAACGGTCTGCGCCTTGATCGTGATGCCGCGCTCGCGCTCGATGTCCATCGAATCGAGCACCTGCGCCTTCATCTCACGGTCGCTCAAGCCGCCGGTCATCTGGATGAGCCGGTCGGCAAGCGTCGATTTGCCGTGATCGATGTGCGCGATGATCGCGAAATTGCGGATGTTGCTCTGCGGGATGCTCGTCATGGGCGGGCTCTTAGCAGGTCGGCGGGAGCGCCGGAAGCCGGCAATCGGCCGCCCTTCGAACGGATTGAACACATCTTCCGCACTGCGGCGGTTTCGAGGGGGCGCGGCGCGATCGCGGGCTTCTCAGGAGCCCGGTTCTGCGGCAATCTCGTCGGACGGCCATCCGGGCGGCGGCAGCCGATTTCCCGTCATGGGCGCCGGTCGGCGAGGTCGCTGATGCATGCAGCAGTCACCAGGCGTGTGGTCGTCGGCGGCGCGCTGGTCGCCGCCGGCGCGGGCGCCATCGGGGCATATGAGATGCTTCGTCCCAACAATTATGAGCGTCTGATCGCGGAACAGGCCCGGCCGTTGCCGGATGACCCCGGCATTGCGGAACTCGTGCGCTACGCAACGCTCGCCGCCAACAGCCACAATACGCAGGCCTGGCTCTTCCGCGCGGGCGACGGGGGCGTCGACATCCTTCCCGACATCGCGCGTCGCACGCCGGTGGTGGATCCAGACGACCACCACCTCTACGCCAGTCTCGGCTGTGCCGCGGAAAATCTGAGCATCGCGGCGCGCGGAAGCGGCCGGTCCGGCGAGATCCGGTTCGACGCCGGCGCGGATGGCTCCATCAACGTGGCGCTGGAGGCCGCACCGGTAGAGCGAACGGCGCTGCTTGACGCGATTCCGAAGCGCCAATGCACGCGCGCGACCTATGACGGCACGGCAGTCGGGTCTGGCGTGATTGCGCGGCTCGAGGCCGCCGTCCGCAGCGCCGGCGTCGAACCGATCTTCATAACGGAGGCGCGGCGTCGCGAGGACATCCTCGCTCTGGTGGTGGCCGGCAACAGCGCGCAACTGGACGATCGCGCCTACACGCGCGAACTCAAATCCTGGCTACGCTTCAACAGCCGCGCGGCGGCCGCGGCGCGCGACGGCCTGTTCAGCGCGGCGTCGGGCAATCCGACGCTTCCGAGCTGGCTCGGGCCGATCATGTACGACCTCGCCGTCAACAAGGATGGCGAGAACAGGAAGGTGATCGAGCAGGTGCGGTCGTCCTCGGGCCTTGTCGTCCTCGTCGCCCCGTCGAACGACAAGGCTGGATGGGTTGCGGCGGGGCGTGCGTGCCAGCGCCTGGCGCTGCAGGCCACCGCCGACGGCCTGAAATACGCCTTCGTCAATCAGGCGGTCGAGGTGCCGGAGGTGCGGCGCGAACTGCAATCGCTGCTTGGCCTTGGCGGCCGGCGGCCCAACCTTGTGCTTCGCTTCGGCCATGGACCGGACATGCCGCGTTCGCTGCGGCGGGATGTGGCAAGCGTCATGGTCGGCGGCAAAGCATCCTGAGCGAACGGCGAGACGGTGTGACGATGCTCGGCAAGGTGCTCGCAGGCTCGGTTCCGGTCATCGCGATCCTGGTCGCGGCTGCATTCCTGACGCCGCCCGATTTCCCGCTCCTGGCGCGACAGGTGCTCCTGTGCGCCGTTGGCGTCGGCGGCACGATGGTAGCGGAGCGAATCCTGTTCGGCCCGGGCTTCGGCCGGGTCGTGCGGGCGCTCGGCTTTGTCATGCCCGCCGGACGCGCGGTCGCCGTTGCTCTGATCGTCAGTCTGCCAATGTGGCTGTTCCTGCCCGCTTATGGCTGGGCCACCGGGACCACGATCGGACTCGCTCGCGACGGGCTGCCGATCCTGCTCGGCGTCGTTCTCGTCAACGGCATTGCCGAGGAGGTTATCCACCGCGCCTTCGTCTTCGGACACTTGCGGCACGAGCAGGCGTTCGCGCGAGCCGCGCTCACCTCGGCGCTCCTGTTCGCAGCTCAACACGTCTATCTCGTGTTCACTATCGGCGCGCTTGCCGGTTCGGCCTCGGTGGTTCTCGCACTCCTCCTCGCCTTTCCATTCGCGTTGCTCTACGAGCGCGGCGGCAACTCGATCGCTGCGCCGGCGATCCTGCACACCAGTTCCAACGCGCCCGTGATGCTGTTCATGGTGGACGAGACCGGGACATCGGTCCTCCTCCCGCACATGGCCGTAGTGCTGGCGTCGATGTATCTCAGCTTTGCCTTTCTGCCGTGGCTGCGGAGGCCGGCTTCGGCTCCGGAATCGCCAGAGTCAGGATGATTGCCGTCAGCCCGGTGACCGTGACCGACGAGCCGAGGATGTTGCGGAGCGCATCCGGCAGTTGCTTCAGCGCGTCAGGGACCAGCGCGACGCCGACGCCGAGCGCCAGCGAAATCGAGATCACGAAGATGCGCTTTCGGTCGAAGGGCTGAGTCGAGAGGATGCGGATGCCATTGGCGGCGATCGAACCGAAGAGAACCAGCAGTGCGCCGCCGATGACCGGCTTCGGAATGACCGTGAACAGGGCTGCGAAGACCGGAACCGCGCCGAGCAGGACGAGCAGCGGTCCGGTGAACAGCGCCACGTGCCGGCTGGCGATACCGGTCAACTGGATGATGCCGTTGTTCTGGCTGAAGGTGGTGTTGGGGAAGGTGTTGAAGATGGCGGCGAGCGCCGAGTTGACGCCGTCGCCGAGCAGGCCGCGGCGGATGCGGCCGAGATATACCGGCCCCTCGACGGGCTCGCCGGAGATGACCGAGTTGGCGGTCAGATCGCCGACCGTTTCGATCGACGTGATCATGTAGAGGAAGGCGATCGGCACGAAGAGAGCGACGTCGAAATCGAGGCCGAATTTAAGCGGCACCGGCACGACGACCAGCGGTTGGCCGGCGAGCCCGCCAAGGTCGAGGAGCCCGAACGGCGCGGCGACCAGGCAGCCCGCGGCGAGACCGGCGAGGACCGCCGCAATGCGTAGCGTCCGGTTCGGCTGGAAGTTCGCCGCAACGATCGCGGCAATGACGAACAGCGCCAGTGCCAAATTAACGGGGTTGCCGTAGTTCGCGGTTCCGGCGTCGCCGGCGACTTCGTCGAACGCCACGCCGACGAGGCTGAGGCCGATCGCGGTGATGACTGTGCCGGTCACCGTCGGCGTGATGATGCGGCGGAGGCGCTCGACGAAACGGCTCAGCACCATCTCGACGACGCTGCCGGCGAGGCAAAGGCCGAAGATCATGGCCAGTACGGCGTCCGGTCCGCCGCCCGCGTGCTTCACCGACAACCCGGCCGCGATGATCACCGGCACGAAATTGAAGCTGGTGCCCTGAAGGCTGAGCAGGCCGGCGCCCACCGGACCGATGCGGCGCGACTGGATGAAGGTCGCAACCCCGGAGACCATCAGCGACATGGAGATCAGGAACGGAAGCCGATCGCCGAGGTCGAGCGCCTGGCCGATGACCAGCGTCGGGGTGGCGATGGCGACGACGCTCGCCAGCAGGTGCTGGACCGCCGCCAGCAGGCTGGGGCCGAATGGCGGCCGATCTTTGAGGCGATAGATCAGTCCGGCCGCGTCGGCCGTGTCCGGATTCTCCACCGATCGTTCCCCGCGAATCCCTTCGGGACAGGACCCAATCCTACCACGCGACGTCCGAAGCGCGGAAAGCCGCCGGAATTCATTGAATCTAATATATTGGAATGATATAGTCGTTTGATGGATACCGTCGCTGACGTTGACCGGGACATCGGCGAACAGGTGCGCACGCTGCGCTCGACGCGCGGGCTGACCCTTGACGACCTCGCCGCCCGCTCCGGCGTCAGCCGGGCGATGCTGTCGCGGATCGAGCGCGGCCAGTCGAGCCCGACCGCGCAACTGCTGAACCGCGTCTGCGCCGGGCTGGGCGTCACGCTGTCGTCGCTGTTCGCATCGACGGAAAATCCGCCGGCGCCTCTCAACCGGCGCGCCGACCAGGCGGTATGGCGCGATCCGGCGAGCGGCTACGTCCGGCGGGCCGTTTCGCCGCCCGGCACGGGTTCACCCGCCGAAATCGTCGACGTGTCGTTTCCGGCAGGCGCGACGGTGACGTTCAAGGGACCGCAATTCGTCGGCGTCGATCAGCACGTCTGGGTGCTCGACGGCGCGATCGAAATGACCGTCGGCGAGGACACCCATCGCCTCGACACCGGCGACTGCCTGCACATGCGGCTCGATCGAACGATCCGCTTCCACAATCCGTTCGAGCGCACGGCCCGCTACGCCGTCATCCTGTCGCGCGCCGGGGGCACGGGATGAGCGGCGCGGACGAGCCGGTGTCGATACGTCGGCTGGACGGTGCGGAGGCCGCCCAGCGCATCGACGAACTCGCCGCCATCCTGGTCGACGCCGTGGCGAACGGCGCCTCGGTCAATTTTCTCGCCGGCTTCGGCATGGCGGAGGCAGCCGGCTTCTGGCGCGGCCAGGTGGCCGGCATTGCCGAGGGCAGCCGCATCCTGCTGGTCGCGGAAGACCGTGGCGCGATCGTCGGCACCGCCGTGCTGGCGCTGGCGCCGCAGCCGAACGCACCGCATCGCGCCGACGTCGGCAAGATGCTGGTCCACTCGTCCGCCCGCCGCCGCGGCCTCGCCACCCGGCTCCTCGACGCAACCGAAGCGGCGGCGCGCGGGCTCGGCCGGACGCTGCTGATGCTCGACACGCAGACGGCAAGCGCCGGCGATCACCTCTACCGGAGTCGCGGCTGGACGGAACTCGGCGTCGTGCCGGGCCACGCGCTGACGCCCGACGGCACGCCGGCGCCGACGACGTTCTTCTTCAAGCACGTGTGAGAGCGGGCTAAGGCCCTACTCGGCCGCGACCTTGGGGCCGGTCTCGGCGCCGGGTTCGCCGTTCTCGGCGGCCTCGACCGCCTTCAATTCATCGACACGCGGCATCGCGGTGATGTTGTAACCCGAATCGACGAAGTGGATCTCGCCGGTGACGCCCGAAGAGAGGTCGGAAAGCAGATAGACCGCGGTATTGCCGATCTCTTCGATGCCGACATTGCGGCGGAGTGGCGAATTGCGATTCTGGTGGCTCAGCATGATGCGGGCATCGGCGATGCCGGCGCCGGCCAGCGTGCGCACCGGCCCCGCCGACAGTGCGTTGACGCGGATGTTGGTTGGCCCGAAGTCGGCGGCGAGATAGCGCACCGAGGCCTCCAGCGCCGCCTTGGCGACGCCCATCACGTTGTAGTTGGGCATCACCCGCGTCGAGCCGCCGAAGGTGAGCGTCACCATCGCGCCGCCATCGGTCATCAGCCGGGCGGCGCGGCGGGCGACTTCGGTGAAGGAGAAGCACGACACCAGCATGGTGTTGACGAAGTTGGCGCGGCTGGTGTCGGCGTAGCGGCCGCGCAGCTCCGACTTGTCGGAGAAGGCGATGGCGTGGACGATGAAGTCGATCGACGGCCAGCGCTTGGCGAGCGCGGCGAACATGGCGTCGAGCGAACCGGGATCGTCGGCGTCCGGCGTCAGACCGACGTCGCAGGGCAGCACGAAATCGGAGCCGAGCGACTTGGCCAGCGGCACGACGCGCTTGCCGAGCGCCGGCGTCTGGTAGGTGAAGGCAAGCTCGGCGCCGTGCTCGGCGAGGCGCTTGGCGATGCCCCAGGCGATGGAATGGTCGTTGGCGACCCCCATCACCAGGCCGCGCTTGCCGCTCATCAGGCCGGTGGTCATTGGCGTCCCTTCCCCCCGTTACCCGGCCGATACTCAGCCGTTATAGCGCTGCAGAACCAACGTTGCGTTGGCGCCGCCGAACCCGAAGGAGTTCGATAGCGCGGTATCGATCTCGACGTTGTCCATGCGCTCGCGAACGATCGGCATGTCGGCGAAGTCGGGATCGAGATTGTCGATGTGCGCGGACGCGGCGACGAAGCCGTTGTTCATCATCAGAAGCGAATAGATCGCCTCCTGAACCCCGGTGGCGCCGAGCGAATGGCCGGTCAGCGACTTGGTCGCCGAAATCGGCGGACACTTGTCGCCGAACACCTCGCGGATCGCCTCGATCTCGCGCAGGTCGCCGATCGGCGTCGAGGTGGCGTGCGGGTTGATGTAGTCGATCTTGTCGCCGACGGTCGCCATCGCCAGCTTCATGCAGCGCACGGCGCCCTCGCCGGACGGCTGCACCATGTCGTAGCCGTCCGAGGTGGCGCCGTAACCGACGACCTCGCCATAGATGCGCGCGCCGCGCGCCTTGGCGTGCGACAGTTCCTCGAGCACCACCACGCCGGCGCCGCCGGCGATGACGAAGCCGTCGCGGTCCTTGTCGTAGGCGCGCGAGGCGACCGCCGGCCGGTCGTTGAAGCGGCTCGACATCGCGCCCATCGCATCGAACAGGACGGACATCGTCCAGTCGAGATCCTCGCAACCACCGGCGAAGACGATGTCCTGCTTGCCCATCTGGATCATCTCGTAGGCGTTGCCGATGCAATGCGACGAGGTCGAGCAGGCCGACGAAATCGAATAGCTGAGGCCCTTGATCTTGAACCACGTGGACAGCGTCGCCGAGGCGGTCGAGGACATCGCCTTGGGCACGGCGAACGGTCCGACCCGCTTCGGCCCCTTGGTGCGCGCGGTATCGACGGCTTCGACGATCGCGCGGGTCGACGGACCGCCGGAGCCCATCACAAGGCCGGTGCGCTCGTTCGAAATATCGCCGGGCTCGAGACCCGAATCCTGGATCGCCTGATCCATGGCGACATGGTTCCACGCCGTGCCGCGGCCGTGGAAACGCATGGCGCGGCGGTCGACCATCTCGGACGGATCGAGATTGGGCGCGCCGTGGACATGGCAGCGGAAGCCGAGCTCGGCGTATTCGCTCGCCGCCGAGATGCCCGAACGGGACTCGCGCAGGCTCGCCATCACTTCCTGAGTCGAATTGCCGATCGAGGAAACGATCCCCATACCGGTGACGACGACACGATTCATATCGGCTTCCTCGTTATGTGCTTCGCGTGGCCGCCCATACGCCGGATCGGCGTCGCGCGGCGGGCCCGCCTCCTCAGGCGACGGCCGGCTGCGCTTCGCCCTGGAACAGGCCGACCCTCAGGTCCTTGGCGCTGTAGATAGGCACGCCGTCGACCTTGAGCCAGCCGTCGGCAACGCCGAGGACCAGCCGCGAACGCAACACGCGTTTTACCTCGATGCCGTACTCGATCAGCTTGGCGGTCGGCAGCACCATGCCGGAAAACTTCAACTCGCCGAGCGATAGCGCGCGGCCGCGGCCGGGCTGGCCGAGCCAGCCGAGGAAGAAGCCCAGCATCTGCCACAACGCATCGAGGCCGAGGCAGCCGGGCATCACCGGGTCGCCCTTGAAGTGACAGCCGAAGAACCAGAGGTCCGGCCGCACCTCGAGTTCGGCGCGCACATGGCCCTTGCCGTGCTCGCCGCCCTCTTCGCTGATCGACGTAATGCGATCGAACATGAGCATCGGCGGCAACGGCAATTGCGCGTTGCCCGGCCCGAAGAGTTCACCGCGGCCGCAGGCAAGCAGCTCCTCGTAGTCAAAGCTCGACTGGCGGTCGTCCCTCGCTTCAGGAATGGCTGACATCGTTGCTTGGTCCGTGTCCCGATTTGCCGCTTTCTCCCGGCCCCTTGGTGGCCCCATGCCGGGACGGTCATGCGCCCTCTTAACATAGCATCCCCGGGGTCGCCACAAGCCCCCCTGCCCGCCGAAATCCACGGCTCTGGCGCAAGACGGCCGGACGCGGCGCCGGGTCGGCAAACCCCGCGGCTCGCCTGCGGGCGGAAGGGTCGCGTTGCACGCCAGTTGCCTCCTTCCTATATTTCCGGCAAGAACGCGTCAGGCTCCACAGGCCTTGAACCTGTTTAGGATCGCCGGAAGGAACGATGAACCACCCACTCACCGACGCCATGAGCCGTCCGCGCATTCGCGCCATGTTGCGCGAAGCGAGCCTGCGGCCGACGCGCCAGCGCCTGGCGCTGGCTGAACTTCTGTTCGCACGCGGCAATCGCCACCTGTCGGCGGAGAGCCTGCACGAGGAAGCGCTGCTCAACAAAGTGCCGGTGTCGCTCGCCACCATCTACAACACGCTGCATCAATTCACCGGCGCGGGCCTCCTGCGCGAGGTCGCGGTCGATGGATCGAAGACCTATTTCGACACCAACACGTCGAACCATCATCATTTCTTCGTCGAGGACGACAACGAAGTGATCGACATCCCGCCGGGCCAGATGGGCGTCGGCGCGGTGCCTGAGCCGCCGCCGGGCTACGAGATCAGCCGGGTGGACGTGGTGGTGCGGCTGCGCCGCATCGCTTGAACCCGGCGGCCGCATAGGCCGCGGGCGGCGGGTCGTTCCGCCAACCCATTGACAACAGGCCCAATCTCGGGTGGATTTGGCGTGCGGCGGGCCGCTGTATCAGGTCCGTTATGTTTTGTTGCGTTGAGTTTGTAAGCGTTGCGTACCGCGCGTTGGCCCTCCGGTTGAAAACCTGGACGGCCGCGGAGGGCGCGCTTTTGCGCGCTCATTGGTTATTTCACCCACATCTCAGGCTTGCCCGGCTCCGTACTTTCGGCGCGCTTTTTTGCGTGCCCGTACGGCCGTCGAGCCATTCGGAACGCCACCGGCATGGTGAGCAAGGCAGGGTTTTTGGGGACGGCTGGGGGCTCCTTTCGGGCTCTGCCATCTTGCCTGGCCGCGTGCTAGTGCCGGCATCGTCGCCGCGACGGCGGCGAAGGGCGTACCCCGGATGACAGACCCGGCGCGCCGATTACGGCGCGCCGGGTCTCTTAGTTTCCCTCTCCCGAAGCAGAAACCCGCACGACCTCGGCGTCGCGCGCCAGGCGCCGATAGGGCTCGTCGCCGTTGGCGATGGCGTCCCGGTCCCAATCGGCGCGCAGGCCATAGACCGAGTGCGTGGCGGTCAGGCCGTTCATGGCGAGGAAGCGTTTGGCGTCGGCGACGGTCGCCCACACCCAGCCGCCTGGATAGTCACCGCCCTCGCCGCCACGCTTGACCGGCGCGGCAGGGCCGGCAAGTGCCGCCTCGTAACGGACCGTGAGACCGATACAATAGATCATCGCCACGCGAAGATAGCAGAACGACCGGCGTGGCAGTCCTAGTCGATTTCCTCGTTGGGATAGACGCCCCACAACTGGTCCTGCTGGATCCAGCCGTCGAAACCCTTGCCCGCGATGCGGCACCAGTTGCCGCGGCAACGATCGACGGTGCCCATGACGCCGGGCTCGAGGTAGGCGGTGATCGGCGCGGCCGCCGCGGCGCTGGCGCGAATCGGGCGGGCGTCGGCGCTGGCCCAGGGCGCCACCACGGCGGTGCGCTTGCCGGAGAGCAGGCTGTTGAACACCCAGCCGACGGCGCCGTCGGAATCGCGGATGCGCCGCCAGGTGTCGTATTCCTGGATCACCTCGATCGGCAGGCCGGTGCGGGTGAACACCCAGGCGATCTTGTAATCCTCGCCGGGGCCGACCCGGACATTGACGCGGCCGGCCTTGAGGCTGACGAAACGCGGCACCTGCAGCCCGCTCTTGCCGAAATTGGAGCTGCCATCGAGCGGCGCGGCGGAGCCGCCGCCCCCGAACGCAACGAGTGCCAGTCCGGCGAGAATGCCCGACAGGGCGACGCCGACCAACGAGTTTCGGAGAATGGCGCTTCGGCCGGCGATGCGACGCTGCATGTGTCCCTACCCGTCAACGCGATCTGACAACGTGCGCGATCTTCGCCGGACGTGGTTAAGGACGCCTCAACGCACGCGCTGGACGGCCGCCATAAAGGCGCGATGCGTCAACCCGGCGCAGGCCCGGTCGAGCCGCGAACCGCCAGTTCTACGGGGAGTCTCACGATTCCCGGCGGCCCGCCGCTGAAGACAAGCTCCGCTGCCCGCCGGCCCTTGCCGACGATCGGCTGGATCATGGTGGTGAGCGGTGGATGCGACGCTTCCGACGCCGGGATGCCGTCGAAACCGATGACCGACAGCGCGCCCGGCACGTCGATGCCGTTCGCGGCCGCATGGTCGAGCGCGCCCAGCGCGGTCACGTCCGACATCGCCAGGATCGCGGTGGTGTCCGGTGCACGCTCCAGTATGGCGGCGGTCGCCATCGCGGCCTTCTCGCGCGAGAGGACCAGCTCCATCGTCGGCACGTCGCGGATGTCGACACCAATAGACGAAAACGCATCGGCGTATCCGGCAAGGCGATCGCGCGTCACCGAATAGCGCAACGCGCTGCGGCGCTTTTCGTCGACGAAGCCGAAGCGGCCTTCGCCGGTCAGCTCCAGGCAGAGGATGCCGATGCGGGTATGGCCGAGCGCCAGCAAATGTTCGGCCTGCATGCGCGCGGCGCCGCGATCGTCGATCAGCACCGCCATGTCGTCCGGGCCCGGATCGACATCGACCACGACGAAGGGCAGGCCGCGGCGGCGGGCGAGATCGAGGAGCCGCGTCTGGCCCTCGAGGCAGTGCACGATGAATCCGTCGACGAGCGCGGACTGGATGTTCCACGCCGCGGCATCGTTCAATTCGTCGTGGGCGGACACGAGGGCAAGGCCGGCGCCGTGCGCGTCGCACACTTCGCCGATCCCCGCCATGAAGAGCTGATCGAACGGATCCTTGAACGCGTCGCCCAGCGCACCGGCGAGAACCAGACCGATGGCATTGACCTTGCCGGCGCGCAGCAGCCGCCCCTTGGGGTCGGGGCCGGCGTAACCGAGCTTGCGCGCCGCCGCCTCCACCCGTTCGCGCACCTCGGCGCGCACCAGGTCGGGATGGTTGAAGACGTTGGACGCCGTGCCGCGTGAAACGCCGGCGGCCTTGGCGATGTCCACGAGGCGGACGGACCTTGTCATCCCGCGACCATAGCCCCCCGATTGGATCGAATCAATTTTCTCTTGACAGGCACCCACGACAGGGACATATAGCCGAAATTGGATCGCTCCAAATCAATATGGATCGATCAAATCGTGGAGAGGAGAGGAAAATGACGACCGTCACGCTGCCGCATCCCTTGGCCCGGACCGCGGCCCCCAGCATCGAAGACCTGGCCAAGCGCCTGCAAGACCTGTCGAACCGCATCCGGCGCTTCGTTTCGGCGTACCGCTACCGCCACACCCTGAAGCACATGCCCAACTGGGCACTCCGCGACATCGGCATCGCGCGTGAGGACATCGCCAACGAAGTCGAAAACCGCCTCGACAAGGCGGGGCGGTCGCGCGGCGGCTTTCCGTTCTAGTCGATGCGAGGAGCACGACACCCGGCCGGCGCTGGTTAAGCGTCGGCCGACGATCAACGTCGGGACAGGGCGCTGCGCTACTCCGCCGCCTCGCGCCCGTTGAGCGGATTGGCCGGATCCCAGCGATAGCTGATCGTATCGAAGCGCGGGCCGAGGCCATCGTAGAGAAGCAGCTTGCCGACCAGCCCGCCGCCGAGGCCGACGATCTCGCGGATGACTTCCAGCGCCTGCAACGAACCGATGACGCCGGTCAGTGCGCCGAGCACGCCGGCTTCCGCGCAGCTCGGCAGAAGTCCGGCCGGTGGCGGCTCGGGAAACAGGCAGCGATAGGTCGGGTTGGGATTGCCGTCGGCGCCAGCTTCGTGAGGCTTCAGCGTCGTCAGCGAGCCATCGAAGCGGCCTACGGCGGCGGTGACGAGCGTCTTGCCGGCGTGGAAACACGCGTCGGAGACGGCGTAGCGCGTGTCGAAATTATCCGAGCCGTCGGCGACGATGTCGTAGCCGGCGACGAGCGCGCCGGCATTGGCCGCCGTCAGGCGCGTCTTGTGCATCTCGACGACGACATGCGGATTGACGCGCGCGACGAAATCCCGCGCGCTGTCCACCTTCGGCCGGCCAACGGCGGCGGTGTCGTGAATGACCTGGCGCTGGAGGTTGGAAAGGGCGACCACATCATCGTCGACGATGCCGAGCGTGCCGACGCCGGCGGCCGCCAGATACTGGATGACGGGCGCGCCGAGCCCGCCGGCGCCGATGACGAGCGCGCGGGCGCGTTGCAATTTCTGCTGCCCGGGGCCGCCGACCTCGGCAAGCACCAGATGGCGGGCGTAGCGTTCAATTTCCTCGTCGGAGAAGGCCATGCCGGCCAGTCTAGGCGCGGCGCGCCGCGTTGACGAGCCTGACCAGACGTGGAACCGTCGGCCCCGGCGGGCGTTGTTGGCCGCGGACGGGCACCCTTCTTGCACCATCCCAATCACGCAACCGCAGAACGGCCGGCGCGTTCGCCGCGCCGCCAGTCAGGCTTTTGATGGACATCCGGATCGGTTTCGAGATCGCCTACGCCTGCCAGCAGGTGACGCCGATGATATTGTCGCTGAACGTGCATCCGTCGCGCGTGCCCGATCTCGTCGCGCCGGACACGATCACCGCCGATCCGCCGTCGGCGATTACCCGGTACAACGACGCCTTCGGCAACATTTGTTCGCGCACCGTCATCCAGCCCGGGCGCACCGCCTTCACCGCCGACGCGATCATCCACGATTCCGGCCTGCCCGACCCGGTCGTCATGGACGCGATCCAGCACCCGATCCCCGACCTGCCGTCCGAGTGCCTCGTCTTCCTTCTCGGCAGCCGCTATTGCGAGACCGACAAGATGAGCGACCTCGCCTGGCAGCTCTTCGGCAATACGCCCGAAGGCTGGCCGCGCGTGCAGGCGATCTGCGAATACGTCCACAACCACATCGCCTTCGGCTATCAGTTCGCGCGCGCGACGCGCTCGGCCGCCGACGCTTTCCAGGAGCGCACCGGGGTGTGCCGCGATTTCGCGCATCTCGGCGTCACCTTCTGCCGCTGCATGGGTATCCCGGCGCGCTATGTCACCGGCTATCTCGGCGACATCGGCGTGCCGCCCGATCCGGCTCCGATGGATTTCTCGGCGTGGTTCGAGGCGTGGCTGGGCGGCGCCTGGCGCACCTTCGACCCGCGCAACAACAAGCCGCGCATCGGCCGCGTGCTGATCGCGACCGGCCGTGACGCCTCGGACGTCGCGATCAGCAACTCGTTCGGGATGACCGACCTCGTCGGATTCCGGGTGTGGAGCGACGAGGTCGTGCCGGCCTAGTCGCTAGTGCCAGACCGCCAGGATGGCGCCCATGACGACGATGGTGACGAGCTGGTAGCCGGCGTTGATGGCGACCACTTCGCCGGGCTTCTTCTCGTAGAAGATCGAGCCCACCATGATGGTGGCGACGAAGCCGAGCCAGGCGAGAAAGCCGACGACCACGCCGTCGATGATGTTGGCCGCGCCGTAGTGGCCGACGAAACGCGCCAGCACATAGGCCATGACTAGGTCGCCGATGAAGCCCGCTATCATCGCCTGCCCCATGCCGGCCGTGGACGCGCCTTCGGGAATGCCCTGAAGCGCGCGCCATCGCTTGCCGAACAGCGCCGTGTACCAGCCCGCGCCGATGGCAAACCTGACGATGGCGGCGACGATGATCGCCAGCCAGTTGACCGCGACTGCGCTCATGATTTGTTTCCTCCCCGGTTAAATGCCGCGCCGACTGTCTGCGACGGCGAACGCCGCCGCAATCGGCTCACGCAATCTTGATGGGAGAGAAGGCATCGCGACGGCGCAACCGAGACAGCGCCTTTTCAATCTGTCCGCTGTAAAGAAGCGAGTTATTGCCTCACAGAGGGTAAGAAGATGGCCCTTCGCACGCGTCTGACGGAACGGCTTGGAATCAAGCACCCCGTGCTCTTGGCCCCGATGGGATGGTTCTCGGGCGGCCGGCTTGCGGCCGCCGTCTCGCGAGCCGGCGGACTGGGCATGATCGGCGGCGGGTACGGCGACCGCGCGTGGCTGCAGTCAGCGTTTGCCGACGCGGGCAATGCGCCGGTCGGGTGTGGGTTCATCACCTGGTCGCTGGCACGAAATCCTGAACTTCTCGACGAAGTCCTTGCCCGGTCACCTAGGGCCCTGATGCTGTCGTTCGGTTCGCCCGCTCCGTTCGCGCAGCAGATCAAGGCGGCCGGTATCCCACTGATCTGTCAGGTCCAGACGCTGGCGCATGCGCGGGATGCAATCGCAGCGGCCGCGGATGTCATTGTCGCGCAAGGCGGCGAGGCCGGCGGGCACGGTGGAAGCCGTGCGACGTTGACGCTGGTGCCGGAGATTGCCGATCTTCTCGCGCGGGAAGCATCAGGCACGATGCTGGTCGCGGCCGGTGGCATCGCCGACGGACGCGGCCTTGCTGCAGCGTTGCTGCTCGGGGCGGACGGCGTGCTGATTGGGTCACGCTTCATTGCCAGCACGGAGGCCAGCGTGTCGCAACAATTTCAGCACGCGATGCTCGCGGCAAATGGCGACGTCACCGTTAAAACCCGCGTCATGGATGTGGTCCGCGGTTACGATTGGCCGGCGGGCTTCAGCGGGCGGGCGCTCAACGATGGTTTCGTGGCCAGATGGCACGGCCGTGAGGCCGCTCTGGCGGCGCCCGACGCGAACGCCACCGAGCGCGAACGCTATTGGTCCGGATTTACCGAAGGGGACACGGATCGCGCCGGCCTTTTCGTGGGCGAGGCTGCCGGACTGATTCACGATGTGCGCTCAGCCAGCGACATCGTCCACGACATGGTGGCCGAAGCCGAGCGACTCCTTGCCCGTGCGCCGCGCTATTTGGATCCCCCTCCCGCCCTGGAAAACCAAAACCGCAGCCAATAGCACGGACCCTCAGTCCAGCCCGTCGAAGAGCGCGGTGGACAGATAGCGTTCGGCGAAAGACGGGATGATGAGCACGATGTTCTTGCCCTTCATTTCCGGCCGCTGGCCGACCTTGACCGCGGCGGCGATCGCCGCGCCCGACGAAATGCCGACCGGGATGCCCTCGACGCGGGCGCACAGCCGCGCCGTCTCCAGCGCCTCGTCATTGGTGACGGTGATCACCTCGTCATAGATGTGCGTGTCGAGGATCTGCGGCACGAAGCCGGCGCCGATGCCCTGGATCTTGTGCGGACCCGGCTTGCCGCCGGAGAGCACCGGGCTCTCGGCGGGTTCGACGGCGAAGATCTTCACGCCCGGCTTGCGCGCCTTGAGCACCTGGCCGACGCCGGTGATGGTGCCACCGGTGCCGACGCCGGCAACGAAGGCATCGACCGCGCCACCGGTGTCGTTCCAGATTTCCTCGGCCGTCGTGCTGCGATGGATGGCCGGGTTGGCCGGGTTCTGGAACTGTTGCGGAATGACCGCGTCCGGAATCTCCTTCATCAGCTCGTCGGCGCGATTGATGGCGCCGCGCATGCCGAGCGGGCCTTCGGTCAGCACCAGTTCGGCGCCGAGCAGCTTCAGCATCTTGCGGCGCTCGATCGACATGGTCTCGGGCATGACGAGGATCAGGCGATAGCCGCGCGCCGCTGCCACGAACGCGAGCGCGATGCCGGTGTTGCCCGAGGTCGGCTCGATCAGCGTGTTGACGCCGGGGCTGATGCGCCCAGCCTCCTCCAGCGCGTCGATCATGGCGACGCCGATGCGATCCTTGACGCTTGAGATCGGGTTGAAGAATTCCAGCTTGGCAAGCAGATGCGCCGGCACATCCTTCATGGCCGCGATGCGATCGAGGCGGACCAGCGGCGTGTCGCCAACGGTGTCGGTGATCGAATCGTAGATGCGGCCGCGCCCCGGACCTTTGTCGGCCGATGACGAGGCCGACGCCGATGCCGTCGCCGATGCAGATACCTTTGCCATGATGTTTCCTCCTTGCCGGACCGGCACTCTAACCCGAAACGCCGGTCGAGCCGAAGCCTCCATCGCCGCGCCGGGTTTCGTCCAGTTCGTCGGTTTCAACAAGGGCGACCCCCGTCACGGGTGCGACGACAAGTTGAGCGATGCGCATGCCGCGGGTGACGGCGAACGGCTGGTCCCCGTGATTGACGAGCAGCACCTTCACCTCGCCGCGGTAGTCGGCGTCGATGGTGCCGGGCGAATTGAGCACGGTCACGCCGTGCTCGACGGCGAGGCCGGAGCGCGGCCGCACCTGTCCCTCGTGACCGGCTGGCAGGGCGATGGCGAAGCCGGTCGGCACAAGAGCGCGCGCGCCCGGCGCGAGCGTCATGGGCGCATCGACCGCCGCGCACAGGTCGAGGCCGGCCGAGTCGGCGGTCTTCGCGGCGGGCAGCGGCAGGCCGGCGCCGTTCGGCAGCCGCAGAACGCGCAGCTTCATGTCTTCTTTCCGTGTTTGGTGAGCGCCGCCGCAATCCGCTCGACAAGCCGACGCGCCACGTCTTCCTTGGGCATGCGCGGCCAGTCCTCGACGCCGTCGGCGCTGACCAGATGCACGGCGTTCTCCACACCACCCATGATGCCCGATTGCGGCGACACATCGTTGGCAAGAATCCAGTCGGCGCCCTTGGCGGCGAGCTTCTTCCGCGCGTTCGCCATGAGGTCGTCGGTCTCGGCGGCGAAGCCGACGACCAGCGCGGGCCTGAGCTTATGGTGCCGCCCGACGGTGGCGAGGATATCGGGGTTCTCGGTCAGCGCCAGCGCGGGCGGCGGCTTGCCGGACTTGTCCTTCTTGATCTTGCCCTTCGCCTCGGTAGCGACGCGCCAGTCGGCGACGGCGGCGGCCATCACCGCGATGTCGGCGGGGAGCGCCGCTTCCACCGCCTCCAGCATCTCGCGCGCCGTCTCGACATGGACGACGGTGACGCCCGGCGGATCGGCAACCGTGACCGGCCCGGACACCAGCGTCACGCGCGCGCCGGCGGCAGCGGCGGCTTCGGCGATGGCATGACCCTGCCGGCCGGAGGAGCGGTTGGCGAGATAGCGCACCGGGTCGATCGGCTCGTGGGTTGGCCCGGACGTGACCAGCACGTGATGCCCGGCAAGCAGCGCCGGCACGGGCGACAGGATACGCGTCGCCGCGGCGACGATGTCGAGCGGTTCGGCCATGCGGCCGGTGCCGGCCTCGCCGGACTCAGCCATCTCGCCGGTCATCGGCCCGATGAAATGGACGCCGTCGCGGCGCAGGATCTCTGCGTTGCGGCGGGTGGCCGCGTTCGCCCACATGGCCGGATTCATCGCCGGGGCCAGCAGCACCGGCGCGCGCCTCGCGAGCAGGATCGCGGTGGCGAGGTCGCCCGCCTGCCCCGTCGCCATCTTCGCCATCAGGTCGGCGGTCGCGGGCGCGACGATGACAAGCCCGGCCTCGCGCGCCAGACGGATGTGGCCGACGTCGTGTTCGTCCTCGCGGTCGAAGAGTTCGGTGAAGACCTTGCCGCCGGTCAACGCGCCGACCGATAGCGGCGTGATGAATTCCTGCGCGGCCTTCGTCATCACGACGCGCACGCCAAAGCCGCGCTCGCGCAGGCGGCGAATGAGGTCGAGCGCCTTGTAGGCGGCGATGCCGCCGCCGATGATGAGGAGAATCGATTTGCCGCTTGCGGGTGCTGCGCCCGTGTCGCTGCCCTCAGCGTTGAGCAGGGCCGTGAGATCGCAATCCAGCGCCTTTGCGATTGCCTCGAGCGTCAGCAGTCCGGGGTTGCCGCTCTTGCCGCTCAGGATGTCGCTGACGGCGTTGCGTCCGAGGGCTGCGTCACGGGACAGCGCCGAAGCGGTGGTGCCCCGCGCCTCGATCCGCGTCGCGATCGCCTGCCGGAGCCGACGCAGCATGTCGGCTTCGCTATCTGTCACCCAATTTGCCTCTTTTATAATGCAATTCGCACGTTAGCAGCATATATCGGGCGCTTCAACATCTGTTAGCCCGCCTTGTCAGGCGATATCGACGATCTCCGCCTCGCCGTCGGCGATCCCTACCGTGTCCCCCACTGCCTTGCCGATCAGCGCCCGCGCCAGCGGCGAGACGTGGGACAGCGTGCCTTCCTTCGGATCGGCCTCGTCCTCGCCGACGATGCGCCACACCTGCCGCCGATCGTCGTCCCGGACGATGGTCACGGTCGATCCAAAGCGGACCGTGGTCGTATCGACTGGCGGCGGGATGACTTCCGCGTTGGCGCGACGTGCGCGCCAGTAGCGGAGGTCACGCTCCACCGTGGCGCGGGCGGCGCGATCGTCACCTGCCTCGACCGCCGCGGCATTCAGCCGGGCAAGTTCCGCATCGATGCGTGCCAGGCCCTCGGGCGTCACGTAGTTCGGATGGGTCGACACCGGGCGATCGGGCAACCCCTCGTCGCCGCCGGCATCTTCCTTGACGAAAGCCCTGCTCATGGCCCGCAGCGTCGTGCCGACGCGGCCGGCCGTCAACCGGCGCTAGAAGATCAGCTTCAGTCCAGCCACCACGACGACCACGGCAATCACCACCAGCGCCACCCGGCCCCAGCGCCCGCTGCGGGCTTCAGAGCGGCCGATTTCCTCGATCGTTTCGGGATCGAGACGAATGCCGTGCTCGCCCATGCGGTCCATCTCGGCCGACAGGCGTTCGGCGCGCTCGGCGAGCCGCGGCAGTTCGCTCGGCGAGCCGCCCGAGCGCGCCGATCCCCTCCGCCGCGCGTTCCATCTGCCCGGTCGGTCCGAGATTGCGCTCGATCCAGTCGGCGACGACGGGCTCCGCCGTCGACCACATGTCGAAATGCGGATCGAGCGTGCGCGCGACGCCCTCGACCACCACCATGGTCTTCTGCACAAGCAGCAGTTCAGGCCGCGTCTGCATGTCGAAGATCTCGGTCACCTCGAAGAGCAGAGCCAGGAGCTTCGCCATCGAGATCGCGCTGGCGCCCTGGCCGTGGATCGGCTCGCCGATGGCGCGCAGCGCCTGCGCGAAATCGTCGACCGTGTGATTGTCGGGCACGTAACCGGCCGCGAAATGGACCTCGGCGATGCGGCGATAGTCGCGCTGGATGAAGCCATAGAGAATCTCGGCGAGGAAGCGGCGCTCGGCCTTGCCGAGACGGCCCATGATGCCGAAGTCGATGGCGACGACGTCGCCGGCCGGGTCGACGAAGAAATTGCCCTGATGCATGTCGGCGTGGAAGAAGCCGTCGCGCAGCGCCTGTCGCAGGAACGCCTGCATCAGGCGGCGCGCGATCAATGGCAGGTCGTGACCGGCGGCCACGAGCGCCGCGATGTCGGACAGTCGGATGCCGTCCACCCAGTCCAGCGTCAGCACGTCGCGCGCGGTCAGATCCCATTCGACCGTCGGCACGCGGAAACCCTGATCGCCCGCCGTCAGCTCGGCCATCTCCGAGAGCGCCGCCGCCTCCAGCCTGAGATCCATCTCGAGCGTCATCGAACGGGCGAGCGTATCGACCACGGCCATCGGCCTCAGGCGCCGCGACGCCGGATCGACGCGCTCGATGAGCCGCGCGCCCGCGTAAAATGTGTCGAGGTCATCCTTGAAGCGTCTGCGAATGCCGGGGCGGAGCACCTTGACCGCGACGGTGCGGGGGGCGCCGTCAGGGCCCGCAAGCGTCGCCTTGTGCACCTGCGCGATGGAAGCCGCGGCAATCGGCGGCGATAGCGACGCGAACAGGTCCTCGACCGGCTTGCCGAGCGATCGCTCTATCGTGGCGCGTGCCTCCGCCTCGGGAAACGGCGCGATCTCGTCGCGGAGGCGCCCGAGCGCATCAGCGCCATCCTTGCCGATCAGGTCGGGCCGGGTGGCGAGGAACTGGCCGAGCTTCACATAGGAGGGACCGAGCCGGTTGAGCGCCGCGGTCAGGCGTTCGCCGCGGTCGGCGGCGCTGATGCCGCGCCGCTCGAACAGGCGTGCGATGCGAACCGCCGCACGCGGGCCGGCGGGGAGTTCGTCGGGATCGACCAGCGCGAAGGCGCCCTCACGCGCCAGCACGTAGCCGGCGCCGGCCAGCCGGAAGAGCGCGGCGAGCGTTCCGGCCATGGTCCCTCTCAGAGCTTCCAGCCGGAATGCATGGCGGCGATGCCGCCGGAAAGATTGCGCACGCTGACGCGGCTGAAGCCGGCGTCCTCGATCATGGCGGCGAAGCGCGCCTGATTGGGGAAGCGGCGGATCGACTCGACGAGATAGCGGTAAGGCTCGCCATCGCCGACGACGAGATCGCCGATCGCCGGGATCACCTTGAACGAGAACAGCTCATAAATCCGATCGAGGCCGGCGACGTCGACGGCGGAGAATTCCAGGCACAGAAAGCGCCCGCCTGGTTTCAGAACGCGGAACGCCTCGGTGAGCGCATGATCGATGCGCGGCACGTTGCGGATGCCGAAGGCGATGGTGACGGCGTCATATTCGCCGTCCTCGAAGGGCAGGTCCTCGGCGTTGGCCTCGACGAAGTCGACCCGATCGGCATAGGGCCGACCCTCGGCGCGCTGGCGCCCGACGGCGAGCATCTCGGCATTGATATCGGCGACCGTGACCCGCGCCGACTGCGAGCGGTCGGCAATGCGGAAGGCGATGTCGCCGGTGCCGCCGGCAACATCGAGGACGCGGAAGGGCACGGACGAGCGGCGCGGCGGCGCCAGCCAGGTCACGAAGGCATCCTTCCACAGCCGGTGGACGCCGCCCGACATGAGGTCGTTCATCAGGTCGTAGCGGCGGGCGACGGCGTCGAAGACGTCGTCGACCAGCCGCTGCTTGTCGGCGGTCGGCACCTCGCGGAAGCCGAAAGAGGCGCGGTCGCCGTCCGAAGTGCCGTCTTGCCCGGTGTTCTGCATGGAGCCTCCATAGCCCAAGCCACGGCGAAGGGCTATCGTCGCGGCCTTGCCAAAGGGTTAGCTCTTGCCCGAATTGCCAGAAGTCGAGACGGTCCGCCGTGGCCTCGCGCCGGTCATGGAGGGCGCCACGATCCTCAAGGTCGAGCAGCGCCGGCCGGATCTGCGCGTCCCCTTCCCGCCGCGTTTCGCTCGCCGGCTGACCGGCCGCCGGGTGGTTTCCCTCGGCCGCCGGGCCAAATATCTGATCGCCGATCTCGATGACGGCACGGTGCTGGTCATGCATCTGGGCATGTCGGGCTCGTTCCGCATCGAGGCGGAGGGCTCGTCGACAACGGCCGGCACCTATTATCATCCGCGCACCAAGCTGCGCGCCCACGACCATGTCGTCTTCCACATGTCCACGGGTGTGCGCGTCGTCTTCAACGATCCACGCCGCTTCGGCCTCATGGACCTGATTCCGCGCGCCGAACTCGCCACGTCGAAACATTTTCGCGCCATGGGCATTGAACCCCTGGGCAACGAACTCAGCGGTGCGACTCTGGCGAGGCTCCTCGCCGGGCGCAGCGCGCCGCTCAAGGCATCGCTGATGGACCAGAGGCTCATCGCCGGGCTCGGCAATATCTATGTGTGCGAGGCGCTGTGGCGGGCGCGGCTGTCGCCCGACCGCAAGTCGGGGACGCTCGCCACGAAGACCGGCAGGCCGACCGCCGCGGCGGACCGGCTTGCCGACGCCATCCGCGAGGTGCTGCAGGATGCGATCGCGGCCGGGGGGTCGTCGCTGCGCGATCATATCCGCACCAATGGCGAGCTCGGCGATTTCCAGCATGCCTTCGCGGTCTATGATCGCGAGGGCGAACCCTGCCCGCGCGGCAAGGGCATCATTCGCCGCAAGGTCCATTCAGGCCGATCGACGTTCTATTGTCCGGTCTGCCAGCGTTGAGGGAAAACCGTCATGGCCTTTGAATGCATCATCACCGAGCGGCAGGACGGCACGGCCATCATCCGCCTCAACCGGCCGAAGGCGCTGAACGCCCTCAATGCGCAGCTGATCGCCGAACTCAACCAGGCGCTCGACGGCTTCGAGGCCGACGCCAAGGTCGGCGCCATCATCATCACCGGCTCGGAAAAAGCCTTCGCGGCCGGGGCCGACATCAAGGAGATGGCGGAGCTCACCTATGTCGAGGCCTACGTCAACAATCACGCCGCGGCGTTGGAGCGCGTCGCGCGCTGCCGCAAGCCGGTGATCGCGGCGGTGGCCGGCTATTGCCTGGGCGGCGGCTGCGAACTCGCCATGATGTGCGACATCATACTGGCCGCCGACAATGCGAAATTCGGCCAGCCGGAGATCACGCTCGGCATCATGCCCGGCATGGGCGGCACCCAGCGCCTGCCGCGCGCCATCGGCAAGGCCAAGGCGATGGAGTTGATCCTCACCGGCCGCACCATGGACGCCGCCGAAGCCGAGCGCGCGGGCCTCGTCTCGCGCGTTGTGCCTGCCAACGACCTGATGGAGGCGGCGCTCGCCACGGCCCACAAGATCGCCGGCTATTCGCTGCCGGTCGTGATGATGGCCAAGGAAGCGGTGGTGCGCGCCTTCGAGGCGCCGCTCGGCGAGGGACTCCTGTTCGAGCGGCGTGTCTTCCACGCCATGTTCGCCACCGACGACCAGAAGGAGGGCATGGCGGCCTTCGTCGAGAAACGCACGCCGCAGTTCAGGAACCGCTGAGGGCCGGCATTGACCGGCCGCGGGGCGCCCACTATAAGCCTCGCCAACCAGCGTGCGGCGGGCCCTCCGCCGCCGATTTCGTTTGCTTCACAAGGCTCCGACACCATGGCCAATACAAGGTCGGCCAAAAAGGCCACCCGCAAGATCATCGGGCGCACCGAGGCGAACTCCGCCCGTATCGGCCGCGTTCGCACGTTCGTCCGCAAGGTCGACGAGGCGGTCGCCTCCGGCGACAAGTCCGCCGCGACGGCGGCCTTCAAGGCGGCCGAGCCGGAATTGATGCGCGCCGTCTCGAAGGGCGTCATCCATCGCCTGACCGCTTCGCGCAAGGTTTCGCGCCTGGCGAAGAAGGTGAAGGCGATCGGCGCCTAGTTCCTCGCATCAGACCCGAACGCGTTACGAGCCCGGCCACAAGCCGGGCTTTTTCTTTGGTGGCTAAAGCGCTCTGCGACATTTTGGTCGCAGTTTGCCGGGCTTCCGGCGGCCCGCGCCCTGCCATCCATTTCCCTTGCGATTCAAGGCTCTGTGGATAAGTAGCCCATCGGGCCGGCTGCGGCCGCAGAAATCGGGCGCGAACGGCCGGGCGCCATGGAAAAAAATGAGGCTGCTATGCATCCCGGAATGCGGCGGCGCGGTGAAATTGAATCAACAGGTTAAGACCGGGAGCGGACACCCTTGTTGCTCCGTCGCCACAGGCAGCGTTGCCAAATGGCGCGATCAGGCATTGCAGAGACCCGCCCGACTGTGTACGTTTCTTTGGCGCCCGAGGCAAAAGTCAGTCTAACTGGCTAGGGCGCAGTATGCGGCAGGGGCCAGGTTGATGCTACAAAGTAAACTCTCAGTCGAGTTTCGCGCTTTTGTGCGCCTTCGTCTTGTAGATCATATTTTCAGGTAAGCGTTTATTTGCGTGATTTCTGAGGCTTCTCGATAGAGACGCCTTCCGAGTCAACCGTACACTTTTGAGTATCGGTTCGCGTGCTGATTTCGATCGCACGCGCAGGAGATTTTTATGCCGGAAGCCAACACCGACGCCTACGCCGGGGACATTAGCGCCGACGATGCCTGGCGCGACCTCGCGGCGACGCCGCAGGCGCTCCTCATCGACGTGCGCACCGCGGCGGAATGGGCCTATGTCGGCGTCCCGTCGCTGGCCTCGATCGGCAAGGCGCCGCTCCTGGTCGAGTGGGACGAGTTCCCGTCCGGCGCGCTGGTCCCGGATTTCATCGGACGCCTGAAGGCGGTGCTGGCCAGCGCCGGCGCGGACAACGACGCGCCGCTCTACTTCCTCTGCCGATCGGGCAACCGCAGCCGCCACGCGGCCATCGCGGCGACCGCCATTGGATATCGGCGCGCCTACAACATCACACAGGGCTTCGAGGGCCGCCTCGACCCTGATCGCCACCGCGCCACACCGGGAAGCTGGAAGGCGCTGAACCTGCCGTGGGTGCAATCATGAGCGACAGCCACGCCGCGTGGGACCACGCCGCCCCTTTGGGCGGCACGCCCGCGACGATCGACTATCACCGCCAGCCGAGGGTGACTGGCGCCAACGGGGAGGACGGTCGCATGACGGCCATGTTGCCGACTGCCGATCAATGGGCGCGCGTCAAACAGCGCCTGCGTGCCGAACTGGGCGAGGACATCTTCAATAGCTGGTTCGCGCGCGCGACCTTCGAGGAGGCGGACGTGAGCACCGTCTATCTGTCGCTGCCGACGCGATTCCTGAAGGCGTGGATCACCTCGCATTACGAAGAGCGCCTGCTGGCGCTGTGGCAGACGGAGTGTGCGAGCGTGGCGCGCATCGAGATTCTCGTGCGCAGCGCCGCCCGGCCGAAGATCCAGCCGAAGGCCGAAATGCCCGAGCCGGTGGCGACGCCGGCGCCAATGCTGCAACCGGCGATGCCGGCCACCGTCGCGCCGCGACGGCAGCACAGCACCGAGAGCATACTGGCCGGCTCGCCGGTCGAACCACGCTACGCCTTCGACACGTTCTGCGAGGGCGCGGCCAATCGCCTGGCTTTCGCGGCCGCGCGCTCGGTCGCCGAGGCCGCGCCGGGCAAGCCGACGCAGTTCAACCCGCTCTACATCCATGCCGGCGTCGGGCGCGGCAAGACGCACATCCTGCAGGCGACGACGCGCGCCGCGCGGCTGGCGCAGCCGGGCTGGAAGGTGCTCTATCTCACCGCCGAGCATTTCATGTTTCGCTTCGTCGCCGCGCTGAAGAGCCAATCAGCGATCCAGTTCAAGGAATCGCTGCGCGACATCGACCTCTTACTGATCGACGACATGCAGTTCCTGCAGGGCAAAACGATCCAGCAGGAGTTCTGCCACATGCTGAACGCGCTCATCGACGGCGCGCGGCAGGTGGTGGTGGCCGCCGACCGGCCGCCGGCGGACCTCGAAAGCCTTGACGATCGGGTACGTTCGCGCCTGCGCGGCGGCATCGCCTTCGAGATCGGCGCTCCCGATACGCAGCTCCGTCGCGAGATTGTGGCGGCGCGCTACGCCGCCGCCCAGGCGCAGAACGCCGGGCTCGATATCCCCGAGACGATCCTCGAATACGTCGCCCAGTCGGTCACCTCGAACGGCCGCGACCTCGAAGGCGCGCTCAACCGCCTTGTGGCGCAATGGCAGTTCACCCGCCAGCCGGTCACCATCCTGTCGGCCGAGATCACGCTGCGCGACCTCGTTGGCCAGCGCGAGCCGCGACGGGTCAAGATCGAGGACATCCAGCGCGTCGTCGCGCGCCACTACAACGTTTCCAAGGCGGACCTGTTGTCGAGCCGGCGGACGAGGACCATCGTCCGCCCCCGACAGATCGCCATGTACCTCGCCAAGATGCTGACGCCGCGTTCGCTGCCCGAAATCGGGCGGCGCTTCGGCGGCCGCGACCACACGACGGTCCTTCACGCGGTGCGCAAGATCGAGGGGCTGATCCAGGGCGACATGACGCTCGCCGACGAGATCGAGCTGCTCAAGCGGATGATCGACGAATGAGAGCCGATTCTGCATCCACCCCTTGCGAATCCGGCTGGGTCAGGCCACTTTTGCCGACCCCGGCCGCGGTTCGCGCGGCCGGCTGAACCGCGAAGGCCTGTCCCCCATGCGCGCGACCGTCGAGCGATCGCACCTTCTCCGCTCCCTCAGCCACGTGCACCGCGTCGTCGAACGGCGGAACACGATCCCGATCCTGTCCAACGTGCTCATGCGCGCCGATGGCGGCAAGCTGACGCTGAAGGCGACCGACCTCGACCTCGAGGTCACCGAGACCGTGCCGGCCGAGATCGGCCAGGCCGGCGCCACCACCGTGCCGGCCCACATCCTGCACGATATCGTGCGCAAGCTGCCCGACGGCGCCGAGGTGTCGCTCGACACCGGTGACGGGTCGCAACTGGCGCTCAAATCGGGACGCTCGCGCTTTACGCTGCAAGTGCTGCCCGAGTCGGATTTTCCCGATCTCACCACCGGCGAGTTCCCGACCCGCTTCGCGCTGACGGCGGGCGCGGTCAAGAAGCTGATCGACCGCACCCAGTTCGCCATCTCGACGGAGGAGACGCGCTACTACCTCAACGGCATCTATCTTCACGTCGTGACCGTCGCCGGCAAGCCGATGCTGCGCGCGGTGGCCACCGACGGTCACCGGCTGGCGCAGTCGCAGATGGAGGCGCCGGCGGGCTCGGAGAAGATGGCCGGCGTGATCGTGCCGCGCAAGGCCGTCGGCGAGATCCAGAAGCTGGTCGAGGCGCCCGACGCGGCCGTCGATCTCGAACTCTCGGACACCAAGATCCGCGTCACCATCGGCGACGTGGTGCTGACCTCCAAGCTGATCGACGGCACCTTCCCGGACTACGCGCGGGTCATCCCGCAGGGCAACGACAAGGTGCTCAAGGTCGACCGCGGCGAGTTCAAGAGCGCCGTCGACCGCGTCTCGACGATCTCGTCGGAGCGCGGCCGCGCGGTCAAGCTGGCGCTGTCCGATGGCAAGATGGTACTGTCGGTCAACAACCCGGATTCAGGCAGCGCAGTCGAAGAGCTCGGCGTCGATTACAGCGCCGACGCCATCGAGATCGGCTTCAATTCGCGCTACCTGCTCGACGTGACCGAGCAGCTCGAATCCGGCACCGCCGAATTCCGCCTGGCCGACGCCGGCTCGCCGACCCTCATCCTCGACGACGGCGCCACCGACGCGCTCTACGTGCTCATGCCGATGCGGGTGTGAACGGGCTGGGCCACGAATTCGGCGCCCAACCTCCCCCTTGAGGGGAGAGCCTGTCCCCGACCCGATCGGGGATCGAAATCGCCTCAGCGATTTCGGAAGGGGGTGAGCGGCGCGACGGCGCCCCATTCTCTCATGGCCTCGCCAACCGGGGATAAGATAAATCCGAAAATTACTTATCCCCGCCCCCATGACCCCATGAGACGATGCGCGCATCCTCGCTCGATGAGGGGCGCCGTCCGGAGGCGTTCTTGTCGGTGGAGTGGGGAGCGGCGCCCGCGTGTCGAGACCCGCATCTCGGCCCTCGGGACGCCCCGGCTGAGGACCGTCGGCACTACGACCGGCCGCCCCTCCATGCCTGCGGTGTCGTCCGTAGCGTGTGGTGTAAGTGACCTCAAGGCGGGCCGTCTCAGACGGCGGTTCGCCCGAAGCGCCTTGGCCGGGCGTGTTTCAGGACGTCGCGGCGGGCGCTCGGGAAGCGCCCCATTTTTCGCGGACTGCCCGCACGGCGTTTGCCGGGCGCCCGCCACCCCTCATGTCGAAGCACATGAGGCGTTCTTTGAAAGGTTCATCACCCGGCCACGCTGTGGCGCGGGAACGAAAGGCCATGCCTCATCCTCATGCGTCATTCCGGCGAAAGCCGGAATCCATCTTTGTCCTGTTCGATGACGAACTCGGCGTCGGCGCTGCCGGCGGCCACGAGACGCCCGTTGGGCAGGTCGTTGCCGTCGAGCTTGTCGGCGATCTCACCGGGCGAGAGGCGGTAGCCCTGCCAACGCTCGGTCAGCCGCGCCCGCAATTCCGCTTCCGGCACCGACAACATGACGGTCGTGTCGAACAGGTTGCGAAGCTCCGACCATGGCGGACGATCGAGCAGCAGGTAGTTGCCCTCGACGACGAGGTGGCGGACGGCTTGCGGAATGAGGCGCGCCCCGGCGCGGGCAATCTCGAGATCGCGGTCGAAGACCGGCACGGCGATCTCCGGCTCCGTGTTGCGCTTCAAGCGAGCGAGCATCTCGCGGAAGCCGGCGACGTCGAAGGTCTCCGGCGCGCCCTTGCGCGGCCTCAGGCCACGCGGCACCAGCACGCTGTCGTCGAAGTGGTAGCCGTCCATCGGCAGGACGGCGGCGCTGTCGGGCTCATGCGCATTCAGGCGCGCAACCAGCGCCGCGGCAAGCGTCGACTTACCCGAGCCTGGCGGGCCGGCGATCGCGGTGACGCTCCGGCCGGCTGCGCCGCGCGCAAGCACGACGGCAACAAGCGCATCGATCGTGGTCGCCTTGGCCATCTTCGGGGGCTCGGGATTCGCGGGCGGACGGTCCGTTCAGTACCGCAATCCGGCCCCTGCGGCGATAATGGCCGCCGGCGCGGCAGACCGTCGCCCGACCTTTTTTCCTTGCGAAGGCGTGACCGGGCCGCCACATAGCGGCAATGGCAACCTATCGTTCGTTTCAATTCTCGAGGATCGGCTGGCGCGGCCAGCTTGGGCTGATCCTGGCGGTCGCGCTTGGCTTGGCAGCCGCCGCGGCGCTGATCATCCTGTCCCTCGGACTGGCGCTGGTGCTGCTGCCGATCGTGGCGATCGCGCTGTTCATCGGACGCTGGCGGCTCAACCGGCTGATGGCCGAGGCCCAGAAACGGGCGCAGGAGCGGGAACGCGCCGCCTCCGGTCGCGTCATCGAGACGACCTACGACGTCGTCGACGAAGACGGCGACATCCGCCGCTGACCTCTCGACACGTGACGGCGGGAGACGCGCCTGCCGGCCGTCTCCCGAAATCTTGGCATCAGGCCGCCTGACCGCAGCAACCCGTGTTCTGACGCCGGTCGATGACGCCGGTCTCCGCGGGGGCGGCGACCGCGTTTTCCAGCGATTTGCGCATCGCCGTTCCACGGAACATGAGATTATCCGGCAGGCTCAGCGCAATCGGGCGCACGGGCTGATAGCCGAGCGCACAATAGAACGGGACGCCGGACAGCAGCACGTTCATCTCCAGTTCGTTGAAGCCGGCCGACCACGCCTCCGCCTCGACGCGCTGCATGAGCTTGCGGCCGAGGCCGTGGCGCGCCCAGTCGGGATGAACGAAGACGCTGCGCACCTTGGCCGTGGCCAGGCTGGCGGCCGGATCTCCGCCCGTTGCGGTGACAGAGGTCGTGCCCAGGCGGCTCCAACCACCGGACGCAACAATATGGCCTTCGCCCTCGACGACATAATAGGTGCCTTCGTCGATGAGCTGATCGTTGACCGTTCCGACATAGATCAGGAACGCCTCTATCTCCGCGGCCGAGTAGCATTTCGCCGCGAGCGCGCGCATCGATTCCGCCTGCATGGCGCGCAGGTGGTTGCGGTCGTTCATGCGTGCCCGGCGAATGACAAAGGTGATGGTTTCAATGCTCATCGTCGTTTGCCGGCTCATCGCCAGCCCTTTCATGTGATGCTTTACTGAAGCGGGAATCCCACCGCCCAGGGAAATCCGCGGGCGGGATCCTCACGGCGCCGTAAATAGTCGAGATGTTGCGGGTCCGATGTGACCCGGTTCACACGGGAGACGTGTGCCAATCGCGGCGTTCCGGTTCGCGGCGTGAGGCGGCAACTCAGTGGGCCGGGCCGGCCACGTCGTGCTGGCCGTCGATCCGCTCGCGCAGCCAGTCGACATTGGACTGGTAGATGTCGGGGGTTCCCCAGACCGGGGCATAGAAAGGCCCGGCCTCGACATGCGCCAGTGCGGTTTGCGCGAATTCGACGTCCGGAACGGCGATGGCAAGGAACAGCAGCGTATTCCACTGCCGGAACGTCAGGCCATAGCGCGCTTCGCGAAGGGCGAAGTCAGCCTTCAGTTCGGGCCAGGCGAACCCGTTCGCGAAAAAGTCATTCCGCGAAAAAAGACGGGCGAACCGCGATGCGACATAGGTGTAGGCGATCCGCCCGGCATCGTCATCGAAGGCCGACGGAAGGGTGTTGATGAAGGCCTTCAGTTCGCCGGTCCGGCCGTACCACTTCGGCTGGAGCAAAATGGCATAGTCCGCATAAAGCGAGTACTGGGTCGGGAACTTCTCGATGGCCTCGGCGAAGATCGCGTCCATTTCCGACCGCGATCCGCCGCCCAACTGAAGGTAGTCGAGCATCACGGTCGCGACATAGGGATCGTCGGCCACGCCGACGCCGTCGAGATAGGTGGCTGCCACGTCCAGGTGCCGCCGCATCAGGTCCCATGCGGCCGGAGGGGTCTTGCTGGCGAATTCGGTGCCCCGCGCGCGCCAAGCGACAGTGATCCAGGCACTGGCGCCCGCAAGCCGCGCCGCCAGTGAATCCGGCCGGAGCCTTAGCCACTCTGCGAACTGGTTCGCCCGGTCGACATAGAACTTGGTTTCGCAGCACCCTTCGCCGCTCAATATCACGCCATAGAAATAGCGTAGCCTCGACTGGCCACCGACCTCGCGCTCATCGCTCGTGCGCAGGTCGTCCGCCATGCGGTCGAGCAGTTCGTATTGCCCGCCACGCAGCGTGTCCTGCACAGTTTTGAAGAAATCGTCGTCGTCCGTCTGAGTCGCCGATATCCCAGCAGCCGGCGCGGCGACCAGTGCAAGAATGCAAACGATGATTGCGGGGAGCCGCATCGGAGACCTGTCCAGACTGGCGGCAGGATGCCCGAATTCCCCTTACTTTCGGTTGCATCGATCTGAACGATTTTAGCGATCTGCCCCTGTGCCGCCATGAACACACGGCCGTACTCGCGGCCAATCTGACCGCATTCACACGGCGAACGTGTGCCTTTCAGGCGAGCGCCTTGCGCGGACTTGCCGCCCGCGCGCCGAGCACGATCAGAAGCGCGATGACGGCACTGCCGGCGGCGAGCCAAGACCCGGCGGCCGCGAGGCCGGCGGCTGCGGCCCACGAGAACGACGTCAGCGCCTCGGCGAAGGTGGCTATGCGCGAGGAAGTGTGGCGGCGGCGGAAGTGACTGCGCCTGGCCTGCACCCGGAACCAGAGCTGGATGCGGATGGTCGAGGCGGCGGCGACGGCGATGCCGACCAGGGCCGCGAGCGCGTGCGACGGGGACAGAAAGGCGAAGCCGATGAGCAGCGGCGCCATCACCATGCCGACCGCGCCCATCACCGCCTCGACCTTGGCACGCGTCACGGCGAGCGGCACGATCGGCGCCGCGGCGACGAGATCGGGTGCGTCCTCGCCTGAGATGGCGAGCCACGCCAGCGCCCCGGCAAGCTGGCCCGCGACGGTGACCAGCACCACCACCACAACCACGAGCGTGCCGGCAGAGTCGCTGAAGTTGTGAGCGAGCAGGAGGGCCGGCGGGATGAGATAGAAGAGCTGGGTCAGCGTCTGCGACGCGAGCCAGGGATCGCGGCGCAGCAGCAGCCACTCTTTGCGGCGGAGCGCCGAGGCCGCCGAGGCCGCCGCAAAGTGGCGCACCCGCCGTCGGCGGCGTCCGCTCGACGTCGCCAGATCGGTGGCGGCAACGGAATGTTCGCCGAGCCGCGGCGCGAACGTCGCCATGACGACGACGAGGATCGCGGCCGAGATCGCGATCACGCCGGCAAGCGCCAGCCAATCGCCCATGACCGCGCGCGCCGGCCACCACAACGGGCTATCGACCCCGGGGAGGCGATCGAGGAACGCACTGCCAACCAGCTTCGCTGGTTGCACGAACGTGCCGTAATAGAGGATGGCGAAGACCTGGATGCCGATGGCGAAGCCGGCGCCGATCAGCGCCGCGAAAATCTGGGAGACCAGACGGGTCCGGCGCGGGCCCAGCAGGCGGAAGAGGCCGATAGTGATCGCCACCGCCAGCGCTGCGGCGGACACGCCAATGCAGATCGCGACGCCAATCCCGGACAACCAGCGCGGCCCGCCGGCGATCGCCAGCACGTCGACAAAGGGCAGCGAGAGGGTGACCGCCATGACCGCGATCAGGCCGGCATTCACCGCAATTCTGACCGAGAACAGGCGGCGGGGCTCGACGGGCGAGGACAGCACGAGATCGAGGTCGCCGCGCGCGTAGAGCGTGCGCGTGACCGTCTCCATCGCCTGGCCAAGAAGCAGCGAGGCGTAGAGCGCGACGATGATCGACACCGAAACCAGCGACGCCTTGTCCGGGTCGAGGCCGCCATCGGCGAAGCGGGCGACCATCGCCCATGCCGGCAAATGCAGACACAGGCCAATAAAGACAAGAATGATCGCGGCGGTCGAAAGACGCCGTCGGCCGCCGGCCGTCATCATGCCGCGCCAGTCGCGCCAGGCGAGACGCAACTCGTGGCGGCCAAGCCACAATATCGAGCCCGGGCGGATCATGCCGCGGCGCTCTCCGCGACCAGACTCAGGAAGACGTCCTCGAGGCTGCCGCCACGGCCGGCGCGCAGACTCAATTCGGCGAGCGTGCCTTCGGCAATCAGGTGGCCGTTGGCGAGCACGCCGATACGTTCTGCCATGCGCTCGGCGACTTCGAGGATGTGCGTGGTCATGATGACGGTGTCGCCGGCCTGCACCCGCGCCTGCAACACGTCCTTGACCTGACGGGCGGTGCCGGCGTCGAGACCGGTCAGCGGCTCGTCGAGGATGATCAACCGCGGATCGTGGACCAGCGCACCGGCGAGCGCCACCTTCTGGCGCATGCCGCGCGAAAAGCCTTCGCAGCGCTCGTCGGCGTGGGGACCAAGACCCAGCCACTCGATCAGCTCGCGTGCGGTCGCCTCTGCCTGGGCGGCGTCAACCTCCCACAGGCCGGCGACGAACTCGAGATATTCGAGCGGCGTCAGCTTGTCGTAGATCATCGGCTCGTCGGAGACCCAGGCCATCATCCGTTTGGCCGCGACCGGATCGGCAAGCGCATCGACGCCGAAGACGGACACCGATCCGGCGTCGGGCTTCAGCAGGCCGACGACCATGCGCAGCGTGGTCGTCTTGCCGGCGCCGTTGGGCCCAAGAAGAGCGTAGAACTCGCCGGCGCGGACGGTCAGATCGAGGGCGTCGACCGCGGGACGCTCGAACGTCTTGCTCAGGCCGCGCAGCGAGAGCGCGGCGGCCGGAAACGCCTGTTCCATGGCCAGCGGGGGTTCCTTTCCCGAAGAGAGGCCTGCCGTCATATCTGGGCGAAGTTGCGCCGCCGTAAACTCCGGGAGCGAAAGTACGCCGGTTTGCCGGCAATTGCGGCGCGCGGTCCTCGCCGCCGCTCACCAGGGCTTCAGGAATCCGCCGAAAATCCAGCCATGCGCCGGGGTGGCGATCTCGCACCAGCGGCTGTTGACCAGCAGTCGCTGGTGCAGGCCGTCCATGTAGCCGATCTGCTGAAGATTGAGTTCCCGCGTGCACTTGCCGGTGAGGTCCGGGTAGACACCGCCTTTGACCGTGCCAACCAGCGGCGCCGCGGCGGCGGGATATTCCCGAATGGGAATCTCCTTCCATCCCGTGGTCACCCAATCGCGCGCTTCCGCCGAAACCGCAGAAACAATGAGGCCAGTCAGGAATAGGGCCGCAACTCGCGCTGTCGTCGACGACATGTACACCCCGACGGAAAAAACGAAAATGTGACCGGGGGACATGATAATCGGCGATCATGACGCCACAAAGCGAAATCGCCGGATTTTCAGGTGCGGCGGTCGAGGCGACGGATGCGCCGGAGCATCGGGAACGCCCAGGCCCAGATGCCGGCAACGGCGAGCGTGCCGACCCCCCCGATCACTACCGCTGGCACAACGCCGATGAGGGCCGCGACCGTGCCGGCGCGGAACTCGCCGAGTTCGTTGGACGCGCCGATGAACACCGCGTTGACAGCATTGACCCGACCGCGAACGGCATCCGGCGTCCACAACTGGATGAGCGTTTCGCGGATGTAGACGCTGATCATGTCGGCGGCGCCGGCCAGGGCGAGCGCGAGCACCGACAACCACACCGCGGTCGACAGGCCGAAGACGAGGTTGAACGCTCCGAACAAGCCAACGGTGACAAACATGATGACGCCGGCGTGATCGCGCACCGGACGGACGGCGAGATAGAGCGCAACCACGATCGCCCCCATCCCGGGCGCCGAGCGCAGGAGGCCGAGGCCCCACGGTCCGGTATCGAGGATGTCGCGGGCATAGGCCGGCAGCAACGCCACCGCTCCTCCCAGCAGCACGGCAAACAGGTCGAGCGAGATGGCGCCGAGCACGATCTTCTCCTGCCAGACGTAGCGGAAGCCGGCGATGACGGTGGACCATGTGGCCGGCTCGGGGACGGTCTTTTGCGGCGGGCGCGGGACGGCCAGCACCATCGCTCCGGCGACGGCGAACAGGACGAAGGCCGAGGCGTAGGGGGCCGCGGCGGAGACGCCGTAGAGAAGGCCGCCGATGACCGGTCCGACGATGGTGGCGATCTGCCAGGACGACGACGACAACGCGATGGCGCTCGACAGATCGCGCTCGACAACGAGGTTGGGAATGAGCGATTGCGCCGCCGGATTCATGAAGGCGCGGGCAATGCCGAAGACGACGAGGATGGCGAAGATGCGGGCCGGCGAAATCGTTCCCGTGACGGTGGAGACGAGGAAAGCCAGCGCACAGGCGGCCTCGACGAACTGGCAGATGGCGACGATGCGCCGGCGGTTGAACCGGTCCGAGACCGTGCCGGTGACCAGCACCAGCAGGAGAGCTGGGGCGAACTGGACCAGCCCGACAAGGCCGAGGTCGAACGGGTCGCGGGTCAGATCGTAAATCTGCCAGCCGATCGCGACGCTGACGATCTGGGCGGCGAACGTGGCGAACAGCCGCGACACCCAGAACACCATGAAACCGCGGTTGCGCAGGGCGCCCCACTGACTGGCGGCGGGTTCGGTTTCAGCCGCTGGCATGGCTTCCTGCGATCGATCGGTTCGAGAGTTGCGCGCCTGTTTACGCGATCGGGGCGGGCTGCGGAAGCGGCCGGGCTTCACCGCGGCCGTCGAGCCGGTCGGCGTCGCGAAGCATCGGGAACAACCGCATCCAGACGGCCGCGACGGCCACCGTGCCGACGCCGCCGAGAAGCACGGCGGGCACGACGCCGATGAAAGCCGCGACCGTGCCGGCGCGGAAGGCGCCGAGCTCGTTGGAGGCGCCGATGAAGATCGAGTTGACCGCGGTCACGCGCCCGCGCAGCGCATCCGGAGTCCAGATCTGGACGAGCGTCTGGCGGATGAAAACGCTGAACTGATCGGTGGCCCCCATCACGGCGAGCATGACGATCGACAGCCATACGGTTCGCGAGAGGCCGAACACGATGGTCGCCAGACCGAACAGGATGACGGTGGCAAACATGACGCGCCCGGCGTTGCGCTTGAGAGGGCGCACGGCGAGGAACAGCGCCACCGAGAGAGCGCCGATCGCCGGTCCGGCGCGGAGCAGCCCGAGGCCCCATGGCCCGGTGTCGAGGACATCGCGGGCAAAAGCCGGCAGCAGCGCCGTGGCGCCGCCGAGGAGCACGGCGAAGAGATCCAGCGACGTGGCGCCGAGGACGATCTTCTCCCGCCACAGGTAGCGAACGCCTGCGGCCAGGCTGTTCCAGCTTGGTGGCTCGCGCAGCGATCTCTGCTCGGGCTTGGGCACGCGCGTGAGGAGCAGCGAGGCCGACGCCAGACAGACGAAAGCAGTGCCGTAGGCGACCTGCGCGCCGAGGCCGTACAACAGGCCGCCGGCGACGGGACCGAGAATTGTCGCGGTCTGATTGGAGGACGAACTCCAGGCGATCGCACTGGCAAGTTCTTCGCGCGGCACGAGGTTGACGAGCAGCGACTGCGACGCCGGCCGGTAGAACGCACGTGCGACGCCAATCCCGGCGACCAGCAGCAGGATGAGGGGCGCGGCGACAATTCCCGTGACCACAAATCCGACGAGAGTTGCCGCGCAAGCGGCCTCGGTAGCCTGACAGATCGACATGATGGCGCGACGGTTATAGCGGTCGGCAACGGTGCCCGTGACCAGCACGAGCAGGAGGCCGGGCGCGAATTCGACCAGACCGACGAGACCGAGCTGGAAGGTGCTGCGGGTCAGATCGTAGATCTGCCAGCCGACGGCCACGCCGACGATGAGCGCGGAGATCGAGGAGAGAAAGCGCGCCGCCCAGAAGATGCGGTATGAGCGGTAGCGAAGCGCTCCCCAGCGGGACGGTGCTTGGCCATCGCCGGTGTTCCCGGTCGCGGGTTCTTCCGGCGCGACGGATGGGCCGCCTTCGGGCGTGGCGGGCAAGATCAGCTTTCGATCCGGTCGATGAACCAGCGGGTGAGCTGAATCCACACCTGGTCTTTTTCGGCCTGGTCCTCGACGCCGTGATCGATATTGGGATTGTCGTTGACCTCGACGACGAAAATGCCGTCAGCGGTCTCCTTCAGGTCGACGCCATAGAGACCATCGCCAATCAGTTGCGCGGCACGCAGGCCAATGTCGATGACCGCCGGCGGCGCTTCGCCGAGCGGCGGCGTATGCCAGCCGCCTTCCGATGCCTTGCCGTTGGCCCCGTGGCGGACGATCTGCCAGTGTTTCTTGGCCATCATGTATTGGCAGGCGAACAGCGGCTTGCCGCCGAGCACGCCGACCCGCCAATCGAACGGCGTCGGCATGAAGGCCTGGGCGAGCAGAAGGTCGGTATCCTCGAACCATGCTTTGGCGAGGGCGCTCAGTTCCTCGGCGTTGTCGGCTTTCTTGACGCCGCGCGAGAAGGACGAATCCGGGATCTTGAGGACCATCGGGAAGCCCAGTTCGTCCGCCGCCCGCTGAAGGTCGTGCATGCCGCTGACGATCACGGTCGGCGGCACCGATATGCCGTTGCTGGTCATCAACTCGTGCAGGTAGATCTTGTTGGTGCAGCGGATCATCGAGATCGGGTCGTCGATGACCGGCATGCCCTCCTGCACTGCCCGTCGCGCGAAGCGATAGGTGTGGTTGTCGATCGAGGTGGTCTCGCGAATGAACAGCGCATCGAACTCGGCCAGCCGAGCCAGATCGCGACGGGTGATCGGTTCGACCTCGACTCCGAGCTTTTCGGCGACCCGCGCCCAGTGCTTGACGCTCGCCTGGGTCGACGGCGGCATCGCCTCCTTGGGGTCGTATAGAACGGCGAACGAATAGCGCGGCGTCGCGCGATCCTTCTTGGAGCGCCACTGGCGCGTCGTGTGGGTATGCAGAGCGGTGTGAAAGAAGGCGAGTTCGGCCGCCGACAGTTTGGTCACCGGGATGGAGGACAGCCGTCGGATCTGCGGGCGTCCGTTGGTGGTGTCGATTGTGACCTCGAGCACCGGACAGCGGTACCAGTCGAACAGAAGCCGGCCGAAACGATCGAAGCGGCGATCCTCGACCGCGCCAAAATAAGCAAGAATCCGCGTTGGCACCGTCTTGTCGTCGGCGGCGGCAAGCGCCTTGGCGAGGGCGTCGTCGAGTTCAGGCAGCGCCTGGGCGTAGAGCTGGCGCGCGCCGAGATCGACCATGGTCTCGACCGACGGAATGACGCGGTGGCCGCGCGCCTCGGCCAGCAAAGAGGAATAATAACCGCGGCTCTGATAGTTGAATGACCGCGACAGATTGATGATCTGGGGCCGGGCGCCGGAGAACAGGTTGGAGCGCGCCAGATAATCCTTGGTCGTGATGACCTTGTGCGGCGTGTCGGCGTTCGGAAAGTCCTTCGGCGAATCGACCAGGATTACCCAATCGGCCATCGGTCAGGCCCCGAATTCGCGAATGGACGGCAGCCCGCGGCAGATGCGCGGAGCAGCCGGACGGCGCGGTGATGACTGTTTCATGACGGGCGTGGATACACCAAAGTCCGCCGGACATCGATTCTCGCTTTTGCGGCAGCCTGTGCCGCCGGCCGGACGCGGAGCCGGCGGCCAAGCGGCTTCTCATAGCGAAGCGCGTCGGCGCCATCGGCATAGTAGCGCGGGTAGGTTCCGATGCGCTGGTAACCGCGGCGGCCATAGAGGCGAAGCGCGGCGGTGTTGTCGGTGCGGACCTCGAGGCGCAAGGCGTTGGCGCCCTTCCGCCGCGCGACGCGCTCGGCATCGGCGAGCAGCTTCTCGCCGAGACCGCGTCCACGGGCACTTTCCGCGACCACGAGCGAATAGAGGCGCGCTACCGCGCTGCCGGCACGGGTCAGAACCAGATGGTAGCCGACGATCTCGCCGCCCCAGGCCGCGACCCGCAAGCTGGCGCTCGGCCGGCCGATCAGGCGGGCGAAACTGCGCCGCGACAAGCGGTCGGCGGAAAAAGAGAGCGTCTCGATCTCGCAGAGGCGTGCAAGATCGGCAAGCTTGGCGTCGCGAAGACTGAGACCCGACATGGATGGGGAAACTGGGGGGCGATCCTTGAGCTGCATCGATCTGACGCCGATTCCCGTGAAAACTCAAGGATGGCCGGCGGGCGTTTGCCCAACCGGCGGTGCGGAGGCATAAATCGCCCGGCCGCCCGGTCAAGCACCCAATCAGGATACCAAATCCGATGCCCACGGAAGACTCCAGCCGCCTGACGATCCCCGACCTTGCCGGCAAAGCCGTGCTGATCACCGGCGCTTCAACCGGCATCGGTGCGGCGCTTGCCAGGGCCTTCGCGGCGCAGGGCGCCCGGGTCGCGCTGCATTACAATTCAAGCGTCGACGCGGCGGAGGCGGTCGCCAAGGGCATAGCCGACACCGGCGGCGAGGTCTTTCTGGTCCGGGGAGACGTCACCGTCTCCGCCAACACGGCGCGCATCGTCGAAGAGTCGGCAAATCATTTCGGCGGCCTCGACGGCCTGATCAACAATGCCGGGCTGATGCTCGGGCGCGTGAACTACGCCGACATGACCGACGAGCAATACGACAAGGTCATGGACCTTAACGGCCGTTCGGTGCTCGCCGCCAGCCGCACCGCGATACCCTGGCTCAGGAAGAACGGCGGCTTCATCATCAACACGAGCTCAATCGCGGCACGCAACGGCGCCGGCGGCGGCGCCGGCCTCTACGGCTCGGCGAAGGCTTTCGTCTCCAACGTCACCCGCGGCATGGCGAAGGAACTCATCGGCAGCGGCATCCGCGTCAACGCCGTGGCGCCCGGCGTTATTCTGACGCCGTTCCATGAGCGCTATTCGACGCCGGAACAGATGGCCACGATGCTGGCGACCATCCCGCAAGGGCGCTACGGGGTGCCGGAGGATTGCGTCGGCGCGTACCTGTTCCTCGCCTCGCCGTCGCTCTCCGGCTACATCATCGGTCAGGTCATCGAGGTCAATGGCGGCCAGTTGATGCCGTGACCGGCTAGCGCAGGACTTCCTCGCGCGCGGAAGGCTTGCCGTCCTCGCCCTCGCGGGTCTTGCGATAGGAGCCGAGATTGCCGTTCAGCGCCTCGCCAATAGCCTTGCCGAGTCCACGGGCGGTCTCCAGGCGCGACAGGAACACATACTGCGCGCCTGCCTCGTAGATCGCATCGGCATCGGGGAACGACACCGCGTTGGCGATGATGATCGCCGTCGGATTGATGCGCCGCACGTTCTCGACGAGCTTGCGGTTGTCGACGCCGCGCAGGAGATCGTCCGGCACCGTCAGCACCACCACCTCGGCGCGATCGACGCCGGCATGATGCAGCGTCTCGGGATTGGCGAGGTCGCCATATTTGACGTGGGCGCCGACTGCGCGAATGCGATCGTGCAGGCTGACGTTGAAATCGACCACCAGCGTCTTGGAGGTCAATTCCGGGTCGTCGCGCGCAATGTTGTAGAGGAGCGACGCCGCGATGCGGTGGAAGCCAAGGATCGCAAGGCGGAACTCGGCCTCGTCCTCCGCTGCCGCGACCGGCGGGTCCTTGAAGCCGAGGGCGCGCAGCGTCGGCGCCAGCATGGCATGGATGGCGTAAGCCGACTTGTAGAGCGGCGTGGTGGCGATTGCCGTCAGGACGAAGCCGAAGATGATGGCGCTCTGCAGGTCCTGGGACAGGTGGCCGAGATCGACGCCGAGGAAGGCGATGACCAGACTGAACTCGGAGATCTGCGCGACACGCACCGAGGTGACCTCGGCATTACGCTGGTCGAGGCCGTTGAAATAGAGAATCGGAAACAGGATGAACTGGCGCGCCGCGATCGCGGCAATGGCGATGGCGACGGCGAGCAGAAGCACGCCCGGGCCGCTCGGCGCGGGGATGCCGAGCCCGAGACCGACGAAAAACAGCGTGACGAAGAAATCCTTCACCACCCCGACCTTGGTGATGATTTCCGTCGAATAGGGCAGGCTGGCGATGGTGGCGCCGGCGATCAGCGCGCCCATGCCCGAGCCGACGTTCAGGTGCATCTGCATCCCGAACACCATCTGGGTGAGCGGATCGAGGCTGGCGCCGAGAAAGACGACGGCAAAGCACCAGCAGATGGCGCCGACGAGGATGATCTCCGGCACCTTGGCAATCCAGCGGAAGGCGATCGGGATCAGGGTGCGGGCGATCGCGAAGGCGATCAAGGCAAGCAGGCCGATGCCGATGAAGGAAGCAAGGATCGGCAGGATGTGCGGCTCGTGCAGGCTTGGCTGGAGAATGATCACGACTATCGCCCACAAGTCCTCGAAGACGAGGAGGCCGAGGGAGATGCGACCCGGCACGGTGTCGAGCTCGAAGGCCTCCTGGAACAGCTTGACGACAAGCAGCGTCGAGGAACAGGCGATGACCATGCCGATATAAAGGGCACCGAGGCCGTGGCCGATCACCCCGACGAAGCCGATGAGCAACAGGCCTTGCGCCACGATGAAGCCGAAGGCGACGATGAGCGGGTAGGACATCAGGCCGGTGAGGATGATGACGCGGCCGCTCTTCAGGATTTTGCCGACGTCCATCTCGAGGCCGATGACGAACAGCAGCAGCACGAAGCCGAGTTGGGCGATGGTGTTGATGTTCTCGCTGTCGGTGACGAGACCGAGCGCGAGCGGCCCGGCAACGACGCCGGCGAGGATGTAGCCGGCGATGGCCGGCAGGCGCAGGCGGGCAAAGACGATGGCGAGCAGGCCGGACAGGAGCAGGCCGATGCCGATGTCGTGGACGAGGGCCGGCATCGCGCCTTCGGAGGCGTAAGCTGGCGCGCTGACCACGACCGTCGCGAACACCAACACAGCCGGCCAAAAACGCCATCCCGAATGCCTGATCGACAAGGGCATCTCCCCGCTAGCGCCCGCAAAATCCACGATCGCGGCCGGATCCGTCCGGCGACAACCAGGACACGCTCTTACCTTGATTCGGGGAATTCGCCGCCGTCAAGCCGAGGACGGCGGTTTGCGGCGCTTTTCGGTGGGGCGGACAGGGACATTGTTGTGACGGCGGCGCGCTTGGGCTATCAACGGCGCGGCGCGGCCGACCCGCATCGGCACCCGTAGCTCAGCTGGATAGAGCGCTGCCCTCCGAAGGCAGAGGTCGTGAGTTCGAATCTCGCCGGGTGCGCCAATGATTTCAACTAGTTGGTGAAGACTGCGCGATTCGTTGAAAGAGAACGTGGCCGCGCACGTGCCTTGCCGATGTAACGGTGCCGTCCGGTGGCAACTTGAACGGAAGGTCTCGCGTCTCGTTTCTCAGGCCGGCTTCCAGAAGCCATCAGCCGACAACGACAGCATCGGCGTGTGAAGCACGCCGGACACCCGATCGGGCCATTGCCGATCGAGGGCCGAGAGTCGTCCGCGCCAGCGATCCGTCTGCAGCATCGCGGCGCCGATCGCGACCGGCTCGATCTGGCAGGCCGCCAGAAGCTCGAGGCCGGCCTGCATGGACGCACCGCTGCTGATCACATCGTCGATCAGCGCGACCCGACGGTTTTCCAGGAGCGGGAGCATGCGGGGGTCGATATGAAGCCGCTTGTGCGGTCCCGGTGTGGTGATCGATGAGAGCGGCACCGAGAGATGGTCGAGGTACCAGAACTTCCGCGACGTCCCTAAGGCGACGTAGCGACTGTGGCCCAGCTTCTGTGCCACATCGGCGGCCAGCGCCAGGCCGAGGGTCGGCAGGCCGACGACGATATCCGGTTGCAGCGGCGCGAGGCGCCGCGCCAGATCCTCGGCGAGCGCCTGTTGCACGACGAAGCTCGCTTGATTGATGATGAGCGAAGCAAGAGCATGGTGAGCGTTCGGTAGCTGGCGAATGGGCAGGCAAAGCTGCCGACCGTCGGCGAACGCGGCAGGATAGACGTCGGAGAAAACGCCTTCGATATCGAAGGTCAACGGCGGATAGATCTCCTGCCAGAAATCATGCGGCTCGAATTTGGGTGGCTTCATCGGCTTGGTCGCAGGATGATCGGGCGGGAGCGAGGTTCGCGCTTCACCAGGGATATTGTGACCTCATGCAGGTGCCAGCAGAAATAACCGCCGACGTGCCGTTTCTGACCGCCTTGCGCCGGGACCTTCACGCCCACCCGGAACTCGGGTTCGAGGAGACGCGCACCGCCGACCTCGTCTGCGGGCAACTGGCCGAGCTTGGCCTCGCGGTCCGCCGAGGCTTCGCCGAGACCGGCGTTGTCGGCACTTTGCAGGTCGGCAACGGCACCCGCAGCATTGGCCTGCGCGCCGACATGGACGCGCTCGCCATGACCGAAGCGGCCGAGAGGCCCTACAAATCGACAGCGCCGGGCAAGATGCACGCCTGCGGCCATGACGGCCACACCGTCATGCTGCTCGGCGCCGCGCGCTATCTCGCTGCGACCGGCGGCTTCTCGGGCACCGTGCATTTCATCTTCCAGCCGGCCGAGGAAGGACGCGGTGGCGCGAAGCGAATGGTGAGCGACGGTCTCTTTCGCGAGTTTCCATGCGACGCCGTTTACGGGCTGCACAACATGCCCGGCCTCGCGGTCGACGAGATCGCGGTGGTCGAGGGGCCGCAACTCGCGTCCTCCGACAGCTGGCGCGTCACGTTCACCGGCGTCGGCACGCACGGCGCCAAGCCGCATCTCGGCAGGGACCCGATCACCGCCGCCGGCGCGTTCCTTTCGGCGCTGCAAACGGTGCCGGGCCGAGTGATCGACCCGTTGCAGCCCTCCGTCGTCAGTGCCTGTTCGCTGCGCGCCGGCGACCCGCGCGCGCTGAACGTCATCCCCGATACGGTCGAGATCGGCGGCACGGCGCGCTGCTACGATGCGGGCGTCCGCGATCAACTCGACGGCGAGATCGGCCGCCTCGCGCGCGGCACGGCCGAGATGTTCGGTGTCACCGCGGACTATGCGTTCGAGCGCCGCATTCCGCCGGTGATCAACGACGCCGACGCGACAGCCCGCGCGCTGCGCGCCGCCAAGGCGGTCTTCGGCGACGGGGTGCGGACCCGTTTCCCGCCGTCCACCGCCGGCGACGATTTTGCTTTCTTCGCCGGCGAAGCGCCCGGCTGCTACGTCTGGCTCGGCAACGGGCCGGCGGTCTCGGGTGCGCTGCATCACAACTCGGCCTACGACTTCAACGACGCCGCCATTGCGGCGGGCGTCGCCTATTGGTCCAAGCTCGTCGAGCTTGATCTGCACGGCGAACCCTAGACGTCCGCCAGGACCGGACTGGCAAGCAGAGCGCCGGTCGCGACGTCTGCGATGCCGCGGTCGGTCTGATGCGGTCCGGCGTTGCAGGCGAGCGTTGCTCCGAAGCATGCCTTGAATGTGCGCAGCGGCGGTTGCCAGTCGGCGATCCGGTCAGCGGCAACGCGGATGGCGCGGAACTGACCGGCGACGACATCAAGCCCCTGGTCGGACACCAGGCCGGCAAGCGGCAGCGGCAACACGGCGTCGATCTTGCCGGCGGAGGCGACCGCCAGGCCACCGCCCGCGGCGATGACGGCGTTGGCGGCGATTGCCATGTCGCGCAGGTTGCCGCCGAAGACCGTGAGGTTGTGACTGTCGTGCGAAACGGTGGTGCAGAACGCGCCGCGCCATGTGCCCCAGCCGGTCAGGAAGCCGACGCGCGGCCTGGCCTCGGCGCGGCCGTGGCGGTGGACCACGGCGATCATGGCAGTGCCGTCCGGCGGTACGACGAAACCACGCTCGACCTTCGCCTTCGCCTCGCCCCAGCGGGTGAAGCGCGGCCGGTCGATCGTCGCTATCCGCACCGTGCTGCCGATGGCGGCGACCCGAAAATCGGCCTCGGTGAGGAGACCAAGTTTCATCGAGCCGCGCAGCAATCCGGGATCATGCTCGGCCATGGGTTTCGTCGCACGGCCGCCGCGCGCGATAAGCTCGCCGTTCGTGAAGACGTGGGTGGCGTGGAATTCCTCAAGGTCGGCGAAGACGGCGATATCGGCGCGGCGGCCGGCGGCGATCAAACCCAGATCGGCGCGGCCGAGCCGCGTTGCGGCGTTCAGCGTCGCCGCGCGCAGCGCCCATTCCGGCCTCAGGCCGTGGGCGACGACGCGGCGCACCACATCGTCGAGGCCGCCATTTTCCATCAGATCGTCCGGAAAGACGTCGTCAGTGCACAGCGTGACGGTCTGCGGCATGTGGCCGATCGTGTTCAGAGCGGCGGCGAATTCGGGCAGCAAATGGGCGTGCGAGCCGCGCAGCTCGATGGTCAAGCCGGCGCGCAGCTTCGCCATCAGATCGTCGGCGGATGTCAGCTCATGATCCGAGCTGGCGCCCGCCGCCATGAAGGCGGCGAGTTCGGCACCCTCAAGTCCGCGGGCGTGGCCGCAGACGAGCTTGCCGGACGCCAGCCCCGCCTGAACGATGGCGCTCATGCGCGGATCGCGATCGATCACGCCGCGCATGTTCATGACCTCGGCGATGCCACCGATCTCCGGCCAGGAAAGCATTTCGGCCATGGCCTCGGCGTCGAAATCCGCGCCCGACAGTTCCAGCCCGGGCGCCGAGGGGACGCAGGACGGCGCCAGCATGACCGCACGGAGCGGCAGTCTCTGGGCGGCGTCGATGGCCCAGCGCACGCCCGGCAACCCAAGGACGTTGCCGAATTCATGTGGGTCCCAGACGATGGTCGTCACGCCGCGGGGCAATACAGCCGCCGCGTAGGCGGCCGGAGTCACCATGGAACTCTCGACGTGCATGTGCGTATCGATGAGGCCGGGCGTCACGTAGCCTCCACCGACGTCGATCACACTGGCAGCGTCCCCGCGCGCGCCACGGGGGTGCACGCTGGCAATCAGCGGGCCCACGAGGCCGACATCGGCGGGCCGCAGTTCACCGGTGACCACGTCGACCAGGATGCCGCCCGCGATCAACACGTCAAAGGGCGCATCGCCGCGCGCGGCGGCAACGGCGCGCGAGCGCAGGTCCATGTCGTCCAGGTCGTGCGGTTCGCCCATGATGCTGCTCATCGCCGCGCCGCTTCCGTGAGCGCCGCCAGGATTGTCGTCCGCGCCTCACCTGCCCTGACCTCGACCGCATATTCGGCATTCGGCGTCGCGTGGGTCGGCCGCGTCTCGACGACGGTGCGCCCGCGCGTCAGGCCAATGTTCAGCTCCACGTCGATGCGGGCTTGCCGGAAGGTCAGGAGATCGGAGCGCACGAAGGCGACGGCGGCAGTCGGATCGTAGAGCGCCATGCCCGGTCGCCCGCGGCTCACCCCGATGTCGATGTAGCCGGCAAGCATATCGGCAATAAGCGACGCGCTGTGCCCCCCTGCCGCGCGGACCGGTGTCACGTCGTCGGGCGTGGCAACCACTTTGCGGCAGACATCGAGATCGACCATGCGCAGCGGCACGGCGTGGGCCAGCACGATAGCGACCGCCTCGGGATCGGCATAGGCGTTGAATTCGGCGGAAGCCGTGTGGTTGCCGGTGGTCACGCCGCCGCCCATCCAGGTCAGGTCGCCGATTCGCGCGGCGAGGTCCGGCCGCGCCAGCGCCACGGCGGCGATATTGGTGAGCGGCCCGAGGGCGAGGATGCGATGCGGGCCATCACTGCCTGCCAACCAGGCGCAGAGCGCCGCGAACGCATCGCTTCGCTCGAATGGCGGTGCATCCGGCAGCGTCGCGCCGAGGATGCCGGTCGGGCCGAGGATTCGCTCGGCGGTCTCAAGCCTTGCCAGTACCGGTCGGGCGCGGCCGGAGTGAATTGGGAAGCGCCAGCCGAAAGCCTGTGCCGCCCCGGCGGCGTTGCGTTCGACCTGTTCGAGCGCCGCGACACCGAAGACGAGCGAGACACCGTCGATCGCCGGGCCCGCGTGGTCAACGACGAAGATCGCGGCGATGTCGTCGAACCCCATGTCGGTGTCGATCCACACACCCATGTGATTCACCCGAACCGTGTGAGGTGGGCGGCGCGCGCGACCGGCAGATCAAAGGCGAGTTCGGCGCCGAGCGCATGCGCCGGCAGTCCGGCATCCGCTTCCGCCTTGATCGGCCCCAGCGGCGTGTCGAGGAGGTATTCGCGTTTGCTGCCGGCGAAGGACGTGCCGCGCACGGTGCCGCGGAACGGCCCCGTGCCGAGCGCGATCATGGCCGGCCGCCACGCCAGCCCGGCGGCACCGTTCGGTGGCGAGGCGAGTTCGACCGCACCGCCCGGCGTCTGCAGCTTGCCATCGGCAAGCGCGAAGACGTTTTCGAAACCGACGAAATCGGCGACGAAGGCCGATAGCGGCCGATCGTAAATCTCCTCCGGAGTGCCGATCTGTTCGACGGCGCCGTTCAACATGACGACGATGCGGTCTGCCAGCGCGAGTGCCTCGGACTGGTCGTGCGTCACGAAAATCATCGTGATGCCGCTCGCCTTCTGCACGCGCTGCAATTCGGCGCGCATCTCGAGCCTCAGCCGCGCGTCGAGGTTGGACAGCGGTTCGTCCAGCAGGAGCACTTTGGGTTCCATCACCATGGCGCGTGCGAGCGCGACACGCTGCTGCTGCCCGCCGGAAAGCTCCGCCGGCCGGCGCGCGGCATAATCGGTTAGGCCGACCGACCGCAGGCCGGTCGCCACGCGCGCCTCGACGTCGTTTCGGGTCATTCCCTTGAGCCTGAGCCCGAAGGCGACGTTCTCGAAGACGTTGAGATGCGGAAACAGGGCGTAGGACTGAAAGACCAGGCCGACCTCGCGCTTGTTGGCGGCGACCCGGGTGATGTCGCGCCCGTCGAGCACGATGCGCCCCGACGCCGGCCTCAGCAGCCCGGCGATGGCCCGCATCGTGGTCGTCTTGCCGCAGCCGGACGGACCCAGTAGCGCGACGAGTTCACTCTTGCCGACCGTCAGGTCGAGGTCCTTGACCGCGATCGTCTCGCCATAGGCGAGCGTCAGGCGATCGAGATTGAGATAGCGGTCGTCAGACATAGCGGGACAGGCCCAGGAAACGTTCGGCGAGGAAGACAATGCCGATCGACATGAACGCCAGCAGCGACGCCAGCGCCGCGATCGACGGGTCAAAAACGATTTCCATGTACGCGAGCATGTCGATGGGCAACGTGCGGATGCCCGGTCCCGACAGGAAGAGCGACACCGGCACCTGATTGAAGCTGGTGACGAAACCGAGAATGAAGGCGGCAAGGATGCCGCCACGGATGTTCGGCATCACGATGCGGAAGAAAGCGCCGGCATGCGAGGAGCCGAGAAGAACCGCGGCTTCTTCGATGTCGGCGCGCAGGTTGTTGAGGCTCGCCGACACGACGCGCACCGCGTAGGGCAGGATCAACGCGGTGTGGGCGAAGAACAGTGCCGGCAGGATGCCGACGTGGAACGGGATGACCAGATAGCGCAGCAGCGCCAGGCCGACGATGATGCCCGGCACGACGATCGGCGCGGAGACGACGAGCCGCACGGTCTCGGCGAGCGGCAGCTTGTAGCGCGAAAGCGCGTAGGCCGCCGGGACCCCGAGAGCCAGCGCGGCCAGCGTGCCGCCGATGGCGAGGAACATCGAAACGGCGAAGCTCGCCTGGAAGCTCTCGACCTGGAAGACCTTGATCACCCAGCGGAGCGAGAACCCCTGCGGCGGGAAAGCCAGTGTCTCGCCGGCCGAAAACGAGGCAGCGATGATGATAAGGAACGGGCCGATCAGAAAGGCCAACACGAGGAACAGCACTGCCGGACCGAGGAAGCGCGACGTCATCGCTTGTTCCTCGCCGTCGCCAGCTGCTTGAGCAACAGGTTGGTGGTGAAGCTCATCACGATGAGGATGAAAGCGATGACGCTGGCCGACACGTAATCGTTGGCGAGCGTCACGCGCTGGTAGAGCAGCGTCTCCAGCATCAGCACCTTGGAGCCGCCGAGGATCGCCGGCGTGATGTAGGCCGTGAGCGAGCCGGTGAAGACCAGCGTTCCACCGATCACCAGTCCCTCGCGGGTGAGAGGCAGGATGACCTTCCAGAACACCTGCAGCCAGTTGGCGCCGAGCACGCGCGCGGCCGGCACGGCATCGCGGGGCAGGTTTTCGAGCGCGCTGACCAACGAGATGATCATCAACGGCAGGAAGAGCTGCAGCAGGCCGATGAAGATCGCGGTCTCGGTAAACAGGATGCGGATCGGCTCGTCGGTCAGACCGACCAGGCCGAGCGCCTTGTTGACGATGCCGGTGCGGCCGAGAATGACGATCCAGGCATAGGTGCGCGCCACCGGGGAGACCATCAGCGGAAGGATGACCAGCCCGATCATCCGGCCCTTGCCGCCGGGCTTCAGGTTGACGATGGCGAAGGCCGCCGCATAGCCGATGACGGCGGCGACCGCCGTCACGGTGGCGCCCAGTCTGAAAGAGCGGAAGAAAACGACGCGGTTCAGGGGCAGCGAGAAGAAGTCCACATAGGCGCCGATGCTCCAGCTGCCACTCGTGCGGAAGCTCTCCGAGAGCAGGATCGCGACCGGTACCAGAAAGACGGCAGCCGCGAAGACGACCGCCGGCAGGACCAGCGCATAGGCTTCGGTCCGGCTCTGGAACATGGTCAGCCCCTTGCTTCCGGCGCCGCCGTCGGGAGGCGCGACATGCGGCCCCGATTTCTCGGAGCCGCATCTCGTCCCGTCATCGGGATCAGCCTACTGGCCGACCTTGTCGTTCCATTCGGCCAGCCACTTGTCGCGATTGTCGAGGGCGACGGCCGAGGGAATGAGCTTCAGGCTCTTGGCGGTGTCCTCGCCGTAGGTGATGTTGTTGGCAACCTCGTCCGATACCTTCACTTCCATGTTCGCCGGGCTGTCGATCAGCTTCTCGGCGAGCTTGGTCTGAACATCGGTCGACAGCCAGAAATCCATGAACTGCATCGCCAGGTCCTGGTTCTTGCTGCCCTTGGTGAGGACCAGCACGTTCATGCCGCCGGTCTGGCCTTCCTTCGGCGTCGCCCACTTGATCGGGAAGTTCATCTTGGCGAAGCCTGCCCAGGCGAAGCGGCCGATGGGCGCCGCCCAGATCTCCTCCTGCTGCATGAGCTGAATGAGCTGCGAGGACTTCACGTAGAAGGTGACGATCTTGTCCTTCTTCTCGCCGACAGCGTCGATCGGCGCCTTGAGGTCCGGCGTGTCCTTGCCGAGCGCGAGACCGAGCATGTAGAGCGCCGGCGGACCCTGGTTGGTGGTCACGTTGGGGAAGGCCAGGTGGCTGGCAACGTCGTCCTTCAGGAGGTCGCCCCACGAGTTGATCTGCATCTTGTCGGACCGGTAAACGATCGAGGTGGCGTAGAAGGTGTAGCCGACGCTCATGCCGTCGCCGTTCGGGTCCTTGGCGACATCGTAGAGTTTGGCGAAGTTGGTGAGCTTGGAGGTGTCGACCTTGTCGACGAGGCCCTTGCGCGTGGCGTCGAGGGCGTCGGCCATGGAAACGGCCGCGAGGTCAACGACCGGGTTGGCCTTGTTTGCCTCCATCTTGGCAATGCGCTCGCCGCTGTTGCCGGTCTCGACGACCAGCTTGCAGCCGCACATCTTCTCGAACGGGTCGTAGACAATCTGTTTGTAATCGTCCTGGGCGAAGGCATAGACGGAGATCGTCAGGGTCCGGTCCTGCGCTGCCGCGGGAAAGGCTCCGAGCATCAATGCGATGCCAGAGGCGAAAAGAACGGTCTTCATTGTGCAAGCGCTCCTTGTTTGAGGTTTCTGCTGGATGCTGGCGCCCGCCCGGATGACTGGCGGACGATGAGTTTCATGGGGACGCTGGGGGCGGCGGCCTTGACGGTGGCGGCTCGGCTGCCCGGCGAAGCGCCGATCTTCCCCCCGTCGATCGCGTCGACCAGCGCTGCAATCGCGATTTCGGCGATCCGCGCGACATCCATGCGCACTGTTGTCAGTGTCGGCGTCACCACCGACGACCAAACGAGATCGTCGAAGCCAGTCACGCTGACATCCTCCGGGACGCCGATGCCGGCCCGTTGCAGTTCGGTCAATGCCCGCAGAGCATGCAGGTCGGAGAGCGCTGCGAAGGCGGTGAATCCTTCGGCCGCGCGCTCGACCAGACCCAGGCTGCAGCCCGCGCCCTTCTGTGCCTCGAGACGCTCGGTCCACAACGTCTGACTCTTTGTGTCCGTCCCGAGACCGGATTTGATGCCGCCGATGCGGTCGTTCTGGACGTTCGAGGCAGGGTCAGTGCCGATCAGCAGAATCTTCTCGTGCCCGAGCGCCGCCAGATGTTGTCCGATCTGACGGCCGCCACCCCAGTGATCGGCCGACACCGTGTTGCCGGGCGTCGATGGCGTGTCGATCACCGCGAGCGGGCAGCCTACATCGGCGACGCGCGTACCACGTCGCGGCACGATGATCATGCCGTCGACGCCGCGTTCGAGCAGGCGCTCGATCGCCTCGGTCTGTGCCGAGACGCTGCCGCGCGAATCCGCGATGAGTACGCCGCGTCCGACCCCTGATGCGGCGGCTTCGATCGCCTGTGCGATTTGCGGAAAGAGTGGGTTGGCGATGTCCGGCAGAACCAGGCCGAGCACGCCCGTCCGTCCGGTACGCAGCGCCCGCGCCGCGGAACTCGGCACGTAACCGAGGGCTGCCGCCCGCCGCCTGATCTTTTCGGCGACGTCCGACGACACACGCCCCTTGCGCGACAGCGCATTGGAAACGGTCGCGGCGGACACGCCGAGCGAGGCGGCAATTTCCGTCAGACTGGGTCCGGGTCGTCGAGCAGGGCGTGCC
>CAWAHE010000004.1:0-81629 GCA_963781775.1 uncultured Alphaproteobacteria bacterium | reverse complement strand
AAGGCTCGCTGCTTTTCCCAAGTCACAGCGCTGTCTGGAGCCGTCTCGCCGGCTTCCAACTGAAAGCAGTTACTCGCCGGCCTCTGCCACGGACGCGCGGGTGGGCAGACGGCCTCGGCTGGCGGTCGCGCGGCGGCGGTAGAGAGAAAATTGCTGGTCAGCAAGCACGCCGAGCAGGATGACCGAACCCATCACCGCGAAGTTCAGCGACGAGGGGATGCCGAGAAGGTTGACGAGGTTCTGTAGTATTTGCAGCAGGATCGTGCCGAGAACCACGCCGACGATCGAGCCTTCGCCGCCGCGCAGTGAGAAGCCGCCGAGCACGGCGGCCGCGATGGCGTAGAGTTCGTAGAAATTGCCGTGGACGGCCGGTGAAATCGAGCGCGTGTACATGGCCCAGAAGATCGCGGCGACTGCGGCGAGGCCGCAGCAGATCACGTATGCGCTGAGCACGACGCGGTCCGCGCGGATGCCGGAATAGCGCGCCGCTTCCTCGTTCTTGCCGACGGCGAACAGATAGCGGCCGTAGACCGAGCGATGGAGGACGACGAAGGCGACGACCGTCACGATGACCAGCGCGATCAGACTATGCGGGATCGCGACGGTTGGCCCGTCATAGCCGAACATGCGGGCGATCGGCGCGAAGATTTCGGAGCGACCCGCGGTCAGCCAATCGAGCGTCGTGTTCGGGTCGCTGAAGCCGAAGCCAGCGGTCGCATCGCGCGTGTAATACCGGGCCGCGCCGCGATAAATCAGGAGGCCGCAGAGCGTCACGACGAAGGGCTGCATGTGCGCCTTGGTGACGAGGAAGCCGTGCACGGCACCCATGGCGAGCCCGGCCAGAATGATGATCACCACCGCCAGAAGCCAGTGCACCTGGAACGTGACCAGCAAGTCGATGAAGATCGTTCCGAGCAGGGCGATGATCGAGCCCACCGATAGCTCAATGCCGCCGGTGACGATGACGAACGCCTCGCCGATCGAGAAGATGCCGAACAGACCGATCTGGTTGGCCGTGTTGGAGATGTTGGCCGGCAGCAGGAAGCGCGGGTTGATGTAGGCAACAACCGCGCCGACCAGAATAATGAGGGTCAGGAGGCCGAGGTCTTTCTTGAACATCCGGGATTCTTCTTCTTCGAGAGCCTGGGTGCACTCAACTCAACGACGCGCCGACCGCCAGACGCAGAACATTGTGCTCGCTGAACTGACTGCGATCAAGAAAACCGCTGATCTCGCCTTCGTGCATCACCGCGATGCGGTCGCTGACTCCGATCACTTCCTCCATGTCCGAGGAGATCATCAGAATGGCGACACCGCCGTCGGCCAACCGGCGCATCATCTCGTAGATCTCGCTCTTGGCGCCGACATCGATGCCGCGCGTCGGTTCATCGAAGATCATCACGCGCGGCTTCATCGAAAGCCATTTCGCCAGCACGACCTTCTGCTGGTTGCCACCGGACAACGCGTTGGCCTGCGTGGTCACGTCGGGCACGCGAATGTCGAGCTTTTGCTTCTGGCGCTCGGCGTTGTCGACTTCGGCGCGGACGACGACGATCGACCCGCGGGCGTAGGCCTCCAGGTCGGGCAGGGAGATGTTTTCCGCCACCGACAGGTCGACCAGCAAGCCGGCACGCTTGCGGTCCTCGGGCACCAGATAGATGCCGTAGTCGATCGCGGCGCGGGGCGAGCCAATCGCGATCGGGTCGCCTTCCAGGCGGATGGCGCCGCCGACGAGCCGGTCGATCCCGAAGATCGCGCGGGCAAGCTCGGTGCGGCCGGAACCGACGAGGCCGGCGAGTCCCAGGATCTCGCCGCGGTGTATCGAGAGCGAAACCGCCCGGTCGGGATAGGTCGCCGTGCGGACGTCGAGGATGTCGAGAGCACTGGCGCCGGCCGGCGCAGCAGGCGGCAGGTAGAGCGACTTGAGGTCACGGCCGATCATCAGCCGGATCATGGCCTCGTGCCTGATCTCGGCGCGGTCGAGCATTCCGACGACATGGCCGTCACGAAGGACGACGACGCGATCGGCGCATTGTTCCACCTCGTGCAGGCGATGCGAAATGAAAATGACGCTGATGCCGCCCTGCTTTCAGCGCCGCGATCACGTGCATCAGACGCTCGGTCTCGTGGGTCGCAAGGCTCGACGTCGGCTCGTCCATGATGACGAGCCGCGAATTGAGGGATAGCGCCTTGGCGATCTCGACCAGTTGGCGCTGAGCCAGCGACAACTCTGCGACGAGCGTGTCGGGCGCGAAGTCGGCGCCGAGCCGATCGAGGAGCGGCTGCACCTGGGCCTCGAGCTTGCGGCGATCGATCAGCTTGAGCGGGCCGCCGCGGAGCGGTTCGCGGCCGATGAAGACATTGGCGGCGACATCGAGATTGTCGAAAAGGTTCAATTCCTGATGGACAAAAGCGATGCCGGCGGAAATCGCCTCCGGGACCGTCAGCGCCCGGTGGTCGACGTCATCGATGCGGATCGTCCCGCTGTCGGGGGCAAGGACTCCGCCGAGCACCTTCATCAGTGTCGATTTGCCGGCGCCGTTCTCGCCGATCAGGCCAAGGCATTCGCCCGCCGAAACGGCAAGCGACACCCGGTCGAGCGCGACCACGCCCGGATAGGTCTTGGTGACGTCGATTAGTTCGAGAAACGGCATGGACCGGAGGCTAGCGAAAGAGGCCGGCGCTGTCGCCGGCCTCTACGCGTCTCGAGCCTATTTGCCCATCATCTTCTTCATGTCGGCCATGAAGCCATCGACGTTGCTTTGGTCGATGACCTTGCCGGGAACGATGATGATGCCGTCGGCGGGCACGCCCGACTTGTCGCCTTCGAGGTAGGCGGCCATCAGCTTCATGCCCTGGTAGCCCCATTCGAACGGCTGCTGCACGACCGTGCCGACGATCGAGCCTTCCTTGACGCCGCCCAGCGTGATCGGGTCTTCGTCAAAGCCGATGACCTTGATCTGGCCGAGCTTGCCGGCTTCCTTCAGCACCTCGTAAATGCGCGGGGTGTTGTAGGAGTAGAAGCCGACGAGGCAAGCGACGTCCGGCGTGGCCGCCAGCGCGTCCTCAACGTTGCGCTTGGCGCGGCCCTGGTCGATTTCGTCGCCGCGAACGTCGATCAATTCGACCTTGGAGCCCTTGATCACGTTGTTGACGCCCTGGATGCGCTCCTTGGCGTTGTCGGCGCCGAGCAGACCGACGAAGCCGATGCATTTGCCGCCGTCGGGCAGCGCCTTGAGCATCAGCTTGCCGGCGTCCTCGCCGAGTTTCGTGTTCGAGGAGCCGATATAGGCGATACGGCCGGACTGGGCCGCGTCGGAGTCGGTGGTGAAGAGCGGCACCTGCGCCGAGATCTTCTTCAGCCCGTCGGTCTGGTTCTTGGGATCGACGGCGCTCACCATGATCGCCGACGTGCCGGCGGCGACAAGGTCTTCCAATACCCGCTGCTGGACCGCCGCGGCGGCCTGCTCGGGGTATTTCACCGACATCGTGTAGTTGGGCAGTTCGCTCTGCGCCTTGGCGACGCCGGCTTCGGCGATTTTCCAGAAATCGGACGCGCCGTTGACGACGAAGACCAGGGATTTCTTGTCCGCTGCACTCGATGCCGAGGCGAAGCTCAGCGCCAAAGCAGCCGACAAGCCCAAAAGTACAATACGCTTCATTGATCATTCCTCCCTCTGTTGATCCGACGCGCCTTTGCCCTTGACGGCGGCACCTGCCGCCGCCCCGGACTGCCCAGCGATTAGGGGCAATGGAGAGCCCTCCGCGGCCACCCGGCCGAAACTCAACTCCCAGGCGCGCCCTCAAGCATCGCACGCTCAAGCTCGCAATGATCGTACGATAGCCGACCGTGTCGAAAGCCGCAATATCGCGCCCGACACCGGCTTGGTCTTCGGCGGGCAAGTCTGTTCCATGCCCGCTTGTTCCAACGGTGGCGAGGTGCGGTCGGCGCGGGTCAGAGGGTCCGTACTCGATGCCCGAAATGCGTTAATCGTGCGATGAATGGCCCGAAGGGCGAGCTGGCGCCGGGCGACGGCGGCGTCAGATGCCGATACGGACCATGGTGTAGGAGCGCGGCGGCAGTTTGCCGCGCAATGCGCCGTCGACGATCTTGAGCCCGCGACCTTTCTTCGGCGCCACCCGGTTGGGCGCCTTGGCGGTGTTGGTGGCACGCAGGTCGTCGTCGGCGATCACCATGTGCTCGGCGATGTCCCTTGCCTTGAAGCCGGACATGGCGAGGTCAAGCGACAGCGCTTCGTCGGGATGCCTGTTGACCATGAAGAAGGCGAGGCTCTTGCCGTCGCTGCTCTTCACCGCCGCGACGTCGAGATAGGGAACGTCATCGGCGACCGGCGCATCGTATTTCGGCACGTCGACGCTGACCGATAGCGACGTGCCGCGGCCGTAGCGGGAGGCAAAATAGAGCGGGTAGTACGTCGTCTGCTTCCACGCCGGCCCGCCGTTCTCGGTCATGATCGGCGCGATGACGTTCACCAGTTGCGCGATGCAAGCGACCTTCACCCGGTCGGCGCGGCGAATGAAAGCGTTGAGCGCGCACGCGCATACCAGCACGTCCTCAAAGTTATAGACGTCCTCGAGCAGATGCGGCGCCACCGGCCAGTCCCATGAGCGCAGGTTGCCGAGGTCCGCCTTGCGGTTGTGGTACCAGACGTTCCACTCATCGAACGAGATGTTGACCGTGTGTTTCGAGCGCTTGGCCGCCTTCACATGATCGGCCGTTGCGATAATGGTGTCGATGTAGCGCTCCATCTCCACCGGCTTGGCGACGAAGTTGAGGTAATCTTTCTCGTAATTTTCGAAGTAGATATGCAGGGAGATAAGGTCGGCAATCTCGTAGCATTGCTCCAGTGTTTCCCGCTCCCACGAGGGATAGGTGGGCATGCCGGGGAAGGAGGAGCCGCAGACGACGAGTTCCAGCGTGTCGTCGAAATTCTTCATGGCGCGGCCGACCTCGTTGGCGACGCGGCCGTACTCGTAGGCCGTGCGATGGCCGATCTGCCAAGGGCCGTCCATCTCGTTGCCGAGACACCAGACGCGAACGTCGTAGGGGTCCTTGCGGCCGTGCTGGCGGCGAAGATCGCTCCACGCACTGCCCGAGGGCTGGTTGCAGTACTCGACGTAGGCGAGAGCCTGCTCCAGCCCGCGTGAGCCGAGATTGAGCGCCAGCATCGGCGCGGTGCCGGCCTTGGCGCACCAGCGTGCGAACTCGTCCGTGCCGAATGCGTTGGTCTCGGTCGTGCGCCAGGCGTAGTCGAGTCGCCGCGGGCGTTTGTCGCGTGGGCCGACGCCGTCTTCCCAGTTGTAGTTCGAGACGAAATTGCCGCCGGGATAGCGCACCAGCGGTGGGTTCAGGTCTCGCACCAGATCGAGCACGTCTTCACGAAAACCGTCCGCGTCGGCAGTCTTGTGGCCGGGCTCATAGACACCGCCGTAGACGGCCCGGCCAAGGTGCTCGAGGAATGCGCTGTAGATGCGATCGTCGATCGCGCCGACCTCGAAATCTTTGTGAACCGTAGCGTTGGCTTTCATGATGCATTCCCCGTCTGTTTAACGTTGTTGGTTGCGTATCGAATTCCATGAGGGCGATCGGTCCGCTCAAGACGACCGGGAAGACACGTCCGTCGAAGAGTTTGCGTGCGGTGCGGATTGTGCCGGCCGAGCGCACCTGATTGTCCGCGCCGATGTCGAGGAAAACTTCGGCCGCGCCGGTTGGATGTTCAATGCGGAAGCGCCCATTGGTCGGCACCGACGCCAGCGTGGCGGCGGGACTTTCCGGCAGCAGGCACGCGGTTGCCACGCTGACGGCGGCAAAGACGCCGACCGAGGCGTGGACGCGGTGCGGAATGAAGCTGCGCGTATTGATCGCGCCGCCCGCCGTCGGTTGCGAGACAAGCGTCATCTTGGGCACCGACGCGGTCGTCACGTCGCCGAGATTCATCATTGGCCCGGCCTGCAGCCGGATCGCCTCGACGCGCGTCTTGAGCGCCGTGTCGGCTTCCAGCGCGTCGCGGCTTTCCTGCCCGCTCAGGCCGAAGTCGGAGGCGCGCATGATGACGCAAGGCATGCCGTTGTCGATGAGCGTGGACTCGACGCCGTCGATCACGTCCACGGCCCGACCCGTGGGCAGTAGCGCCCCGCACATCGAGCCGGCGATATTCTCGAACATCAGCGGCACCGCCGCATGGGTGCCCGGCACGCCGTCGATGGCCGTATCGCCGCGGTAGTTCACCCGGCCGCCGGGGGTCGATATCCGCGCCACGGCGACCTCGCCGGTGTTGACCATGTGGATGCGGACCGGTGTGACCTCTCCGGTCGCAGGCACCAGCCCGCGCTCGATCGCCGCGGGGCCGACGCCGGCAAGGATGTTGCCGCAGCCCTGCGCATCGCTGACCAGCGCTTGATCGACGAAGACCTGGAGGAACAGGTAGTCCACGTCGGCATCGGGCCGCGTCGAGCGCGACAGGACCGCAACCTTGGAAGTGAGGGGATCGGCGCCGCCGATGCCGTCGATCTGGCGCGGATCGGGCGATCCCATCACGTGCAGGAGCAGCGCGTCGCGCGTGAGCGGGTCAGCCGGCAAATCCGTCTGGAGGAAATACGCGCCCTTCGACGTGCCGCCGCGCATCCACAGGCAGGGGATGCCGTCGGCAGCGGGGTCAGACATACTTCAGGCCCTTCGCCTCGAGTGCCGGCCGCATGTCGTAGAGGTCGAGCCCAAGCTCGCCGGCGGCCAGTCGCTTGCGTTTGGCCTCCTCGTTCGCCAGCCGCTTCTCTGCCGCCGCGAGCACTTCGGTCGCTTCGGCGCGCTTGACCACGCACACCCCGTCATCGTCGGCCACGATCACGTCGCCGGGCTCGATGTAGGCGCCGGCGCAGACGATGGGCACGTTCACCGAACCCAGCGACTCCTTTACCGTTCCCTGCGCCGAGATTGCTTTCGACCAGACCGGAAAGCTCATCGCGGTCAGGTCGCGCACGTCGCGCACGCCCGCATCGATGACGAGGCCCCGGCAGCCGCGCGCCTTTGCCGATGTCGCCAGCAGGTCGCCGAAATAGCCGTTGTCGCAAGGGGAGGTGGGCGCGAGCACGAGGATATCGCCATCGCGCAACTGCTCGATCGCGACATGCAGCATCCAGTTGTCACCGGGCGGGGCCGAGATCGTCACCGCCGATCCCGCGACATGGGCGCCGGCCCAGATCGGGCGCATGAAGCTCGCCAGCATGCCGCGGCGTCCCTGTGCCTCGTGCACCGTGGCGACGCCGGCGGCGGCGAGACCGTCGATCACCGCCTTGTCGGCGCGGGAAATGGTCTGGACAACGACGTTCATGGCCTAGTCTCCGAATGCTGTTTGCAGGAAGCGGCTGACGTCGAAGCCGAATTGGCGCACAGGTAGGCCAGCGCGCCGGCGAGATCATCGAGTTGAGCCGGCCAGGTCGCCTCGGTCGAGTAGCGATATGACATGTTCGGCTTCGTCACCGCTTGACCTTCGCCGGCGGCGTGCCGTGGGTGTGGAACGTCTCGATCGTCTTCAATCCCCAGGCCTGGCCCTTCTTGCGGTCGGTCTCCGTCCACACGACCGGCTCCCAGTCGGGCGCGAGGATCAGGCGCGCACCGGCATTGGCGAGTTCGACGCGGTTGCCGGCCGGCTCCCACACATAGAGGAAGAACGTGCCCTGGATGGCGTGTTTGTGCGGCCCCGTTTCGATGTGGACGCCGTTCTCCAGAAAGATGTCGGCGGCGCGCAGGATGTCCTCGCGCGTATCGGTCGCGTAGGTGATGTGGTGCAGCCGGCCGGTACCGCCGCCATGCTCCTCGGCGCAGGCGAGGTCGTAGGTCTTGTTGTTGATGGTGAACCAGCAACCGCCGAGCCGCCCGTTATCGAGCTGGATGAGCTCGGTCACGCGGCTGCCGAGGCAGGTCTCCATGAAGCGGCGGAACTCGGTGACGTCCTCGGCCAGCAGATTGACGTGGTCGAGCCGCCGCGGGCTGGCGCCGCGCCCATGATAGCGCTGGGCGAGGTTCTTCAGCTTCGGCCGCTCCTCTTCAGGCGGGCTGTAGCGCTTCGTATTCCAATAGATCTCGAAGACGTGGCCAAAGGGATCCTCGAAGCGGAAAGCGCGGCCATGACCAAGATCGCCGTCGACCCAGCCGATCACCTTGAAGCCGCTCGCTTCGACTGCCTTCACGCGGCGTTCGAGCGCCTCGGGCGAGTCGGTGCGATAGGCGATGTGGCCGACGCCGGTCGTGTAGTGGCGCGTCAGCTTGAGAGTGTGGAACTCGTAGTCGTCCCAGGCGCGCAGGTAAGCCGATGTCCCGTCATCGTCCGACAGAGTCAGCCCATAGACGCGGGTGAAGAAGTCGAGGCTCTCGTCGAACCGGTCGGTGTACATCTCGACGTGTCCGAGATGGGCGATATCGTGAGATCGGTCCATCAGAGTTCATCCACGGTGCGCGGGAACACCGACTGGAATCCCTCGGCATATTTCGCCGCGCGCCCGCCGGATTGTCCGCCGGAGTTCCGCTGAAAGTGGTTGGCGCGGTTCTGCGCCACGCGCGTGTAGTAGTCCCAGAGGTGCTCCTGTCCCGCCATGCATTCGATCGCGGCGCGCTTCTTGTCCCAGACCGGCGTGATGTCGAGGAAGAGGTCGGGTTTCCAGCCCATCTGTTCGGTCTGATGCGGTTCGAACAGATAGAGCTGCGGCGCGCCCAGCACCTTCTCGCCGGGTTTGTGTCCCCACGCCTGCGCGATCGACCGGCACTCCATGGTGACCTCAGTCGCGAACATGTGGTCGGTGTTGTAGGGGTCGTAGGCCGAGTGGCTCAGCATGAAGGCGGGCTGTACGGCGCGCATCACGTCGACGAGGCGATACCTGTCGTCATCGCTCATGCGCAGCGGATAGTCGCCGAGGTCGAACGCGATCAGGTCGGTCACGCCGAGCGCCGCGGCGGCATTCTCCGCCTCGGCGCGGCGCGCCGCCTTGACGCGGTCGAGGGTCATGCCGGGCTCTTTCCACAGCTTGGCAGATTCGCCGCGCTCGCCGAAGGACAGGCACACCACCGTGACCCGATAGCCCTTGTCGGCATGCAGCGCGATGGCGCCGCCGCACCGCCAGACGAAGTCGGCGGCATGAGCGCTGATGACCAGTGCGGTCTTCGGATCCGGCATGTGTCTCCTCCCCGAACGTCGTTGGCGGCTAGTTTTGACCTCGGTTTTGGGGCCCGGCAACTGCAAAGAGGGGTGGTTACAAGTTTATGCCGCGGCCGCTGGCTTACGCGAGGCTTCCGCGTCAACCTGTGTGAGGCAGCCGAAGCGCCCTTGCCGGCTCGTGAGCCGGCGGGCATCGGGCGGCGAGGGGAACCATGAACCTCAGGCAGTTGGAGTATTTTCTGGCGGTGGCGCGTGCCCGCAGCATGACCGTGGCCGCGGCCGATCTCGGCGTCGCCCAGCCGACGTTGACCAAGAGCATCCGGGCGCTGGAGGGCGAGCTTGGCGTCAGCCTCTTCCACCGGCAGCCGCGCGGCGTGGAACTGACCGAATTCGGCACCAGCCTTCTGCGTCACGCCGAAACGGTCAACGTGCAGATGCGAGACGCGGTGCGCGAGATCGAATCGCTGCGCGGTGGCACGTCCGGTTCGGTGGCCATCGGTGCCGGTCCGGCGTGGCTGCGGCGGCACCTTCCGCTTGCCGTGGCGCGCACCCTGCAACGCAACCCGGCGATGCGGGTGCGCGTCGATGGTGGTTTCGACGACGTGCTGCTGCGCGCGCTGCGGCGTGGCGAGGTCGACTTTGTCGTGGCCGAGCTGCCGTCTGCCGAAACCGCGAGCGACCTCCGCCTCCTGCCGCTGACGTCGGATACGCTGGGTATTGCCTGCCGGTCGGGTCATCCGCTGGTCGGGGAGCGACGGCTCCACTTGCCGCGCCTTCTCGAGTTTCCGTGGGCGATGCCGCCGCGCTCGACCAAGACGCAAGGCAGGCTGCGGGCGCTGTTCATTGCCGCCGACCTGCCGCCGCCGGAGACGATCGTGGAGACCGAGTCGATGGCCTTCCTCATCCAGACGGTCCTGCACTCCGACACGCTCACTTTCACCGTGTCCACGACCCTCAACATGGCGGAGAGCACGGGGCTGGCGATGCTGCACGTACCCGCGCTGGCCTCTGTGCGCGCCGCCGGCGTCATCATGCGAAAGGACGGCTGGCTCTCGCCGGCCGCGCAAGCGATCGTCGACGAACTGGAGGCGATCTGCGCGCTGGAGCCGACGAACTGATCGGTGCTGTTGCCATGAATATTAGCTATGGCAAATGGTACTCAAATCATTTGTTGTTATGGACAGAGCATGACACTTTCGTCCTACGACGGATAACACGTCGAGGGAGGAAACAAGATGATCAGAAGGAACGGTCTCACGCGCCGCAGTGCGCTTGCGGGCATCGGCGCCGCTGCGCTGGCAACGACTTCACGGGTTCCATACACATGGGCGGCATCGGCCGCGCCGATCACCATCGTGATAAACCAGTCGCCGTGGTTCGATAGTTTCAGCAAGACGGTGGCGCTTTACGAGCAGGAGAGCGGCAACAAGGTCAATCTCGACGTCAACCCGTTCGCCGGCTCGCTTGAGAAGCAGCGCAACTCGGTGCGCGCCAGCAGCGGCGACTACGACATCCTCATCATGAATTCGGGCTGGTTCGCCGAGATGTATTTCGGCGGCTTCGTCACCGCCGTCAGCGACATCGATCCGAGCTTCAAGCTCGATCCCGATCTCTTCACGCTCGGCGACACCATCTATTTCGATCCCGCCAAGAAGACCATGACGCCGTCGGGCAAGCTGATGTCGGTGCCGATCCAGCCCAACATCCCGATGCTCTTCTATCGGGGTGACCTCTATAAGGAGAAGGGCCTCAAGACCGTCGAGACATTTGCCGATCTCCTCGCCAACGCCAAGGCGCTGCACAACCCGCCGCAGATGTACGGCATGGTCCAACGCGGCGCCCGCGGTCCGAACACGGTGTCCTACGATTTCTATCCCTACCTGTTCGGCATGGGCGGCGCGGTCTTCAAGGATCAGACCGCCGGCGATTATTCCATCGTCCTCAACAACGACAAGGGCAAGGAAGCGCTCGACTACTATCTGCAGCTCGCCAAGGAAGCCGGCCATCCCAAGACCGCCTCGCTCGACCAGGCCGAAATCATCCAGGCGCTGGTCACCGGTCATGCCGGCCACGCCAGCATCGTCATCGCCGCTTGGTCGCAGATGGACGACCCCAACAAGTCGGTGGTCGTGGACAAGATGGAATTCGCACCGACGCCGCATGCGCCGGGCCTTCCGCCCGGACCGGCGCTCGGCCACTGGCTCGGCGGCATCGCCCACAACGTGCCCGACGAGCGCAAGATGGCGGCGGTGGAGTTTTTCCGCTGGTTCCAGACCAAGGACGCCCAGCTCGCCAACGCCAAGGCCGGCGGCATTCCGCTCAACGCCTCGGTCTACAACGAGCCGATGGCCGAGGAGCGTCAGTTCCGCTGGATGAAGCCGCTGGCGGCTGCTCTGCCGCACGCGGTCAATCCGTACGCCTTCCCGGAAGCCAGCGAGGTCATTTCCGTCCTCGAACTTGGCCTCAACCGGGCGATCGCCGGGGAAATCACCTCCACCGACGCGCTCAACAGCATGTCGGACGACATCTACAAGGTGATGGAAAAGTATAAGTACAAGACCGGCGAGCTGCCGCCGCTGAAGACCTAAGCAGGGGAACGATGAGCGCGTCTTCGCTACCGGCCGGGGCGGCGGCCCGGAGCCTGGTGGCGAAGACACCTTCGCCGCTCGACGACGATCGCATCTGGCGCTGGGCCGCATTCGGTCCGGCGCTGGCCCTGATGGTTGCCATGAGCGCCCTGCCGCTCGCCAACCTGTTCCTCACCAGTTTCTACGACGTCGCCTGGTCGGGCGGCTCGGCGAAGTGGACGCCGGTCGGGCTCGCCCACTATGGCGAGCTCTTCTCCGACACGCTGGTCCGCGCCGGGCTGACCAACACGACCGTGTTCGCGCTCGGCGCCGTCGCGGGGCAGATGGTGCTCGGCTTCTTCCTGGCGCTGCTGGTCAGCCGCATCGATCGCGGGCGCGTGTTTTTCCGCGCCGTGTTCATCCTGCCCATCCTGATCCCCGGCATCGTCATCGGCGCGATCTGGAAGCTGATGCTCAATTTCGATTTCGGACTGGCCAACCAGACGCTCGGGCTGATCGGCATCGGCCCGTTCGACTGGCTTGGCGACGCCTCCACCGCGCTGCTCTCGGTGATCGTCGTCGACATCTGGCACTGGACGCCATTCTGTTTCCTGCTGTTCCTCGCCGGCATCGAATCGCTGCCGCGGGACGTGTTCGAGGCGGCAAAGATCGACGGGGCGTCCGCGTGGCAGGAGCTTCGTCTCGTCACCCTGCCGCTGATGATGCCAACGATCCTGGTGACTTTCGCGTTTCGTCTCGTGCTTGCCTTCAAGGTGTTCGACGAGGTCTATCTGCTCACCAGCGGTGGCCCCGGCACGTCGACCGAAGTGATCAGCTTCACGCTCTATCAGCGTTTCTTCACCGAGGATCGCGTCGGCTATGGCGCCGCCATGTCGATCGCCGTCATCTTCCTGGTGTCTCTGCTGCTGGTCGCCGCCTTGTCGGCGCGCCGCGCCGGGAGGACCGCATGAGCTTCGCGCGCGCCGCCCGCGCCACGCTGCCGGTCTACGCGGTGCTGATCGTCGCGGCAGCCATTGTCATCGCGCCGGTGCTGTGGGTGGCGGCGGCCGGCTTCCGCACCCAGATATCGCTGCTCATCGGCGAGTTCTTCTTCACGCCGGTGCTGATGAACTTCCGCGAGGTGCTGTTCTCCAAGACCTCGGACTTCCTGATCAACTACCGCAACTCGCTGATCGTCGGCGGGCTGTCGACGGCGCTCTGTCTGACGGTGGCGACGCTGGCCGCCTGGTCGCTCGACCGCATGAACTGGCCGCGCTGGGTCGTCCATGTCTTCCTTGGCTGGGCGCTGGTGTTCAACATGATCCCGCCGATCGCGCTTGCCAGTGCCTGGTACACGATGGAGCGCACCGTCGGCCTCGACAATACATTCGCTGGTCTCATCCTCGCCCACGCCACCTTGAACCTGCCGATGGCGGTCTGGCTGATGGGCGTGTTCGTTCGCGACGTGCCCGGCGAACTCGTCGAGGCGGCGCGCATCGACGGCTGCTCGTCGCCCGTGCTGTTCTGGAACGTGGTGCTGCCCATCATTACGCCCGGCCTGGCCGCGACCACGGTCCTCTGTTTCATTTTCAGTTGGAACGAGTTTGCCGTCGCGCTCAATCTGACCATGAAGCAGACCGCCACCGTGCCGGTGGCGATCGCCAAATTCGCCCAGGATTTCGAAATTCAATACACGCAGATGGCGGCGAGTGCCGCGCTGTCGATTCTGCCGGCGCTCGTGCTTCTGCTGATCGGTCAGCGTTACATCGTGAAGGGGTTGACGACCGGCGCCATCAAATAGGTCGGCCGTCGCAAGCAGTCAGGATAGCAGCATGAAGACCGTCTTCGTACTTTTCGATTCGCTCAATCGCCACATGCTCGGGCCGTATGGCGGCACGCGTATTCCGACGCCCAATTTCGACCGGCTGGCGAAGCGAAGCGTCGCCTTCGACAAGCACTATGTCGGCAGCCTGCCGTGCATGCCGGCGCGGCGCGACATGTTGACCGGGCGGCTGACCTTCCTGCACCGAAGCTGGGGGCCGCTCGAGCCGTTCGACAACGCTTTCCCCGAGTTGCTGCTCGATTCCGGCGTCTATAGCCATCTCATCACCGACCACTATCACTATTGGGAAGATGGCGGCGCCACCTATCATAACCGTTACGACTCCTACGAGTTCGTGCGCGGTCAGGAGGGCGACGCGTGGAAGGCGATGGTTCAGCCGCATTGGGAACGGCTGCGCGAGATGTACCACGCCCGTCAGTTCGACACCGAACAACGCAGCTATTTCCGCAAGAATGTCGTCAATCGCGAATTCATACGCGAGGAGTCGGAATTTCCGTCCGTGCAGTGCTTCGCGCGTGGTTTCGAGTTCCTCGAACAGAACCGCGAGGCCGATAACTGGTTCCTGCAAATCGAGACCTTCGATCCGCACGAGCCGTTCTACGCGCCGGCGCGCTTCAAGAAGCCGTTCGAGACCGGCTGGAACGGCCCGATCCGCGACTGGCCGCGCTATGGCCGCGTCGATGAATTGCCGGCCGAATGCGAGGAGTTGCGCGCCAACTACTACGCCGTCGTTTCCCTGTGCGATTTCCTGCTCGGCCAGCTCCTCGACGATTTCGACAAGCATGACATGTGGAAGGACACCGCGCTGGTCGTCACCACCGACCACGGCTTCCTGCTCGGCGAACATGATTTCTGGGCAAAGAACCGGATGAACATGTACGAGGAGATCGTGCACATCCCGTTGTTCGTGCACGATCCGCGCGCGCAAGCGCTGGCCGGAACGCGCTCCGCCGCGCTTACCCAGTCGATCGACCTCGCCCCCACTTTCCTCGATCTGCATGGCGTGGCGCCGCCGCCCGAGAACCAGGGCATCTCGCTTCTGAAGTCGCGCACCGGTACGTCGGCTCGCGAGGCGGTCCTGTTCGGCTATTTCGGCGGTGCCGTGAACGTCACCGACGGTCGGCACACCTATCATCGCTTTCCGGCCGACCTGCACGCGCAGGAGATCTATCAGTACACGGTCATGCCGACGCACATACGGTCGCGGTTCACGCCCGAGGAGCTGTCGACGGCAACCTTGTCGGAGCCATTTCCCTTCACCAAGGGCGCGAAGCTCCTCAAGATGCCGGTCATCGAGCGCTCGCCGATGTACAACAACTACGGGCCGGGCGCGCTGCTCGAGGACGACACACGGCTCTACGATCTCGCCGTCGATCCGGGGCAGGAGAGACCTCTCGCCGACGCCGCTGCCGAGCAGCGCATGATCGGGCTGATGACAGCCTTGATGCGCGCCAACGATGCGCCACCGGAAGCGTTTGCGCGCCTCGATCTGAACCCCGACGGGTCTCCGCGCGTGCCCGCCGTTGCCGCGGCCAGCTAGTGAACGCGACGCTCCGGTCCCGGGTCGGCGATCTCCGTCAGGTCGCAAGTGTCCGTCGCATCGTTCTGGACGACGGAGCGGAGCGTGGCGTCCGCGCGCTTGCTTTTTCGACAGGCGGCGGGCTCGATTTCTGGGTGCTGTCCGACCGCTCGCTCGACATCGGGCCGCTCTGGTGGCGGGGCGCCCAGTTGGCGTGGCAGGCGCCGGTCGGCTTTCGCAGTCCGGCGCTGACCGACCTCGACAGCGAGGATGGGCAGGGGTTCGGCCGCTCGCTGTCCGGCTTCCTGGTGACCTGCGGTCTCGATCACATCCGCCAGCCGGCGAACGGGCACCCGCTGCATGGTCGCTTGCCGTTCAGTCCGGCGCGGGTCACGGCCTACGGCGAAGACTGGCAGCGTGACGAGCCGATCCTTTTCTGCGAGGGCGAAGTCACGCAGGCACGCATCGGCGGCGAGGCGCTACGCTTCAGGCGTCGCATCGAAGCGCCGATCGGCGGCGCCATCATCCGCATCCGCGACGAGGTGGAAAACCTCGGCGCCGATGCCTCGGCTCAGGCGATGCTCTACCACTTCAATCTCGGTTATCCGGGCGTCGCCACTGGCAGCACCGTCAGCGTCGGCGGCAAGCTTGTGCTCGGACCGCTGGTCATGCCGGCTGAGGGCCAAGCATCGTCGGTCTCCATGATTCCGCTAGACGGAGCGAAGCGGGCGGGTGCCGTCGTGAAAACGCCGACCGGCGCCGGTGCGGATCTGGCGATCACGTTCGATTTCGATACCGGGACCCTGCCGCATTTTCAGTTGTGGCATGACCTTCGCGCGCGAACCGGGATTGTTGCGATCGAACCGTGCACCAGCGCCCGCGATCCGAGCGGACGCAGCACCGCGGAGCCAACGATCGAACCGGGCGAACGACGACGCTACGCGGTCGATGTTTCGATCGCCGGCGATCCACCGCCCATGCGCGACATTCTCGGGGCATGACAAATCGGCTTTCGCGGTCCGTTTACCGCTGCCGAAAAGGCAACGGCCCCGGCTAATATATCTTCTTTTATCGCTCGCTCGCGCGGCGCATCATCATAGACATCTTACCGGCGGGGGCCGGTGTGGTGTTGGCTCCGGCCGGGACTGCTCGTCCAACGGCACAAGAACAGGGAGTCCCCGTCAAATGACCCGTCACGATTTCAGCCGGCGCGCTTTTCTCAAGGCAACCGCCGCGATTCCGGCTCTGGCCGCCGCAGGCAGCCTGCTCTCCGTCACCGCCCGTGCGGGCGACATGGCCAAGGTCGATATGCAGCTTGGCTGGCTCGCCTCCAATGGCTTGCTCGGCGAGGTCGTCGCCATCCGTAAGGGCTACTTCAAGGATCAGGGTATCGACTTCTCGATCACCCCCGGTGGGCCGAACGTCGATGGTGTCGCCTCGGTCGCTGCCGGCCGCTCCATGATCGGCCAGCTCTCTTCGAGCCCGTCGCTGATGCTGGCGCGTTCGGCCGGCATCCCGGTCAAGGCGATCGCGTCGGGCTACCACACCCATCCGTTCACCTACTTCTCGCTCGCGAAGGATCCGATCCGCACACCGAAGGACATGATCGGCAAGACCATCGCCACCCAGCCGACCGCCTTCATTCTCGCCCGCGCTTTGCTTGCCAAGAACGGCATCAAGGAGAGCGAAGTGAATCTGGTCAACATGGGCAGCGACATGAACCAGCTGCTCACCGGGCAGGCCTCGGCGGTGACCGGCTGGCTCACCAATACTGCGGCGCTCTCCATCCTTGGCCCGGATCGCGTCGACATGCGGTTGTGGGACACCGGCATCAAGCTCTACGCCAACGTCTACTACGCCACCGACACGACGCTCGGTGAGCATCAGGACATCGTCTCGCGCTACCTCAAGGCCTGCGCCCTCGGCTGGGGCTACGCCAAGGATCATCAGGAGGAGGCGGTCGACGATCTCGTCGCCGAGTATCCGGCCCTCGACAAGAAGGCCGAGATGGAGGCCGTGTCCTCGGTCATCGACTTTTCGTTCGGCCCGTCGACCAAGGCCGACGGCTGGGGCGCCATGACCAAGGACAACTGGCAGGCGCAGATCGACATCTATGCCCAGCTCGACCAGTTCAAGGGCAAGGTTCCGACGGTTGACGAGGTGATGACCCTCGCCATCCTGGACGACACCAAAGAAACGCGCATGCAGGTCGGCTGATGCCGGCTGCGCTGCAAAAAACCATCGAGACGGCCGAGCCACGCGCGGCCGTCTCGGTGGAGGGCCTGACAGTCACCTTTGGCGAAGACGACGCCAAGGTGACGGCGCTGGAGCGCGTCTCGGTGACCATCCCCGAGCGCGGTCTGGTGACGATGCTCGGGCCATCCGGCTGCGGCAAGTCCACGCTGCTGCGCGCCATCGCCGATCTTGTGCCGGCCGCGGAGGGCCGGGTCACGGTGCTCGGCAAGACGCCCGAGCAGGCGCGCCGCGAGCGCAGTTTCTCCTTCGTCTTCCAGGACGCGACGTTGCTGCCCTGGCGCTCGGCGATCGATAATGTCCGCCTGCCGCTCGAAGTGGGTGGCGGCGCCCGTGCGCAGAACTATGCCGAGCCCGAGGACCTGCTCAAGCTCGTCGGCCTCACCGGTCGCGAGAGCGCGTTGCCGCACGAACTTTCCGGCGGCATGCGTCAGCGCGTGGCGATCGCCCGCGCGCTGGTTAGTCGGCCGCGTATCCTGCTGATGGACGAACCCTTCGGTGCCCTCGACGAAATCACCCGCGATAAGCTCAACGAGGAACTGCTGCGCATCTGGGAAGAGACCGGGACGACGATCATCTTCGTCACCCATTCGATTCCGGAGGCCGCCTTCCTCGGCCAGCAGGTGCTGGTGCTTGCTGCCAATCCAGGCCGGGTGCGCGAGTTCTTCGAAGTCGACCTGCCGCGCGAACGGCATCTCGCCATGCGCGACACGCTCGAGTTTATCCGTATCACCGCCCATCTCCGCGCTCTCCTGGAGACCTGCTGATGGAAGCGACCAGCATGGCCAAGGTGGCAATGGCACCGAGCGCGAATGCCGCAGCAATTCGCCGCCGCAAGGCCTGGAGCAAGCGGCTGCCGCCGCTCATTGCCGCTGCCGGCGCCATCCTGATCTGGTTCCTGATCATCCAGATCGGTGGCGTGCCGGAATACATTGCACCCAGCCCGATCGCCGTATTGAAGACGTTCGGAACTAGCGGCCCACTGCTGCTGATGAATTTCTGGCCGACGCTCTTTGAGGCGCTCTCCGGCTTCCTGGTCGGCAACTTCCTCGCCGTCACGCTGGCGGTAGTCTTCGTCCATAGCCGGCGGGCCGAGACCGCGTTCTATCCGCTGGTCGTGTTCTTCCACACCATCCCGATCATCGCCATCGCGCCGATCCTGGTGCTGATCCTTGGCAACGGCTACGCGCCCAAGATCGCCATTGCCGCGCTCATCTGTTTCTTTCCGACGCTGGTCAACATGGTGCGCGGCCTCAACGCCGTGAATCCGCAGACGCTGGAACTGATGCGCGTTCTTTCCGCGAGCAAGCGCGAAGTATTCTGGAAGGTGCGCATCCAGTCCTCGCTGCCCTTCCTGTTTGCGGCACTGAAGATTACGTCGACCACCTGCGTGATTGGCGCGATCGTCGGCGAATGGATCGGTTCGTCCTTCGGTCTCGGCGCCCTGATCATCGAAGCCACCTATAATTTCCGCTCGCCGCTTCTCTACGCCACCGTTTTTGTCGGCGCCGGCCTTGCCGTGTCGATGTTCACCATCGTCTCGCTGGTCGAGCGTTCCGTCATCCGCTGGAAAGCGGATGCGGTGCACTGAGCCGCAGACGCGAAAGAAGAATTGAAAGGAAACGCCATGTCTGAACCCGCGAACATCCGGGAAGCCCAGCGCGACGTGCCGGTTACCGCAAGCGCGGACGTGCTCGTCGTCGGCGGCGGACCGGCCGGTCTCTCCGCCGCCGTAGCGGCGGCTCGTCAGGGCGCCGATACGCTGCTCGTCGAACGCTACCCCTATCTCGGCGGGCTTGCCTCGGGTGGCATGGTGCTGGTGCTCGACGACATGCACAACGGCATGGAGATTTCGGTGCGCGGCATCGCGGTCGAGATCATCGAGAGGATGGAGCGTTGGGGCCTCGCCGTCGTGCCGCCCCAGAGCGAACGTGTCGAACCGACGCGCTCGACGGAGGCGGCATGGCGGCGGTGGGCCCGCTGGGGCACGTTCGACTTCCACACTCACACCAAGCCGCATCCGATCGTCTATGCCGCCGCTTTCGATCCGGATGGGTTCAAGCGTGCCTCCTACGACATGGTGGCTGAGGCCAAGGTGCGCCTCCAGCTCCACTCCTGGTTCAGCCACACGCTGGTCGAGGACGGACGGGCGGCCGGCATCGTGGTCGAGACGAAGCAGGGCCGACAGGCCTTGAAGGCAAAAGTGGTGATCGACACAACCGGCGATCTCGACGTCGCAGCGTCGGCTGGCGCCGCCTTCACCGCCTCGTCCTACATTCTCACCACGGTCTCGCGCCTCGGCGGCGTCGATACCGATGCGGCCGAGCGTTTCCAGTTCGAGGAGCCGGAGCGCTTTGAGGCGGTCGACCGCGAAACCAAGCGCATCATTGGCGGCGCGTGGGACTTCTGGTGGCTGAAGACGCCGCTTCCCGGCGTGGTGTGGTGCAACTGCCCGCACATGGCCGGCCTCAGCGGCCTCGACCCGGTGGACCTGACCAAGGCCGAACTGGAAGGTCGCGCCCGCATGCATCGCCTGGTCGATTACGTCCGCGCCAACATGCCGGGCTTCGAGAAGTGCTACGTCGTTGATTTCGCCCCGCAGACCGGCGTCCGCCAGACGCGGATGCTCGAGGGCGACTATGTCGTCACCAAGGAAGATGTGGTCAAGCGGCGGCACTTCGTTGACGCGGTCGCGCGTGGCCGCGATTACTACACGCCCTATCGCGCGCTGTTGCCAAACGGGGTCGACCAGTTGCTGGTCGCCGGTCGCCACTACTCGGCGACGCCGCAGGCGCAGAAGATGAGCCGCGAGATCCCGCCCTGCATGGCGATGGGTGAGGCGGCCGGCGTGGCCGCGGCGGTGGCGCTTTCGTCTGGAACGACGGTCCGCGACGTCAACATTACCGAGGTGCAGAAGCGCCTGCGCGCGGCTGGCGCCGATCCGGGAGACCGGCCGGCCGCGAACGCGCTGGTCGAGGAGATCGCGGCATGAGTACGCCTCCGCTTCCGCTCGATGGCATCCGTGTCGTTGATTTCACGCAGGTCATGCTCGGGCCGTGCTGCACGCAGATGCTCGGCGACTACGGCGCCGACGTCATCAAGATCGAGCGTCCGAAAGCTGGCGATCTGTCGCGTTCTTCGATTGGCAGCGATCCCGACGGCCTCAACAATCCGGTCTTCGTGTCGTTGAACCGCAACAAGCGGAGCTTCGAGGCCGACATGCGCCGCGAGGAAGACAAAGAGGCCGTGCGCAAGCTGGTCGCTGGCGCCGACGTGGTGGTCAACAATTTCCGTCCCGGGGTCATGGAGCGCATGGGCCTGTCCTATGAGGATTGCCGCAAACTCAATCCGCGCATCATCTTTGCGGTCGGCACCGGCTACGGGCTCGACGGCCCCTACGTCGCCAAGGGCGGCCAGGACGTGCTTGCCCAGGCGATGACCGGCGTCATGCGCCGCAAGGCCGATCCGGACCATCCGCTGGCGACCTACCCGACCGCACTCGCCGACTACTCTGCCGGCATGCATCTTGTGCAGGCGATCCTGCTGGCGCTCCTCCAGCGCGAGAAGTCCGGCGAGGGCCAGCTTGTCGCGGTCTCGCTCTATTCGTCCATGATCGCCATGCAGATGCAGGAAGCGGCGATGCTGATGATGCGCAAGACGGAGTTGAACTGGGCGATGATGCCGCTCTCCGGCGTCTTCGAGACCACCGACAGCGCTATCGTCATGATCGGTGCCTTCAAGCAGAACCCGCTCCGCGACATCTGTCATGCTCTTGGCTTCGAGGACCTGTCGAAGGAGCCGCGCTTCGCCACGCTCGACGACCAGAAGAAACATCGCAGCGAACTTCAGGCCCTGTTCCGCGCCCGCTTTGCCACGGACTCGACCGCGCATTTCGTCGCCGCGCTGGAGGGTGTCGACATTCTGTGCGCTCCGGTGCGCTCGCTTGAGGAGGCGCTGGAAGATCCGCAGACCGCCGTCAACGGCCTGCTGTTCGAGGCAGGGGTTACGCCTGCCGGCCCGGTGCGCGTCGTCGGCTCGCCGCTGACCATGTCGAGCGCCAAGGTGACGGTGCGTCACAATCCGCCGCAGCTCGGCGAGCACAATGCCGAGATCCTCTCCGAACTGGGTCTCGCCCGTGAGGCAGCGGAATGACGGTTCGTTTCGAGGTCGCCGACCATCTGGCGCGGGTCACGATCGACCGGCCGGAGCGGATGAACGCTGTCAACTCGGCGACGGAAAAGCGCCTGATCGAGATCTGGGAAGAGATCGAGCGACGCAACGATGTCCGCTGTATCGTGCTCACCGGCGCGGGCGAGCGCGCCTTTTCCGCTGGCGCCGACATGAAGGAGCCGAACGCCAAGAATGGCGTCGAGTATTGGGCAGACACGCGGCCAGGCGGCTTCGGCGGCATTGCGCTGCGCACCAGTCTCGACGTCCCGGTCATTGCTCGCGTCAACGGCTTTGCCTTCGGCGGCGGCTTCGAGATGGTGCTCGGCGCCGATATCGTGATCGCATCCGAGGATGCGACCTTCGGGCTGACCGAGCCGCGTGTCGGCCGCTTGCCGCTGGAAGGCGGCATGGTTCTGCTGCCGCGGCGTGTGCCGCGCAATCTCGCCATGGGTCTGCTGCTGACCGGCCGCCGGTTCCCGGCGTCGGAACTCTATCGCTGGGGCCTCGTCAACGAGGTGGTGCCGCGCGACAAGCTTGACGAGACGGTCGATGCGTGGGTTGCCGATGTGCTCGCCTGCGCGCCGCTGTCGATCAAGGCGATCAAGCACACGGTCAACCGCACGAGCCATCTCTCGCCGGCCGAGGCGCAGGCGCTGCGCACCGGCCCGCTGCTGGCAGCGCTGGCCAGCGAAGACTCCCAGGAAGGCGTCCGCGCCTTCGTCGAGAAGCGGAAGCCGGTCTGGCAGGGGCGCTGATGACCTACGTCATCACCGAAGCCTGCATCGACGTGAAGGACGGCACCTGCGTCGACGTCTGTCCGGTGGACTGCATCTATGAAGGCGGGCGGATGTTCTACATCCAGCCCGACGAATGCGTGAATTGCGGCATCTGCGTTTCGGTCTGCCCGGTCGAGGCGATCTACGCCGATGACCGGCTGCCGGCGACCTTCTCCGAATACGTCGCGGTCAATCGCGAGTTCTTCGGCGATGCGGTTACCGGTTGGGGCGAACCCGGCGGGCTGTCCGATACGTTCCGGACCGACAAGGATCATCCGCTGGTCGGCAACCGGCCCCCGCGCGCGGCCTGACGGGTTGTTCTGGCGCCGCCGCGCGACATTGGGCTAGGCTCATGGCCATGCACGCCGCTGCCCTGCGATATCTCGAAGAGGTTGCCCGCGCCGGGTCGATCCGTCAGGCTGCGGAGCGGCTGAATGTGGCAGCCTCGGCGGTCAACCGCCAGATTCTGAAGCTCGAAGACGAGTTCGGCGTCCAGCTTTTCGAACGCCTGCCGCGCGGTCTGCGGTTGACGCCTGCCGGTGACCTCGCCGTCCGTCATGCCCGCTCGACGTTGCACGATTTCGAGCGACTGCGCGGCGAGATCAGCGAGCTCAAGGGCGTGAAAAGCGGCGTTGTCCGTATCGCCTGTCTCGACAGCCTGCTGCCGCATCTGCTGCCCGAGGTGATCACCGCTTTCAACCGCCGCCACCCGGCCGTGACCTTTCTCGTCGAGGGCGGCACTCATGGCCGGATCGTGCATCTCGTGGCCGACGGAGACGTCGATTTCGGCGTCACCTTCAATCTCGAGCGCCACCCGGATCTCATTCTTTCGGCTGACATCGCCATGCCGATCATGGCGATGATGGCGCCGGGTCATCCGTTGGCGGAACGATCGCAGGTTACCGTCGAAGAGTGTGCCGCCTATCCCATGCTGCTCCAGCAGGATACGCAGCCGATCCGTTCGCAGATCGACACCGAATTGTTGATCCGGCACAAGCTCCGTCGGCCGCTCGTGTCGTGCAACAACATGGCGCTGCTCAAACAGCTTGTGCTGAACGGCGTTGGCATAGCCTTCTATACGCCGATCGGCTTTCTGAGGGAGCTTGAGACCGGCTCCGTGCGGGCGGTGCCTGTGGCCAGTGCGTCCATGTCCAAGTTACGCGTCGGGTTGTTGCTCCACCGCCGCCGCCGCCCGGGACCGGCATCGGCGGCGTTGGCCGAAGCACTGGGTGTGGCGCTCAAGGATCTCGAGAAGCAATTGGCGGCAAAGAAGCCGCGCACGCAGCGCCGTCGCGTCGCCGCTCTGGTTTCGAGCGGCGGGGTGTAGCTACCGGCAGTCGCTCTCTTCGGGGGAAATCCATGCCAAGCTTCGATACCGATATCAAACCGCTGTTCCGGGCCATGGATCGCGACGAGATGCTGTTCGCGTTCGACCTGTGGTCCTATGACGACGTCGCGGAGAACGCGGCGGAGATACTGGTGCGTATCGAGGACCAGTCGATGCCCTGCGACGACCCTTGGGACGAGGCGCGTATTAAGATGTTGAGGGCCTGGATCGCCGAGGGTTGTGAGCCGTAGCCCCGGCCGGCTCTCTCGCTACTGCGCCAGGAACCCGCCGTCGACCGCGAGCACCTGGCCGGTGATCATGGCCGCGGCCGGGCCGGCGAGGAAGCAGATCGCCGCGGCGATTTCCTCTGGCTCGGCCAATCGTCCGAGCGGCGTCATCGCCTTGATGCGCGCCACGATTTCGGGGTCCTCGAGCAGCGGCGCGATGAGGGCCGTGCGCACATAGGTCGGCGCGACCGCGTTGACGCGAATGCCGTGCGGCGCCCACTCCACCGCCAGCGCCCGGGTCATGTTGACCACGGCGCCTTTCGTCGTCTGGTACGAGATGTTGGGATAAAGGCCGCCGCCCGACATGCCCATGATCGAGGCGACGTTGACGATGGCGCCGCGCTTTTCCCCGGCGATCATCGAGCGCGCCGCCGATCGGGCGCAGAGAAAGCCGCCGGTCATGTTGACCGCGACGACCTTCTCCCAGTCGGCGAGGCTGAGTTCGATGGCCGGGCGCCGGATGGCGATGCCGGCATTGTTGACGAGGATGTCGACCCCGCCGGCGCGCGTCGCGACCTCCCCGAACAGCGCGTCGACGTCGGCTTCGTTGGTGATGTCAGTGTGCACGGACCACGCCTTGCCGCCCGATCCCGCGATCTCGGCGGCAACGGCAGCCGCTCCGTCCGTATCGCGGTCGACCACGACAACCGTAGCTCCCAGTGAGGCGAGGGCGGTCGCCGTGGCGCGGCCGATGCCGCCGGCGCCACCGGTAACCACCGCGGCCGCGCCGTCCAGCCGAAAGAGCGTGGCAAGGTCGGTCATTGGCTCGGATCGCCTCAGCCGAGCTTCGATCCCCGGGCGAACAGAAAGATCGAATAAATCGACGTCGTTCCGCAAATGAAGAGGCGATTGAGCTTGGTCCCGCCGAAAGTCACGTTGGCGACCATCTCGGGGATCAGGATCTTGCCGATCAGCGTGCCGTCCTTATGGAAGCAATGCACGCCTTCGGCCGTGCTCGTCCAGATGCGGTGGTCGCGGTCGATCCGGAAGCCGTCGAAGAGGCCGCTGGTCGATTCGGCGAAGATTTCGCCGCCGCTCAGCTTCTTGCCGTTGACCTTGAAGCGACGGATGTGGCGCGGGCCATTCTCGACGTGGGTGGCGCCGGTGTCGGCGATATAGAGGAATTTCTCGTCCGGCGAGAAGGCGAGGCCGTTCGGGCGGATCATGTCGGTGACCACCCGTTCGATCGCGCCGCTCTTGCCGTCTACACGGTAGACGTAGCAGCCGTCGATTGCCTGTTTAGCCTTGTCGCCCTCATAGTCGGAATCGATGCCGTAGGCAGGATCGCTGAACCAGATCGAGTCATCCGATTTGACCACGACGTCGTTGGGCGAATTGAGGCGCTTGCCCTGCCATTTGTCGGCGATCACGGTGATCGAGCCGTCGATCTCGGTGCGGGTTACGCGCCGCGCCAGATGTTCGCAGGTGACCAGCCGTCCCTGATTGTCGACGGTGTTGCCGTTTGAGTTGTTGGCCCACTCGCGGAAGACGGAGACCTGGCCCGACGGTTCGTCGAGGCGCATCATGCGGTTGTTGGGGATGTCCGACCAGATCAGGTAGCGGCCGGCGGCGAACCAGGCTGGACCCTCGACCCAGCGTCCACCGGTCCACACGCGCTCGACACGCACATGGCCCGCGAAACACGCCCTGAAACGCGGATCGATAACTTCGATCGCGGTGCCCTCAACTTCCCCGTACATATTGTTGTCCTCCCAGGCAGAAAAAATGGAACGCGACACTAGCGGGGCCGCCCGACCGCGTCGATGCTTTGGTGTTATCGGCGACGGCGGTCCCAGGCGCTTGGATTGAGGAGGTTGTCGGGCTTCTCGCCCGACAGCACCGCGATGACGATCTCCGCCGATGAAACCGCCAGCCGCCGCGACGTTTCGACGGTGTTGCCGGCGGTGTGCGGCGAGAGCACCACGTTTGGCGCGCTGAGGATCGGGTTGTCCAGTTCCGGCGGTTCGGTTTCCAGGACGTCGAGCCCGGCGCCGGCGATTACCCCGTCGCGCAGTGCCTCGGCCAGCGCGATCTCGTCGACCAGTGGACCGCGAGCGGCGTTGACAAGGACTGCGGTGGCCTTCATCGCGCGCAATTCGTCGCGGCCGATCAGGTGAAACGTGTCGGCAGTCAGCGGCAGGTGGAGGGAGACGACGTCCGCATCCGCGAGAAGCGATTGCAGTGTGTCGACTTTGGTGGCGCCGCGTTTCCCGACCTCTTGCGCGGACAGAACCGGGTCGAAAGCGAGCACCTTCATGTCGAAGCCGCGGGCGCAGATGCGGGCGACCCGCGCGCCGATGTTGCCGATGCCAACCAGCCCGAGCGTACGCTCCGACAATTGCTCGAACTGGAGCTCGAAGCGCTCCGAATGGCGGCCCGCCTTGACCAGGGCATGGATCTCGGGGACCCGGCGGATTGCCGCCAGCATCAGGCCGACGGTCGCCTCCGCCACCGCGCCGGCATTGGCACCGGGGACATTGGCCACGACGATGCCGTGCCGGGTTGCGGCGTCGATGTCGATATTGTCGACGCCGGCGCCATGCTTGGAGATTGCCTTCAACTTCGGGGCCGCGTCGATCAGCGCCGCATCGATCTTGATGTTGCGCACAATAATGGCGTCGGCCTCGGCGAAGGCGCGGCGGCGGCTGTCGGCGTCGCGGCCGGAGACGCTGTCGACGAGGAAGTGCTCGCGCAGGCGGGCGATGCCGTCTTCGTGAATCGGATCGGGAATGAAAACGCGCAAGTCGGTCATGGCCGCCGGCGTTTCAACAGGCAGGTGTCAAGGTGCGTCGTCTTCATCTTCGAGCGGGTTGGGATTGACATCCGTTATGCGGCTCGCGCCACCGCCCGGACCCTCAAACACGCGCTGGCAGGCATGTTCTATGTGCGTGCGCATCGCCAGGCGCGCGCCGTCCTTGTCGCCCGCCTCGATCGCCTGGAACATGGCGACATGCTCGGCCTGCACCGTCAGCAGGTGATCGAGCGGTCGCGTCATCGCCAGGTTCCGCGCGAGATTGATGGCGAATTCGATGGGTGTGCGGAGCGCCTCCATCACGGCTTCGTAGAAATCGTTGCCTGAGGCGCGGGCGACGGCGACGTGAAACTCGAAATCGGCGTTCATGCCGACCGTGCCCGTTGCGATCGCGTTCTCCATGCGCTCGAGCGCATCGCGCATCTGATGCAGCAGATCGGGGCTGCGGTTTTGTGCCGCATAGTACGCGGCGTCGCCCTCGACCGTGACGCGAAACTCGAAGCACTGGCGCACCTGGGCGAGACTGTTCAGGGGGCCGAAGCCGACCATCGTCGATGTCTGCATGGGTTGCAGGGCGCGCTTGCGCACATAACTGCCCGAGCCCTTGCGCGAAATGATGAAGCCCATCGCACGCAGCCGCGAAAGCGCCTCGCGGATGACCGGTCGCGACACGCCAAAACGGCCGGCCAGCGTCGCTTCCGTGGGCAGCTTTCCGGCGTCGCCGAACTCGCCGCGCTGGATGAGCGTGGCGATCCGATGGGACAGCTGGTCGCCGAGTGGAACGGCTGCGGTCAGCGCTCCCCAGCCGCTGCCCTCGGTGAGAGCGGCGATATCCTGCGCTGGTTGTCTTACAGCTTTTGACGGCATCAAGACCCTTCCGGGGCAGCTCAGTTTCGTTGAACAACAGCCGAAAACTCGGCAAACTTGCCAGTCCGACCGGGAGTGCAACCTAAAATCAGATTGACAAGTTTACTCAATTCTCTACGCTCAATCCAGCGGAATGAGAACAGCGATTGGGAGCGCTGTTGTCTTTCGGCCGAGTTGACCCGATTGGCCAACTGCCGAATGATTTGGGTGGAACGCCGACTTTCCCGCCTGATGCATGACCAACCCGCAGCGACGCTTCGGTCGCAACAAGCGGGGACGTAATGGGAGGACGGACCCTTGCAGGGAGAGGACACGGGCGAGCAGACCGCGTCACGCGACGGGCCCGACGGCAGCGGCGATCTGCTGCTGGTGCGCGGCGTGTCGAAGACGTTCGGCGGCACCCGCGCGCTCAACAATGTCGGCATGTCTCTCAATGCCGGCGAGATCGTCGCTCTGCTTGGTGAAAACGGCGCCGGCAAATCGACCCTGATCAAGATTCTCGCCGGCGTTTACACGCTCGACGAAGGCAAGGTCTTCTTCCGCGGCTCCGATGTCACCGGAGCCGTTCGTCGTTTGCCCATCGCCTTCATTCATCAGGACCTCGGCCTCATCGAGTGGATGACGGTCGCCGAGAACATTTGCCTGACCCTGGGCTATCCGCGCCGCTTCGGCATGGTCGACTGGGGCAAGGCGCGCCGCCGCGCCGCGAACGCGCTCGAGATGCTGGGCGCCGGCATCGATCCCGACGTCAGAATCCAGAGCCTCAGCCGCACGGAGAAATCCCTCGTGGCGATTGCTCGTGCCCTGGCGGCGGAAGCCGAAATCCTTGTGCTCGACGAACCGACCGCGAGCCTTCCGGCCGATGAGGTTGCGCGACTGTTCGCAGCGCTCCGCCGGCTGCGCGCACGCGGCGTCGGCATGATCTACGTGTCGCACCGCCTCGACGAGGTGTTCGAGATCGCCGACCGTATGGTGGTCTTGCGCGACGGTCTGGTGGCCGGCGAGCGGGCCGTGTCGGAGACGACGCCGGAAGAGGCGATCCTCCTGATTGTCGGGCGCGAACCGTCGCAGGTTTTCCGCCGCCCGGCGCAGCGTCACGGTACGGCGCGGCTGGTCACCGAGGCGATGATGATCGACGAGGTTGGCCCGGTGGATTTGCGCGTCCACGCCGGCGAGGTCGTCGGTCTGGTGGGGCTGCGCGGCGCCGGCCAGGAAACCGTCGGCCGGGCGCTCTTCGGGCTTGCGCCGCTGACCGGCGGCCGCGTGCTGCTCGACGGCGAGCAAACCGAGCCGTGTTCGCCGCGCGAGGCGATGGCCGCCGGCATCAATCTTGTCTGTGCCGACCGTGTCGGTGAATCGATCATGCCGATCCTGACTGTGCGTGAGAACCTCTTTCTCAACCCGATGGCCGCCGGCAAGAGCGCGTTTTCGTTCCTGTCGCCCGCCCGCGAGAACCTCGCTTCGCTGGAACTCGGCCAGGAAGTCGGGCTGCGCCCCAATTTGCCAAGCCTGCCGATCGAGCAACTGTCGGGCGGCAATCAGCAGAAGGTGGTCGTCGGACGCTGGCTGCATCTCGGCGCCAAGCTTTACGTGTTCGAGGATCCGACCGCGGGTGTCGATGTCGGCGCCAAGGCAGAGATCTACCGCTTGTTCGACGTCGCCCTGCAGAACGGTGCAGCCATCCTGATCGTGTCGACCGATTTCGAGGAAGTCGCCAAGGTCTGTCACCGGGCGGTCGTTTTCGACCGCGGACAGGTGGTGGCGGAACTGGGCGCCGCCGATCTCTCGGTCGAGAACCTCGTCGCCGCGGCGTCCGCCAACATCGTTCCTTCCGCGGAAATAGCCGCCTCAGTCTTCCAGGACCAAAACGCGAGCGCCCATGCAGTCCATTAAGTCCAACGCTCTCGAGCCGACCCGTTCCGAACTCGCGCACCTGTCGCGATGGCGTGCGCTGGGTCGTCTGGCGCCGGTCTATGGCTTGCCGATCCTGACGGTGCTGCTCATAGTCTTCTTCTCGATTCTGCTGCCCAACACCTTCCCGACCTATCTGAATTTCCGCTCGATCCTGGCCGACAAGGCGATCATCGCGATGCTCTCGCTCGCCGCCACCGTGCCGATGATGGCCGGCCGTATCGACCTTAATGTCGGCTTCGGCATCGTTTTGTGGCACATCCTGGCGATCGGCTTGCAGGTCATGTACGGCGTGCCGTGGCCGCTGGCCATTGTGCTCGTGTTGATCGCCGCAGCCTGCGTTGGCCTGATCAACGGCCTGCTCGTCGAAGTCGCGCAAATCGACTCCTTCATTGCAACGCTCGGCACCGGCACGATGCTCTATGCCATTGCGCTGTGGTTCACAGGTGGCCGGCAGCTCATCGGTTCGCTGCCAGCCGGATTCATCGCACTCAACACCACGACCGTGTTCGGGATTCCGATACCGGCGCTCTATGTGGTCGCGCTGGCGATCGTCCTGTGGATCGTCAGCGAGCGCCTGCCGATCGGCCGGCACGTCTACGCGATCGGCGCCAACGAAAAGGCCGCGGCGCTGAACGGCATCCCGGTGCGTGCCTACGTCATCGGTGTGTTCATCGGGTCAGGGCTGATCTGCGGCTTCGCCGGCTGCATTCTCGCCGCCAAGCTGCGCATCGGTCAGGCCAATGTCGGCCTCGATTACCTGCTGCCGGCGCTCGTCGGCGCCTTCCTCGGATCGACGACCATCAAGCCCGGCCGCGTCAACATCTGGGGCACGATGGTCGCCGTCGTCATCCTGGCGGTCGGCATTTCAGGCATTCAGCAACTCGGCGGGGCGTTCTTCGTCGAGCCGCTCTTCAACGGCACCACGCTCGTCGTTTCCATCGGCCTGGCTGCGTTCGCGCAGCGCCGCCGCGCCACGGCGCGGCTGGGCCGCAGCGCCGGCAGTGCCGAAACAAGTGGAATTGGGGGCGAGCAAAGCGAAGCGCCCGCCCTGCCAAGTGCCGGCGGCCACTAGGCCGCCGTTAGAGCCGGATCAACCGGCCTGGTGGGCCGCAACGGGACCCGCCAGTTTCAAATGGAGGAATGAAGTATGTCGAAATTCGGTTTGAGGGGCGGGGCATTTGTCGCTGCCGCCTTCATTGGTCTGGGCGTCACCGCGGCCGCCGCGGCTGACGACGCTTTCATGAAATCGGCGAAGGATTACATCGCGACCGTCACCGCGCCGGTCACGAAATGGACGGGTCCGACCACGGGGCCGAAGGCACAGGGCAAGAAGCTGGTCATCTACGTCTCCGACGACCAGCGCAACGGCGGCGCCAAGGGCGTCGGCGATGGCGCGGCGGAAGCCGCCAAGGCGATCGGTTGGGATTTCCGTCTTCTCGACGGTCAGGGCACACCCTCCGGTCGCGCTTCGGCGATGACCCAGGCGATCGCGCTGAAGCCTGACGGGATCATCCTCGGCACGGTCGACGCGCGCGAGCAGGCGCCGATCATCGAACAGGCGGTCGCGCAGGGCATCAAGGTAGTCGGCTGGCATTCGGGCGGCGCGCCCGGCCCGATCGAGGGCGTTCCCGGCGTGATCACCAACATCACGACCGATCCGCTTGAGGTCGCCAAGGCCGCCGGCCTCTACGCGGTGGTCGACTCCGACGGCAAGGCCGGCGTCATCCTCTTCACCGATTCGATCTACGCGATCGCGACGGCGAAGACCAACGCCACCAAGGCGGCGATTGAGGGATGCACGACCTGCAAGGTGCTGTCGGTCGAAGACACCCCGATCGGCGAGTTGCAGAACCGCATGGGCCAGCTGACGACCACGTTGCTGTCCAAGTACGGCAAGGACTGGACGTATTCGATCGGCGTCAACGACCTGTACTTCGACTTCGCGGCACCGTCGTTGCAGAATGCCGGCATCGATCCGGCGACCGGCTATCCGCGCAACATCTCGGCGGGTGACGGTTCCGTGCCTGCCTTCCAGCGTATCCGTGACGGCCAGTATCAGATTGCGACCGTCGCCGAGCCGCTGTTCCTGCACGGCTGGGAGACCATCGACGAGCTGAACCGTGCGTTCGCCGGTGACAAGCCGAGCGGCTACGTCGCGCCGCCGCATCTGTTCATCAAGGCCAACATCAACTCCGATGGCGGCGACAAGAACATCTTCGATCCGGGCAACGGCTACCGGGATGAGTACAAGAAGATCTGGGGCGTAATGTAACCCGGACTGAGGCAACGCCCTCACGACGAAAAACTGGACGGCGCTCTCGGGCGCCGTCTTTATTCCGTAGGAGAATGACGATGTCTGCCGACATTCCGAAGCCAGCTTACGCAAACAACATGCGGGCGATCGGCCACAGCGACCAGGGCGGTCGTCCGGACGGCGTACAGGTGATGGTCAACAAGGGCCACGCCTATGTCAGCCACCTGTTCTCCAACGGTTTCAGCGTCATCGACGTCCGCGATCCGAAGAACCCGAAGGCCGTCGGCTACTATCCCTGCCCGGATAACACCTGGAACCTGCACTGCCAGGCCTATGACGACCTGCTGCTCGTGGTGCACGCCAAGAACATGTGGGCGCAGCCGGAACTCGCCGACGAGCGCAACTACTACAAGGGCAAGACCGACTTCCATGCGCAGTCCGAAGCCAAGGGCGCGGAGCGCAATTGGTCGGCCGGCATGGCCGTCTACGACATCTCGAAGCCCGCCACGCCGAAGCAGATCGGCTTCCTGCCGATCGACGGCGGCGGCATCCACCGCATCTGGTATGTCGGCGGCCGCTGGGCCTACGCCTCGGCGCTGATCGAGGGCTTCTCCGACTACATCTTCATCACCATCGACATGCAGGACCCCACGAACCCGCGCGAGGCCGGCCGCTTCTGGCTGCCGGGCATGAACCTCGCCGCCGGGGAAAAGACGAACTGGCCGACGACTAACGGCCGCTACGGCTGCCACCATGGGGTCGTGCACGGCGATACAGCCTATTGCGCTTGGCGCGACGCCAACCTCGTGGTCGTCGATGTGTCAGACCGCAGTGCGCCGAAGTTGATCACCCACCAGAGTTGGTCGCCGCCGTTCCAAGGCGGCACGCACAATTGCCTGCCGATTCCCGATCGCGACTTGCTCCTCGTCCTCGACGAGGCGGTGCTCGACAAGATGGAAGACGGCATGAAGCCGATCTGGGTGTTCGACAACCGCGAGCCGACCCGGCCGGTCAGCATCTCCACGTTCCCGCTGGCGACCGACACCGATTATCTCGAAGTCGGCGGGCACTACGGTCCGCACAACGTCTATGAGAACCGGCCCGACGCCTTCGTCAGCAATCAGACGATCTTCACGACCTATCAGAACGCCGGCGTTCGCGTGTTCGACATAGGCAATGCCTACCAGCCGAAAGAGATCGGCGCGTTCGTACCGGCGCCGCCGACGAAGCTGATCGACCCGCGCCCCAACCGGCCACTGGTGCTGCACTCGGCGGACGTCTTCGTCGACAAGGCGGGCCTCGTCTACTGCACGGATTTCAGCGTCGGCCTCTACATCCTCGAATTCTCGGGCTGAGGGGCGACGCTTTCCCACGCGCCGCTCCGGCGGCGCCTCGCTTGAAACGACCGGACGGATGGCTTCGCCATTCTCTCGCGGTCGCCAAATCCAGGACGCCGACAACGGCGCCGCCACGATAATTGGAGACTTTGACGATGGCCAATCTTCCCAAACCCGACTACGCGACGAAGAACATGCGGCTCGTCGGCTATTCCGACCAGGGTGGCCACTCCGACGGCGTGCAGATCATGGTGCACCGCGGCTTCGCCTATATCGGCCACATCTTTTCCAAGGGTTTCACCGTCGTCGACGTTCGCGATCCGTCAAACCCGAAAACCGTGAAGTATGTCGCCGCGCCGCCGAACACCTGGACGCTTCATCTGCAGACGCATGGCGATCTGCTGCTCGTCGTCCACAACAAGGACATGTTCGCGCAGCCGGAACTCGCCGATGAGAAGAACTACTACAAAGGCTCCGTCGACCACCACGCCAAATCCGAAGCAGAGGCGCGCAACTGGTCGGCGGGCATGGCCGTCTATGACATTTCGAAGGGCGACGATCCCAAGCAGATCGGGTTCATGCCGGTCGAGGGCACCGGCCTTCACCGCATCTGGTATGTCGGCGGCCGGTGGGCCTACGCCTCGGCGCTGCTCGATGGCTTCAGCGACTACATCCTTATCACCATCGATATGCAGGACCCGAAGAAGCCGGTGATGGTCGGCAAGTACTGGCTGCCCGGCATGAACGTGGCGGCCGGCGAGAAGGCGAACTGGCCGACCAAGAACGGACGCTTCGGCCTGCACCACGCGATCATCCAGGACGATATCGCCTATTGCAGCTGGCGCGATGCCTGCCTGGCGGTGGTCGACGTCAAGGACAAGGCCAATCCGAAGCTGCTCGCCCACAAGGTCTGGGCGCCACCTTTTGGCGGCGGCACGCACAATGCGCTGCCGTTGCCCGACCGCAACCTGCTCGTCGTCGTCGATGAGACCGTGCTCGACGATCAGGAGGACGGCTTCAAGCCGATCTGGATGTTCGACAATCAGGTCAAGTCGAATCCGATCAGCATCGCGACCTTCCCGGAGCCCAAGGACAAGGACTATCTGAAAGTCGGCGGCCATTTCGGCCCGCACAATGTCTACGAGAACCGGCCGGAAGGAATGGTCAGCTCCGAGACCATCTTCGCCACCTATCAGAACGCCGGCCTGCGTGTTTACGACATTCGCGACCAGTTCCGTCCGACGGAAATCGCCGGCTTCGTGCCGCCCCTTCCGGCCGGCACCTGGGTCGACCCACGTCCCAATCGCCCGGTGGTCCTGCATTCGGCCGACGTGTTCGTCGACAAGGCCGGCCTCTGCTACATGACCGACTTCAACGCCGGCCTCTACATCATCGAATACAAGGGCTGATCGGGGAAAAGGCGATCGGCGGCGCATAGCCGCCGGTGCGCCAACTCATTGAGTAAGGCGAATAGTCGATGACCAGCGCGGATCTGTTGAAGCCGAGTTACGTGCGCAACATGCGTCTGATCGGGCATTGCGATCAGGATGGCCGCTCCGACGGCCAACAGGTCATGGTGCGCAACGGTTACGCCTATGTCGGTCACGTTTGTTCGAAGGGCTTCTCGGTTATCGACGTGCGCGATCCGACGAAGCCGAAGACCGTCAACTACATCCAGAACCCGCCCAACACCTGGAGCCTGCATCTCCAGGTCCACGACGATCTCCTGCTGCTGGTGCATGGCCGCGATATGTTCTCGCAGCCGGAGATGGCCGACGAGCGCAACTACTACAAGCCGAAGGCCGGCCGGCACGACGCGCACGAGACGCCGAAGACGCGCAACTGGTCGGCCGGGATGGCGGTGTTCGACATCTCGAAACCGGCCGAGCCGCGGCAGATCGGCTTCATGCCGGTCAACGGCACCGGCCTTCATCGTATCTGGTATGTCGGCGGACGCTGGGCCTATGCCTCGGCGATGATGGAAGGTTTCTCCGACTACATTCTCGTGACCATCGACATGCAGGATCCGACCAAGCCGGAGATTGTCGGGCGCTTCTGGCTGCCGGGCATGAACCTTGCGGCCGGGGAGGAGGCTCACTGGCCGCTGCCGACCGGACGCTACGGCCTGCACCACGCGGTCGTGCATGACGACATCGCCTATGGCGCCTGGCGCGACGGATGTCTGGTCGTTGTCGACGTGAAGGACAAGGCGAACCCGAAGCTGATCGTCCACAAGAATTGGGCGCCGCCCTTCGGCGGCGGCACGCACAACTGTCTGCCGCTGCCCGACCGCAACCTGCTCATCGTTCTCGACGAAGCGGTGCTCGACAACATGGCGGATGGGTTCAAGCCGATCTGGGTCTTCGACAATCAGGTCAAGTCGAACCCGATCAGCGTCTCGACGTTTCCGCTGCCGAACGATCGCGACTACGCTGCCGTCGGCGGGCATTTCGGCCCGCACAATATCCACGAGAACCGGCCCGGCGCGTTCCAGAGTTCGGAGCTGATTTTCGCCACCTATCAGAACGCCGGCGTGCGCGTGTACGACATCCGCGATCCGTTCCGGCCGACCGAAGTCGGCGCCTGTGTGCCGCCGGCTCCGAAGAAACTTGTCGATCCGCGGCCTAATCGCCCGGTTGTGCTGCATTCGGCCGACGTGTTCGTGGATCGCAATGGCCTTGCCTATTGCAGCGACTGGAGCGGCGCCGGGCTCTACATCATGGAATACGCGGGATAGCGCCTATCGCGCACGGGCAACACGTGGACACATCCAATCCTGGTCAGCGAGTAGGCGGCCCGTGGCGTGCGCTCGTCTTCGAGCGCTTCGAACCGACGGAGAAGTCGCTCGACTGGTTGCGCGAGCGCGGCGTCGAGCTGACGCTTGGCTATGCCATGTGGGAGCAGCCTTTCTGGCGCTATTCGGACGATGAATTCGTCGCCGCGGCGCAGGGCAAGATCGGTGTGATGGGCGCCAGCGGTGTGCGCATCACGCGCAAGATCATCGAGGCGCTGCCGGACCTGCGATGCGTTTCCAAGTTCGGCATCGGCGTCGACTCGATCGACATGGAGGCGGCGACCGAACACGGCATCCTCGTCGCCAATACGCCCGAGGAGTCGCAGGTGACGACCGTCTGCGAGCACGCCATCGCGCTTGATGCTGGCCTTGATGAAACGGCTGAACGTGTGGACACCCGTCTTCATGCAGCAAGGCGGATGGCGCGGACTGGTGCATGCGACTTCGATGCTCGGCGCGACCGTCGGCATCGTCGGCTTTGGCCGCATCGGCCGCGGCGTGGCGGAACGGCTCGCCGGCTGGGGTGTGACGATTCTTGCGTACGATCCTTATGCCAATGCCACCGTGCCTGGTGTGAAGATGGTCGATCTGCCGACGCTGCTCGAATCCGCAGACATCGTGACCCTGCATGCCGGCCCGACCGCCGAGAACCGCCACCTCATTGACGGCAAGGCGCTGGCGCGCATGAAGACCGGTGCGATCCTGGTCAATACCGGCCGCGGCTGGCTGGTCGACTATGCGGCATTGCGTTCGGCGCTCGCCGATGGCGTCATCGCCGGCGCTGCGCTCGACGTCTTCGATCGCGAGCCTCCCGATACGGCCGATCCGCTGTTCACGATGCCCAACGTCATCGCGACGCCGCACGTGGCGGCGTGGACCTATGACGGCATCCAGAACGTCGGTTGGCATGGCGCACGCAACCTGTGGGCCATGATCAGCGGCGAAGGCCACGCCGATGTCGTGAACCCCGAAGCGCGAGACCGCGCGTCATCGCGCCAGCCAACGAATTGAACGAACCCGACCGACATTGAGGTGACAGTGGACAAGAAGACCGGCGCCGAGGCGCCAACCGTGGCGATGTGGGCTGGCTTCCCGGTGCCGGTTCTGGCGCTGACCATTTGCGCATTCTGCATCGGCACCGCCGAGTTCGTGGTGATGGGGCTGCTGCCCGATATCGCGCGCGACTTGTCGGTTTCCATCCCGCTGGCCGGGCAGTTGGTCACCGCATACGCGATCGGCGTGGTGATCGGCGCGCCAATCCTCGCGGTGCTGACCGGCAAGATGCCGCGCAAGCAGGTTCTCCTGCTGATGCTCGGCGTGTTCATCGTCGGCAATTTCCTGTCGGCCATCTCGCCCAACTACGGGCTGCTCATCGTCGCGCGCATCTTCGCCGCCTTCGCGCATGGCACGCTGTTCGGCGTCGGCGCCATTGTCGCGTCCGAAATGGTGCCGCCCAACCGTCAGGCGAGCGCCATCGCCTTGATGTTCACCGGCCTGACGCTCGCCAACATTCTTGGCGTTCCCCTCGGCACGCTGGTCGGCCAGAACTTCGGCTGGCGCGCGAGTTTCTGGATGATCACGGGGCTCGGCCTGATCGCACTGATCCCGCTGGCCCTGCTGGTGCCCGACATCGTGGCGCGCCCGTCGGCCGGGCTCCGGCATGAATTCACGGTCCTGCGCCGGCCGGACGTGTTGCTGGCGATCGTCACCACGATCCTCGGCTCCGCCGCCACGTTCACGCTGTTCACCTACATCGTGCCGCTGCTTCAGCAAGTGACCGGCTTCGCGCCGTCCGACATCAGTCCGATCCTCCTTCTGGTCGGTGTCGGGCTAACGGTCGGCATCACGCTCGGCGGCAAGTTCTCCGATCGTGGCGCCATGCGTGCGATGATCACCATGCTGGTCGGCACCGCGGTGCTGCTGGTTGTCCTCCCCATGGTGGCGCACGACCGTATCGCGACGCTGGTCGTCATCTTCCTGTGGGCGATGGTTTCTTTCGGTCTGGTCCCCGGCTTTCAATCGCGTGTCGTGGACAAGGCGAGGGACGCACCCAACCTCGCCTCGACCCTGAATATCGGCGCTTTCAATCTCGGCAATGCCTGCGGGGCATTCCTCGGCGGCGTGGTGATCGATCGAGGCCTCGGCCTGCCGGCCGTGCCGATTGCCGCTGCCGTGGTGGCGCTCGGTGCGCTGGCGGCCGCGATCTTCGGCGCCACGCGCGACCGCAGGTAGTCAGAAGCCGACAGCCTGTCCGTCGCGCCGGCTCTCCGAACCGGCGACATAACCGCCATTCGTCTGCCGCCAGATGATCTGCGCGGCGCCGAGATCGAGCGGGTTGGCATCGGTCAGCTTGTGTCCACGCGCGGCGAGCGCAGCCTTGACGCTGTCCGGCCACTCGGCCTCGATGGCCACGTCGTTCACGCCGATGCGCCAGCGCGGTGCGTCGATCGCGGCCTGCGGGTTCTGGTTCTTGGCGAGCAGCCGCATGGCGACCTGGATGTGACCCTGCGGCTGCATCTCGCCGCCCATGACGCCGAAAGCGGCGACCGGTGCGCCGTCGCGCGTGATGAATCCCGGGATGATGGTGTTGAGCGGGCGCTTACGCGGACCAACCTGATTGGGGTGGCCGGCCTTCGTGACGAAAGACGCGCCGCGATTGTGGAGCGCGATGCCGGTTCCCGGCACGACGATGCCGGAGCCGAAGCCGCGGAAGTTCGACTGGATGTAGGAGACCATCATGCCGCTGGAATCGGCTGCGGCGAGATAGACCGTCTCGTGGCCTCCGGGCTTGCCGGGCGAGGGCGCCTGGGCGCGGTCGCGGTCGATGCCACGGGCGCGGGCGTCGAGATAATCCGGCGTGAGCAACGCCTCGGCCGTGACCCGCATGGCCGACGGATCGGCGACATGGGCGGCAACATCGGCCATGCCAACCTTGGTTGCTTCGATCATCAGATGCTGGAGCGCCTCGTCGTCGGCGCCCATCGATTCAAGATCGAAGCGCTCGAGGATGCCGAGGCCGATCAGCGCCGCCAGTCCCTGGCCATTCGGCGGGATCTCGTGCACGCGGTGGCCGCGGAAATCGACGCCGATTGGCGTCACCCAGTCGGGCGCGTGCGTCGCGAGGTCGTCGAGCGACAAGGCGCCGCCGTCTTTCGCCGCGGCCGCCGCGATCGCTTCGGCAAGCTTGCCGCGATAGAAGGCTTCGCCGTTCGTTTCAGCGATCGCTTCCAGCGTCGTCGCATGCGTCCGGCTGCGGAAGAATTCGCCAGGCTGTGGCGCGCGGCCATCGGGCAGGAAGGTTTCGGCGAAACCGGCATAGCCGCCCAACCGCTCGATCTGGTTGTGCCATTGGCGCGCGATGCGCGGGCTCACCATGAAGCCGTCGCGGGCATAGCGGATCGCAGCTTCGAACAGCGTCTCGAAGGGCAGCTTGCCGAATTTCTGGTGCAGCGCGACCCAGGCGGAGACCGCGCCGGGAACGGTCACCGTGTCCCAGCCCGTCACCGGCATGCTGTCGCGGCCGGCGAAACGCTCCGGCGACCACCCGGCCGGCGAGCGGCCGGAAGCGTTGAGGCCGTGCAACTGATTGCCGTCCCAGACGATCGCGAAGGCATCGCTGCCGATTCCGTTCATGGCCGGCTCGACGACCGTCAGCGTGATCGCCGTGGCGATGGCCGCATCGATCGCATTGCCGCCGCGCGCCAGCATCGAGAGGCCCGCTTGCGCGGCCAGCGGTTGCGTCGTTGCCACGACATTGGCGGCAAGCACCGGCACGCGGTGCGATGCATAGGGAAACGTCCAGTCCATCTTGCCGCCTCGCAGCTTGGCTGAAAACTTGGGTTGCGCTACCAGGGCAGCGCGTGGCCCTCGGCGTGCAGAAACGCGCCGGACGTGTCGAGGGTCATCTCGTCGATCCGCGCCGCCAGACGTTCGGCCGATAACGCGGGATCGATAGCGGCCGGTGCGCTGCCCATCCCGGTTCGCACCATGCCGGGATGCAGCAGCGCCACCGCGATGCCCTTCGGCTTGAGTTCTATGGCGAGATTGGCGCCGGCCATGTTCACCGCCGCCTTCGACATGCGGTAGCCGTAATTGCCACCGGAGCCGTTGTCGCCGATCGAGCCGCTGCGGCTGGTGATGATCGCCACCTTGGAGCCGCGCTTCAACTTCGGCAGCAGCGCCTTGGTGACGCGCAGTGGCCCGATGGCGTTTGCCTCAAGTTGCGCGGTCACTTCCGACAGGTCGAGATTGTCCAGCGAGTCGTTGCGGTGGATCGCGGCATTGTTGATCAGTACATCGATGGGTGCGTCGCCGAGTGACGCGGCAAACTTCGCGACCGACTTGTCGTCGGTCACCTCGACACCCTCGCGGACGTCGACCTTGAGCGCGTTCAACTCGGGCGACGTCTTGCGGCAGGCGGCAACGACCTCATCGCCGCGCTTTGCGAAAACCGCCGCCAACGCCAATCCGATGCCGCGATTTGCCCCCGTGATGACGATGCGTGCCATGGACCAAAAATACCCTTCATGAGTGTCCCGCCGACGTCCACCGAAGAGTAGCCCGTCGGGTGCTGTCGCGGCAATCGTCGGAAGCCGAAAAACGTTGTATTTCTTGCAGTTGACGCCCTATCCGGTGACTGAAACACTGACCATTCTGGTCCAGTGGAAGCTGCGGGCAAGGACGACAAAAAGATGGCGGTACAGGGGTGGAAACTCAGTGGTGAATGCATGGAGAGTTGCAACTGCGACTATCTGTGCCCCTGCATCTTCACGAACTCCAAGGGCGCGGTGACGCACGATCACTGCACAGCGCTCCAGGTCTATCGGATCGATCGTGGCAACGCGGGCAACGTCGTCCTCGACGGGCTGCGCTTCGCCCTGATCATCCGCTCGGGAAAGGTGATGGCCGACGGCGACTGGATCTTTGCCGGTATCGTCGATGCGCGGGCCGACGATGCCCAGCGCAAGGTCCTTGCCGCGATCGTCAGCGGCGAGGCTGGTGGTCCGCCGGCGACCATCCGCGATACATTGGTCAGCGATTTTCGCGGTGTCGAATTTCAACCGATCGAATTCAACATGGACGGTTTGTCGCGCTCGACGAACATTCCCGGTGTTCTGTCATACGCGATTGACGGCGTTCCCTCGAAGGTCGCCGCCGACAGCCCGCTTTACATGGACAATACCGAGTTCCCGGGCAATCGGCGCGTTGCGCTGGCGCAGGCGCGCGAAACCCACTTCCATGCCTTCGGCCTCGACCTCGATCTGGTCGGCAAGGGCAACAACGGCCATTTCGCACCGTTCAGCTGGTCGGTCTAGAAGCGTCTCGGGCTCATGAACACAATCGGCAACGGCCCGATGATGCCGCCTCTCGGCGGTCTTGCGCCGCGTGATCGCATGGCGATCCTGTCGGCGCTCGTCGGTATCGCCGGCCTGTCATGGGTCTACATGTGGCTGCTGGCGTCGCGCATGGGTGGCTCCGCGGGCATGAGCGACATGGCGGGCATGGCCATGTCTTCTGCCCCGATGCCGTGGACCATGGCCGGCTTTGCGCTGACCTTCGTCATGTGGTGGGTGATGATGGTCGGCATGATGCTGCCGAGCGCGGCTCCCACGATGCTCACGTTTGCCACGGTCAATCGGCGTCGGCGTGCGCGCCAGCAGCCGTTTGTCGCAACCGCCATCTTCACCGCGGGTTACCTGACGGCGTGGGGCGGGTTCAGTCTGGCGGCGACAACGGGCCAGTGGGCGCTCGACCGGGCAAGCCTGATGTCGCCGATGATGGAGGTGAAGAGCCCGCTCCTTGCCGGGATCCTCCTGATCGCTGCCGGTTTGTTTCAGTTCACGCCGGTGAAGTACGCCTGCCTGGAAAAATGCCGCACGCCGCTGGATTTCGTGCTCAACCGCTGGCGCGAGGGCAGGGCGGGCGCCTTCGTCATGGGCCTCGAACAGGGCGCCAACTGCCTTGGCTGCTGCTGGATGCTGATGGTGCTGATGTTCGTCGGCGGCATCATGAATCTGCTGTGGATGGCAGGCATTGCCGCGATCGTATTTGTCGAGAAGCTGCTTCCGGGCGGGCAATGGATCGCGCGCATCGGCGGCGCCGCCGCGATCGTCTTCGGCGCGTACCTGTTGGTGCAATGATGCGTGCGCGAGGGGCGGGTCAACCGCCGGCAGGCATGGGCAACCCTTCGTGATTCGATGGACCTGATCGGCACGGTCATCTTCCCCGTCTTCGGGTTGATCGCCGTCGGCTACGCGGTCGCGCGGCTGCGGATACTCGATGACACGCGCTCCGAGGCGTTGTCGGAATTCGTCTTCGTCATCGCCATTCCGCTGCTCATCCTGCGCATCCTGGCAACGGCGGATTTCTCCGGCACGTCGGCGTGGCGGCTGTGGCTTCCGTTCTTCGCGGCTTTTGCCGTCTGCTGGGTAGCGGGCATGATCGTCATCCGCACGCTGTTCGGACGCGACGAGCGTGCCGGCCTCGTTGCCGGTCTGTCGGCGAGCTACGGCAATACTACGTTAGTCGGCATTCCGCTCGTCCTCGCCGCCTTTGGCAATGAGGGCTCGGTGCCGATGGCGCTTATCATCGCGGTGCAATTCCCGATCATCATGACCGCGGTAGCATTATGGATGGCGCGGATCGAGCGGCGCGACGAGGTTGGCGCCGGCGGTCTCTCGGTCCTGCGAAACCTGATGCTGACCCTTGTCCGCAACCCCATCATGATCGGTCTTGCGGTCGGCACATTGTGGCGCGTGTCGGGCATTCCATACGCTGGCGTGCCGGCCGTGCTGATCGGTCGCCTGGCCGACGTGACGAGCACGCTGGCGCTCTTCGCCATGGGCATGAGCCTCAGCCGTTACGGCATCCACGGGAACATCCGCGCCGCCGTCGTCCTGTCCTTGCTGAAATTGCTGGTCATGCCGGCGCTCGCATGGGGACTTGCCATCCTCATCGGCCTGCCGCCGCTGGCGACCAAGGTCGCCGTGATCGCGGCCGCCTGCCCGACCGGGGTCACGCCGTTCCTCGTCGCCGGCCGGTTCAAGACCGGCGAGGGTCTGGCCTCGAATGTGCTGACCGTGTCCACGGTTCTCGCGGTCGCCACGATCACGTTCTGGCTGCATCTCGTCTACTAGCCGGGCGGTCCGAGCCTGTCCCGGATTGAGCCCCCTTGGCACGGCTTGTGCTGGTAGGCTGGCAAGCCAGCCACTAAGATTCCGGCGGTTGCCCTTTGGGGCCGAAAGGGTACGAAAACAGCCGAATGTCGATCGAAGCCGCCCTCTACCACCTGACCCATTACCGGTATGACCGCCCGGTTTCGCTGGGCCCGCAGACCGTCCGGCTGAGGCCGGCGCCCAATTCGCGGACCAAGATTCTCAGCCATTCGCTGAAGGTCAGCCCGGCCGGCCATTTCGTGAATTACCAGCAGGATCCCTACGGCAACTACCTCGCCCGCTACGTTTTTCCCGAGCCGGTGACGGAACTGAAGATCGAGGTCGATCTGGTTGCCGACATGACCGTCTACAATCCGTTCGACTTCTTCGTCGAGCCGGCGGCCGAATTGTGGCCGTTCGCCTACCCGGAAGAGATTCGCGACGATTTGTCGATCTACCTCAAGGCCGAACCGCCGGGTCCGGCGCTCAACGCCTTGCTCGCCTCGATCGATCGCACCACGACCAACACGGTCGATTTCGTCGTCGCGCTGAACGCGCGCTTGCAGAGCCAGATCGGCTACCTGATCCGCCCGGAGCCAGGTGTGCAGGCTCCCGACGAGACGCTCAACCTCGCCAAGGGCTCGTGCCGCGACTCGAGTTGGCTGCTGGTCCAGGTGCTGCGCAATCTGGGTTTCGCCGCGCGTTTCGTCTCGGGATATCTCATCCAGCTCAAGCCGGACCTCGTTTCGCTCGACGGGCCGCCCGGCACCGACAAGGACTTCACCGACCTGCACGCGTGGTGCGAGGTCTATATCCCCGGCGCCGGCTGGATCGGGCTCGACCCGACGTCCGGCCTCTTGACCGGCGAAAGCCACATCCCGCTCGCCGCCACGCCGCACTATCGCAATGCCGCGCCGATCTCCGGCATGGCGAGCTTCGCCAATGTCGAATTCGGCTTCGATATGCACGTGACGCGCATCGCCGAGCATCCGCGCATCTCCAAGCCGTTCTCCGACGAGTCGTGGGAGGCGCTCGACAGGCTGGGCGATGAAGTCGACCGCGTCCTCAAGGCAGAAGACATCCGCCTCACCATGGGCGGCGAACCGACCTTCGTTTCCATCGACGACTACCAGTCGGCGGAGTGGAACACGGCGGCGGTCGGGCCGACCAAGCGCGAAAAGGCGGACGAACTCATCCGCCGTCTGCAGAAACGCTTCGCGCCCGGCGGGCTCATCCATCACGGCCAGGGCAAATGGTATCCGGGCGAGTCGCTGCCGCGCTGGACCTTCTCGCTCTATTGGCGCGGCGACGGGAAGCCGGTCTGGTCGAATGCCCATATGGTTGCCCGCGAAGGCGCCAGTACCGGTGCCGTGAAGGGAGATGCCGAGAAACTGCTGAAGGCGATCTCGGGATCGCTCGGCGTGCCGGCCGATGCCGTCGCCGAGGCCTACGAGGACCCGGGCGAGTGGCTGCTGAAGGAGGGCAAGCTTCCCGAAAACGTCGATCCGTCCAACTCGAAGCTCGAGGATCCCGAAGAGCGTAGCCGCATGGCGCGCGTCTTCGAGCGCGGCCTGACGTCGCCCAGCGGATATGTCCTCCCGATCCAGCGCTGGCAGGCGAAAGCCGACGGCGGCGCGCGCTGGCGGACGGAGAAATGGAAGACGCGGCGCGGGCGGCTGTTCCTCGTGCCGGGCGATTCTCCGGTCGGCTATCGGCTGCCGCTCGGCACGCTCCCCTATGTGCCGCCGTCGGCCTACCCGTACATCGTGCCGGCCGACCCGACCGTGCCGCGCGGGCAGCTTGCCGATCCCGCGCAGCCGGCGTTCCACGAGGGCTCGTCGCCGCAGATGGCGGATGTGGCCGATGATCGCGAACAGGCGGCGGCGTCCTTCAGCGCCGGCACGGCCGGTCAGGACATCGTCGAACAGGAACTTGGCGCGCTCGGCGGCGCGGTTCGCACGGCGATCTCGGTCGAGGTGCGCGACGGTCGCCTATGCGTGTTCATGCCGCCGGTCGAGGCCGTCGAGGATTATCTGGAGCTGGTTGCCGCGGTGGAGGCGGCTGCGGTCAAGATCGGCCTGCCCGTCCAGATCGAGGGCTATCCGCCGCCGCACGATCCGCGCGTCAACGTCATCCGTGTGGCGCCCGATCCGGGCGTCATCGAGGTCAACATTCACCCGGCGACAAGCTGGCGCGATTGCGTGGAGACCACGTCTGCCGTTTACGAGGACGCGCGGCAGACGCGCCTTGGTGCCGACAAGTTCATGATCGACGGTCGCCATACGGGCACCGGCGGCGGCAACCACGTGGTTGTCGGCGGGGCGACGCCTGACGACAGCCCGTTTCTCCGCAGGCCGGACCTGTTGAAAAGTCTGGTGCTCTATTGGCAGCGGCACCCGGCGCTCTCCTACCTGTTCTCCGGCATGTTCATCGGCCCGACCAGCCAGGCGCCGCGCGTCGACGAGGCGCGCCACGATTCGCTTTACGAGCTCGAGATCGCTCTTGCCCAGGTGCCCTTGCCGGGGCAGGGGACGCCGCCCTTGCCGTGGCTGGTCGATCGCCTGTTCCGCAACCTGCTGGTCGACGTGACCGGCAACACCCACCGCTCGGAAATCTGCATCGACAAGCTGTGGTCGCCCGATAGCACCTCGGGCCGGCTCGGACTGGTCGAGTTTCGCGGTTTCGAAATGCCGCCCAATCCGCGCATGAGCCTCGCCCAGCAGTTGCTGATCCGGGCCATCATCGCGCGCCTGTGGAAGCGACCGCTGGACGGAAAGTTCGTCCGCTGGGGCACGATGCTGCACGATCGCTTCATGCTGCCGTGGTATGTCTGGCAGGACTTCCTCGATGTGCTGGACGATCTGAAATCGGCCGGGTTTGCCGTACGTCCGGAATGGTTCGAGGCGCAGAAGGAGTTCCGCTTCCCGTTCTGCGGGGCGGTCGAATATTCGGGCGTCAAGCTGGAACTCAGGCTGGCGCTTGAGCCGTGGCACGTGATGGGCGAGCAAGGGGCGGTCGGCGGCACGGTCCGCTACGTCGATTTGTCGGTGGAGCGTCTGCAGGTGAAGACCGAGGGGCTGGAACCGGAGCGTCACCGCATCGTGTGCAACGGTCGCACCGTACCGATGACGCGCACCGACAGCGCGGGCACGGCGGTTGCCGGCGTGCGCTACAAGGCGTGGCAACCGCGCTCGGGCCTGCACCCGATGCTGCCGGTCGACGCGCCACTGGTCTTCGACATCTACGATTCGTGGACCGGCCGGGCCGTCGGCGGTTGCACCTATCACGTCGCGCATCCCGGCGGCCGCAATTTCGAGACCTTCCCGGTCAATGCCAACGAGGCCGAGGCGCGCCGACTGGCCCGCTTCGCGCCCGACGGTCACACGGCCGGCGAATACCGTGCGGCGGCGGAGGAGCGTAGCGGAGACTTTCCGCTCACGCTCGATCTCAGGCGCGCGGCCGGAATCTAGCGCCATGAAAAACCCGGCGCCGATTCCCGAAACTGGCGGCGCCGGCCTGTTCGCGGATTATCGTCCGCGGCCAGGCGCGATCGACGAGATGGTCGGGCCGGATGGCCGGGTCCGGCCGGCATGGAAGCCGCTGATTGCGCGGCTGGGCGGAATGTCCCGCCGCGAAATCGACGTCCAGTTCGCCCGCGCCGATCACTATTTGCGCGATGCCGGCGTCTACTACCGCGCCTACGACAAGGGTGGGTCGGACCCGCGCGAATGGCCGCTGGCGCATGTGCCGCTGATGATCGAGGAAAGCGAGTGGCGCGCGATCGCATCGGGTCTGGTCCAGCGCGCCGATCTCCTTGAGAGCGTCGTCGCCGACATTTACGGCGCCAATCGGTTCGTCGGTGCGGGACTGCTGCCGCCGCAACTTGTCGCTGCCAGTCCCGAGTTTTTGCGGCCGATGGTCGGCGCTCCGGTCAAGGATCACTTTCTGCACTTCCTCGCCTTCGAGCTTGGACGCGGGCCGGATGGCCGCTGGTGGGTTCTCGGCGATCGCACGCAGGCGCCTTCGGGCGCTGGCTTCGCGCTAGAGAACCGCGTCGCGACTGTGCGGGCGCTCTCCGATCTCCTCTCGACCATGAACGTCCATCGTCTGGCCGGCTTCTTCCGCGATCTGCGCGATGCGTTGTTCGCACTCGCCGGCCGGGCTGACGGCGGCGTCGCAATCCTGACACCCGGCCAGCGCAACGAAACCTATTTCGAGCACGCCTACATCGCCCGCTACCTCGGCCTGATGCTGCTCGAGGGCGACGACCTCATGATCGCCAACGGGCGGGTGATGGTGCGCACCGTCGAGGGGCCGCGGCCGCTCAGCGTGCTCTGGCGACGCCTCGACTCCGCCTTCATGGATCCCCTTGAACTCAATCATGAATCCAGGATCGGCACGGCCGGCCTGGCCGAGGCGATCCGGCATGGTGCGGCGACCGTCGTCAACGCGGTTGGCTCCGGAATCCTGGAGACGCGTGCGCTGCTTGCCTTCCTGCCCGGCATTCAACGAATGCTGCACGGCGCCGATCTGTCGTTGCCGCACATCGCCACGTGGTGGTGCGGCGACGGCGCGGCGCGCGATCACGTACTGGCCAATCTCGATCGCATGATGGTCGGGCCGGCGCTCGCGACCTCGCTGCCCTTCGACGATCCCGGTGCGACGCTGTTGCCGTCGTCTCTGGACGACGCGGGCAGGGCAGGGCTGATCGGACGTCTGCATTCCGACGGACGGGACTACGTGGCGCAGGAATCCGTGACCCTCTCGACGATGCCGTTTTACGCCGATGGGAAGCTCGAGCCGCGGCCGGTTACTCTGCGGGCTTTTGCCATGCGCACGCGGTCGGGATGGACGGTCATGCCCGGTGGTTTCGCCCGCGTTGGCGCGTCACCCGACACCCGCGCGATTTCGATGCAGCAGGGCGGTCGTGCCGCCGATGTCTGGATCCTGAGCGGCGCGCCGGTCGAGCAGGTGACGCTGCTGCCGGCACGTCACGACACGTTCAATGCGAAGCTCTCCAACGTCCTGCCCAGCCGGGCGGCAGACAATTTCTTCTGGCTCGGGCGCTATATCGAGCGCGCCGACGGCGTCGCGCGCATCCTGCGCGCCTATCACAGCCGTCTTGCCGAGGATCCCGATCAGCGCAATCCGGTCCTGCCGATTATCCGCACCGGCCTTCGCGACATCGGCGTCGACGTGCGGCAGCCGGTCCCGGCAACGCTGGTTGCCAGCATCGACGCTGCGGCTGCCGCTGCCGGCCGCATGCGCGACCGATTCTCGCCCGATGGTTGGCTGGCGCTCAACGATCTCTCCAAGACCGCGCACAGATTCACCGCTGCGGTTGCACCGGGCGACGACGCGTCCCGGGCCATGACGGTCCTCCTGCGCAAGCTTGCCGGCATCGCCGGCCTCATTCACGAGAACATGTATCACTTCGTCGGCTGGCGTTTTCTCGAGGTGGGACGGCGGCTGGAGCGGGCGATCGGAATGTCGGGATTGGTGGCGCTGCTGGCGCCGCCTGGTGCCGCCGCCGAATTGCTCGACTTGCTGGTCGAGATCGGCGACAGCGTCATGACCCACCGGCGGCGCTACAAGGTCAATTCTGGCCGCCTGGCCGCCATCGAACTGCTGGCGCTGGACGAATCCAATCCGCGGTCGATCCTCTACCAGCTGGCAGCGATGAAATCGCAGGTGGGCGAACTCCCCGACAAGGCCGATGGCGGCCCCGCCAATCCGGTCATGCGCGAGACGCTTCGCCTGCACACCGAGCTTGTGATCAGCGAACCCAAGGACGTGTCGCCTGAGTTCCTGCGCCGTATGGCCGGCGACGTCGCCGGCCTTTCGGACCTTATCGACGCAGCGTATTTCCGTTAGGCGGGGGATGGCATGAGATACGATATCCGCCTGCAACTCGAATATGCCTACCGGCCGCCGGTCGCGACCGGCCGTCATTTGGTGCGCGTCGCGCCGATGACGCTCGGCCATGCACAGCGCGTGGTGGCCTCGTCCATCGTTTTCGATCCGGTTCCGGTCGAGCGCACGGACGGCCGCGATTTCTTCGGCAATGCCGTAGTGTCGGTCGCCTACCGCGATCCGCACGCCAAGCTCAGCGTCGGAATGAGCGCCCGGGTGGTCGTGAGCGATGCGGGCGCCCTGCTCGATGTGTCGCCGGAGCTGGAAACGCTCGCGCACGAGCTGGGCGGCGTCCTGTCGCTGGCGCCGGAATCGCCTCATCATTTCACGGTCGGCAGCCCGCGGGTCGCGCTTGATGACGAGATCACCGCGTATGCGCGCCAGAGCGTGTCCGGTGCGATGACCGTGCGAGAGATCGTGCGCGATCTCGGCAATCGTATCCACCGCGATTTCCGTTACGACCTCGAATTGACCGAGGTCGAGACGATGCCGGCGCGCGCCTTTGCGCTGCGCCGTGGCGTTTGCCAGGACTTTTCCCATGTGATGATCGCGGGGCTGCGCGGCATCGGCATTCCGGCCGGCTATGTCAGCGGCTTTTTGCGCACGATTCCCGCTCCCGGCGAGGAGCGACTTGCCGGTGCCGATGCCATGCACGCCTGGGTGCGGGCGTGGTGCGGCAACGAGACCGGATGGGTTGGCTATGATCCCACCAACGACATGTTCGCCGGGGAGGATCACATTGCCGTGGCGATCGGTCGCGACTATCTGGATGTGGCGCCGATTGCCGGAATTCTGCGGACTTCCGGCCGCCAGAAGACCAGTCAGTCGGTCGACGTCATTCCGGTCTAGTATCGGGGCCGCCGCCGGAACCTGAGCCTGTCTGCGGCGTTCCCGGTATTCCTCAGCACGGCCTTCACGACATGCAGCTCTTCCAGTGCCCGCATTGCGGCAACCGCCTCTACTTCGAGAATTCGCATGTGCGCGCGCTGCGGTTCGCCGGTCGGTTATGACCTGACGGGCAACCGTTTCCAGCTCGCGGGCGCCGGCGACTGGATCAATTGCACCAACGCGGCACGCGACGCGTGCAACTGGGTCGTGCCCGCCGGCTCGCATTCGGGTTTCTGCCTGTCGTGCCGGTTGAACGAGGTCATTCCGCCGATCGGCGATCCGGTTCAGCAGCGCCGCTGGGTGGAGGTCGAGGCTGCCAAACGCCGGCTGGTCTACGAGCTCTGGCGGCTCGGCCTGCCGGTCGTACCGCGCGCCGAAAGCGACGATGGCCTCGCCTTCCGCATTCTGGTCGACCGCGCGCATGGCGGCGAGGGTGACGTGTCGATGGGCCATGAGGACGGCATCATCACCATCGATGCCACCGAAGCCGATCCGTCCGAGCGCGAGAGCCGCCGCGTGCAGCTTCAGGAAGCCTTCCGCACCTTGCTCGGCCACATGCGCCACGAGTCCGGTCACTACTACTGGGACCGCCTGGTTCTTCCGACGCCGCTGCTCGGCGAATTCCGTGCGCTGTTCGGCGACGAGCGACCGGACTACGCCGCGGCGATGGCGCGTCACTACGGCGAGGGGCCGCCGGCCGACTGGCAGGCGAACTACATCAGCGCCTACGCCACCATGCATCCGTGGGAGGACTGGGCGGAGACCTGGGCCCACTATCTGCACATGTTCGACGCGGTGGAGACGGCCTCGGCGAGCGGCTTCTGGACGCCGGCTCCGCGCAGTGGCGCCTCGGCAGGCGATGAAGACGGCGTCGACTTCGACCGGCTCTATGGCCGCTGGCAGGATGTCCTCGTCGTGATGAACTCAATGAACCGGAGTCTCGGCCACCAGGATTTCTATCCTTTCGTGGTCAGCGAGAATGCACGCGAGAAACTGCGCTTCATCCATCGCGTGGTGATGGCACGCGAGACGGTGTGACCTCGCCTCAGCGCGTCAAGGCTTGCCGTCCGCATCGAACAACGCGCCCATGATCTCGCGGTTGGCGCGGAACTCGTCGCCGCCTAGAGCGATACGCCGAGCGCCTTCACCCAGGTGAGTCCGGCGTCGGTGTCGCCGCGCGGCTTGTACTCGGCGCCGATCCAGCCGTCGTAGCCAAGTTCGTCCAGCGCCTTGAAGATCGCGGGAAAGGCGATCTCGCCCTCGTCGGGCTCGGCGCGGCTCGGCACGCCGGCTATCTGCACGTGGCCGACGCGGTCGTAGAACGTGTGCAGGCGGGTGAGAATGTCGCCCTGGGCACAGCCGATGTGATAGGCGTCGAACATCAGCTTGAGGTTGGGTGCGCCGACGCGGTCGATGATCGCCACGGCGGGCTCGATCGTCGAATAAAAGTAGCCGGGATTGTCGCGCGTGTTGAGCGGCTCGAGGAAGATGGTCAGGCCCCGCGCCGCCGCCTTCCTGGTGGCGAGCGCCAGGTTCTTCACCATGGTCTCGGTGCCCGCGGCGCGATCCTTCTCCGCCACCTGTCCGGCCATGGCGTGGACCGCGGTGCCGCCGGCTTCGGCGGCGTAGGCGATCGACTGGTCGATCAGCGCCTCGAACTCCGCCTCCTTGCCGGGCACCGCCGCGTATCCGCGATGGCCGTCCGGTCCGGCGCCGATATTGGTGTTGATGCCAAGCAGCTTGACGCCGGCCTTGGCGCAGGCCGCCTTGGTGTCCGCCGCCGGAACGGCATAGGGGAAATGCAGTTCGACCGCCTTGAAGCCGGCGCGGCCGGCTGCGGCGATGCGCTCCAGCAGCGGTAGCTCAGGCCACAGAAATCCGAGATTGGCTGAGAAGCGCTGCATGTTCTCCCCCGCTGGCCGATCTTGTTGCGTCGGTGTGCGGCCTTAGTCGCCGCCGGCCGGGATTGTCAAGCAAGCCGCCCGCCCGGTTGGCGCGGACGCACAACGACTGGCGGGGGGTCGAGTTTTCCGTACCGCCTGCTAATCTCGGCGCCAAGGGCCGGAGCGCCCGTGGGAGGAGGGAAGGGTGTTGTCGCCTCGCGAGGCGTGCAGCACCTGAAGTCAATCTCTCGCATTTGAAAATCGAGATCGGCGTGTCGCGACGCAGCTATGCGAGGGGGCTCGCGGGTTGCGCGACCGTCATACTCGTCAACGGGGAGCGTCCTCATGAAGTTCGGAGCATCGTCCTGGCCCTTCCAGTGGGAGCCGCCTTATGAGGACGCCATCCGCCGCATTGCCGGCTGCGGCTTCAAGGCCATCGAGCTGATCGCCTGGAATCCGGATTTCCTCAACAATTACTGGACGAAGGCCAAGATCGCCGACATCAGGAATGAGCTGAAGAGCTCCGGCATCGCTCTCTCCCAGTTCGTGCATACGCCGCAGGGCCTGTCGAGCCCCGACGCGGCGAAGCGCGCGGCGGGAATCGAGGACTGGAAGAAGGCCGTCGCCATCGGCACGGAGCTCGGCGCGCCGATCGTCAACATGGTGGCCGCGCACCCGTTCGCCATGCGCGACGGCGTCGAATTTCCGCGCATCACCACCAAGCCGCTCGTGCAGAAATACGCCACCCGCGACGTGCCGCGCGGCGTCGACTGGGACCAGAACTTCAAGGACTACGTCGACGCGCTCCGCCAGTGCGCCGAGCTCAGCGACAAGGCCGGCGTCAGGATGAGCGTCGAGCCGCACCCGGGCCGCTACCTTGCCAACCACGATGGCGCTCTCCGTTTGCTGGAGCACGTCAATCATCCTGCCATGGGCATCAACTTCGATCCCAGCCACACCTTCCCGATGGGCGACTATCCGAACATCAGCGTCTATCGCCTCGGCAAGAACATCATCCACATCCACTGTTCGGACAATGACGGCGTCACCAACGTTCACTGGCGTCCGGGCATGGGTAAGATTGACTGGCTGGCGATGTTCCAGGCGCTCAAGGATGTCGGCTATGACGGCACGGTATCGATCGAGCTCGAGGACGTGCCCGGCGTTTCGCGCGGGCCGAACAGCGGCGCGCCCGGAATTTATCGCAACGTGACAGCGACCGAAGAGTTCGTCGCCGAGACCGTTGCCGGCATGAACTACCTCAAGGGCATCTGCAAGGAAGTCGGAATGGACGTTGAATAAGCCTCCGTATGGAGGGCTTCAGTGTTCGAGCAAGAGAGAAATCATGGCGAACGATCTGGTTTATGTCGGCACCTACAGCGAACCGCTGGTCTTCGGCACCGGTGAGCTTATGCCGGGCAAAGGCAAGGGGATCTACGCTTTCCGTCTCGATGCGGAAAAGGGGGCGCTCATTCCCGATGGCGTCACCGAGGGGACGCGCAATGCGTCCTTTCTCGCCTTCGATCCGGCGCACCAGTTTCTCTATTGCGTCAACGAATTGAAGGAATACGAGGGACAGGCGAGCGGCGCCGTCAGCGGCTACCGCATCGATCCCGCTACTGGCGCGCTGATCTACCTCAACACAAAGGCCAGCCACGGCACCGATCCCTGCCACCTGGTGGTCGACGGGACCGGCCGCAACGTGATCGTCGCCAACTACTCCAGCGGCAGCATCGCGGTGCTGCCTATCGAAGCGGACGGCTCGCTCAGGGAGGCGAGTTGCGTCATCCAGCACCACGTGTCGAGCGTCAATCCAGATCGGCAGGCTGGACCGCACGCCCATTGTATCGCCATCGACGCGGCCAATCGCTATGCGCTCGTCTGCGAGCTCGGCGGCGACTGCATCATGATCTACACGCTCGATGCGGAGAAGGGCGTGTTGACGCCCAACCCGAACCAGCCCGCGGCTGCGGTCACCCCCGGCTCCGGGCCGCGCCACCTCGCGTTTCACCCGAACGGCAGGTTCGCCTATCTCATCAGCGAACTGAATTCGACCATGACGGCGTTTGCTTATGACGCCGCGAAAGGCACACTGAACGAATTGCAGGTGCTTTCGACGCTGCCGGCGGATTTCACCGGCCATAATAGTGGTGCCGAACTGCAGATCGCGCCGTCCGGGCGGTTCCTCTACGGGTCCAACCGTGGCCACGACTCGATCGTCATTTACGCGCTCGACGCGGACACCGGCCAGATGACGCCGACCGGCTACGAAAGTACGCAGGGCAAGAACCCGCGATATTTCACCTTCAGCCCGGACGGCACCCTGATTGCAGCAGCGAACCAGGATTCCGACAACGTCGTCATGTTCCGCGTCGATGGTGCCACCGGCAAGCTGACGCCGACGGGCAACATCGTCGAAGCGGGCGCGCCGATCTGCGTCAAGTTCCGGTAGCCACTTGCCGACAATCGACAGTCGCCGCCGGCGCTCCGGTCGGCTACAAGACGCTGGCCGGCCGCGGAGGCGGTCCGGCTATCCACATGTGAACAAATCAGGAGACGGGGGAAATGGCCGCAACCAGCAAGATTGCTTTGGTCACGGGGGCCGGCAGCGGAATTGGCAAGGCGTCGGCGCTGGCGCTGGCGCGGGACGGCTTCACATTGGTCGTCGCCGGCCGCCGCAAGGAACCGCTGGATGCGGTCGCCGCCGAGATCGGCAAGATCGGAACCGCGGCACTTGCGGTGCCGACGGACGTGGGCGATCCGAAGTCGGTCGATGCGCTGTTCGCCACGATCAAGGAGGCCTATGGCCGGCTTGATGTCGCCTTCAACAATGCCGGCATGAACGCGCCGGCGGTCGGCATCGAAGACACCACGCTCGAGGCATGGAACGCGGTGGTCGCCGCCAACCTCACCGGCGTCTTCCTCTGCGTTCAGGGCGCCTTCCGCCTGATGAAGGCGCAGGACCCGCAGGGTGGCCGCATCATCAACAACGGATCGCTGTCGGCGCATGTGCCGCGGCCGTGGGCGGTGCCTTACAACGCCACCAAGCATGGCGTCAGCGGCATCACCAAGTCCGCCTCGCTCGAAGGCCGCGCCTTCAATATCGCGGTCGGCCAGGTCGATGTCGGCAATGCCGCCACCGAGATGACGAGCCGTATGACGACCGGCGTCATTCAGCCCGACCTGACGCGCAAGACCGAGGCGCGCATGGATGTCGAGAACGTCGCGAAGACGGTTGCCTACATGGCCAGCCTGCCGCTTGAGGCGAACGTGTTGACCGTCACGGTGATGGCCAACCAGATGCCTTACGTCGGGCGCGGGTGAGCGACACGCGGCCCGGAACGATCGTCATCCTGAACGGCGCGCCCCGCTCGGGAAAGTCGCGCATCGTCGACGAGATCCAGAATGGCTTTGACGGGCCAGTGGGTTAATCGCCGACCGCCTGCGGGCCACGGCGTCGTCCGACGCCTCAGCCCATCACCTTGGCGCGGCGAATGCCGAGGGCGAGGATCTTGTCGATCAATTCGGGATACGACGTGCCGTCGTAGAGCGCGGCCTGGGCGAATTCCTGGTTCTCGGCGATCTCCGGATTGGGATTGGCCTCCAGGAAATAGGGCACGCCGTCTGGCGTCAGGCGGAAGTCGACGCGAGCGTAGCCGTCCAATTCCAGGGCACGGCAGATGCGCTTCGCCAGCCGGCGAATATAGGCGCTGAGTTCGGGCGTCAGGTTCTGCGCCGGGCCCTGCTCGATGCCACGGCGCTCCTGAAAGTCGGTATCGTGCTTGATGCGCTCGGTGGCGATGGGCAGCGCGCCTGGGGCGAGCGAACCGAATTCCAGTTCCCACACCGGCAGCACGCGCAGCCGATCGCCGCCGAGAACGCCGACATAGATCTCACGACCCTCGATATATTGCTCGGCGATCGCCGCCGTGCCGAGGCGGTCGTGGATGAAGGCCACGCGCTCGACCAGCTTCTCGTCGCTGTTGACCACCGACGCCTGGGCAATGCCCTCCGAGGCATCCTTGCTCAGGCTCTTGACGATCAGCGGGAAGGCCAGCCGCTTCGGGCGCATGACCTTGCGGCGCATCGGAAAGACGGCGAAGGCCGGCACCGGAATGCGGTGATAGGAGAGAAGCTGCTTGGAGAGGTCCTTGCCGCGCGCCAGCATCAGGCCACGCGGATTGCAGCCGGTGTAGGGCACGCGCAGCAGCTCCAGGTAGCTGGCGACGTTCTGGTCGTAGGCGGTCTCGCCGTGGAACTGTTCGAGCAGGTTGAAGACGATGTCGGGTTTCCAGTTCTCGACTTCGTCGCGGATCGGCTGCAACTCGTTCTGCACGCCAAGCGCGCGCGCCTCGTGCCCGCGGGCGCGCAACGTCTTGAGGATGTCGTATTCGGTCTTCCAGACGTTGATCTCCTGCTCGCTGTAACCCTCCGAGGTGGCGGGCGGCATGAGGTCGGGATGCAGGAGAACCAGAACGCGCAGAGGCTTCACAGTGCGAACCATTTCCGTCGGCCGGTTCCGTAGAGCGACAGAACGGTCTTCGCGGTGAACAGCACCGTGAAGTCCAGTCTCAGTTGTTTCTCGGGCCCGACGGCGCGCAGTTTGAGTTCGCGGCATCTCACGATCATGTCATTGAGTAGCGAATCCAGCGTTAACTGGTGTTCACCCGTCCATTTGGACACGATCTGCCTGATTTTGGCGCGGTTATGGCGGAGAAAAGTTGAGGCCGCCGGGGCGTTGGCGTCTGCGGGATCGTCGGAGAACAGGCGGCGCAGGTCGCGATCATAGGTCTGTGGCGGCTTGACCAGGTAGCTCGCCTGCTTGCGCTCGTAGTATTCGGCGAGCGTTCGCGAATTGCGGCTGAGCGGGTCGACGAGCGTGCGCCGGGTGAGTACGGGCCTCTCGCCGGCGATCTCGGCCATCAGCTCATCGACATATTCGAGCTTCTTCATCGCCGGCCAGCCGGCATAACGCTTGCGCCAGTTCGAGCGCGGGCTGAGCCACACCGCGAACGTCTCGGCGAAGTCCTCGTCGGGATGGCTCTGCGCATACCAAAGGCGCAGATGCTGGACGTGATTGCGGCTGGATGGATTGGGCCGGTAGTACGATGGGTAGCGCGTCGACGAGCGGCCGAAGAGCTGCTGCCAGCGGCGGCGGCGCGACAGGCGGTAGGCGTGCTGGACGACGTGGCCGGCCTCGTGGCGCAGGATGCGCAGGCACTGCTGCGGACTGCCGCCATCCACCTCCAGGATCTGCTTGCGCTCCAGGCGCATCAGGCGGGGGTGGGCGAGGTAGAAGGGAATCGCGATGCCGGGCGTCGTGTCGGGGCTGAACCATTCGTCGGAAAGCCAGTAGTGCGGGCGGATTCCGATGGAGTGCTGCTCGAGTTCGTCGTCCAGGCGCTCCAGACAGCCCTCAAGCCAGGTGCCCTCGATGCGGACCCCGAGGTCCTTGAGGCGCAACTGGAGAAGCTGTTCGTCGGGCAGTGAAGCCCAGGCAAACTTGCGCGGCATGGGTCCAATGCTCGATTTCGCCCGAAGCGATGGTGTCATGCTGAGCCGGCTTCGGCAACCGGCACTCAGGTTTTGCGCTCGTCCATTGTAAATACGGTGCGGTCGGGGCCTTGCCTGAGCCACGCCCGATCGACCTCCGACAGCGGGATCGGGCTGGCGGCGATCCGGAAACCGCCCGGCAAGGTCGCGCGCAACAATTCGCCGATGGCGTTGATGAACCGGTCGAGCGGGATGCTGCCGATGCCGCTGCCCATCAGCTCGATCGCCGATGCGCGCAGCACGGCGCTCGGCAGCGTTATGTCCAACCCGCCTGCTGAGCCAATCTGGACAAAGCGGATGGCCACGGCATCCACCCCGGCTTTAGCGGCGGCGATGAGCAGGTGCTCGGCGCTTTTCCCCCACAGATAGTCGATAACGACATCGACGCCGTCGGCGAACTGTTCCCGGAAGCTGACCTCCAGAGCCTTTTCGTCATCGACCAGCGGGATCGTCACGTCGGCGCCAAGGTCGGCGACGGCGCGCAGGGCTTCGGCATCGCGGCCGGTCGCAATGATCTTCTTGGCTCCAAGGTGCCTGCCGATCTGCACCGCGAGCCGGCCTGCCGCGCCGGTTGCGCCATTGACCAGAATGGTTTCCCCGGCCTTGAGCCGGGCGCGCTCGTAAAGGCCGCCCAGGACGACATGCCGGGATTGGCGATCGCCGCTGCCGTCACGTCATCGAGCTCGTCGGGCACGGGTACGCACTGCTCGGCCGGCACGACGGCCCGCTCCGCCATGCTGCCGTAAGGTGGAGTCGGCAGGAAAAAATAGATCCGGCTGCCGTCATCGCGCCGCCCGACACCGTCTATGCCGGCTACAAAGGGGAATTGGCCCGATGCGCTGTAGTGCGCGCCGGAAGCGCGGCTCCGGGCGACGGGACTGATTGCCGCCGCCGCGACCGTCACCCGTGTCTCGCCCTCGGACGGCGCCGGTTCGGCAAAGTCCCCGTATACGGGCGCTTGTCCGGCGCTTCGAACGATGGCGGCCTTCATGACGGCGATCCTTCCGGCTTTCCCCTTATATGTGTATAATGCACATATAAGGGGGCGGTGATGGCGTCAAGAAAGAATGTGCAAAATACACATATGAGAGAAGGGCTGCGTGCGCTGCATGTGGCCTTGCTCGATATCGTCAGCGTGATGAACCGGCCGCGTCGCGATGAGGCGCTCATCAGAGAGGCGGGCGTTCCGCTCGATCGTGCGCTCTTCCCGCTGCTTGTCGGGATCGAACGGTTCGAGCCGATAGGCGTCGTCGATCTCGCTGAGCGAGTCGGGCGCGATTACACCACCGTCAGCCGTCAGGTCGCCAAGCTGGAAAACTTCGGTCTGGTGAAGCGGCGAGGGAGCGGCGCCGATCGGCGCGTGCGGGAAGCCGTTGTGACCGCAAAAGGCAAAGCGATGACCGACCTTGTTGACGGCGCGCGCGAGCGCATCGGCCGAGCCATCTTCGTGACTTGGAACGCGCGCGAGATCGATGAGTTTGTGCGGCTCCTGCGGAAGTTCGCGGATGCCGTGAAGGATGAGCCGCCGTCCGGTTCATCCGCCAAGATCGGAAGGTAACGGCGGCTCCGCTCAGGGGGCCGGCCCGGTGGCGCCGCCGATCCTTCTGTTGCTGTGCGGGCGTCCGTCAGAGCTTGCCGCCGGCGTCGCGCCAGCGCTTGAATTCGGCCACGACCGCGTCGTTGGGTGGGTAAAGCCCGGTCGCTGGCGCGCCCTTGTCGGTGCGCGACCTGATCCAGGCTTCCACTTCTTCCTTCTCGGCGCCCGTCCGGGCGATGTCGCCAGCCAATGCGCGAGGGATGACGACCACGCCGTCCGGGTCACCGACGACGATGTCGCCGGGGTGCACCATCACGCCGCCGCAGCCGATCACTTCCTGGACTCCGGCCGTATAGAGCGAGTGGCCGATCGGCGGCGGGGCGATGCCGGCGCAGACGACGGGCAGGCCGATCTCGGCGATCGCCGCGCCATCGCGCATGGCGCCGTCGGCAACGACGCCGGCGACGCCGCGCGCCTTCATCACCGAAATCATGACGTCGCCCATCGCGCCGCAACGCGTCTCGCCGCCCATGTCGTAGACGACAACACTGCCTGCCGGAATCGTGTCGATCGTGCCGTGCAGCGGACTGCCCGGATTGGCCATGCTGGCGGTCCGCTCCAGATCCTCGCGGATCGGCACGCAGCGCACGGTGAAGGCCGGCCCGACGAAACGGCAGTGAGCGGGGCTGACGGGGCGCACGCCGTTCACTGTGCGCGTCCACATGTGCGCATTGTGCATGAGCAGGGCGGAGATGGTGTTGGTGCTGACGGTCGCCAGCAGGTCGCGGAGCGACTGTTCCATATCGGTATCAGGCACGTTGTAGTTTCCTCTCGGGCGGGATTCCCGCGCTTCCGGCGGGTCCCGTCCAGTGTATCCGGTTTGTGGCGGCCGCGCGCGGGTAACCGGTCCGGAAAACCGTTTGACCGGCTGCTTCGGCCGGATACCATCCACTCAAGCGGGGAGTCGATGACGGGGGCGCCGGAGGCCGGCCATGCGCCGTTTTTACAGTCTCTTGTCCGCTTTGGGTTTCATCAGTCTTGCAGGTCCGGCAATGGCCCAGGTCGATGTTGATCTGGAGCTCGTTCTTGCCGTCGATGTCTCACGCTCGATGGACTACGACGAGCAGCAGTTGCAGCGCGACGGCTACGTCAATGCCTTCCGCCATCCCGAGGTGCTCCAGGCGATTGCCTCGGGCGCCGTCGGCCGCATCGCGGTCACCTACATGGAATGGGCCGGACCGAGCTATCAGCAGGTGCTCGTGCCGTGGATGACCATCGGCGGTCGCGAAGACGCCGGGGTGTTTGCGGCGCTGCTGGAGAAGGCGCCGATCATGCGCGAGACCGGCACGTCGATTTCGGGCGGATTGATCGGCGCGGCCCGGCTATTCCAGTCGAGCGGTGCGCGCGGCTTGCGGCAGGCGATCGACGTTTCAGGCGACGGGCCGAACAACATGGGTCTGCCGGTCGTGCCCATGCGCGATCAGGTCATCGAGCAGGGCATCACCATCAACGGCCTGCCCGTCGTGCTCAAGACCAGCAGTTATTTCGGCGGAATCAATATTCCCAATCTCGACGTCTACTACGAGGATTGCGTCATCGGCGGTCCGGGCGCCTTCATGATCACCGTCGATGATCCCGCGGGCTTCGAGAAGGCGATCCGTCGCAAGCTGGTGCTGGAGATCGCCGGTCTGCCGCCCCGTCTGATGCCGGCCGCCGAGCCTTTTCGGCCGGCGCCGCGGATCGACTGCATGATCGGCGAAAAGACTCGCGGACGCTGGATGGATCCGACGATCAAGTAGGCTGGAGGTCGCCGGCCGGGGTGCGCTAGTGGCGGACGCCGGCGTGTTGCAGGGCGCGCAGACGCTCAGCCAGCGTCTGGCCGTCATTCGCTGAAACCGGCTCGCCGGCGGTCGTCGGGGTCGCCAGGGGCGACTGCCGCGCGGGGCCATGGCCGTTGCCGTTCCCATTGCTCTCGGCCGCTCGTGGCGCATCCGCGTCGCCGGAGGCGATCGTCTGCGTCAGACGCACGACGTTTGTGGCGATCTCGTTCAACCGCTCGCGCAGTTGTTGGCTCTCGCGCCGGTCGCTTTCCCATTCGGGCCCGGCGACGCGGCGCAGTTCGGTGTTCTCGGCGAGCAGCGCCGCATGGTCGCGCTCCAGCGCCGCCAGACGTTCGGCAACCCGTTTCTTCTCGGCTTCGAGCTCTTCGGTCGCCCGGCGCATGCTGCCGCTGCCGACCATCGAGTCGGTCTGGTGCTTGATGCGCAGAGAAACGAGTTCGGCCTTGGTGTCGGAGAACGCCATCTCGGCGTCGTGGAGGCGCTTCTCCATCGCCTCCTCCTGGCGCACGTGCTCGAACAATTCGGCGTTGAGCGCCGTCAGTTCTTCCTGGCGCTTGGCGAGTTCGGCCGCCAGCCGGTCCCGTTCCGCCGCCGCGGTGGCCGTCTCGGCGGCGCGGGCGGTCGTTCGGTCGCGTTCGGTTTCGATCTCGGCCGACAGCGCCTGCAACGCGTCGGAGATGCGGGCCGCCTCGTCCTGCTGGCGCGTGTGCTCGGCCTGCAGGCTGGTGAGATTGGCCGCGAATCCTTCCGCGCGGTTGCGTTCGGCTTCGCCCTGTTCGCGTTCGCGGGCGATTTCGGCGGCAAGCGACTGAAGCTCGCCGTCCTTGCGCCCGGCTTCCTCGTTCTGCCGGCTGCGCTCGTCCGTGAGGGTGGTGACCTGCGCCACCAGGCCCTCGGCGCGTTCGCGCTCGGCGGCCATCTTCTGGCGTTCGTCGGAAAGTTCGGCCAGCGTCGCCTCGTGCTGGACGCGCAGCGCGGCGATCTCGGCCTCCAGCATCTTCAGTTCGTCGCCGCGGCGCTCGATCTCGGCGAGCCGCTCGGTGCGCTCGACCTGCAAGGCGCCCAGTCCGGCTTCGAGACCCTGCACGCGCTGCCGTTCGGCGGCGAGCGCCTCGCGTTCCGCGGCAAGTTCACTGGTCAACCGGTCGCGTTCGGCTGCGTGTTCAGCGGTCAACCGCTCGCGCTCGGCAATCAAATCCGCCTCGGACGCGGTCAGCGAGGCGATCCGATCGTCGAGATTGCCGATCTGGGTATTGCGGGCGACCAGTTCCAGCCGGAGCTCGGCGGTCGCCTGGCGGCTCGCATCGAGATCGGCCTCGGTCGAGGCGAGCTTGCGAGCGCGTTCGGCCAGCTGACCGTCGCGCACATCGATTTCGGAACGCGCCGCCGCGAGCGCTGCCTCGCCTTCGCTGATCGACGCGTTGAGGCTGGCAACGCGTTCGTCGAGCCCGAAAATCGTGGCGGTCATTTCCTCCTTGGCGGCGGTCAGGGCCGTGATCTGGTCCTGCTTGCGGCCCACTTCGACCGCCTGGCCGGCGAATTTCTCGCTGAGGTGGCCGATATTCTGCTCCAGCCGCCGGGTGGCGATGGCGAAATCGGCCCGCATGCGGTCCTTGTCGGCCTCGATCTCGGAGCGGCTCATCGGCACGCCGGCTTCGATGCGGGTGCGCAGCAGACGCACCGCCCGCCGCCAGACCACCGGCGCCACGACCAGCACCAGCAGGCCTGCCGCCAGCAGGCCGAGCCCGAAATACATTACCGCCTGGATCAAAGACCAGCCCTCCAACCCGCCCGTCAACGCCCCCCGACGTCAAACGAGAGGGATCATGGCCGCGCCATGTTACCAGCGATTAAATGCGATTGGGCGGCGGACGGCAATGAACCAGGTCACAAATGCTGGAACTGTGTCCGGATGGCAAATCAGAAGGGATTCCAGGTCGGTTGGGCGGTTATCTTCAGGTAACCGAAATTCACACCAAGCCGCGCGCCAACCCCGGAAATGATCGGAACCACGTAAATTCCGTTGCGGCCGAGCACCGTCATGCCAAATCCGGCGATCACGTGGGCCGAGCCGGCGACGCCCAGGAAACGGTCATAGACGGCATCGACCGAGGGCAGATTGTAGACCAGCATCATGACCCGGTCGCCGTTGCCGCCGATGTCGGCCCCGATCGTGGGGCCCTGCCAGTAGACCTTTCGCTCTCCGGCATTGCGCGTGTAGAGCGTGCCCTCGCCATAGCGCAGGCCGCCGATGAGCGCGCCGCTGCCTTCCTGGCCGAGCACGTAGCCGTTGGGCAGGCCATATTGGCTGACCGCGCTTTCGATGACGCTGGCCAGGCCCTCCGACACGCCGCCGAAGAAGGTGTGGCCTTCCTGGACCAGCTCTTCGCTCGTGTACGCCGTATTCTGTTGCGGCTGCTCCTGCGCGCCCGCCGCGGTTGCGGCGAGGCCAGTGGCGAGCGCCAGCGAAAGAGCGGCGGCACGAAGAAGCGATGTCATGTCTGTTTCCCTTAAAGTTCCCGCGAAGGCAGGTCCGAAACCGGGCGAATCGCATTGATTCTAGACGAAAAGTAGGCGCGGTCGTGACGCCATTGGAGTCGCTTTGTGTCGGCGTGGACCGGGCGGCACGGTGCGGCAGCCGGCCGGTTGGCAGGTGCTGGAACCCAGTGTATCCCCGGTTCGCTGGCGGTTTGAGCATGATTCGCCAATGCGCGCGGGCGTCGGAGGGACCACATGACGGAACGGGCCGAACTGGAGGCGCTCGACCTGGCAGCGCTGCTGTGCAGTCGGGTATGTCACGACATCATCTCGCCGGTCGGTGCCATCATCAACGGCCTCGAGGTCCTTGACGAGGACAACAGCGAGGACATGCGCGACTTCGCCTTCGGCCTGATCCGGCGGAGCGCCGGGCAGGCTTCGGCGAAGCTTCAGTTCGCGCGTCTGGCCTTCGGCGCGGCCGGTTCGGCCGGCGCAGAGATCGACATCGGCGACGCCGAGAAGGTCGCCACTGGGTACATGCAGGGCGAGAAGGCGGATTTCGCGTGGGAAGCGCCGCGCGTCCTGATGCCCAAGAATCTCGTCAAGCTGCTGCTCAACCTGATCCTGCTCGCCAACGCCGCTATTCCGCGCGGCGGCACCGTCAAGGTGAGCGTGCCCTCGGCGGATCCCGCCCGCTTCGTGCTGCGCTCGGTGGGCCCAAGCGCTCGCGTGCCGCCGGCCTTCGAGAAGATGGTTCCGGGCAACATTGTCGGCGAAAGCATCGATGCGCAGCTGGTGCAGCCTTATTATACCGGCGCGTTGGCGCGGGTCTGCCGCATGGCCATAACCGCGCGCCTCGACGGCGAAGACGTTGTGATCGAGGCCGCATCCGAAGGTTGAGCGGCTGCGCGCCTTCATGGGTCACGAAGTGTTAACCATCGCCCGATAAGAATCGAGCCGGTTCAAATCGGCCGCATGATGCGGTCGGAACCCTACCCGCGAGGCTGCATGAAGCACTGTCTTGTGGTCGATGACTCCAGCGTCATCCGCAAGGTGGCACGGCGCATTCTTGAAGGATTCGACGTCTCGGTGACCGAGGCCGAAGACGGCCGGTCGGCCCTTGATGCGTGTCGGCGCGCCATGCCCGACATGATCCTGCTCGACTGGCACATGCCGGCGATGGACGGGCTCGAGGTTCTCGCCAGCCTGCGCAAGATGGAGCGCGGACGCGAGCCGAAGGTGGTGTTCTGCATCAGCGAGGCGGATGTTGCCCAGATCGCCAAGGCGCTGCGCGCCGGGGCGGACGAATACATCCTCAAGCCGTTTGACCGCGCGCTGGTGGAGACGAAGCTCCACGAAGTCGGAATTCTGTAGCCTTCGTCCCGGACGGCCGTCTCACGGATCTGGGCGCCGCGGGCAGCAGGCGATGCGACTCATCCGACAGGACCGCCCGCACCAACAAAGACATGCCAAATTGGAATTGACCGCCGGCTGACCGCGCTGCACCGACGCAAAAGCCCCGTCGGGAGGGAGACGGGGCTTTCGCATATACCGCGCCGTGGGAGGAGGGCGGCGCGGAACAGAACGAAGCGTCAGGCGCTTTCGCGGATCTCGTGGTCGTCGGGCTCGCGCAGCACGTAGCCGCGGCCCCAGACCGTTTCGATGTAATTCTGCCCGCCGGTAGCGGCCGCCAGTTTCTTGCGGAGCTTGCAGATGAAGACGTCGATGATCTTCAGTTCGGGCTCGTCCATGCCGCCATAGAGATGATTGAGGAACATCTCCTTGGTCAGCGTCGTGCCCTTGCGGAGCGAGAGCAGCTCGAGCATCTGGTATTCCTTGCCCGTCAGATGCACGCGCTGTCCGTTGACCTCCACCGTCTTGGTATCGAGGTTGACGGTGAGGTCGCCGGTGGTGATGACCGACTGGGCGTGGCCTTTCGAGCGGCGCACGATGGCATGGATGCGGGCGACCAGCTCGTCCTTGTGGAACGGCTTGGTCATGTAGTCGTCGGCGCCGAAGCCGAGCCCGCGAACCTTGTCCTCGATGCCGGCCAGACCGGACAGGATCAGGATCGGCGTCTTTACCTTGGCGAGGCGGAGGGTGCGCAGAACCTCGTAGCCCGACATGTCCGGCAAATTCAGGTCGAGCAGGATGATGTCGTAGTCGTAGAGCTTGCCGAGATCGACACCTTCCTCGCCGAGATCCGTCGTGTAGACGTTGAAGTTCTCGGACTTGAGCATCAGCTCGATGCTCTGCGCGGTGGCGCTATCGTCCTCGATCAGAAGAACTCGCATGCCAATCCCCCTGGCCTTTCCGGGCTTGGCGCACCGGCGTTGGTGTGCCGGCACGAAAAAAGGTTAACCCCAATTCGTTACGCTAACCTTGAATGGTTAACAAACTCTCATTTCAGGGCACAAGTGAATTAATCAAGAGTCTAGGCCGGCCAGTGCAATGTATTGAGGAAACGCCGGTTTCCGGTTCTTGACCAATTGTTAACTACGTTTAGGAAACTCCTCTAAGCGATTCAGAGGACTCGCAGAAATCAATCCGAATGCGATGGTTTGGGTTTACCGCGAATTAAACCATCGCAGTCCATGATTAACGCGAGAAGTAAACGAACCGTTAGCGGCCGGCGGTGCGTAAGGCCGATTGGCGCTTTGTCGTCAGTCTGACCGTTCGTGGCGGGGAGTGGGTGCCGCCTCGCCGAGTAAGAAGGGAGTGGTGCGCAGATGAAGTCGCGTGAAAGTCTCATCCGCCTGAAGCGGTTCCATGCCGACGACAAGCAGCGGCAGGTGTCGCAGATCGAAGCGATGATCGCAGAGTTCGACCGCATGGCGAAGGAGCTCGACGACCAGATTGTCGCGGAGCAGGAGCGCACCGGAATCCATGACGCGGGCCATTTCGCCTATCCGACCTTCGCCAAGGCGGCCATGCAGCGGCGCGACAATCTGAAGGCGTCGGCCGACGAACTGAAGGCGCAGCTTGCCGCGGCGCAAGCCGAGCGCGACGAGGCGGTGGCCGAACTGCAAAAGGCCGAAGCGATCGCCGAGCGCGATGGCGCCGCCGAGAAGGGCGTCTCCCATGCCGGCGGGCAGGGAATGGCGGCGGCGGCCCGCTAGGTCACTTCTTCGCGAGCCGGGGCTCGATCAAGGGCACGTGCCGTGCCGCGGCGGGCGGCAGGTGGCCGCTCAGCCGCGGGTCGTCGGCGACCTCGATGGCGTATTTGAACGCCCGGAATCCGTGGCCAAGATAGAAGCGCACCGCCGCTGGATGATCGAAGGTGCACGTATGCAGCCAGACGCGGCCGATTTCGGGCTGCGCGGCGCGGGCGAGGGCCGCCTCCATCAGGGCGCGGGCGGCGCCGGTGCCGACCGCCTCCGGCACGACGCCGAACATGACGATCTCAACCTCGCCCGGTGTGGCGAAGCTCATTTCGGCGAGACCGGTGGCGCGTCCCTTCTGTTCCAGCGCCAGGACAACCGTGGTCGGTGCGTTAAGAAGCGCCGACAGCTCCGCGTCGGGCATCACCGCCATGGAGAACCACAACCACTCCTCGCCGATGCGCCGGTACAGATCGCGATACCAGGCGAGGCCAGGGTGTTCGACATGGCGGATCGGAAAGTCGCTACTTGCCGGCGGCGCCTGCCGTGGCGGTGCGCGTTCGAGGTAGGTGACGACATTGGCGATCTTGCCGGGCGGCAGATCGGTGTAGCCGTCGAGATCGAGCGGGATCGTGCGCTTCGATTTGTCGGTCATATCCCGAGCGCCCGCCGCGCCTCGCCGATCCGTTCCGGCGGAACGCCCGCGTGCCGGGCATAGCCGAGCAGAAGCGCCTCGTTGCTTAGGAAGAAATCGATGACGCCGGCCAGAAACCCGGGATCGGCGGCCGCGCTCCTCAGATTCGCCGGCCCGATGCCGGACAGCGACAGGAAACGGCCGAGCGCCTCGGTATCGCCGGCAAGGTAAGTCAGCGCGTCGACGGCGAGGGCCTCCGCATCCGGCCGACCGAAATACCCCCGTTTTTCTGACATCGTATTTGCCTTTCCGAAACGAGTGCGGCCTATCTTTCCGTGGCCCGGAAATTACGGCATCCTGTCATTTCTCACAGGATGCGTGTCTGCCGCAGGATCCACCTGAAAAATGGCTAAGACGGTGTTGGTCGTGGAAGACAACGAGCTCAACATGAAGCTCTTTCACGACCTGCTCGAGGCGAACGGATACAATATTGTGCAGACGCGCAATGGCCTCGAGGCGATCGATCTCGCCCGCGCGCACAGACCCGATCTGATCCTCATGGACATCCAGTTGCCGGAAGTCTCCGGGCTGGAGGTTACCAAGTGGATCAAGGAGGACGACGATCTGCGCGCCATTCCGGTGATCGCCGTGACCGCCTTCGCGATGAAGGGCGATGAGGAGCGCATCCGCCAGGGCGGCTGCGAGGCCTATCTGTCGAAACCGATCTCAGTGGGCAAGTTCATCGAGACCGTCAAGTCGTTTATCGGCGACGGTCGCTGAGGAGTTCGTCATGACCGCCCGCGTTCTCGTCGTCGACGACCTCGCCACCAATATCAAGCTGCTCGAGGCGCGGCTGGCGGCGGAATATTTCGAGGTCGTCACGGCGACGAACGGGCCGCAGGCGATTGAGATTTGCGCCCAGGGCCAGTGCGACATCGTCCTGCTCGACGTGCTGATGCCGGGAATGGATGGGCTGGAGGTGTGCCGGCGGCTGAAGAGCAATCCGCGCACGGCCCACATCCCCGTGGTCATCATCACCGCGCTCGACCAGTCGTCGGACCGGATCGCGGGCCTGGAGGCGGGCGCCGACGATTTCATCACCAAACCGGTGAACGACATCGCGCTGGTCACTCGGGTCAAGAGCCTGGTGCGTCTGAAGACACTGACCGACGAGCTGATGATGCGCGCCGCGACCTCGTCCGAGCTCGGCCTCGACGACGTGCTCGATCCGACGAGTTTGGTCGAGGAGGGCGGCAAGGTGCTGTTGGTCGAGGATGCGCTGGCGACGGTCGAACGCATCCGCCAGACTCTGGCGCCGCAGATCCAGGTCGATAGCGAGGCCGACCCCGAGGAAGCCTTGTTTCGCGCCGCCGAGAGCGACTACGACCTCGTCATCATCAGTCTGAGCCTCAAGCAGGTTGACGGCCTCCGTCTCGCGTCGCACCTGCGCTCGCTCGACCGCACGCGGGCGCTGCCGATCCTGATCATCGCCGATCCCGAGGACAACGGGCGCCTGATGCGCGCCCTCGACATAGGCGTGAACGATTATCTCGTGAGGCCGATAGACCGCAACGAGATGCAGGCGCGCGTGCGAACGCAGATCCGGCGCAAGCGGTTCGCCGACCGCCTGCGCGACAGCGTGCAGTTGACCATGGAGATGGCGGTCACCGACAGCCTTACCGGATTGCACAACCGTCGTTACATGGAGCGGCATCTGGCGACGCTCGTCCAGCAGGCGACGGCACGCGAGAAGCCGCTTTCGGTGCTCGTCCTCGACATCGACTACTTCAAGCGCATCAACGATACCTATGGTCACGTCGCTGGCGACGACGTGCTGCGCGAATTTGCGAGGCGCATGCGCAAGGCGGTGCGCGCCGTCGATCTGTCCTGCCGGATGGGCGGTGAGGAGTTCGTCGTTGCCATGCCGGACACGGATGCGGCGCTGGCGATGCTGGTTGGCGAACGCATCCGCCAGAAGATCGCTGGCGAACGCTTCGCCATCGCCGATAGCGACGAGAGCATTGAGGTGACGGTGTCGATCGGCATCTGCTCGTTGTCATCACCCGATGACACCGCAAATGCGCTCATCAAGCGTGCCGACCGGGCGCTCTATCTCGCCAAGCGCGATGGACGTAACCGTGTCGTCGCCGCGGCCGCTTGAACGGGCGGCAGTTTGCCGGTTTTTCCTAAGCCGCCGAATTAACGCTAACGCTTTACTAAGAAACGGGTTTTAGCTAAAACCCTAGGAATGCGGATTGGCCATTTGCATTGCGGGCAGTATGGTCTAGTTGCTCGCAGGCAGGAGGCTCCGGTCGGTCGTCACAAAATGGAACGAACCGATCGATACGCTTGGGCATCCTGAAAGCAAGCTTCGAAATTGCAGAAACCCTGCGGAGTGCTCAGGTCCGCCGCATCTCCTGGGTCCGCGGGGTCGGCCGGTTCCAGAACGGATTGAGTGGCCTCCTCGTACAAACCCGTTCTGGACCGGCCACTAATTCCCGGCCGGTTTGTCCGCCGGACAACAAAAAAGCACCGCGAAAGCGGTGCTTTTTTCGTCTGGAGGCCCTGATTTTCGGGGCTATTTGATCTTGGTTTCGCGGAATTCCACGTGTTTGCGGGCGACCGGGTCGTATTTCTTCATGGCCAGCTTGTCGGTCTTGGTGCGCGAGTTTTTCTTGGTGACGTAGTAGAATCCGGTGTCAGCCGAGCTGACGAGCTTGATCTTGATGGTGGCGGCCTTGGCCATGGCGGGTTCCTCGGAGGCTTAGGGGTTGGCCGGCACACTAGATTCGATGGGCCGAATGTCAAGCATTTCCGCCCGGTTGGCGCTGGGTCTGGCGGGCCTGTGGGCAGTGATTGCGGCCATTTCGGCGGTCGCCGCCCCGGCCGGCGACGCGGTCGCGGTCAACTCCAATTCGCCTTATCCGGAAGGCCCGGTGATCGTCGGCGACACCGTCTATTACGCGGAAATGGGCGCCGACCGGGTCATGTCCTGGGACGGAACCCGCAATGCCGTGGTCTGGTCGCGGCCGGATTGCGGGCCGACCTCGGTGGCGCGGGGCGGCGAGGGCACCCTCATCGTGCTCTGCCATCATGAGAACGCGCTGGCCCGCATCGCGCCCGACGGTTCCACCCGCGAGATCATCGATCGCGATTCCAGCGGTCGCACCTTCATGGACCCCAACGCCTCGATCAACGACGCCAAGGGCGGGGTCTATTTCTCCTCGTCGGGCCTGTTCTCGCCGAGCGCGCCGGCCGAGGGCGCCGTCCTCTATCTCGATAAGGGCGGGAAGCTCACCCGGCTGGCCGAGGGCATCCACTATTCCAACGGCGTGGCGCTGACCCCGGATGGCAAGACGCTCTACGTTTCGGAGCACCTGTCGCGCCGGGTACTCGCCTATGATGTCGCAGACGACGGATCGCTGTCCGGCAAACGGGTGTTCGTTTCGCTCGATGCGCTGGAGCCGGCGGTTCCGGGTCGCGGCTGGGAGGTCGGCCCGGACGGCCTTGCCGTCGATCGTGCCGGCAATCTCTACATCGCCGAATACGGCGCCGGGCACATGCTGATCGTCGACAAGCATGCCCACCTGGTAACGACCGTCCCGTTCAAGGAGCCCTACGTCACCGCCATGGTGCTCGGCGACGGCGATCAGCGGCTATTCGTCACCGCGCCGGTCTCGTTCTACGATCCGGAGGCGCCTGGCGAAGTCTATTCGCTGAAGAACCCCGCTTATCGGGGCAAGTGAGCGGAATTTCCCAACTGGCTGCAATGTCGAACGGAAGAAGCGGAACCCACTTTCCCTGCCATTGCGCTACGGCTGCGGGGTCGGCAGGAAGCCTTCAGGCGTCGCGTCGGGGTCGGCGCTGCCGTCGAAGCCGTGCATGCGCAGCGCCCATTGCAGGCCGACCACGGCGCCCTTCACCGGCTGCAACAGCGCCAGCGTCAGCGCCGCGGTGAGCGGCAGGTAGATCGACAGGTAGGTGATCACCGAGAAGTCGGTCATCAGTTGCACGGCCAGCATCAGCGGCACCAACAGGTGTCCGACAACGACGATGGTGAGATAGGGCGGCAGGTCGTCGGCGCGCTGGTGGCTGAGATCCTCGCCGCAAACAGCGCAGGTCTCGACCGGCTTGAGGAAGGCGCGGAACAGCTTGCCCTCGCCGCAATGCGGGCAGCGACCACGGAAACCGCGCTCCATCGCCTGCCATTGTGACCGTGGCGGTAGCTCTTCGGGGATTCGGATTTCGACGGGCATCTGTTTTTTCGCTCCGTTCAAGCAGTTAGGCGCTGCCGCGCTTTCGATCAAGGCGCGCATGGCGGCCATGATGCCGCGGGTGATCTAGCGGTGTCGCGCCGGCTTGCCCTTGCCGCGCGAAGGCGGCCTGCCTTGTCCCGCGCGCCCGCGAGCCTCACGAACTGGCCTGTCCTTGCGGGGCACAACCCGGCCCTCGCTCAGTATCTCGAAGCGCAGTGCGCCGGCGAGCGGGATCGCTTCGACCAGCTTGACCTCAACGGTATCGCCGAGGCGATGCATCTCGCCGCTGCGCGTGCCGATGACAGCGCGGCGCGCCTCGTCATACTGATAGAAGTCGGTGCCGAGCGTGCGCATGGGGATGAAGCCGTCGGCGCCGGTCTGGTCGAGCTTCACGAAGAGCCCGGCGCGGGTGACGCCGGAAATGCGCCCGTTGAACGTGGCGCCGACGCGGTCGGCGAGCCAGTGGGCGACGAGCCTGTCGACCGTATCGCGCTCGGCCGCCATGGCCCGGCGCTCGGCGGCGGAAATCTTCGCGGCAATTTCGGGCAACTCCGCCTCGATGCCGTCCGGCAGGCCGCCCGGCCCCAGTTTCAGGGAGCGCACCAGCGCGCGATGAACGATCAGGTCGGCGTAACGGCGGATCGGCGAGGTGAAATGCGCGTAGCGGCGGAGGTTGAGACCGAAATGGCCGATGTTCTCCGGGCTGTATTCGGCCTGCGCCTGGCTACGCAAAACCACCTCATGCAGCAGGGGCCCGTGCTCGCTCTCGCCAACATTCTCCAAGAGCCGGTTGAATTGCGCCGGCCGTAGGTTGCCGCCCTTGGGCAGCGACATCTCGATCGACTTGAGGAAGTCGCGCAGGCCTTCGAGCTTGGCCATCGAGGGCGTGTCGTGGATGCGATAGACCAGCGGCGATTTGCGCGCCTCCAGCGTCTCGGCCGCCGCGACGTTCGCCTGGATCATGAATTCCTCGATCAGCCGGTGCGCTTCCAGGCGTTCGGGAACGACGATCCGGTCGATCGAGCCGTCCGGCGCGACCAGTACCTTGCGCTCAGGCAGGTCGAGTTCGAGCGGCTCGCGCTCGTCTCGGCCGCGCTTGAGGCTTTGATACGCCGCCCACAGCGAAGCCAGCGCTGCTACCAGCGGCTCGGGCATCTCGCCGGGAGCGCCGTCGAAGGCGTCCTGGGCTTGCCGGTATGAGAGCTTCGCCGACGAGCGCATCAGCACGCGATGGAAGCGGTGATTGAGCTTGCGGCCGTCGGCGGAGAAGATCATGCGCACGGCGAGCGCCGGCCTGTCCTCGTTCTCGCGCAGCGAACACAGGTCGTTGGAGATGCGCTCGGGCAGCATCGGCACGACGCGGTCGGGGAAATAGACCGAGTTGGCGCGGGTAACCGCCTCGCGGTCCATCGCGGTCCCCGGTCGCACATACCAGGAGACGTCGGCGATGGCGACGGTGACGATATGGCCGCCCGGATTCTTCGGGTCCTGGTCGGGTTCGGCGTGGACGGCGTCGTCATGGTCCTTGGCATCCGCCGGATCGATGGTGACCAGCGGCACGTCGCGCCAGTCTTCGCGGTGATCGAGCGTCACCGGCCCGGCCGCATCGGCTTCGCCGAGAACCTCGCGCGGAAAGACGTGTGGGATGCCGTGGGCGTGGATGGCGATCATGGAGACCGCCTTCTCGCTCTTCATCGAGCCGATGACCTCGGCAATGCGCGCGCGGCTCGGCCCGTAGCGGTCGGCGCCGACGAGCGTCACCGAGACGAGATCGCCGTCCTTTGCTTTCCCGGTCGGATCGGCGTCGAGGATCATCTCGCGCTGCTTGCGGTCGACTGGCTCGATGCGCTTTCCGCCGGGCAGGTCGCGCACGACCCCCAGCACCGTCAGCGGCTTCTTGTCGATGATCTTGATGATGCGGGCTTCGTAGCCGGCGCCATCGACGGCGGTGAGGCGGGCGAGCACCCGATCGCCGATGCCGGCGGCGGGGCCTCGTTTCTCGCGCGACGCGGCGATCACGATCGCCGGCGGCGGGCCGCCCTCGGCATCCGACCACTCGGCCGGGCGGGCGAGGAATTCGCCGTCGCTGTCTCGGCCGGTCACTTCCAGCACGCTGACGGAGGGGAGATCCTCGGTGCGGCGCAACCGCTTCTTGCGGCGCTCGACCAGGCCGTCACCGGCGAGGTCCTTGAGCATGGCCTTGAGCGGGATGCGGGCCGATCCGGTGATGCCGAAAGCCCGCGCGATCTCGCGTTTTCCGGCTTCCCCGGGATGTTCTGCGATGAAAGCGAGGATCTGTTCGCGGGTGGGGAGTCCGGGCCGGAGGCCCTTGGTCTTCTTTTTTCCTGTAGTTTCTTTTGTCTTGGGCAATGGGTGTTCCTGAAAGGGGCTCTCAGGCGTCTTCGGCTTCCGGCGCGCTCGCCTTTGCGGCGCGCTTCGGTCGGGCCTTGGCCCCGGTTTTGGGTTTCGCGGCCGCCTTGGGTTTGGCGGCGGCCTTTTTTCTGCCGCGGGCAGGCGATTTGCCGGCCCTGGCGGCGATGAGTTCGAGTGCCTGTTCGAGCGTCACAAGCTGCGGATCGACGTCCTTGGGCAGCGTGGCGTTGACCTTGGCGTGATTGACGTAGGGGCCGTACTTGCCGTCGCGCACCGTCACGGGGCCGCCATCGGGATGGTCGCCGAGCGTCTTCAGGGCCTTGGGCGCCGCGCGGCCGCCGCGGCGTCCGCCGCCGGCCATCTTCTCGGCGATCAGCGTCACCGCCCGGTTGAGGCCGACCGAAAACACTTCCTCGACCGAATCGAGATTGGCGAAGGTGCCGTCATGAAGCACGAACGGGCCGTAGCGGCCGAGGCCGGCGGTGATCGGCTTGGCGGTTTCCGGATGCAAACCGACCTCGCGCGGCAATGCCAGCAGGGAAAGCGCCTGTTCGAGGTCGAGCGTGGCGACGTCCCAACCACGCGGGATGCTGGCGCGCTTCGGCTTGATCTTCTTGTCCTCGCCCTGCTCGCCGAGCTGCACGTAAGGGCCAAAGCGGCCGGTGCGCAGCGTCACGTCGAGGCCGGTCTCGGGGTCCTTGCCGAGCAGCTTGCCGTCGCCGCCGATGTCGCCGCCATTGCCATTCTCGCCGGAGACGGCGAGCTGCCGGGTGTAGCGGCACTCGGGGTAGTTCGAGCAGCCGATGAAAGCGCCGAACTTGCCCAACTTGAGCGAGAGTTTGCCGGTGCCGCATGACGGGCACTGGCGTGGGTCGCCGCCTTCGGCGCGCGCAGGAAAGATATGCGCGCCGAGCAACTCGTTGAGGTGTTCGAGAACCTCGGAGACGCGCAGGTCCTTGGTCTGGTCGACGTCGAGCGAGAACTGCCGCCAGAAATCGCGCAACACGTCTTTCCACGACAGGTCGCCGTTGGAAATCTTGTCGAGCTTCTCCTCGAGATCAGCAGTGAAGTCGTATTCGACATAGCGCTTGAAGAAGCTCTCCAGGAAGGCGGTGACCAGCCGGCCCTTGTCCTCGGGGATGAGCTGCTTCTTTTCGAGCCGCACATAGTCGCGGTCGCGCAGCACCGACAGCGTTGCGGCATAGGTGGAGGGACGGCCGATGCCGAGTTCCTCCATTTTCTTGATGAGCGTCGCCTCGGAGTAGCGCGGCGGCGGTTCGGTGAAATGCTGGGCCGTCTCGATGCCGTGCTCGGTCAGGACATCGCCCTCGCGCATCGGCGGGAGGCGGCCGCCTTCCTCGTCGTCGGAATCGTCGTCGCGGCCTTCCTGATAGAGCGTCAGGAAGCCGTCGAAGCGGACGACCTGGCCGGTGGCGCGCAGATTGACCGGGTGGCCGCCGCTGCCGGCGATGATCTCCACCGTGGTGCGCTCCAGTTCGGCGGCCTGCATCTGGCTCGCCGTCATGCGCTTCCAGATGAGTTCGTAGAGTCGAGCCTGGTCGGCTTCGAGGCCGCGCGCCGCGTCTGGCGCGTGGCCGAGGTCGGTCGGGCGGATCGCCTCGTGGGCTTCCTGCGCGTTCTTCGCCTTGGTCTGGTAGAAGCGCGGCTTCTCCGGCACGTAGCGATCGCCGAAGCGCTTGGCGATGGTGGCGCGGGCCGCGGTGATCGCTTCCGGCGCCGACTGCACGCCGTCGGTCCGCATATAGGTGATCAGCCCATCCTCATAGAGGCGCTGGGCGACCTGCATGGTGCGCGAGGCGGAGAAGCCGAGCTTTCGCGAGGCCTCCTGCTGCATGGTTGAGGTGGTGAAGGGCGGCGGCGGATTGCGGCGCACCGGCTTCGCCTCGACCGAGACGACGCGATAGTCGCCCGATTTCAGCGCCGCTTCGATGCGCTTCGCCGTTGCCTCGTCGGGAATGTCGAGGCGACCCAGCTTCTGGCCGTTTTCGCCGACGATGCGGGCCACGAAGCGCCCGCCGTTCGGCGGTTCGAGGGTTACGGCAACCGACCAGTATTCGCGCGGCTTGAACGCCTCGATCTCGGTTTCGCGTTCGCAAACCAGCCTGAGCGCCACCGACTGGACGCGGCCGGCGGAGCGCGCGCCGGGGAGCTTGCGCCACAGCACCGGCGACAGCGTGAAGCCGACGAGATAGTCGAGCGCGCGGCGGGCGAGATAGGCATCGACCAGGGCGGCATCGATCTCGCGCGGATGCTTCATCGCATCGAGGATGGCGTCGCGGGTGATGGCGTTGAAGACGACGCGCTCGACCGGCCGGGCGCCAATCGCCTTGCGATGCTTGAGCACCTCGAGCACGTGCCACGAGATCGCCTCGCCCTCGCGGTCGGGGTCGGTCGCCAGGATCAGCCGGTCGGCGTCCTTGATCGCCGAGGTAATGTCGGAGAGCCGCTTCTGCGACTTGCCGTCCACTTCCCACAACATGGAGAAGTCCTGCTCCGGATCGACGGAACCGTTCTTCGAGGGCAGGTCACGGACATGGCCATAGGAGGCGAGCACCTGGTAGCTCGGCCCCAGGTACTTGTTGATGGTCTTGGCCTTGGCGGGGGACTCGACGATGACGAGGTTCATTGATGCCGCGTGCTGCGGGTTGCGAGCCTATTGCTCTAACCCTTTGGAAAGATTTACCATTCGGGAGCGCATTGGAGCCTGAGGCAGTGCCGGTCCCGGCCGGATTGGGCAGGGACATTCCAGAAATCGGTCTGGCCTGTCAAATGAACCGGAATTCACAGAGGAAAACCGCAGACCGCGATGACCGGTGTCCTGCGCCGTGTACCACATGGGGCGCAGAACCGTGTTGCGCAATGCCCGGCCCCGCCGTTCGCAATGAATCGCTTGTAAACGATTGCACCTATTGGTTATAATAGTGTTGGATAAACAACTAATGGTTGCAGTTGCGTGTGTCGGCGGGCAGCCGGGATGGCCGGGGGGCTGATGCAGACGGGAAGGGCTCCATTGCAGCCTGACGCGGAGGACACGGCTCGCTACATCGGCGGCCTCGCCCGCGAGCTTCGTGCCTTGGCCAGCAAGGCGGATCTCGGGTTTCTGGCCTATCTTCTGGCCATGGTCGAGGACGATGCCGAGGCGACTGCGAAACGGTTGAGCGAACGCCGCAAGGATACCTGAGGCGGCCGATCACCCAATAAGCGCCACGCGTCCGCCGGCGATCCGTTCGATTCGTCCGGCGAGGTCGAGCTCCAGCAGGACAAGATGAACGACCGCGGGCGTCAGTCCTGTAAAGCGGACGATCTCGTCGATCTCCACCGGCGTCTGCCCAAGCGCTTCAACGATCCGGTCGCGGGCGCCATCGGCGGCGTCGATGGCTGTGTCCCGGTCGGCGACGATGGGGACCGGCACACCGGGCTCGCGCGCCATCATCGGCGTGATCTCGCCGATTATGTCGTCGACCGCCGTGACGATCGTGGCGCCCTCCTTGATCAGCAGGTTGGCGCCGCCGGCGCGCGGATCGAGGGGCGAGCCCGGCACGGCGAAGACGAGCCGGCCCTGATCGGCGGCGCGTCGCGCGGTGATTAACGAACCGGAGCGTTGGGCCGCCTCGACGACGACAACCGCCAATGACAGGCCGGAGATGATGCGGTTGCGGCGCGGGAAATCGCGCGCGCGTGGCTCCCAGCCCATCGGCATCTCGCTGACATGCGCGCCTCCCGATGCGACGATCCGTTCGGCCAGTTCGACATTGTCCGGCGGATAGGGCCGATCGAGGCCGCCGGCGAAGACCGCAATGGTATGCGTCGTGAGGGCTGCGGTATGGGCCGCCGCGTCGATGCCGCGGGCGAGGCCGGAGACCACCGCGAAGCCGGCCTCGCCCAGTGCGTGGGCGATCTGCGCGCTGAATTTTCGGCCGGCGATCGAGGCATTGCGCGAACCCACGATCGCGACCATCGGCTGCGTCAAACAATCCGCCTCGCCGCGCACCGTGATCAGCGGCGGGGCGCCATCGATGTCGCTCAGGGCCGCGGGGTATTCCGGTTCGGTGAGGGCGACTAGGCGCGCGCCGCGCGTTTCGACGGCGGCCAGTTCGCGTTCCGCTTCGTCGCTGCCGGCGATCCGGATGCGGCGGCCGCCACGCTTGGCGAGTTCGGGGAGGGCGTCGAGGGCCGCCTCGGCGTTGCCAAAATGGCCGATGAGTTCGCGGAAGGTGACCGGGCCCGGTATTATGGCGCAAACGCCACGAACACTCGGCGCGGCCAATTCCTAGCTATGGGAGGGGACCAATGAGTTAGGAGCGCGCGCCGTGGGAGTGCGGGCGGCGGCGGCGGCCGCAATCGTGAGTGTGCTAGTCGGCATAGTCCCCAATAAGGGGGCTGCGAATGAATTTCAGTTCGTTTTCCGGAATATCGCCTTCATCAATAAAGATTGCTTCGGGAGCACGACTTTTGTTCATCGGTATCGAACGAGTCAGAGTATTCCGGCGTACTTCAGTCATAATACAGGTCTGATGAACGTCCTCGTCGAAAAGAGTACGATATCCTACGCTCGCGATCAAATTCAGGTTAACAAATTCTACGCCTTCACTGACGATCTTATTCATCTGCTCGGCTCCGATACTCACTGTATGGTCTTGAAGTGCGGAATCGTTTGGGAATATACTAAATCCCCATCGGAACTGCGTTCTCCGCTTGGTCTCTGCAATCATAGAAGCTTGTTCTTCAAATGGATTGAACGCCTCCGACAACAGCGCAGGAGCGCGCAATCTTGGCGAAATCCAAACATTCCGCGCGACGGTGTGGCCAACATTTGTCACCTGAAACCGCAACGTGAGCGTCAGTTCGTCGTTGATAAAACGAAGCGGCCCGCGCGGAACAACCTCAAGTTTGAGCCACGGACGTTGCTCGGAAACGAAATTCCTGCGGTTAAGCTCGTTAGCGTCCTTGGTGGCCTCAGCGGTTTCCAGAGCCGCGTTGGCAGCGGTCTTGGCATCGTCCGAGGCAACCCTCATGTAGCGCAATTGGACAAAGAACAGGAACGCTTGCGCCACAGCTACCAAGACCAAGGCGCTCGTCGCGACGAACAAACTCAGGGTGAAGAACGCGATAGGATCGCGCCTAGTCTTTATCCAGAAGGCTTCGCCATCCGTCTCGCTATAACCGGTTTGGTGATTGGCCTCGGGATCGGCGGTTTCCTGTTGTTGGCTGCGTGGTGGCTGGCTTGCCTTGTCGTGCCAAGTCAGCCCGGCAAGCAACGCAAGCCAAACGATTAGAGCAAGCGACTTTTTCCAGCGCCCCGACACGGGGACACTATACGTCTTCTAGGTGTACTTGTTCAACTCCAATCGCCCTGAGAGAGGCAAGGAAGAACGTCGCGCTGAAAGTGCCCCTCGCTAGTTTGTTCGTGATCGAAGCCTCTGTTTCCGTCAGCCCGTGCCTTTTGAGGCGCTTCGCCAGGTCGGCATAAGTCACCTCAGCCTTGCGTAGCTCCGCCTTCAGAAAGGCGCGGGCGTTCTCCGCCCATTGTTCCTCAGTCTTGGCAAAACCCATGTAGCCTCCTATCGAATATGGGGGCTATCATATCCGATAGTTTCCTATTGACAAGGCCACCTACCTATCATATCTGATAGCTATCAGATGTGAGAGATAGACGTGCCCCAACACTTCCTCCTTTCCAAGTCGGCCAAGACCCTGAGCCTCGCTCAGGTGTTCCGCATGACCGACGCGGAAGCCGAGGAAGCCTTCCGCCGGGTTCGTTGGTCCGAGACTGCCGGCGAGCCGGTTTGCCCGTCCTGTGGCTCCCTAGACGCTTACGATTGCCGCCGTCCGAACGGTGCGCCGCGCTTCCGTTGCCGGGAGTGCACAAAGGATTTCAGCATCACGTCCGGCACTCTGTTTGCCAGCCACAAGCTTCCGCTCCGCGCCTATCTGGCGGCCATCGCGATCTTCTGCAACGAGGTCAAGGGCAAGTCGATGCTCGCCATGAGCCGCGACCTGGGCCTCTCTTACAAGACGGCTTTCGTGCTCTGCCACAAGATGCGCGAAGCGATGGCTGAGGAAATGAAGGGCCGCAAGATCGGCGGGCCGGGCACTGTGGCCGAGGTCGATGGCGGCTATTTCGGCGGGTACGTGAAGCCGGCCAACAAGCGCGAAGATCGCACCGACCGCCGCTTGCTCCGCAATCAGAACGGCAAGCGCAAGTCAGTGGTTATCATCCGTGAGCGTGACGGCAATTCCCTACCAGCCGTGTTTCATTCCGAGGGCGCGGCCCTGTCTTGGATCAAGTCGCGGATTGTCGATGGCACGACCGTCAACGCTGACGAAGCCGGCGCTTGGAACGGGCTTCACGGCCGCTTTGAAATGCGCCGGATCAACCATCAAGAGGCGTACAGCCTCGACGGCGCTTGCACCAACTGGGCCGAGGAATATTTCAGCCGGCTTCGCCGCGCCGAGATTGGGCACCACCACCATATCGCCGGGGCCTACCTGCTTCGCTACGCTCAGGAAGCGGCATGGCGGGAAGATAACCGCCGCGTGGCGAATGGCGATCAAGTGAGCCGCGTCGCCGGGCTGGCGATGAAGCGGAAACCGTCAGTCGATTTTGCCGGCTACTGGCAACGCCACTTAAACGGCTGACTTCTGCGGATTATTTGAGTCCAAACTGCAACAGTGTGGAGGAAAATTAACCTTGGCTCTGAATTGACTTGACCCAGAGTGGTACCTATAACCGTTATAGGTGCGCTACTGAGGTACACGATGGCCGAGCCTAATGAACCTGTCGATCCCCTTGGACCAGATCCTTCCACCGAGCGACGGACAAAACCGCGTCCGCCTGGTCCGCATCATCTTGCGGCAATTATCCGACGCCTCTCCAAAGAGCGTCGCATTTCGTACATGGACCATTCCGATAAGCGGTTTGCTGGTAGAGGCTTCGATGTGTTCGATCTCTACCGGACACTCGAAATCGGTGAGATCACTGGTCCAATTGAAGCCGGCAAGAATGCCGGCGAGTGGAAGGTCAAGATGGTTGCCGTTCTTGAGGGAACGTCCCGGCGCATGGGTGCCGTTGTCATCGTGGTTCGCGAAAAGCGCCTTTTGGTCAAGACAGTTGAATGGGAAGACAGATGAGCAAGCGAGCCGAATTTTACGTGATGATGCAGCCTTTCGAGGAGAAGCCTCTTCACTACACGGCGTCCGGGTTGGACGACGTATATCTGCTCAACGGCTTCAAAGTGGAGAACGATCCAGACTACGGACGGCTGCTTACAATCGAGCACGAGGACGACCTGCACCGCGCTATTGGCTTGCGCATAATTCACAAGAAAGAGCCAATCAAAGGGCCGGAGTTCCGGTTCCTGCGGAAGCTTATGGGACTCAAGCAAACCAAACTTGCTGAGGTGTTCAAGGTCGATGTGCAGACCGTGGCAAATTATGAGAAGGGAAAGAGCATCCCTGGTGCCTCAGACCAACTCATGCGCATGACATTTGCGATTTGGGTTATGCCCCCAGATGCAAAGGCATTGGTTCTCAAAGAGATCATGGCTGAGATCCAACGCCGTCATGAGAGTAAGGGCCTTCCAAAGGGAGCAACTCTTCCAAGCGCCTCCAATCCTCTTGTGAAATGCTGGCAAGAAGGTCCCGCGCCAGCTTCCGCACAGACGCACTAAGCCATTTGCCTCAAGAGAGAAGTTTCCAACGGCGAGGGCGCCCCTCAGTAAGGGCGACGCTCTTGCCGTTGTTGTTTACAAGTGACCGGGACACCGCACCCCACATGTGCCGGCGCTGGTCACGGGAAGGCTCTTTGACGCCCTTGGACTGAAGCAGGGCCACGGCGATTTCCTCGCCGGTCATCGGCTCAGGTGCGGTCCTGAGAACCCCCAGGACGGCCCTGAAGATGGTTCCGCGCTTGAACAGCGGGTTCGGGTTGTTCCGACGTTTGACGGCGATGGTGCGGGTATCGAATGACGGTTCCAGCATCCTTAGCACCGCCTCGACATGGATCATGTCTGAGCGGAGTTTGTCGGCCTCGACCTTGTTGGCTTTGATCCTGCCGCCTAGATCGGCGTGAAGCTTGATCAGGGCATAGAGTGCGGGTTTGTGTTCCATGCCCCCAGATTTAGGAACGGGGTGTATTCACGTCCCGTGGCGTTTGCGCCATAATACC
>CAWAHE010000003.1:0-278158 GCA_963781775.1 uncultured Alphaproteobacteria bacterium | reverse complement strand
TGGCGTATCATCGCGGTTCATTTGGCAACACTGTATTTCACCGTTTTTGTTGCCAAGCGTATGCCAAATCGGAGACGGCGCAGATGGCGAAACAGAACATCACGGACCGTTGGCTCAAATCAAAAACGACGCCACCGGGCGATTATTGGGACACCGGCTTTCCGGGCTTTGGTGTTCGCGTGGCGCCGACCGGCCGTAAGACTTTCGTGTACGCTGCCCGCTTCGCCCCAGGCAGGCACCCGACCCGGCGCGCCATCGGAGTCTATCCGAAAATCTCGCTTGAAAAGGCGCGCGAGAGAGCCCGTGAATGGGTTGCGATGCTGGCACGCGGTGCGGACCCCAAGGTCGAGGCGCGACGAGCCGCCACCGCCGTCACGGTGGCCGACGTGCTGGATCGGTTCATAGCCGATCACGCCGACCGAGTGCTGAAACCAAAAACAGCTTTCGATTATCGCCGCATCGTCGAAAAGCTGTTGAAACCGCACCTTGGCCACTTGCCTATTCGAGACATCACGACCAGCGACGTTTCGACCGCGTATCAGGCAATGCGAACGAAACCGACCCAAGCGGCGCTGGCAATTCGTGTTCTCTCGTCGGCCATGTCTTTCGCCGAACAATGGAATTTTCGTGATCCGGGGTCCAATCCTGCCCGAATTCGAGTAAAGGGCAGCCGGCGCCGGGAACGGCTTTTCAGTGAAAGCGAGGTTGCGCGGCTCCTTCACGCGATCGACGACCTTGAGTCGGAAGCGAAAATCTCGCGGCCCATCGCCCTTGGGCTCCGTCTGCTATTTGCCACCGGCTGCCGGGCCGGCGAAATCCTTGCGCTCGAATGGCAGAACGTCGAATTCGACGAGGGCGTGATGCGGTGGCCGGATTCGAAAACCGGCTACCTGGAAAAGCCGATCACTGACGAAATACGCTCGCTGTTGAAAAATGCCGATCGCGTAGTCGGCCTACCGTGGGTCTGCCCCTCCCCTAACAATAGACAAATGCGACTCGAAACGCTCGAGATCTGGTTTCGAACGAGCGATGGCGCTGGCCAAGGTGGAGGCGAAGGAGAACGCAAGTCTGCACCTGATACGGCACTGGTTCGCCTCCAAGACCTATTCCGACAAATCAATTCCGCTGCCGCTTCAAATGAAGATCGTCGGCCACTCTGCCGTAGCCACCGCGATGCGCTATGCACACGTGACTATTGACGAAGTTAAGGAGGCTGCGGCGACTGCGGCAAAGCGACGAAATGGTTTGCTGGATGAAGCGCGCAAGCGCGGAAAGGTCGTCCGTCACCCGAGCGCGTAGAATACGTGCAACGGCTTGAATAGCCCGGACGTTTCAAAATTAACGATTAGTTTAGTGCTGTCGCACATGCTGACAGGGTTCTAGGGTTAGTAGTTCAAATGGGGCGGCAGGTTCGCCCTGGGAAACCCCGAACGATCTGGTTTCGATCAGGTCGAGACGCAAAGCGCAAACGCGCTCGTCTCGGCTTTTTTTACCGCGGCGAGCCAAACGACAAGGCACCCGCGATGCACATTCTCACCCTAGACGACCTACCCCGCAGGGGAATCAAACTTTCGCGCGTCACGATCTGGCGGCTCGAAAAGGCCGGCGTCTTTCCGCGTCGAATTCAGATCTCGCCCGGTCGCGTCGGCTGGCTTGAAAGCGAAGTCGATGACTACATTCGCGAGCGCGCCACCACTCACCGCGTAACGTGCGGAGCCGGCCAGGTGGCGGCATGAGGCTCACCGACTTCACGGGCGGCCGATGCTGTTGGCCACTGGCCGACCGCTTCTGTTGCGCACCGCCAGCGGCGGGAAGGTCGTTCTGCGCGGATCATGCGGAGGCCGCGGTCCGCATGCGAATTGAACAGAAGCCCGATTTTATTCGCGCCTCGACCGCCTTCTCGCGCTCGCCGGCGTGACCGTGGTGGGGCACACATGAACTGAAAAACCCCGACGCGCGGCAACGCATCGGGGCGATCTGTGAACTCATATTGCTGTGTGACGCAGTTTGCATACCACGGTTCGCCTCAAACATCAAAAGCCGGTGCGTCGGATTTCTCGAATCTGGAGGAACCCGAAATGCAAACTGTAAGCCTTGAACAGTCCCGACCGGCCCCGCTGGTCAGTTACCCGCAGCTGCTGATCGCCGACTTGCCTGACGCCGAACGCTTGGCGGTGCAGGTCACGACCGACGCGGTGGCAGATGTTGTCGCGCACTGGTGGACAACACCGCCCGGCTTCCATTGGCTTGAACTCGCATGGGATACGCGCCGCCTTTTCGGCGCCGATGCCGGTTTCGCGATCTTCAACGACTTGGCCGACACCTGGGATCCTCCCGACCGCCTCGAATTCCTTGTCGAACTTTGGGCCGATGCCGGCGATCGTCGGGCGACGCAATTCGATCGCCTTTGGATCGACGCGATGGCGGGCGCACGCGCTGACGGGTGGGTGGCTGACGGCGACCTCGGCGACTTGTTTGAGCGCCTTGAGGATAAGTGGGCCCGCGAGGAATTGGAGCGCCGTGCAGAGCGCGAAGAATTCGACAACTGGATGAGCGAAGTCGTCGCTATGGAGCGGTTCGCGACGAGACGGGAAAGTTCCCATGCAAAACGCCTACAACGCGCATAAGAAAGAATCCGCAATGCCCGCAAAACTCATTCTCTCTGACGCGGAATTCGTCGCGGATTTCGTTCCGCCATCGTACCTACTGGACGGAATTTTGCAGCGCCAATATTGCTACGCGCTGACCGCACAAACCGGCGCCGGCAAGACGGCCATCGCGCTTCGACTTCGGTGCGCACGTTGGCCTTGGACGGCCGCTCGGCGACCGCGAGGTTGAGCAAGGCGCAGTTCTGTATTTTGCGTCAGAGAACGCCGTTGACGTTCAGGCCCGCTGGATCGCGATGTCGGAACATTGTGGTTTCGAGATCGGCGAGACGAATGTTCGGTTCGTGTCGGGCGCCACGCGGCTGAGCGAGATTGCTGAACAGATCACCCGCGAGGCCGCTGGCATGGATGACCTCGCCCTGGTCATCGTCGATACGTCTGCCGCAACTTTTGAAGGCGAGGACGAGAATTCGAACGTTCACGCGATTGAGCACGCCAAACGCATGCGCAGCCTGACCCTCTTGCGGGGCGGCCCGACTGTTTTGGTGCTGACGCATCCGACAAAACGGGCAAGTGCCGACGACCTGATTCCCCGAGGTGGCGGGAGCTTCCTGGCCGAGATCGACGGCAACTTGTGTGCCCGCAAATCGGATTTTGCGGTGGAGGTTCATTGGGCTGGAAAATTTCGCGGAATGGATTTTGCGCCGATGCTTTTCCGCCTCGATACCGTGACCGCTGCGCGCCTCAAGGACCGACGTGGGCGGAACATCCTCACCGTCGTCGCCACGCCGCTAGACGAGGCCGGCAGGCAGGCCATGACGGCTGCGGGCCGACGCGACGAGGACGTGGTGCTCCGGGCGATCGAGTCGCAGCCTGGCGCATCGTCCACTGAATTGGCAACGGCCCTTGGCTGGACGATGCGCGATGGACGGCCTTACGGTGTGAAGGTCCGGCGCGCGATCGACAAACTGGCGACGGCCGGGCTGGTGCACAAGCACCGGGACGCATGGGCACTAACAGCAAAGGGCGAGAAAGAACTAAACGCGCTCGACGGGGGCGGAACACCGGCTGTTCCGGCCATGCCGCTTTTACCCCCGTAAACGAACCACTAACACCGGCCGAAACAACGCTTGTTCCGATCTGTTCCGACACTACACGAAAGCCAAGCAAACCGGGCGGAACAGGTGTTCCGAAACTTGTTCCGAACCCATGTTGCACGTGGGGGCCTTTCGGCCCCCGCAAGGGTCAGAACAGAACATCCATATCCTTTGGGTGTTCCGATGTTCCACCGTTGGAGATTGACCAGTGAGCGAGGGGCAAAGGTCGTCGTGAAACCAACAATCAATTTCTAACAATATTGCTTGTTTTGGAGACCCCACGACCAGGCCGGCCTTTTTCATTTATGATCTTGTTGAAGTCGAGAGGGGCTGTGCTTCGGGTGGCTCGCGGCAATCGCTCAGTGGCAGCAATTACGTGCAAAATGTCATCTACCTGTTGCCTGTGCCACGGCTGCCACTTCTCTCCATCTTCAATTAAGCCAATGGCGTTTCCGAATTCTTTGTAGCGCATTGTTGCGTCTTTAATCGCAAGCGCACGAAGAACGGCAATCCCAGAATGCGCAAATCCCAAGCGTTGTTGAGCGTTCAGATTTTTCATTTGTTCCACCTCTCAAGTCTAGCAGCTTCGGGCTACACGGCCTTCAGAACCAACATTGCAGACAGAAGAATCCCGAAAAGCGTCCACTTAGCGGCTTGAAAGGCATAGATGGCGTTCCAGTGTTCCGGTGCTTTCCGGATCACGAACCAGTTAAGCAACGGCAAGATCGCCAGAAACGCTATGGGGCCAGGAATCGCCCAGAGCCACCCACCCAATGCGTAACCGATGATGCCGAGCGCAATCGCGAACGCTCCAGCGCCTATCATTTGTCATTACCTTTCTGATCGCCTCCCCGAAGCTTATCACCTTACATTAAACCGCGCCGCGTCACGGCCCGCACACACAAACCCTCGCCTAAACCGCGACGCCTTCCGACGCTTGCCGCGCCCGCCTCCACCTGGAAAAACATCATCCGACTGATTTATAATCAGGTGGCCTTATTAAATTCGTGTTCAGAATCCGCCGTGATTTGGCGAATTAATTTTCCGTTGTCACTCTTGGCATACGTTTGGCAACAGCCGGCGCAATCCGCGCCAAGTTTTTGCGATTGGAATTTCGTGAGTAAGTCCGGCCGCCGTTGCACCATTTGTCAGCATCCCGAACGCTGGCGCATCGAACTCTTAAAAGCGGGCGGCGCCTCCGCCGCGGCCATCGCCGAAAAATTCGGCGTTTCGTCGGATAGTATCCATCGTCACTGGTCAGCCCACGTTCACGACGACGCCAAGGCCGGCTACCTCGCCGGTCCCGCCGACATGGCCAGGCTGCACGAGCGCGCCGCCGCGGAAGGCAAGTCGGTGCTCGACTACCTCCGCATCGTCCGCACTAGCTTGATGAGCGGCCTTGCGGCGTGCAGCGAGGCCGGCGACGCTCGCGGCGTGGCGATCGTGTCGGCGCAGCTAATCGCGGTGCTCGACAAGCTCGGAAAGATCACCGGCGAAATCAGCCAACTCGCCGGAAACGTCACCAACATCAACGTTGCCGTTCTGCAGTCGCCCGAATTCGCACGGGCGCAGGCTGCAATCCTCCGCGCCCTGGCGCCACACGCCGAGGCCCGCGCCGACGTGGTGCAGGCTCTCCGGGCACTCGACACCGCCCCACTGCCGCCCATGGTCGACCTGACCCCTGTGCGGACGCTACCGCCCTGCCCCGTGCCCCCGGTACCCGCATGACCACCCTCGCCGCAACCCTCGCCGACGTGATCGCGGACGGTGGCTGGCGCGCCAAGGCCCGGCCGTCGCAACTCCCACCGCCGGGCGACTGGCTTGGCTGGATCACCCTGGCCGGTCGCGGATGGGGCAAAAACTTTACCGGCGCCGGCTGGATCAACGAACTGGTCGAGACGGGCACCGCCGGGCGCATCGCCCTGGTCGCCGCCACGGCCGCAGACGCCCGCGACACGATGGTTGAAGGCCAATCCGGGTTGCTGCGCACCGCGCCGAAATGGAACCGCCCGATCTATGAACCAAGCAAGCGTCGATTGACGTGGCCTAACGGTGCGATCGGTACGACATTCTCGTCCGAAGAATCCGACCGGCTGCGCGGTCCCGAACATGACGCGGCATGGGCTGACGAGTTAGCCGCTTGGAACGAACCCCAGGCGACATGGGACATGCTCCAATTCGGTTTGCGCCTCGGCGCTCGGCCGCGCTGGCTGGTCACGACGACGCCCCGCCCAATCAAGCTGCTCAAAGAACTGTTGGCGCGCGAAGGGCGCGACGTGGCCGTGACTCGCGGACACACCTTCGAAAACGAGGCGAACCTGGCGCCGACATTCCTGGCCGCGGTGCGCGAGCGGTATGAGGGCACGCGGCTAGGCCGGCAGGAACTAAACGCGGAACTGCTCTCGGACATGCCTGGCGCGCTCTGGCAATTGGACTGGCTCGACCGCGACCGAGCGAACAGCGCGCCGTCCGAACTGCGCCGCGTTGTCGTCGCAATCGATCCGGCTGTTTCGAACAACGAAGGGTCCGACGAAACGGGAATTATCGTCGCCGGGAACGGTGGCGATAAACACAGCTACGTCACGGAGGATTTGTCCGGCCGATATGCCCCGCACGAGTGGGCACGCAAGGCAATCGATGCGTACCGCCGGCACAAGGCCGACCGCATCATTGCCGAGGTGAACAACGGCGGCGCGATGGTCGAGGCAACCATTCGCGCGATCAACTCCCGCGTTTCGTTCAAGGCCGTCCACGCCAGCCGCGGCAAGGTCGTGAGGGCCGAACCGATCGCCGCCCTATACGAACAGCGCAAGGTCCATCACGTCGGCACGTTTCCGATTCTTGAAGATCAAATGTGCGCCTTCACCAGCGATTTCGACCGCAGCCGCGCCGGCTACTCACCCGATCGCGTCGACGCGCTTGTGTGGGCGCTGACCGAATTGAGCGGCCAGCAATACTTTTTCAGCCAACAGGAGTTGAACATCTGATGACCGAGGCCGAAGCCAAGGCGCTGCCCGATCAAATCGCTGCCGAGATCGCGGCGCTCGATCCGCCACCGACCTACGCCGAAGCGATTGGCGTGATGAACGGCAAAAATGGCGGCTGGGGTCTGCGTCAAAAATATATCCAGAAACTCTACGACGCGCAGCACTCCGCGGCGCTCGCCGACCCGCTGTTTTTCAGCCTCGCCGAAGCAATCAACCGGCACTGCGACGACGTGATCCGGCCGCTTGTGCCGAACGTCGATCCCGAGCACGCCGAGGGTCGCGGGTTCCGCCCCCTGGCAGTGTCCACCTAGCCCAATCAAGAAAGGAACGCCCTGCAAATGAACAGTCCCACCGACAATCTGCGCGAACGCCTAAACGCCAAGTGGCCGGCGAGCGCCCGCGCCATATCGAATAGCGCTTGTGCTGCGTTCGACGATTTCATGGATCGGCGCGGCCGGCTCAATCCCGACAAGGCCGACTATACAGAGGCCGTGCGCGAGGCCGCGAAGCCCGCCGGCAAAGCGATTGCTACGGCGATCCGCGACCTGGAAAAGAGCCTGGCCAAACTGGACGCTGACCGCACCGCGCTTCGGGCAAAAGCATTTGCCGCCCGATCGGCCGATGGTGCGGAAATTCGTGCCTATTTGCGCGATTTGCCGCCGGGCCAGGTGGCACCGCTGCTGCTCGGTCCAACGGCCGATCGGGCGGCGCAGCGGGCGGTGCTAGAGGCCGCCCCGCTGTTGACGAACCTATCAGACGAGTTGCGCCAGCGGGTCGAAAGCGAGTTCCTTGCGGCGATCTTCTCCGACGACACCGCCGCTTTCGACGCGACCGACGCGGCGTTGACCCACGCGAAAACGTCAATCGAACTTGCGCGCGGTCAGATCGAGAGGGATGGCCAATTCTCGCACGGGCGGCTTTCGAAAAGTGGCTCGTTGCCGAGTGCAAGCCTGACACCGCGCCAGACGATCACGCCGTCGCCCGCAACGCAGCGGACGCAGAACGCATGGCTGCGGTCGACCGGCGATTGGCCGAACTGGCCGCCGCCTAAATCAATCGAACTCGAAACGGAAGGATTCCGACAATGCTGAAAACCAACCTGGACAATCTCGACGACGTCGACCGGGCGCTGTTACCCCACTATGTGCAGGCCAAAAACGGCAAATTCGTCGTCGATGTGGAGGGGTATGCCGAGCGGATTGCGGACCTCAACGCCGAGGCCAAAAGCCACCGCGAGCGAGCCGAGGCCGCAGAAACCAAGCTGGCCGATTTCAAGGATATTGACCCGCAACGCGTCGTCGGGCTCGCCGAAGAATTGCGCTTGTCGCGCGCGCACGAGCGCGAGGTGCTGGTCGGCGCCTCACTGACGGTCGCCTTGGCGAAAGCGAAAGCCTCGGCAACCGGAATTGAATTGCTTTCCGAGAAACTAGCGGCGCGGATCAGCGTCGAAACGAAGGACGGGCGGCGCGCGGTTCGGATCCTCGACGCCGAAGGCAAGCCGATCGAGGGCGCGACGATCGCCAGCCTGGTCGCCGAGGCGCGCGAGAAATACCCCGGAGCATTCGAAGGGCATGGCGGAAGCGGCTCGGGCGCGCCGACCCGCAGCGGACGATCGCCGAGCGGGAATTCCATAACGCGCAGAGACTTCGAACGCCTGCCGGCAGCCACTCAGATGGCGAAGGTTAGCGCGGGCGTGACAGTGGTGGATTAAGGTCCAGTTTCCAGCGGATGCTGCCGGCAGTGCCGCTATACGACCCTTCTTGTACTCTTGCGTTTCGGAGAGGGCTTGATTTCCACCACGTCGGATGACAGAGCCTCGGGTGTTCCTTCCTCGAACTCTTGTCAATATAACGGCTCCGATTTGCATGAGCGCTCCCGGCCTCGTACTCGTCGGATCTGGACCAATGGTTCCGATTGTGACGGTCATCTCAACTCCAACACGCCACTTCCCCTCTGGTGCTGCCACCTTGGTCGAAAGGATTTCGCCAAGCTCGCGCAGACTGAACCTGTATTGAGTAGCGTCAGCCATTGGTCGTCTCATATCTTTGATCAGTTGCGACTAGAAGGTTGAAATCTAGTCGCTCACTCGTGTTTGTGTTGAAGGTGCGTTTTTCCCAAACGGATGCAACCGGCTTGTGGAAAATCGGCGTAACATCGACCGAAACAGTTGAAAGCGCTCCTGACCAGACCCCAAACGTCCGCGTTGTCGTTTGTTGGAATTCATGTGCCGTATGAGCCCAGGTGAGCAGAAACACGACGTACTGATTCAGGCTCGTACTCTGAACGGCCGCGGCTCGGGCAAGTCGCCCGTGTAGGTCCTTCGGCATCCTTACGAGCAGTTTGCCGCTAAACTCTTCGTCGGCCGGGCGCGACGGGCGCGGAATCGGATTGCCAGCCGCATTGGCCGCTTCGATCCAGGCGCCGATAGCAACATCAAGAGACGAGAGAGCCTCCTCCCGCGTCTCGCCGAATGCGGAGCATCCCTTTAGATCGGGCGCAACGGCTATGAACCCTTCATCCTCGTCGCTCCAAAAAACCTGCTGCGGGTAACTCTCAGGAGTCGTCAGCTTCGTCACTGTCGTCCTCATACTTGTCGATCATCTCAACTAGCTGCCTACCCTGATACGCGGGTATCTTGCCTTTTTTGTCTTGGAAATTGAGGAGCTGTCTCTCGCCTGGCCTGGAAAAGGCCCGATGCGATCCCTTGCCACCTTTGCCCGAAAAACCCAACCAAGCCGCAACCTTGCATGCGTCATCGAACCCAACGTCCTTGGGATTGTTTCTGATCGCGTCAAATAGCTTGCTGCGCTTGCTCAAGGCTATGATATCGCCAGTGATAACACATATGGGTCAATAACGCCCCATCTTTCAGCACCTCAAGCGCCGTCTCAGTTAACCAGGCCCTTACGAGGGCGCCAATTCCCAACGACGAATGTTGTTGCCAAATTCGTTGCCAAATTTGGCGATGCTCATTTTACGGAGTGCTACAACTTCAACTAACTATTTGACTTCCTTGGTGAGCGCGTCGGGGCTCGAACCCGAGACCTGCTGATTAAAAGTCAGCTGCTCTACCAGCTGAGCTACGCGCTCCCGACGCCCGATGGCGGCAAGTGCGGCGGACCCTATAAGTGCCCCCCCTGCCGGTCAATACGCCGGACCGCCGCGGCCAGACCACCCGGAACGCGAGGGGACGCAACGGTATCCCGCAGCGCAGCACATCCCGGCAACCCGCTCGTCGGCAGATGTGGCAGACTATCCAACACTGTGGCGTTCGACTGATTCCACCAGTGACCTGCCGCCGGCCCGAAAAGGTCGGGTCGAGAACGGGGCACATCGGGAAGGAAACTCGCCATGCTGAAGCAGGTTGCTGCTTGCGTTTTCGTTGCGTGCGGGTTCGCGGACGGTGCGCACGCCGGTGCCTGGGAAGACGGCGTCGCCGCCTACACCCACGGCGACTACGCGCAGGCCGTCGCGTTCATGGAGACGGCCGCCGAACAGGGCGACGCCGACGCCCAGTACAATCTCGGCATTGCCTACGCCAACGGCGTCGGGACGAACCGCGATTACGTCGCTTCCATCAAATGGTTCCGGCGCGCCGCCGATCAGGGCGCGGCGCCGGCCCAGTTCAATCTCGGCGTTATCTATCAGCGCGGCCTCGGCGTGCCCCAGGACTACGTCGAGTCCGCCAAATGGTATCTGCTGGCGGCCCAGGCCGGCGAACCCCGCGCCCAGTTCGAGATCGGCCTCAAGCTCGCCGATGGCCAGGGCATCCCGCGGGATCTGGTTCACGCGCACATGTGGCTGAGCCTCGCGGCCGCGCAGGGCGAAGCCAACGCCGCCATGCATCGCGATATCGTTGCGCGGCTGATCAGCGCCGACCAGCTTTACGAGGCGCGGCAACTGGCCGGATCGTGGCACGCGCGGCAATAACCGGCCGGGCGTCAGAAAGCCTTGAACGTCGGGATCGTCCGCGTGTCCTTGATGCCGTCCAGCGTCTGCACCTTCTCGGTGACGAAGTGGCCGATGTCGGCATCCTCGGGCAGGTAGAATTTCACCAACAGGTCGTAGTCGCCGGCGCTGGAATAAATCTCGGAGGCGATCTCCGCCTCGGCGATCGCGTTGGCGACCTGATAGGCCTTGCCGAGTTCACACTTGATCTGGACGAACAGCGCCCTCACGACGGCCTCCGCTTTCCTGTTGAGGCGACAGGACACCAGATCGCGCCGGGTCAGGCAAGGGCACGCGTCGCCCGGTCGGCCGCTCTTGCTGAAACCTTTCCGCGGCGTATTTCGTATCGGGTGATGGGCAGAGGAGACGATCCGCCATGACACCATTTGCCAGATTGATCGGGGTACTCATCGTGGCCGCCGGATTTTCGCTTCCCGCCATGGCGGAAGACGTGGCGGCGGGCGATGCGGCCACGATCCGGTCGATGATCCAGAGCCAGATCGACGCCTTCCAGCATGACGACGGCACCGCGGCCTATGGCTACGCCTCCCCCGGCATCAAGGGCATGTTCCCCTCGCCCGACATCTTCATGGACATGGTCCGCAAGCTCTATCCGCCCGTCTATCGACCGCAATCGGTCACCTTCGGACCAATCGCCCAGTCGCAGTCGGGACCGATGCAGAAGGTCTTCCTGGTCGGTCCGGACGGCAAAAGCTACGTCGCCGTCTACACGCTGGAGCGCCAGCCGGACGGCTCATGGAAGATCAGCGGCTGCTACATCGTCCCCGACGAAGGCGCCACCATCTGAGCTTCATCCGCGTGGTGCGATATCGCCCCTCGCCCAGCCTGCCTTCACCTCGGCGCGGAAATCGTCATAGGCGCCGGCCGCGATCGCCGAACGGACCGCCGCCATCAGCCCCTCATAATAGGCGAGGTTGTTCCACGACAGCAGCATGGCGCCCAGCATCTCGCCGGATTTGACGAGATGATGCAGATAGGCGCGCGAATAGTCGCGCGTCGCCGGGCAATCCGAGGTCTCGTCGAGCGGGCGGGTGTCGTCGACGTGTCGGGCGTTCTTCAAATTGATCTTGCCGAAGCGGGTATAGGCGACGCCATGACGGCCGGCGCGGGTCGGCATCACGCAATCGAACATGTCGATGCCGCGCGCCACCGACTCGACGATATCGTCCGGCGTGCCGACGCCCATCAGGTAGCGCGGTGCGTCCGCCGGCAGCGTCGGGGCGGTCGCATCCAGCATGGTCAGCATCACGTCCTGCGGTTCGCCGACGGCAAGTCCCCCGATGGCATAGCCGTCGAAACCGATCGCGGCGAGCGCTTGCGCCGACTCGATGCGCAGGCCCGCGTCGTCGCCGCCCTGCACGATGCCGAACAGCGCCCGCCCCTCCGGATTGCCGAAAGCGGTCTTGCTGCGTTCGGCCCAGCGCAGCGACAGCCGCATGGCGCGCTCCACCTCCTCGCGCGTCGCCGGCAGGCGAATGCACTCGTCGAGCTGCATGCGGATGTCGGAATCGAGCAGCGCCTGGATCTCCAGCGAGCGCTCCGGCGTCAGTACGAACGTCGCGCCGTCGATGTGCGACTGGAAGGTGACGCCGGTCTCGTCGAGCTTGCGGAGTTGCGCCAACGACATGACCTGGAAGCCACCGGAATCGGTCAGGATCGGCCCCGGCCAATGGGCGAAGGTGTGCAGGCCGCCAAGCGCCGCCACGCGCTCGGCACCCGGCCGCAGCATCAGATGGTAGGTGTTGCCGAGGATGATGTCGGCGCCGAGCGCTTTCACCTGGTCCATGTACATCGCCTTCACCGTTCCGGCCGTGCCGACCGGCATGAACGCAGGCGTACGGATCGTGCCGCGCGGCAGAACGATGGCGCCGGTGCGTGCCGTTCGCCGTCGGTGGCGGCGATGGTGAAGGAGAGCCCGCTCATCGGGCGCATATCTCGAAGGTGTAAAGTGCCGGCGACGACGTCCTCCCCCCTTGAGGGGGAGGACGGATTTCCCCGATTTGCATCGGCAAATCGGCGTTGGAAATCCTGGAGGGGGGTGTGTCAGCGGCCGTGCCAAAACCCCCCACTGGCTGCGCTAACGCCGCGCCCCGCGCGTCGTAAGCTCCACCGGCTCCCCCGCAAGGGGGGAGAGGGAACCGGCGTGCGGGCCTCACCGCACGCTCTCCGGATAGAGCAGGCTCGCATCGCCGTACGAATAGAAACGGTAGCCGGCGTCGATGGCGTGGCGATACGCGGCCAGCATCGTGTCGCGACCGGAGAACGCCGACACCAGCATGAACAGCGTCGAGCGCGGCAGATGGAAGTTGGTCATCAGCAGGTCCACCGCCTTGAAGCGATAGCCCGGCGTGATGAAGATCGACGTTTCGCCGGCGAAGGGACGGATGGTGCCGTCGTCGTCCGCCGCGCTCTCGAGCAACCGCAGCGACGTCGTGCCGACCGCCACGATGCGCCCCCCGGCCGCCCGCGCCGCGTTGAGCGCCTCGGCGGTTTCGGCGTTCACCGTGCCGCGCTCCGCGTGCATGTGGTGCTCGTCGCTGTCTTCGCCCTTCATCGGCAGGAACGTCCCGGCGCCGACATGCAGCGTCACCATGTGACGCGTCACCCCCATCGCGTCGAGGCGCTGGAGCAGCGTTTCGGTGAAATGCAGCCCCGCCGTCGGCGCCGCGACGGCGCCGTCTTCGCGGGCATAGATCGTCTGGTAGTCGCGCTTGTCGAAGCTGTCGGTCGGCCGCCGGCTGGCGATGTAGGGCGGCAGCGGCACCTGGCCGATGGCGGCGAGCGCTTCGTCGAGCACCGGTCCCGCAAGATCGAAGTTGATGATCACCTCGCCCGCATCGCCCTTGTCGACCACCGTCGCGTCGAGCCCCGCCAGCAGGCAGGCATTGTCCGTTTCCAACCCGAAGCGCAAACGATCGCCGACCGCCAGCCGCTTGGCCGGCCGGGCGAGCGTCTCCCAGCGCGAGGCGGTGATCCGGCGGATCAGGGTCACCTCGACATGGGCGGTCGATCCGTCCCGGATGCGTTCGCCGGTCAGCTGCGCCGGGATCACCCTTGTATCGTTGAGCACCAGCGCGTCGCCCGGCCGCAACAGATCCGGAAGGTCGCGGACGAAACGGTCGCTGAACGGCTTCCCCGGCTCCACGACGAGCTGCCGTGCGGCGTCGCGCGGCAGCTTGGGCCGCAACGCAATCCGCTCTTCCGGCAGGTCGAAATCGAAAAGGTCAACGCGCATCGGCGCTTCCTAGCGGCTCGCGCGAGACCGCGAAAGCCCCGTCCGGCTCAGCCGCGGCGGAAACCGCCGATCAGGACGCCTATGCCCAGCACGATCAGGATGACCGGCCACAGCTTGCCCCACTCGAAGCCCGCCAGGAACGAGATGGCGAGCACGGTCAGGACCAGCCCGCCGATGGCCGGACCGATCACGGCGGGCGTTACTGCGCCATCGCGGCCGTACAGTCGCCAGGCTGCCGCAAAGGCGGCGAAGGCCGGCAGCAGAATGAAAAATGCCCACCAGTGGTCCGGCATGGGCACGCCGTAGTTTCTCAGGAGAAACAGCAGCCCGAGCCCGACCAGGATGACGCCGCCGATCCAGGCGCCGCCCGCCCCCCAGTCCGACCCGCGACGTTCGCGACGACGCTGATGGCGCTCCGCCCGGCGCAACGCGCGCCAGTCCGGCCCCGGCTCTTGTGGTCTTTCGGATGGATCGTTCATGGCTCAGCCCGGGACCAGACACTGGATCAGCTTACCACGTCCACCACCATGGCGCAGGAACGTCTCGCGGCGATGCGCGTAAACGGCCGCCATGTTGCCCGGATCGTGCCTATTCCCTACCGTGACGCGATCCTCATCAGATCAAGGGTTCGAACCATGGCGAAAATCCCGTTGCCGAACGACGGTGAGCTCGATGATCGAACGTTGAACTTCATCGCCGGCCTGCCGAGGCTCAACGTGGTTCGCATGCTTGCCAGAACCGGCATCGCGCCGGAAATCTACACGACCATCTCGGCGATCTTCAGCGACGATTGGTTCCCCAAAATTGACCGCGAGATCATGCTGTTCAGGATATGCCGGGTGAACAACTCGCAATATGAGATCGACCAGCACATGGCGTATGGCGGGCTCGACAAGACGATGGTTGACGCGATCCTCTCCGACGAGATGGCGGGGCTCACGGAGGGCCAGAAAATGCTCTGCCGGGCCTGCGACGAGATCACGGTCAAAGCCAAGCTCAGCGACGCCACCGTGCAGACCCTCGTGCGCCACTACGGTGGTTACAACGAGGCCTGCAAGGCGATCTTCGTCATGTCCTGGTTCAATATGCTGTCGCGATACGTCGATTCGACCGGCATCCCGATCGAAACCGGTCCGGACCCCTTTGCCGGGATCACCGGACCGTCCACGTCCGCCGCGTCCGCGTCCAGATAGTCGCCCTATTCGTCCGCGGCGACCTTCACGCTGACGATCTTGTCGGGATCTTTGACCGGCTCGCCGCGCTTGATCTTGTCGACATTCTCCATGCCGGCGGTCACCGCGCCCCAGACCGTGTACTGGCCGTCGAGGAAGCGGGCGTCGCCGAAGCAGATGAAGAACTGGCTGTCGCCGGAGTCGGGGTTCTGCGCCCGCGCCATCGACACCGTGCCGCGCACGTGCGGCTCCTTGCTGAATTCAGCCTTCAGCTTCTTGCCGGAGCCGCCGGAGCCGGTGCCGGTGGGATCGCCGGTCTGTGCCATGAAGCCGTCGATCACGCGGTGGAACACGACGCCGTTGTAGAAGCCCTCGCGTACCAGTTCCTTGATCCGCGCCACGTGGTTCGGCGCCAGATCCGGGCGAAGGGCGATGGTGAGACTGCCCTTCGAGGTCTCCATCTGGAGCGTGTTTTCCTTGTCGTCGGCCATTGGGCCCTCCCTTTCTTGCTGCGCTTCTACTTGGCGTCGGCGGCGACCTGCATCTTGATGATGCGGTCGGGGTTGCTGACCATGCCGTCCTGGCCGCTGCCTTTCTTGATCTTGTCGACGAATTCCATGCCTTCGACGACTTCGCCCCAGATCGTGTACTGGCCGTTCAGATGGGGCGCGTCGGCGAACATGATGAAGAACTGCGAGTTCGCCGAATCGGGATCGTTGCTGCGCGCCGCGCCGACCATGCCGCGGGTGAACGGCACCTTGCTGAACTCGGCCTTGAGGTCCGGCAGATCCGAGCCGCCGGTGCCGGTGCCGGTCGGGTCGCCGCCCTGCGCCATGAAGCCCGGGATGACACGGTGGAACGGCGTGCCGTCGTAGAAGCCCTGGCGTGTCAGTTCCTTGACCCGCGCGACGTGGTTGGGCGCGAGGTCGGGACGCAGCTTGATCACCACCCGGCCGGCCGGGATGTCCATGTAGAGGGTGTTCTGGGGATCGAGCGCCTGCGCGGCGGCGGGAAGCGGTGCGAGTGCCAGAAGAACGAGGGCAATGGCAGTCAGAATACGGGGCACGGGTTGAACTCCGGGTAGAACGTGGCTCGGTGTGTTGCCCGCTTCAGCGGGCGAAACGGCGGGCGACCATGGTCGCCACCGCCTTTGGAACGAAAGGCGACACGTCGCCGCCCATGGAGGCGATCTGGCGCACGAGCGTGGCGGTGATGTGGCGGGCGGTGGGCGACGCGGGCAAGAAGACGGTGCGCAGGCTCGGCGCCATCGTGCCGTTCATGCCCGCCATCTGCATTTCGTAGTCGAAATCGCTGGCATCGCGCAGACCGCGCACGAGCATGGTGGCGCCGGCCTTGCGACCGGCTTCCACGGCCAGCCCGTCGAAGGCGATGGCGCTCACGCGCGCGGAGTCCTTGCGCCCCAGCGCGCGGATCATGTCGCGGGCCATCTTCAGGCGCTCATCCAGCGAAAACATCGGCGACTTGCCGGCGTTGATGCCGACGCCGACCACGACCTTGTCGGCCAGCGCCAGCGCGCCGTGGAGGATATCCACGTGGCCGTTGGTCACCGGGTCGAACGTGCCGGGATAGAATGCGGTGCGGGTCATTGGGGTTCCGGGGGCCTCCGGGGCGCGGCGTTCGCGGCCGCGCGCTTCATAGCCCGGCCGTGCCCGGCCCGGCAAGCGCGCCGACGCGCGGTGAAAACGGTGCGACCTCCCGAAAAAGCCGAATTATCTCCGGTTTATCAATACGTTGCGCGTTTGTGATGGGTGTCACAGCGAAACCGGTCGCTGAGGCCTATCTCAGCCTCACGAAAGCAACAGCCTTCGGGCTGACGGAGCCAAACGCCGAGTTGCGCGTTGTGTCCCCTGAAAGGGGTCAAGGATATGAACACGAAGACACGAGAACTCATGCTGGCCGGGGCTTTTGCCGCCGTTGTAGCGGCAGGGGTGACCGTGCTCACCGTGAACAGCGCCCAAACCCAGGAAACCAGCCTCGATCAGGCCTGTGCGCATGTCACCTGGCCGATGATCCCGACTCAGTGCCTCGAGGGCGCTGACAGCAACCGCGCCTTTCGCACCGTAACCACGCGGGGCCCGGTCGAATACGACACAATGGCGACGCGTTTCGCGCTCGCCTTCAAATAAACGCGGAGTTGTCGCACCACCGCCGCCTGGATGAACGTCAGATGAACATCTCCGAATGGAACCGTTCACGTGCAAAGGCGTTAACTAGGCGAAGTCGGACGGCAGAGTTCGCGAAGGAGACCATGAGATGAGCCTCAAGTTTCATTGGACGATACTTGCCACGAGCGTTGCCGCAACGCTGGCCGTCGGCATCGCCAGCGCCGGCATCATCACCGACCATGACACCGTCGCAGCCGCGAAGGCCGATCGCCTGCCGATCGTAGCGATGGCGACATCGCAGGATTACGTCACCGTCGAGACCCGTCACGACGGCGTCTCGGAGCTGAAGCGAATTCCCGTCAACTAGCCTGACCGGATCAGACCACCCCATCTGATCCGCCCGAACCTCCCAAGACTATCCGCCGGCCCTTCCCCGAGGGTCGGCGGTTTTCGTATGGGGGGGTCTCAGCCGGCCGCGACGCGCCGAACAGGCGTCAATTCGGGCCCGGGACGAGTGACATCCGGGGGCTGATGGTTCGGATCGTTGTCGGCGCCGGCGAAAGCCCAGCGATCGCGCCCGTTGTTCTTGGCCCGATAGACGGCGTCGTCGGCGTCCTTCAGCAATCCGTCGATGTTCATGCCCGGCTGCCGCAGGGCCACGCCGACGCTGACCGTCATGCCGGCGCCGCCGTTGTCCCGCATCTCGCGGCACAGCCGATCGGCCAGCCGCGCCGCCGCGGAGGGGGCAAGCCCCTCGACGAGCACCGCGAACTCGTCGCCGCCGATGCGCGCGACGACCCAGTCGCTGGCATCGACGGATGAAACCGCGTCGCGGATCGTCGCGGCGGCGCGAATGAGAAGATCGTCCCCGGCGCCGTGCCCGCTGCTGTCATTGACCGCCTTGAAGCGGTCCATGTCGATCATCATGGCGACCAGCGGCCGATCGGCGTCGGCGGGGCGGCCCATCATGCGGGCGGCGTGATTGAAGAAGGCGCGACGGTTGGGAAGGTCGGTCAGCATGTCGGTGCCGACCAGCCGCTCCAGTTCCATGCGCATCAGGCGCTGGCGATTGATGACGCGCAGCAGCGGATAGATGGTCACCGGCGCGATGGTGCCCGGCAGGCCGGCGGCGAGGTAATAGGCGACCGGCGGCACCTGCGGCATTCCGCTGGCTGTGAGCGCGAGATCGGTGACGATCAACGAGATCGTAATCGAGGCGATCGTGAGGGCGATCGTGACGACGACAGTATGCTGGATCGGCGATCGGATCACGGCGGCGCGCTTCATCTGCGAGTGGCCGCGCACCATGCGCCAAGGTCGCAAAAAATACCGTTAGGCCGATCGATACAATTTTAATGAAGCCGAAAATGGCTCACGCGGCCTAGCCCTCCGCCGGCGCCGCCTCGCCTTCGTCGCCCGCCTCTTCCTCGTCTTCGCTGAGCCGCTCGACAGACACCACCTTCTCCTCGGCGCCGACGTCGAACAGCGTCACGCCCTGCGTGCCGCGGCCGATGATGCGGATGTCGTGGACCGGCATGCGGATCACCTGGCCGCCATCGGTGACCAGCATGATCTCGTCGCTGTCATCGACCGGGAAGGACGCGACCAGCGGGCCGTTGCGCTCGTTAACCGCCATGGCGACGATGCCTTTGCCGCCGCGCCCGGTGATCCGGTACTCGTGCGACGAGGTGCGCTTGCCGTAACCGTTCTCGGATGCGGTGAGGATGAACTGCTCGGCGGCGCCCATCGCCGCGTAGCGCTCGGTGCTGAGCTCGCCGCCGTTGGTCGCCTCCTCGTCGTCGGGCGCGGCCGTCTCCGCCTCGCCCTCGCCGCGCACGGCGCGGCTCATCTTGAGATAGGCATTGCGCTCGTCGGAGGCCGCATCGAAGTGGCGCAGGATCGCCATCGAGATGATACGGTCGTCCTTGGCGAGCGAAATGCCGCGCACGCCGGTGGAATCGCGGCCCTTGAACACGCGCACGTCGTCGACTGGGAAGCGGATGCACTGCCCGCCGGCCGTGGTCAGCAGCACGTCGTCGGCTTCGTTGCAAAGCTGCACGTCGACGATCGCCTCGTCCTCGCTGTCGAACTTCATGGCGATCTTGCCGTTGCGGTTCACCTGGACGAAGTCGGAGAGCTTGTTGCGGCGCACGGTGCCGGCGCGCGTCGCGAACATCACGTCGAGCTCGCCCCACAGCGCCTCGTCCTCGGGCAGCGGCAGGATCGAGGTGATGCGCTCGCCCTCGGTCAGCGGCAGCAGATTGACCAGCGCCTTGCCGCGCGCCGTCGGCGCCGCCAGCGGCAGCCGCCAGACCTTCTCCTTGTAGACGATGCCACGCGACGAGAAGAAAAGGATCGGCGTGTGCGTGCTGGCCACGAACAGGCGGGTGACGAAATCCTCTTCCTTGGTCGCCATGCCGGAGCGGCCCTTGCCGCCGCGCCGCTGCGCCCGGTAGCTGTCGAGCGGCACGCGCTTGATCCAGCCGGCATGGGTGACGGTCACCACCATGTCCTCGCGCTGAATCAGATCCTCGTCCTCGAGGTCGGCGCCGCCGTCCTCGATCACCGTCTTGCGCGGCGTCGCGAACTCTTCGCGGATCGCCTTCAGCTCGTCCTTGATGATCGTCTGCACCCGCGCCCGCGAGCGCAGGATGTCGAGATACTCGGAGATCTCCGCCGCGATCTTGTTCAGTTCCTCGGCGATTTCCTCGCGGCCGAGCGCCGTTAGCCGGGCGAGGCGCAATTCCAGGATGGCGCGCGCCTGCGTGTCGGAGAGCACATAGGTGCCGTCGTCCTGCAGCCGGTGGCGCGGATCGTCGATCAGCGCGATCAGCGGCGCCACGTCCTTGGCCGGCCAGCGCCGGCCCATCATTTCCTCGCGCGCCGCGTTCGGGTCCTTGGCGTGGCGGATGATGCGGATGATTTCGTCGATATGGGCGACGGCGATGGCGAGGCCGACCAACACATGCGCCCGGTCGCGTGCCTTGTTGAGCAGGAACTTGGTGCGCCGCGTCACCACTTCCTCGCGGAAGGCGACGAATGCGACGAGCATGTCCTTGAGGTTCAGCGTTTCCGGCCGGCCGCCGTTGAGCGCCACGATGTTGGCGCCGAACGAAGTCTGCAGCGCCGAGAAGCGCCAGAGCTGGTTGAGCACGACGTCGGCCATCGCCTCGCGCTTCAGCTCGATCACGACGCGCATGCCGTCGCGGTCGCTCTCGTCGCGGATGTCGGAGATGCCTTCGATGCGCTTGTCGCGCACCAGCTCGGCGATCTTCTCGATCATCGTCGCCTTGTTCACCTGGAACGGGATCTCATGGATGATGAGCGCCTCGCGCTCCTTGCGCACGGTCTCGACCGTCACCCGGCTGCGCATCATGATCGAGCCGCGCCCGGTCTCGTAGGCCGAGCGGATGCCGGCCCGCCCGAGAATGATGCCGCCCGTCGGGAAATCCGGACCGGGGATGTATTGCATCAGCTGGTCGATCGTCAGTGTCGGATCGTCGATCAGCGCGATCGTCCCGTCGATCACTTCGCCCAGATTATGCGGCGGGATGTTGGTCGCCATGCCGACGGCGATGCCGCCGCCGCCATTGACCAGCAGGTTCGGGAAGCGCGCCGGCAGCACCACCGGCTCGCGCTCGGAGCCGTCATAGTTGTCGCGGAAATCGACCGTGTCCTTGTCGATATCCTCGGTCAGCGAATGGGCGATCTTGGCGCGCCGCGACTCGGTGTAGCGCATCGCCGCCGGCGGATCGCCGTCGACCGAGCCGAAATTGCCCTGCCCGTCGATGAGCGGCGCGCGCATGGAAAAATCCTGCGCCATGCGCACCAGCGCGTCGTAGATCGATTGGTCGCCGTGCGGGTGATACTTGCCCATCACGTCGCCGACGATCAGCGCGCATTTGCGATAGGGCTTGTTCCAGTCGCGGCCGTTTTCGTGCATCGAATAGAGGATGCGGCGGTGAACCGGCTTCAGCCCGTCGCGCACGTCGGGCAGCGCGCGGCTCACGATCACGCTCATCGCGTAATCGAGGTAGCTGCGCCGCATCTCGTCGGAGATCGAGATGGATTCGTATTCGGGGGTCTTTCCGTCGCCGGAATCGCCGCTGCCCGGAGGCGGTGTCTGATTAGCCAAAATGGACCTGGAGAATCGTTGAAAACGCTAGGCGAAATCTAGGGTTTCAGGGGTCGAGATACAAGCTTTCGGCGGGATATTTCGAGAGCAATTCTGCTCATTATTTCAGCGGCTTACACCCAGCCGCCGCGGTCAGCCACCCTCAACTCTCAAACACGCCGCCAAAACCGGACTGAGGAGTGCCGGAAGGCCGCTGACGCACGCAACAAACCCGGTCATCGTCGCGCCTGACATGGCGATCCATTCCATTTGCCCTTCACCAAGCACGGGGCGCCATTGGCATGGATGGCCGGGTCAAGCCCGGCCATGACGAGCGCTTAAGGCAGCGCCGGAACCCCCGCTGGGCGCGGCCCGTATGGCGGAATAGCACGGCGTATTCCGCCGCCTAAGAGCCTTTGACGTTCAGAACAACAAACATGACCAGATACCACGTTAGGACGAAAGCGACGGCACCAAACCCAATCGCCGGCAACAATGAAGCCATCCCGGTCTTCTGCCCCTCTGATGGCCACAGCACCATTCCAACGCCCAAGGCCGAAGCAATGGCTCCCACAATCGGAACAATCGTCGGCAGCATCTGGTGTGTTGGATAGTGAACCGGCAAAATAATCAGAACGCTGATTCCAACAACAACAAGGACTATGGCCGTTGCCTTGAACAGCGCGCTCATCAAAATCGCCCAAAGAAGGCTGTGCGGTTCGCGGTATCCGGTGGCGCGCAATCCATCTAGTCCAGATGGATCAATCCACGCCAGCGGCTACACGCGCCCGCAGGCACATGTCTTCAAATTCCGGCTCTCCAATTCAAAGCAAATCCTTGGATATGAGCATGAGACATATGATCCAAATGACCCCGAGCAGAACCAGATGAACGCCCGCGTACCATAGCTGTCTGGCGCGATCTCTCGCCTGAGCGACCAACACCATATGAACAACTGCTGCAATCGGCAGAACTAAAATGGCCGGCCAAATGGTCCAATCCCCGTACGTGGACGTTCGATAGACAACAGCCGTCCAACCGACCAGGAGCACTGTAAGTGCAATCGGCAAGGCCTGGCGTCGTGAAACCATCACTATTCTCTCCTTGTCTTTTCACTACAAGGGTAACGCCCTGTTCACGCAGCATATGCCGCCGTCACCACGCTAGCCCAGAGACCGGGCTGCGCCTTCGGCTTACCCGCCTATACACTCCCCTACCCAACCACCCCTTCTCCACCCCTCACGCCACCGAATAGGCCGGGTTGAACACGTTGGCGACGTCGGTGCGCACGACCTGCCCCAGGCCAGCATCTCGGTCGTGGCGTCTTGGACCGCCGCCGCAACGCGGCCGGCGATTACGCCTTTGCCGGGAAAACCGAAGTGCCGCAATTTGCGGCTTCGATACTGGTCATCGGTGAATGTCGGTTCGGACTATGTCTGCCAAGCTCGACAAGAGGAAAAGATATGCTGGGGTCTGGATACTCAATCGGCAAGGTCGTGGCTGCGGCATTCGCGGCTGTTCTGTTGTGCGGCGTCCAACAGGCACTTGCCAACGTAACGATCAAGATTGTCAACAAACTGTCGGTCGACTTGACATCCGGTGAGGTCGTCAACCGCCAGGACATAAAAATCATTACGGATCCGCCGACAACCGTTGCCGCCGGTGGAACCGGTGAGTTCGAAGTAAGCCAAGGCGGTTCGCTTAAGAACGAACATCTCAAGCTTCAATACGCAGCCGGATCGGAGACGATCGCTTTTGGTTTCAAGTACGACCAAACCATAACCGGACCGACCGGAGGGTGCTTTGAGGATACGCCCAACGACATTCAGGGCAACCACAAGAATTGCGCCCAGGGCACGATAACATTTACTTTCTCTCCCAAGTGACGTTGGCCGCACCGATTTCGGCGCGGCGCTTCCAGCGGCGCGATGACTCTGCCCTCGGCCTTGCGCAGGCCCCAATTTCGCGCCAATGAATCGGCCATGACGTTCGCCCGATGCCTGCTGGCAGTCCTCGTGGTGTTGAATTGGGCCGGTGCGGCGGTGGCCGGCCCGGCCGGATGGACGTCGCCCAACACGACCGGAGATATCGGCGCGCCGGGCGATCGCGGTGCGCTGAACCTCGCGCCCGACCGGCGCCAGCCTTCCGCGGCCGCGCCGCGGCTGCATCCCTCGGCAAAATCCCGGGCTGGAATCCAGCCCGACGACACGCCGTTCGCCGTCCAGGCGCCCGCGGGCTTCGGATACGGGTATCGTCCGGCGTGGCCGGCTGCCGCGGCATCATGGCGACAGGCGGCGGCCCATACGCCCTACGCGGCGCGCGGGCCCCCTGCCCGCGCGTAGCCGCGGCATTTCCAAATCCCGTTTTCCTTGGTCGCCGACCCCGCTCGCCACGAGCGGGCGGGGCGCGGCCAGCATCATCGGACAAGCCATGAAAACCCCAGCATTTCTCACGCTCTCCAAGCGCCCTGCCAACCTTCCCGCCGACGCGCCGCGGTTCTGGCCGGCCGTCGAGGTCACCTCCTTCGTCGGCCTCGTGCTGAAGCCGGTCATCTTCGCCTTCATCGCCCTGATCTGGTGGGCGAGCGAGACGTTCGGCCTGCCCATCAACTGGTGCGTCGTGCTCGCCGTTCTGGCCACGGTCGGCACGCTCATCTTTTCGATCCCGGCGCTGGTGCGCGTCTATTGGGATGCGCAGCTCCTCGACATCGAGGAGCGGCGGGCCAAGGCCCTCAGGGCAGCCGCCGCAATGGCGCCAGCGTTGGGAACGGCGCCGTCGGCCTGACGGCGCGCCGGCCGCGTCAACGCAGCCAACGCTTCTCCACCCGGCATGCCACCGAGTAGGCCGGGTTGAAGACGTTGGCGATGTCGTAGCGCACCACCTGCCCGAGCAGGTGGCTGGCGGCGGCCGCGTCGAGGCCGTAATCGCTGGCGAGCCAGGCGAGCATCTCGGTCGTCGCGTGCTGCAGCGCCTGGTCGAGCGGCCGGGCGTTGCCGACCGTGAAGATCGCGTCCGCCGTCTCGCCGCGCGGCCAGCCGATCGTCCGCCCCTTCACGAGCCGCACCGTGAACTCGACCGCGCACGCGGTCTCGATCCCCGTCCCCACGATCTCGCCATCGCCCTGGCAGGCGTGGCAATCGCCGAGGAAGAACAGCGCCCCCGGCGCCGCCACCGGGAAGTGGGCGGTCGTGCCCGCCCCGAAGAGCCGGTAGTCCATGTTGCCGCCATGCGGCCCGCTGGTCGCGGTCGAGATCGCCTGGCCGAGCGCGGGCGCCACGCCGAAGCAGCCGATCATAGGCGCCAGCGGCACCGACCATTCGCGCAAGGCCTCCGGCGGTTCGGCAAGCCATGCCCGGCCGGCGTCGCTGTCGATGGTCCAGATGTGTCGCGTGCGCTCCGGCATCGCCGCCACCGCGCCGGGATCGACCACGTTCGGCGCGATCGGCGTGAACGTCCAGCCGGTGCCGCGGGTCATCGTCATGCGGTCGATGCTGACCGTCAGCGTGTCGCCCGGCTCCGCCCCGGTCACGAAGAACGGCCCGGTCATCGGGTTCGGCCGCGAGGCGACAGTCTTGCCGTGACGGTCGATCCCCCATGCATCCACCGTCTGTGCGATCACCGTGTCGCCATCGGTGATGGTCAACGTAGGCTCGGCCGTGCCGATGGTGTTGTGGTAGCGGGTCGGGTCGAATTCATGCCGCGCCATGCGGGTGCTCCTTCTTGTGCCGAGCGGCCATCATGCCCGCTCCCGCGGTGTCGCGACAGACCGGCCCCTCTCCCGTGGAGAGAGGGCCAGCACCTTGGGAGCGCAGCGACTTCGGTGCGTGGGGTGAGGGCGTACGGACCATCGTGAGGCAACATCCCCTCACCCTTCTCGCCTAAGCTCACTTGCGCTCGCTCAGGCTCAAAGCCCTCTCCCCTTGAGGGAGAGGGCTTCGCCTCTTGAGAGCGGAGCGAACTAGAGGCGAAGGGTGAGGGGTGAACCGCTGCCGTCGTGCACCACGCTGATGGAGCCGGCCGCGCCGGCGCGGGCACAGCATCGTTTCCGCGCCCGCCCCCCTCCCGAAATGCCGACGGCATTTCGACCTCCCCTCAAGGGGAGGTTCACCGGCCATTCCGCCGAAAACAAAAAACTTATCCCCGCCCCCAAAACCCGTGAGACAATTCTCGCGTTCGCTTCCTGAAGGGGTCCGTGTCGACAGGAACTCACGGGGAAGCGGAGCGGCGTCCCTGCCCATTCGCGCGGTTTTCCTGCCGCGTGGCGGCCGGGGCGATCCCGGCACGGTCCATCGGCACTAGGACCGGTTGCCTCCCTATGAGGCTTAAGGCCCGCGGCAGACCAGCGGGCCGAAGCGCCGGGCCGGGAAACGCGGGAGCTTCAGCTTCCGACAAGTCGCCGCGGCGGGCGCTCGGCAGAGCGCCACCATTCGGACTACCGGCAAGGCACTCTTCGAGCGCCCGCCAACCCCTTCATGCCTTCGGGCAGGAGGACGAACGTAAGGAAGGTCGATGATCCAGGCCGAAGCGGTCGTGGAAACGAGAACGCTTGCCTCCCCGCTCGTCCCTGCGGAAGCAGGGACCCAGGGCCACACGACCCGGCGCACGTCGAACGCACCCCAACCCATGAAAGGAGCCCCCGTGTCGCATCGCCCGCCCGCCCCCGCGTTTTGCCGCCCGAACTGCGCACCCGCGCCGTCGCGGACCTGATGATGATGCGCTCAATCGTCGGCTTCCTCGGCAGTTGGCAAATTTGCGAGCGCGCCTGCAAGCGCCAGCGCGGCTGCGCCGACCCGAACGTCGCATGCTTCGATCGCAATCGCGAACGCATTCGCGATTACCTGGAGCGCCTCGCCGACTGGCCGCGCCTCGACGGTCCGCGCGAGCCGGACGCGGCCGCCGGCCCCGTCGGCGACATTCTCGATTGACGCATGCGTGCCCGCATCGGGCTTGACCGCGGCGATCCATTCCGTTGCCTCAATTCGCGGGAAGCCGACTCCGCCGGACAGGATTCATGCCCCATGCATCTCACCCGCCGAAACTGGCTCTTCGCGCTTCAGCTCACGCTTGCCTGCAGCATCACCTGGTTCATCAGCAGCGTGCTGATCTATGGCATGGTCGAGACCAGCAACGAGATGCTCGGCTCGATGTGGGCGGTCATCGCCACGATCTTCGTCCTCAAGGAGAGCCACACCGCCAGTCTCAACGCCGGCCTCGTCCGCATCGCCGCCACCCTGTCGAGCGTCGCCGTTTGCTTCGTCTATTTCCTGTTCCTGCCGTTCCATCCGCTGGGCATGGTGCTGTTGATCGGCGCCGGCTACCTGATCGCCAACGCTCTCGGCCGGCCGGACGACGCGGTCACCACCGGCATCACCATTGCCGTCGTCATGGTCGTCGGCGGGCTGGCCCCCTCGACGGCCCTGAGCGAGCCTCTGTTCCGCCTGCTCGACACGCTCACCGGCTCGGCCGTTGCCATCGCCGCCGCGTGGGCGTTCGCGCGGTTCTTGGCTCCGGCCCCGCCTTCGCCCTGATCGGGCCTTCCGTCAGCCGGCTGCCGCGCCTAGATTGACGGTTCGACTGCCTTCGCCCTCCCCGATCCATCCATCCGAGACGCCCCATGCCATCAGCAAAAGCCAAGGACGCCGTCGAGCCCATCGAACTCGGTCACGGCAAAACGGAACTCGAAGCCTTCCTCGAACCCACCTGCCCCTACTCCAAGCGATCGTTCGAGAAGTTTCCGGCCCTTGTCGCCGCCGTCGGCGACGACAAGCTGACCGTCAAGATCCGCTTCGTCTCGCAACCCTGGCATCTGTTCTCTGGCATCGTCACCCGCGCCATCCTGGCGGCAAGCGCCACCGAAGGCGGCAAGGCGGCCGCCCTCAAGGCGATGGCCGGCATCTATCAGAACCGGGAAGACTTCGAGTTCGAGAACCACTCACATGGGCCGAACATGGACCGGACGCCGGCGCAGATCATCGCCGAGATCGGCAAGCTGGCCGGCGCCGATCTGTCGGAGGCGTTCAAGCTGAAAAGCGTCGGCGACGCCATGCGTTGGCACGCGCGCTACTACCGCCAGAACGGCGTTCACGTGTCGCCGACCTTCGCGATCGACGGGCTGATCGAGCCAAAGATGAGCAGCGGCCAGACCATCGAGGAATGGGCGGAGCTGCTGCGCCCGCATCTGGCCGCCTGAACCCGTCAGGCCAGCCAGCTCACCTCGCCGGTTTGCAGGTCGTAGATCGCCGAAACGATCTTCAGGTTGGCGGAGGCGGCGCGATCGGCGAGCAGCGTACTTGACGCGGTGAGGCGCGCAGCGGTTCGCCGGGCGCTTTCCTTGGCGGCGTTGGTCACGAAATCGCCGGGCTGGTCGCGAACCGCGAGCGCCGCGGGAACGATCGGCTCGATCATCGGCCCGATCGCGCCGGGATAGGTCGCATTCTCGGTCACCACGTCGCAGGCCGCCTTGACCGCCCCGCATGCCGTGTGCGCCAGCACCACGATCAGCGGCGAGCCGAGCACCGCCGCGCCGTACTCCGCGGTGCCGAGCGTCGCGGTGTCGACCAGATTGCCGGCATTGCGGGCGACGAACAACTCGCCGACGCCGTGGCCGCCGAAGATCAGCTCGGGCGGCACGCGGCTGTCGGCGCAGGCGATGATGGTTGCCCATGGCGCCTGATGGCCGGTCACGGATTCCCGCTGCGCGGCGAGATCGAGCACGCAGAGCTCCGGATGGGCGACGTAGCGGGCGTTGCCCTCCTTGAGCGCCGCCAGCGCCTGTTCCGGCGAGAGCGCCGTCGCCGCCCCGTAGGCGGCGTGGGCTGGTGCCGCCCCACTGCCGAAGGCGATCGCCATCAGGCCGGCAGCACCGAGTTTGAGGGCGTCACGGCGGCCGATTAGCCCCGCCTGGCAGGTCTCGCACATTGGCTTTCTCCCGGCCCCGCTCCTGGGGGGCGGCGGACTGTCGGCCGCTTTCCGGTATCTGTAAAGCGCGGCGGACGCGCTCAGAACTGCCGGTGCTTGTCGGAAACGATGAAGCGGAGAATGTCGGCGATCAGTTCAAGGCGCTCGTCCTGCCGCCCCAGCCCAACGCCGGCGGCAATTTCCGCCATGGCGCGCCGGCTGGCGGCGATGTCCGCCTCGACGAAGAAGGCGTTCTTCAGCAATCCCGCGACCATGCGCGTGGCCCCTTCGGGCGCGATCGTCGAAGGCTGCGCGTCCGTGACAGTGCTCACAAACGGAAACAGCATGGCCGCTTTCAGTCGTCCGGCCCGCGTCTCATCGCGCAGGTGGAGATCGACGGGACGAGCCGGTCCCGCCGCCAGACCGCGCTTCAAACTTTCCACGACCCGACCGAGGGAACTGCGGATTGACGAAGAAGGATGAGGTCCCGGCAAAGAAAAGCGTCTTCAGGTCGATCAACGATAGCGACAGCGGCTTGCCTTTGCCGACGCCCCGATCAAACAGGCCCTTCAGCATCCGCAGCAGCGGCGGATCCGATCCAATCATCGTCTCCGTGAACACGATGTCGAACGGCTCGAGCAACCCCCCGGAGAGGACCGTCTGCATCGCTGGACCGAATGTCCTGGCAAGCACCGCGTCGTCCTCCAGCACGTGGACAAAATTGCCGTCCGGCGTCAGTCCGGCCAACAGATCGTGGTGCGAGCGGAAGCAGCCGTATTCGCCCGGTCGCAACCGGCACGTGGCTGGCATATCGGCCCCGGTCACCGCCGGGAAGCGCTGATAAGATTCACTCAGCCCTGCGCGCGCGATCGTCGCCTCGATCGCTTTCCGCCGATCGGGCGATGTGTCGAGGTTGATGTAAAACCCGTGCCAGTCTGCCGGCATCCGGTGTTCCCCGCCGCCGTTCCAGCGCCGGCTCGCTGCCTAGAGAGGGCCTTCCTCATAGCGCGGGGTGCCGTCAACCAGCAACCGCTTGAGCGCCGCGCGTCCGCCCGCCCCAAGGGCGACGTCGACCGACAGGCGCTGATCGTTCCTCAAGCCCTCTAGCTCGCGACCGGTCCCTTCAGGCACGAAGAATTTCTCGATGTTGTAGTCGGCGCTGTAGATATTGCACACCAATATGCAGTCGCCGCTCTTCGGTCGGCTGTCCGTGACCTGGCCGCGAATCCAGGTCCCCTGCGTCGGCGGCGTCGCGGAGAGCGCCGTGGCGCGCCATCCGTTGTCTCCCTCGGTGAGCGACACGTAGATCGGGTCGCCCCACTCGAAATTGTCGTCACCGTCGAGCGCACTGCTGTCGAGCCGCGAAATGTCATAGGACAGCACGACATAGTCGCCGCGCAGCAGGTCGCGCGGGTCGACCGGGACGACGGCCAGGCGCACTTCGCGTCCGTTGGCGAGCAGCAATGCCCGGTCGCCGATCAGCCAGCCAACAAGTCCGGCCTGGACCACGAACGCGATGACGAGCGCCAGGGTGATACCGCCACGACCGCTTCATGGCGTTGCCTCCGTTGGCATCGGTCTGGTCGCGGCTCGCCCGGCCAAATGCCGATCGAGACGATAGAGGCCCCAGGCGAGCACGATGAACAGCACGCCACCGAGCAGGAATGCGACCGCGGTGTCCATCAGCGTGCCGAAGGTCACGACGTAGAGGTAGATGATCTCAAGGCCGAGGGCGACGAGGCCGGTGGTCTTGGCCGCCGCGACGGCGCCGGTCTGGCCGAGATTGATCGCCCACAGGGCCGCAACGATGAGGATGGCGCCGCCAGCAAGGCGTGCCCACAGTTCTTCAGCCGGAACGTTCAGTGCAAACAACAGCGCGCCGACGCCGATCAATGCGACCGCGCCGATATCGACGGCGGCGAGGCCCTTGCGCATGAAGGCTACAACGGCGAACGCCGCGGCGGCGGCAACGGTGACCACTGTCAGCGTGGTCAGGGTCTGCTCACCGGTCGAGGCATGGCTCGCGGCCTGCTCGACGCCGGCGACGACCAGCACCGATGCCAGCGCCGGCCACAGCATGTCATTGCCAAGCGCGCCGATGCGGCCGCTGCCGATGGTGGTCAGGAGCGCCCCCAGCGCGAACAACGCCAGCGCGACGCCGACGCCGAGGGCCATGCCGCCGACGAAGGACAAGTCGTAGCGGTCCCCGCAGGAACCGATGGCAAGAGCGATCCAGAAGATCAGCGCCAGAACGGCGAGAACCCGGAGGCTGCGCGATCCGACAATGGTGGCGATCGCACCGCCGACGAGCACAGGCAACAGGCCGGCCCAATGCGGCGCCGCGCCGAGATCGAACGTCACTGTCCATGTCCAGAAGCCGCCACCGACGAGGCCGAGCACCGTCATCGCCGGCGAGGCGGTCAGCACGGCGGCAGCGAAGATGCCGATGAGCCACAGCAGGATGGCATCGGCGAACTCACCGCTGAGGTGATAGCTCTGGCCGACCAGCGCGATCGCAGCGGCGAAAACCAGGCCGGCGATCAGCAGCGCAACCTCCGAGAAGACGCGAAGCTTGCGGCGGTCGAGCAGGCCCGCCGCGGCATAGGCGAGCGCCATCGCACCGGCCAACAGGACGAAACGGGAAAAGCGCGGGATCTCTTGCCAGTTGGCGCTGACGAAAGCGATGACACCGAGGCCGACAAGCAGCCCGCCGAGCATGCCGACAATCGTGGCGAGACCGAAAGCAGCCCGTCCGGCCGACATCGACTCAAGGATGGCGGTCGCCCCGATCTCGGACACCCAGCCCGCCTCCCGCCATTTCGGCACGTCGGCGACAAGGCGTTTGCGATAGGCGCGATCAAGCATGCTGCTCTCCGGACAGTTCGACGTGCTTATGCACCTGCGCGAGCGCCTTGAAAGTGGCGCGCGTCACACCTCCGCGCCTGAAGAAACCTGCGAATATCCATGCCATGGCTGGCTTTCCTGCCTGCCTGCTGGCAGCATGCGCGGCGGAGCCACTCATGTTCGACTACGTCCTCAATGCGCTCGTCACCCTACTGGTGACCATCGACCCGCCGGGGCTGGCGCCGATATTCGTGGTGCTGACCACCGGCATGGCGGGCAGTGCCCGGCGCCAGACTGCGGTGCGCGCATCGGTGGTCGCCGGTGGCGTGCTGATCGGTTTCGCGCTCGTCGGCGAGCCACTGATCGGCTTCCTTGGCATTTCACTCTCCGCGTTTCGCATTGCCGGTGGCCTGCTGCTTTTCACGATTGCGTTCGAGATGGTCTTCGGGCTTCGCGAGGAGCGCAAGGCGGCAACCGCCCAGACCGCCGCCAATCACGACGACATGCGGCACGTGGCGGTGTTTCCACTCGCGATCCCGCTGATCTCCGGCCCGGGCGCCATCTCCGCCACCATCCTGCTGGCGACGCGAGCGCCCAACGCGTTCGGCATCGCGCTGCTGCTGTTGATCATCGTGCTGATGATTGGCGCCTGCCTTGCCGTGTTCATGGTCGCCGACCGCCTTGAGCGCTTCCTTGGCGTGACCGGCCGCATCGTCGTCAGCCGCTTGCTTGGACTGCTTCTGGCCGCGCTTTCCGTCCAGTTTGTGGCGGACGGGATCACCGCCATGGTCAAGGCGGGAGGCAGCGCCCCTTAGCGACCGCGACCGCCAGTTCGCGCCACGGCGTGATGTCCCAGTACTTTCGCGCCTGGCCGGAAGGCGAGGTCAACACGAAGATGCGGGTCGCGCCGATGGTATTCGGACTGGAGCCCGTAGCCGATCAGGCCGGTTGGCTTCGCGAAGAAGAGGCTCGCTGCCTTCTTGCTCGTGAACGCCAGAATTCCCGGAGCGAAGTGCCTGATCTTCCGCGAAAGCCCGGCCGCATCGACCCCGGCAAGATCGATTTCGTGGTCCTGGCCAATATGTTGCTTGGCAATGTCGGTGAGCCCGATGCCGAGTTTCAGGACATCGGCGAACTGGCGCGGATCGAAAAGCGTCGGCGTCAGCCCGATTTCGTGCAGCGTCGGCCAGAAGCGGTTGCCGGGCTTGGCGTAGTACGCGCCCACCTCAGCCGACTTTCGACCCGCTCCGGTTCCGCAGAAGACGAGCGCAAGATTCCTGCCCAGCACATCCGGCAATACGGACGTATCAGGCACGCTCGACCCGCTGCGTCGTCAGGCTAAAACGGAATCTCGTCGTCGAGTTCTTCCGAAAGCGAAGCGCCGCTCGATCGCGCGCCGACGCGCGCCGGCTCGCGACCGCCCTCCATCGGGCTCGAGCGGCCGAAGTCGCCGCCACTGTCGGCGCCCGCGCTGGCGCCGCCTTCCCCGCGACCGTCAAGCATCGTCAGTTGCGAGTTGAACCCTTGCAGCACGACCTCGGTCGAGTAGCGGTCCTGGCCGGATTGGTCCTGCCACTTGCGGGTCTGCAACTGGCCCTCGAGGTAAACCTTGGAGCCCTTGCGCAGGTACTGCTCGGCAATCCGGCAAAGTCCCTCATTGAAGATCACGACCCGGTGCCATTCGGTCTTCTCGCGGCGCTCGCCGGTCGCTTTGTCGCGCCAGTTCTCGGATGTCGCCACCCGCAGATTGGCGATCGGGCGGCCATCGCTGGTCCGCCGGATTTCAGGATCGGCACCGAGGTTACCGATCAGAATGACCTTGTTGACGCTGCCGGCCATGATCCCGACCTCCTATCCCTGCCGCATGGGCGATATCGCGGACCCTAGACCTTCCGGCCGGTCAGCGTCGCATCAAGCGGACCTTTTCCACAATGTTCTCTTTATGTTCACATCAGGGCCGCCGGATGTCCAGCCCTTTTTGCGGCATCCGGCGGAAGGCTCGGCGATGCCGGCAACGCGCGCCGACGCCGTTGGCGCCCAACACTACCGCCGGCGGCAATGCCGCCGACGGCGCAGCCCTGCGTCCTTCGTCGAAAGCCAGCCGCTAGGCGGTCGGCTTGGTCTCGGTCAGGCCCTGCAAGCGCGCATCCACCTTCGCACGGCGCGCCCGGTCGCGGCTCAGAAGCACGCGTGCCTCCGAACGCGTTTGCGCCGGTTGCGCCGACATACCGTCCTTGGTGAACGTCACCACCAGAAACGGCAATCCATCCTTCGGCGGTACGTAGATAGCGCCCTGTGACTCGTCCATTGGCCCCTCCGGTCACGCATCACTCGCTTTCCGTTGAAGTATATCGACTGTTGTAACAAAAGCGACATTTTCTATCGCGAACGATCGCCGCATCTGTTCTGCGAGATACTTTGCCGGCAATCTATTTCAGAGGGTCCAATATTACTTAGCCGTCAATCTTTCTATCGGCAGCACCTGGTCCACATCGAAATAGCCGACCCACGGATCCTTGCGCTGTTTGGCCAGCAACGATGCGGCGTTTTCAACCGTCGCCTCATGCGCGCTCGGCAGACGGCTGAGCGCGCTCCATGCTACCGGCCAGGCCAGCGGCGCGCCCTTGCGCGCCCGCGTCGAGAAGGGCGCGATCGCCGTCGCGCCGCGGCCGTTGCGTAGATAGTCGATGAAGATGCGGCCCTTGCGGCGCGCCTTCGACATCTCGGCGAGGTAGCGATCCGGATTCTCCGCCGCCAATGTGCGCGCCATCGCTTCGGCGAATGCGCGGATGTCGTCCCAGCCGTGTCGTGGCGTCAGCGGCAGAACCACGTGGAGGCCCTTGCCGCCGGTTGCCATGACGAAAAATTCCAGGCCGAGGTGCTTCAGCCGCTCGCGCATTTCCTTGGCCGAGTCACGCACGACCGAGAACTCCACCGCCTCGTCCGGATCGAAGTCGAAGACGACACGGTCCGGTTTCTCCAGCGTCTTGTTGTGGGCGCCCCAGATGTGCAGTTCGAGAACGCCCATCTGCACCGCCGCGACGAGACCGCGCTCGTCCTCGATGTAGAGGTATTCGCCCTTGCCTTCCTTGTCCTTGATGGTGATCGGCTTGAACGCATCCGGAAAGCCCGGCGAAGCGTGTTTCTGGAAGAAGCCGTCGCCATCCGCGCCGGAGGGAAAGCGAACCAGGCTCAGGGGCCGGTTGGCGACATGCGGCAGGATGAGGTCCTTGACCGACAGGTAATAGTCGATCAGACGGCGCTTGGTGATCTTCTGGCCGGCGAAGACCACCCGCTTCGGATGGGTGACGCGGACGCCGGCGATCTCGATGGCGCCGCTTTCCCTAGTGGTGTCGATCGAAACCACGGCCGATTCCTGCACCTTGCCAGCCTTGGCCTTGAGGGGTCCTTGCGGCGTTTCGCGTTTCACGTCAGCGGCCTTCTTGTCGGTGCGCAGCCCCTTGAATGCCCCGTGGCGAACATAGCCGTCCTCGGTCCAGCCGGCGAATTCAACCTCCGCGACCAGTTCGGGTTTCACGAAGCGCGACTTCCGGCGGATGTCTGCCGGAACGTCGTCCGCCGGCGACGTCTTCGTTTGCCGGCTCTCCAGTTCCTTCCACACCTGCTTCAACTCGCGCTCGCCGAACCCGGTTCCGACCCGCCCGCGATAGACCAGGCGATCCTCGTCGCGCGTCGCGACCAGCAGCGACGAGAACGGGCGGCCCTTCACCGGCGACGGTTGCCAGCCGATGATGATCAGTTCCTGGCCGTGACCGCATTTGACCTTGAGCCAGCTCTTCGTGCGCTGCGAGCGATAGGGCGCATCGGCGCGCTTCGAGACGATGCCCTCCAGATGCATCTCGCAGGCATGGGCAAAGGTCTCGGCGCCATGGCCGACGACGTGGTCCGAGAAGAAGATCGGTCCGCCCGGCGGCGCATCTTCCAGCAACGCCGCCAGCCGCTTCTTGCGCTCCAGCAGCGGCAGCTTGCGCAGGTCGGCGCCATCGAGGAACAGGAGATCGAAGGCGTAGTAGACGATGTCGCCCCTGCCCTCGGCGATGGCGTTCTGCAGCCGGCCGAAGCTGCTCTTGCCCTCGTCGTCGCGAACCACCGCCTCGCCGTCGATCAACGCCGACTGGCAGGGAAGGTCGGCGAGTGGCTGCGCGATCGAGCCGAACTTCTCGCTCCAGTCGAGGCCGGTGCGCGTGTGGATCGTGGCGCGGCCATTGCCGATGGCGGCGACGGCACGATAGCCGTCGAACTTGATCTCATGGAGCCAGTTGTCGCCGCTGGGCGGCGCTTCGGCCGATGTGGCGAGTTGCGGCGCGACGAAACGCGGCGGATCGCTCCCGGCGCCTTTCCCCTTGGTGGATTTCGCCGGCTTGTTTTCCTTGAAGCGGAAGCCTTCGACCCATTCGACGTTGCCCCCGGCGATCTCTTCCATGGTGCGGCCGCTGCGCGCGCTGGTCATCGCCCGCTCGACGATCGGTTTGCGCTCCTCGCCGGCGTATTCGTCCTTCTCCTTGATGAGCAGCCAGTTCTCATGCTTGGAGCGCTCGCCCTTCTTGGGCTTCATGCGCACCAGCACCCACTTGCCGCGCAGGCGCCGCCCGTGGAGGACGAACTTCAGGTCGCCCTTGGCAAGGCCTTCGCTGGCGTCGCCGACCGGCTCCCACGTCCCCTCGTCCCACAGCATCACCGTGCCGCCGCCATAATTGCCCTTGGGGATGGTGCCTTCGAAATCGCCATAGTCGAGCGGGTGGTCCTCGACATGGACCGCGAGGCGCTTCTCCTTGGGATCGAAGCTCGGCCCATTGGGGACCGCCCACGACATCAGCACGCCGTCGCGCTCGAGGCGGAAATCGAAATGCATCCGCGTCGCGTCGTGTTTCTGGATCAGGTAGCGGTTACCGGCCTGCGATCGGTCGGCAATGCTGCCGCCGGGCTCGGCGGTGCGGGAAAAATCGCGTTTGGCGCGATAGGTTGCGAGGCGGTCGGCCATGCGCTCAACCTAACGCGGCGTGAAAGGACTGCAATGGAGTGAGGAGATTGCCCGATGGATACCGCATTGGTTCTGACCGTGCCCGAAGCGGAACCCGTCGTGGCCGACTGGCGTCGGCGCTACGATCCTTCCGCAGCCGAAGGCGTGCCCGCGCATGTCACCGTGCTCTATCCGTTCCGGCCCTTCGCCGCGATCGACGACAACACGATCGCGCGCCTGGAAGCAGCGTTCGCGAGCCACCCGCCGATTGACCTGGTATTCACCCGCACCCGACGTTTCCCGACGGTGCTGTGGCTGGCGCCGGAGCCCCCGGAACCGGTCACCGCACTCATCCTGGACCTGTGTGCCACCTTTCCCGACTGCCCGCCCTATGGTGGCGTCCACGAAACCGTTGTGCCGCATCTCTCGGTCGCTAACCTGCAGAATGACCCGGAGCCGGGGCCGACGCTGGACCGGATCGAACAAGCGTTCCTCGCGGAGGCCGCCGCACGCCTGCCGGTTCGCTCGCGCGTTGAGGCTGTCTCCCTGCTGCGCGAGACGGATCTGTGGCGCGAGGTACGCCGTTTCCCGCTTGGCGGGGTGCGTTAGCGCCGGAGGACTCTCCCGAATGCCTAAGCTGCCCGCCTGCGCTTGGCCGGTGTTTTCGCGGCCTTGGAGGATTTCGCCTTCGGCTTGGCCTTCTTGGTCGGCGCCGAAGCGCTCGCCGCGGCGGCCCGGTCGGTCTTGGCGGCGGACTTGCCACTGGCCGCCTCGCGCGCTTTCACGCTGCGCTTCAGCGCCTCCATGAGGTCGATGACCTTGCCGCCGAGTTGCGGCTCGTCGATCTCATGCGGCGCACGGTTCTCCAGCTTGGCATCGATCAACTCACGAAGCGCGATCTCGTACTGGTTCTTGAAGGCTTTCGGGTCGAACGGCTTTACTTTTCGCCCGATCAGCTCGGTGGCAAGCGAGAGCAGTTCCTTCTCCGGCTTGGCGCCGGGAACCGTCGAAAAGAACTGCTCCGAGTTCTGCAGTTCGTCGGCGTATCGCACCGTTTCGATGACAAGGCCCTTGCCCGACGGCCTCAACGCCACAATGCTTGCCTGGCCGCGCGCAACCAACTGGCCGAGACCGATCTTCTTGGTCGCCTTCAGCGCATCGCGGAGCACGACATATGCTTCGCCGGCAACCTCGTCCTCATCCGGCGACACAAAATAGGGCTTCTCGAAGTAGATCGAGTCGATATCGCCCTCGTCGACGAACTGTACGAGATCGATGGTGTGCTTGGCCTCAAGCTTGACGTCGCTGATCTCGTCGTCGGTAAGCAGGACATACTTGCCCTTCTCCACCTCGTAGCCCTTGACGATGTCCTCGCTATCGACGGGACCGAGGCCGGGCACGACTTTCTCGTAGCGGATGCGCTTGCCGCTCGGCTTGTGGATCTGGTTGAACGAGATGCGGGCCGCGCTTTTCGTCGCCGGAAACACCTGCACCGGGATCGACACCAGGGCCAACCGGATCTGCCCCTGCCAATACGCGCGCGCGGCCATGCTCATCTCCTGGAAAAACGCAAACTCGGGTGCGGGATCAGTCCGGTAACGCGGCCAATCGAAGGCCGGTTCCACCGCAAACCCAAAGAATAGGCCGCGGCCGGTTAATGCTCAAATACCTGAACGAAAATTGATTGATGTTCCGGGTCCGTTCCGCGCGCAGCGAGGCTAAGTGCCGTCGGTGTCGACCTTTTCAGGCGCGGCCGGCTGCTCGGCAGACGCCGCGCCTTCGCGGCTGAGCTCGACCACCTTACCGTCGATCAACGTGATGCACCGGTCCATGCGGGCGGCGAGATCGTGGTTATGGGTGGCGATGAGCGCCGCGAGCTTGGACGCCCGCACCAGCCGGGTCAGCCCGTCGAAGACGAAATCCGCGGTGGTCGGATCGAGGTTGCCGGTCGGCTCGTCGGCGAGGATCAAGCGCGGCGCATTGGCGACGGCGCGCGCAATGGCAACCCGCTGCTGCTCGCCGCCCGACAGTGCGCCTGGGCGGTGGCTGGCGCGATCCCGCACCCGCATATAAGTCAGCAGCTGCAGGGACCGCCGTCCTGCCTCGCGCTTGTCGATGCCGCGAATGAGCTGCGGCATCATCACGTTCTCCAGCGCTGTGAACTCGGGCAAGAGGTGGTGGAACTGGTAGACGAACCCGACATGCAGCCGGCGAAGCGTGGTTCGGTCGGTGTCCGAGAGTTTGCCGGTCGGGCGGCCGCCGATGACCACCTCGCCGCCATCGGGCCGCTCAAGCAATCCGGCAATATGGAGCAGCGTCGATTTGCCGGCGCCGGATGGCGCCACCAGCGCGACCAGTTCGCCCGGGTAGATCTGCAGGTCGGCGCCATCGAGCACGGTCAACTGACCCGCGCCCTCGCGATAGTGCCGCTCCACGGCGTCAAGCCGCAGAACCGGTCGGCGGACCGGCTTGGCCGCGGGTCTCTCGGGGCGCTGCGGCGGTGCGTTCATTCGTAACGCAGCGCGTCGACAGGATCGAGGCGCGCCGCCCGCCATGCCGGGTAAAGCGTCGCCAGGAAGGACAGCGCCAGCGCCATCACGATAACCGTGATCGTTTCGCGCATGTTCATTTCCGCCGGCAGCTGGCTGAGGAAATAGAGCTCGGGCGAGAACAGCTCGGTGCGCGTCAGCTGCGACAGGAACTGGCGGATCGACTCGATGTTGAGATTGACGACGACACCAAGCGCCAGCCCGGCCAGCGTCCCAACCGTGCCGATGGACGCACCAGTGATGAAGAATACCCGCAGGATCGCGCCACGCGTCGCGCCCATGGTGCGCAGAATGGCGATGTCGTGACCCTTGTCCTTCACCAGCATGGTCAGGCCGGAGATGATGTTGAGCGCCGCCACCAGCACGATCAGCGTCAGGATCAGGAACATGACGTTGCGCTCAACCTCAAGGGCCGAGAAGAAGGTCGCATTGCGCTGCTGCCAGTCGGTGAGCAGAACCTGCCGATTGGCCGCATTCTCGATTGCCGGCCGCAGCGTGTCGACCATGTCAGCGTTGTTCAGGTAGATCTCGACCGCGCTCGCCTCGTCTTCGAGGTTGAAATACACCTGCGCATCAGCGAACGGCATGATGACGAACGTGGAATCGTATTCCGACATGCCGATCTCGAAGATCGCCACCACCGGATAGGCCTTGATGCGCGGCGTCACGCCCATCGGCGTCACGCTGCCGCGTGGCGTGACAAGCGTCAGCTTGTCGCCGAGCGACAGGCCGAGTTGCGTCGCCAGCCGCGTGCCGATGGCGACGCCGCCCAACTCGTCGAAATTGTCCAGCGTGCCAAGGCGGATGTTGTTGTAGATGCCGCCGACCTTGGGCAGGTCCTGCTGGCGGATGCCGCGGACCAGCACGCCGCTCGAGGTGGTGGTGCCGCTGGCCAGCGCCTGCCCCTCGACCAGCGGGATCGCCGATTTGACCCCGGGCACGGCGCCGACGCGCTGGGCGACCTCGGCGTAGTCGGTCAGCTTGGTGTCGGTCGGCTGGAGAATAACATGGCCGTTGAGGCCCAGAATCTTGCTGATGAGTTCAGTACGGAAACCGTTCATCACCGCCATGACGATGATCAGCGTGGCGACGCCGAGCATGATGCCGATGAACGAGAACCCGGCAATAACCGAGATGAACGCCTCGCGCCGGCTCGAACGCAGATAGCGGCCGGCCAGCATCCACTCGAACCGGGCGAAAGGCCGGGTACCGGTCGGGGCTGCCGCCGCTGCCTTCGGTCCCTTGGCCATGCGCCTTCTCCTTACGGGGCGGTCAGGCGGTTCACCGCCGCATCCAGCCCCAGCGTTTCGCGCGCCCCGGTTGCCCGCCGTTTCAATTCGACCTCGCCGCGTTCGAGGCCCTTCGGACCAACAATCAGCTGCCAGGGCAGGCCGATGAGGTCCATGGTCGCAAACTTGGCGCCGGCGCGCTGGTCGAGATCATCGTACAGCACGGTGATTCCGGCATTGGTGAGACGTTCATGCAGTGTCTCGCACGCTGCGTCCACCGCCGCGTCGCCGGCCTTGAGGTTGATCAGCCCGACCTGGAACGGCGCGACGCTGTCCGGCCAGATGATGCCGGCGTCGTCGTGGCTGGCTTCGATGATCGCCGCGACCAGTCGCGAGACGCCAACGCCATAGGAACCGCCGTGAATCGGCCGTTCGACGCCGTCGGGTCCGGACACCATCGTCTTCATGGGCACGGAGTACTTGGTGCCGAAATAGAAGATCTGGCCGACCTCGATGCCGCGCGTGTTCAGCCGCCGCGCTTCCGGCACCTCGCGCTCGAATTGCGCGGCGTCGTGCACATCCTCGGTAGCCGCGTAGAACGACGTCCACGGTGCGATCAAAAGCGTCAGGTCCGAATCGTAGTCGACATCCTCGCCGGGCACGACCTGATCGAGGATTTCGCGATCGCAGAAGACACCCGATTCGCCGGTCTCCGCCAGCACAAGGAACTCGTGGCTGAGATCGCCGCCTATCGGACCGGTATCGGCGCGCATCGGAATCGCGGTCAGCCCCATCCGCTTGAAGGTGCGCATATAGGCCACGAACATCTTGTTGTAGGATACGCGCGCCGCCGCCTCGTCGATGTCGAAAGAATAGGCATCCTTCATCAGAAACTCGCGGCCGCGCAGCACGCCGAACCGCGGACGCACCTCGTCGCGGAACTTCCACTGGATGTGATAAAGGTTCAGCGGCAACGCGCGATAGCTGCTGACATAGGCGCGGAAGATTTCCGTCACCATTTCCTCGTTGGTCGGCCCATAGAGCATGTCACGCTCGTGGCGGTCGCTGATGCGCAGCATCTCCTTGCCGTAGTCCTCGTAGCGACCACTTTCGCGCCAGAGATCCGCGGGCTGAATTGTCGGCATCAGGATCTCGACCGCGCCCGATCGATCCTGCTCTTCGCGGACGATCTGCCCGACCCTCGCCAGCACGCGCGCACCTAGCGGCAACCATGAGTAGATGCCCGCGGCCTGCTGCCTGATCAAGCCGGCGCGCAACATGAGCCGATGTGAGACAATTTCTGCCTCCCGAGGCGCCTCGCGCAGGATAGGCATGAAATAGCGGGACAGGCGCATCATTGGCTCTCCGGGCACGGAATGGCGGCGCAGTGAACCGGCATGTTCATGAAAACACAAGCCCTTTTGCCCGCGGCCAACAGCCCTCACCGGCGCACATGCCGGTTGCCAGCAACGAGCCAGCAAACATTTGGCTCCGAACGTCCGATTCGTGCAAAAATATTAGGCGGCGACGCACAAATTGGTGACAAGCGGATCGTGTTTCGGTAGGGTTTCAAGATAATAGAGGACGGCGCCAGCTACTTCGGTGACCGCCCCGAAAATACGGCATCGCGGTCTAAGTCTTGGGAGGAAGATCCCTTCAGGCGCGTCCAAAAGGATAGCCGCCGCAGCGTCCACCAAAGAGGTCCAATCAGCCAATTGGATCGAGGACGAGGCACGAAGGGTTAAGACGCGGAACTCGATGAGCAAGGCCGAAAGGCCTTGCTTTTTTATTGGCGCAAATCGAACCAGTCCGCGACCGTCCACACGCTCAGACCGTATGTGTCGGTCACGAACCACAAAACCCCGACGAGAATGGCCGTCACGATCGACGTGGCGATGACCTTCTTCACCAGCATCGGGCGAACCGGCGCGCTGTGCGCCGTGCCGAGAACGATCTCGCCTTCCTCCTCCTGCGTGCGCATGCCCCACGGCAATACCGCCAACAGAACCAGCCACCACAGGACAAAATAGACGGCGACGACCGCGATCAGGCTCATCGGCGGATCATGCCTCCTCCAGTTCGATCAGCGTGCCGAGGAAGTCTTTCGGGTGCACGAAAATGACAGGTTTGCCATGGGCGCCGATCTTGGGATCGCCGTCGCCGAGAACGCGCGCGCCGCGCGCCGCGAGGTCACGGCCGGCGGCGCGAACGTCGGCGACCTCGTAGCAGATGTGATGGACACCGCCGAACGGATTGCGCTCGAGGAATCCCTTGAGCGGCGATTGCTCGCCGAGCGGCGCGATCAGCTCGACCTTGGTGTTGGGCAACTCGACAAAGACAGTCGTGACCCCGTGCTCCGGCTGGGGGACCGGCTCGGACACCTGAGCGCCGAGCATGTTGCGATAGAGCGACGCGGCGGCGTCGAGGTCGGCGACCGCTATGGCAACGTGGTTGAGACGGCCGATCATCGCCCGCTCATACGACCGCGACGAAGACCGTGCAAATGGGCTTTTTGCCCCACGCCTGGGCGATGGTGCCGCGCACGGCTCGCCGGATGGCCTCGCCGAGCGCATCGGGATCGCGCCGAACCGGGCGCGGCACCGAATTGAGCGTGGCAAGGACCGCATCCATCGCCACCGCCTCCATCGGTCGGCCGACGCCGTCGAACCGGGGCACCCCGATCAGTTCGATCTCGGGATCGCCCCGGACGCTGCCTTTTTCGTCGATGACGACGGAAACCGCGACATGGCCTGCAAATGATAGCCGCCGGCGTGCGGCGACGCCGATTCCTTCCAGGTCAGCAATGAGGCGGCCATCCTTGTAGAGGTTGTTCACCTCGATCTCGTCAACCTGATCCACCGGATCGGGCGCCAGCCGTGTCATCACGCCGTCCTCGACCTCGACGACAGTCGCGACGCCGAGTTCGCGCGCGAGATCGGCGTGCGCGGCGAGGTGCATCGCCTCGCCGTGGACGGGAATGGCGATGCGCGGCTTGAGCCAAGCATACATCTCGCGCATTTCGTCGCGGCGCGGATGACCCGAGACGTGGACGAGCCGGTCACGGTCGGTGATGACCCGGATGCCGCGCGCCGTCAGCGCATTGATGATGCGGTTGATCTCCGCCTCGTTGCCGGGAATGGCCCGTGCGGAGAACACGACGATGTCGCCTTGCGCCAGTTCGATGCGGGGATGGTCGTCGAAGGCGATGCGGGCAAGCGCGGCGCGCGGCTCGCCCTGACTGCCGGTCAGCAGCGCCACCACCCTGTCGCGCGGAAGGTAGCCGTATGCTTCCTCGTCAAGGAACGGCGGCGTGTCCTCGAGCATGCCAAGTTCGCCGGCCACCTCGAGGACGCGGCGCATGGCGCGACCGACAACGACGACATCGCGGCCGGCCTCGCGGGCGGCCAGCGCAATCGACCGCAGCCGGCCGACATTTGACGCGAAAGTCGTGAAGGCGACTCGCCGGCCGCGCGCCCCCCGGATGATCTCGGCGAGTTCCCGCTCGACCTCGGTCTCGCTCGGACTGCGCCCCTCGCGCATGGCATTGGTCGAGTTGGAGATGAGCGCCAACACGCCCTCCTCGCCCAATTCCTTCAACCGTTTCACGTCGGTCGGCAGGCCGACGGTCGGATGGTCGTCCAGTTTCCAATCGCCACTGTGAACCACCAGGCCGAGCGGTGTGCGAATGGCGAGTGCGTTGGATTCGGGAATCGAATGGGCGACGTTGATGTATTCGACCTCGAACGGCCCCAGTGGAATGCGATCTCCGGGCTTGACGATGTTGACCGGCACCGGCGCCGCGCCGGCCTCGCCTGCGATCTTGGCGGCAAGCAAATGCGCGGTGAACGCGGTCGCATAGACCGGAACGCGCAGGCGCGGCCACAGATCGATCAGGGCGCCGAAATGATCCTCATGGGCGTGGGTGATGACGATGCCGACGAGGTTGGTGCGCTCCTCTTCGAGATAGCCGATATCGGGCAAGACGAGATCGACGCCGGGCAGATCGGCGTGAGCGAAAGAAACGCCGAAATCGACCGCAAGCCAGGTGCGGTCGTGGCGCGGACCGTAGCCGTAGAGCCCTAGGTTCCGGCCGATCTCGCCGACCCCGCCCAGCGGCAGAAAGACCAGCTCGTCCTGCGGGGTGCGCGGCATGCCGCCCTAGCCCGCCGTCATCAGGAAAACGTCGCCGGCGCCAACCGTCTCGCGGCGCCCGTCTCCGCGAAGCAGCACCAGCCGCCCTGCATCGTCGAGGGCCTCGAACCGCCCGTCGATGGAGCCGGCCGCAAGATTGACACGGACCGGCTCGCCGACCCCGACCGCACGAGCGAGCCAGGCCTCACGGATGACAGTGAACCCATTGCCGCGATCCCAGACGGGCAACTCAACCGCCATGCGGATCGCCAGCCGATCGAATAGCGTTTCCGCGTCGAGCGGCAGACCACGCCCGGCGAAATCGCCGGCCGCGTGCCCGCCCGTGACCTCGGGATGCGAAATGCAATTGACGCCGATGCCGACAATCACGGCAAACTGTCCCGATGGCAGCCTCTCGCCTTCGATCAGGATGCCGGCAACCTTCAGCCGATCGAGCAGCAGATCGTTCGGCCATTTCAGCGCGAGACGCTCCGCAACGGCCGGGCCGGCCATGTCGAGGACGGCCTGATGCAGCGCCAGCGCTGTGACGAAGGAAATGGTGGCAGCAATTTCCGGAGGCGCCGGATCGATCAACAGGAGCGAAGCGGCGAGGTTTCCCGTCTCCGTTTCCCAGCCACGACCACGGCGGCCCTTGCCCTCTGTCTGCCTGCCGGCGGTCACCCACAGGCCGCCGGGTTCGCCGGCGCGAGCAGCAGCAAGCGCGCGCGCATTTGTGGACGGCAGGCTGTCGTGGTGTTCGCGGCGATAGCCGCCCGGCAGCACCGCTCCCATCGACCTAGAAGAAGGTCTTCGCGGCAAGCTCCGCGGCGCCGCCGACTTGGCCGGCGATGAAGATGAAGAACAGGACAAAAGCCCCGCTGAAGCCAAGCACCACGCGCAGTTCCGAAGGCATGGGTGCGAAGCCCCCTGCCGGCTCGTCAAAATACATGATCTTGACGATGCGCAGGTAGTAGTAGGCGCCCACGACACTAGCCAGAACGCCGATGACCGACAGCACGTAGAGCCCGGATTCGATTGCGGCGAGGAATACGTAGAATTTGGCAAAGAAGCCGGCCAGCGGCGGGATGCCGGCCAGCGAGAAAAGCAGCATCGCCAGCATGAAGGCCATGGTCGGATTGGTTCGCGACAGGCCGGCCAGATCGCTAATGTCCTCGACCATGCTCTCGCCACGCCGCATCGAGAGAATGCAGGCGAAGGTGCCCAGCGTCATCGCCATATAGACCAGCATGTAGATGATCACGCCCTGCACGCCCGCCTGTGTGCCGGCGGCAAGCCCGACCAGCGCGTAGCCCATGTGCCCGATCGACGAGTACGCCATCAGTCGCTTGATGTTGCGCTGGCCGATGGCCGCAAATGCGCCCAGCACCATCGACAGGATGGAGATAAAGGTGATGACCTGCTGCCAGTCATGGGTGATCGAGGCGAACGGGCTGACCATCGCGCGGACGAAAAGCGCCATCGCCGCCACCTTGGGCGCTGCCGCAAAGAACGCGGTGACCGGCGTCGGCGCGCCTTCATAGACGTCGGGCGTCCACATGTGGAAGGGCACCGCCGAGACCTTGAAGGCGAAGCCCGTGATCAAGAAGACCATGCCGATGACGAGGCCGACCGAAGCGCCGCCCTGGAGCGCGGCGGCGATACCCGCAAATGTCGTTTGCCCGGTGAAGCCGTACACCAGCGACGCGCCATAGAGCAGCATGCCCGACGAGAGCGCCCCGAGGACGAAATATTTGAGGCCGGCTTCGGTCGAACGCACCGAGTCACGGTTGATGGCGGCGACCACGTAGAGAGCCAACGATTGAAGCTCGAGGCCGAGATAGACCGCGATCAGGTCGTTGGCCGAGATCATCATCATCATGCCGAGCGTGGCGATGACGATGAGCACCGGATACTCGAAGCGCTCGAATTTCTGCGCGCGCGCAAAGCCCGCCGACATGACGATGGCGACGCCGGAGCCGATCAGCACGAGCACCTTCATCAGGCGCGCAAAAGGATCCAGCACGAACGCGCCGTTGAACGTGGTGCCGTCTCCCGGGACGGCGATCACGATCGCCAGAACCACCGCCAGCAGCAGCACGGCGAGCGTCGTCACCAATGTAATAACCCGGTCCCCGCCGAAGACGCCGACCATGAGCAGCGCGAGTGCCCCGACGGCCAACACGATCTCCGGAAGCGCGGGCAGGAATGAAAAGTCGATCGGCATGACCCCGCCCCGCTACTGCGCCACCGTGGCGAGTTTGCCCGCCGCCGACAGCGCTGCCTGATAGTTGCTGACGAGTTGATCGACCGCCGCAGCGGTAACGTTCATCACCGGCGCCGGGTAGAAGCCAAAGAAAATGGTCAGAGCGACGAGCGGCGCGAGGATCGCGATTTCCCGTCCCGAAAGATCGAGGATCGCCTTGAGGCTTTCCTTGTCGAGAACGCCGAAGATCACGCGGCGGTAGAGCCAGAGCGCATAGCAGGCCGACAGGATGACACCGGTAGTAGCGAAGAACGCCACCCAGGTGTTGATCTGGAATGTGCCAAGCAGTGTAAGGAATTCGCCGACAAAGCCGCTGGTCCCAGGCAGGCCGACATTTGCGAGAGTGAAGACCAGAAACACGGCGGCATAGATCGGCATGCGGTTGACCAGCCCGCCATAGGCGACAATCTCACGCGTGTGCATGCGGTCGTAGATCACGCCGACGCAGAGGAACAGCGCGCCCGATACGATGCCGTGCGACAGCATCTGGAATATGCCGCCCTGCACGCCCTGCGCATTCATCGCAAAGATGCCCATGGTGACGAAGCCCATGTGCGCCACCGACGAATAGGCGACGAGCTTCTTCATGTCCTCCTGCATCAGCGCCACATAGGACGTGTAGATGATCGCGACGACCGACAGGACGAAGATGAAAGGCGCCAGTTCGGCCGAGGCCAGCGGGAACATCGGCAGCGAGAAACGCAGGAAGCCGTAGCCGCCCATCTTGAGGAGGATGGCCGCCAGCACGACGGAACCGGCCGTCGGCGCCTCGACGTGCGCGTCCGGCAGCCAGGTGTGCACCGGCCACATCGGCATCTTGACCGCGAACGAGGCGAAGAACGCGAACCACAGCCATGTCTGCATCGACGCCGGGAACGGATGATTGAGCAGCGTCGGAATATCGGTGGTGCCGGCCTGCCAATACATGGCGAGGATGGCAAGCAGCATCAGCACGGAGCCGGTCAGCGTGTAGAGGAAGAACTTGAAGCTGGCATAGACGCGCCGCGGGCCGCCCCAGATGCCGATGATCAGGAACATCGGGATGAGGCCGCCTTCGAAGAAGACATAGAAGAGCACCAGGTCGAGGGCGCAGAAGACGCCGATCATCAGCGTTTCGAGCACGAGGAAGGCGACCATGTACTCCTTGAAGTACTTGTGCACCGTCAGGCGGCTGGCGAGGATGCAGAGCGGCATCAGGAAGGTCGTCAGGATGACGAACAGCATCGAGATGCCGTCGACGCCCATCTTGTAACCGATCTTGCTGCTGATCCACGACGCCTGTTCGACCATCTGGAAGCCGGGATCGCTGATGTCGAAGTTTGCCCAGATGAACAGCGACAGCACGAACGTGACCGCCGTGGTCCACAAGGCGACGTGATAGATGTTGCGCCGCGCGATCTCGTCGTCGCCGCGGATAACCAGCACCAGCAGCGCACCGACCGTCGGCAGGAAGGTTACTGTGGAGAGGATCGGCCAATCGTTCATTGGATCCTCACGCCACGAACATCAGCCATGTGATCAGCGCGGCAACGCCGATCAGCATGGCGAAAGCGTAGTGGTAGAGGTAGCCCGACTGAAGGCGCACCACCCGGCTAGTCACATCAAGCACGCGCGCCGAAACGCCGTCCGGGCCGAAACCGTCGATCATCCAGCCATCGCCCTTCTTCCACAGGAAGCGACCGAGCCACTTGGCCGAGCGAACGAACAGCACATCGTACAGTTCGTCGAAGTACCACTTGTTCAGCAGGAACCGGTAGAGCCAGTCGTTGCGACGCGCGAGGCGCCGCGGCACGCGCGGATCAAGCAGGTAGAACCAGACGGCGATGCCGGCGCCGATCGCCATCATCACAGTCGGCAAGATCGTGATCCAGAACGACGGCGCGTGTTCTTCGTGCATCACGACGACAGCGCCCTTCCAGAATTCCGCCGCGCCCTCGCCGATGAAAGGACCGCTGAAGATCAGGCCAGCGAACAGCGCGCCGGCCGCCAGCACGTAGAGCGGCACCATCATCACCAGCGGCGAGTCGTGAATGTGTTTCATCACTTCCGCCGGCGCACGGGCGCGCCCATGGAACGTCATGAAGATCAGTCGCCACGAATAGAACGCCGTAAGCAGCGCGGCGAATACGGTCATCATCCAGCCATAGCCGGCCAGCGGATTCATGCCTGAATATGCCGCCTCGATAATCGCGTCCTTGGAGAAATAGCCGGCGGTCAACGGAAAGCCGGTAAGGGCAAGCGTGCCGATCACCATCATCCAGTAGGTTCGCGGGATGTGCTGCCGCAAGCCACCCATCTTGCGCATGTCCTGTTCGTCGGCGACGGCGTGAATGACCGAGCCGGAGCCCAGGAACAGCAGCGCCTTGAAGAAGGCATGGGTGAACAGGTGGAAGATCGCCACCGGATAGGCGCCGACGCCAAGCGCGACGAACATGTAACCGAGCTGCGAGCAGGTCGAATAGGCAACGACGCGCTTGATGTCGTTCTGGACGAGGCCGACGGTCGCGGCGAAGAATGCTGTGGTGGCGCCGAAGAACGTGACGGTCGCCAGCGCCACCGGCGCATGATCGAAGAGCGGCGACAGGCGGGCAACCATGAACACGCCAGCCGTCACCATGGTCGCCGCATGAATGAGCGCCGAAACCGGCGTCGGGCCTTCCATCGCGTCGGGGAGCCAGGTGTGCAGGAGGAACTGCGCCGACTTGCCCATGGCGCCCATGAAGAGCAGCAGGCAGACGACGGTCAGCGCGTCCGGGTTCCACGACAGGAAATGCATGGTCGTGCCGGCGACGCTTGGCGCGTTCGCGAAAATCGTCTCGTAGTCCACCGAGTGGAACAGGAAGAAGACGCCGAAGATGCCGAGAGCGAAACCGAAGTCACCGACGCGGTTGACGACGAACGCCTTGATCGCCGCGGCGTTGGCCGCTGGCCGCTTGTACCAGAAGCCGATCAGCAGATACGAGGCAAGGCCGACGCCTTCCCACCCGAAGAAGAGCTGGACGAGATTGTCCGACGTGACCAGCGCCAGCATGGCAAAGGTGAACATCGAGAGGTAGGCGAAAAAGCGCGGCCGATACGGGTCATGCGCCATGTAGCCAATCGAGTAGATGTGGACCAGCGCCGAGACCGTGTTGACCACGACCAGCATCACGGCGGTCAGCGTATCGATGCGCAGCGCCCAATCGACGGCAAGCGTCCCGGAAGAGAACCAGTTGAACATCGGCACGCGCAGCACTTCGCCGCTTCCGAAACCGACCGAGAGGAGGGCAACCCACGAGAGCAGCGCCGCGACCACCAGGAAGCCGCTGGTGATGATTTCCGCCGCGCGCGAGCCTTCCGCCGCCGGTTCGTGATCGTGATCGTCGTGCCCAGCATCGTGATGATCGCGGGCATGGGAGCGCCCGCGGCCATTGGGTTCATGTTCGCCCGCCTCGCCTCCCGGATTGCGGCGACGAGCGCCGACCAGCGTGATCGCAGCGGCGATGATCGCGCCGAGCAGAGGCAGAAAGACGATTGCCTGATACATCCCGGCCTCAGCCCTTCATCATGTTGACGTCCTCGACGGCGATCGAACCGCGGTTGCGGTAGAACGCGACGAGGATAGCGAGGCCGATGGAGGCTTCCGCAGCGGCGACGGTCAGCACCAGCAGGGCAAAGACCTGGCCGACGAGATCACCGAGAAATGCCGAGAACGCTACCAGGTTGATGTTTACGGCGAGCAGCAGAAGCTCGACCGACATCAGGATGACGATGACATTCTTGCGGTTGATGAAGATGCCGAAGACGCCGATCGTGAACAGGATCGCCGCGACGGTCAGATAGTGCGACAGGCCGACGGTCATCAGAGGCCCCTCCCCGACTCGACTTTGCGCACCTCGATCACCTGCGAGCGGTTGACCTGCTCGGCGATCGACTGGCGCTTCACGTTGGGCTTGTGGCGCAGGGTCAGCACGATGGCGCCGACCATGGCGACGAGCAGGACCATCCCGGCAGCCTGGAAGAAGAAAATGTAGCGCGTGTAGAGCACCTCGCCGAGGGCGGCGGTGTTGCTCATCGAGCCGCTGATGGGAAGCACGACATGGGTTGCCGTCGCCGGCGCGAAAGCCCACCCGCCGAGGACGACGAGCAATTCGGCAAGCAGCACGACGCCGACCAGCCCACCGACCGGCAGGTAGTTGAGGAACCCCTGGCGAAGCTCGACGAAATCGACGTCGAGCATCATCACGACGAACAGGAAGAGCACGGCCACCGCGCCGACATAGACGACGACCAGGATCATCGCCAGGAACTCGGCCCCGAGCAGCACGAACAGACCCGCCGCGTTGAAGAACGCAAGGATCAGGAACAGCACCGAGTGGACCGGGTTGCGCGCGCCGATCACCATGATCGCCGAGGCGATAATCACCGCCGAGAACAGATAGAAGAAGAGAGCGCTGAGGATCATCGGTAGGGCGAGTCCAGCGTGATATTGTTGGCGATCTCGCGCTCCCAGCGGTCGCCGTTGGCGAGCAACTTGTCCTTGTCGAAATAGAGCTCTTCGCGGGTCTCGGTCGCGAACTCGAAGTTCGGCCCCTCGACGATGGCATCCACCGGGCAGGCCTCCTGGCAGAAGCCGCAATAGATGCACTTCACCATATCGATGTCGTAGCGCGTCGTGCGGCGGGTGCCGTCGTTGCGGCGCGGCCCGGCCTCGATGGTGATCGCCTGCGCCGGGCAGATCGCCTCGCACAGTTTGCAGGCGATGCAGCGCTCCTCGCCATTGGGATAGCGGCGCAGCGCATGTTCGCCGCGGAAGCGCGGACTGACCGGTCCCTTTTCGAAGGGATAGTTCAGCGTCGCCTTCTTGCCGAAGAAATAGCGCAACGACAGGAACAGCGCCCCGACAAAGTCGGTGAGGAAGAGCGCTCGCGCGGTTTGGTCAAGTCGCATGATCGTTTTCCGCGCCTATGCCCAGCCCGTCAGCTTCAGGAATGCCGCCACCAGGACGACCATGAACAGCGACAATGGCAGGAACACCTTCCAGCCGAGCCGCATCAACTGGTCGTAGCGGTAGCGCGGCACGAACGCCTTGACCATGGCGAACATGAAGAAAACGAAGCAGACCTTGATCACGAACCAGATGATGCCGGGGATCCAGGTGAATGGTGCGATCGCAATCGGCGGCAGCCACCCGCCCAGGAACAGGATCGTGGTGAACGCGCACATCAGCACGATGGCAACGTATTCGCCAAGGAAGAAGAGCAGGAATGGCGTCGAGGAGTATTCGACGGCATAGCCGGCGACCAGTTCCGACTCAGCCTCAGGCAGGTCGAAGGGCGGGCGGCTGGTCTCTGCCAGCGCAGAAATGAAGAAGACGATGAACATAGGAAAGAGCGGCAGCCAGTGCCAGTCGAGCAGGCTGTTGGGCAGGCCGAGCCGCGTGCCGAGACCGTCCTTCTGAGCCAGCACGATGTCGGTCAGATTGAGCGAGCCGACGACAAGCAGCACCGTGATCAGCACGAAGCCGATGGAGACTTCGTAGGACACCATCTGCGCCGCCGAGCGCAGTGCGCCGAGGAACGGGTATTTCGAATTCGACGCCCAGCCGGCCATGATGATGCCGTACACGCCCAGCGACGAAATCGCGAACAGGTAGAGAATGCCGACATTGATGTTGGCGATCACGATGCCGGCGTCGAACGGAATGACCGCCCAGGCGGAGAGCGCCAGCGTAGCGGTGACCAGCGGCGCCAGCAGATAGACGCCCTTGTTGGCGCCGGACGGGATGATCGGCTCCTTGAGCACGAACTTGATGAGGTCGGCGAAGCTCTGCAGCAGGCCCCACGGTCCGACGACGTTCGGCCCGCGCCGCATCTGAACCGCCGCCCAGATCTTGCGGTCGGCATAGAGGATGTAGGCGACGAAGATCAGCAGCACCACCAGCAGCAGTACGCTCTCGGCAGCCATGATGATGCCGGGTACGACGTAGGTGCTGACGAATGCGCCCATGTCCGCCTACTCCGCCGCCGTCGCGAGCTTGCCGGCAGCAAGCGCCGAGCACTCGGCCATGACCGCCGAAGCGCGAGCGATCGGATTGGTCAGGTAGAAATCGCCGATCACGCTGCGGAATGGCTCATTGCCGGCCGCACCCGCCCGGCCCGCCATCGCTTTCACGTCGTCCAGCGAACCGGCCTCGATCTGATCGACCCGCATGAAATGCGGATGGGCGGCATAGAGGGCCCGGCGCAGGTCCGCCAGCGTATCGAACGGCAGGCGCTGGCCAACCATCTCGGAAAGTGCGCGCAGAATCGCCCAGTCCTCGCGGGCCTCGCCCGGCGGGAAGGCGGCGCGTTCGGCCATCTGCACCCGTCCTTCGGTATTGACGTATGTGCCCGATTTCTCGGTGTAGGCGGCGCCGGGCAGGATCACGTCGGCGCGGTGGGCGCCGGCGTCGCCGTGGGTGCCAAGGTAGACGACGAAGGCATCGCCGAGAGCAGTCATATTGATGTCGTCGGCGCCGAGCAGGAACAGAACGCCAAGCTCGCCCGTGGCGGCGGCCGCGACCATTCCGATCGTGTCGAGCCCGCCCTTGCCCGGCACGAAGCCGAGATCAAGCGCACCGGCCCGCGCCGCGGCCGTATGCAGAACCGCCAGACCGTTCCAGCCCTCCTGACGCGTACCGCTCGCTGCAATTCTGGCGGCAAACGCCAGCGCTGCCATTCCGTCCGGCCGGCTCAGCGCGCCCTGCCCGACGATGATCAGCGGTCGCTGTGCATCCGCCATCGCCTTACCGAAGGCGCCCTTGCCCTCGGCGACATCGGCAAGCGTCTGCGGTCCAGCGCCAAGGTATTCGTAAGGATAGGTCAGGTCGGCCTGCTCGCCGATGACGCCGATCTTCACGCCATCGCCCATGCGCCAGCGCTTGCGGATGCGCGCGTTCAATACCGCCGCCTCACGGCGCGGATTCGAGCCGACGATGAGGATCGCGTCGGCGTGGTCGATGCCGGCGATCGTCGGATTGAAGATATAGCTGGCGCGGCCGAGCGCCGGATCGAGCTTGCCGCCCTCTTCCCGGCAATCGAGGTTCTTGACGCCGAGCGCGGTCATCAATTCGCGCAGGGCGAAGATTTCCTCGACCGCGGCAAGATCGCCAACCATGGCGCCGATGCCCTCCGGCTTCGTCGCTTTGACCTTGGCGGCGATGGTTGCAAACGCATCACCCCACGTCGCCGGCTCAAGCCGTCCGTTGCGGCGGACATAGGGGCGGTCGAGACGCTGGGTGCGCAGACCGTCCCAGATGAAGCGGGTCTTGTCGGAGATCCACTCCTCGTTCACCGCCTCGTTGAGGCGGGGCAGGATGCGCATGACCTCGCGGCCGCGCGTATCGACGCGGATCGCCGAGCCGACCGCATCCATCACGTCGATCGACTCGGTCTTGATCAGTTCCCACGGGCGCGCGTGGAATTCGTATGGCTTCGAGGTCAGCGCGCCGACCGGGCAGAGGTCGATGACGTTGCCCTGAAGCTCGGAGCGCATCGCGCGCTCGAGATAGGTGGTGATCTCCATGTCCTCGCCGCGGCCGGTGGCGCCGAGATCCTCGATGCCAGCGACTTCCGCGCCAAAACGGATGCAGCGCGTGCAATGGATACAGCGGGTCATGGTCGTCTTGACCAGCGGGCCGATGTATTTGTCTTCGACCGCGCGCTTGTTCTCCTCGAAGCGGCTGCCGTCGACGCCGTAGGCCATCGCCTGGTCCTGCAGGTCGCATTCGCCGCCCTGGTCGCAGATCGGGCAGTCGAGGGGGTGATTGATAAGCAGGAACTCCATCGCGCCTTCGCGCGCTTTCTTCACCATCTTCGACTTGGTGAACATTTCCGGCGGCTCGCCATTCGGCCCCGGACGGAGGTCGCGCACCGCCATCGCGCAACTCGCCTGCGGCTTCGGCGGTCCGCCCTTCACCTCGATCAGGCACATGCGACAATTGCCGGCGATCGACAGGCGCTCGTGGAAACAGAAGCGCGGAATCTCGGCGCCGGCCGCTTCGCACGCTTGCAGCAGCGTGAATTCGGCCGGTACGTCGATCTCTTTTCCGTCGACTTTTACAACCGGCATCGGTCCTACTCCGCCGCTTCGGTCATCATCGGCTCGCCGACTTTCGGGCGCACCGAATGGTAGCTGTCGATGCGGCGCTCGATTTCGCCGCGGAAATGCGCGATCAATCCCTGCACCGGCCACGCGGCGGCATCGCCGAGGGCGCAGATCGTATGCCCCTCGATCCGGGTCGTCACATCGAGGAGCAGATCGATCTCGTGCTTCTCGGCGCGTCCGTCGGCCATCCGCTCAAGCACGCGCCATAGCCAGCCGGTGCCCTCGCGGCATGGCGTGCACTGGCCGCAGCTCTCGTGCTTGTAGAAGTACGAAAGCCGCGCAATGGCGCGGACGATGTCGGTGGACTTGTCCATGACGATAACTGCGGCCGTGCCAAGGCCCGATCGCAACTTCATCAGCGAGTCGAAATCCATCGGAAGGTCATCGCAAAGCGATGCCGGCAGGCAACGCACTGACGCGCCGCCGGGAATGACGGCAAGCAGATTGTCCCAGCCACCACGGACGCCGCCGGCATGCCGCTCAATCAGCTCGCGCAGTGGGATGCCCATCTCCTCCTCCACCGTGCACGGCTTCTCGACGTGTCCGGAAATGCAGAAGAGCTTGGTGCCGACATTGTTGGGCCGGCCGATGCCGGCGAACCATGCCGCGCCGCGCCGCAGGATGGTCGGTGCAACCGCGATCGACTCGACATTGTTGACGGTGGACGGGCAGCCATAGACGCCGACGGCAGCGGGGAATGGCGGCTTCAGCCGTGGCATGCCCTTCTTGCCTTCGAGGCTCTCGAGAAGGCCGGTCTCCTCGCCGCAGATATAGGCGCCGGCGCCGTGATGGACGACGATGTCGAAGTCCCAGCCGTTCTTGTTGTTCTTGCCGATCAGGCCGGCCTCGAGAGCCTGATCGACCGCCGCCTGCAAATGCTCGCGTTCGCGAATGAACTCGCCGCGCACGTAGATGAAGGCCGTGTGCGCGCCCATGGCAAAACCGGCGATCAGGCACCCCTCGACCAGCGTGTGCGGGTCGTGCCGCATGATCTCGCGGTCCTTGCACGTGCCAGGCTCGGATTCGTCTGCATTAACAACCAGATAGCTGGGGCGACCGTCCTTCGATTCCTTGGGCATGAAGGACCATTTCAACCCGGTCGGGAAGCCGGCTCCGCCGCGGCCGCGCAGACCCGACGCCTTCATCTCGTTGATGATGGCATCGCGGCCCCGCTCGAGAATCGCCTTGGTTCCATCCCAGGCGCCACGGGCCATGGCCCCCTTCAGCCCCCAATCATGGCGGTTGTAGAGGTTGGTGAAGATGCGGTCCTTGTCGGCCAGCATTGGTCAGCGCACTTCCGTCACTGCTTGGAAACAGGGTTGGGCTTGTCGTCTTCCGGGTTCTTCTTGAGCGGAGCGGTCGCCGCCGGGGCTTCCCGCGCGCCCGCCTGTTCGGTCGGCTTCTTGGCATCGGTGTCGGTGAGCGAGGGTCCGGCGTCACCGCTGTCGCGTTTGCCGGTATAGAGCGCCTCATCGGTCAGTGTTGTTGGCCCGCCGACCGGCGCCGAGAACTGGCGATCGATCTGCGTGCCCGGCTTCACCTTGCGTCCCGCCGCGAGATCGTCGATCAGCTTGCCGAAGCTTTCGGTGGTCAGGTCCTCGAATGTATCGGCGCCGACCTGCACCAGCGGCGCGTTCACGCAGGCGCCGAGGCACTCGACCTCCTCCCACGAGAATTTGCCGTCGGCAGACAGGTGATGCTGTTCGGCGTGGACGCGGTGCCGGCAAACATCCTTGATGTCGTTGGCGCCGCGCAACCAGCACGGTGTCGTCCCGCACACCTGGAAGTGCGCGACGCTCCCGACCGGCTCCAGATGGAACATGGTGTAAAAGGTCGCGATCTCGAGCACGCGGATGTTCGGCATGTCGAGCAGGGCTGCCACAGCGCGGATCGCCGGCTCGCAGACCCAGCCTTCCTGCTCCTGCGCCCGCCAGAGCAGCGAAATCACCGCCGAGGCCTGCCGGCCGGCGGGATACTTCGCCATCTCCTTCTTTGCCCATTCGAGGTTCGCCGGCGTGAAGGCGAAGCTCTCGGGCTGGACCTCTGCGACGCGACGAACGGCCATCAGCGATCGACCTCCCCGAAGACGATGTCGAGCGAGGCGAGGATGGCGGTCACGTCGGCCAGCATGTGGCCGCGGGTCATGTGGTCCATGGCGCTCAGATGCGCGAATCCCGGCGCCTTGATCTTGCAGCGGTAAGGCTTGTTGGTGCCGTCAGCAACCAGATAGACGCCGAACTCGCCCTTCGGCGCCTCGACGGCCGCGTAAACCTCGCCGGCGGGGACGTGGTAGCCCTCGGTGTAGAGCTTGAAATGGTGGATTAGCGCTTCCATCGAACGCTTCATCTCGCCGCGCTTTGGCGGCACGACCTTGCCATCGTCGGAGCTGACCGGGCCCTTACCGTCCTCACTGTTCAGCTTTTCGACGCACTGCTTCATGATCCTGACCGCTTGGCGCATCTCTTCCATGCGGATCAGATAGCGGTCGTAGCAGTCGCCGTTCTTGCCGACAGGAATGTCGAACTCCATCTCCTCGTAGCACTCATAGGGCTGCGCCTTGCGCAGGTCCCAGGCGGCGCCGGAACCGCGCACCATGACGCCGGAGAAGCCCATCTTCCATGCGTCGTCGAGACTGACCACGCCGATATCCACGTTGCGCTGCTTGAAGATGCGGTTGCCGGTCAAAAGTTCGTCGATATCGGCCAGAACCTTGAGGAAGGGATCGCAGAACGCGCCGATGTCGTCGACAAGCTTCTGCGGCAAATCCTGATGAACGCCACCCGGCCGGAAATACGCCGCGTGCATACGGCTGCCCGAGGCGCGCTCATAGAAGACCATAAGCTTCTCGCGCTCCTCGAAGCCCCATAGCGGCGGCGTCAGAGCGCCGACGTCGAGCGCGTGCGTGGTCACGTTGAGAAGGTGATTGAGCAGTCGCCCGATCTCGCAATAGAGCACGCGGATGAGTTGGCCGCGGCGCGGCACTGTGATGCCCAGCAACCTCTCCACGGCGAGCGCGAAGGCGTGCTCCTGGTTCATCGGCGCGACGTAGTCGAGCCGATCGAAATACGGCACCGCCTGAAGGTAGGTCTTGTGCTCGATCAGCTTTTCGGTGCCCCGATGCAGCAGGCCGATATGCGGATCGACACGTTCGACGACCTCACCGTTCAGTTCCAGCACGAGACGCAGCACACCGTGGGCCGCGGGATGCTGCGGCCCGAAATTGATGTTGAACGTGCGGACGTCGGTCTCGGCCATTACTGCTTCGCCTTCTCGTCCCCCGGCAGCACATAGTCGGTGCCTTCCCACGGCGACAGAAAATCGAAATCGCGGAATTCCTGCGCGAGCTTCACCGGCTCGTAGACCACTCGTTTCAGTTCGTCGTCGTAGCGTACCTCGACAAAGCCGGTCAGCGGGAAATCCTTGCGCAGCGGATGCCCCTCGAAACCGTAGTCGGTCAGGATGCGTCGCAAGTCCGGGTGGCCGGTGAACAGCATACCGTAGAAGTCGTAGGCCTCGCGCTCAAACCAATCGGCGCCCGGGAAGACGGGTGTGATCGAGGGCACTGGCGTCACCTCGTCGGTCATCACCTTGATGCGAATGCGCGAATTGTGGCCCGGGCTGAGCAAATGATAGACGACGTCGAAGCGCTTCTCGCGCTGCGGCCAGTCGACGCCGCAAACGTCGGTCAGATTGACGAAGGCCAGGCGAGGGTCGTCGCGCAGGAAGCGCACGAACGACACGATCTCGCTGGCAGTGACCGTGATGGTCAATTCGCCATAGGCGAGATGCCACTCGGCCACGGCCTCGCCACGCGTGGCCGCGATGTATTCCCCGAGCTCCTTGAGTGTCTCGTCCAAGACCCGCCCCCTGCTCGCTCAGCGCTCGATCGTTCCGGTACGCCGGATCTTCTTCTGAAGAAGCAATACGCCGTAGAGCAACGCCTCGGCGGTCGGCGGGCAGCCGGGAACGTAAATATCGACGGGCACGATGCGATCACACCCGCGCACGACCGAATACGAATAATGGTAGTAGCCGCCGCCGTTGGCGCACGATCCCATCGAGATCACGTAGCGGGGCTCCGGCATCTGGTCGTAAACCTTGCGGAGCGCCGGGGCCATTTTGTTGGTCAGCGTTCCGGCCACGATCATCACGTCGGACTGGCGTGGGCTGGCGCGCGGCGCGAAGCCGAAGCGCTCTACGTCGTAGCGCGGCATCGACACCTGGATCATTTCGACGGCGCAGCAGGCGAGCCCGAACGTCATCCACATGAGCGAGCCGGTACGCGCCCAGGTGATCAGATCGTCGGTGGCGGTGACGAGGAAACCCTTGTCCGCCAGCTCGTTGTTGATTTCGACAAAATAAGGGTCGTCATTGCGGGCAAGCGGCTTGCCCGAAGCGGAGACCAGGGGTTTGCCGGCGGGCGCAGTCAATCCCATTCCAGAGCCCCCTTCCGCCATTCATAAACGAAACCGATCGTCAGCACGCCGAGGAACACAATCATCGACCAGAAGCCGGCCCAGCCGAGGGTGCCGAACGACACCGCCCACGGGAACAGGAAGGCGACCTCGAGATCGAAGATGATGAAGAGGATGGCGACCAGGTAGAAGCGTATGTCGAACTGCATGCGCGCGTCGTCGAACGCCGCGAAGCCGCACTCGTAGGCCGACAGCTTTTCGGGATCGGGATTCTTGTAGGCGACGATGAAAGGAGCGACGAGCAGCGCCAGACCGATGATTGCCGCAATGCCCATAAACACCACGATCGGCAGATAGGCACTCAACAGGTCTTCCATTCTGCCCTCCGGTCGCCACGGCCAAGCCGTTCGCGAACGTCGTTTCCGTCACACATATCGCATTGCAGCGTAGCGGCAAGCCCTCGCCCTGCCTAGCCGAACGCCGCGATTTCCAGCCCGTTTCTTGAGAGGTTCCAGGCTGGGAAGAGCGTGGCGGAGGCTTAGCCGAGCGGGCTGGGAGTCGCAAGGCCCGAAAGCGGCGGCAGACCGTCGCCGAATGGAAGAATACGCCGCACGCCCGCGACCACCAGCGAAGACCGTCTCGCCAATGATCGGCGATTGAAAGAGACAGGGAAATTTCAGGAAACTGGCGGGAGCGACGGGGCTCGAACCCGCGACCTCCGGCGTGACAGGCCGGCACTCTAACCAACTGAGCTACGCCCCCGCGGGCGTTGTGCGAAGGGAACCTTCGCGCCGGCTGGAGTTAAGCGAGCGCCCCAGCCAAGTCAAGGATTCTCGGGGTCAGAACGACACCGGCGTCCGAAGGGGCTTGGTGCGCAGGCTGGTGGGCGGTGAGAGGCTCGAACTCCCGACATCCACGGTGTAAACGTGGCGCTCTACCAACTGAGCTAACCGCCCGCCCGGCGTGCCCGGCATTTAGTGGATCGCCCCCCCGGCGCGCAAGGCCGACGGGCGCGACGCACGACCCCAAACCCACAAAAAGACAAGGCCCCGCGCATGGCACGGGGCCCGTCAGGAAAACGGAAGCGACGCCGATCAGCGATTGACCGCGTCTTTCAGCCCCTTGCCCGCTTTGAACTTGGGTGTCTTCGACGCGGCGATCTGGATCGCCTCGCCGGTGCGCGGGTTACGCCCCACGCTGGCGGCGCGCTGCGCCACTGCGAAATTCCCGAAACCAATGATTTTGACTTCCGTGCCGGCTTTCAACGATTCCGTGATGGCGTCGAATGTCGCGTCGACGGCCTGACCCGCGCCGGCCTTGGACATGCCCGTCCGCTCGGCGACAGACGCGATAAGATCATTCTTGTTCATGGATACTCCCTTTCCCTGGTCAGAGCCGAAAGGCGAATCGTGCCCCCGACTTCAGGGGGGACAGTCCTTCCAAAAGCCGCTGGTGGCAAGCGAAAACGGCGGAATCCCGCGATTTTGATTGAATATGAGGCAGGTTGAAAACGACAGCGCCCGCCGAAGGGCGGGCGCTGTTTATTCAATCATATCAATTGCTTAGTGCGCTGTCTGGGCGGCCGCAGCGTCGTCGTCGGCGACCACTGGAGCGGGCGGCGATTTTGCCTCATCCCACTCGATCGCCTCCGGCGGGCGGACCAGGGCGTACTTCAGCACGTCCTCCATCCGGGCCACCGGCACGATATCCAGGCCGCTCTTCACGTTGTCCGGGATATCCGCCAGATCCTTGGCATTGTCCTCCGGAATGAGCACCTGCTTGATGCCGCCGCGCAGCGCCGCCAGCAACTTCTCCTTGAGCCCGCCGATCGGCAACACGCGGCCGCGCAGCGTGATCTCGCCGGTCATGGCGACATCCTTGCGAACCGGAATGCCGGTCATCACCGAGACGATCGCCGTGACCATGGCGACGCCCGCCGAGGGACCGTCCTTTGGTGTCGCGCCTTCCGGCACGTGCACGTGGATGTCCCTCTTGTCGAACATCGGTGGCTCGATGCCGAAGTCGATGGCACGGCTGCGGACATAGGAGGCCGCCGCCGAAATCGACTCCTTCATCACGTCGCGGAGGTTGCCCGTGACGGTCATCTTGCCCTTGCCCGGCATCATGACGCCTTCGATGGTGAGCAGCTCGCCCCCCACCTCGGTCCATGCCAGGCCGGTCACCAGACCGACCAGATCCTCCGCCTCGACTTCGCCGTAGCGGAACCGCGGAATGCCGAGGAAGTCCTCGATATTCTTCGGCGTGATCTTGATCGTCTTCTTCTTCGACAGGATCAGCTCCTTGACACCCTTACGCGCCAAAGTCGCCAGTTCGCGCTCGAGGTTACGAACGCCGGCCTCACGCGTGTAGCGCCGGATGACCGTCTTCAAGGCTTCGTTGTCGACGCTGAACTCCTTCGCCTCCAGCCCGTGCTCCTTCAGGATCTTGGGCATCAGGTGGCGCCGTGAGATCTCGATCTTCTCATCCTCGGTGTAACCGGCGATGCGAATGATCTCCATGCGGTCCATCAGCGGCGCCGGAATGTTCAGCGTGTTCGCCGTGGTGATGAACAACACGTTCGACAGATCGTAGTCGACCTCCAGGTAGTGATCGTTGAACGACGAATTCTGTTCGGGGTCGAGAACCTCGAGCAGCGCCGACGACGGATCGCCGCGGAAATCCATGCCGATCTTGTCGACCTCGTCGAGCAGGAACAGCGGATTGACCTTCTTGGCCTTGCGCATCGACTGGATGACCTTGCCTGGCATCGAACCGATGTAGGTGCGCCGGTGACCGCGGATCTCGGCCTCGTCGCGCACGCCGCCGAGCGACATACGCACGAACTCGCGGCCGGTCGCCTTGGCGATCGACTTGCCGAGCGAGGTCTTGCCGACGCCGGGCGGGCCGACGAGGCACAGGATCGGGCCACGAAGCTTGTTGGAACGGCTCTGGACCGCGAGATACTCGACGATGCGGTCCTTGACCTTCTCCAGGCCGAAGTGGTCGGCGTCGAGCACCTCCTGGGCGTAGTTCAGGTCGTACTTGACCTTGGACTTCTTGCCCCACGGGATGCCGAGCAGCCAGTCGAGGTAGTTGCGAACCACCGTCGCCTCAGCCGACATCGGGCTCATCTGGCGCAGCTTCTTCAGCTCGTTGGTCGCCTTCTCCCGCGCCTCCTTGGAGAGCTTGGTCTTGGCGATCTTGTCCTCGAGCTCCTGAAGCTCATCCTTGCCGTCCTCGGAGTCGCCGAGTTCCTTCTGGATGGCCTTCATCTGCTCGTTCAGGTAGTACTCGCGCTGCGTCTTCTCCATCTGACGCTTGACGCGGCTGCGGATGCGCTTCTCCACCTGCAGGACGGAGATTTCGCTCTCCATCAGGCCGAGCACACGCTCCAGTCGCTCGACGACGGTCGGCAGGGCCAGGATGCCCTGCTTCTCGGCGATCTTGATCGCCAGGTGCGACGCGACCGTATCGGCGACTTTGGAATAATCCTCGATCTGGCCGACCGCGCCCACGACCTCGGGCGAAATCTTCTTGTTGAGCTTCACGTAATTCTCGAACTCGGCCATCACCGAACGGGCCAGCGCCTCGGCCTCGACGGTGTCGCCGACGACCTCGGGCAGACTGTGGGCATGCGCCTCGTAATAAGATTCGTTGTCCGTGAACCGGCGGATTTCAGCGCGGCCGGCGCCTTCGACCAGCACCTTCACCGTACCGTCCGGCAGCTTGAGGAGCTGCAACACGGAGGCAAGCGTGCCGACGTTGAAGAGCGTCTCCGGCTTGGGCTCGTCCTCGCTGGGGTTCTGTTGCGTAACCAGGAGAATCTGCTTCTCGGCGCGCATCACCTCTTCGAGCGCACGAATGGATTTCTCGCGGCCGACGAAAAGCGGCGCGATCATATGGGGAAACACAACGATGTCGCGCAGCGGCAGCACGGGGAAAATGTCGCCCTCGCTGGCGGGAAGTCCGATTGAACCCGACCGTTCCGTAGTCATGCGATATCATTTCCTTTCTTGCCGGCTCGCCTTGGGAAGGCGGCGAACCGGTCAGGCGGCGGGCCACCGACATAAGGGCTGAAACACCTGAATCAACCGACGCTTACGCCGACAGTTGTGCATTAGGTGGCGTTGCCGGCCGGAGGTGTCAAGGCGCGGCTCCGGCGTGCAAATGCATGGCTGTGTGCGGCCTCCGGCCGCCCCGCGGCACCGGTCAGGCTGTGGAGCCGACGTCTTCGCGGCGCTCCGAGTAGATGTAGAGCGGCCGCGCCTTGCCCTCGACGACATCTGCGGAAATGACCACTTCCTGCACCCCGTCGAGGCCGGGCAGATCAAACATCGTCTCCAGCAGGATCGCTTCCATGATCGAACGCAGGCCGCGGGCGCCGGTCTTGCGCTCAATCGCCTTCTTGGAGATCGACGTCAGCGCATCCGGATGGATGGACAGATCGACGTTCTCCATGTCGAAGAGCCGCTGGTACTGCTTGACCAGTGCGTTCTTCGGCTCGGTCAGGATCTTGATCAGCGCGTCCTCGTCGAGGTCCTCGAGGGTGGCAAGCACAGGCAGCCGCCCGACGAATTCGGGGATCAGGCCGAACTTGAGCAGGTCTTCCGGCTCGACGTTGCGGAACACCTCGCCGGCGCGGCGATCTTCCGGCGCCGAGACGTTCGCTCCGAAGCCGATCGAGGTCTTGCGGCCGCGATCGGAGATGATCTTCTCAAGGCCCGAGAAGGCGCCGCCGCAGATGAACAGGATGTTTGTCGTGTCGACCTGCAGGAACTCCTGCTGCGGGTGCTTGCGACCGCCCTGCGGGGGCACCGAGGCGACGGTGCCTTCCATGATCTTGAGCAGCGCCTGTTGCACCCCCTCGCCCGACACGTCGCGCGTGATCGACGGATTGTCGGACTTGCGGCTGATCTTGTCGACCTCGTCGATGTAGACGATGCCGCGCTGAGCGCGCTCGACATTGTAGTCCGCGGCCTGCAGCAGCTTGAGGATGATGTTCTCGACGTCCTCGCCGACGTAACCGGCTTCGGTCAGCGTCGTCGCATCGGCCATGGTGAAGGGCACGTCGAGGATGCGCGCGAGCGTTTGCGCGAGCAGCGTCTTGCCGCAACCGGTCGGCCCGATCAGCAGGATGTTCGACTTCGCCAGCTCGACGTCGTTGTTCTTGGCGGCATGGTTCAGGCGCTTGTAATGGTTGTGAACGGCCACCGACAGCACGCGCTTGGCGTAACGCTGCCCGATGACGTAGTCGTCGAGGACGTTGCAGATTTCGGTCGGCGTCGGCACGCCGTCGCGAGACTTCAGCGCGGAGGTCTTGTTCTCCTCGCGGATGATGTCCATGCACAGCTCGACGCATTCGTCGCAGATGAACACGGTCGGACCGGCAATGAGTTTTCTGACTTCGTGCTGGCTCTTGCCGCAGAACGAGCAGTAGAGCGTGTTCTTGCTATCGGTGCCGCTGACCTTGCTCATTCCGTTACCTCATCACTGCTGCGGCCGATTCGCCGCTGGCTTCCCGACTGTTCTAGCGGCCCGCGCCCGCCCGTCGCGCGAACATTCACCTCAACCTTAACGCCCGGCCCTGCCGGCGCAATCTCACCCGGCGACTCAATCATGGTATCCGCGATTTATTCAAGAGATACTTAACGCCGCGGATGGCCATGATATGGCGGCCGATGCCACCTTTATTTGTCGCGGGCCTTGCCCTCCGCCGTCTCCAGTGCGGCCCGGTCGCTCAGCACGTTGTCGACGATGCCGAACTTCTTGGCGTCGTCGGCGGTCATGAAGTAGTCGCGATCGAGCGTGCGCTCGATCGTCTCATAGTTCTGACCGGTGTGCTTCACGTAGATCTCGTTCAGCCGCCGCTTCATTTTCACCATGTCCTCGGCATGCCGCTCGATGTCCGATGCCTGCCCCTGGAAGCCGCCCGACGGCTGATGGACCAGGATGCGGGCATTGGGCAGCGCAAACCGCATGCCGGCCGCCCCCGCACACAGCAGCAGCGAACCCATCGACGCCGCCATACCAATGCACAGGGTCGACACGGCCGGCTTGATGAACTGCATGGTGTCATAGATCGCCATGCCGGACGTCACCACGCCACCGGGCGAGTTGATGTACATGGCGATCTCTTTATTCGCGTTCTCGGCTTCGAGAAAGAGAAGCTGCGCGATGATCAGCGACGCCATGTGGTCCTCGATCGGACCGGTGACGAAGATCAGGCGCTCCTTCAGCAGGCGCGAATAGATGTCGTAGGCGCGCTCGCCGCGATTGGTTTGCTCGACCACCATGGGCACGAGCTGCATGTAGGTATCGATCGGGTCTTTCATGGAAATCCTTCGGCCGGCTGGCGCCGGGCTGGCGCTGGAAAGGAGCGCCACCGCCCCACGTTATGGGGATCGCCCTCGCGAATCCCCGACGATGCGGCCCATAGATATGGCATGGACCGCGCGTTCGGAAGGGGTGGCCGAAAGTGGCGTAAACGGACCCCGGTCAGACCAGGCGGTCGTCGTCGTCCTCGCGCATCAATTCCTCGCGCGAAATCGGCTTGTCCGTCACCTTGACCAGTTCCATCAGGTAATCGACCACCTTCTCCTCGAAAATCGGCGCACGCAGCGCGGCGATCGCGTCGGGATTCTTGCGGTAGTAGTCGATAAGTGCCTGTTCCTGACCGGGAAACTGGCGCATCTGGGCAGCCATCGCGCGCTGGACCTCTTCCTCGGTCACCTCCACATTGGCGCGTTCGCCAATTTCAGACATGACCAGGCCGAGCCGCACGCGGCGTTCGGCGATGGCCATATACTCGGCGCGCGCCTTCTCCTCGGTCGTGTCCTCGTCCTCGAAAGTGCGCCCGCTGTTGCCAAGCTCGGCGACGATCTGACGCCAGATCGATTCGAACTCCTGCTCCACCATGCGCTGGGGCAGTTCGATCTTGTGGGTTGCGTCGAGCTGGTCGAGCAGCTGCCGCTTCACTTTCTGGCGGATGGCCTGCGTGTACTGTGCCTGAAGCTGCTGGCGGACGGTGTCGCGCAGGCTGGCAATCGACTCCAGGCCAAGCCGCTCGGCCAATTGGTCGTCGATCTCCACCTTGTCGGCGGAAGCCACCGCCTTGACCGTGACGTCAAATGTCGCATCCTTTCCGGCGAGGTTCGCCGCGCCATAGTCGGCTGGGAAAGTCACCGTGATGGTCTTGGCATCGCCGGTGGACAGGCCGACCAGCTGCTCCTCGAAGCCCGGAATGAACTGCTTGTCGCCAATCTTGATGACGGCGTTGTCGTCGCTGCCGCCCTCGAACGGCTCGCCATCGACCTTGCCGACATAAGCCACGGTGATGCGGTCGCCGACATCGGCGGCGCCGGCCTTGGTGGTGTAGCTGCGCGTGCTCTCGGCAAGCCGCTCGACCTGTTCGTCCACCTCGGCATCGGTGACTTCGACGGTTGGGCGCTCGATCGAGACCGTCTTGAAGTCGACCAGTTCGACCTTCGGCAACACCTCGTACGCCATCGTGTAGGAGAGGTCGTGGTTGCCGTTGAGAACTTCGTTGGCGACACCTTCGTCTTCCGGCAGCCGATAGTCGGGCGCCATGGCCGCCTTCTCGCCGCGCTCGGAAAGCGTGTTGCGCGCAACCTCGGCCAGCACGTCCTGGACGATCTCGGCCATCGCGGAGCGGCCATAGAGCCGCTTCAGGTGGCTGATCGGCACCTTGCCCGGGCGGAAGCCTTTGAGACGAACCTCGTCCTTGAGCGAACTCAGACGTTCGACCAGACGATTGTCGAGCTCGGTGGCCGGTACGACGACCGCAAATTCTCGTTTGAGTTCGTCGACCAGAGTCTCGTTTACTTGCATCTTGGCCGTTCCATCCTTTAGCTCGCCACTCAACATTCCAGCCGCACCAACGGCCCCTGCCCCGTCCCGATCGTTTCGAGAAGCGTAGCCGGAGGCGTTTGGTGCGGGCGGAGGGACTCGAACCCCCACGACTTTCGTCACGGGAACCTAAATCCCGCGCGTCTACCAGTTCCGCCACGCCCGCCCGGCGCGGTCCCCGACACGGCGAACACTCCTCCGATCGGAAACGCGCCCGGCTCAGGATGGCCGCGGGCCGAGGCTCCAGCCAGGCGCGGCCTCTATATCATCGGGTTTTGCCCGGTTCAAAGGGAAAACGCCCGGACAATCGGCCGCTTATCGAACCTGTCATGCGCCGCCGAGCTGGGCGAACACCGCCGGCAACGCCTCAGGCAAGTCCTCGGCGATCAGCCCACGACCAATGGTCCGGGCAGCGGCACCGTGCAGCCAGACGGCCGCGGAGGCCCCTTCGAAGCCCAGCATGCCTTGCGCCAGCATCCCGGTGACCATGCCGGTGAGGACATCACCGCTGCCAGCCGTCGCCAGGGCCGGCGGCGCGTTGCCGGCAATGGACGCACGACCGTCCGGCGCGGCGACCACGGTGTCCGGGCCCTTGAGCACGACGATCGCGCCGGAGGCCACGGCCGCCTGGCGCGCCCGCTCGGGCTTGGATTCGATGCTGGCGAACATCGGGAACAGGCGCGCGAATTCGCCCTCGTGCGGCGTCACCACAACCGGCGCGCGGTGCTTCTTGACGGCATTGAACAGACGTTCCGGGTTGCCGGCGAATGAGGTCAGCGCGTCGGCGTCGAGGACGACGGCGGCGGGCATCGACAGCGCCGCCTCAACCAGCTTGGCGCTCTCCTCGCCAACGCCCAGCGCCGGTCCGAGCCCGACGGCATTGCGGCGCTTGTCGGCAAGGATCGCCGTCAGGCCGACGGCCCCGTTCATCGGGAGCAGCATGATCGCGGTGAGATGCGCGGCATTGACCGCGAGCGCCTCTGGCGGCGAGGCCAGCGAGACAAGCCCCGCCCCGGCGCGCAGCGCACCGCGCGCGGCCAGTCGGCCTGCGCCAGTGCGTGTGGCAGGACCCGACACCAAAACCGCGTGGCCACGATCGTATTTGTGGCCGTCGGGCGCCAGCGCCGGGAGCGACCACAGACCCGGACGGTTCCAGTAGGTCTTCGGCATGATCGTCGTCAGGACGTGCTCGTCGATCCCGATATCGGCGACCAGTTTCTTGCCGGCGTAGGAACGGCCCGGCGCGAGCAGATGGCCCGGCTTCAAGCGGAAGAAGGTCACCGACCATGTCGCCTGAACCGCCGTGCCGAGGATCTGGCCGGTGCGCCCGTCTATGCCGCTGGGCAGATCGACGGCCACGACCGGCAGGCCGGACCTGTTGACCGCCGCGATGGCCTGCGCGGCAACCCCTTCCACCGGCCGGTCGAGGCCCGCGCCAAACAGCGCGTCGACGATCAGGTCGGCATCCTGGACAATGCTGGGCGCCAGTCCTTTGCTCGATCCCGTCCAGGCCGCCGCGGCGAACGCTGCATCGCCCTTCAGCCGGTCGCGCGCGGTCAACAATCCGACCGTGACCGCGTAGCCGGCCTCCTGCAGCAACCGCGCCGCCACAAAACCGTCGCCGCCATTGTTGCCGGGACCGGTCATGACCGCCACGCGGCCGCCCTGCGGGAGCAGATCGTGAACCGCTTCGGCGACCGCCACGCCGGCGGCCTCCATCAGAGTAATCCCCGGCGTTCCGGCGCTGATGGTGAGTTGGTCGGCCCGCCCCATCTCCTCCGGTGTCAGAACTTCGATGGGATCAGCGAGCAGCCCGACCTGCCGGGGCTCGCTTTCACCATGATCCCCACCGGAAACCAGCAGGTTCTCGAAGGTCGCCGCCCACTGTGACTCGATTGATGCATTTTTGGTCACTTGCCTAATCCTTCAGCGGCGATTGACGTAGTCCCGCGCCGCAATCATGGTGCGACGCGGGAGGCAGCCTAAGAAACTGCCAATTCCCGAACAACCAACGGCTGGCATGGACCGTGCAATTTGCCAGCCGGACCGGCTCAAACCCCGGGCCACCAGCTGTATTCGGAGATGCGGAGGCAATGAAGAAGATTGAAGCGATCATCAAGCCTTTCAAACTCGACGAGGTAAAGGAAGCGCTTCAGGAAGTCGGCCTGCAAGGCATCACCGTGACTGAAGCCAAGGGATTCGGCCGTCAGAAGGGTCACACCGAGCTCTATCGCGGCGCCGAATATGTGGTCGATTTCCTGCCCAAAGTGAAGGTCGAGATCGTTCTGTCCGACGAGATGGTCGACCGCGCCGTCGACGCCATTCGCAAAGCCGCGCAAACCGGGCGGATCGGCGACGGCAAGATTTTCGTGTCGAACATCGAGGAGGCAGTCCGCATCCGTACCGGCGAAAGCGGCAACGACGCGATCTGATCGCATGCCGTCTCAACAATTGCCCGTCGTTGCCTGACCTCCGTCGGGCGCCCGCATTCCCAACATCACCTGTATCAGGGCTGAGAAAGAAGGAAGGACACTAATGACTACAGCCAAGGACGTCCTGAAGCTCATGAAGGAGAAGGACGTCAAGTACGTCGATCTCCGGTTCACCGACCCGCGCGGCAAATGGCAGCACGTGACGTTCGACGTCGGCCTGATCGACGATGAGGCTTTCGCCGAAGGCCTGATGTTCGACGGTTCGTCGATCGCCGGCTGGAAGGCGATCAACGAATCCGACATGAAGCTGATGCTCGATCCCGACACGGCGTGCATCGATCCTTTCTTCGCGCAGACAACCCTCGTTGTCATTTGCGACGTTGTCGAACCCCTGACCAACGAGCCTTACTCGCGCGATCCACGTTCGATCTCGAAGAAGGCGATCGCCTATCTTCAGCAGAGCAAGGTCGGCGACATGGCGTTCTTCGGCCCCGAGGCTGAGTTCTTCGTGTTCGACGACGTGAAATATTCGGCCGAGCCGTACAACACAGGCTTCCGCCTCGACGACATCGAGTTGCCGACGAACTCGAGCACCGACTACGAGACCGGCAACATGGGCCACCGGGTGAAGACCAAGGGTGGCTATTTCCCGGTGCCGCCGATCGACTCCTTGCAGGACATGCGCACGGAGATGCTCGGCTCGATGGCGTCGATGGGCGCCAAGGTCGAGAAGCATCACCACGAAGTGGCCTCGGCCCAGCACGAGCTCGGCCTGAAGTTCGGCCCGCTCGTCACGATGGCCGACCATCTGCAGGTCTACAAATACTGCATCCACCAGGTTGCCCATGCCTACGGCAAGAGCGCCACCTTCATGCCGAAGCCGGTCTACGGCGACAACGGTTCGGGCATGCACGTCCACCAGTCGATCTGGAAGGGCAGCAAGCCGCTCTTCGCCGGCAAGCTCTACTCCGATCTGTCGCAGGAGTGCCTGTACTACATCGGCGGCATCATCAAGCACGCCAAAGCGCTCAACGCCTTCACCAATCCGCTGACCAACTCGTACAAGCGGCTGGTGCCGGGCTTCGAGGCGCCGGTGCTCCTTGCCTACTCGTCCCGCAACCGCTCCGCTTCGTGCCGTATCCCGGTCGCCAGCAACCCGAAAGCCAAGCGCGTCGAGGTCCGCTTCCCCGATCCGGGCGCGAACCCCTACCTCGCCTTCGCGGCCATGCTGATGGCCGGCCTGGACGGCATCAAGAACAAGATCGATCCGGGCGATCCGATGGACAAGAACCTCTACGACCTGCCACCGAAGGAGCTGAAGAAGATTCCGACGGTGTGCGGTTCGCTGCGTGAGGCCCTGTCCAGCCTCGACAAGGACCGCGCCTTCCTCAAAGCCGGCGACGTGTTCACCGACGACATGATCGATGCCTACATCGAGTTGAAGATGGAAGACGTCATCCGCTTCGAGCACACGCCGCACCCGGTCGAGTTCGACATGTATTATTCCGTCTGACGCCTCCAGGCGTCGGTCGGTAGATCAAGGGGCGCCTCTGGGCGCCCCTTTTTTACGCCGCCCGAAAGGCCGGATCGAACCCGAGTTCGCGACGCGCCTTCTCGATTGAAACCGTGCCATCCTCGTCGGCGATGTTGTAGATGCCGGGCTCACCTTTCACCGCGGCACGGAGTGCCGCCGCCGCGGCAGCGTCAACATGGACCGTTGGCGCCTCCCCGGGCTCGGTCCGCCATGTTCCCGGGCCATAGAGGCGCCCGTAGCGCAACACCAGCCCGTCGAGACCGGGCGTCCGCGTCACCAGTCGTTCGAGGGCTTCGACCCCACCGACCGTCGTGCGCTGATGGACGGCCGCATCCAGCGGATCGTTCTCCAGGTGCGGTGCGCGACCTGGCGCGTAAATGAAGCAGATGCTCTGGGCAACGATCCGCCGCGCACCAGCCGCCAGGGCCGCTGCGACGAGATTGGCCGTCCCTTCGCGCCTGAGGCGTGCATTGCGGGCCGCCGCCGCGGCAAGCATGTCTGGATCGAATGTCCTCGGCAGGTCAGTCAGTTGATGGATCACCACATCGGGTCGCGCCGAATGCATCGCTCCCGTCAACGCGTCTGGATCATAGACGTCCACGATAACCGCCGCCGCGCCCAGTGCTTCGATTGCACCGGCATTGCCGGACGAGCGCGTCGTGCCGAAGACCTCGTGTCCCTCCGCGAGCAGGAGCGGCGTCAGCCGGCGTCCCACCGCCCCCGAGGCTCCAGCAAGAAAGACCCGCATGTCACCCTCCTAACGCCCCTCCAGACGCAGTCGCTATTTCTTCTCTTTCGACACCGCCATCAGCCGGCCATCGTCGAGGCCAACCACGAACACCGGCGAACCGTCGGCCGCCGACAACGTACCGATCGCCGTCGCCGCGGCGCCGTCGAGCGGCACGCGGCCGATCTCGCGCAAGCTTCCCCCGGCAGCCGTCATCATGCGCAGCACGCGACGATCGGCGTCCGGGACCACCAGGTCGGGAATGCTGTCGTCGTTGATGCGGGCGACCGCCGACATCCCAAGTTCGATAGAACCGAAGATATGATTGGAAAAGCCTTTCGCGCTGCCGATCGTGCGGAAGCGGCGGCGGTCGAGTGTGACGATCTGCAACTCCCCGTCGATATGCGGCGTGATCACGGCGGCGATATCGACGCTGCGGTCGCCGGTGAAGTCGGCGATGCCGGCAATGTTCAGCCAGCGGTTCGGGCGGCCGACGGGCTGCGTCGTCGCGATCTCGATCAGCGTTCCGCCGGCAAGGTCGTAGACGACCATGGACGAGCCGGCCCGCAGCGACGAGCGGATGGCAAGGACCTCGTTGCGGCCATCCTCGTCAAAATCGGCAATCCGAGGGGCAAGGTCCTCGAAGACCTCGTCGGGACCGAGGCGGACGGTTGCCTGGTGGCCGAAGGCATCCTGAACGACGAGCGCACCGGCCTCGATCTTGTCGCCAAGCGCGCCGTGCGGATAGCGATCGGTCGGCTCGGTGTACCAGGCGCTGGTGATGCCATCGCCATCCGCCACCGCGACGGTGCCATTCGGGATTCCGTCCGGCGCGACCTCGCGCTCCGGCGGCAGCCCCGACTCAAGACAGGCGGGTTCGTCCTTGCACAGCGACACCTGGAACCACTTGTCCCCGGCCCAGGCATAGACGGCATCGTCAACTTGCCTGATCTCCGTCACCTTCGCCGGCACGCCGACCGACATCGCCACCCACGCAGCCGACGCCGGCCCCGCGCTAAGCGCCGCAAGGGCAAAAATTCCGTATGCTGCGCGTGCAATCATTGGGCCGTCCGGGCTGGTTCGTGCCCGATCATAGCCCCACGAACCCCGTTTCCGTCGAGTCCCGGGTTGCCGGCCGTCAGCCCGCCAGCCTCGCCAGGGCGGCTTCGATCCGCGAGCGAAGCTGGCTCGCTTCGGCGAGACGCTCCCGCTGCTCGTCGACGACGTCTTCCGGCGCCTTCGCCATGAACTGCTGGTTACCGAGCTTCGCCTCGATCTTGTCGATTTCTTTCGCCGCCTTCTCGCTCTCCTTGGCGAGCCGCGCGCGTTCCGCATCGAGATCGATGATGCCGGCCAGCGGCATGGAGACGGTCGCCTCGCCGACGAGGATCTGCACGGCGCCCTTGAGCGCCGCGTGCGCCAGATTGACCGTTTCAACGCGGGCCAGGCGCTTGATCACCGTCTCGTAGCTTGTCAGCCGCGCGGCCGTCTTGAAGGCGGCATCGGAGACCGAGAGGTTCACCATGGCGCCGGCCGGCACGTTCATCTCGGAGCGGACCGAGCGCACCGCGGTGATGAAGTCGATCAGCCAGTTGATCTCGTCGGCCGCCGCTTCGTCCTCGAAGTCCGCGGTCGGCCAAGCGCTCAACGCCAGCAGCGGTCGCGGCTCGGCGCCGTCGCGCGCGGCCTTCGCCCAAAGTTCCTCGCTGATGAACGGCATGAAGGGATGCATCAACGCGAAGATGTGGTCGAGCACCCAGACGACGGTCGCCCGCATCTCGTCTTTGGCCGGCCCGTCCTCGCCGGCCAGTACCGGCTTGGCGAGTTCCAGGTACCAGTCGCAGGTCTGGTTCCAGACGAAACGATAGATCGCCGACGCCGCCTCGTTGAACTTGTACGCCTCGATCGCGGCAGTGACAGCGACGATCGCGCGCGTCGTCTCGGTGGCAATCCACCGGTTCAGCGTCGCGTTTGCCGTTGACGGATCGAAGCCGGGGACCGGCTTGCACTCGTAATGCTCGGCAAACTTCGCCGCGTTCCAAAGCTTGGTCGTAAAATTGCGATAGCCCTCGACCCGGCTCACCGACAGTTTGATGTCGCGGCCTTGCGCGGCGAGCGCGGCCAGTGTGAAACGCAACGCGTCGGCGCCATACTCGTCGATCAGGCTCAACGGATCGATGACGTTGCCCTTGGTCTTCGACATCTTGGCGCCCTTCTCGTCGCGGACGAGGGCGTGGATATAAACGTCCTTGAAGGGCTCCTGCGGCCGGCCTTCGCCGTCCTTCATGAAATGAAGGCCCATCATCATCATTCGGGCGACCCAGAAGAAGATGATGTCGAAACCGGTGACCAGCGTGTTGGTCGGATAGTAGCGGGCAAGTTCGGGCGTCTGGTCGGGCCAGCCGAGCGTCGAGAACGGCCACAGCGCCGACGAGAACCACGTATCGAGCACGTCCTCGTCGCGCTTCAGCAAGATTGGTTGCTCGGAGCCGTAGACATAATTCTTTCGCCAGTCGTCCCAGTCGGATGCGCTGCGAGCGAGCTCGACGCTGATCCCTTTGTATGTCTCTCTCGCCCGTTCCAAGGCCTCCTCTTCAGAAGCAGCGACGAAGATCTCCGGGATCGTTGAATTTGCGTGCTTACCGTAGGGATGTTGAGGCCCATACCACGCCGGAATTCTGATGGCCCCACCAGAGCTGGCGCGAAATGCACCACGGCTTGATGTTCTCCATCCACTCGAAATACGTCTTTTCCCAGCTCGTCGGAACGATGACGGTGCGCCCTTCGCGCACGGAGGCGATCGCCGGCTTGGCCAGCGTCGCCGCGTCGGCGTACCACTGGTCGGTCAGATAGGGCTCGATGACCGTTGTTTTCGACTTTTCGTCGTGCGGCACGCCGTGGACATGGTCCTCGATCTTTTCGACCAGCCCCTTGGCCTCCATCATCTCGACGACCTTCTTGCGCGCGGCAAATCGGTCGAGGCCGTTGAGGGCCTTGATGGTTGCGGTCAGCTCGTCACTCGGCTCGACGCCTTTGCTGAACGCCGCGTTGCCTTCCAGCACGAGGTTCGCCTCGGGATCGAAGATGTTGACCTGCGCCAGGTCGTGGCGCTTGCCGACCTCGAAGTCGTTGAAATCGTGTGCCGGCGTGATCTTGACCGCGCCGGAGCCGGTTTCCGGGTCCGCATACGTGTCGGCGACGATTTTCAGCTTGCGGCCGACCAGCGGCAGGATCGCATTTCGGCCGACCAGATCCTTGTACCGCTCGTCGTCGGGATGAACCGCAATGCCGGTGTCCCCGAGCATCGTCTCCGGCCGCGTGGTGGCGACAGTGATGAAGCGCCCCTCGCCCTCGATCGGATATTTGAAGTGCCAGAGATGGCCCTTCAGCTCGATCGTCTCGACTTCGAGGTCGGAGATGGCGGTCTGCAGCTTGGGGTCCCAGTTGACCAGCCGCTTGTCCTTGTAGATCAGCCCCTGGCGATGGAGGTCGACGAAAACCTTGACTACGGCCTTCGACAGACCCTCGTCCATCGTGAAGCGCTCGCGGCTCCAGTCGCACGACGCGCCAAGCCGCTTGAGCTGATTGAGGATGAGCCCGCCGGACTCGGCCTTCCACGCCCATACCTTCTCGAGGAATTTCTCGCGACCGATAGCGCGCCGGCCGGGTTCCTGGCGCTCCATCAACTGACGCTCGACAACCATCTGGGTGGCGATGCCGGCGTGGTCCATGCCCGGTTGCCACAGCACGTCCCGGCCTCGCATCCGCTCGAAGCGGACGAGAATGTCCTGGATGGTGTTGTTGAGGGCGTGGCCGATATGCAGCGACCCGGTGACGTTGGGCGGCGGGATGACGATCGAATAGGGCTTGGCGCCGGGCTTGGCGCCCGCGCCTGCCTTGAAGGCCTCGGCCTTCTCCCATGCCTCGTAGATGCGCGGTTCTACGGTCCCGGCGTCATAGGTCTTGTCGAGCATTCACGCTTCCGGAGTTTCCGCCGATGTCTTTGACTGCGCGGTGTAAATCGGAACAGCGGGGGGAAGTCAATCGGGCCGGCGGGCGGGCCGATATCAGCGGCGGCCGCGGGAAACCCGCTCGATTTCCTCGCGGACGAGTTTCTCGACCAAGGGCGGCAGATGGTCGTCCAGCCAGCTTTTCAGCATCGGCCTGAGAAGGTTCTCGACGGTCTGGTCGACGCCATGCCCGCTGAGCACCCGCGAGAGGTCCTCGAACGAGGCCGTGACGGCCGCATCCGTACGCGGCGACAACAGACTGCGTGCCGGCGCGGGACGTGCGGGCGGCGCCGGCTGATGCTGCGGCGGCTCGCGCCGGTTCTGATGCTCGATCTGTGGCCTTGGCGGCGTCTCGCGGCGTGCCGTCGGGCGCATGGTATCCGGACCGGCCGTTTCCGCCCGTGTATCGTCGGGGTCGACGGCGTCGAGGGCCTGCTCGATCGCGGACTCGATCACGTCGTGCATCTGGGACCGATCGATCGGGTGGACGGTTGCCGGGCCGTCGTCTGTTGCTAGAGGCTCGCCGCCGTTCATCCCGCGGCCCGCGCTCTCTCTCGCAGCCCGAAGGGCGGTGACGCTGCCGGGCCGTGGTGGCTGGGGCGCTGCGTTCGCCGGCCGCATGACTCCGGATCCCCGCGACGGCTCCCCGGCAATCGCTTGGCGGATCGACGCTAGAATGTCCTCAACGGTTTGATCCTGTGCCAAGCTCGGCTTCGCCATTTCGTCCGCGGAACGCGACCAACAGCGCCCGGATTCCCGAGCGAATCACGCACTTCCAGACTAACGAAATCGAGACGCAATCGAAACTGACAGAGGGCCGCTCATCGCGCCCATACACCGATTTCAGCGGCGGTCAGCGTCCGTCGGGCGTCCGCAGACCATGCCACTTGTCGCGCACCTGCCGATAGTGGTCCGTTTCGTCGTAACGCTGGACCTTGAGGGCAAGCTTGTCCGCATTGAGCATGCCCATGGCAGACAGCAGAGAATAGCTCGCGACCACCCGATCGTGCTGGGCTGAAATCTGCGCCTGACGCGCGGTCAGCAGGGTCTGCTGGGCGTTGAGGACGTCGAGCGTGGTGCTTTGACCGACCTTCTGCTGCTCCTGCTCGCCTGAGAGCACCAGCGTCTGCGCCTGCACTTGCGCGTTGGCTGCGCGTGCCTGCGCCCGCGCCGCGTCCAGGGTGCCCCATGCTGAAATCAACTGCTGCCGCACCGAAGCGAGCGCCGCGTCGCGCAGGATGCGTTGCTGTCCGAGCGTCTCTTTAGCCTGCCGCACCTTGGAGTCGGGCAGCCCAGCCTGATAGATCGGCACAGTCAGTTTTCCCAACAGGGACGCCGTATCAGAACTCGCCCCCGGGCCGCCGGGGTCGCTGTGCGACAGCGTTCCGGTAACCGACACGTTGGGCAGGAACGCCCCTTCGAGGACGTTCACATTGTACGACGCCACATCGATGTTATGGACGGCGGCCAGGATTGACGGGTTTGACGCGAGGGCTGCTGCGAGGGCTGCATCAAGCGATTTCGGCAGCATGAAGTCGACCGGCTTCGCCGTGCCGAGCGCGCGCGGCCGATGTCCGATGATCTGCTCGTACGTGGCGATTGAAGTATTCAGGTTTGCCACAGCGGCGTCGTACTGCGACTGACCGGCGGCCAGACTCGACTGCGTCTGGGCGACGTCGGTCCTGGTGCCCTCGCCGACCTTGAGCTTGTCGTCGGCTGCGCTCTTCTGCTGATCGAGGAAGTCAACGTTCTGCTTTTGCAGGTTGAGGTTCGCCTGCGCCTCGACGAGATCCATGAACGCAGTGACGGCCGAGAGCAGCACGCTTTGTTCGGTTGAGCGCAGCGACTCGCGGCCGGCGAGCACCGCCGACTCGGCCGCATTGACCGAGTTCTTGGTCTGGAAACCGCTGAAGATCGGCTGGACGACCGAAATGGCGACAGTGGTCGGGTACGTCGTCAGGCCAGTGCTGTAGGAATGCTGGATGGCTGCGCTCGCGCTGCCCGCGATCGTCGGCCGGTAGCCGGACAGGGCCTGAGGGACACCTTCGTCTGTGGCGCGCAACGCCGCGCGCTGGGCATTGATCGTTGGGTTATTCGTATACGCAGACGCGAGCGCTTCGGCCAACGTCTCGGCGCCGGCCGGCGTCGCAGCAGCTACGATGGCGGCGACGGTCACCACCATCGCCAACCTGGAACGCAGGAATGACACCACTGAAACCCCGCTCGCCGCGCCGACTTTGGCGATCCTGACCTTGTACACAGTGTAGTCCCGCCGTTGCACGGGTCAAACGTTCATGCCGTCATATGCACTGGAATTCTGACACTGCGGCGACGATACAACAGCCTGTGTTTGCATAAGAATTCCTAAAAGACGAAAGCCTTTGGCTTGCGAAAGCCCGGCAGGGGCCTGACATCGGCGTCGAAGGCCGGCCGGCTGCCAATATCGCCGTCGCTTCTGGTGAAGATTGTGGCCGCAGAGGCGCGCCCGTATCCCACGACGGCCACCAGACGTCCGCCGTCCTTGAGTTGGGCCAGGAGCACCTCCGGCACTACCTCGACCGCGCCGCCAATGAAGATCACATCGTACGGCCCCTCGGAGGGATAGCCAGCATCGAGGGCGCCGGTCACCAAGGCGACGTTGTCGATGCCGAGGTCGACCAGGGTTTCCGACGCCTTGGCGGCAAGGTCGCCGTCCGATTCCAGCGCCACGACCGAATTGGCCAGCCTCGCCAGAACGGCCGCCGAATAGCCGGTGCCGCAACCGATATCGAGGACGAAGTCAGATTTCGTGACCTCGGCCAGTTGCACGAGCCGCGCGAACGGCGCCGGCTCCATGAGGTAGCGGGCCGGCGTGTCGGGACCGGCCTCCTTGATCAGCATGTCGCGGTCGATATAGGCGAGAGCGCGACTTGCCGTCGGCAGGAACGGCTCGCGCGGAACGTCGCCCATGGCGGCGAGCACCTCGTAATCGGTGACGCTCTGCGTGCGAAGCTGGTTGTCGACCATCTTCGTGCGTGCGGCGGTAAAATCGCTCATTTCCGGCCCAAACTCGGTTTCGCGCCAACCCGTCCGTCATTAGCTCTGCGCGCCAAAGCTGACAAGCCGCGACTCATGTGCGCGTCCATCACTCGGCCGGTGCCGGATGGGGCGGTGCAAGCAGGCCGGCATCTGCCCCCTCGTCCGGCCGATTGCGGGTTCGCGACGACAGGAACGTGTAGAACATCGGCACGACGAACAGCGTGAAGATTGTGCCGATCGACATGCCGGCTGCGATCACGAGGCCCAGCGAAAAGCGCGCCTTGGCGCCGGCACCCGTGGACAGCAACAGCGGCACCACGCCGAGAACCATCGCAAAGGTCGTCATCAGAATGGGGCGCAGGCGGATGCGAGCCGCCTCGATGATGGCTGCACGCCGGTCGAGATCACGGCTTTCCCGCTGCTGGTTCGCAAACTGCACCATCAGGATGCCGTGCTTGGTGATGAGTCCGACCAGCGTGATGAGGCCGACCTGCGTGTAAATGTTGATCGTGCTCACGCCGAGATTCAGGAAGACCGTGGCGCCGAAGAGCGATAGTGGCACCGCCATCATGATGATCAACGGGTCGCGGAAGCTTTCGAAGGTCGCCGCGAGCACCAGATAGATGACGATAATCGCGAGCCCGAAGGCTATGAGGAGCGTATTCCCGGCCGCGATCTCGGTGCGCGATTGGCCGGCGTATTGGACGAAGTAGCCGGACGGCAATTGCTCCGCGGCGATATCCTGAAGGACTTTCAAGGCGTCGCCCGTCGTCACGCCCGGCCGCGGCAAGCCGGACAGCGTTGCTGAATTCAACTGGTTGAACTGCTCGATCGCCGGCGCGGACGCCTCCGTCTTGATGGTTACCACTGACGACAGCGGCACCATGTCGCCGGCCTGGTTGCGCACGAAGAATTTCGTCAGGTCTTCGGGATTGAAGCGATACCCTTGGGGCACCTGCGGAATGATGTCGTAGGCGCGCGCGTCGCGGGAGAATTTCGACACACTGTTCCCGCCGACAAGCAACGTTAACGTATTGGCGATGTCCGAGACCGGGATACCCAGCGCAGCCGCCCGCTGCCGGTCGATGAGGACCTGCACCTGTGGCTTATCGAAAGAGAGGGAATCCTGGACGACGATGAACTTGCCCGACGCCATCGCCTTGGTGCGAATGGCCTCGGCCTGTTCGAACACGCGATCCGACGAGTTCGTCGACTGAATGACGAACGAAATGGGCAACCCGCCGCCGGTGCCCGGTAGCGAGGGGATCGCGAAGACGAAAGCCTGCAGGCCAGCGATCTTGTTGAGGCGCGGCTGGATCTCCTGTTGCACCGCGGCCTGGCTCCGGGCCCGCTCGGCCCACGGCTTCAGCACCCACGCGGCAAATCCCGAATTGGGCGAACCCGAGCCGGCGACCGAGAAGCGCGTCGTCACTTCCGGAATGTCCTGCGTGCGCTTGTCAACCTCGTTGAGGAACAGCGAAGTGTAGTCGACGGTCGAGTACTGGGGGCCGGTGATCACCGAGAACAGCGCGCCCTGGTCCTCTTCCGGCGCGAGTTCGGTCGACGTATGGGTGAAAAGGAAGCCTGTGGTGCCGATCAGCGCGGCAACGATCAGCAGTGTCAACGGCCGCAGCGACAGCGAACCAGTCAACCGGCGTTCGTACCAGCCGCCGACGGACTCGAAAACACGGTCGACCGCGTGCGCGAACCGACCGCTGTTGCTGACCAGCAGGCGCGCCGACATCATCGGCGAGATGGTCAGGGCGACCAGGCCCGATATCGCTACTGCGCCGGCGAGGGTGAGCGCAAATTCCCGGAACAGGGAACCGGTAACGCCGGTTGTGAATCCGATCGGCGCGAACACCGCAGCGAGCGTGATCGTCATGGCGATGACGGCGCTGCTGATCTCGCGCATGCTCTGGATGGCTGCCGCCAGCGGACGATAGCCTTCCTCGATGTGGCGATGGATATTCTCGACCACCACGATCGCGTCGTCGACGACCAGACCGATGGCAAGAACCATCGCAAGAAGGGTTAGTGTGTTCAGCGAATAGCCGAACGCCCACATGAGGAAGCAGACGCCGATGAGCGACAGCGGGATCGTCGCGATCGGGATCACCACGGCGCGGAACGAGCCGAGGAACAGGAGGATGACCAGGACGACGATACCGGAGGCTTCGGCGATCGTCTTCACCACTTCCTCGATCGAAGCGCTGATCGCTTCCGTCGAATTGTAGAGAAGTTCGATCTGCATGCCTTCCGGCAGATCCGCCTGCATCGCGGCAAGTTCCTTGCGGGCGCCGGCGGCCACGTCGATCGGATTGGCTTCGGGCGTCGGCATGAGGCCGAGGAACACCCCGTCCTGGCCGTTGAACCGGACGCGGACGTCGGTGGATGCAGCGGCGAGTTCGATCCTTGCCACGTCGCGCAAGCGAACCACGTTGTCGCCGGTGCCACGCACCGGCAACTCGCCGAAGGTCTGCGGATCCTGGAGCGTGGTCTTGGCCGAAATCGAATAGGCGTAATACTCGTTTGCAGTGCTGCCCGGGGCGGACAGAAAGTTCGAACTCTGAATTGCCGCCAGCATGTCACTGGCGGTGACCTTGCGGGCCGCCATCGCGACCGGATCGATCCAGATGCGCATGGCGAATTCCTGCGCGCCAAGGATCTGGGCGTCGGCCACGCCCTCTACGGTAGCGAAACGCGGCTGGATCACCCGGGTCAGGTACTCGGTCAACTGCTGCGGGTTCATGTTGCTGCTGCGGGCAGCCATGTACATGAGCGCGAAGGAGAAGCCCGTACCCTTCTGGATGACCGGGTCCTTGGCGTCGGAAGGCAATTGGCCGCGAACCTGCTGCACCTTCGCGATGACCTCGGTCAGCGACTTGTCAGGGTCCGCGTTGAGCCGCATGTAGACGGAAACCGTCGAGAGACCCAGCGCGCTCTTCGATGTCACGTAATCGACGCCCTCGGCCGACGACACCGCCTTCTGAATGGTTGACGTGATGAAGCCCTGGATGACATCGGAGCTGGCGCCCGAATAAACGGTGGTCACGGTGATCACCGTCTCGTCGACCTTCGGATACTGCCGGATCGACATGGACGTGATGCCCTGCGCGCCGAGCAGGAGGATCATGAAGGCGACGACAGTCGAGAGGACCGGTCGCCGGATGAACCGTTCCGAGAAACTCATTTCCCGGCGTCCGCCGCGGCCACCGGCGCTGTTGCCGGATTGACGCTGTTGTCGACCACGACCTGGCTGCCGTTGGACAGCTTGTTCTGGCCCGACGTGACGATCTGCATGCCGGGCTCAATGCCCTTGGTGATCTCGATCTCGGTACCGGAACGCCGGCCAGTCTCGACAAAGACCTGCTTCGCCTGAAGCGTGGGAGCGGCCGGCTGGCCGTTGTCCGTACCCTTCCCGCCCTCAGCCGGTTTGCTGACAACCTGATAGACGTAGCTGCCGTACAAACTGATGACGACGGCCGTCTGCGGCAGCGCGATGACGCTCGGCTCTTCCGGCAACTCGACCTTTACGCGCGCAAACTGTCCCGGCCGCAGCGTCCCGTTGTCATTGTCCACGACCGCCTGGACCGAGACCAAACGAGACGTCGCATCGATCTTCGGATCGATGCCGGTGATCGCGCCTTTGAAGTCGAGGTGATCCTCGGTCAGGCCCAGGCTGACCGGCTGACCGAGTGAAATTTCGGGCAGTGCCTGCTCGGGCACGGTGAAGTCGACGCGCATCTTGCTGAGGTCCTGCAGCGTCGCGACCGCCGTTCCGGCCGCCAGGTACTCGCCAAGGTCCACTTTCGGAATGCCGATGGTGCCAGCGAACGGGGCCGTGATCGCCTTTTGGGCGAGCGTCGCCTCGATGACTTCCAGAGCACCCTTGGCCTGATCGACCGCGTTCTGCGCCGCCTGAAGGTCGGCGGTCGCCGAAATGTTGCGATCGAAGAGCTGCTGCGCGCGAGTCAAGGCATCCTGCTTGACGGCGAGGGTCGATTTGGCCGCAACCAGACCGGCGCGTGTGATCGCGTCATCGAGTTGAACCAGCACTTGCCCGAGCTTGACCCGGTCATTGGCCTTGAAATTGATCGACTCGATGACGCCGGAAGCCTGGCCGGAGACATCGACACCGCTGATCGCCGAGACGGTCCCAATGGCGTCAATACCGGGCATCCAGCGCTGCGTCTTCACCTCCACCGTTGAGACCGTGACCGTCGGCACAGGGAAGTGTGCGAAGTATTGCGCGATCATGCCTTGGCGGAAAAAATTGAACCAGATCAACGCGCCGCAAATGATGACGACGAGGAGAAGAAGGCCCGCGCCGACGATGTAGCGTCTCATGGTTGAATCCGCGATGTTGCCGGCCGGGAGGGCTGCGGCACCTTGCTGACGAACGGAAAGTACTGTACCGTCCAGACGGTAAAGTCAATATCGCCCTGACGAGCCCAAACGAGCGCTGATGTCCGCCACCAAGTCCGAGGACAAACAAGAATCGCGCCAGTTCTCCGGCACGATCGAGAGCCGGTCGGGCCATCCCAAAGGTGGCGCGCGGGCCCAGATTCTCGCCGCGGCTGCGGAACTCGCCAAGGAATCGGGTGCCGCGCACATTTCCATCGACGCCATCGCGCGCCGGGCCGGAATCTCCAAGGGAGGGCTGCTCTATCACTTCCCCAAGAAGGACGCGTTGATCCAGGCGTTGGTCGAGCAGCACCTGACCAGCATCGAAGCCATGATCGAGGACGCACAGGATGGAGGAGCGTCCAAGGGCAAGAATGCGGTGGCACGCGCCTATATCCGCATCTTTCGCGACCATTTTTGCGTTCAAAAGAAGAAACCGGACGGCATCCTGATCGCCCTGGCGGAGAACCCGCATCTTCTCGACCCAGTGCGCGCACACCAGAAGCGCATGGTCGAGCGCGTACGTCGCTCCGCGGCGGACCAGCCAATGTCCTTGATCGCGCTGCTCGTGGCCGAGGGGATCAAGGCGCTCGATCTGTTCGAGGCGAATCCTTTGACGACCGAGGAGCGCGCCGCCGTGCTCGATCGGCTCCTGCAGTTGCTAGACGAACCGACGGATTCGGGCGACAGATTGCGGATCGCTTGAGCGGGATCTCAGGCTTGGGTCGTCGACCCGAGAGGATGGACGAATGTCGGCATCCGGCTCGTCCGGGATCGCTTTTTCCGGCCCGAAAACGTCATCCGGCAATTTGGTCCGTCATTAACGGCGCGCGCAAAAGCCTGTTCGAGAGCGCGGAATTCTGGCAATTTCTGCCCGAAATTCCTTGCGCGGGCGGGCCCACCATCTATACCACGTCCTTCTGTTGGCCTCGTGGCAGAGCGGCCATGCACGGGACTGCAAATCCCGCTACCCCGGTTCGACTCCGGGCGAGGCCTCCAGCCCGCGAGAGGGCATGTCTGAACCTCCCATGCACAGCACGGCCGGGCCGCAACACGGCGGCGACCTGACGTTTGCACAGCAGCGCTACGGCCGGCCCGAAGCCGGCTGGCTCGACCTGTCCACCGGCATCAATCCGAACGGCTGGCCAGCGCCGACGCTTGCGCTCGAATCGTTGACGCGGCTGCCCGACCGCAATGCCTTGTCGAACCTGCTCACATCGGCACGCCGCGCGTACCAGTTCGCCGACGGGATCGCGCTCGTGGCCGTGCCGGGCACCGAGATCGCCATCCGGCTCCTGCCGCTGCTGGAGCCAGGCGGCTCCGTCGCCATCGTCTCGCCGACTTATGGCAGCCACGCCGACTCATGGCGTGCGGCCGGCCGCGCCGCGGTCCCGATTGGCTCGATTGACGATCTTCCAGCTGAGGCGGCGATCGCGGTGCTCGCCAACCCGAACAACCCCGACGGCCGAACCGTAGACCCTGCTCGGCTCAAGGCGCTCGCCCATCGTCTGGCAGACCGGGACGGGTTGCTGATCGTTGACGAGGCCTTCACCGATCTCGATCCGGAACTCAGTCTCGCACCGCACCTGGTCGGCCTGCCCGCTATTGTCCTGCGCTCGTTCGGCAAGTTCTACGGTCTCGCCGGACTTCGCCTCGGTTTCGTCGCAGGCGCATCGACGGTCGTCGGCGCCCTCGGTTCCATGCTCGGCGACTGGCCTGTATCGGGCGCCGCCATCGCCATCGGCACGGCCGCGCTTTCCGACACGGCCTGGCAGGACGAAACGCGCCGTCGCCTTGCACGGGATACGGCACGCCTTCGCGACCTGTTCACCGGCGCAGGGCTGTCGCTCGTCGGCGGCACCGATCTGTTTGTCCTGATCGCGCACCACGGCGCCGCGGCCATTCATGCCGGTCTGGCGGCGCGCGGCATCTGGACCCGCGCCTTCGACGATCAACCCGAATGGCTCCGCTTCGGCCTGCCCGCCGACGATGCCGCGTTCGACCGTCTCGCCACCGCCCTCGCCGCCGTCATGGCCGCTCGTTGATGCTCCACGGGATAATGACCGGGGCGTCGAGCAACTCGACGATCTGCGCGTTGACGCCGAATGTCTGCGACAGTCGCTCCTTGGTCAAAACCTCTCGCGGCACACCGTCGGCGACGATGCGCCCGCCGTCGACCACGATGACGCGGCTTGCGCGCCGCGCCGCCAGTCCGATGTCGTGCAGCGCGGCAAGCACGGCGCCACCGGCTTCGGCATGTCGCCGCAAGATGTCGAGCACGACCAGTTGATAGCGCGGGTCAAGCGCGGTTGTCGGCTCGTCGGCAAGAATGAGCGGCGCCTCGGTCGCCAGCACTCGCGCAATTGCGACCCGCGCGCGCTCGCCGCCGGACAGCGTCGTCACTGGCCGCTCGGCGTGTTCGGTCACGCCCGTCGCGGCCATCGCCTTGTCGACGGCTTCCCGGTCGGCAGCCGACAGCGACGCCCCTGCCCCGCGCGGCAAGCGGCCAAGCCCGACGATGTCCCTGACCGCCAGCGGCCAATGGAAGGCCTGCCCCTGCGGCAGGTACGCGACGCGCCGTGCGCGTTCGGCCCGCGAGAGATGCTGGACATCGTCGCCGCCGACAATCACCTCGCCACGCGCCGGCACCAGGCCGGCGGCGGCGCGCAGCAGTGTCGTCTTGCCGGCGCCATTCGGCCCGACGATCACCGCAAACTCGCCCTCGCGAACGGTGAGTGCAATGTCATGCAGGATGCCGCGTTTGCCGAAGGCGACGTCGAGCCGGCTGAGCCGAAGCAGCGGACCGCTCATGACGGCTCTCCGGTGAGCTCGCCGCGGCGGCCGATGATCAGCGCGATGAAGAACGGCGCGCCGATCAGCGCGGTGAACACGCCAACCTTGATCTCGCTTTGCGAGGGGATCAGCCGCACGGCGATATCCGCGGCAAGCAGCAAGGCTGCGCCCGAGAGCGCCGCTGGCACCATCAACCGGCCGGGATCGTGGCGCACGAACGGCCGCATCAGGTGGGGCGCCACCAGACCGACGAAGCCGATCGATCCGGCGACGGCCACGCCCGCGCCGACTGCCGCGGCAACGCCGACCACGACCCGCAGTCGGATGGCGTTGAGGTTGAAGCCCATGCTCGCAGCGGCCTCCTCGCCGAGCGTCAGGGCGCGGAACGCGCGACGGTCCCACATCAGCAGCACCACGCCGACTGCCATGAAAGGCAGAGCGATCAGCACGTGCTGCATGCTGCGATCTTCGAGCGAGCCAAGCAGCCAGAACGCGATCTCGAGCGCCGCGAACGGATTGGGCGCGAGATTCAACGCCAGCGCCGTCGCCGCGCCGGCCAGGCTTGAGACGGCTAAGCCGGCAAGGATCAGCACCAGCAGACTGGCTCGCGGGCCGGCGACGAGAATGAGCAGCGCCACCGAGACCAGCGCACCGGCGATGGCGGCCAGCGGCAAGGCGTAGGACAGCGCGCTGAACAGGCCGAGCGAAATGACGGTCACCGCCCCGAACGCCGCCGCCGCGGGCGCGCCGAACAGCGACGGCGCCGCCAGCGGATTGCGCAAGAGCCCCTGCAGTGCCGCGCCGGAAAGGCCCAGCGTGCCGCCGATGAGGAGGGCCAGCAGCGCGCGTGGCAGTCTGATTTCCACCACGATGATCCGCGCTGCCTCGTCGCTCAAGCCGAGCAGCGCGCGGGCGATCGTCGTCGGTGGTAGAAAGACGGGGCCGACCGCCAGCGAGCCGGCGAACAGGACGGCGACAAGCAGAACCTAGGCCTGTCAGCAACAGGCCTTGCCGCCAACTGTTACCGGACTCCATGCCACGCTCCGCTATTGCTGCCAGCTCAGTCCCAGATAGGCCGACAGGCCCGCCGTGTTGTAACCGGCCGGATCCTGGTAGGTCACGTTCGTCAGGTTATCGACCCGCCCGAAGATCCGCGTATGCGGATTGAGGGGATAGGAAGCCGACAGGTCGAGACGCCCGTAGGGTGGCAGCGGCTGCGCCTCGTTCGACTTGCTGAAACGCTCGCCGACATAGGTCGCCGTCAGCGAGGCGACCAGGCCGGATGCGCCGGTCCAGGTCAGGGTCGCCGAACCGCTGTTCATCGGCCGCCGTGCGAGCAGAAGCCCGGTGGTGGCGTCACGGGCGTCCAGGTAGGTGTAGGCGCCCTCAAGCGACAGCCGTGACGGGATGAGCACCAGCGTCGACCCGAGTTCGACGCCCCTCATGTTCGCCGCGCCAACGTTGACATAGGCGCTGGACGAGAAATCGTAGGACAGAAGATTGGTGAAGTGGCTGTCGAAGGCAGTCGCCGACAGTGTCAGGCGGCCGTCGAAGAGCGTCTGGTCGATGCCGACGTCCCCGCCGACGCTCTGCTCCGCCTCCAGCGGCGTCGTCACGCCTGCATTGAGGTTGTTGGCCTTCATGTAGGCCGTGGGCCGCTTCGCCCCGGTGCCGAAGCTGGCGCGAAGTTTCGTCTCCGTGCTTGGGATGTCATACGCGGCCGTGGCGCGGCCGGTCGCGAAGCCATCGCTGCCGGATTCCCCGTCGTAGCGACCGCTGAACGACAGATAGAGATTGTTGATCGGCGAGATCTGGTCGCCGGCGAAGACGGCATAGCGCGTCGTGCTCGTGTCGAAGCCGGTGCTTGTCGGCGTCGTCGTGGGAACGTAGGTCGCCTGTTCCTGTTCGAGCCTGCCGCCAACCAGCACCTGCCCGAATGCGCCGGCCGCCATGTTCGCCTGATATTCGGCGCCGGCATTGTGCGACGAGAAATCGTAGCTGGAGACCGGTGGGCCTGGCTCGTAATTGTGCCGGTGCTCAACCGTCGTGAAGCCCGTCAGCGATTGCTTGATCGAGCCGTCGGGACTCGCGAAGGAAAGCCGTCCGAACCCGGTGACCAGCCACTTGTCGACGGTGTTGAGCGCGTTGGCCGCGGCCGTCGGCGATCCCTTCGACGGCGGCACACCGTCGTAGTCGGCATTCTCGGTGTATCCATGTACGCCGAAGTCGAAACGTGGACCATCAGCAGGCGCGTAGCTGCCACTGACCGAACCGCTCCACTTGTCGAAGCCATCGGCTTCGTCGGTGTCGCGGCTTCCCACCCGCGAGAAACCGCTCGTGGAAACGTGCTCGCCGCTCATCAGCACGCTCAGATCGCCCGCGGCGATGCCGCCCGACAGCCGTTCGGCGTGGGTGCCATAGCTGCCACCCTCGACGCTCGCCGACAACTTCGGCGCGCCGCGCGGTTTGCGCGTGATGATATTGACGACGCCGCCCATGGCATCGGAGCCGTAGATCGAGCTTTGCGGACCGCGCAGGATCTCGATCCGCTCGATGTTCGCCGGCGAAATCAGCGAGAAGTCGAACTCGTCGCGCGCCGTGGCCGGATCGTTGACGCGAACGCCATCGATGAGGACAAGGGTATGGCCCGTCTCGCCGCCACGCAGGCGCACCTCGGCGGTAGCGCCGGGGCCGCCGGACTCGATGACGGTTACGCCCGGCACGGTCTTCAGAAGCCCTGCCACCGAGGTCGCCGACGAGCGCTCGATCGCCTCGCGGGAGATGACCGATATCGCGCTGCCTGCCTGGGCGATCGACGTCGGCACATAATAGGGCGTCACCACGATCGACGGCAGATTGTCGGCGAAAGCGGCCGACGACAGGGTGAAGATGACGATGGAAACGGCGCAAGTGCGCCAAGGGGCGAGTGCCATGCCTGGCAGATCTCCGGTCTGGATCGATCTGGCTTCCGCGCCCGTCACGGAATGTGTCCCGGGCCCGTCCGGCTTCCCCGCCGGAACCGCAAGGGGTAAACGAGCGCCATGAACAGCGCAACGCTCAGGGCCATAATTCGCACGCTCGTCACCAGTTTTGTCGGGGCGACTTTCACCTTCGCGGCGGCCGTCCTTGTTCACGCCGCTCCGGCAAGGATCGTGTCGATCAACCTGTGCGCGGACGAACTGCTGCTGGCCCTCGCCGACCCCGGGCAGATCGTGGCGCTATCGCCATACGCCGCCGACCCGACCCTCTCGTTCATGGCCGACCAGGCCACCGCCTTCCGCCACGACGCCGGCGAGGCCGAGACCGTGGTCGACCTGCATCCCGACCTCGTGCTTGCCGGGCGCTTCACCAAACGCGCCACGCGCGAGATGCTGACCCGCCTCGGCTACCGGGTCGAACTGCTCGACGCGGCGCGCAGCATCGCCGACTCGATCGAACAAATCCGCACCGTCGCAGCGCTTGTCGGTCATCCGGAGCGCGGCGACGCGCTGATCGCGCAAATCGAGGCGGCTCAGGCGGCGGCAACAGCGTCCGCGACTGCCCATCCGACGGCCGCCGTGTATCAGCGGCGCGGCTATGTCACCGGTGCCGAGACACTGACCGGCGAATTGCTGTCGATCGCCGGCTTCACCAACGCCGGCGGCACGCTCGCGGGCAAGACCGGCGGCTTCGTCCCGCTCGAAAAGCTGGTCATCGACCACCCCGACTATCTGGTCGTGGCGTCGTCAGATCCGCGCGCTGTGGATCAGGGCAGCGCGCTTCTCGCTCACCCGGCGCTCGCCGAACTCTACCCGCCGACCCGCCGCATCGTTCTGCCCGAACGGCTGACCGTGTGCGGCGGTCCGTCCCTGCCGGCGGCACTCGCACATCTCGCCGACGAAGCCCGACGTATCGGATTATCGCATTGATTTCACTTGATCATTTCTGGCTTCTGGCTCTTGCGCTGATCCTCGACGCGGCGGTGGGCGATCCGGACATCATCTGGCGGCGCGTGCCGCATCCGGTGGCCCTGGCCGGCGCAGCCATCGGCTTCCTGGACCGGACGCTCAACGATGAATCCCTGACCGCAGCATGGCGGCGCGCAGCCGGCGTCATAGCGCTCATCATCGTCGTGACCGTTGCAGCGCTGATCGGTTACGGCCTCGAATCACTCTTCGGCACGATCTGGTTCGGCTGGATCGGCACGGTCCTCGTCGCATCGATCCTGCTCGCCGGGCGCTCGCTCTACGATCACGTCACCGCGGTCGCCGATGCTTTCTCCGCCGGGCTCCCGGCCGCGCGGTCGGCCGTGTCGCGCATCGTCGGCCGCGATCCCGGCAGCCTCGACCAGCCGCGCATCTGCCGCGCGGCGATCGAGTCGACCGCCGAGAATTTCTCCGACGGCGTCGTGGCGCCAGCGATCTGGTTCCTGCTTCTCGGACTGCCGGGGCTGCTCGCCTACAAGGCGATCAACACCGCGGACTCGATGATCGGCCATCTGACGCCACGTCATCAGGATTTCGGCTGGGCGGCGGCGCGCTGCGACGATCTGGTCAATCTGCCGGCAAGCCGCCTCGCCGGCGCGTTCATCGCGCTCGCCGCACCGGCCTCGGCGGGCAGCATCGTGCAGGCGTTCCGAGTCATGGTGAGCGATGCTCCGCGCCACCGCTCGCCCAACGCCGGTTGGCCGGAGGCGGCGATGGCGGCCGCGCTCGGCCTCGCCCTTGCCGGCCCACGCCGCTACGGCGGCATCATCGTCAACGACCCATTCGTCAACGCCGCCGGTCGCCGCGACGCCAATCCGACCGACATTCGTCGCGCACTGCGCGTCTATCTCGCGGCAAGCGCGCTGTTCTTCATCCTCATCGCCGCGATCGCACTGGCGCTCTGGCTGTAACCGGCAAGCGCCAGCAGCGCATCGATGTCGATGTGCCGCTCGAGATGCTCGGCGAGTTGGTCAAGAACTGTATCGACGGTCGTTCCGTAGTCGAGCGACGAACGTACGTTCACGCCCGCCAGGAACGCGCGCCGAAAATCATCTTCCGCGAAAAGGCCGTGGACGTATGTGCCCGAAATGCGCCCATTGGGTGACGCTGCTCCGTCCGGCATGCCGCCGATATCGAGCACCGGCCGCGCGCAGTCCGGCCCCGTGGTCCGCCCGAGATGGATTTCGTAGCCGGTCACGGCCGCGCCCGTTGCGACGTGCCGGCCGGATACGGGCGTGGTCGTCTTCTCGCCGGTCAGGATTGTGTCGATGTTGAGCAAGCCAAGCCCCTCGACCGTCCCCAGTGCCCCCTCTACCCCGCCGGGGTCCGATATTGTCCGGCCCAGCATCTGATAGCCGCCGCAGAGGCCAAGCACCCGGCCGCCGCGCCGCGCATGGGCGCGGATATCCACATCCCAGCCCTGCGCCCGCATGAATGCGAGGTCGGCAACGGTCGATTTGGAACCGGGAATGAGGATCAGATCCGCCACGGGAATGGCCTCGCCGGGCTGGACAATGACCACGGAGACACCCGGCTCCAGGCGCAATGGATCGAGATCGTCGAAGTTGGCGATGCGCGCCAGCGCCGGCACCGCCACGACATACGCGCCGCCTGGGCGCGAAGAACTCTCGACCAGCCCAAGCACGTCCTCCGCCGGCAGCCGTCGCGCATCCTCGAACCACGGCACGACCCCGAGACATGGCCAGCCGGTGCGCTCCGTGATGGTGCTCACGCCGTCGGCGAAGAGCGAAGCATCGCCGCGCAGCTTGTTGACGACAAACCCCTTGATCCGGCCGCGATCGGCCGGCGGCAAGACGGCAGCGGTGCCGACCAGACTGGCGATGACGCCGCCACGGTCGATATCGCCGAGCAGCACGACAGGCACGTCCGCCGCTTCGGCGAAACCCATGTTGGCGATGTCGCCGGCGCGGAGATTTACCTCAGCCGGGCTGCCGGCGCCCTCGACGATGACGATGTCTGCGTCTCGACCGACGATGGCGAAGCTCTCCAGAACGCGCGGCAGCAGTTCGGCCTTGTGCCGACCATATTCGGCGGCGCGCATCGTGCTGTACCGCCTGCCCTGCACGACAATCTGCGCACCGGTGTCGGTCTCCGGCTTGAGCAGAACCGGGTTCATGTGCACGGTTGCCGGCACCCGCGCGGCAAGCGCCTGAAGCGCCTGTGCCCGGCCGATTTCGCCGCCGTCCGCCGCGACGGCGGCGTTGTTCGACATGTTCTGCGGCTTGAACGGCGCCGCGCGGATACCGCGGCGAACCAGCGCGCGGCACAAGCCGGCCACCATAACCGACTTGCCGACGTGGCTGCCGGTGCCCTGGATCATGATGGCGGGCGTCGCGGTCAGAATTCGATCCCCACCTGGGCCTTCACGCCGGAGCGGAAAGGATGCTTGATCATCTCCATCTCGGTGACCAGATCCGCGGCCTCGATCAGCGTCTCGGGCGCGTTGCGGCCGGTGACCACGACGTGGACGTCGGCCGGCCTGTCGTCGCGCAGAAACGCGACCACTTCGTCGACCGGCAGATATTCGTAGCGGAGCACGATGTTGAGTTCGTCGAGCAGCACGACCTTGTGCTTGCCGGCAGTGATGATCGCCTTGGCGCGCTCCCATGCGGCGCGGGCCGCGGCAAGATCGCGCTGGCGATCCTGCGTCTCCCAGGTGAACCCCTCGCCCATCGTGTTGATCGACACCAGGTCGCCGAATTTCTCCAGCGCGACGCGTTCGCCGGTCTGCCACTTGCCCTTGACGAACTGGACGATGGCGACCGGCATGCCATGGCCGAGGGCACGGAAGATCATGCCGAAGGCCGCCGTCGACTTCCCCTTGCCCTTGCCGGTGTGAACGATCAGCAGGCCCTTCTCGATCGTCTTGGTGGCAATGATCTTGTCGCGCGCCGCTTTCTTCTTCTTCATCTTCTCGGCGTGGCGCGCGTCGAGTTCCGCTTCGGTCATGTCCTTCATTCGGCTGCTTCCCTTCGCGCGTCGATGAGCGCAGACAGGCGATCATAGGCGCTGTTCAGCCGCGGCGCCCATAGCCCGCGGTCGATCGCCTCCCGAAAGCGCGCCGCCATCTCGGCCAGTACCGGTGCATTCACCTCGGCGATAAAGCCGCTCACCGCCTGATCGGCGATATAGGCGTCGTAGAGCTGATCGAAATGGTGGTTCTGGACGGCGTTCGTCATCGCCGCGAAGGCGAAGAGATAGTCGACGGTCGCCGCCATCTCGAAGGCGCCCTTGTAGCCGTGGCGCATCATGCCGGCGATCCATTTCGGGTTGGCGGCGCGACCGCGCACGACGCGGGCAATCTCCTCACCGAGTGCTCGCACGACCGGCTTCTCGGGACGTGCGTGATCGCCATGATAGATGCGCGGCGCGGTGCCCTTCAGGATTTCGACCGTCGCCGCCAGCCCGCCCATGAACTGGTAGTAGTCGTCGGAATCGAGAATGTCGTGCTCGCGATTGTCCTGCGCCTGGAACACGGCATCGGTCGCGGCGAGCCGCTCCGTCAATCGTTCCGCAGCCGCTTCGCCTTGCAGACCGGCGCCATAGGCGAAGCCACCCCAGGCGACAAAGGCATTGGCGAAATCCTTGCGCGTATCCCAAACGCCCTCGTCGATCAGTGCCTGCATCCCGGCGCCATAGGCTCCCGGTTTGGCGCCGAAAATACGGGTCGCGTCACCAGTCCGGCGCGTCGCGTCAGCGATTGGATTGGCGGCTGCGTTTTCATCAAGATCGGCGACCGCCCTGATTGCCGAGTCGATCAGGTCGATCTGGCCGGGAAACGCATCGCGGAACATGCCGGAGATCTTCATGGTGACGTCGATGCGCGGGCGGCCGAGTTCCGACAGCGACATGACGCGGAAGCCCGTAACGCGGCCGGTTCCCTTTTCCCACACCGGCTGCGCACCGATCAGCGCCATCACCTGCGCGACGTCATCGCCGCCGGTTCGCATGTTCGACGTCGCCCAGGCGGAAAACGCGATCGACCGCGGCCACTCGCCTTCGTCCTGAAAGTAGCGCAGCACCAGCGCCTCGGCGGCAGCCTTGCCGAGCGTCCACGCGGCGGCGGTCGGCACGCCGCGCACATCGACCGAATAGAAATTGCGGCCTGTCGGCAGAACATCCGGGCGTCCGCGGGTGGGCGCGCCCGATGGCCCCGGTGGCACAAAGCGGCCATCAAGTGCGGTGAGGACGGAACCGATCTCGCGGTCGCCGGACCGGTCGAGAGCCGGCGCAAGATCGGAGGCAATCCACTCGAGGACGGCTTGGGTATTCTCCCAATCCTGTCTAGTTCCTCGGTCGTCATTCCGGCGAAGGCCGGAATCCATTCGCAAATCCCCGACACGCCGCGCAACTGCCTGGACCCCTGCCTTCGCCGGGGTGACGATCTTGGCTTGGCAAACGCCGCCAACGAGGTTGGCCGCCAGCACCTCGATCCGCTCCACCGTATCGCCGGCGCTGCGCCACGGCGCGTCGGATAGGCGCGCCAGTTCGTCGGGTCTTGGCCCGCGCCAATCCGACGCCGCATCGCAGTCGAGCGGATCGAAATCGAGATCGAGATCATCGGCGATCGCGCGGTGCAGCGAAGCATCTTCCGGGCGGCCGCCCGAGCGCGGCACACGCGCGATTGCCACCAGCGTGTCGATGCGTTGCCGGTCAACGGGGGACGCGCCGAGGATGTGCAACCCATCGCGGATCTGCAATTCCTTCAGTTCGCAAAGGTGCGCATCGAGTGCGCGGAGAGCCTCCCCGTCCTCGCCTCTCGAAAATCCGAGATCGCGGTCAAGCCCGTGCCGTTCGGCAAGCGCCAGTGCCTCGCCGGCGAGATAGTCGCGCCTGCGTTTGTCGACACCGGCCGCGACGTAATACTCATCGATCAGCGTTTCGAGCTCGGCCAGCGGTCCGTGAATTTCGGCGCGCGTCATCGCCGGCATCAGGTGATCGACGATAACCGCGCTGGCGCGCCGCTTTGCCTGGCTGCCTTCGCCGGGATCGTTGACGATGAACGGATAGACCAGAGGCGTCGCTCCCAATGCGACCTCCGGCCAGCAGATCTCGGACAGGCCCAGCGCCTTGCCGGGCAGCCATTCGAGATTGCCATGTTTGCCGAGATGTACCATCGCATCGGTGTCGAATGCCCTCCGCAGCCAGGCGTAGAAGGCGAGATAGTGGTGCGGCGGCACCAGGTCGGGATCGTGATAGGTCGCCTTCGGATCGACACCGTAGCCGCGCGCGGGCTGGATACCGACGACCACATTACCGAAGCGATGGACCGCCAGCCGGAATGCGCCGCCTTCAAAGAATGGATCGTCTTTCGGCGCGCCCCACCGAGCCGTCAACGAGGCACGAACCGGCTCAGGCAGCGCATCGAAAAAGCGGCAATAGTCAGCGAGCGACAGCCGCTCGCCGCCCTCACCGCCCTTGGCGTTGGTCGGACCGGCAAGGAGCCGCGCCATCAGGTCTGCGCCGCTCGCCGGGAAGCCCGATACCTCATAGCCGCCTTCCCGAAACGCTGCCCCGATGCGGGCGGCACTCTCCGGCGTGTCGAGGCCGACGCCATTGGCGAGACGCCCGTCGCGATCCGGATAGTTCGACAGCACGATCGCAATGCGGCGGTCTTTTGCCGCCTTGTTGGCGAGGCGAACCCAGGCGGCGGCCTGCGCCGCAACGAAGCGAACGCGGTCCGCGACCGGACGGTACGTTGTCCCGCGGCTGCGGCCTTGCGCGTCGAGCGGCATGTCCGCCTTGAACGACACGGCGCGGGTCAACACACGGCCATCGACTTCCGGCAGCACCACATTCATTGTCAGATCGCGTGGGCCGAACCCGCGTGTGCTCTCCTGCCACGCCTCCTCGCTCGAACCGGCGAGCACGACCTGCAATACCGGCCGGCCCGGCCGGTCGAGCACGGTCCCCGAATGGGTCGCGCCAAGCCCCGAGACGGCAAACGAGGTCGTGTTGAGCACGATTGCCGGCGGCACGGCCGCGAAGATGTCATCCAGAAATTCCGCGGACTGTCGATCCTTGAGGCTCGTCACGAAGACCGGCAAAACATCGAGACCGGCGTCGGCCAGTTCGGCGATCAGCGCATCGATCGGCGCGGTGGAATTGCCCAGCACCAGCGCCCGGTAGAAGATGATGGCTGCTGCCGGAAGCCCCGGCACAAGCCTCTGGATAAGCTCGTCTTTTCCAATCTCGCCAGCGCCGGGCCAGTAGCAGCCAGCATGCGCCAGAACGAGCGGCGGCGGCGGCCGCTCGCCGCGACCGATCAGATGATCGAGGAAGCCGAGTGCGCGCCGGCAGTTTTCCTCGCCGCCCTCGACCAGATAACGCCAGACCACGCGGGCGTCCTCGGTCGACCCCGTCGAAAATGCTTCGAGATGAGCGTCCCAGCTATCCTCGCCCGGGACCACGACAAGCCGCGGCCCGCCGCCCCGGGCAAGGGCGCGCAACCGCTCGATGCCGTAGGGCCAGTAGCCGTGCCCGCCCATCAGACGAACGACCACCAGACGCGCGGCGGACAGCGTCTTCTCGACATAGAGATCGACCGAAAGCGGATGGGACAGGCGGCCGAGATTGGCGAAGCGGATGGTCGTCTCGCTCGCGCGCCCACGTGCTACTGCTGCCAGCGCGGCTAATTCGCTGTCGGCAGCCGACAGGATGACGATGTCGCCCGGCGACTGATCGAGGTCGACCGCCGCGTCGCCGTCGTCGATCCGCTCCGTGTCGCCGGCGAGCAGGTGCATCAATGGCCCCGAAGGATCGCTGAGATAGCCGCTTGGTCGATGTCCTTGAGGCCGATCACGACGAGGCCGCTTGGCTGCGTGCCTGGCGCGAACCACGTCTCAATGCGCGGTCCGACCGCCTGAACGACGGCAAGCGCCGCCTTGCCCGCAACGGCGACACGCCCTTTGACGCGGAGCACGCCCGGCAATGCCAGCGCCTTGGCGACACGCGCCTTGAGGTCGTCGGACGATGACACCGCCCCAAGGTCGACGACCAGACTGACAAAATCGTCGTGGTCGTGCTCCTCGCCTTCGAGGTCGTGGTGGCTCTCCCGGCCGGCCATGTTGGCCTCGCTGGCGGCCGAGAGACCGAGTACCACTTCGAGCGACAGTCCAATGGCCGAGCCGCGTACGACAGCCGTGCCGCTACGCGCCTCGCGCGCGACCAGCGCCTCGACCGCGGCGAGATCGTCATCGGAAACCAGATCGGTCTTGCCGACGACGATCAGGTCGGCACAGACGAGTTGATCGTGAAACAGTTCCTCGACCGGATCGTCGTGACCGGGATCGGCGGCGGCCGGAACGACGATGCCCGACTGCGCCGCCACCGCTGCCGCATCGACAACCGTCACCACGCCATCGACTGTCACTCTGTGCCTGACCGTCGGCCACGAGAACGCGCGCACCAGCGGCTGCGGCAGCGCCAGGCCAGACGTCTCGATGACGATGTGATCGGGCGCCGGATCGCGGGCAAGCAGCGCTTCCATGGTGGGCACGAACTCGTCCGCAACGGTGCAGCAGATGCAGCCGTTGGTGAGTTCGACGATCTGGTCGGGGCGGCAGTCGTCGTCGCCGCAATCGGCGAGCAGCGATCCGTCGAAGCCCATGTCGCCGAACTCGTTGACGATGATGGCGATCCGCCGCCCGCGCGCCTGCGCGATCAGGTTGCGGATGAGCGTCGTCTTGCCGGCGCCAAGGAAGCCGGTGACGATGGTGGTTGGAATGCGGTCGCCGATCACAGCGAAAACTCCGGTGGTTGCGCCGGCTTCAACACCAGCGGCTGGCCGGCTGCGACGAGAACGACGCGGTCGGCGATGGTGGCGACCTGCTGGTTGAGCGTGCCGAGCGCATCGGCGTAACGGCGCGCCAGCGCGTTGTCGGGCACGATGCCGGCGCCGACTTCATTCGACACCATCACCACCGGGCCGCGGACGTCGCCGAGCGCATCGAGGAGCTTTGCCGTCTCATCCTCCACGTCCCGCCCTGCTCCCATCAGGTTCGAGAGCCACAGGGTCAGGCACTCGACCAGCACTACGTTCTGCGGGATCGCCTCGCGCCGGAGGACGCCCGGCACATCAAGCGGCTCCTCGACGGTTCGCCAGCCAGCGCCGCGCCGGGCGCGGTGGGTGGCGATGCGATCGGCCATCTCGCCGTCTCCGGCCGTGGCAACGGCGAGATAGAACTGGGCCAGTCCGCTCGCCGCCACCAGCCGTTCGGCGTAGCGGCTCTTGCCGGAGCGCTGGCCGCCAACGACCAGGACGCGCGTCGCCATGGCGATCCGCCTAACCGCTTCGCGCCAAACGGCGGTAGAGCCATCCGGAGGCCAATCCCGAAAACGACCAAAGCACGGCGCTGACCACAATCGAGGCGGCGACGAATTCTCCTGCAAGTCCAGCTGGATAGGCAGCCTCATGCGACGGCGCCGCCGGCGCGCCGATGACGTGCGGCACGACCAGCAAAGCAAGCCCGGCGACACGCCATAACCAGCCCTTCCAGAAGGCAAGCAGATACAGACCCGCGGCGGACGCGAATGCCGTGCCCAGCCACCAGATTTGCCGGCTCAGGAGATCGGCGACCGGCGTGCCCGGCAGTTCGGGCGGTAGCCCGAGACTTGGTAAAAGCGACGCGGCGACGAAACCGGCCGCGCCCCACAGCAATCCTCGTTTCGCGTCGATCGGATCGCCGCGCGCGATCATGGCGCCAAGCAGCATCAGCGACACGGCCATGCCTACCAGCAGGTCGGCGAGCACGGTGTAGAGCGTGCGCTCCAGCCCGTCGGCCGGCTGCCATGCGGCCTCGTCGTGGTGATGTTCGGTCGCGGCATCATGTTGATCCACGCCTGCGATTTCGGCAGCCGGCGTCGCCGGCTCGACCGTTTCGAAAGTCTCGGCGTGCAGGATCAGCGGCTCCGTTGTGACCAGCTGCAAGCCGGCCACGACGAGACACACGGCGACGCCGGCGCCCGCGGCGCTGACAATCAGGTTTCGCAACATCTCGGTCCCTCAGTGACAGGGAAGACCGAGAGAATGGCGCGTGTCGTGCGTAGCGTTGTGAATGGCGCTCGGCCACGCGAAGCCCGTCGCGATGAACAGCGTCAAACCGAACAGGAAGGCGGCCAGGGCTGGAATTGCACGAGCCGGCACGCCGGCAAACGCACGCGTGGATGCAGTTTGAGCAGGGGATGTATTCATGCGCGTCTCCTTCTCCGTCCCACCGACGGAAGGGCTAGAGGGGCGCGCCGGCCGGTCTCCTGGCTCGCGGGTCGAAGTCCCTGGTCCGCGCCTTCCCGGTTTCCCAGTGGCTGATGCGGATGGACTCGCCGCTTACAGTTGCGGGGGCAGCTGCGGTTTTGGCGGGTAGAACCCTTTTCCTCACCGCATTCCCGTTTCATCCCCGGGACTCACGAACCGGGGAACCGACGCAAGCGTCACGATAGGGATGATGGAACCGAAGGGCAAGGGCGCGACGGACGGTCTCCAGTGATCGTCCGACGACCTCCCGCGCTAGCCGGCGTCGGGCTTCGCCGGTTGCGGGTCGCTGCTACCATTCCGCGCCGCCTTGCGCTCTTCGTGGCTTTTGCGGCTGTTCCACCAGCCGACCACGCGCACGGTCATCCGGCGGTTGAAACGACGGATCGCAGGAACATCTGTGGCAAGGATCAGGAAGCCGAGCGGCACCATCCAGTAGCCAAGAACCGGCAGCCACCCAAAGAAAAGGCCGAGAAATACGAGCAGCGCGCCTAGCGTCAGCCTGACCAGGCGGTTGCCCGGCAACTCAAAGGCGTGCTTTCCAAAGCGGACCTTGGCCACCTGCTGCTCCACGGCCACCCGGGCCGGAGGCCAAGATGGGGCAGGTCATGGCTGTCTGCAATGGCTTTCCGGACCTCGTAATCATGTGCCCGTCAAACTCTTTGCAACGCCAATCGGGTTTGCTATAGGGCACCTCGCACGCTGATGTGTGCCAGTTCCTCGGTAGCTCAGTTGGTAGAGCATTCGACTGTTAATCGAATGGTCGCTGGTTCGAGTCCAGCCCGGGGAGCCAATTCTCTTTTAGCCACAATTTGCTCATACGCCATCGGCGCGGGGGGAACCTTTCCCGCGCCCGGCGGTTTTGCGTGGGAACTTCGTGCGCTTTGCACAGTCCAACCGACCTGGAGGTGGCTACATGTCACAGCGAGATTTTCAGCAGCCTGCCGCAAGGCCCCCTGTCCGCGATCGAGACACGGCCGAAGGCAGCCAGAACCGCGTGATCATCTACATCGTTGTCGCGCTCGTCGTTCTCGGCGTCATCTTTTTCGCGTCCCGCGCCTATTGGGGCGGCCCGGCCGCAACCCCACCGCCGGGTGCAACAACCGAGCAGCCGGCGGCTCCCAATGCGATGGCTCCGGCAGGTCCCAATGCCATGGCACCGGCTGCGCCCAACGCCATGGCGCCCGCTCCGGCTGCTCCGGCCGCGGAAACGCCTGCGCCTGCGGCTCCGGCTACGGAAACACCCGCACCAGCCGCTCCGGCTCAGCCAGCGCCCGCCCAGTAAGCGGCCGTTTCAGAACCAAGTCTCACGCCCCGTATTTCGCGGGGCGTGAGCGCTATTCTGTAGTGACCGTCCGCTAACCTTAATCCCTGAAACTTCTAGTTAAATTGGCTCGACCGGCATCCCGGCTCGTATGATCGCTCTACATCTCCAACTCACGGGTTGGACGGAGCGCATCGGCGGACAATGGACAAGGAACGGGTCGCCTGGGTCGACTACGCCAAGGGCTTTTGCATCGTCATGGTCGTGACGATGCATTCGACGCTTGGCGTCGAGAAAGCGGCCGGCGCCCAAGGCTGGATGCATCTCCTGGTCGATTTCGCGACACCCTTCCGCATGCCGGATTTCTTTCTGATCGCGGGTCTCTTTCTGTCGCACACGATCGACAGGGACTGGCGGACATATCTTGATCGGAAAGTGGTCCACTTCGGCTATTTCTACGTCCTATGGCTCACCATTCAGTTCGCGTTCAAAGCGCCCGAGATCGTCCATGCGGTCGGCGTCGGCGGCACGCTCCGTGAATACGCGTTCTCCATGGTCGAGCCATTTGGCACCATATGGTTCATCTACGTCCTGCCGATCTTCTTTGTGATCGTGAAGGCGACGCGCGGCCTGCCCTGGTGGTCCATTTGGCTGGCCGGTGCGCTCCTCGAAATGCTCCACGTCCACACCGGCTCGACGGTGATCGACGAAGCCGCCGCCCGCTTCGTCTATTTCTACTCGGGCTACATTTTCGCGCCGCAGGTCTTCCGTCTGGTCGATTGGATCCTTGCGCGCCCTCGGGCGGCAATCGCCGCGCTTTTTTCATGGGCCATCGTCGAGGCGGCCACGGTCTATGCCGGCATTTCAGCCATGCCGCTCGTCAGCCTGGCGCTTGGCTTTGCCGGCGCCCTGGCCGTAATAAGTTTCTCCGCCCTCCTGTCGAAATCCGACGTCATGGCGCCGTTGCGCTATTGCGGCCGGCACTCGATCGTCATCTATCTGGCCTTCTTCCTGCCCATGGCCGTCACACGCATCGCACTGCTGAAAAGCGGCGTATTGACCGACCTCGGCACCGTCTCCGTCATCGTTACCGCGGCCGGCGTGGTATTCCCGCTCGTGCTCTACTGGATCGTCCGCAACACGCCAGCTCGCTTCCTGTTTGAGCGGCCCGAGTGGGCACATCTCGGCCAGTCGCGGGCCCAGCTGGTAGCTGCGGAATAAACGGTTAGCAATCAAGCCAGTTTGCGGGTTGCGCCGCCCGCTGCCGGGCGTGACGATAGGGGATGGTCGATTCCGCCGGCGCGCAGCCTGCTCTGATTTGGCTCCGGGACGACCTGAGGCTCGCCGACAATCCCGCGCTGACCGCAGCCTGCCGCCACGGTGGCCCCGTCGTCGTGCTTTACGTTCACGACGAGCAGAGCCCCGAGATCCGGCCGCACGGTGGCGCCGCGCGGTGGTGGCTCCACCACGCGTTGAGCGCGCTTTCCGCGGACCTCGCCTCGCATGGTCTCAAGCTCGTGCTCCGGCATGGGCTCCGCGGCGCGCGTCGTGCCCGCTGTCGCGGGCGAGGTCGGCGCGAATGCCGTCTTCTGGAACCGACGCCATGGCGCGCCGGCGCGGATCGACGATGCGGTTGCCGAGAAGCTCGCGCGCCGTCGCGTGCCGGTCGAAACCTTCGAGGCCAATCTGCTGTTCTCGCCCGGCGCCGTGCGCACCGGAGCCGGGACGCCGTTTCGGGTGTTCTCTGCCTTTTGGCGCGCCGCGCTTGCGGCCGGCGAGCCGCGCCAGCCACTTCCCGTCCCGCGCCGTTTCCCGAGCGGACTGCCCGAGCTACCGAGCGACGATCTGGAGTCCTACGGTCTCTTGCAGACGGCGCCGGACTGGGCGGCCGACATCCGTGCCGTCTGGCGGTCGGGCGAGCACGCCGCTCTTGCCCGCCTGGAGGCGTTCACCGAACACGTCGCCGCGTATGGCGAAACGCGCGACGTGCCGGCGGCCGAAGGCACATCGCGGCTGTCGCCCCACCTGCGTTTCGGCGAGATCAGCCCGTATCAGGTCTGGCACGCGGTATCGCGACGTGGCGGCGTCGGCACGACAAAATTCCTTTCCGAACTCGGCTGGCGAGAGTTCGCCTGGCACCAACTGGCCGCAAACCCGGATATCGCCCGGCGCAACCTGAACTCAGCCTTCGACGATTTTCCATGGGGCGATACCTATGCCGACGACATCTGGGCCTGGCGGCGCGGACGAACCGGCTATCCGATCGTCGATGCCGGCATGCGCCAGCTCTGGAAAACCGGTTGGATGCACAATCGTGTGCGCATGATTGTCGCGTCGTTTCTGGTCAAGGACATGCTCGCCGACTGGCGCATCGGTGAGGAGTGGTTCTGGGACACACTGGTCGACGCTGACGCGGCCAACAACCCGGTGAACTGGCAATGGGTGGCGGGATCGGGGGCCGATGCGCAGCCGTTCTTCCGCATCTTTAATCCGGTTCTGCAGGGTGAAAAGTTCGATGCAAACGGCGCGTACGTGCGCCGTTTCGTGCCGGAACTTGCCGAACTGCCGAACCGCTATATCCACAAGCCGTGGCAGGCGCCCGCAAAGGTGCTCGAGGCCGCCGGGGTGACACTCGGAGCGACTTATCCGCTGCCCATCGTCGACCACGCCGAGGCGCGAAAGCGGGCGCTGGAAGCGTATGCCACGCTCCGCCACCGCGATGAGCGCGGCGGATGAAATTCATCCCCGCCGCCTCAATTCGAGGCGATCGTTTCGGGAGACGCTGCTCCGGCGACCGGGCCAACCTTGATGCCTTCCGGCGCAGCGAATAGCTTTCCGGCCAACGTTTTCGCAGGCGCATCGCCGCCAACAACCCAGCAGAGCCTCATGGACGTCAAGCCCTCCGTCGTCGATGCCATCGGCAACACGCCGCTGATCCGCCTTCGCCGGGCATCGGAACTGACCGGCTGCGAGATTTACGGCAAGGCCGAGTTCATGAACCCGGGCCAGTCGGTCAAGGACCGTCCGGCGCGGCAGATGATCCTAGCGGCGGAGAAGCGCGGCGATCTCAAGCCCGGCGGCCTGATCGTCGAAGCGACGGCAGGCAATACCGGTATCGGCCTCGCCCTGGTCGCCGCCGCGCGCGGCTACCGGACCATCATCGTCATTCCGGACACGCAGAGCCAGGAGAAGAAGGACGCGCTGCGGCTCGCCGGGGCGACGCTGGTTGAGGTGCCGGCAAAGCCCTACAGCGACCCGAACAACTATCAGCATATCGGCCGGCGGCTGGCCGACGAACTCCGTGCATCGGAGCCGAACGGCGTGCTGTTCGCCGACCAATGGAACAACCGCGACAACCGGATGGCCCACTACCTGACCACAGGCCCGGAGATTTGGCGGCAGACGGATGGCAAGATCGATGCCTTCATCTGCTCGGTCGGCACCGGGGGCACGCTCGCCGGGACGTCTTTGTTTCTGCGCGAGAAGAAGAAGGACATCGTCATCGGCTGCGCCGACCCTCACGGCGCCGCCATGTTCAAACTGTTCTCCACCGGCAAGGCGGAAGCGACCAAGGGTAACTCGATCGCCGAAGGTATCGGTCTCGGCCGCGTGACGCCGATGATCGACGACATCACGGTCGAGAAGCCGTATCTCATCGCGGATTCGGAAGCGATTCCGCTGGTGTTCGATCTGATCGAGCACGAGGGCCTGGCGCTCGGTGGCTCGACGGGAGTCAATATTGCCGGTGCGCTGCGCCTTGCCCGCGATCTCGGCCCCGGCCACACGATCGTGACGGTGCTCTGCGATCTCGGCACGCGCTACCAGTCGAAGCTGTTCAACCCGACCTTTCTGCGTGAGCACGATCTGCCGGTGCCCCAGTGGCTGACCCACAAATCTGATATCGCGGTCCCGCTCGCCTGAAGTTCGTTACCGGAGCCTCACGGCTGCGCTAGCAGACAGCGAAACCGGGCGTTGACCCGGACAGTGCCGTCGGGCTGCCGAAAAGCGGCAACCGCGTTCCTGTACGCCTTGGCGACCGCCTCCTCGCCGACCCGCTCCATCGCCTTGACGGCGACGCCGGCGGAGGCAAGCCCGCGCGCTGCAGTATACTCGTCGGCATAGGTCCACGGGCTGTCCACATCGAACACCTCGACCGGCTCGAGTCCCGCATCTGTTGCGAACTCGCGCAGCGCCTTCTCGTCCGACAGAGCAAACGGACCGGGTGTGCCCGGTGGCGGCGGCGGCAGGAGCGGCCGCAGCGCTCCCACCAGAGCCGCCGCTTCCATGCCTTCCGGTTCGCCCCAGGTCATCACCACGACCGCGCCGCCGGGCCTGACCACACGCCGCACCTCGCTCAGTGCGGCCACCGGGTTGCCGGCGTATTGCACCGAATTGAAAGCGGTTGCGACGTCGAAGGCGGCATCTGAGAACGGCAGTTCCTCCAGGTCGCCGTGGCGAAAGTCGCCAGTAGGAACGCGCGTGCGCGCGATTTGCAGCAAAGCCGGCGCGGCGTCGATACCCGACACCTGGGCTCCCCACCCAGCCGCGATTTCCGCAGCCATGCCCGACCCGCAGCCGGCATCGAGATATCGCGTTCCCGATTCAACGCGCGTGCGCTCGAGCACCGCCTCGAATACCGGTCTGACGGTTCCCTCCTGAATGTCCGCCCAGTCCCGCGCCCGCGCTCCCCACAGACGCCCGTTCTCCTCCGAAGTCCTTCGGCTGGTATTGTCGACCATTACGCTCCTTTCGCGTTGCTTGTGACCGGGCAACTATAACAACGCATCCCGCCTGCCAAAACCGGAGCTGGCGCATTTCGCTCACCGTGCGAGGAGTCTAGGATCGGGCGGAGCCAAGGGGACCATCAAATGCCGACCGAACTTCTGTTCCGCGCCGACGCGTATCTGCCCGAGACCGAGGCAACCGTCGTCGCCGTCAATGACCGCCGCGGCATCGTGCTCGACCGCACCGTCTTCTACGCCACCGGCGGCGGTCAGCCCGGCGATACCGGCGTTCTGCGCCGTGCCGGCGGCAACATCGCCATCGCCACCGCCGTCTATGGCGACGACAAGAGCCAGATCGTGCACGTTCCCGGCGAGGCAGAGGCCCTGCCCGAACCCGGCGAGACGCTGACCGCGGCGCTCGATTGGGAACGGCGCCACCGTCACATGCGCATCCACACCGGCCTGCACCTTCTGTCTGTGGTCTTGCCGTTTCCGGTCACCGGCGGCTCGATCGGGGCTGACGAGGGCCGCCTCGATTTCGACATCGACGGCGAGGTGCCGCCCAAGGAAGAAATCGAGGAGCGGCTGAACGCGTTGGTCTCGGCCGACTATCCGGTCAGCGACGAATGGATCACGGACGAAGAGCTGCTCGCCAATCCAGGCATGGTCAAGACGATGAAGGTCAAGCCGCCCATGGGCACTGGCCGCGTGCGCCTCGTGCGGATCGGCGACATCGACCTTCAACCCTGCGGCGGCACCCATGTTCGCGCCACTGGCGAGATCGGCCGGCTCATCATCTCCAAGATGGAGAGCAAGGGTCGCCAGAACCGGCGGGTGCGCATCCGCTTCGCAGAAGGCGCCTGAGCCATGACCGATCGTTCGCGCTGGTTCGTTTCAACCGAGTGGCTCGCCGACCATCTGGGCGAAGGCGGCATCGTCGTGGTCGACGGAAGCTGGCATCTGCCCGGCAGCGGGCGCGAGGCGCGCAAGGAATACGACGCCGCACACATTCCGGGCGCAGTTTTTTTCGATATCGACGCGATCGCCGATACCAGCAATCCCCTGCCCCACATGCTGCCAACACCGGGGCAATTCGCGTCCGCGGTCGGCGCGCTGGGCATCGACGCGAAACAGAAGATTGTCGTCTATGACAGCGTCGGCCTCTCCTCGGCACCGCGGGTGTGGTGGACGTTCCGCGTCATGGGCGCGGCCAACGTGGTGATCCTCGACGGTGGGCTACCGAAGTGGCGCGCGGAGGGCCGAGCGCTTGATGATCGCGCAGTCACCCGGACCGCGCGAACCTTCGCCGCCCACTTTGATCCGGCTGCGGTGCGCGACATGCAGGAGGTACGCGACGGTATTGCAGCCGCCGCCTTCCAGCTCGTCGATGCCCGCCCGGCGCCGCGCTTTCTCGGCGAGGCACCGGAGCCGCGCAACTGGGTAAAGTCCGGCCGCATCCCCGGAAGTCTCAACGTCCCCTCCTCCGACCTGATCGCCGACGGTCGGCTGAGAGGGCCCGAGGCGGTGCGCGCGGCCTTCGCCAACGCCGGCGTCGACCTCGGCCGGCCGATCGTCACGAGCTGCGGTTCGGGCGTCAACGCCGCGATCCTGTCGCTGGCGCTCGACACGCTCGGCATCGGCAGCGCCCTCTACGACGGATCGTGGACCGAATGGGGCGCCCGCGACGACATGCCGGTCGCCACCGGAACCATTCGCTGAGTTCAGCGTTCATCCCCTGTTCAACATGAAGCGGCCTACATGCGGCCGCGCTGCTGCCGCTTGCGTGCGGTAGGCGGTCGAGCGCTACCGCGGATGTCAGCGGACGAGAGCGAGGGGGGACAGGGGCCAACCGGTGGCCCCGTCAACTCGCGAGGAAACCACCAATGAATTCAATGAAATCCGTGCTTTTCGCCAGCGCCGCGCTGGCATTGATCGCGACGCCCCAAGCGTTTGCCGCCGGCCGGGCGGCTTCGTCGCCGATCATGCTCGCTCAGGCGGAAACGCCCGCAGCAGTCGCCGCAGCGGAAGCCGATGTTGAGGCGGCGCGTGCGGCGCTCCGTGAGGCGATGGCGTCCGGAAAAGGCGTGAAGCAGGCCCAAAGGGCACTCAACCAGGCTCTCAAGGCTTTGGATGAGGCGCGCGCCACGGCTGGCCTGCCGCCCAGCGGCGAGAAGGCTGGTGACACGGCCGCCCAGCCACCGGCCGAGCAGCAGCCGCCCGCCGCGAACGCCGAAACTCCACCCGTCGAGCAGAAGCAACAGCAGCCCGCTGAAAACACACAGAATCCGCCCGCCGCGACCGATCAGCCGGCAGCGGAAACGGCCGACGCCCCGAAGCTGAAGCGCAAGCCACCGATGGACGCGCAGCAGCAACCGCCAGCCGATCAGCAGGCGCCGGCAACCACCGCCGTGCAGCCACCGGCCGATCAGCCGCCTGCCAATACGGCCGACGCGCCCAAGCTGAAGCTGAAGGGCAAGCCGCCGATGGACGCGCAGCAGCAACCTCCGGCCAATCAGCAGCCCCCGGCGGCAACGGCGAACAATCCGCCGGCGAACGCGCCCAACCCGCAAGTCGTGGACCAACCGCCGGCCGGCAAGTTCGATCCGTCCATGCTCAAGAAGCAGCATCCGCAGTTCGGCGAGGCCCCGCCCGAGCAGAAGACCGTGCTTCCAAAGGACGAAGCCGCGATTCCGAAAGGCGGCGAAATCAACGCCGGCGCCGGTCGTATCATCGTCAAGGAGGACAACGGCCAGGTCACCGTGCGGCACGACGACTCTGACCGTTTCCGTCGTCAGGGCGGACAGGTTCAGGAGCAGAAGGGGCCGAACGACACGACGGTCACCACCGTCAATCGGCCGGATGGCACGCAAGTCGTGACGGTCCGCGATTCCGACGGCAACATCATCCAGCGCTATCGCAAGAACAGGAACGGCAGCATCGAAGTGCTGATCGGCGCCACCGATCAGCCGCGCGGTGGAAACCGTCCGCCGCCGCTTCCGCCGCGCCCGCAGGGTCCCTCGGTCACGTTCGATTTCCACAATCGGCTACCGCCGATTCGCCTGAACATTCCACGCGATCAATACATCGTGGAGAGCAGCGGGGCATCCCAGCGTCAGCTCCAACAGACGTTCGAAGCGCCGCCGGTGGAACAGGTCGAACGGGCGTACACGCTCGAGGAAATCCGGCGTAGCGACCGCATTCGCGACAAGGTCCGCCGCGTCGATTTCGACACGGTTACCTTCGAGTTCGGTAGCGCGGTCCTTCCTGACGACCAGATCGCGCAGATGCAGGGCGTCGGCGAAGCCATGCGTGCGGTTCTCGACCAGGATCCCGATCAGGTCTTCCTGATCGAAGGTCACACCGACGCGGTCGGGTCCGATCTCGCCAATCTGGCACTGTCGGATCGCCGGGCTCAGACGGTGGCCGAGATTCTCACCTATTATTTCAAGGTGCCGCCGGAGAACCTGGTCACCCAGGGCTACGGCGAGCAGTATCTGAAGGTGCCGACGACCGGGCCGGAGCGAGAGAATCGCCGCGTGGCGTTCCGCAACATCACACCGCTGTTGAAAATGGGATCGAACTGATCGCCGGATGAACTAAAAATGAGGGCGCGCCAATCGACGGCGCGCCCTCTTTTTCGCCGTTCGAACCGGTTTGACTAGCGGCCAACCATGGCCGAGGGCTGACTGGAACCGAGCGCCCCGACGAATGGCACGAGCTGCCAGACCGCGGACAGCCCGACAAGAACATAGACCAGTCGGGCAAGCATCGATCCCGCGCCGAAGATGGCGGCTACCAGATTAAAGTCGAAAAGGCCGACCAGGCCCCAGTTGACGCCTCCGACGATGATCAGGAGGAGCGTTACGATATTCAGCGCTTTCATTTGATCTCTCTACGTTTCGTAGCTCGGTGATGTGGGGCGGGCTGATCGCGGCCCGCCCCATGCATTGTTCGCTTTGGCCTAGCTCTTCGGCGGCAGGATCACGGCGTCGATGACATGGATGACGCCATTCGTCGCCTTGATGTCGGTCGCGGTGACGTGGGCGTCATTGACCATCACCTTGCCGCCATCGACAGTGATCTTGACCATCGCGCCGTTGACGGTCTTCGCCTCTTTCAGCTTGACGACATCGGCCGCCATCACCGTGCCCGGCACGACGTGGTAGGTGAGGATCGCTACGAGCTGGTCCTTGTTCTCCGGCTTCAGCAGCGTGTCGACCGTGCCGGCCGGCAACTTCGCGAAAGCGTCGTCAGTCGGCGCGAAAACCGTGAACGGCCCAGCGCCCTTGAGCGTGTCGACGAGGCCAGCCGCGCCGAGAGCGGCGGCGAGGGTCTTGAACTGTCCGGCAGCGACGGCCGTATCGACGATGTCCATTTCTGCAGCCCGCGCGGCCGGGCTTGCGACGGCCAGGCCAATGGCGGTTGCCGCAACCGCGGCCAGACTTGCGATCTCGAATTTCATTTCCGTACTCCCTGCTGTGACCCGGCCCCCGCGGGGGCCGTCGGTCGTGACAATCGAGCGAGGTCTCCCTCGGAAGCGGCGGCTCGATCCGCATCGATCAGAACCGGCGCCGCGTCGAGATTGCATATAGGTTAAACTGATTTTATCTACACTCACATTCTCGTGATATGAGAATGAGTTTTCTTTTAATGCAATTTCCTGTAGGGTGTTTTGATCGTGGGTGAAAAGGAACCCTTGAAGCATGCTCTCCAACACCCTGACTGAAGGGCTCGAGCGCTACGAGATCGGCCAGAAAGTTCGCGCGCTTCGACAACAGAAGAAGCTCGGGCTGGTGCAACTCGGCGAGCACACGGGTCTGTCGCCCGCCATGCTGTCGAAAATCGAACGCAACCAGCTCTTTCCGACTTTGCCGACGCTCCTGCGGATCGCCATGGTGTTCGGCGTCGGGCTCGACCATTTCTTCATTGAAAAGAACGAACGGCCGGCCATTGCCGTCGTCCGAAAGAAGGATCGTCTGCGTTTGCCCGACCGGCCTGACGGTGAGGAAGCCTCATACTACTTCGAGAGCCTCGATTTCCCGGTGACGGACCGCAAGATGCAGGCGTACTACGCGGAGTTCCCGCCGCGCTCCAAGTCGTCGGAGCCGCATCAGCACGACGGCGCCGAACTGATCTACGTCCTCCACGGACAGCTCGCGGTGAACGTCGCCGGCGAAGACGTTGCCTTGCAGGAAGGCGACTCCATGTATTTCGACTCGGGCGCACCGCACAGCTACCGCGCGCAGGGGCGCTCCGCCTGCTCGGCCATGGTCGTCGTCACGCCGAACCTGCCGGCCGCGCAGACCATTCCGGCGCCACGGCGCGAAGCCATCTAGGACGCATCATGGACATCCCCTCGCTCGTCGCTTTGGCCTGCTTTGTCGTCGCCTGCTTTCTCGCAGCGTCGATGGGCGTCATCTTCCCGCCCGGCCGCTGGTACGAGGGACTGGCAAAGCCGGCGTGGCGGCCGCCGAACTGGCTGTTCGCGCCGGTCTGGACGATCCTCTATCTGATGATCGCCGTGGCCGGCTGGCTGGTGTGGAGTGCCGCCGGTTTCACCTTCGCCTTGGCGGTCTACGCCGCGCAGTTGTTGCTCAACGCGTCCTGGACGCCGATCTTCTTCGGCCTCCGGCGTCCGGATTTCGCATTCTTCGAGATCGTTCTGCTGTGGGCGTCGATCGCGCTGACTATCGCGCTCTTCCACCCGATCAGCGCGACTGCGGCGTGGCTGCTGGCGCCCTATCTGGCGTGGGTGACCTTCGCCGCTGCCCTCAATTTCGCTGTCTGGCGGCTGAATCCCGAGACGGCCTCGCTACGCCCGCGAGACTGACCGGCGGCCGTGTCGGGGCCGCCGGTACTCACTGACCCGGCTAGTGCAGAATCTGGCTCAGGAACAGCTTCGTCCGCTCGTGCTGCGGATGGGTGAAGAACTGTTCGGGCTCGTTCTGCTCGATGATCTGTCCGGCATCCATGAAGATGACCCGGTTGGCGACCTGCCGGGCGAAGCCCATCTCGTGGGTCACCACGATCATGGTCATCCCCTCCTCGGCGAGATCGACCATCACGTCCAGAACTTCCTTGATCATCTCCGGATCAAGCGCCGAGGTCGGCTCGTCGAAAAGCATGATGCGCGGGTTCATGCACAGCGACCGTGCGATGGCGACGCGTTGCTGCTGGCCGCCGGAAAGCTGGCCGGGGTATTTGTTGGCCTGCTCCGGGATCTTGACGCGCGTGAGATAGCGCATGGCGATCTCTTCGGCGTCCTTCTTGGGCATCTTGCGCACCCAGATCGGGGCCAGCGTGCAGTTCTCAAGGATCGTCAGGTGCGGAAACAGATTGAAGTGCTGGAACACCATGCCGACCTCGCGCCGGATCTCGTCGATCCGCTTCAGGTCGTTCGTGAGTTCGATGCCGTCGACAGTGATCTTGCCCTTCTGGTGCTCTTCGAGGCGGTTAACGCAGCGGATCATGGTCGACTTGCCGGAGCCGGAAGGTCCGCAAACCACGATGCGCTCGCCGCGCATGACCTTCAGGTTGATGTTCCGGAGCACGTGGAAGTCGCCGTACCACTTGTTCATGTCGACGATTTCAATGGCAACGTCGGTATCCGAAACCTTCAACTTGGCGCGGACCGGGGCCTCTGCTGTGGCGGTTTCTGACATCACACGGTTCCCTTGGTTCAGCGCCTGTAGCCGGTATTCAGCCGGCGTTCGGTGTAGATGGAGTAGCGGGACATCCCGAAGCAGAAGATCCAGAAGACGAACGCCGCGAAGGCGTAGCCGGTGGCCGGCGTCTTCGACGATGCCCAGTTCGAATCGGTGAAGTTGAGCTGCACGATACCGAGCAGGTCGAACAGCCCGATGATGAGGACGAGGCTGGTATCCTTGAACAGGCTGATGAAGCTGTTGACGATGCCCGGAATGACAATCTTCAGCGCCTGCGGCAGGATGATCATCTGCATCATGCGTGAGTAGTTGAGGCCGAGAGCCATCGCGCCCTCGTACTGGCCTTTCGGGATCGCTTGCAATCCGCCGCGCACCGTTTCGGCCATGTAGGCCGACGTGAACAGCGCAACACCGATCAGCGCCCGCAGCAGCTTGTCGAAACTGACGCCGGGCGGCAGGAAGATCGGCAGCATGACGCTCGCCATGAACAGCACGGTGATCAGTGGAACGCCGCGCCAGAATTCGATGAAGACGATCGAGCAGAATTTGACCACCGGCAGTTTGGAGCGACGGCCGAGCGCGAGCACCACGCCGAGTGGCAGCGAGGCGACCATGCCGACGATGGCGACGACCAGCGTAACCAGGAGACCGCCCCAGAGCTGCGTCTCGACGTACGGCATTCCGAAATCAAAGGTGAGCAGGAGAACAATGACGAAGAGTCCAACGATGACCGCCCAGACGGTCCAAAGCGTGTTGCTGCCGGGACGGTCTGCCGTGCCCAGGACAGCCATCAGGCCGGCCGCCAGCGCCACCAACGCGGCAAGCGCGACAAGCAACTGGATCAAGCCAACGGACAAGCCGCCAACCGAAATCTCGGGCGCGGAGATCGCGAAGGAAGCGACGATCAGGACCACGGCGACCGCTGTCGCGATCGTCGCGACGCGGCCGGCGGGCGACGCCGTCAGAGCGCCGGCCACCAGCCCGGTCACCAGGCAGCCGATGACCGCCAGCGCGAACACCAGCCCGGTCGGAAAGGTGAAATTGCCGCCGGTCAGAAGAATGAGCGCGACGATCGGGAAGACCAGCAGCAGAAAGATGCCGTTCTCCCGCTTGAATGGCACGCGCGGGATGGCCATCGGGATCAACCCGATCACCAGCAGGATGCCGGTCAGGTTGACCCGCCAACGCTCATCGATCGGGTAGCGGCCATACATGAACTGTGGGAACTTCGCTTCGACGAACGCCCAGCAGGCGCCGGTTCCGGGCTTGATGCAGTCTTCGCGACCGTCACCCACCCACACAGCGTCGATAAACGCCCACTGAATGATCGGCGGAAGCAGCCACACGACGAGAAGAATGCCGAGGAGCGTCAGGATCGTGTTACTGACCGACGAAAACAGGTTGGCGCGTAGCCAGCCAATCGCGCCGACCTCGCTGCGCGGCGGCACCAGGATCGGCTCTTCTTCCTCACGCGAATACGCGAGTTGGACCGCTTCTTCGCGCTCGATCTCGGCTCCCGGAATGTGACGGGGGTCTGGTTTGCGATCTTCCGTTGTGTCGGACATCGGCTATCGCTCCACCAGTGCGACGCGGTCGTTGAACCAGTTCATGAACCCCGACGTCGTCAGGCTGATTGCGAGATAGACGAGCATCGTGATGAAGATCACCTCGACCGCCTGGCCGGTCTGGTTGAGCACCGTGCCGGAAAACACCGAGACCAGATCGGGGTAGCCGACCGCGACCGCGAGCGACGAGTTCTTGGTCAGGTTCAGGTACTGGCTGGTCAACGGCGGAACGATGACACGCATCGCCTGTGGGATGACCACAAGGCGGAGCGTCGTGCCCGGCCGCAGCCCAAGGGCGTAACTGGCTTCGGTTTGGCCGTGCGCCACAGCGAGGATGCCGGCACGCACGATCTCGCCGATATAGGTCGCCGTGTACAGCGACAGCCCGACGAGAAGAGCGATAAATTCCGGCTTGATCTGCGCCCCGCCGACGAAGTTGAAACCTTTGAGCTCGGGAAAATCGAAAGACATCGGCCGGCCGGTCACCAGAAAGACGACCAGTGGCACGACGATCAGGATGCCGAGCCCGACCCTGAAGGTCGGGAATATCTGTCCGGTCGCCATCTGCCGCTGATGGGCCCATCGGGCGACCACGACAACGGCAACCACCGCGACGGCAAAAGCGATCAGCGTTGCCCCGAACCCCTCGCCGAATACCGGCCACGGAATGATGAGGCCTCGGTTGCTCAGGTTGCTGCCGAAGGGGAGCATGAAGCCCTGCCGGGGCCCCGGAAGGATCGACAGCACCGCCTTGTACCAGAACAGAAGCTGGAGAAGCACCGGGATATTGCGCAGCGTCTCCACGTAGACAGTGGCGATCCGCCCGATCAGCCAGTTCTTCGACAGCCGCGCGATACCGAGCGTGAAGCCGATGATCGACGCGAAAAAGACGCCGAGTGCCGCTACCAGCAGCGTATTCAGGAGGCCGACAAGAAAGGCCCGGCCGTAGCTCATCTCCGGGCTGTAGGAGATCAGCGTCTGCGAAATATCGAAGCCGGCGCGGTCGGAGAAGAACCCGAAGCCGGAGGCGATGTGAGCCCTTTGCAGGTTCTGAATTGTGTTGGAGGCGACCCAGCCAATGAAGACAACGAGGCCGATCGCCAACACCGCCTGAAAGACGATGCCCCGGAACGTCGGGTCGTAGATGAGCGAAGAGCGTTGCTCCGGCAGCCGCTCTGCCTGGTCCTGAACCGCCATCTGTCACCACCCCCTGACGGCGCCCCATTTCTTGTGGGACACCGGCTGTACCGGGCGGGCCTCCGGCCCGCCCGGGTTGATGCGATTAGCGAACCGGCGGTGCGTACTGAATGCCGCCTTTGGTGGTCCACAGGGCGTTGAGCCCGCGTGCGATCTTCAGCGGTGAGCCTTCGCCGATGTTGCGGTCGAAGATCTCGCCGTAGTTGCCGACTGCTTTGATCGCGTTGGCCGCCCAGTCGTTGCTGAGGCCGATGCCTTCACCAAAAGTCCCGTCGACGCCGAGCAAGCGCCGGATTTCCTGATTGGGGCTCGACTTCATCTCGTCGACGTTCGCCGACGTGACCCCGAGTTCCTCGGCGTTCAGCAGCGCGAAGCCAACCCACTTGACGACCGTGAACCACTGATCGTCACCCTGCCGCACGACGGGGCCCAGCGGCTCCTTCGAGATGATCTCCGGCAGAACCATATGGTCGTCCGGATCGGTCAGAGTCAGACGGATCGAGTACAGGCCAGAAGCGTCGGTCGTATAAGCGTCGCAACGACCGGAATCGTATGCAGCGTTCACCTCTTCGACCTTCTCGAAGACGACGGGGTTGTACTGCATGTTATTGCGCTTGAAGTAGTCCGCGAGATTGAGCTCGGTCGTGGTGCCCGTCTGCACGCACACCGACGCGCCGCCGAGCTCCAAAGCCGACGTGACCCCGAGAGATTTCTTCACCATGAAGCCCTGGCCGTCATAGTAGTTGACGCCGGTGAAGACGAGACCGAGGGAGCTGTCGCGCGACATCGTCCATGTCGTATTGCGCGCGAGCATGTCGATTTCACCGGACTGAAGGGCGGTGAAGCGCTCCTTGGCCGTGAGTGGCGTGTATTTCACCGCCGTCGGATCATTGAAGATCGCAGCCGCGACGGCACGGCAATAGTCCACGTCAAAGCCCGCCCATTCACCCTTGTCGTTGGTCGAAGCGAATCCGAGCAGACCGGTGTTGACGCCGCACTGGACGAATTTCTTCGCCTTCACGTCGTCCAACGTCGTCGCATGCGCGGCGCTGACCGCCAGCGCCGCAATAGCACCCGCTGCAATCGTTAGAAGTGCGCCTTTCATTCTGGCCCTCCTTGATTGGAATCAGCGCGACTAGCAAAGGGAGAAAGAATCACGCCGATCAAAACAAACGATCTCGCCGGCAAATACGCCGACGCGGCTCCTCCAGTTTGGCTTGGAGCCGATTGACCCGGCTATCACAGGCCATTATTCGATATGGGTCAAGGGCATCGCCTGGGCAGGTTTCTTCGCCAACTGCCCTTTTCGGCGTCAATGGGGCGACCGACCCAACTGCATGAAAAAACACTCTGGCGATGGTTTTTCCGCAAAAGCACCTGCTACGCGCCTGGTACGCGCCGGCCGCGACAAGGATCTGACCGGACCTTTCGTCAATCCTCCGGTGGTTCATGCCTCGACGGTCCTCTTCAACTCCGTCGACGAAATGCAGCAGGGCCGGCAGCGGTATTCCTATGGTCGGCAAGGTACTCCCACCAGCGAGGCACTCGAGTCCGCCATCACCGAGTTGGAAGGCGCCGCGGGCAGCGTCCTGTCACCATCCGGACTGGCGGCCGCGACGACCGCCCTGCTCTCCTGCCTCTCCTCCGGAGATCGCATACTGATTGTCGATACCGTTTACGGTCCTGTTCGCCGTTTCATCTCGACCAATCTGGTGCGGTTCGGGATCGAGGCGACCTTCTTCGAACCGGGGCTCGGCGCCGGGATCGAGGCGTTGTTCACTGAAAACACAACGGCGGTTTATCTCGAGGCGCCCGGCTCGCTGACTTTCGAAATGATGGACGTTCCGGCAATCGCTGCGGTGGCCAAGCGCCGGGGCGCGACCGTCCTGTTCGACAATACCTGGGCCACACCGTACTTCTTCCGGCCGCTGGAGCACGGCGTCGATCTCTCCATCCAGGCCGGCACGAAGTACATCGGCGGCCACTCCGACCTCATGCTTGGCACCGTCGCAGCAAGCGAGGCGGCATTGCCCAGGCTGAAAGAAACGCACCGTAACCTCGGCAATCATGTCGGACCGGACGATGTCTTCCTCGGGTTGCGCGGCCTGCGGACACTTGGTGTTCGGTTGGCGCGCCACCAGGCCTCCGCCCTCGCCGTCGCCACCTGGCTTGAGACGCGACCCGAGGTCTCGCGCGTCCTCTACCCTGCCCTCCCGTCAGACCCGGGCCATGCCCTCTGGAAACGGGACATGAGCGGCGCGAGCGGTCTGTTCGGCGTCGTCTTCGATGGCTGGAGCGAGGACAAGGCAAAACGATTCATCGACGGGCTCGATCTGTTCGGAATCGGCGCATCATGGGGTGGCTTCGAAAGCCTCGCCATCCTGCCGCGCCCGGCATCGGTCCGGACCGCAACATCATGGGAGCCCGAGGGAGCGCTGGTCCGCCTGCACATCGGCCTCGAGGATCCCGACGACTTGATCGCAGACCTTGCGCAGAGCCTTGCGGCGGTCGCGGCCGTCGGCTGATCGGCTATTTTCCCGCGCTCTTGGCCGAAAACAGGTGCATGTCGACGCGGCGGAACTTGCGGAGGTCGATGCCGCCCACCCGTCCGCGTTCGACCAGTTCGAGGCCAAGATCGTCTGCGCGCTGGCGGAACGAAGAGATCTGGGTCGTATCGACCGCGGCGATGCGGCAAAGCGGAACGTCGAGAAAATCGGCAGCGCCGGCGCCGTCCGTGAGCAGCGTATCGCGGCCGGCGAGCAGGACGAGGCTTTCCTCGGGGAAACCCGCGGCCGCGAACGTCGGGTTCGGGCAGGCGAGATTTGAACGGCCAACGGCAACGATGCGCTCGGCGACTCGCAGGGCTCCGAGACCGGGGACGATGCCACCGAAGAAACCGAAATAAATAAACACGACGGTGACCAGCGACATCGCTGCCGCGGCGACTGCCCTCTCCCGCTTCAACCACAGCCAGGCGACCGGCCCGAGGACCGCGGCGATCACAAACGCCACCAGCGCAACGATCGGGAAGCTGCCCTCCACAACGAAATAGGCAATCGGCAGCGCGACCGCGATCAGGGGCGGCCACAGCAGCGGGCCGGCAGAATAGAAAAGGCTGATCTTGCCCCCGATCCGCGCGGCGCCTGCGTCGATCGCGGCAGCCGCGATGATGGTCACCATCGGGATGGCGGGCAGCACATATTGTGGGGCTTTTTGCGGAATGAATTCTGCGGCGAGCCAGAGCGGCACGCCCCAGGCGAGCGCAAAGAGAATTGCCGGCCGCCGCGCCTGATCCACGACCCACGGGACGGAAACGAAGATGAACGTCATCGCCGGTCCGACCAGCAGCGGCGCCAGCAGCGCGTAGGTGCCGACCGGCGCCTCGAGTGCGAACGGCACGCCGACGCGCGTGAGGAACGCGACATCGGGCCCGCCGGCATCATCGATCGCCAAAGCCGCGACAGATGCCAGCCAGGGCAACAACGCAAGCGCAAGAACGACGACGCCGACGCCGGGCCTCAGATTGTTGAACCAGCCGAAGGATCCGCGTTCGACCGACAAGACGAGGACGGCCGCGGCCACCATGGCCGGAGCAACAGCGCCCCCCAGCAGAAGGCCGGCGCCAACGGCCAGCCAGAAGACCAGCGGCAGATACCCGGCCGCGGGGGCGTCATCTCGTGCCAGCCACAGCCGCGCCAGCACACCGGCGGCGAGCGTGGTTGCCGCGACCAGCAGGGCATCGGGGGCGGCCAGCCGCGCCTGCAGCCCGAGGACGCCACTGCCGGCCACCAACAGGCCACTCAGCAGAGCCATCCGCGCACTGCCGAGAGCCGCCGCCGTCCACCACGTGAGCAGAACAGTGGCCACGCCGGCCAGCAGCGAAGGAATCCGAAATACCCAGATCGGCGGCGTGCCGCCGCCGGCGAGAACAACCGCGGCTGCCTCCAGCCATTGGGCCCCGCGCGGTCGCCACGGTTGCAGGTCGGTCTGAACATCCAGCGTCGCGAGATCGCCGGTGGCCACCATTTCGCGCGCGGCCACCGCATAGTATGGCTCGTCGCCATCGAGCGGCGGCGTGGACATGAAGCCGGGCAGAAAACACAAGAAGGCGACGACTGCCAGCGTAGCGAGGCTGGCGACCGGCGACCCCGCGACCCGATCCACCGCCGCTTCGACCAGCCGAGCGCGATTGTCGCCGATCAGGTTGTCGAGGGATATCGCCATCGGGCCAGACGGTCCGCCCTGCTCGTTCGGTGCCGCAAGGCCCAACGATAGTCAGGATTGGTGCAGCGTGATAGCCGCCCGCCGTCAGCGGGCGCTCAGCCCTTGACCGCGCCCGCCGTGAGGCCCGCCACGATGTACTTCTGAGCGAAGATGAACATAAGAATTGCCGGCAGGATGGTCAGTGTGATGAACGCGAGGATCAGCTGCCACAACGTCATGTACTCGCCCTGATAGGCCATCAGGCCGAGCGGCCACGGATACATGTCGTCGGTGTTCAGGACGACCAGCGGCAGCAGGAAGTTGTTCCAGCTGTTGACGAAGGTGATGACCGAAACCGTGGCAAGGATCGGCCCTGACAAAGGCAATGTCACCCACGCAAAGAAGCGCATGTAGCCGCAGCCGTCGACAAGCGCCGACTCCATCAGTTCCGGAGGGATCGAGCGGAACGCATTGCGGAACAGGAGGACGGCGATCGCCTGGTGAAACGCCACCTGCGGCAGGATCACACCCCAATGGCTGTCCAGCAGCCCAAGATCGCGGATCTTGATGAACAGGGGCAGGATCGCGGTGGCGAACGGGAACGTCAGGCCGACAATGAGGTAGTTGAACAGGAATCGCTCGCCGAAGAAATGCAAATGGGCGAAAGCGAATGCGGCCGGCGCCGCGAAAAGCACAGTCAGGAATACGGTCATACCGCCGATGAACAGCGAATTCCACAGTACCTGCCAGTACCGCCAGCTCGCCAGGATGTCCCAGTAATTCTGCCATTGCCACACGTGGGGCAGGCCGAAATTGGTCCGTAACTCGCCGAGCGACTTGAAGCCGCCAAGCGCCGTCAACACGAGCGGCACCAGCACGATTCCCGCCACCAGGAAGAGAACCAACAGCCTTATCAGACCGCCCATCGGCGAGGAGAGCGACGCCGGGGCATCCCGCGCGCCGGCCGCGCGTGCGTTAGCGAGATCGACGGTCGTCTCAGTCATCTTTCATGAATATCCGCTTGTAGCCGAAGGCAACGGTCGCGCACAGGATGAACAGGATGACGCCTACCGCGGACCCGAAACCGACCCGCATGCGCCCGATGCCGAAATAGTAGAGGAACGACACCATCGTGTGAGTTGTATTGAGCGGGCCGCCTTTGGTCAGCGCGACGATCATGTCGAAGAACTGGAGCGATCCGAGCAGCGAGAAGAAGACCGACAGGCGGATCATTGGCCCAAGCCCCGGCAGCGTCACAAAGCGGAACCGCTGCCAGGAATTTGCGCCGTCGATCGCCGCGGCTTCGTAAAGGTTGCGATCAATCTGCTGAAGGCCGGCGATGTAAAGCATCATGTGGAAGCCAAAATACTTCCACAGGATGACGATCAGCACGCCCGAGAACGCCCATTGCCGATCCGCCAGCAGGAAATAGGCGTCGCCGCCGAACCACTGGATGATGGCGGAGAACAGTCCGTAGTTGCCGTCCAGCATGAAGGCCCAGATCAGGCCGGCCGCCACGTCGGCGAGAATGTAGGGCAGGAAGAAGATCATCCGGAAGGTGACCGCGCCCCATCGCTTCTCTGCGAGCAGCACGGCCATCGCCAGCGCGAAGGGCAACTGGATGCCCAACGACACGATAATGATCAGGATGTTGTTGATAAATGCGCGGTCGAAGACCTTGTTGGTCAGCACCGACGCGTAATTGTCGAGCCCGTTGAAACGACTGAGTGGACCGAGCCCGTTCCAGTTGAAGAAGCCGTACCACGCCGACTCGCCGATCGGCAGAATGACGAAGATCGTGAAGATGATCAGTGCCGGCGGAAGAAAGATCAGCGCCGTGGTGAGGCCGCCACGGGTGTTGGACAACCTGCGTGCGCTGCCGGCAGTCGTCACGGACATGGCGCTCGCCCCTCCCCGGATAGTGCGAATGTAAGGGAGGCCCCGACATCATGCGTCGGGGTCTCCCGTAGTTGCGTACGGCGCGGACTAGCGCTCGTCCCAGGCCTGCTGGATATTCTTCGCCGCCTCTTCCGGCGTCACTTCGCCCGCCGCAATTGCCACCGACATATCGTTGATGACGCGGCCGACCGAGGCACCGAGATCCTGGTCGAAGAAGTTCTGGTGCCACTTGCCCTTGCTGATCATATCAGCCGCGGCTGCATTCAGCTTGTCGGTCAGATACTGGGACGTGCCGATCGAGGCCGGAATGTAAGCGGCATCCTCAGCCGCCTTCTTCGCCTCAGCCGGGGTCGAGAAGAACTCAAGCATCTTGACCGCCGCATCGGGCGCATCCTTGGTGACCAGGAAGCCCTGCACGCCACCGAGCGTGTCAGTGCCGGAGCCTTTGCCGCCGTCAACCACCGGGAACGGCGCCAGACCAATCTTGCTGCGGTCCAGACCCTTGCTGTCGGCCGCGTTGCTGGCCTGCGCATTCAGCACCCAGGTGCCCTGGATGATCATCGCGCCCTTGCCGTCACCGAAGAGGCCGGCGGACGGCGGATAAGCGATGCCAAGCCAGCCATCCTGGAAGGGTTCGAGATCGGCGAGTTCCTTGAGTTTCTTGCCAGCCTCGATGAAAGCCGGGTTCTCAAAGCCGCCATCCTTGCCCGCTTTCGCGTTCTTCAGGACGTCCGGGCCGCCAATGCGCATGATCAGGTAGGAATAGATGAAGTGCATCGGCCACTTGTCGCCGCCACCCATGATCAGTGGCGTGATGCCGGCGGCCTTGATCTTCTTCACCGCCGCGATGAAGTCCTCCCAGGTCGCGATCTTGGTCATGTCGACGCCGGCCTTGTCGGTCAGGTCCTTGTTGTACCAAGTACCAACGAGGCTGAGCTGGAGCGGAGCACCGTAGAGCTTGCCGTCCAACTCGTAGGCGCCGAGCGGGCCGTTTGCGACGAGCTTTTCAAGCTCAGGCTTCGCGCTGGAGATGTCCTTGATGAAGCCAGCCTTGACCTGGTCTTCCATCACGCCGCCCGCCCAGCTGTAGATGACGTCCGGACGATCCTTGGATTGCAGCAGCGTGGGCAGCTTGGCCTTGTAGGCCTCATTCTCGAGCGAGGCGTTGATGTCGACCTTCACGCCGGGATTCGCGGCCTCGAAGTCATCGGCCATGGCGCGCCATACGGCCTCGACTTGAGCACCCGAGTTGAACATGAGGTGGACGGTCGTGTCCTCAGCCAGCGCAGGGCCAGCCAATAGCGCCAGACCGAATCCGGCGCCCAATAGAGTTTTCTTCAGCATTTCCATTCCTCCCTTTGGAATTTCCCCTAGTCGAATGCGGCCGACGTTATTATTTTTGATGCCGAATTAAATCTGTCGTCGGGCGCCCTTCAATGTCAAGCGGGATTCGGCCAAGCGGCCCTTTTTGCGGTCCTCGCCATTGACACTCGCGGGTCTGACGGGGATTTAATCGCGAACCCGGAGAAACGTTGTCATGCTTTCCGGCACTGCGGACATGTTAGAATGAAGACCGCTGATCCGGAATTTATGCGTGCGATCAATCGCTTCCACGTGATGGATGCGATTCGGCGGTTTGGCCCGATCTCGCGCGTGGAGATCGCCGCCCGGACCGATCTCAGCCCAACGACCGTTTCGGCAATTACCAGCGCCCTGCTCGACGACGGGCTGATCGTCCCCCGCGCGGTCGGCGCCGTTCGCGATACGACACGCGGGCGGCCGCGAGTCATGCTGGAGCTCAATCCGGATGCTGCGTCCGTGGTCGGCGCAAGGCTCGCGCCCGATCAGATCACGGTCGCGGTCACCAATTTCCGCGCCGACGTGGTCAAGACGCTGTCGCTGCCGATACGCGTCGATCGTCAGCCGGTCGCCGTCATCGCCGACCTCGTCGAGGACGGTGTGCGCCGCTGCGTCGCCGACGCCGGCCTCACGATGAAGGCCATCAACGGCGTGTGCGTCGGCTTGCCGGGCGTGGTCGAAAGTTCATCGGGCCGCTGCCGGCAGAGTCCTATTTTTCGTGAGCGCGACGTCCCATTCGGTGAGGAAGTCTCGGCGCGGCTCGGCATCGCCGTCACCGTCGACAGCGACGTAAATCTGGTCGCGCTCGCCGAGCATTGGTTCGGTCACGGCATTGGCCTGGACGATTTTCTTGTCGTCAGCGTCGAGCACAATCTTGGCCTCGGCATCATGCATCGCGGCGAACTGTTTCGCGGCGCCGATGGATTGAGCCCCGATCTCGGCGACTTCCTCGTCCATCTGCCCGATGCCGACAGCCTGCCCACCCGGCTTCTGGACCTCATCTCGGACGCCATGGCGGAGGACGATGCCGTGCCCCGTCCTGCCCTGCTCGGGAATGGCGGGACTGGCCACACGACGCTCGCCAACGACGTCGGCGGCGCGGCGATGCAGCTTGCCGGCGACGCCCTTGGCTTCGCCATCGCCAACCTGATCACACTCTTCGCGCCCCCCAAGGTCATTCTGACCGGCTCGGCCTTGTCGACGAGCCACCGGCTGCTGACCCCGCTCCGCGCGGCCGTGCTGCGCTTCACGCCTCCCAGTCTCGCGGATGTGGCGATGATCGTGGTGCGCGATTTCGGCGACGACATCTGGGCACGCGGCGCCGCCGCCATGTCGCTGCGCGACCTCTACGGTGCGCCGTGGAGTTCCACCGGCCCGGCCCGGCCGCAGCAGTTCCCGGCATGACGTCATCGCCGTCAGCATCAGCCGCGTTCGGCGCGCTCGAAACGCAAGCGCCCCTTTCCCCCGCCGCGATCGCGCAGCGGACCGACGATCTCCTCGGCAAGCTCACCTTCGACGAGAAGCTCGGACTCATGGATGGCGACCTGCCGTTTTGGCGCGGCCTTGCGCAAATGTCGGTGCAGCAGGGCTACAGCCGTCAGTTCTGGGTTGCCGGCGCCGTACCGCGTCTCGGTATCCCCGGCGTTCGCTTCGTCGACGGGCCACGCGGCGTGGTCATGGACGGTGCGACGACATTCCCGGTGTCGATGGCGCGCGGCGCGACCTTCGATCCAGAGCTCGAAGCACGCGTCGGCGATGTCATCGGCCGCGAAATTCGCGCGCTCGGCGGCAATTATTTCGGCGGTGTCTGCATCAACCTCCTCCGCCACCCGGCGTGGGGCCGGGCGCAGGAGACGTATGGGGAGGATTCGATCCATCTCGGCGAAATGGGCGCCGCGCTCGCCACCGGTGTGCAGAACCACGTCATGGCCTGCGTGAAGCATTTCGCTCTCAACTCAATGGAAAATGCGCGTCAGGACGTTGATGTGACCGCGGACGCACGAACTCTGCATGAGGTCTACCTGCCGCACTTCAAGCGCGTCGTGGATGCCGGTGTCGCTTCCGTGATGACGTCCTACAACAAGGTCAATGGCGAATGGGCCGGCCAGAACTCGCAACTCATCGCTGATATCCTCAAGGGCATGTGGGACTTCCAGGGCTTCACGGTGACCGACTTCATCACCGGCATGCGCGATGCAAAGAAGGCGGCGCTGGCGGGCCAGGACGTCGAGATGCCATTCGCGACGTTCTATGCGCAGCACCTGAAGGGCCTGATCGAGCGCGGAGAGGTTCCGAAAGAACGGGTCGATGACGCCTGCCGCCGCATTCTGCGTCAGCAGGTGCGCTTCGGCCAGGGCCGGGATCCGGCCGAATACCGCCGCGAGGTCGTCGGCTGCGCGGCACATCGCAAGATCGCGCGGGAGGTTGCTGACAAGAGCATCGTCCTGCTGAAGAACGAGGGCGGCCTGCTTCCGATCGCCGGAACCGGGCGCATCGCGGTTGTCGGGCGTCTCGCGGACGTGCCCAATACCGGCGACGGCGGGTCGAGCAACACCCATCCCGACGACGTGGTGACACCTCTGGCCGGCCTGCGCGCGGCACTCGGCAATCGGGCCACAATTACCCACGACGACGGCAGCGACGCGCAGAGCGCGGCACGTTTGGCCGCCGAGGCCGACATCGTCCTGGTCGTCGTCGGCTACACCCACGCCGACGAGGGTGAATATATTCCGCCCAATCAGCTTCAGCCTTATGCCGCCATGTTCCCGCCGCCGGATGCGGACACCCGGGCATTCGCCGACAAGCTGGTCAGCGGCATGGCCGAAAGCGGGTTCTCGCCCGGCGGCGACCGGCTGAGCCTCGCGCTCCGACCCCAGGACGAGACGCTTATCGCAGCCGTGGCCGCCGCCAACCCGCGCACCATCGTCGCGGTGATGGCGGGCAGTGCCGTCATCATGGAAGCGTGGCGCCACAAGGTGCCTGCAATCGTCATGCTCTGGTATCCAGGCATGGAAGGTGGTCACGCGCTTGCGGACATCCTGACCGGTAAGGTCAATCCGAGCGGCCGCCTGCCCTGCACATTCCCCACGTCCGCCGATCAGCTGCCGTTCTTCGACCGTGACGCAAAAGCGATCACCTACGACCTGTGGCATGGCTACCGGAAGCTTCTGCGCGACGGCAACGAGCCGGCGTTCCCGTTCGGATTTGGACTGAGCTACACGACATTCGCCTGCACCAACCTCCGCCTTGCCCGGAATACGCTGACGCCCGGTGAAGCAATGGAGGTCACGGTTGACGTCTCCAACACTGGCAAGATGGCAGGCGATGATGTCGTGCAGCTCTACGTTTCGGCGATCGGCTCACGCGTCGCGCGAGCGCCGCGCGAACTGAAGGCGTTCGCCCGGCTCAGCCTTGCTCCCGGCGAAACACGCAGCGTGCGACTGAGCGTTCCTGCCGATGCGCTGGCCTACTACGATGAGACGACCGGCTGGGTGCACGAGGAGATCGATTACGAGGTGCTCGTCGCCCGGCACGCACACGATGGAAACCCGCTTACCGCACGCTTTCGCGTCGCGTCGTCGCACGCAGCCAAAGCGAACTGATCTGACACAACGAAAATAACGGAGACAACACGTGGATCCCGTCGGCATCGGCATCATCGGATGCGGCAATATCAGCGGCGCCTACCTCACGGCGGCCAAGGTGTTCCCCATCCTCCAGATTCGCGCTATCGCGGATATGAACCAGAAGGTGGCCGAGGCGCGTGGCGCCGAATATGGCCTGCCGGTGAAGAGCGTGGCGGCGCTACTGGCCGATCCCGACATCGATATCGTCGTCAACCTCACCGTCCCTCTCGCCCATGTCGAAGTTGGCCTCAAGGCGATCGAAGCCGGCAAGCATGTCCACTCGGAGAAGCCGCTCGGGATCACGGTCGAGGAGGCGAAGACCCTTCTCGACGCCGCCAAGGCGAAGAACCTCCGGGTCGGCTCCGCGCCCGACACGTTCCTGGGAGGCGGCCAACAGACCAGCCGCAAGTTGATCGACGAAGGCGCCATTGGCCAGCCGATCGGCGGCACAGCGACCTTCGGAACTGCCGGCCACGAGCGCTGGCATCCAAACCCGGGCTTCTACTATCTTCGCGGCGGCGGGCCGATGCTCGACATGGGTCCCTACTACATCACGAGCCTGGTCAACCTGCTCGGACCGGTGAAACGCGTAGCCGGCATGACTTCGCGCCTGCGCAGCGAGCGTCTGGTCACTAGCGAACCTCTCAAGGGCACCAAGGTCCCCGTCGAAGTCGCCACCCACGTTGCCGGCACGCTGGAATTCGTGTCCGGTGCGATCGTCACCATGGTAATGAGCTTCGACATCGCACGGCACGACCACCGGCCGATCGAGATATACGGCAGCGAGGGCGCCATTTCGGTTCCCGATCCGAACAATTTCGGCGGCCAGATCGAGACGGCGACTGCCGCCATGGCGAACTGGCGGGCAGTGCCGACGGTCCATCCTTACGCTAACGGCAATTTCCGCATCATCGGCGTCGCCGACATGGCCCACGCCATCCGCTCGGGCCGCCCACATCGGGCGAGCGGAGCGCTGGCCTTCCACGTGCTCGAGGTCATGGAAGCGTTTCAGCGCTCCTCCAACTCCGGCACCCACATCACGATCGAAAGCCGGCCGGAACGGCCGGCGATGATTCCGGCCGGACTCGCCAACGGCCAGTTCGACTAACCCGACACAGCGTATCTGCGGAGGAAGAATTCAAATGCGTGAGGCAATGATCGTCTGGGGCGGCTGGAGCGGCCACGAACCCGAGCAAGGCGCCCACATCGTCGCGGGCATGCTCGAAGAGGAGGACTTCAAGGTCTACATCGAGAACACGACCGAGGCTTTCGCCGATCCGGCGATCGCCGACATGAGCCTGATCGTCCCGATCTACACGATGTCAAAGATCGAGAAGGAAGAGCTCGACAATCTCGAAAAGGCGGTGCGTGGAGGCGTCGGCTTCGCCGGCTATCACGGCGGCATGTGCGACGCCTTCCGCGACGCCGTGAACTACCAGTTCATGTGCGGCGGGCAATGGGTCGCCCACCCGGGAAACATCATCGACTACCGGGTCAACATCGTGAAGCCCGACGATCCGATTACGCAGGGGATCGAGGATTTCGCTTACCGGTCCGAGCAGTACTACATGCACGTCGACCCGTCGAACGAAGTTCTGGCGACCACCACCTTCACCGGCGAGCACGCCCCCTGGATCGAGGGCGTCGTCATGCCCGTGGTGTGGAAGCGGCATCACGGCAAAGGCCGCGTCTTCTATTCGTCGCTCGGCCACGTCACCAAGGAATTCGAGGTGCCGGAGATGCGGACGATGCTCAAGCGCGGCCTGCTCTGGGCAGCGCGCTAAACCCCGGTCACGACACCAGACCTGCCGCCGCGATAGCGAGCCGAGGGGGCTGTTGCCCAGTGCCCCACCCGGCTCTCACCGGGGCACCTTGATACTCAACGCCCGGCCCCCGGCTGGGGCCAATCCGCCATGGCGACATGGCTTTGGAAGGGCGGGTTTGTGTCAAATTGTGGCCCCGCGGGTGGGCGCCGGCTGGAACAGCCAAAGGTGGCCGACGTTGCCGTGAGGGCCTGAATCGGCAACGACTGTCCGCTGACGGCAGATCGCACTCCGGAACCGGAGACCGGGCCATGGCTTCAAGCCACTCTACCAACACGGTCATCTACGCCGCACTCGCCGGCAACCTGCTGGTCGCGATCACCAAATTCGTCGCCGCGTCCATCACCGGCAGTTCGGCCATGCTGAGCGAGGGCGTGCATTCCCTGGTCGACACCGGCAACCAGATTCTGCTCATCTACGGCATCCGCCGCGCCGCCCGGCCGGCCGACGAGGATCATCCGCTGGGTCACGGCCGGGAACTCTACTTCTGGAGTTTCATCGTCGCGTTGCTGATCTTCTCGCTCGGCGCCGGCGTCTCCTTCTACGAGGGCGTCTCTCACGTCCTCAAGCCGACGCCGATCGAGAACCCCCACGTCAACTACATCGTCCTCGGCCTATCGGCCCTCTTCGAAGGGGCAAGCTGGTTCATCGCCTTCCGGGCGTTCGAACCGATGCGCGGATCGGCGAGCCATCTGGAAGCCGTGGCGCGCAGCAAGGATCCGACGTCGTTCATCGTCCTGTTCGAGGATTCCGCCGCCCTCGCCGGCATCGCCATCGCCTTCCTCGGCACGTTCGGAGCGGTGCATTTCGATGCGCCGGTTCTGGACGGCGTCGCCTCCATCGGCATCGGCTGCATCCTGGCCGTAACGGCCATCTTCCTCGCTCGGGAGAGCAAGAGCCTGCTGATAGGCGAGCCCGCGCGCCGGCGCGTCCGCGACCAGTTGCTGGCGATCGCGCAGGCCGAGCCCGGAATCCTAGGCGCCTCCAATCTCATCACCGTCCATCTGGCGCCCGACCAGATCGTCGCCGCGCTCGATCTCGATTTCGATGACAGCCTGACCTCCGCCGACGTCGAGCGCACGACGGCGAACCTCGAGAAGAAGATCCGCGAGGCTCAGCCGGACGTGATTGCCCTGTTCACGAAGCCGGTCAGCGGCGCGGGATCAGAAGGCGGCAGGGTTCCAGCAAGACCAGCCACCGGCGCCAGGCCCGGCCAGCCGTAACGGGTCGCTTTCCCCTTTCACGCCGCCAGCACGGCGGCGGCGAGTACAACCAGCAGCGCGGTCAGCAGAACGACGAGCGCACCCGCGTCATCCGTGAGGCCCGCGAGGCTCGGCAAGGGCCGCTCTCGGCCTCCGGACAGAATGAATGAAGTCACCGATCGCGCCAGCATGGGCTTCATCCTGACCAAGCTGCCACTACAACAGCGAATTCCTGGCGACCCCGGGAGGACTCGAACCTCCGACCAACAGCTTAGAAGGCTGCTGCTCTATCCTGCTGAGCTACGGGGCCGACCGGGGTGGCCGCCGAAGTCGAACCCGTCAGTGGGTCCAGGGCTGCGGGCGGCCAAAACGGAAGTTGTCGGCGTAGGAAATCTTCTTCGGCGCCGGTTCGTGGTCTGGCGCCGCCGAGTACGGAATGCCGTTGCGCTCGGCGTAGGCGATCGCCTCATCGCGTGTCTCGAATTCCAGTCTGATCTGGCGGCGCATGTCGGCCTGCGAGGTGTAGCCCATCAGCGGATCTGCGGCCGGCGCAATCTCAGGCTGGTACTCCAGAAGCCATTTCGTCGTCGCGGCGTTGCCCGATTGCATGGCTGTCCGGGCCGGCTTGTAGATCCGCGCGAGCATTCCAGTTCCTCTCAATTTCCCGGGCTGCCGGCCGTCTGCCGGCCAGAATCCGATGGCGATGATGGTCGGAGTGGCAGGATTCGAACCTGCGACCCTCTGGTCCCAAACCAGATGCGCTACCAGGCTGCGCTACACTCCGACACGTTACAGATTGCGCCCCGAGTTACACGGTTGGCGGTTCCCCTTCAAGCTGGCCGGGCGGGGTGGCAACCCTTGCCACGGTCGGACGGCGCCACCAATGTGCCCGGCCATGCTGGAACGCCCACCCTTTTCCGACGACGCAATTGCCGGGGTGCTCCGCGATGCCTGGGGTGTCGAAAGCGTCGAAATCGCCTTCCTGCCCCTGGGCGCCGACGTGAACAGCGCAGCGTTCGCGGTAACCACGCTGGCCGATCAGCGCTGGTTCCTGAAGATGCGGCGAGGCACTGTGGTCGGGCCAACGATCGAGGTCCCTTATGCCCTGGCTCGATCCGGCATTGCCGAGGTCGTCGCGCCAGTGGCGACACGGACCAACACGCCGGTCGCGCCGCTCGCCGATTTCTCCCTCGCCCTCTACCCGTTCATCGACGGCGCCAACGGGTTCGACCGTCCGCTGGACAGCCGTCAGCTTGCGCAGCTCGGATCGGCCGCGCGCCGCATCCACGAGGCGGTTCTGCCGGACAACCTTATGCGCGCATTGCCAACGGAGACATGGAGCGACCGCTGGCGAACCGGCCTCGGCCGCCGCCTGGGTGAAACCGCAACCCCGCCGACGCCGGTCGGCAAGAAGCTTCGCGAGCTGCTCAATGCCCATCGAGAGACCATCCAAAGACTGGTCGTCCGCTCGGCTGACCTCGTTGAACGCCTGCCGCCACGGAACCTGCCGAATGTGCTGTGCCACGCCGATCTCCACGGCGGAAACGTGCTGGTCGGCATCGACGGCATCCACATCATCGACTGGGACACGCCGATCCTGGCGCCGCGCGAGCGCGACCTGATGTTCGTCGGCGGCGGCATCGCAGGTGCATGGAGCACGGAGGCAGACCGGGCCTCGTTCTACGCCGGGTACGGTCCCGTCGAAATCGATCCCGTCGCCCTCGCCTATTACCGCACCGAGCGCATCGTCGAGGATATCGCCGTGACCTGTGACGAAATCCTCGACCGGGACGCCGACGATGCCAACGCTGAAACCCTGTTTGGTCACCTCGAAGGCCAATTTCGGCCGGGGGGCGTCATCGACATTGCCTTTGCAACGCCGGATGGCACGGACGCCTGATCGGTCGATGCCTTGACCTTGCCACACGCCATTGCCACGTCGGCGGCCCGTTGTCGCCGCACGCCCGGCCGCTATACTCCCGGCGCACGCGGGCGACCGGACGCGCCAGAGCGCAGGAGTTTCATGAGCAAGAGCGCCCGACCGCGCCGGACCACCCAGAAGCGCCAAACCATCCCTGCCCCGGCGCCCGCCGAAACGCGGCGCAGCCAGCCCGTCCTGCTGTGGCTGGGCCTGGCCGCTGTGGTCGTGGCCACCGTCGTGGGCACCGTCCTCCTGTGGCCCCAGCCTCCCGGCGCCGACAGCGCTGCCCCGGCAAACGGCGGCCCCCGCCTCGTGACCAGAGTCGATTCGCTCTACAACGACATCGCCGTCTATCAGCAGCCGAACGGCCTCATGTACCTGACTTTCGGCGCCAAGCGGCTGAACTACGTCGAGTTGATCGTCGATCCGAACGACGAGCTCGACCTGCCGGTCAACTACACCCAGTCGATGACCGCCGGCCTCGCCTACGCCGACACCCTCGACAGCGCCGCCATCATCGGGCTCGGCGGCGGACGCACCGCCTGGTATCACCACAAGTCCGTTCCCGGCCTCGACTTCACGGCCGCGGAACTCGACCCGCAAGTGGCGCGTATCGCCGATACCTATTTCAAGGTCCGGCCCGAGAAGAACTTCGACATCCAGATTCAGGACGGGCGGGTTTGGCTGTCCAAGAGCGGCAAGACGTTCGACATCATCCTGATCGACGCCTACCGCGGCCCCTTCGTACCCTTCCACCTGCTGACCACCGAGTTCTACAAGCTGGTCGCCGAACACCTGAAGCCCGGCGGCGTCGCCGTGCAGAACGTCGAGCCGTCGACGATGCTGTTCGACAGCGCCGTCGCGACCATCAAGGCCGCGTTCGAGCACGTCGTATTCCTGCGCGGCAACGGCAACATCGTCATCCTCGCCTATAACGGCCCGGAGAAGGACGAGGCGACCATCCAGCGCCTCGCCGCCGAGCGCACCAGGCAATACGGGCTGCGCTACGACCTGACCGAGATCCTCGGCCGCCGCTTCACGCCAGACTGGAACCAGAAGACCAAGCCGCTCACCGACGATTTCGCCCCGGTCGAGTATCTGAAGGCGATCGATCGCCACAACGAGAAGCAGACATGAGGGACGACCAGGTGCCCACCGCGCATCGCGGACCGCTCTGGCGTCGCCTGGCGGTCGCCCCGGGAGCAGCAGTTCTGGTGGTCATCGACGTGGCGACGCTCGGCTTCATCACCCTTGGCTTCGAGATGGTGGCCAGCCGCATCCTGACGCCGCTGTTCGGCAGCGGCATCTATACCTGGGCGACGATCATCTCGATCGTCGTCGCCGGTCTGATGGCAGGTTATTTCCTCGGCGGTCTCCTTGCCGACCGACATCCCACGTTCGGTGTGGCGGCATCGATCAAGTTGATCGCGGCCGCGTACCTTCTCTTCGTGTTCGCCATGACCGGCGGCGGTCTCGACACGCTCATCGACGCCATTCCGGGGGAGATCGCGGCCCTGTTCGCCAGCGGCTTCGTCGTGTGCTTTCCGCCGCTCCTCGTGCTGGGCATGTATTCGCCGCTGTCGGTGAGGCTCATCCTTCGCGACCCGCACGATGCCGGCAAGGTGTCCGGCGGGCTGTTCGCCATCTCCTCGCTTGGCAACATCGTCGGTATCATCGTGACGACATTCGTGCTCATCCCGAGCATCGGCACACGCGCCATAACGCTCGGTTTCGCGGCCTTCCTGATCCTGTCGGGCGTGGCGTCGGTGGCAGCGCGAGCGGCCAGCGACCGGCGTTAGGCGCCGGCCACAACGTAGTCAGATCAAAGGCTTCTGGGGATAGCCGGCTTACTGCGACTGGAGCGGTCCACCGCCGCCTTCGGGCAGGATTTCCGCCGCCATCAGGCCCTTCGCCCCGTCGCCGTAGCGCACCAGCACCACCTGGCCGGGACGCAGCTCGGTCAGTCCGAAGCGGCGCAGTGTCTCCATGTGCACGAAGATGTCCTCGGTGCCTTCGCCGCGCGTCAGGAAGCCGTAACCGCGCACGCGATTGAACCACTTGACCGTGACGCGCTCGAGTCCGCTGGTGGCGACAACTGTGTTATGCGTGCGCGCCGGCACGACTTGCGGCGGACGTATCGCGCTCGACTCGTCCATGCTGACAACGCGAAATGCCTGACGACCTTTCGACCGCTCGAGCACCTCGCAAACGACCCGCGCGCCCTCGTAGGCGGTTACGAAACCGCCACGCCGCAAACAGGTCACATGAAGCAGAACATCCGGCCCGCCGTCATCGGGAACGACAAAGCCGTACCCCTTCGAGGCATCGAACCATTTGATGACTCCGGTGATCTCGAACAGATCGACCGGCGCCTCCTCGTTGATAGCTCCGCCGACTTCTAACTCGGGTGAGTTCACCCCCATTGACCCCGCCCTTGTCAACGCACCGCATTTTCGGCAGGCCACGCCGAATCCTGATTCGAGCATAGGCAACCGTTAAGGGTGTTGCTAGTCCCAAATGGCACATGCCTGTCATCGATATGCTGCGTGTGTGACTCGTGTCACACCTCACCGCCATGCCATTGCACTCATTGCGTTTCGTGGCGATGCCGTTAGGCTCACCCCATCCACACAAACACTGACTGAGCGGAACAAGTCCATGAAATACCTGCACACGATGGTTCGCGTTACCGATCTCGAGAAATCGCTGCACTTCTATCGCGATCTCGTCGGGTTAAAGGAAGTCCGGCGCAGCGAGAACGAAAAGGGACGCTACACGCTTATCTTCCTCGCGCCCGAGGGCCAGGAGGACGCGCCGATCGAGCTCACCTACAACTGGGACCCGGAGGTCTACACCGGCGGGCGCAACTTCGGTCACCTCGCCTATCAGGTCGATGACATCTATGCGTTCTGCGAGAAGATGATGAAGGCCGGCGTCACCATCAACCGGCCGCCGCGCGACGGCAACATGGCGTTCATCCGCTCGCCCGACAACATCTCGCTGGAGATTCTCCAGAAGGGCAGCCCACTGCCGTCGAAAGAGCCCTGGGCGTCGATGCCGAACACCGGAAGCTGGTGAAAAAACGCCTCTCCAAACGGCTTTGCCGGCTCTTGTGAGGGCCGGCCAAAGGCCGTAATAACCCCCGGCCCGCGCCCTTCGTCTAGCGGTCCAGGACGCCGCCCTTTCACGGCGGAAACACGGGTTCGATTCCCGTAGGGCGCGCCAGTTCAGTCCGATGCCGGAGGCCAGAAGCGATGCCCAAGCCGGTCTGTGCGATCGTCGGTATCGGACCCGGCAACGGAGCGGCGCTGGCGCGTCGCTTCGCCCAAGATCACCGCGTTGCCCTGATGTCGCGCACGACCAATCTGTCGGGCAAGATAGCCGCTGAGCTCGGCGACGCCCGCGCCTACGCCTGTGACGTGGCCGATGCCGGCTCGGTGGAGCGAGCCCTTGCCACGGTCGCTTCCGACCTCGGCGACATCGACACGCTGGTCTACAACGCCGGCTCCGGCGTCTTCGCCACCGTCGAGGACATCACCGCCGAGCAGTTCGAGGCATCCTGGCGGATCAATGCTGCCGGCCTGCTTACGGCGTCGCAGAAGGTGATCCCATCGATGAAGGCGAAGGGCCATGGCGCCATCATCGTCATCGGCGCCACGGCATCGCGCCGGGGCGCGCCGCGCACGGCGGCCTTCGCGCCGGCCAAGGCGGCCCAGCGGAGCCTCGCCGAGTCGATGGCCAAGCATCTCGGTCCGTCCGGCATTCACGTTGCCATCATCATCATCGATGGCGTTGTCGATATCCCGCGCACGCGCCAGAGCATGCCGGACAAGCCCGACGACTTCTTCGTCAAGCCGGACGACGTCGCCGCGACCGCCTGGTGGCTGGCGCACCAGCCGAAATCGGCGTGGTCGTTCGAGGTCGAGGCGAGGCCCTTCGGCGAGCGCTGGTAAGGCGCGTCAGATCCGCCGCAGCGGCAACGACCAGGCAAGAACCATTGCCCCCGCGATCATCGTCGCGATCGTCAGAAAGGCGACGCGGAACGCGCCTGCGATCTCCGCCTGAATGACGGCCGCGCGATCGGCCGGAAGACTGGCCAGCACCTCGGGCCCCTGCTGGAGGATATCGACGAAGACGTGCGCCGCCACGCTGTCGGTCGCCGTCATGGTGGCGAAGAGGACCGTGCCCACGAGAGCGGTTCCAACCGCGGCACCGATCGTTCGCGAGAACTGAACCGAAGCGGCCGCCGTACCCAGCATTCCCGGTCCGGCGGCGGCCTGCACGGTGACCTGCACCACCCCCATGACGGTGCCCATGAACAGCGAGTTCAGGCCCAAAAGCAGCGCCAATTGGGTTCCGCTCAGAAGCGGAAGAAAGAACCCGATACCGGTCATCAGCACCAAGGCCACGATCAGGCCAACGGACGGAAAGATTGCCGTCCGCCCCGTCTGGCCGACCATCAGCCCGGTCAAAATCGACCCCAGCGGGACGCCGATCGTGACGGGCAACAGCGAGAGCCCGATCTGCCCCGCATCGGCGCCGGTGCCGACGCGCAAATAGATCGGCAGGAACGTGATCAGCGAGACCAGCGACGCTCCGTGTGTCAGAGCAAGGGCATCGCTGCGCCAGATCGTCGGGTTGCTGAAAAGCGTGACCGGAAACAGCGCATGGGGCGCCCGACGCTCGCGACGAACCAGCAGGGTGATGGCCACCACGCTCACGACGAGAAGCCCTGCGGCGGGCAGGATGATGGCGGCATCCAGGTCCTGGATCTCTCGAAACATCACCAATGTCGACGTGATGAAGATCACGAAGAGAAACAGGCCCAGCGCATCGAAGCGGAAGGGCTCCTTGCCGGGCGCGCGTACTGGCAGCCGGCGGATCAGAACCATGGCCAGAAGCCCGACCGGCACGCTGACGAAGAAGACCGAACGCCAGCCGAAATGCTGGGTGAGCAGGCCGCCCGCGAGCGCCCCGAAGCCGGTCGAGAATACCCCGACGCTGGCAAGAAAACCCTGATAGCGCGCCCGCTCGCGCGGCGGCACCGTTTCGCCGATCAGAGCCTGCGACAGGGTCATCAACCCGCCGCCGCCGAAACCTTGCAACACGCGCGCGCCGACCAGCATGATGACGCTGTTCGAGAGGCCACAGAGAGCGGTCGCCACGATGATGATAGTCAGTGCGACATACATCAATCGTTTGCGGCCGAAGACGTCGCCTAGGCGGCCATAAACCGGGGAGACGATGGTGGCGGCGATCAGGTACCCGATGACCACCCAGGATATCTGAGCGGCATCGCCCAGTTCGCCGGCGATCGCCGGCAGCGCCGCCGAGACGATCGTCTGGTCGACGATTGCCAGGAACATCGGCAGCATGATCGACGGGAACAGCGTCAGGAAGCCGCTTCGCCCTCCCGAGGGTGGGGCCGGTGGCGGCGGGGCAGCGCTGTTGGGGTCGGACATGGGCGGGAAAAAAACGGCGGGCAACAGGGAGGCAAGACGCGGCTTGATGTTGTAGTCTACCACCGTATTCGGCCCACCATCCAAATGGCGTTGGCGATGAAGACGATCCTTATCCCGGTTGAGCGCAACGACCTGATCGAATTGAGCCTGTCAACGGCCTGCCTGCTCGCCAAGGCGTTCGGCAGCTATGTGGAAGGCTTTGCTCTCAGCCCTGAGCTGAACACGATGATGGCCACCGAGGGGATCGGGTCGATCGTCATCTACCCGACCGAGGTGACCGTCCAGGACAAGACGTCCGCGGCCGAGTCGCGCCTGTTGTTCGAGAATGCGATGCGGGCGAACGGCATTGCGCCGGCGGGCACGGCATCCGCGTCACCGTCATTCGGATGGAACGACAAGCCGCTCGCCGGCGACGCCTTCCTGGGCAGCTACGGGCGTGCCTTCGATCTGACGGTGGTCGGCCGTCCGGGGCCGGCGGCGACCAGCCCGCACATGGGCACGCTTGAGGCCGCGCTGTTCGATAGCGGGCGCCCGATTCTCGTGGCGCCGCCAGCGGCGCCGGAGAAGCTGGGCGAGGTGGTGACCATCGCCTGGAACGGCAGCACCGAAACCGCGCGCGCCATCGCCTTCGCCATGCCCATCCTGAAACGGGCGCGCAAGGTCGCGGTCCTGCAGATCGAAGGAACCGGCGTTCCGGGACCGACCGCCGCCGACATGGCGCGCTACATCGAACGCCACGAGGTCCACTGCGAGACGATCGTGGCCCAGCACGACAAGCGCTCGACCGGCGCGGCCATGCTCGAGGAGGCGGCGAAGTTCGGCAGCGACCTGCTGGTCAAAGGCGCCTACACGCAAAGCCGGCTGCGGCAGATGATCTTCGGCGGCGCCACCAGTCACATCATCGCGGAGGCGATGATCCCGGTGCTGCTTGCGCACTAGGCGGGTGCCATCGCCTTCAGTTCGGCCACCACGTCGGTGAGCAGTTTTTCCTCGATGCGTTCGAGGGTACGCGCCACCATCGAGCCATCGAGCACGCGGTGGTCGTACATGATGCGCACGGCCACGGTGCCGTCCTTGTCGATCACGCCGTAGTTCAGGACGGCCGTCAACGGCGAGATCGGGTGCAGCGACTCCGCGCCGAGGCCGGAATAGACCGTGATGCCGAAGGTGCCGAAATAGTTGCCGCGCTGGCGGCCTATGTTGAGCCCCAGCCACCAGATCAGGCGGCGCAGCGGCATCGGCCAGCGCGCCAGCGAGAACATCCGCCGGAAGTCGCGGTTGTCCTCGATGGGGGCATCCTTGGTCCGCTTCATGAGGTCGCTCAACGCCTTGATCGGCATGTTCTCCGGCGCCCGCATCAGCGTGGTGAGGATCACCATCTCACCGTGGTAGTCCCGCTCGAAGACCATCGACAGCGTGCTCTGCTCGTACTCGTAGAGCTGCGGCCACGGCAGCTTCACGTAGGCGCGACGCAGGTCGGGGATCTCGCGAGCCGCCAGCCCGTAGGCCTTGGCGAAAAGCGATGCCCACACCGGCCGGTCGGCCAGGGCGCCGCGCGCGGCGGCGACCGGTCCCAGATGCATGACCCGCTGCACAGGCACGCTCGGAACATGAAATCGAGTCAGATCGACGACCAGCTTCCTGACCGGCGACAGGGGAATTGACCGTCCGCGCATTGCCTGTTGAGCCTGCCCTACCCGATACGAAGCGGACCAGCGCCCGCGGCTCGGCATTCATCGCGGGAAATCGGCCAGCAATCAACCAGTCTCGGGCTAACCGGCGGCGCGGCTAGAACCAGTAGTCCCGAACGCAGCGGCCATCGCGCCCAAGGTCCTTGAATGTGTTGAGCCCGTCGAAATGCTCAATGGGGACATCGGCCACGGCATCTGGCTCGGCAAGCCGCAGGCTGACCGCGATGCGGCGACGGCCATCCTGGCCCACGGAAACCGCCCGCCAATAGGCAACGCAGCCACAGGTCTCGCAGAAATGGAAGCCTAGGCTGGGTTTGGGCTGACTACTGTAGGCCCGGGTGGCGCCGGATACCGTTATCCCCTCGCCCTCGTAGCCATACGCCCACAACACGCCGTATCGCCGACACGCCGTGCAATTGCAGGCGGTGGCGGACTCGGGCTGGCCCTCGAACCGCCAGTGGACGGCGCCACAGAGGCAGGAGCCTTCGATCATCACACGACCTCACGGTTTCGGTTCAGGAGGGTCGTTCTGCAGTTCGGCATTCATCGCGGGAAAACGCGCGCCAATCAACCGGTGCCGTCAATGCCCGCTATCGTTCCGAACTGGCGTTCGTTGATGCCCTGTGAAAGCATCGCCACGCATTTGTGTTTTCTCAGGTTGATTCGATGAGCGATCCGAAGCCCCTATTCAATTGCGTGAAGTGTCCCGCGTACTGCTGCTCTTACGCCGAGATCGGCGCGACCGATTTCGACATCAAACGCCTCGCCAAACACTTCGGCATCGATCCCGAGAAGGCGCGGACGAAGTTCACCAAGACCTCGCAGGACGGCAAGACGCGCATCCTCCGTCACCAGAAGGACGAGCACTATGGCACGGTGTGCCAGTTCCTCGACAAGGAGACGCGTAACTGCACGATCTATCATGCGCGTCCGCGCATCTGCCGCGAGTTTCCCGGCACACGCCGCTGCGGCTACTATGATTTCATGCTCTTCGAGCGCCGCCTGCTCGAGGACAAGGATTACATCTCGACAACCTGGAATAATTGAGGCTAGGCCGGCGTAGCGGCGTCGATCAGGCGCAGGCTGGGCAGCCGGCGGCCTTGGTAATGGTCGATCGATAGCGATCCCGCGAAATGGAGATTGCGGCCGCGGGCCGCTAGTAGCGCCTCGCCGAGCGGCGAGCCTGCGCCGCGAAACGCTATTGCCTTGATGCTCGCGCCATCGGCGGAAGCAAGCGTCAGCCGGATATGACCGCTGCCAACGGTGTCGGCGTACCTGATCTGGTGCGACGGGAAGACATAGACCGGCTCCGGGTGGCCGGCGCCGAACGGGCCTGCCTTGTCGACGGCCTCGATGAGATCGGTGGTCGCTCCACGCGCGCTCAGCGCCGCATCGATCGCGAGGCCGTGGCTCTCCGTGGTCGCCCATACGCGTTCGGCGAGCGTTTCGACCAGAAAGGCCCGCAGGTCGCCGAGCCGCGCCTGTTCCACCGTCAGGCCGGCCGCCATCGCGTGACCGCCCCCCTTGAGGAGAATGCCGCGCTCGACGGCCGTGCGGACGGCGAGTCCGAGATCGATGCCGACGATCGAACGGCCGGAGCCGGTGCCGATGCCGTTCGGCGTGAAGGCGATGGCGATCGCCGGCCGCTGGTAGCGGTCCTTCAGGCGGGAAGCGATCAGGCCGACGACGCCGGCATGCCAGCGCGGACTGCCCGTCACGAGAACGGCCGGCCCCTCCCCCGTTCCGATTTCCGCGTCGGCCTCCGCCATCGCTTCTTCCAGCATGGCGGCTTCCATCGCCTGCCGCTCACCGTTGAGGCGGTCGAGTTCCGCGGCCAATTGGCCGCATTCGGCGGGATCGTCGCTGGTCAGCAGGCGGGCGCCGAGCGAGGCGTCGCCGATCCGACCGCCGGCATTGATGCGCGGCCCGATGAGGAAGCCGAGGTGATAGGGCGCGACCGGCCCGCCGAGGCGCGCCACATCGGCGAGCGCCGCGATGCCGCGATTGCCCCGGCGCGCGAGCGTCATCAGCCCCTTCGACACGAAGGCGCGGTTGATCCCGACAAGCGGCACCACGTCGCAAACGGTGCCCAGCGCCACCAGGTCGAGCCATTGCAGCAGGTCCGGCTCCGCCCGGCCCGCGCCATACCAGCCCCGCGTCCGCAGCAGCCGGTTGACCGCGATCACCACCATGAAGGTGACGCCGACGGCGGCGAGATGGCCGAGGCCGGAAAGGTCGTCCTGGCGGTTGGGATTGACGATCGCGACCGCCGGCGGCAGTTCCGCGCCGAGTTCGTGGTGGTCGACCACGACCACGTCCACGCCGAGTTTCGCCGCCTCGGCAAGCGCATCGAAACTGGTCGAGCCGCAATCGACGGTGACGATCAATCGGGCGCCGCCGGCGGCCAGCGTCCGCATCGCCTCGACATTCGGTCCGTAGCCCTCGAACAGGCGGTCGGGAATGTAGATGGCCGGATCGGCGCCCTGGTGACGCAGAAAGCGCGCCAGCAGCGCCGCCGAGGATGCGCCGTCCACGTCGTAGTCGCCGAAGATGGCGATCTTCTCGCCGGCGGCGACCGCGTCGGCGATCCGGCCGGCGGCCTTGTCCATGTCGGTCAACACCGACGGATCGGGGGTCAGCGTCCTCAGCGTCGGCGCCAGAAAGCCCGGCGCGTCGTCAACCCCGACACCGCGACCGGCAAGCACGCGGGCGACGATGTCGTTGACCTGATGGCGCTGAGCGATCGCCAGGGCCACGTTGGCCCCTGTCCCGTCCAGCCGCTCGATCCAGTGGCGGCCCGTCAGCGAGCGCTCGACGCCAAGGAACGTGCGGTGCGCCGAGGCGGCCGGTCGGGAAAGAATTGCTGGGGCGAGCGCAGAAGGCATGGACCCTTATATAGCGCCATGCGGACACGGCTGCGGACGTTCAGTCGAAGCCCAGAAATCCGGGCATGGCGCTGATCGGGGGCGCCGCTTTCAGTTTCTCGATGTCGGGCACCGGCCGGGCGGTCCGCGGATCGCCGGCCAGCGCCTCCTCCAGAGCCGCCGCCACGCCGAGCACATGGGCGTCGCCGCCGCGAGGACCGACGATCTGAAGCCCGAAGGGCATGCCGTTGGCGTCCAGCCCGACCGGCAGGCTGACTGCCGGATGCCCGGCCAGAGTGACCGCATAGGCGAGCGCCAGCCAGTGGAAGTAGCTCCGGGTCGGCGTGCCATCGATCTGCGTCGGGTAGAGTTCCGTCCACGGCCGCGGGCTGATGCTGATCGACGGTGTGATCAGCACATCGTGGTCGGCGAAGAAGCGCTGCCAGCGGCGGTACAACTGCGTACGCAGCGCCTCGGCGCGGGCGACGTCAGCGGCCGTGTAGCCCAGTCCTTCCTCCACATTGGCGCGGACGTTCGGCCCGACCTTGCCGGGATGCTTGCGCACCCGCTCGAGATGACTGGCGAGGAAGCCGGTCGCCCGCAAGATGGCGAAAGCCTCGTCGGCTCCTGAACAGTCGGGCGTGGCCTCGGCCGCATCCCCAAAAAGAGACTGCAACAGCGCCGTCTTCTCGTCGAAGGCGGCCACGACCTGCCGCTCAACCGGCGCGAAGCCGAAATCCGGGGTAAAGGCCGCCCTTACGTCGCGAAGGTCGACGCGCTGGGGCGGGTAAACGTGCCCGGCTTCGTGGATCCGCCGCCCGTGAACCGTGGCGGCCAGCGGATCGCGCGCGTCGTCGCCAATCATCGCGCCAAACAGGAGGCAGAGGTCGGGGACGGAGCGCGCCATCGGCCCCTGAACGCCGAGTCCCGACCAGCCAAGCAAGCGTTCGTCGCTGGGCACGATGCCCGGAGACGGCCGGAAACCGACGATGCCGCAGAACGCAGCCGGGTTGCGCAGCGATCCACCGGTGTCGCTGCCGGTCGCGAGCGGCACCATGCCTGTCGCCAGCGCCACCGCCGATCCTCCCGAGGAGCCAGCCGCCGACCGGGTCGGGTCGAACGGATTGCCCGTAGCGCCATAGACAGCGTTCCGCGTGTTCGCCCCTGCGCCCCATTCGGGCGTGTTGGTCTTGCAGAGGATGACTGCACCGGCGGCGCGGACATTCGATACCATCAGGCCATCCCGCGCCGGCACATGGTCCGCAAACAAGGGGCTGCCCCATGTGGTTCGCAGGCCCGCGACTGCGTCGAGGTCCTTGATGCCGACGGGCAGGCCGTGAAGGGCCGGCAGCGGGTCGCCTTTCATGACGGCTGCTTCGGCCTCGCGGGCTGTGGCGCGCGCGCCCTCGTCGTCCCGGGCAACCACGGCATTGACCGCGTGATCGACCGCCTCGATGCGGGCGATGCAGCTTTCCAGCAATTCGACCGGCGACAATTCGCGCCTGCCGATAAGCTCACGCGCCTCGACGGCGCCGAGATCACAAGGCTCGCTCACGATACGGCGCTCAGGCAAACGATTCCGTCATCGCCCCGTAGACGATCTGGCGAAGCTGCCGGCGCATGGCGAAGCGCGACGGCTGCTGCATCACCTGCGTCATGAAGACCACCGCGAGGTCTTCGACCGGGTCGATCCAGAAATAGGTCGAGGCGGCGCCGCTCCAGAAGAACTCGCCAACGGAACACGGCAGCAGCGTCTTCGACGGATCGATATTGACCGCGCAGGCGAGCGAGTAGCCGTAGCCGGCATAACCCTCGGGCGCACCGAAGCTGAACGTCGTCATGTCAACCATGCCGCGCCCGCCAGGCAGGTAGTTGACGCTGAACATCGCCACCGATTTCGGGCTGAGAATCTGCACGCCGTCCAGCGAGCCGCCGTTCAGCATCATGCGGCAGAACCGCATGTAGTCGGCCGCCGTCGACACGAGCCCGCCGCCGCCGGATTCGAGATTCGGCGGCTTTACGTAGGTGCCCTTCTGCGCGTCGTCCTGCAACTTGAGCGACCCGTCCGCAGCGGCCTCGTAGCAGGAGGCGAAGCGGTCGAGTTTCTCAGGCGGACACCAGAACGCGGTGTCGGTCATGCCGAGAGGTTCGAAAATCCGTCGCCGCAGGAAATCGCCGAAGGACTGGCCGGAGACCTTCTGGACCAGATAACCCATCACGTCGATGCCGACCGAATAGTTCCAGGCGTCGCCGGGCGAGAAGGTCAGCGGCAGGCCCCCGAGTTGCTCCATCATGGCCTCGAGCCCGCCCTCGGTCGTCTTGGCGGCAACGCCAAGCTCGCGATAGGCGGCCTCCACCTGCCCGCGCTCGCCCGAGCCGTAGGTCAGGCCCGCGGTGTGGGTGGCAAGGTCGATCACCCTGACCGGCCGCTTGACCGGCACGGTGTTGAATTTGCCGAGAGCGCCACTGACATGGACGCGCATGCCCTTCCATGACGGAACCCAGTCCTCGACCGCATCGGACAGGCTGAGCAGGCCGTCCTCGACCAGCATCATCACGGCGACGGCCGTAATCGGCTTTGTCATCGAATAAATGCGGAAAATCGTGTCGTCCCGCATCGGCTTGGACCGCTCCATGTCCATGGAACCGGTCGTGCCGCTGTAGGCCAGTTCGCCCTTGCGCCAGACCTGGGTCAGCGTGCCCGGCACTAGGCCACGATCGACGTAGTCGCGCTGATGTTGGCGGCCGATCTTCTCCAGCCGCGTCAGCGCAAGCCCGGCGCGTTCCGTTCCCGACATCGCATCCTCCCTTTGTGTTTCTTCTTTTGGCGGCGACCCGCCGGGGCGCTATTCCGGCCCCTTCTCGTTGTCGAACTTGTCGAGGTCCTGATGATCGGCCTTGATCCAGCGCACGGTGCCCGACGACGATCGCATGACGACGGTATGCGTCGAGATCGCCCGCTTGCCGAAGCGGACGCCGGATAGAAGGTTGCCGTCGGTGACGCCGGTCGCAGCGAACAATACGTCGCCGCGCGCCATCTCCGACATGTCGAACTTCCGGTTGATATCGGTGACGCCCATGCGCCGTGCACGGTCGCGCTGTTCGTCCGAGTTGATGACCAGCCGGCCCTGCATCTGACCGCCGATGCAACGCAGCGCCGCGGCGGCGAGCACGCCCTCAGGCGCGCCGCCGATGCCGAGATAGATGTCGATGCCGGTCTGCTCCGGCTCGGTCACATGGATGATGCCGGCGACGTCGCCGTCACCGATCAGGCGGATGGCGGCGCCGGTAGCGCGGATTTCCTCGACCAGGCGGGCGTGCCGCGGCCGGTCGAGGACGCAGGCGGTGACCTCGCTCACCGGCACGCCCTTCGCGGCCGCGATCGCGAGGATGTTCTCGCGCGCCGGCCGGTCGAGATCGACGATGCCGGCCGGGTAACCCGGGCCGATGGCGATCTTGTCCATGTACACGTCGGGCGCGTTCAGCAGGCTGCCTTCCTCGGCGATGGCAATGGTGGCGATCGCGTTGGGCAGGTTCTTGGCGGCGATCGTCGTGCCCTCGAGTGGGTCGAGAGCGATGTCCACCCGCGGACCGCGCTTGGTGCCGACCTCCTCGCCGATGAACAGCATCGGCGCCTCGTCGCGCTCACCCTCGCCGATCACCACTGTGCCGTGGATCGGCAACTGGTTGAGCTCGCGACGCATGGCATCGACGGCCGCCTGGTCAGCAGCCATTTCGTCGCCGCGCCCGCGCAGCCGTGCCGCCGCCACCGCGGCGCGCTCGGTGACTCTCACCAGTTCGAGCGTCAGGATGCGGTCGAGCGCCGGACCGCCCTTTGAAAAGCGGACTTCCTGGTTCATCACTGGCCTCCGCGCGCGCCGCATGGTCGCCGCCTCAGGCGAACGGCTCTATCCGTATCATCTGAGGGTCGCCAACAATATGACCATCGGCCTTGATACCGTCGAGCGCCTGACGAATGGCGGATTCCGTGGTTTCGTACGTGATCAGAATGACCGGCGCCGGGGCTTCCGGCACGGGATGGCCAGGCGCGGTGGCGCGGGCGGCGCGATGCCGCTGCACAATCGACTCAAGCGAAATGCCGCCCGCCGCCATGCGGCCGGCGATGGCCGCGAAGGCGCCCGGCCGGTCATAGACCGACAGGCGGATGTAGTAGCCGCCCTCGTGCAGACGAATACCGGCGCGCCGGTACGGTTCGAGGCTGGAGGCCGGCCGGCCGAAGGTGCCCATGCGGTCGCCGCGGGCGATGTCCGCGATGTCGCTCATCACCGATGACGCGGTGGCGTCGCCGCCCGCCCCGGCGCCGGAGAGCACCAACTGGCCGACGAAATCTGCCTCCACCGCGACGGCGTTGGTGACGCCGTCGATGCGGGCGATGGCCGATGCCTTGGGCACCATCGTCGGATGGACGCGCTGTTCGATGCCGCTGTCAGTGCGGCTGGCGACGCCGAGCAGCTTGATGCGATAGCCGAGCTCGTCCGCGGCCTCGATGTCGGCGGCTGTGATCGACGAGATCCCCTCGACATAGATCGACTCCGCGTCGATCTCCGTGCCGAAAGCGATCGCGGTCAGCAAGGAAAGCTTGTGTGCCGCATCCTGCCCCTCGATGTCGAACGTCGGATCAGCCTCGGCGTAGCCCAGATGCTGCGCGGCTTTGAGACAATCGGCGAAGGACAGGTGATCCTGTTCCATGCGGGACAGGATGTAGTTGCAGGTGCCGTTGAGAATTCCGTAGATGCGGTTGACCGTATTGCCGGCCAGCGACTCGCGCAGCGTTTTGATGATCGGAATGCCGCCGGCGGCGGCCGCTTCGAAATTAATGCTGACACCGGCGTCCTCGGCCGCGCGGGCAAGCTCCAGTCCGTGCGCCGACAACAGCGCCTTGTTGGCGGTGACGACATGTTTGCCGGCGCCGATCGCCGCCTCGACCGAGGCGCGGGCGACGCCGTCGGCGCCGCCGATCAGCTCCACGAAAAGGTCGTTGCCGGGATCGCGCGCCAGCGCCACCGGGTCGTCGAACCAGGCAAAGGCCGACATGTCGATGCCGCGGTCCTTGCGGCGGGTGCGCGCCGACACGCCGGAAATCGAAAGCGGCCGGCCGGTGCGCACCGCAAGGTCGTTGCCGTGGCGCTCCAGCATGCGCACGAGCGACGTGCCGACAGTTCCCAGTCCCGCAAGACCAATGCGCAGGGGCGCGTTCATGGGGACCCTCGCCCCGTGTCAACCATCTGAAAGCACACGGAATTCCGCTCCTGCCGCCGGCCGGTCACCGGACCGGTCGCCGGCCAGGCGGCGAAATCAGCGGCGGGCGCCCGAAATCGCGACGACGTTGTGCAACGTCTTGTCCGCCGATTCAAGGAAGCGGCGGAGATTGCGGCCGGCCTGGCGGATGCGCTGTTCGTTCTCAACCAGCGCAATACGGACATAACCGTCGCCGTGCTCGCCGAAGCCGATGCCCGGCGCCACGGCCACATCGGCCTTCTCGATCAGCAGCTTCGAGAACTCCAGCGAGCCCAGCGCCCGGAACGGCTCAGGGATCGGCGCCCACGCGAACATCGAGGCGCTGGGACTGGGGATCGTCCAGCCAGCGCGGCCGAAGCTGTCGACCAGCGCGTCGCGTCGACCCTTGTAGGTAGCGCGCATCTCGTCGATGCAGTCGGTCGGCCCGTTGAGCGCGGCGGTTGCCGCCACCTGGATCGGCGTGAACGCGCCATAGTCGAGATACGACTTGACCCGGCCAAGGGCCGCGATCAGCCGCTCGTTGCCAACCGCGAAGCCGACGCGCCAGCCCGCCATCGAGAACGTCTTCGACATCGAGGTGAATTCGAGCGCGATATCCATGGCGCCCGGCACCTGGAGGATCGAGGGCGGCGGGTTGCCGTCGAAATAGACCTCGGCATAGGCGAGATCGGACAGCACGATCAGGTCGTGCCGCCGCGCGAAACTGACGAGGTCGCGGTAGAAATCGAGATCGGCGACCTGCGCCGTCGGGTTGGACGGGTAGCAGACAACCACCGCGATCGGCTTGGGAATGGAATGCATCACCGCCCGTTCGAGGGCGTGGAAATAGTCGGCATCCGGCGTCGATGGCAGCGCACGGATCACGCCGCCCGCCATCAGGAAGCCGAAGGCGTGGATCGGATAGCTAGGATTCGGGCACAACACCACGTCGCCCGGCGCGGTGATCGCGTGCGCGATGTTGGCGAAGCCCTCCTTGGAGCCGATGGTGACGATCACCTGGCTGTTGGGATCGACCTTCACGCCAAAGCGGCGGCCATAGTAGGCGGCCTGAGCCCGGCGCAAGCCGTTGATCCCGCGCGAGGCGGAATAGCCGTGGGTATCTTCGCGGCGGGCGGTCTCGGCGAGCTTCTCGACGATATGCGCCGGCGTCGGCAGGTCGGGATTACCCATGCCGAGATCGATGATGTCGGCGCCGGCGGCCCGGGCGCTGGCTTTCAGGCGGTTGACCTGCTCGAAGACATAGGGCGGCAAACGCCGCACCCGGTAGAATTCCGGCATCGTGTCCGACATAGGTTCAGTCCCGTCCCGAATGGCAAAAGACCCGCCCGGTGCGCACCGGGCGGCGCTGATTAGCACCCCTTGTCGTCGTTTGCACTGACCACGAGTTGCTGAGGCTTGAGCGTATCCTTGGCGCAGTTGGCCGTCTTCTTCTTGCCCGGTGAAGCACTCTGGCTCTTCGCCAGCGCTTCCAGCTCGGCAATGACCTTGGCCTTCTCGTCCGGCGTCAGCAGCTTGCCCTTGGGTTGGTCGGGCACCTGATTGAGGTTGACCGCCGCCGGGGCGATCGCCGCCGGCTGCTCCGCTTGCGCGCTCTGGGGCGCGATCGACATCGGCCGAGGCGCCGGCGCGCGCGACGTTGGGGTGGCCACCGTCGTCTCGTCGACCATGACGGCCGGGCGAACGACGCCGGTTCCGGGCGGAAGTTGATCGGACGGAGACAATGCCACCGGCTGACCATAGGCTTTGGCTGTGGTCGACGGCGGATCAGATGCCCGGGCGAACTCACTCATCGATTGCGCACATCCGCTCGCCGCCAGGCCGAGACAAATAGCGACCGCGGCGGTCACATAACGCCCGCCGCTCGGGGCGCGGGACGGGCTGAATTCGTGCCGATCCTGCGCTTTCATGGTGACTAATTGGTTACGCAAAGGGTTGGTATTCCGTGAGCCAGTCTTTAACTAGCAGCGTATTATGACCAAAAAGCGGGCGATAGCCCTTTTCGCAGCGCGGCATCAGCCCGCGGAACGATGATGGCGACGGACAGCGACCCACCAACACCGCCCGCCGGGATCAAGAATCCCGAAGCCTTCGCGCACAACCTCGCCCGCATGGTCGAGGAGGCCGGCAAGGCCGCGTCCGCCTATCTCAAGCCGCGCGAGGAAGGCAAGAAATCCTATGAGACGGACGGCTTCGTCGCCGACGTTATCAAGACCCTGACCAAGGTGAGCGAATACTGGATCGGCGAGCCGGAGCGCGCCATTGAGGCGCAGAACCGGCTGCTGACGGGCTATCTCGGCCTGTGGGCCTCCAGCATGAAGCGCATGATGGGCGAACCCGCCGACCCGGCGGCGGAAGCCGATCCGCGCGACAAGCGGTTCGCCGACCCGGACTGGAAGACCAACCAGTTCTTCGACTTCGTCAAACAGTTCTATCTGATCACGAGCCGCTGGGCCGAAGCGATGGCTGAGGACGCCAAGGGGCTTGATGAGCACACGCGCCAGAAGGCGGCCTTCTACGTCAAGCAGATCGGCAACGCGCTGGCGCCCTCGAATTTCGTGCTGACCAATCCGGAGCTGCTTCGCGACACGCTGGCCAGCGACGGCGACAACCTCGTACGCGGCATGCACATGCTCGCCGAGGACATCAAGGCGGGCGGCGGCGACCTCCGGATCCGCCAGTCGGCCACGGCGCAATTCAAGCTCGGCGAGAACCTCGCGACGACACCCGGCAAAGTCATCCACGAAAACGCGCTTTGCCAGCTCATTCAGTACGAAGCGACGACCGATACGGTGCTGAAACGCCCGCTCCTGATCGTGCCGCCGTGGATCAACAAGTTCTACATCCTCGACCTCAACGCGGAAAAATCCTTCGTGCGCTGGTGCGTCGAACAGGGCCACACCGTCTTCGTCGTCTCCTGGGTCAATCCCGATAGCCATCAGGCCACCGAGAGCTTCGAACACTACATGCGCGAGGGCATCTTTGAATCCCTCGACGTGATCGAGGAGATCACCGGCGCGGCGACCGTCAACACCATCGGCTATTGCGTCGGCGGCACCCTGCTGTCGGTAGCGCTCGCCTGGGCGGCAGCGACCGGCGACAAGCGCATCGCCTCGGCGACCCTGTTCGCCACCCAGGTCGACTTTACCGAAGCCGGCGATCTCAAGGTCTTCGTCGACGAAGACCAGATCGCCGACGTGGAAAAGAAGATGGACGTGCGCGGCTACCTCGAGGGCCGCAACATGCACGTCGCCTTCAACATGCTGCGCTCCAACGAACTGATCTGGCCATACGTGATCGGCAACTACTTCAAGGGCAAGGAGCCGCCGCCCTTCGATCTGCTCTACTGGAATTCCGACACGACCCGCATGCCGGCGGCCAATCACTCGTTCTATCTGCGCAACTGCTACCTCGACAACAAGCTCGCCAAGGGCGAGATGATCATCGGCGGCATCGCACTCGATCTCCGCAAGATCAAGGTGCCGATCTACAACCTCGCTACCCGCGAAGACCACATCGCGCCGGCGAGTTCCGTCTATCGCGGTTCGTCCCTCTTCGGCGGCAAGGTGACGTTCGTTGTGTCGGGCTCGGGCCACATCGCCGGCGTGATCAACCCGCCGGCCCGCCACAAATACCAGTACTGGACGGGCCCGGCGCCCAAGCATGCCGCGTTTCAGACATGGATGAACCACGCCAAGGAACATCCCGGTTCGTGGTGGCCCCACTGGCAGGCGTGGATCGAGAAGCACGACAAGACCCGCGTGAAGGCGCGCCGCGTCGGCGATCGCAAGAACAAGCCGATCGAGGCCGCGCCTGGCAGCTACGTCCGGGTGAAGGCGTAGCCACTAGCCACGCGCCAGTCGCGCCAGCAGTGCCTTGTCCGGATAGGAATCCGCCGGCAGGCCGAGTTTGACCTGCATGTCCTTCACGGCCGCACGTGTATTGGCGCCGATGACACCGTCGATCTTGCCGACGTCGTAGCCGCGCTGGGTGAGCAGTTGCTGCACCTGTCGCACCTCCGCCGCGCTCAGCGAGGCCGCACTGCCGCGGCTCACCTTGGGCGCGCCGGCCAGCCGTGTCGCGAGGTAGGCGGCGGTCGTCGAATAGACGAGCGAATTGTTCCAGATCAGATAAACGTCGAAATTCGGGTAGGCGAGGAACGCCGGGCCGTTCCGCCCCATCGGCAGGTGCAATGACGCGTCGGGCCCTTTCGTCAGCGGCTTGCCGTTCGCCTGGGTCACGCCCCAGGCCGCCCACTGCGCCAGCGGCAGCTTGATCGTCAGGTCGGCCTGATCCCACGGCAGGTTCGCCGGCACCCGCACTTCCTGCAGCCAAGGCTCGCCGCGTTTCCAGCCGATGCTCGCGAGGTAGTTAGCCGCCGAAGCGAGCGCGTCGGCGGAGCTTGTCATCATGTTGACGCGGCCATCGCCGTCGAAATCGACGCCGTATTTGAAATAGCGCTCGGGGATGAACTGGAGCTGGCCGAGTTCGCCGGCCCACGGCCCGCGCATCTCGCCGGCCGAAAGATCGCCGCGGTCGATGATCTTGATGGCCGCGATAAGCTGCGTGCGAAAGAGGTCCGGCCGGCGGCAGTCATAGGCCAGCGTCGCCAGCGAGGTCAGCGTCGGACCGTCGCCGATGAAGCCGCCGAAATCGGTCTCCAGCGCCCAATAGGCGGTGAGCACGGGCGCCGGCACCCCATACTTCTGTTCGATCGCCGCGAACGTGTTCTTGAGCTGCTTGATTTTGGCAGCGCCGCCGCTCAGCCGGCTCGACGAGACCATACGATCGGAGAATTGCAGGAAGTCCTGGGTGAAAACACCCTGCGCACGATCCTTCTTGACGATCGCGGGATCGAACGAGACGCCCCCGAGGGCCGAGTTGATGGCGTTGCGCGACAGGCCGAGCGAGGCCGCCTCGGCGCGCACGCCGTCGAGCCACGCGTTGAAGTTCGCTTCCTTGTGACAGCCGGCAGCCAGCGCCGGCACGCTCGCGCACGCAACGGCGGCGGCAAACGCCACCATCATTCCCAGATTACGGGCCTTCATCAGCCGTGTTCCTCGCCTGAATCGCCCACCCCACGCGAACTATAGGCGGTTCAATCGGGCAGAGGAAAGGCGGCCTGCATCAGCACCTGCCACGACCCGATGCCCTCTCAATTTGCGAGCGCGGGTGCGAGCCGGTGAACGAGGGCGACCAGAGCCGTCTGGCGGCGCGTACCGGTCTTTGCCAGGACACGTGCCATGTGCGTTTTGATCGTTGTCCTGGCGACCTTCAGCGCGTCCGCAGCCTCGTCGAGCGTTTCGCCGCGTACGATGCGATCCAGAACCCGCGTTTCGGCCGGGGTCAGTTGATAAGCCTCCGCAAAGGCGTCGAGTCCGCAGCTTGTCGGGCGCATCGCCGAAGCGACGAAGACCGCTGCGGCCGCCTTGGGCATGAGCCGCGCGCGGAGATCCCCGCTTGTCAAAGGCAGGACATAGGCCGTGGCAACAGTATCATCGCCATTGAGGGCCATGCCGCTTTCGCCGGCGCCCGTCTCGCCTTTCCCCCGGACGGCAGCGGTGATCTTGCGACGCAGCCTTTCCGTCGACCGGGCATCTTGCGCTCCGATGTACCCGTTCAACGAGCGGATCGGTCCTTCGCTGGCTACCATGCCTTCCGCTACACGATTGGCATGAATCACCGTGCCATCTGCGGACACCAGGATGACGCCGACCGTGAGCGCATCGAGGGTCGCGCCCAGCGCCTCGGTCTCAAGCCTCTTCATGTCGATGAGGTCGGAGATCGTGATGGCGCGACGCAGGTGCGGCGCGATACGTCGGGTCAACTCGATCTCGCGATCGCCGATCACGCCGGCACTTACGTGCCGGCCGAGAGCGCAGGATGCGACGCGGTCCGGCCGCCGTAGCAGAATGGTATCGATGACGTCGACGATGCCCTGCGGCGCAGCCCACTCCCTGCAATATCCGTTGGAGCGCCAGACCGCGTCGGGCACGTCGCGGCTGCAAACGAACGGCTCGTCGAGCGGACGGGTGTAGAAGTCCTCGACCGCGGAATGAAGTCTGGCGACGTCCGGCACGTGGTGATCGAGCCTCTCCGCCCAATAGTCATCGATCCCGACCAACTTCTCGAGCCTGTGATCCTGACTGGGAATCTCGGCAACGTAGAGAACGCCATTCGCGCAATTGAGCAGACTGCGAATGTCGTCCAGGACCGCGTCCCACCGATCCGGGTCGATGGCGCAGTCGTAGATAGCCCCGACCAGATCGGACAGTTCGTCGGCGTTACTGGAAGGTGCGCGGATATCCATCGTCGCCCGCCGCTGCACCCCAACCCAACTGACACTTTAACAAGATTGCCGCGCAGAATCATCCTTTCGGAGGACGACGGGATGGGTCGGCAGGGCGCAAGTCATTTGAGGGGGCATCGTGAAATCAGGAGACTGAATCATGCTGCACTTCCTCCGCGTCTCGGCGGCCGCCGCCGCCTTCATCGTCGCCGGAATGGGGATCGCGCCCGCCGGAACAGGTACCTGCACCGCCGGCGCCGGTAGCACAGTCGACGGCGGCAGTTGCTGCAAGGCATTCGGCCAGACCGGATGCACATGCAACGAGTCCGGTTCCTCCGCCAGCGGCAAGGTCAGCTGCACCCACGCAAACATCAAAGACGGCTCGACCAGGGAGGTGACCCAGCAAGTTCAGGGGCTGGGACTAAAGGCCAATCCACCCCCGGCCACGCTTCAGTTGAAGACAAAGTAATCAGTCCGCGGCCTGTCGCGTCGAACCAACCATCGCCGCGACAGGTCCGCGACCGGCATCAACACTCAGCGGGCAAGCCCCTCGAACCGGCGACGATTGTCGTCCGGTCGCACCTCGGGATTTGCGTCGAGGTGCATCACCGGGTCTCCGCCCGAGCGATAGGAAGGCCACTTTGGCAAGTCCGCCCCGTTGGGATCGCCGGTCTTGATGAAGTTGGTCCAATAGGCCGACATCGTCGCGGCCGTCTGGCGGTCGGCATCGGTGTAGTGCCACGCGAACGCATCGAGCGTGTCGAACGCGTACACGATCTCGGCAGCATGGAAGGCGCCTGCATTGGCAACAGGCCGCCCACCGAACCAGTCGTCCGGCACCTGCGGCGACCGGTCGAAGCGATAGCGGTAAACCTCAGCCTTGCCCGTCTTTCTCTGAGCCTCCAGCCAGGCCCAGGTCGGCTGGATGATGGTGAGGTCGCCGCCAAGATCGCGTGCGGCTTGTTGCTCTGCGTGTTTGTCCGCGGCGGGATAGAGCGCGAGAACGTCTTCGGCGCGCTCCCCGACGCGTTGGCGCACGATTTCGGCAAACGGCGCCGACGTCCCCAGCGAAACATCGAAGTTGAAGCCCTCGTCGCGGTTCCAACCGGCAAGCAGGGTCACGTCGTTCTGCTGACCGGCAGCGAAGATCGCGGCCGGCGGCTCGGCAAGGAAATGGCCATCGACGATCGGCCACCAGCGGGACTCCTTCTGGGCATCGACGATGCGTTCGGCCGGAACGTCGCGCATGGCGGCAAGGGACTTGGCGCCGAGCTTTGCGGCAAACGCCACGCCAAGGCCCTCCGCGGTCGCGCGGGTCAGATCCCGCGACGTCACCGGCGGTGGCATCAACGCACCGCTTTGTCCGATGGCCCGCTGGAACAGGCCGGCGGCCAAAGGCGAAGCCATCAGGGCGCAGACCGAAATGGACCCTGCCGACTCTCCGGCGATGGTGATGCAATCCGGATCGCCACCGAACGCGGCAATGTTGCGCTTCACCCAGGCGAGCGCAGCGAGTTGGTCGAGCAGACCGTAGTTGCCGGACGCGCCTTCCGGAGATTCCGCTGTCAGGTCGGGATGCGCCATGAAGCCGAGTGCGCCCAGCCGATGGTTGGCGGTGACGACCACCATGCCGCGGGCGGCGAGCTTGCCGCCGTCGTAGCGCGGCTCGGCGCCATGCCCGACGACGAAGCCGCCGCCATGGATCCAGAAGAACACCGGCAGGCGGTCGTCCGGCGGAGAGGCCGGCGTCCAGACGTTGAGGTAGAGACAGTCCTCTGAAACGCCAGGCGTCAGGGGATCGATGTCGTTGAAGACGGCCCCTTGCATGGCATTGGCGCCGAATGCGCTGGTATCGCGGACGCCGGTCCAGGGCACCACCGGCGCCGGCGGTCGCCAGCGCAGATCGCCGACAGGCGGGGCGGCGAACGGAATGCCCTTGTAGGCACGCACCCCGTTCGCATCGGCGCCAGGCACCGCCAGCGCGCCGCCTTCGACGCGCAGGCTTGCCGGATTCGTCCGCTCCCCGGCCACGGTCAGGCCGCTGCCAGCGCCTGGTCGAGATCGGCGATGATGTCGGCAACATCCTCGATGCCGACCGACAGGCGCACGACGTCAGGTCCGGCGCCGGCAGCCTTGCGCTGCTCGTCGGTGAGCTGGCTATGGGTCGTCGACCATGGATGGATGATCAGGCTGCGCGTATCGCCGATGTTGGCGAGATGCGAGAACAGCTTGACGTTGGAGACCAGCTTGATGCCGGCCTCCGACCCGCCCTCGACACCGAAGGTCAGCACCGCGCCGGCGCCCTTCGGGCAGTACTTCTCCGCGAGCTGGTGATAGCGGTCGCCGGGCAGGCCGGCGTAGCTCACCCACGACACCTTGTCGTGGCCGGCGAGATACTCGGCCACCGCCTTGGCATTGTCCGAGTGCTTCTGCATCCTGAGCGGCAGCGTCTCCGATCCGGTCAGGATCAGGAACGAGTTGAACGGCGAGATTGCCGGGCCAAGGTCGCGCAGGCCGAGGACCCGGCAGGCGATGGCGAAGGCGAAATTGCCGAACGTCTCGCCGAGCACCATGCCGTTGTACTCGGGGCGCTTCTCGGAAAGCATCGGATAGCGCTTCGAGGCCATCCAGTTGAACTTGCCGCCGTCGACGATGATGCCGCCGATCGAGTTGCCGTGGCCGCCGATGAACTTGGTCATCGAATGCACGATGATGTCGGCGCCGTGGTCGAACGGCCGGCAAAGATAGGGCGTCGCCAGCGTGTTATCGACGATAAGAGGCACGCCTGCCCGCTTGGCGACGGCGGCGACCGCGGCAATGTCGGTGATGACGCCGCCCGGGTTGGCGATCGACTCGACGAAGATCGCCTTGGTCTTCGGGCCGACGGCGCTCTCGAAGCTCGAGATGTCGTCGATGTTGGCCCACTTGACGTTCCAGCCAAAGCTCTTGAACGAGTGATTGAACTGGTTGATCGAGCCGCCATAGAGCTGACCGGCGGCGACGAATTCGTCGCCCGGCTGCATCAGCGCGTGCAGCGTGACCAGCTGCGCCGCGTGCCCCGAGGCGACCGCGAGCGCCGCTGTACCGCCTTCCAGCGCGGCGATGCGCTGCTCGAGCACGTCGCTCGTTGGGCTCATGATGCGTGTGTAGATATTGCCGAACGCCTGAAGGCCGAATAGCGACGCCGCATGGTCCGCGTCGTTGAAGACGTAGGACGCCGTCTGGTAGATCGGCGTCACGCGGGCGCCGGTGGTCGGGTCGGGCTTGGCGCCGGCGTGCACCGCGAGCGTCGAAAAGCCAGGTACGCGATCGTCACTCATCAGTCGTCTCCTTGCGATGTTCTAGGGGTCGGGTGTGGACGATTGTGAAAGGGGATTTGACCCGCCGTCCAGGGCGCGCGAACGCGCCGCGGTGGTCGATGCCTTCATTCTGCGGGTTGGGAAGTTCAGCGCAAATCGCAGCTCGTCCGACAAGGGCAAGCGTCGCTATTTCACCTCGTATGTTTCGATGGCGGTTCGGCCATACCGCAATGGCCGGCCGTCTCGCAAAACCGGCACTTAGCAGGTTCGCCGGAAGATGCGCGTCGGTCGATCGGGGGAAGCTTCGATCACAAAATTGGGTTGAACGCGACGGACGGCCCGCCTTCAAAACCCGGTGTCGACCGATGGCCAAGCGAGCGCACAGACCGTCATCGGTCGGGTTGTTGGGCACCTGCCGCCTCCCATTCATCTGGCCCGGCTGGTGATGCGACCCCGCCGGCCGGCCGGCCCGTGTCACCGTCTCTCGCGGCGCTTACGTCATCCGGCCAACATGCCTCTATCCCTAGCCGGTGAGGCGGGCAAAATCCAAAGCAAAAGCTGCCAAATTCCGGCCCGGCAACCGAACAGCATTCCAGTCCGGCGGTCAGAGTCCGAGGCGGGCGTGCTCGACCTTGGTGCAGCGGTCCATGACGACCGCAACGCCGGCCGCCTCGGCGCGCGCCGCGGCGGCTTCATCGCGAAGCCCCAGCTGCATCCAGATCGCCTTAGGTTTCGGATCGAGCGCCAGCGCGGCGTCCACCACGCCGCCGAGTGCGTCCGTCCGGCGGAATATGTCGACGAGGTCGATCGGCTCGGGAACCTCGGCCAGCCGCGCATAGACTGTCTGGCCGAGGATCTGCTTGCCGTCATGGCCAGGATTTATTGGAATCACGCGGTAACCTTGGCGAAGGAGATAGGCCATCACGCCATGGCTCGGGCGCGCTGGATTGGGCGACGCCCCAACCATCGCGATGGTGCGCGTCGCAGTCAGAATGTCACGAAGCTGATTGTCATTCATGCCGTTCAATATAGGTCCGCCAGCAGCTTGCCGCTCAGCCTTGGCCCCATGTGCCAAAATGGCAACGTCCGTGTGATTTCTGACAGGAGGGTGGTGCGAATCCGGCCAGCTTGGGGTAACCTTCGCTAATGATTGCCGGGGGGCTGTCGAAAAGCGGGCGAGGAGTCATCCCCCAATGCGTAAGTTTGCGAATCTTATCGCGCCTGTCGCCGCTGTGGCGGCCCTGAGCGCTTCTTCGGCATACGCCGCCGACCTGCCTTACACACCACCGCCGTCCAATTCGGCCATCTACGCGCCAGCGCCGGTTTACAACTGGACGGGCTTCTACGTCGGGGCCAGCGCCGGCTACGGTTGGGGCACCGCGACGGCAAGCACCGGTTCGCCCTTCAACATCAGCCCCGACGGAGGGTTAGTCGGCGGACAGATCGGCTACAACTACATGATGTCCAACAATCTTGTCCTCGGCATCGAAGGCGACCTGTTGTGGAGCGGGATGTCCGGGTCGGTTACGCCCCTCCCGACGGTTACCCAAAGTCTTGACTGGGTGGGAACGATCCGGGGCCGCGTCGGTTACGCCATGGGCAACTGGATGCCATACTTCACTGGCGGCTTTGCGGCCGGCGGCGCAACGCGGACATCTTCGTTCGGCCCCGTCAGTCAGTCCGCAACGCATACGGGCTACGTGCTCGGCGCCGGCGTCGAGTGGGCATTCGCGCCCCAGTGGACGGCGAAGCTCGAGTACCAGTACCTGAATCTCGGGTCACAGACCTATACGGCCATTCCGGCCGCGCCCAGCGTCGGCATCACGGCCAACACCGTCCGCGTCGGCCTGAACTACAAATTCTGACCCCTGACCTCGGGTCATTCGGGAAGCCCCGGCATCACTGCCGGGGTTTTCTTTTGGGCCGCACACGGTATCTAGATACCGTATTTGCAAGCGCATGAAATTGCAGACGTTTTCGGATCGAAATCGCTTGACGCGTAAAGCGCTGGCGACTAGAACCCTGCTCACCGGCGGCGCCTGTGCGCCGCCTTGTTATTTCCCACCCGACCGAAACGGGCAGACACCATGTCAACCTTCAACCTGAAGCCGGCCGACGTCGAGAAGAAGTGGATCGTCATCGACGCCGACGGTCTGGTCGTCGGTCGCCTCGCCGCGATCGTCGCCCGCCGCCTGCGCGGCAAGCACCGTCCGACCTACACGCCACACGTCGATTGCGGTGACAACGTTATCGTCATCAACGCGGAGAAAGTGGCCTTCACCGGCCGCAAGCGCGAGGACAAGAAGTACTACTGGTACACGGGCTGGATCGGCGGGATCAAGGAGCGCACCGCGGCCAAGATCCTCGACGGGCGCTTCCCGGAGCGCGTGGTCGAGAAGGCCGTAGAGAGAATGCTGCCGGAGGGGCCCCTCGCCCGCCAGCAAATGCGGAACCTGCGCGTTTACAAGGGCTCCGAGCATCCGCACGCAGCCCAGCAGCCCGAGACGATCGACATTGCCGGCCTGAGCCGCAAGAACGTAAGGACCGCCTGATATGGCCGATTTGCAATCGCTTCAGGATCTCGCCACCGAGATGCCTGCGGCTCCGGTTCACGTCCAGAAGCTCGACAGCCTCGGCCGCGCCTATGCCACCGGCAAGCGCAAGAACGCCGTGGCCCGCGTCTGGGTGACGCGCGGCGGCGGGCGCATCTTCGTCAACGACAAGGACTTCACCGAGTATTTCGCGCGGCCCGTGCTGCAGATGATCCTGCGCCAGCCAATCCTGGCGGCAAACCGCGACGGCCAATACGACGTGCGCGCCACGGTGTCCGGCGGCGGCCTTTCCGGCCAGGCCGGCGCACTGCGCCACGGCATCTCGCGGGCGCTGACCTACTACGAGCCCGAGCTTCGCGCCGTGCTCAAGAAGGCCGGCTTCCTGACGCGTGACTCGCGCGTGGTCGAGCGCAAGAAGTACGGCCGCGCCAAGGCCCGCCGCTCCTTCCAGTTCTCCAAGCGCTGATCCCGCGGCCTTCCGGCCGGATCGCCTTTCCGGTGGGCGGATAGTCTCCGCCCACCGACGCTCCCCGCCCCCGACATACTTCGTCAACGATTGCCAACGCCGGTGGCGGTGATACCGTCGCGCGCCCGCACGCGGGCGCCCTCGCACACAGGAAACGTCCATGCCGCTGTCGATGTATTCGGTATCAATCCCGGTTTATACGCGCATCCTCACGCAGCTTGCCGCCATACTCGACAAGGCCGCGGCGCATGCCGAAGCCAGGAAGATCAAGCCCGAGGCGCTGATCGTTGCGCGCCTGTTTCCCGACATGTGGTCGCTCGCCGAGCAGGTCCGCGCGGTGTGCAGCCATGCGACCCGCGGGCCGGCGCGCATCGGCGGTCTGCCGATCCCGGAATACGAAGGCACGGACACGACCTTCGAGCACCTGCAGGCACGGATAAGCTGGGCGCTCGGCTTCCTGAAGGGGCTGACGGCGGAGCAGTTCGCCGGCCGCGACGATGCCACGGTCACTTTCCCGGCCGGTGGCAAGCAGGTCTCGCTGACCGGCCAGCAGTACCTTCTGTTCTTCTCGATGCCGAACTTCTATTTCCACGCCACAACGGCTTACGACATCCTGCGCCACAACGGCGTCGTCCTGAGCAAGGACGACTTCATGGGCGCCACCTGACCGGCGACGCGCGCCAGCTAACCCCGCGTTAACCAGAATCCGGCATCAATCAAGGGCGGTCGGATCGTCGCCACCGGCCGCTGCCGGAGGGTCCGACATGGTCCGCATTTGCCTTGTAGCCGCAGCCGTCGCCAGCGCCCTTTCGGCGCCGGCGTTCGCCGCCGATCTCGCCGCCGCCCCTCCTCCCGGCTACGCGCCGCCGGCCTATGGGTGCGCGTCGATCGATCGCTCTCAGCAACTGATCGATCTCAGCCACCATCACGGCAAGAAGGGCAGCACGGACTACGTCCGCATCTTCGACGTCGCCCCCTACGACCCGCGCTGTCCCCATGGCCAACCGGCGGGCATCTATGTGCCGCCGCAGACCGCCTATCTGGTGTCCTCGCCAACGCGTTACACCGAGTGCAACTGGCCGTGCAGCGATTCCATTCATCACGACTGGTACGACGGCCGCCTCTGGTACCACAACGCCGGCACGCCAAATCGCCCGGACGTTTTCATGATCATCCAGAAGGATTGATCGTACCGCACCGACTGCTCGCGTTCGCAGGGCGCCTCGAATTTTGCTGTCCTTGCTTGCGGCCGCCTGAACCGCCGTTTTCAGCCATTGCGAGCCCGACTGGCTGCGCCAATATCAGCCTTGTCCTTGCCTTGAACACCGGCGAAGATCGCGCCCGCCATGGCCGCAAGGCGCCGGATTCGCCGGCTTCCGGTGCCATGCCCGGGAGAGTGAAAATGCTTCGCAAGGCATCGCGTTCTGTTGCGTTCGGCTCGCTTCTGATCGTTCTGTCGACCGCCGGCAGCGCCATGGCCGCGCCAGACGCGCACGCCGTCGCCGATGCCTTCGTCGCGACCTTTGGCGCGACCGGAAAGGCCACCGCGAGTTACGCCGAGGCAACCGCCAGCGGCGATACGATCACCATCACCGGCTTCAAGGCCACGCAGCCGGACCGGGCCGGCCGCGAGATCGACGTTCCGACCATCGTGATCAGCGGCGCGGCCGATCGCCAGCCCGGCGGCTTCACGGCCACCCACATCGTGCTGAGCGACGGATCGGCGACGACAAAACAAAACAAGGTCGCCTGGCAGACCGCAACCGTGGACGACGCAGTGATCCCGACCGTCGACGAGATCAAGGCGATGTCGGATACCTTTCGCCCGTTTTCCAAGGCCTCGATCACGGGCATCTCGATCAGCGCGCCTGAGCTCGCCGAGCCGATCGCAGTCGGCCAGGCCGATGTCTCCATGGGCGCGGATGCTTCCGGCCACGCCGACAGCATGCTCTTCACCACGACCGGCATCGTCGTGCCTGCCTCCGCGCTCGACGCGCCAGAGGTGCAAGGGATGATGCAGGAACTCGGCTATACCGACCTCCACATAGCCACCACCGTGGATGTCGCCTTCGATTCCACCGCCGACACCTTTACCCTGCGCTCATTTGGGATCGATGTGACCGACATCGGCAAGCTCGTGATCAGCGGCAAGTTCAGCCGGGTGAAGGTCCACGGGATGATCGGCGCGGACGGTGCGAAAACCGACAAGACGCCGCCAATGCTCGACGGCCTGACGATCCGACTCGACAATGCCGGAGTTGTCGAAAATGTCCTGGCGATGCAGGCGAAGCAGCTCCAGACGACGCCGGACGTCATCGCCGGCCAATGGCCGATGCTGCTCATGCTGTTCATGGGTGATACCGGCGGCATGGCGTTTCAGGAGAAGGTCCAGACCGCGCTGACGACGTTCCTGCAGTCGCCGAAGTCGCTGACCATCACGATGGCCCCGGCCGAGCCGGTTCCGTTCGACAAGGTGCTCAACACACTGGCCGAGGACCGCAACAGCCTGCCCGATTTGCTGGCGGTCGACATCATCGCCAACAACTGAGCGCCGGTCTTCGCGCCACACCCACCGCAAACGAGGGTCGACCATGCAGATCAGGATCGTCGCGGTCTGGGCCTTGGTGGGCGCGGGTCTCGTGCTTCCGGCCCTGCCGGCGGCGGCGGCGGAGCCTGTCGAAACCGCGATCAAGGCCTGGGTCGCGTCGGTCGATGCCTCGCCGGACTGGGTCGCCGGGTTCCGCACGCTCAGCTATGACGCCGGTACTCGCCAGGCGATGCTCTCCGGCCTGGTCATCCGCAGCGAGACACCGGGGGTCGAGATCGACGTCGATACGATCGCGATCACCGACTTTGTTGCAACACCGGATGGTGGCTTCACTGCCAGCCGCATCACCGTCGATAGCGGGTCGGCGACGGTCGGACTGTTCAAGGCCGCCCTCTCCGACGTCGAAATCAACGCGTTCGCCATACCGGCGGTCCCGCCGCTGGCATGGGATGCTGACCACCCGTTCACGTCCATGGTCAAGGCGTACGCCCCATTCAGCAAGCTGGCGATGACCAATGGGCGTGTCGGCTCGATCGCCCTGATCGAAGACAACAACGGCGTCAACAGCCGGGTCACCTACGATCAGTTGCGCATCGACCGCTGGGCAAGCGGCAAGATCGCCGCGATCACCGCCGGTCCGTTGGCAATGGAGTCGCCGGATCCCGATGGTCTGGTGACCATGAAGGTCGCCAACCTGGAGGCGCGCGACATCGACATCGACGCCGCTCTCAGGGTCTTCGATCCGGATCGCTACGGCACGGCGGCATCGGCGACGAGGTCTGGCACCAGGTGTCAAGTCTCACCGCCTATCACGACTTTTCCATCGCAGGGCCGGGGCTGAAAGTGACGATGGCCCTGCTTTCGGCCGAAGGGTTCAAGCTGCGCCAGCCGCGGCAAAGCTTCGCGGAATTCCTCGACCGCGCGTTGGCCAACGGCGCGGACCCTCCACCCGGAGACCCGGATGGAATGCGGGGGCTCGTCAGCATGCTTTCCGCTTATGGCGTCGGTCGCATCGGGATCAGCGGTCTCGACGTGGCGACGACCGGCATTGACCGGTTTCACCTTGGCGGTTTCAGCCTGTCCGATCTCTCGATCGATCGGCTTGGCGAGTTCGCCATCGACGATTTCGCCGCCGCCATCCAGGATCAGGGCTCGATCGCCGTCGGCCACTTCGCTCTCGGCAACGTTGCGTTTCCAGGCGCCGACGCGATGCTCAAAGCCATCCTTGCCGACCAGGCCGGCGAGGATGTCGACGTCAATGGGCTGATCCCGAAGCTCGGCTTCGTCGACATCGCCCATGTCGATGCGCAGGCGGTCGACCTGCTGCCGCGAACCACCCTCGACAGTCTGCGCGTCGATCTCTCCGACTACATCGGGCCCGTCCCGACAACGGTGTCGGCCAATCTTGGCAGCCTTGTGGTGCCGGTGTCGATGCTGAAGCCGAGTGCTCAGGCCGTGTTCGCGAAACTCGGCTATGACCAGATCGATGTCAGCTATCGCCTCAAGATGAACTGGCAGCAGGCCGACGAGACCGTCAAGGTCGACGACTTCAATTTCAACCTGAAGGGCGCCGGCGCGCTTGGGCTGTCGATGGTCCTCGGCGGTTTGCCGCGAGAGGCCATCGAGAATCCGGAGGCGCTCCAGGACGTGCTGCCCGACCTGTCGCTGCGCACCGCCTCGATCACGCTCCAGGACGACTCGATCGTCGGCAAGGGCCTCGACCTGCTGGCCGAGAAGATGCACGCGCCGCCGGAGAAGTTCCGTCAGCAATTCGCCGACGCGCTGCCGCTGATGATGTCGCTGTTCGTGCTGAACGATCCCCAGATATCCGCGCTCGTCCGGCAGTCCGGCCTGCTCGCCAAGCTCGCCCCCGTCGTCAAGGCGTTCATCGCTTCGCCGGGGTCGTCGATCACGGTCTCGTTCGCGCCGCCGACACCGCTCCCCTTGCCGGCAATCGCGCAGGCAGCCGAAGAGAAGCCGGAGACGCTGGTCGATCTGCTGGGCCTGACCGTCGACACCACCGGCAAGCTGCCGACGACCGGCGACACGAAACCGGCGCCGCCGGCAACGCAGGAAAAAAGCGGTGGCGACCCGCGGCCGACCGCGCCGGCCCAGTAGACGTAGCGCCTACTCCGGCAAATTCAGGCGGATGTGAAGCTCGCGGAGCTGCTGCGCAGTCACTTCCGACGGCGCGCCCATCATGAGGTCCTCGGCGCGCTGGTTCATCGGGAACAGCGTCACCTCGCGCAGGTTCTCCTCGCCGCAGAGCAGCATGACGATGCGGTCGATGCCGGGCGCGATGCCCCCGTGCGGCGGCGCGCCCATCTGGAGGGCGTGCAGCATCCCGCCGAACTTCTCCTCCAGGATGTTCTCGCCGTAACCCGCGATGGCGAAAGCCTTCTTCATGATCTCCGGCTTGTGGTTCCGGATCGCGCCTGACGACAGTTCCACGCCGTTGCAGACGATATCGTACTGGATCGCACGGATGGCGAGGATGGTCTCCTGGTCAGCCGAATTGAGCGCCAGAAACGCGTCGTGATCGTAGTTCGGCATGGAGAACGGGTTGTGGGAGAAGTCGATCTTCTTCTCCGTCTCGTTCCACTCATACATCGGGAAATCGACGATCCAGCAGAACGCGAACTGGTTCTCCGCTGATCAGTTCGAGATCGCGCCCAACCTTCTGGCGCGCAGCGCCTGCAAAAGCGACGAACTTGTCCGGCCGGCCGCAGACGAAGAACACCGCGTCGCCGTCGCCGAGGTTCAACTGGTCGCGGATCGCCTCGGTGCGGTCCTGGCCGATGTTCTTGGCGATCGGGCCGGCGCCCTCGCCGTCGTCGCGAAAGAAGATGTAGCCAAGGCCGGGCTGGCCCTCGCCCTGCGCCCATGAATTCATGCGGTCGCAGAAAGCCCGGTTGCCGCCGGTTGGCGCGGGGATTGCCCACACGACGACCTTGGGGTCGGCCTCGATCTGGCCGGCAAAGACCTTGAACCCGGACCCGGCGAAATGCGCGGTGACGTCCTGCATCTCGATCGGGTTGCGCAGATCTGGCTTGTCCGAGCCGTATTTCTTGAGCGCCTCGACATAGGGGATGCGCGGGAACTCCTGCGTGACCGGTTTGCCCTCGCCGAACTCCTCGAACAAGCCCCGAAGGACCGGCTCGACCGCCTGGAACACGTCCTCCTGTTCGACGAAGCTCATCTCGATGTCGAGCTGGTAGAATTCACCGGGCGAGCGATCGGCGCGGGCGTCCTCGTCGCGGAAACAGGGCGCGATCTGGAAATAACGGTCGAAGCCCGCGATCATGATCAGCTGCTTGAACTGCTGCGGCGCCTGCGGCAGGGCGTAGAACTTGCCGGGATGCAACCGCGACGGCACCAGGAAGTCGCGTGCGCCTTCCGGCGAGGATGCAGTCAGGATCGGCGTCTGGAACTCGAAGAAGCCGCCGGCGATCATGCGCTGGCGCAGCGACGTGATGATCGCCGCCCGCTTCATGATGTTCTGGTGGAGCTTGTCGCGGCGCAGGTCGAGAAAACGATATTTCAGCCGCGTCTCTTCTGGATAGTCGGCGTCGCCGAACACCGGCAGCGGCAGTTCGCCGGCCTGGGACAGAACCTCCAGTTCGTCGATGAACACTTCGACGGCGCCCGTGGGCAGGTTCGGGTTGACCGTGTCGGCGGTGCGCGCCTTCACCTGCCCGTCGATACGGATAACCCATTCGGAACGGACGGATTCAGCGGCCGCGAAGGCCGGCGAGTCGGGATCGGCGACGCACTGCGTCATCCCGTAGTGGTCGCGGAGGTCGATAAACAGCAGGCCGCCATGATCGCGCACCCGGTGCACCCAGCCGGCAAGGCGCACGGTCTGGCCGGCATCGGCGGGGCGCAGCGCGCCGCAAGTATGGCTCCGATAGCGATGCATGGGATTCCGGTCCTGGAAACAGTCATCCGGCGTTCGAAAACCGCCGTTTCAGGCGGCCGGAAAAGCGCATGCGTGCGGCGCAATGTCAAGGCGTGGCCGAGCCGTCGGCCGCGCCTCAAGCGACGATTGCGACCGAGTGTCCGGGCACGCCCGAAAGACGTCGTGCTGGCGCTCCTCAACCCACGGGAAAACCCTTGTATCCCGCCACTTCCTCGGCATTTTTGCCAAGATTGGAAAAGTCGGCCCACCGGTCGGCATAAGGAGGGACAAAGCGCCCTTTCCTCGGCTATACGAAGTACATGACGATTGTAACCACCAGCGTAGAACTAGCAGCCCTGTGTAAGCGTCTGGCGCGCTTTCCGGTGGTCACCGTCGATACCGAATTCATGCGGGAAACCACGTTCTGGCCGAAGCTTTGCGTCGTCCAGCTGGCGAGCCCCGAAGAGGCGGTAATCGTCGACGCGATGGCCCCGGACATCGACCTCGATCCATTCTTCAAATTGATGAAGAATGAGAAAGTCATCAAGGTCTTTCATGCCGCCCGCCAGGACATCGAAATCGTCCACCATCTCGGCGGGCTCATCCCGCACCCGGTCTTCGACACCCAGGTCGCGGCCATGGTGTGCGGGTTCGGCGAGTCGGTCAGCTACGACCAACTCGTCCAGCGCCTGACCGGCGCCCGCATCGACAAGTCGTCGCGCTTCACCGATTGGAGCCGCCGGCCGCTGTCGGAACGCCAGATCGAATACGCGCTCGCCGACGTCACCCACCTCCGCGACGTCTATCAGGCGCTGTCGGCGCGCCTGGACGAGCAGAGCCGCTCCGAATGGGTGCGCGAGGAGATGGAGGTGCTGACCTCCCCCGGCACCTATCAGCTCGAGCCGGAGGAGGCGTGGAAGCGCCTGAAGCTGCGCGTCCGCAAGCCGATCGAGCTCGCCGTGCTGCGCGAAGTCGCGGCGTGGCGCGAGCGCGAAGCGCAGGCGCGCGACGTACCGCGCGGCCGGGTGATCAAGGACGACGCGATCTACGAGATCGCGGCGCAGCAGCCGACGACCGCCACGGCGCTGGGCCAGCTTCGCACTATCCCGCGCGGCTTCGAGCGATCGCGCGCGGCCGAAGATATCCTCACGGCCGTGCGCACCGCACTGGCCATCCCACGCGACGAGCTTCCGCGCGTGCCCAAGCATCGCCCCTCGACCAACGGCAACGGCGCCGCCGTCGACCTGCTCAAGGTGCTGCTCAAGATGACCAGCGAGAGCCACGGCGTCGCGTCGAAGATCATTGCGACGATCGACGACCTCGAGGCGATCGCCAACGACGACACGGCCGACGTGCCGGCGATGCACGGCTGGCGGCGCGAATTATTCGGCGAGACTGCGCTCAGGCTGAAATCCGGCAAGCTGGCGCTCGCCGTGAAGCAGAACCACGTCGTGGCCGTCGAGAAGAACTGACCGCCTGATCGCTATTCCACTGCGATGGCCGGCTCGAGGCCGGCGATCTTGGCAATCTGCGCCAGGCGCCGGGCAACACGGGCGCCGCCCAGTGGGGCGAGGTCCTGCGGCAGGACGAGCGCCAGCGTCTTGCCCCTCACTTCGACCCGCGTCCGTCCGACGACGCCCGGCGTTGCCCCCGAGATCAGATGCGCCACGCGCAGCGTCGCGCCAAGCGCCCGCGCCCGCTCCATCAGCCGCGTCGATGCCAGTTCGCGGATGCGCGGCGACAGCTGCTCGTCGATCAGGCCCTCGTGCCGATAGAAATTGGCGAGCGCCAGATAAGCCCGGCCAGGGTGGTCGATGCCGATGAAGGCGGCGTGGGCGATCAGGTTCAGGCTCTGCTCGCCGCGATATTCGGGATGAGCCCGCCAGCCGATGTCGGTGAGCAGGCAGGCGGCATGGCGGAGGCGCGCTTCCTCCTCGTTCTCGTCGAGGCCGATGGCGCGAAACACCATGTCCGACCACGGCGTCAATTCGTAGACGTGGAGCGGCGAGCGTGAGCGTAGATAGGCCAGTTCCTCGCACGCGGCGATCAGCGGATCCTTGGCCTTCTCCTCCGGATCGAGCAAATCGTAGAGCAGGCCCTCGCGCACGCCGAGCGCCGACATGACGATCTCCGACGGCTTCATCACCTTGATGACCTGCTCCAGCACGGCAGCGCCATAGGGCAGCAGCGAACGGCGGTTACGCGACACGACCTCGATCGAGTTCGAGTGACTCGATATCGCGCCGCGCGACCATGCGACAGAAGTCGGCGGCCTCATCGGCGTCGATGGAGTAGTGGTGCATGACGTGCAGCGGATAGCCGAGCTGGCGCATGTGCAACCGGGCGAGCGAACGCCAGGTGCCGCCGATAGCGTAGAACTTCCGCTTCTCGCCGCCCGGCAGCACCTTCGATTTCTCCAACACCTCCGCGGTGATCTTCTCCGCCTTCTTCAGCGATTTCTCCGCGGATTCCTCCAGCCTGAGGCCGCCGAGTGGAAAGGTCTCACCGTCGCCGGTCTTGTTGTCACGGATGTCCACGACCTCAAGACTGCCACCGCCAAGGTCACCGGCGACGCCGTCCGGCTTGTGGAAGCCGGAGACGACACCCTGCGCGCTCAGCCGCGCCTCCTCGCCGCCGGAAAGGACGGTCGGCTTGATCCCGGTGATCTGCTCCACCGCCGCCATGAAATCGGGACCGTTGGAGGCCTCGCGCGAGGCGGCGGTCGCCAGCACGTGCAGCGCGCCGACGCGCATTTGCGTCGTCAGCGCGACGAAGCGGCGGACCGCGGTCAGGGCCGAGGCGATGGCTTCCGGCTCGAGGCGGCCGCGCGTCGCCACGCCACGCGCCAGGCCGCACAATTCTTTCTCGTTGAACAGGGGCGTCGCGGAGCGGCTCAGGCGTTCGTAAACGACAAGACGAACCGAATTCGACCCGAGGTCGATGATGGCAACCGGCCCGCCGCCGTTCAGCCGGCCCGGCGCGTCTTCCACAGTTGAGTTCGCGGAAGCCAGATCAGGCTCCCCGGCCACGCCGGCGGCCCGTTTTCTGCGCGCCGGCCTTCAGTGCCTTGCCGCGCCCCGAGAGGCTGGGATTCGTCATGAAATACTGGTGCGCGTTGACCGGCGACTCGCCCTTCCGGGGCATGATGCGTTCGGAGGTTCCGTCGGACAAGACCCGCCAGCTCTGCTGATTGTCGGCGAAATTCGTGACCATGATCTGCCCGAGTATCTGTTCGTGCACGGTCGGGTTGAGGATTGGGACGATCGCCTCGACGCGTCGGTCGAGATTGCGCGGCATCATATCGGCGGAGCCGATATAGACCTTGGCCTCCGGCGATGGCAGGCCATAGCCATTGCCAAAGCAGAAGATGCGGGAGTGCTCGAGAAAGCGTCCGACGATGGACTTCGCCCGTATGCGCTCCGAGAGCCCCGGAATGCCGGGGCGCAGGCAGCAGATGCCGCGCACCACGAGGTCGATTTCCACGCCCGCCTGGCTGGCGTCATAGAGCGCGTCGATGATCTGCGGATCGACCAGCGAATTCATCTTCATCCAGATCTGACCGGGCCGGCCGGCTTTGGCATGGCCGACTTCGGCGGCGATCAGATCGAGAATCCGTCCGCGCAGCATGTGCGGCGAAATCGCCATGCGCTCCAGCGTCTCCGGTTCCGAGTAGCCGGTGATGTAGTTGAAGATTCGGGCGACGTCGCGGGCGATCGCAGGGTCAGCCGAAAAGAACGACAGATCCGTATAGATGCGCGCCGTGACCTGATGGTAGTTGCCCGTGCCGATGTGCACATAGCTGCCCAACTGACCAGCCTCGCGGCGTACAACCAGCGACAGCTTGGCGTGCGTCTTCAGTTCCATGAAGCCGTACACGACCTGCACGCCAGCGCGTTCCAGGTCGCGCGACCAACGGATGTTGGCTTCCTCGTCGAAGCGCGCTTTCAGTTCAACCAGCGCGGTAACCGACTTGCCGGCCTCGGCCGCTTCCGCAAGCGCCTTGGCGATCGGGGAATCGTTGGAGGTCCGGTAAAGGGTCTGCTTGATCGCCACCACGTCGGGGTCGGATGCCGCCTGCCGCAGGAACTGCACCACGACGTCGAACGACTCGTACGGATGGTGGACAAGAAGTTCCTTCTCGCGGATTGCGGCGAAGCAGTCGCCATTGTGGTCCCGAATGCGTTCGGGGAAGCGCGGCGTATAGGGCGGAAACTTCAAGCTCGGCCGATCGATGGCGACGAGTTGCGACAGGTCGTTAAGCGCCAGCACGCCATCGACGACGAAGATCTCGTCCGGTGCCGCGCTCAGCGCTTCGGCGACGAGCTGACGCAGCCCGTCCGGCATGGCCGCCTCGATTTCGAGGCGGATCACCGATCCGCGCCGCCGGCGCTTCAGCGCGCTCTCGAAGAAACGCACCAGATCCTCGGCCTCTTCCTCCACCTCGATGTCGGAGTCTCGGATGACCCGGAACGCCCCCTGCCCTTCGACCACGTAGCCGGGGAACAGGCTGTGGATGAACAGCGTCACCGCCTGATCGAGGCTGATGAAGCGATCAAGGTTGGCATCGGTCGATGGCAGACGGACGAATCGGTCGATCGACCCCGGGATGCGCAGGAGCGCGGTCATGCGCTGGCCGTTGGTCCGGCGCGTCATTTGGAGGGCGACGGTGAGACCGAGATTGGGGATGAACGGGAAAGGATGCGCCGGGTCGATGGCGAGCGGCGTCAGCACCGGGAAGATCGAGTCGAGGAAATAGTGCTCCAGCCACTCCCGGTCGACATCGCCGATGCGGCTGGCGTCGATGAGATGGATGCCGGCGTCCTCGAGCTCGCGCCTGAGCTCCGCCCAGCGAGCCTGCTGGTCCCTGGCAAGGCTGGTGACCGCCTCGCGGATGGCGGCGAGCTGCTCGCTCAGAGACTTGCCATCGTCGGACACCATGGCGATGCCCTGGCGCTGCTGGCCCTTCAGGCCGGCGACACGCACCATGAAGAATTCGTCGAGGTTGTTGGCGGAAATCGACAGGAAGCGCAGCTTCTCGAGCAGCGGATGGTTGGCGTTCTCCGCCTCCTCGAGCACCCGCCGGTTGAAGCCCAGCCACGACAGCTCGCGGTTGATGAAACGCGCCGGCATCTCGCGCAGGCGCTGCCCCGCCGCCGCGTCGAACTCGACGATGGTGGCGCCCTCAGAGGCGGCGTTCGGGTTCTTCTGGTCCATCCGGCGTCAATATCGGTCCTTCCGCGAGGGATGATACTCCTATCCACCGAATGTGACGATTTTGACAAGACCGCCGGAAACCTAAGGTTCCCCGCCCTCGAACAGGTCGGGCTGGCGGTCGATGACCCGCGCCAGCGTGGTGGCGGCAAGCCGGCGCGTGATCGCCCGCCCCTCGGCGAGCGCCTCGGCGTCGAGTTCCGCCACGACCCGGTTGGCCGCATCGAGCGATCGTTCCATGCGCGTGACGATGGTCTCGACCACGCCCGGATCGACGGTCAACTGCCGGTCGGCGAACAGCTTGACCAGCACCAGGCGGAGGAGTGCGTCGTCGGGCGCGCCCAGTTCGACCGGACGGGCGGCGCGCAGCCGTGAAGCGAGATCGGGCAGGCGTATGCGCAGCGCCACCGCCGGCGCCCGGCTGGTCATCAGCAGCGGAACCCGCCGCTCCCCGGCGAGGTTCATCAGGTGAAACAGGGCCGCCTCGTCGAGCGGTCCGGCATGAAGGTCCTCCACGGCAACCGCGCCGGCATCGATCATCCGTTCGACGTCGGTAAGCGCGTTGGCAGCGGCGACCGCCGCGCCGCTTGCCGTCCGCCATATCTCGACCAGATGTGTTTTGCCCGATCCCGCCGGGCCGGCGATCAGTACGGCCCGGTCGGGCCACGCCGGCCACTGGTCGACCACCGCAATGGCGGCGCGATTGGCGTCGCCGACGAGATAGTCGGCCCGGCTCATCGCGGCGCGGTGCGGCAGGCTCAGCGGCAATTGCCGGGACGACGGCGGGCGCTCAGCGGTCATCGCCCGCCGCAGGGCCGCCGTTGCCGCGGTAGAAGCTGCTCGCCTGATAGCGCTGGATCGCGAAGTGGAGCAGCACGCCAACCGCTGCCGCCGCGGGAATGGCGATCAACAGGCCGACAAAGCCGAACAGAAGGCCAAAGGCGAAGAGCGAGAACAGCAGCCAGACCGGGTGCAGACCGACCCGCGTTCCGATCAGGAACGGCTGGAGAATGTAGCCTTCGAGAACCTGACCGACCATGAACACGCCCACCGTCGCGGCGAGCCAGATCCAGTCCGGCCAGTACTGGACGACCGCGATCAGGATGGAGACGGTGAAACCGACCGCGAAACCGAAGTAGGGAATGAAGCTCAGGATACCGGCGGCGAGCCCGATCAGCAGGCCGAAATTCAGGCCGATGGCGACGAGGCCGGCGGCATAGAACATGCCGAGGACGAGACCGGACAGCATCTGGCCGCGCACGAAGGCGGCAACCTTGTCGTCAATGGCACGGCCGAGCCCCCTAATCTCGTCGGCATAGTCGAGCGGCAGAAGGCCGTCGACCCAGGCCTCGATCCGTTTCCAGTCGCGCAGCATGTAGAAGACCACGAAAGGCGTCAGGACCAAAAGCGAGCCAATGTCGATCACCGCGCGGCCGCCGGTCAGCGCCGAAGACAGCAGCGTCTGGATGAGCGCGGCGCCGCTCGTGAGGAACCCGGAGAGCGACGTGCGCAATGTGTCGGCGTCGATGCCGAGGAAGTGCGCCCACTCGCTGTCGAGCACCGGGCCGAACATCGCCTGCAACTTCTCGACATAGCCCGGCAGGCGCTGAGCGAAATCGATGAGCTGATTGATGAGGATCGGCACGACCAGGACGAAGATCGTCGCAAACAGAATGACGATCACGATGAGGATGAGGAAGGTCGCGACCGTGCGGCTCAGTCCGCGCCGCTGCAACCAGCCGGCCACCGGATCGAGCGCGTACGCCAGCGCCATGCCGACGACGAACGGCAGCAGTATCTGGCGCAGCACGAACAGCGCCAGCACGAATACGGCAAGCGCGCCCAGCCAGAAGAGCGCAACCTGGGTCTGGCGATTCACGACCGGCGATCCCCCTCCCTGTTCGCAGACGGTGAACCGGCAGGACTCTCGCCCATGCCCATGTGGCGCACCCAGTCGACCAGATAGACCGCCGCCGAGGCGACCGTGAGGACGCTAACGAGATAGGCCAGCACCGTGCGCAGCGCCGTCAGATCGACCGACGTCGCGAGATCGCCGAGAACAACCGCGGCGAGGACGATCTGCACCACGGTATTGACCTTGCTGACCGCCAGCGGCCGCATCTCGACCGGCTGGTCAAGCATCCACGACAGCACCACCGCCCCGACGATGAACAGGTCGCGGCTGACGACGAGGATGGCTACCCAGAGCGGGATCTCGTTGAGTACCGCCAGCGAAATGTAGATCGACACCAGCAGCGCCTTGTCGGCGAGCGGATCCAGATAGGAGCCGAGCGCCGAGCGCAGGTTGAACTGGCGCGCCAGAAAACCGTCGATCGCATCGCTGACCCCGGCGATCACGAAGACCGTAAAGGACGCGATCGGCCGGCCGGAAATGATCAGCCACACGATCATCGGCACCAGCACCAGCCGTCCGATGGTAATCAGATTGGGAATCGTCAATCGAATGCCCTTGCAAATCGCCCCGGGCCGCTTCCGGGGCCGGGCTAGACATGGCACCGCCTGCCGCCAAAGCCAAGCACCCGCGGCCAGCGGCGTCCGGGCCTCTGCCATCTTGCTTTCCGGTGTCTTTTCATGGATTGGATGCCGGGTATCCGGAGGCCTTGAATTGATGACAAATCCAGCGCGGCGGCAGGGTTCGCCGGTCGCCTATGCCGATTCCGGGGTCGATATCGACGCCGGCAATGCGCTTGTCGAAGCCATCAAGCCGCTCGTCCGGGCGACTCGCCGTCCCGGCGCTGATGCCGAAATTGGCGGGTTCGGCGGCCTGTTTGATCTCAAGGCCGCCGGATATCGCGATCCGGTGCTGGTCGCCGCCACCGATGGCGTCGGCACCAAGCTCAAGGTCGCCATCGACACCGGCATCCTCGACACGGTCGGCATCGACCTCGTCGCCATGTGCGTCAACGATCTGGTCGTGCAGGGCGCCGAGCCATTGTTTTTCCTCGACTATTTCGCCACGGGCCGGCTCGATCCTGAGGCCGGCGCGCGCATTGTCGCCGGCATCGCCGAGGGCTGCCGCCAGGCCGGCGCCGCTCTGATCGGCGGCGAGACGGCGGAAATGCCCGGAATGTACGCGGGGAAGGACTTCGACCTCGCCGGCTTCGCCGTCGGCGCCGTCGAGCGCGACCGCGTTCTGCCGCGCGGCGATGTCGCGGCCGGCGACGTCATGCTCGCGCTCGCCTCCTCCGGGGTCCACTCGAACGGCTTCTCGCTGGTCCGCAAGCTGGTCGCCGATTCGGGGCTCGCCTATGAGGACCCCGCCCCATTCGACAACCGCCATTCGCTCGGCCGCGCGCTGCTCGCGCCCACCCGCATCTATGTGAAGCCGCTTCTGGCCGCGATGAAAGACAGCACCGCGGTCAAGGCGATGGCGCACATCACCGGCGGCGGCATCACCGAGAATGTGCCGCGCGTGCTGCCGGCAAATGTCGCGGCGCGCATCGATCTCGACCGCGTTCCCGTGCCGCCCGTGTTTCGCTGGCTGACCGGGCTGGGGGCGATCACCCCCGACGAGATGCTGCGCACGTTCAACTGCGGTGTCGGCATGATCGTCGTCGTCGCTGCCGATGCCGCCGAGGCGGTTGCCGCAAAGCTGACCGAGTTTGGTGAAACCGTTGCCGTCGTTGGCCGGGTCGAGGAGCGCTCCGGCCCGGCGGTTGTCTACGACGGCAAGCTCGACCTCGACCTGCCATGACCGACCGCAAGCGCGTCGCCGTTCTCATCTCCGGTCGCGGCACCAACATGACGGCGCTGATCCGTGCCGCCGCAACGCCGCACTATCCCGCCGAGGTCGTGCTGGTGATCTCCAGCCGCGCCGATGCCGCCGGGCTGGTGCGCGCATCCGGGGCCGGCATCGCAACCGCCGTTGTCAGCGCCAGAGACATCCGCGATCGCTCGGCGTTCGAGGCGGAGATCGAACGCCATCTCCAGGCAGCGCATGCCGAGATCGTTTGCCTCGCCGGCTTCATGCGCCTTCTGTCGGAGGAATTTGTCGATCGCTGGCGCGACCGGCTGATCAACATCCATCCGTCGATCCTGCCGGCCTTTCAGGGGCTCAACACCCACGATCGCGCCCTCGAGGCAGGCGTCAAGCTGCATGGCTGCACGGTCCATTTCGTCCGCGCCGCGATGGACGACGGACCGATCATCGCACAGGCCGCCGTGCCGGTGCTGGCCGGGGACACACCCGAAGCGCTGGCGGCCCGTGTCCTTGGCGCCGAGCACCAGCTCTATCCGCGGGCCTTGGCGCTGGTCGCGGCGGAGCGGACGCGCGTGGTCGACGGACGCGTCGTCATCGCCGACCTGCCGCCGGAAGAATTGCTCCGCGCCCTGTTCTCGCCGTCGTCGATCTAGCGGCCATGAACTACCGCCACGCCTTCCACGCCGGCAGCTTCGCCGATGTGGTCAAGCATGCCGTGCTGGCGCTCCTGATCGAGCGGCTGAAGCAGAAGGACACGGCTTTCCGGGTCATCGACACCCATGCCGGGGTCGGCCTTTACGATCTTACCGGCAAGGAAGCGACCCGATCCGGCGAATGGCGTGACGGCATCGCGCGCCTGTGCGGCCAGCCCCTCGATGCCAATATCGCCGAATTGCTCCGGCCCTACCTCGATGCGGTCGCGGCAATCAATACGCCGGGCAGGCCGCTGACCGCCTATCCCGGGTCGCCATGGATCGCGCGGCATCTCTTTCGCCGCAAGGACCGGCTGACTGCCGTTGAACTGCATCCCGACGACGAAAAGGCCCTCGCCGCGCTCTTCGCCGGCGACATTCAGGTACGCACCATTGCCCTCGATGGCTGGCTGGCGCTCGGCGCTTTCGTGCCGCCCAAGGAGCGCCGTGGGCTGGTCCTGGTCGACCCGCCCTACGAAGCCACCGACGAATTCAGCCGGCTTCTCGATGGTTTCATCGATGCCCACCGGCGCTGGCCGACCGGCGTCTACGCCCTCTGGTACCCGGTCAAGGATCTGGAGGCCGTCGACCGATTGCGCGTCGGCCTGACACGCAGCGGCATCCGGCGGCTGGTGCGCGCCGAGCTGTTCGTCCGCGAACGCGGGGCCGAAGGCACGTTCAACGGCGCCGGGCTCGTCATCTGCAATCCGCCGTGGCAATTCGCGGATACGCTCGCCGGGCTTCTCGCCGCGCTTGTGCCGATCCTGCAACAGGGCCCCGGCGCCGGTCACCTCATCGACGAAATTGCCGGTGAGTGACGCCGTCCGCGCCTTGACCGGGCCGGGGGGCCGTCGCATTCTCGCGCAAAGGCAACCTCCGGAGGCGACCGACATGCCGCGCATCCTGATCGGTCTCGTGGCGCTGGCGCTTCTGGCGATTCCCGCGCAGGCCGCCGACTACTACGGGTACGGCAACGGCTATGCCGGCGTGCCCTATGGGACCGGCTTTCACCGCCTGCCCGTTTGCGACGAGCCCGGGGTCCTCTCGAAAGTCGTCGACAAATTCAGCTACTACGACTCGCATATCATCGGCAGCGGGCTCGTCATTGCGAACATCGGCGACATTCGCGAGACGCGAATCAATGTCGACGGACCGAGCCGGATCCCGCGCCGCTATTGCCACGGCACGGCGTGGCTGTCCGACGGCAAGCGTTCAGAGGTCGTCTACTTGATCGAGTTCCAGGCCGGCTTCGCCTCGATCCATTGGAGCGTCCAGTCGTGCCTGCCGGGCTTTGACCCGTACCGGGTTTACGGTTCCTGGTGCCGCTCCATCCGCCCGTGAGGCTCCTCGGCTTCCTCGCCGCCCTCTTTCTCGCAGCAGCGCCGGCCCGGGCTGGCGGCACGCCCGGCGATTTCGATTTCTATGTCCTGTCGTTGTCGTGGTCGCCAACCTATTGCGCGACCGACAGCCACCCCAATTCCGTCGAGTGTGGCGGGCATTTCGGTTTCATCGTTCACGGCCTGTGGCCTGAGTATGAGAGCGGCCATCCGGACTCATGCGCCACCAACATGCCGCTGAGCGTCCGCCAGGCCACAATCGACGGGCTGGCTGACATCATGCCCAGTGGCGGACTGATCGTTCATGAATGGCGGACGCACGGCGTTTGCTCGGGCCTCACGCAGGACGCCTATTTCACCACCCTGCGCCACGCCTACGAAAAGGTCTCGCTGCCCGGCACGTTCAGCGATGCGAGCCGCGACGCCAACCTGTCGCCACGCGAGATCGAGCAGGCGTTCATCGCCAACAATCCGCGATTGATCGAAACCGAGATTGCCGTCACCTGCACGCGCGGTCTTCTCGACGAGGTCCGCATTTGCCTGACCAAGGACCTCGAATTCCGACGGTGCCCCGAGGTCGACCGCCAGTCCTGCCGCGTCACCAACATCAAGGTGCCGGCGGCACGCTGACGAGAACAAAAAACGCCCCGCCGCGGATCGCGCGACGGGGCGTTTGAAGCCGACTGGCCGGAGGCGTCAGAACTTGACGCCGGCGCCGATCATCAGATCGTTGGAGGTGTAACTGACCGAGGGCGCCGCCGTGAACGCGGTAGTGCCCAGGTCGGTGTGGCGATACTCAAGGCGGCCGGTAACGTTGCTGGTGATCGCCGCCTCGATGCCGGCGCCCAGCGTCCAGCCGGTCTTGCTCACATCTTGACCGTTGGTCTTCGATTTTACGTCGCCGAAGGCGACGCCACCGGTCCCGTAGAACAGGTAGCGGTCATACGCGTAGCCAACACGGCCGCGAATGGTCGAATCCCAAGAATTCGACGCGGCGGAACCGTTGCGGCTGGCGAACAGGAAATCGCCCTCGAGACCAACCACCCAGTTCGGGTTGATCTGGAAATTGTAGCCGGCGTATGGGCCGCCTTCCCAGCCATCGGCCGTGCCCCAGCCATAACCACCCATGAGCCCGATATAGGGCCCGGTCCAGTCATAGGCGGGAGCCGGGTTGTAAGTCTGCGCCGGCGGCGGCGCCTGATAGTTCGGCAAGTCGGCGGCGAGCGCCATGCCCGTCCCGGCGAGCAGGGCGGCGGCGCTTGCACCGATTGTTCTGATGGACGACATACTCCACTCCTCGTTTTGCTGGCGGCGTGATGGCAACGCTGTTCGCGACGCCGGGTTCCGCATCTGTCCAAGCCGCCGATATGCGATGAGGAATAGGGCGTAAACGTTAATGAAATACGGCCACGGGCGGGCAATCCAATGACCAATTGCGGCGTTGCAGCATGGCAACAATCGCACCGTAACCATTTGAACAGAAACGTATTTGCCGGTTTTTCCGAGCGACCGTTTGGCCTCTTTGGCCGGTTCCCATCTCAAGGTCACGATTAAACACGGTTAACGAACGGTTATGGTCTCCCCTCCTCCCGCCGCCCTGGTCACCGGGGGCGCTCGCCGCATCGGCCGCGCCATCGTCGAGGATCTTGCCGCTCATGGCTGGGCCGTCGCGATCCATTGCAACCACTCGCGCGACGAAGCCGCCGTGCTCGCTGACGCCATCGCCGCCGCCGGTGGACGCGCGGCTGTCGTTCAGGGCGATTTCGCCGATCCTGCGTGCCTGAACCGAATCGTCGGCGACGCGAAGGCGGCCGTCGGCCCGCTGACACTCCTGGTCAACAATGCGTCCATCTTCGAGAAAGACTCGGTCGGCACGCTCGACCGCGCGCTGTGGGATCGGCAGATGGCGGTCAACCTGACCGCGCCAGTGTTCCTGACGCAGGCCTTCGCTGCGCAGGTGCCTGACGGCGTCGAAGGCAACGTCGTCAACCTGCTCGACCAGCGCATCTGGAAGCCGACGCCGCGCTACTACTCCTACCAGGTCTCCAAATCGGCGCTCTACACGGCAACCGAAACGCTGGCGCAGGCGCTTGCCCCGCGTATCCGCGTCAACGGCATCGCGCCCGGCCCGACGCTGCCCAGCGCGCACCAGAAGCCGGAACGCTACCGCGATCAGGTCGAGGCGATTCTGCTTCAGCGCGCGCCGGAACTGACAGATTTCGGTAGCACGGTGCGCTATCTGGTCGAGACCCGTTCGATCACCGGCCAGGTCATTGCGCTCGACGGCGGCCAGCATCTCGGCTGGCGGACACCCGATCTGGCGGCGACCGAGGGGGAAATCTAGGCGGCCGGTCCGGCGCCCTCCAGCGGGGTGCCCCGGAGAGCAGCGGTCGCTATATATCGGCCATGAACGACGCACCCGTTGCAGACACCCAACCCGCCAAGCCCACGCCACCGCGCGTCGGGCCGGAGGTGATCGCCGACATCGTCAAGCGCCTGCCCAACGGGCCCGGCGTTTATCGCATGATCGACGCCAAGGGCACGGTGCTCTACGTCGGCAAGGCGCGCAGCCTCAAGAAGCGCGTGCAGAGCTACACGCGGCCGGCCGGGGTCTCGAGCCGCATCCAGCGCGTCATCATGGCGACGGCGGCGATGGAGTTCGTTTCGACGCGCACCGAAACCGAGGCGCTGCTGCTCGAGGCGAATCTTATCAAGCGGCTACGTCCGCGCTTCAACGTGCTGCTGCGCGACGACAAGTCGTTCCCATACATCGTCATCACCGGCGACCACAAAGCGCCGCAGCTCGCCAAGCATCGCGGCGCGCGCTCGCGCAAGGGAGAGTATTTCGGCCCGTTCGCCTCCGCCGGCGCGGTCGGGCGGACCATCAACGCGCTGGAGCGCGCCTTCCTGTTGCGCTCGTGTTCCGACTCCGTCTTCGACAGCCGAACGCGCCCGTGCCTGCTCTTCCAGATCAAGCGATGTTCGGCACCCTGCACCGGCGAAATCGCCCTCGACGACTACGCGCTGCTGGTGGACGAGGCCAAGGCCTTCCTGTCGGGAAAGAGCCAGGCGGTGCGCGCGACCATGCAGCAGGGCATGACCGAAGCCGCCGACCGGCTCGATTTCGAGCAGGCCGCGCGCTACCGCGACCGCCTCGCAGCCCTGTCGCATGTGCAGAGCTACCAGGGCATCAATCCACAGACCTTCGAGGAGGCCGATCTGTTCGCCGTCCATCAGGTGGGCGGGCAGACGTGCATCCAGGTCTTCTTCTTCCGCACCGGCCAGAATTGGGGCAACCGCGCCTATTTCCCGCGCGCCGACAAGGAGCTGGAGCCGAGTGCGGTGCTGGGCGCATTCCTCGCCCAGTTCTACGACGACAAGCCGACGCCGAAGCTGATCCTGCTGTCGCATGAGATCGAGGAACACGCACTGCTCGAGGAGGCGCTAAGCGAGCGCGCCGGCTATCGGGTGAGCGTCGGCGTGCCTCAGCGCGGCGAGAAGAAGGATCTCGTCGAGCACGCGCTTGCCAATGCCCGCGAGGCACTTGGCCGCGAGATTGCCCAGTCGAGTTCGCAGCGCACGCTGCTGGAGGGCCTCGCCGAACGCTTCGGCCTCGGCGAAACGCCGCGGCGCATCGAAGTCTACGACAACAGCCACATCATGGGCACCAACGCGGTCGGCGGCATGATCGTGTCCGGCCCGGACGGCTTCGTCAAAGGCCAGTACCGCAAGTTCAACATGCGCTCGCAGGATCTCACCCCCGGCGACGACTACGCCATGATGCGCGAGATGCTGGAGCGCCGGTTCTCCCGGCTGATGCGCGAGGCTGGTCCGCGCGACGCCGACCGCGACGAGGAGACCGAGACAATCGGGCCGTGGCCCGACCTGGTCCTCATCGACGGTGGCCGCGGCCAGCTCGCGGTCGCGACCGAGACGCTCGCCGAACTGGGCATCACCGACCTGCCCCTCATCGGGGTTGCCAAGGGGCCGGACCGCGACGCCGGACGCGAGACCTTCTATATGAACGGCCGCGAGTCCTTCATGCTGCCGCCGCGCGACCCGGTGCTCTATTTCGTGCAGCGCCTGCGCGACGAAGCCCACCGCTTTGCCATCGGCTCGCATCGTGCCCGGCGGAAGTCCGATATCGCCCGCAACCCGCTCGACGAAATCGACGGTATCGGGCCGGCGCGCAAGCGCGGCCTTCTCCGCCATTTCGGCACGGCCAAGGCGGTCAGCCGCGCAAGCGTCGACGACCTTCGGGCCGTCCCCGGCATATCCGACGAGATGGCCCGGGCAATCCACGGCTTCTTCAACGACAAACCCGATTGAGACCCGCCCGCTTGTGGTGCGCCCACCCTTCGCCCTAGATTTGCTGCCGAATATTGGACAACTAAACCGGGGTCTTACACATGGCGACAAGCATGGCCGAAAAGGCGGTCGATGCCTTCATTGACCGAACGGGAGCCATCGCCAAACCGTTCTCGGTCGAGCTGCCCGACGGCAAGGTGCGTCGTGCGGGGAGCGGCGACCCGCTGTTCCATGCAACGCTTCACAACGACAAAGCGGTGAAGGCCGTAGGCAGCCTCGACGAGGGCAACATCGCCGAGGCCTATATGCGTGGCGACATCGACTTCGACGGCGACATGCTGCAACCTTTCGCGTTGCGCGCATCGCTCGACGACCGCCACCCGATCGCAAACATCTGGCGCTTCCTTCAGCCGCTGCTCTTCGGGCAGGTCTACACCAACAAGAATGCGATCAAATCTCACTACGACGCCGACCCCCGCCTCTTCCTGAGCTTCCTCGACGAGACTCACCCGGCATACAGCCAGGGCGTCTACGAGAGCGAGGACGAATCTGCTGGCGACGGCGCTGCAGCGAAAGTTCGACTATGCCATCCAGCGTTGCGAGTTCGGCCCAGGCAAGCGTGTGCTGGAGATCGGGCCGGGCTGGGGCGCCTTCGCCGACTATGCGTTGAAAGAAACCGATATCGATTTCACCGGCATCACCATTTCGGCGGTGTCACAGGAATACCTGACCAAGAAGCTGTCCGATGTCTCCGACCGCTTCCGCATCCTTTTCACCGATTTCCTGACGTATGAACCAAAGGAAAAGTTCGACGCCATCGTGATCATGGGCGTGATCGAGCACCTGCCCCAATACGAGCGCGTGCTCAGGAAATTCGAGTATCTTCTCAAGCCCGGCGGCGCCGTCTTCCTCGATGGCAGTGCATCGCGCGTGAAGTTTGAATTCTCGTCGTTCATGGCCCGCTACATCTATCCGGGCAACCATTCCTATCTCGTGCTCGACGATCTGTTGAACAAGCTCGCCAAGACGCCCCTCGATCTGCTCGAGGTGTTCAACGACGCGCGGAGCTATTTCCTGACGTTCCGGCAGTGGGCGCTCAATCTCGAAAAGAACAAGGACTTTGTTCAGCGCGAATTCGGCGACTTCGAATTCCGCAAGTTCCGCCTCTATCTCTGGGCGCTCGCCTACCAATTTCAGGTGCGGTACATGGATTGCTACCGCATGGCGCTCTACAAGCCGAAGTCAGCCTGACCAGGCGAACCTGACCGCGACCGAGCTCGTTTCGCGAGGATGCCTCCGCCCGATTGACGGAGCGTGCATCTGTTCCAGATGTGGCGGCATGGCGAAACCGCCCGGCGAGGGTGCCTTCGCGCCCGCAAAAGGGTTAGGATGACTCGACCGAAACCCGGGCGGATTCCTCTAGCCGGCCGCCAGTGGACCTCCAATGCCAGAATCGCCGCCCATCCCGAAAGCCACGCGCGGCGTCACGCACGCTTTCTCGCTGCCGAATCTGTTGACCTATGGGCGCATCGTCGCGGTTCCGCTGCTGGTGCTATCGTTTTATGTCGAGAGTACCGCCAGCCGCTGGGTGAGCTTTGCGGTCTTTATCGCCGCCACGATCTCGGACTTCTTCGACGGCTATCTGGCCCGGGCTTGGCACCAGCAGTCGGCCATCGGCCGCCTGCTCGATCCGATCGCCGACAAGCTGTTGGTGGCGACCGCACTGCTGCTGCTCGTCTCCGACGGGACGATTTCGGGGTGGTCGGTGCTCGCCGCCATCGTCATCCTGACGCGCGAAATCTCCGTGTCGGGCCTGCGCGAATTCCTGGCCGAGTTGCGCGTCAGTGTGCCGGTCACCACTCTCGCCAAATGGAAGACCACCATGCAGATGGTCGCCATCGGCTTCCTCCTCGCCGGCCCGTCCGGCGACAAGCTGCTGCGCTACTATCTCGCCGATATCGGGCTGTTCACCTATGTCGGGTTGCTGCTGCTGTGGATATCGGCGCTCATCACGGTCTACACCGGCTACGACTATTTCCGGGCGGGCCTGCGCCATCTCGTCGGGAGCCAATCGTGAAGCTTGTCTATTTCGCTTGGGTGCGGGAGCGCATAGGCGTCGAGAGCGAAGAGGTCACCCCGCCCGCGACTGTGCGCACCACCACCGAACTTGTCGCGTGGCTGAAGACGCGTGGGCCCGGCTATGAGCACGCTCTCGCCGAGCCGCGCGCCATCCGCATTGCCGTCGACAAGGTCCATGCCGCCGGCGACGTGCCCATAACGGGGGCGCATGAAGTGGCGATCTTTCCGCCCATGACGGGCGGCTAGACGGCTCCGGTTCACCATGTCCGTCACCATCCGCGTCCAGACCGAGGACTTCGATACCAACGCCGAGATCGAGCGCATCAAGCGCGCCGGCGGCGACATCGGGGCCATCGTCACCTTCAGCGGAGTCTGCCGGGCAGATAGCGGCCGTCTGTCGGCGCTGGAACTCGAGCACTATCCCGGCATGGCCGAGACCGAAATCGGGCGCATCGTGGATGAAGCGACCGCCCGCTGGCCGCTATCCGGCGTCACGGTGATCCATCGCCACGGGACGATCGCGGTTGGCGACGACATCGTCCTGGTTGTCACGGCCTCGCAACATCGTCAGGCTGCCTTCGAGGCGGCCAGCTACCTGATGGACTTCATGAAGAGCCGCGCGCCGTTCTGGAAGAAGGAGCATCTCGCCGGCGGCGATGATGGCGGCTGGGTCGAGTCCCGCCAGGCCGACGAAGCCATCGCGGAGAATTGGCGCAAGTAGCGGATCGGCAGCCTTCGGCCGCCGATTGCACTTTCGGAATCTCAGGCCCTCAGATTGTCTTCCACTGGCTCATCACTTCATCAGCGTGCTTCGACAGGCGGACGTTGTCGTCCACGTCATCGACCCAGTCGACCGGGATGAAGTGATGGTGCCCGTCAGCGGAGTCGCTTCGGGCGAGCTTGATCAGGCCGTCGTCCTCGACATGGTCAACAGTGCCGATATGGGCGCCATCGCGGCTGACGACTTCCATGTGTTCCTTGATGTCCATCTCAGCGTCCATTTCCGCCTCCTTCGGTTTGAGAGGTGACGGTCAACGCCTCTCCCGGGAAAAGGTTTCACGCGGCGTAGGGCGAAATCGTGTGGGCCGTGATCAGCGTCACGGCGTAGTAGAGCCAGTGCAGGCCATACGACCAGATGAGGCCGTTCCTGACCCGCAGGATAAGATAGGGAAACAGGAAGCCGAACAGGGTTGCAAAGATGGTGAAGCGGATCACGTAGATGGCCGGCAAGCCGCCGAAAGCCAGCAGCAGGTGGGTGCCCCCGAACAGCATGGCGCAGAGCACCGATATGCGCCCGAGGTCGTGTTGGCGCACCGTCAAAGCCAGCACCAGCGCGACGATGAGAAGCTGCTGGAAGAGGATGTCCACCGACTTCGGCAGGAAATACAAAGGATCGGCGAGCAGGATATCCGGCGCGGACCACGTTTCCTGCCATGTCACCGGCGGCAGCATCGCCGGCACGAAGATGGCGAAGGCCGCGAACGCCGCCGCAAGCAGGATGGCCGCGACAAACACCGAGCCGCGCATATCCCAGGTGCTCCAGCCACGATATTCCCGCTGGAAGACGACGAGCGTCAGCGCGACCCATGCCGCGTAGTAGAGCGCCGACCAGACCGGATGCGCATTGTAGCTCGGCGCCAAACCGAGCCACGGAAAGAGATAGTAGTAGCCGACGTCGGAGACGACCCAGATGACGGCGATCAGGCCAACGGTCCAGGCAACGGCCCGGACCGGCGCCGCCGTCGTCTGGCTATCCGCGGTCAAGGGAATACGAACCGCGCGGCGCGCTGCGGTGGCAATCGCGCCGCGTAGCCCGTCATCGATAGAGGTTCAGGCTCGCCCACTGGTCCTGCGGGATCGCCTCGCCGAGCTTGTATTCGAACTTGGTCACATCGAGATGATCGGCCGAGGTTACGCAGGTGAACGAGAATTGATACCACTTGTCGCGGCTGCGCAGCGCGCCGCCCGAGCCAGACATCTCCACATCGCCGATCTTCGGCGCGGCAATCGCGTCAACCGCGATGTGCTCGGGCCGCAAGCCATTCTTGTCGCCGGCGATCCTTATGATCGCCGCAAGATCGCATGCCTGGATGAAACGGGTCACCCCCGCGAGCGACTTAAGCTGTTCGGTCTGCTGATGGTTGAAGGCCATTGCGGGGTGCGCGGCAATCAGCGCGGAAACGACAATCACCAGTCTCTTCATTCGTCCTGTCCGGTATTGCGGTGAACCGCTGAAAAGTCGCCCCGAACGCCGCCGTGACTAGCCATGGAATCGGACCGTTCGATGGCGGCTAGCCCACGACCTCGATGCCGGCGAACCAGTATGCGATCTCCTCGCGAGCCGTCTCCGGCGCGTCGGAACCGTGCACGGAGTTTTCTCCGATGTTGTTCGCGAACTCCTTGCGGATCGTGCCGGCGGCAGCCTTGGCCGGGTCGGTGGCGCCCATGATCTCGCGGTTCCTGGCAACGGCATTCTCGCCCTCCAGCACCTGCACAACGGTCGGCCCGGACGACATGAAGTCGCAAAGTTCGTCGAAGAACGGGCGTTCCTTGTGGACGGCGTAGAAGCCCTCGGCCTGCTTGCGGCTCATCCACACCCGCTTCTGCGCGACGATGCGCAGGCCCGCTTCCTCCAGCTTGGCGTTGATCTTGCCGGTCAGGTTGCGCTTGGTTGCGTCCGGCTTGATCATCGAAAAGGTACGCTCTACGGCCATCTGTGCGGGTCCTTGCTGGTTGACGGTGGCGGGCTGTATAGCCCGGCCGGTCGTTGGCCGACAAGGCAAGGATTGCCGCGTGTGGGCAGCCCGGTCCTACAACGCGACGAGGATGGCGCCGCCGCCGATCAGCGCCACGCCCAGCCAGTTGGCGAGCGTCAGCTTCTCGCCCAGGAACAGGACGCCGAAGATCGCGACGAACACGACGCTCATCTTGTCGATGGGCGCCACCTGCGATGCGTTGCCGATCTTCAGGGCGCGGAAGTAGCAAAGCCACGATCCCCCGGTGCCGAGTCCCGACAGGATCAGGAACAGGTAGGTGCGCGCCGACACGGATGACGGTGGCTGGAATTCTCCCAGACCGAGCAAAATTCCCGTGAACGCGACCAGGACCACGATGGTGCGGATGAACGTGGCGAAATCCGAGTTGATGTTCTCGACGCCGACCTTGGCGAAGATGGCGGTGAGCGCCGCGAATGTCGCGGACAGGATGGCCCAGAACTGCCAGGTGCCAGTCATTTTGCGCTTTCTCCTCCGACGGTCGAGTTGTTGCCGGAGCATATCAGGCGAACGGCGGCACCACCTGACGCATGAGGCCGGCCAGCGCCCGGAAATCCGCTGAACGCGGTGCGTTTTTGCGCCAGGCGAGGCCGATCGTGCGATGCGGTTCGGGCGGCGCGAAGCGGACCAGCGCCAGGCGCGGATCGGCCAGCACACCGGCATCGACCGCGAGTTGCGGCACCAGCGTGATCCCCTGCCCCGCCGCAACGAGTTGCAGGACGGTCGACAGGCTGGTCGCGCCGAAGCTGCGCAGACGGCGTGGGTCGATGCGGTGACAGACTGCCAGCGCCTGATCGCGCAGACAGTGTCCGTCTTCGAGCAGAAGCAGTTCATCGGCATCGATCATGTCCGCAAGAACCGGCGAACGCAGCGTGTGGCGCGAGCCGGTCGGCGCCGCGAGCAGGAACGTGTCGTCGAAGGCGGCTTCCTCCTCGAAGTCACCGAATTCGAGCGGCAGGCTGACCACGATCGCGTCGAGGCCGCCGTCACCGAGTTCTTCGACGAGCTGTGCTGTCACCGTCTCGCGGACGACCAACTGGAGCTGCGGATAGGCAGCGGCCGCCGCGCCGAGGAGACGGGGCAACAGGAACGGGGCCGCGGACGGGATGATGCCAAGCCGCAACGGCCCGACCAGCGGCTCGTTCAACGCGAACGGCAGGTCTTCCAGATCGCGCACGGCGGCAAGGATGTCCTTGGCGCGCGCCGCGACGTCGGCGCCCAGTTCCGTCAGCCGCGCGCCACTGCCGGTCCGTTCGACGAGCGGACCGCCCAACGATTTTTCCATCTCGCGGATTTGCATGGAGAGCGCGGGCTGGCTGATTCCGGCCACGGCCGCCGCACGGCCGAAATGGCGGGTATCCGACAACGCACTGAAATAACGGAGCTGTTTGAGCGAAAGCATGCTCATAAGTGCGTCTTATCGGCGCGACTAGTCAATATGATTGGATTTTATGAAGCCACTTTGAGATGGTCCCACCCAGACGCGCCGCCGGCACCGCCGACGACGGGCGCGCACCAAATCTCAAACGATGCGAGGGAGCCATGGACGCAAAGACCGACGACAGCAGCGGCAAGTGCCCGGTCACGGGCAGCAGCGGGCACAGGAACCGCGATTGGTGGCCGGAACAACTGGACATCCAGGTGCTCCATCACAACTCCAAACTGTCCGATCCGATGGGCGAGGCGTTCGACTACGCCAAGGAGTTCAAGAGCCTCGACCTCAACGCGGTGATCGCCGACCTCCGCGCGCTGATGACCGACTCGCAGGACTGGTGGCCGGCCGACTTCGGCCACTACGGCGGGCTGTTCATTCGCATGGCCTGGCATAGCGCCGGCACCTACCGCATCACCGACGGCCGCGGCGGCGCGGGCGCCGGCCAGCAGCGCTTTGCACCGCTGAACTCATGGCCGGACAACGCCAACCTCGACAAGGCGCGCCGGCTGCTGTGGCCGATCAAGCAGAAATACGGACGAAAGATTTCCTGGGCCGACCTCCTGGTCCTGACCGGCAACGTCGCGCTCGAGTCGATGGGCTTCAAGACGTTCGGTTTCGCGGGCGGCCGCGCCGACGTGTGGGAACCCGAAGAACTCTACTGGGGGCCGGAAGGCACGTGGCTGGGCGACGAACGCTACAGCGGTGAGCGCGAGCTTCAGAACCCTCTGGCCGCAGTGCAGATGGGCCTGATCTACGTGAATCCGGAAGGGCCAAACGGCAAGCCGGACCCGGTCGCGGCGGCCAAGGATATCCGCGACACGTTTTTCCGCATGGCGATGAACGACGAGGAAACCGTCGCGCTGATCGCCGGCGGCCATAGCTTCGGCAAGACCCACGGCGCCGGCGATCCGTCGCTTGTCGGCCCCGACCCCGAGGGCTCCGCCATCGAGGATCAGGGCCTCGGCTGGTCGAGCAAGCACGGAAGCGGCCTGGCGGGTGATACGATCACCAGCGGCCTCGAAGTCACCTGGACGCAGACGCCGACCAAGTGGAGCAACCTCTTCTTCGACAACCTGTTCAAGTACGAATGGGAACTGGAGAAGAGCCCGGCCGGCGCGAACCAGTGGAGGGCCAAGGGCGCCCCAGCCAACGTGCCGGACGCCCACGACAAGTCGAAGAAGCATGTTCCGACCATGCTGACGACCGACCTGTCGCTCCGCTTCGACCCGGTCTACGAGAAGATCTCGCGGCGCTTCTATGAGCATCCGGACCAGTTCGCCGATGCGTTCGCGCGTGCCTGGTTCAAGCTCACCCACCGCGACATGGGCCCGGTCGCCCGCTACCTCGGCCCGCTCGTCCCGAAGGAAGAGCTGCCGTGGCAGGATCCGATCCCGGCGGTGAACCACGAACTGGTCAGCGACAACGACATCGCCGACCTGAAGGCGAAGATCCTCGCCTCCGGCCTCACGGTGTCGCAACTCGTCTCGACCGCCTGGGCCTCGGCCTCGACCTTCCGCGGCTCCGACAAGCGCGGTGGCGCCAATGGCGCACGCATTCGCTTGGCGCCGCAAAAAGACTGGGAGGTCAACCAGCCGGCTCAACTGGCGACGGTCCTTCAGAAGCTCGAGGCAATCCAGAAGGAGTTCAACGGCGCGCAGAAGGGCGACAAGAAAGTCTCGCTTGCCGACCTGATCGTGCTTGGCGGCTGCGCCGCAGTCGAAAAGGCCACCAAGGACGCCGGCGTCGACGTGAAAGTGCCCTTCACGCCGGGACGTATGGACGCGTCGCAGGAGCAGACCGACGCCCCCTCCTTCGACCCGCTCGAACCGGTCGCCGACGGCTTCCGCAACTACATCAGCAACAAGCCTCAGTTCATGGCGGCTGAGGAAGCCCTGGTGGATCGCGCGCATTTGCTGAGGCTGACGGGACCGGAGTTGACGGTTCTCGTCGGCGGCCTGCGCGTCCTTGGTGCGAATGCCGGCGGCTCCAGGCACGGCGTCTTCACCCAGCAGCCGGGCAAGCTCACCAACGACTTCTTCGTCAACCTGCTCGACATGACCACGAAATGGCAGCCGGTTGCCGGCGCCGACGGCGTCTACGAGGCGCACGACCGCAAGACCGATGCGGTCAAGTGGACCGCCACCCGCGTCGACCTGGTCTTCGGATCGCACTCCCAGCTCCGCGCCTTCGCGGAAGTCTATGCGTGCGCGGACTCGAAGGAGAAGTTCGCCAAGGACTTCGTGGCCGCATGGACCAAGGTGATGAACGCCGATCGCTTTGACCTTCACCGCTGACGAGCGGCCGATTGGCATCGCATCGACAAAAAGGGCCGGTGGTGACGCCGGCCCTTTCTTGTTGCGCTACTTCGCGCAGTGCAGGTCGAAAACGTAGGTCGGTGGGTCGCCGGCCTCGATTGCGACGGTCCCGCTAGCGCCCGCGAAAGGCCCTGTCCCGCCGGTGACGACAAGCACCGCATTGCCTGCGCGCTGGCTGGTGTCGGCGGCGTTCGGCAGCTCGTAGAGCGACTGCGTGGCGATCCAGCCGCCCTTCAGCGCGATGAAGTACTGGGACGCCAGGACGTCGCCGCGGCCGTCCGCTTCCGGTCGCGTCAGCGTCGCGACGAAATGGACTTCGCCCACCGGATCGCCGGAAGAATCGACGCAGCTTGCGCCAGCCGGCGCGGACATCGCCAATGCTTTTGCCCTCGGGCGGGTTGTCGATGACGGCGACACTCTTCTCGCCGCCGGTCAGGGAGAAAGCCGCACAGCCGAGGCCGTCGGCCGCGAACGTTGTTGCGGGTGCGAGCACGGCGCCCATTGCGAACGCCAGCGTGATGGTCTTCAGCATCGACTTCCTCCTTCTCCTCAGGCCGCCGCCGGCATCGCCCGGCCGAGCCCGTCGTGCAAGTCGAGGCAGCGCTCGAACCAGTCCGCCACCAGGTCATCGTCTGCCAGCAGACGGAACGGACTGATCACCCGCGCCCATTGCAACGGGCCGAACACGATGTAGTCGGCGAACAACGGCGTTTCGCCGCCAATGAACCGTTGCTTGCCGAGCATGATCCGTAGCGGCTGCAAGGCGGCCCGGAACGCGTCGAGCCGGTTCTCCCGCCCCTCCTGCGCGGCCTCCAGAGTCCGCCCAAGCCGCTTCTCGCGGCTCTCACGGAAATAGATCTGGTCGGCGTCCCCGAGGCGATCGTGGATATCCTTGACGATCAGACCCATCAGCGGCGGATGCACGGACGTCATCGCCCAGCTTTCAACGAAGCGAGACATCGCCTTGCCGCCCTCGCCAGCGAACAGCGACGGCCGGTCGGGATAGGCCTCCTCCAGATAGAGGGCAATGTCGAAGGAGTCGCGCACCAGCTTTCCGCCGTCGTCGATCACCGGCACGGTCGGGGAAAAGCCCCCGCCGATTTCGCTGATCTTCGTGAAGGGCGTCGCCCGCGTCTGGAAAGCGAGGCCCTTGTGGGCGAGCGCCATGCGCGCCTTCCAGCAGTGAGGGCTGAACCGGCGCTCGCTGTCGCCGGCACACAGATCGTAGAGAACAATCGCCATTGCTTTCCTCGGGCTTTGCGCGCCGGTAACATGAGACAAATCCTAACACCGGAGAGCGACCGTGCAGAAGCATTTCAGGATGTTCGCTGCCTACAATCGCTGGGCCAACGAGCGCCTCTACGAGGCGGCGGCCAAGCTTCCCGACGCCGACTACCGCGCCGAGCGCGGCGCTTTCTTCGGCTCGCTGCATGGCACGCTCAACCACATCCTGGTCGCCGACCGCGTGTGGATGCGCCGCTTCACCGGCGAAGGGCCGACACCTACGCGGCTCGACGAGATCCTGTTCGACACGCTCGAACCCCTCGCCGCCGCGCGCCGCGATGAGGACGAGCGGATCATCGCCTGGGTCGAAGGCCTCAGCGAAGCCGACCTCGCCGGCACCTTCACCTATCGCACCCTGACCCGCCCCACCGACGTCACGCAGCCGCGCGCACCGGCGCTGGCGCATTTCTTCAACCACCAGACCCACCATCGCGGTCAGTGCCATACTCTTTTGACCATTGCCGGCGGCAAGTCGGCTGCGCCGGAGATGGACCTCATCTACTTCCAGCGAGAGACCGGGATAGGCCTCGCCTGAAGATCACCACTCGACGACTGCCCTCAGCCGTCCCGCGTTCGCTGCTTCGCCTTGCCGGCGTTCTTGACCCGCCGTCCGAAGTCGCGTTCACGCGCGCGGCGTTCGTGCAACGCCTCCGAGTTGCGCGCGTCCTCCCGCGCCAGTTTGCCGTAGCGAGCGTAGCGGTCGGCATCGAGGGTGCCCGCCTCGAGCGCGGCGCGCACGGCACAGCCCGGCTCGCTCTCATGACGGCAATCGGCGAAGCGGCATGCGCCGGCAAGCGCGACGATGTCGGCGAAGACGTCCTCGATGCCGCTGCCGGCGTCGGCGAGCTGCAATTCGCGCATGCCGGGCGTGTCGATCAGCCAGCCGCCGGCAGCCAGCCGGTGCAGCGAGCGACCGGTCGTCGTGTGACGTCCCCGGGCGTCGTCTTCGCGGATGGCCGCGGTCTCCAGCTCGTCGCCGGTGAGCGTGTTGATCAGCGTCGATTTGCCGACGCCCGACGAGCCGACCAGCGCGACCGTCTGCCCAACGCCGCACCATGGCCGCAGCGCCGCCACCTCTCCCGCCGAGCGGGCATCGAGGCACTCGACCAGCAGCCCCGGCATCAGCTTCGCGGCGCTGGTCACGTAGCTCCGTGTGTCGTTGGCGAGATCGGCCTTGGTCAGCACCACGACCGGCATCACGTCCGCTTCGCGCGCCAGCGCCAGGTAGCGCTCCAGGCGGGCGATGTTGAAGTCCTGGTTGCACGACGTGACGATCAGCAGCGTATCGACATTGGCCGCGATCAGTTGCACCCGCCGCCCGGTGCCGGCCGCACGACGCTTGAACAGGCTCTTGCGCTCGAGCAGCCGCTCGGGCGTTTCGTCGACGCGCCGGATGACCAGCCAGTCGCCGACTGTGGCCTGACCCTCGTCATCCTTGCCGATCAACGGCGTCACGCGGCCCTCGAATTCCGGACCGGCGACCTCCAGGGCATTGCGATGCACGGCGACGACGCGCACGGGCACGCAGCCCGCCAGTTCGGCCACCGTCAACTGCGATTGGAAATGTTGCGACCAGCCATAGGCGGCCAGTCCTGCGAAGTCCTTGGACATTGATTTCTCGACCATTCCGGCTCCACGCCGAAGCGGGAGCACGCGAAAACGCACCGGCATCAAGCCGGTGGGCGAACGTCACTGCTGGTCGAGATGGATGCCGGCTGACGGGCCGGCGGTCGTATGACTGGTCGCGCGGCCTTAGGCGGCGATCCCCTCACCAGCGGGGCGGCGAACAATGGCTGCTGACATCTGACGCTCCTCAGGCAAGTGGCGACGGCGGGGTGCCGTCGCGCGACAAAAAAGTGGATACGCCACGCCGAAGCGCCGCGCAAGTCAGACGATGCCTGCCCGATTGCGGCAAGTTCGTGATCCTTCGCGACGCAAACATTATTTCTTGTTCATTGGAAATGCCGCGCCGACGGATTCACATTCACACTTGCGAACGGTGACCCGCCGGCGGTTGGTTCCTCCCACCCGCGACCCGACGAGCCAGGACCGGTCGCAGCATCTCCACCGGCGGCGGGCAAGCCGTCGGTCATTCAAGGGACATACCCAATGCGTCACACCATCGTGGCGGCAGCCGCTGCTGCCTTGACCGCGTCCTTCGCGTTTGCGGCCCTTCCCGCCGCCGCGCGCACCACGACCAACGACGAATCCGCCTCATGCACGGCGGCCAATGGTCAGATGACGATGAACTGTCCGGTGAGCCAGCGTCAGGGCTATCAGGCCGAGCCCGGCTACAACTACGTCGCGCCGCCGACAGAGCCCTCGGGCGACCCCATCCCGCCGCTGGTCGGCCCCACGCCGCAGGACGGCTCGACGCACTAACCCACGCCGGAAAGGTATCTGCCAGACCACGCAACATGGCCGTCGGATCCGAGAGGTGCCGGTGGGCAACGTCCGCCGGCGCCTCTCGGCATTCGGCGACGACCATGAGGCCGCGGGCGGGGTCAGTGCGGATGTTTGTGGATCGGATCGACCCACAAGACTTCCTCCGGCTTCTCGACCGGCTCGATGTCGAGATTGACCACCACGGCCTCGTTATCGGAGCGCACCACCACGCAATCCAGGGGCTCGTCCGTCGAAGCGTTGATCTCCTGATGCGGCACATAGGGCGGGATGAAGATGAAATCCCCCGGCCCGGCTTCGGCGACGTATTCGAGATGCTCGCCCCAGCGCATGCGCGCCCGGCCCTTGACCACGTAGATGACGCTCTCCAGCGCGCCGTGATGATGAGCGCCGGTCTTGGCGTTTGCCTCGATCTTGACGGTGCCCGCCCAGATCTTCTGCGCGCCGACACGCGCGAGGTTGATCGCGGCGGCTCGCTCCATGCCCGGCGTCTGCGCTGTGTTCGGATCGAGCTGGTCGCCGGGGATGACCCGAACGCCGTTCGTCTTCCAGTCGATCCCGCTGGCTTTGGTCACCGCCGTCACCAGGCCATGGCGCGCCCGTCAAGCGCGTTGAGCAGTTTCGCGTCCTGTTCGTAGATGTCGTTGCGGAAGTTCGGAACGCCGTTGTCCACCCATGCGGTCAGGTAGGTGATGTGGATGGGCAGTGGCTGAGCCAGATTGACGATCGTGCGCTGCCCGCCGGCGACAACCGCATCGATGCGGGCGCGATTCCATCCGGGCGTGCCCGCAAGGACCTCGGTCGCCAGGTCGAGCGGCCGCGACAAGCGTACGCAGCCGTGACTGAATGCCCGGCTCTCCCGTGAAAACAGACCATGCGCCGGCGTGTCGTGCAGATAGACGTCGAACTGGTTCGGGAACATGAACTTGACCCGCCCGAGGGCATTGTTCGGGCCCGGCCGCTGTCGGATCAGGAACGGGAAATTGCCCGGCCCATACTGGTTCCAGTTGATCTGTGTCAGCTGATAGACTTGGTCGCCGCGCACCGCCTCGAAGCCAGCGGCGGCGCGCGCAGCCGGATTGCTCCTCAGCTTCGGCAACTCCTCCTTGATGGCGATGTTAGTCGGAACGTTCCAGTACGGATTGAACTCAAGGTAGCGCACACGATCGCTGAACACCGGGGTTCGGGCGTATGGCTTACCGACGACGACCGCCATACGGTCGACGACCCTGCCGTCGGTGACGTGCTTCAGGTCGAAGCCGGCGATGTTGACGATCAGATGATCGCGGCCGAGGCTGGGCGGCATCCAGCGCCAGCGCTCCATCGCCACCGTGATTTCGGCAATGCGGTCCTGGACACTGACGTTCAGAGCCGAGATCGTGCCCTTGCCGATGGCGCCGTCGTCGTCGAGGCCGTGGCGCTTCTGGAAGCGTTTCACCGCGTTGGCCAGCCCGTCGTCGTACAGATCGCCGAAGCCAGGCCTGGCCGCAGGCACCGGGTCGGTAATGGCCAGCCGCGTCCGCACCCTGGAAACCCGCGGGTCGGTCATGCCGGGTTTCAGCGTTTCGCCGAGCGGCACCGTCGGCCAGCCTCCGGCGTTGGCGATGGCAAGGTAGTCGCCAAGCGCCTTCTTGAGCCCGGCATAATCCGGAGCGGATGGCTGCCAGGCCTTCAAGAATACCGCAATGTTCGAGGTCTGACCGAGTTGCGTCAGCGCCGCCACCTGATCGATCGTACGCGCCTGCAGAAAGAAGTTGGGGTCGACCTTGCGCGGCAGCAGGCGGCCTACCTTGATGTCGGAGGCATATTCCAGAAAGGCCGACGAGAAATAAAGTTCGATGATCGCGCGGCTGCGCGCGTCCGTGTTCGACGCCGCGCCGGCCAGCCTTGCCAGTTGCGCCGCCGGATAGGACGCCGGGTCGAGGCCGTCATAGGCCGCCGCCTGGATGCGCACGACGAAATCGTCCATGCGCCGCGTACCGACCCACAGCAGCGGACCATTGTTCTGCTGGTAGTACGCGATCAACGCCTCAGACCGCTGGCGCACCGGGAGCGGCAGGCTAGGCTCGTTGGTGAGCAGCGTGGCGAGGTTGATGCGAACCGACGCCACGTCCCGCGGCGAAAGTTGAACCGAGGCAGCCGAGGCCACACCCACAAAGGACGTTGCCAGAAGGAAGAAAAGCGCCGCCGGCGCGAGGAATCGTCTGATCACTGGCTTCTCGTCTCTCACATCGGGGGCGCGTACAGAATGCCGCCCTGCGACCACAACGCATTCAGGCCACGACGGATGCCGAGCGGGCTCGCCTCCCCAAGATTGCGCTCGAATATCTCACCGTAGTTGCCGACGCGGCCGACGACGACCGCGAACCAGTCGTCGGCCAGGCCGAACGCGTCGGCTGCCGGTTTACCCATCTCCATGGCGTGTTGACGCTGCGCCGAACCGCCAATGGCATGCGCATCGAGGCCGCTCGAACTCAGCCCGGATTCCTCCGCGTCGATCAGCGAGAAAAGCGTCCAGCGCACGAGATCGGACCACACCCGGTCGTCGTCGCGGGTGACCGGCCCGAGCGGCTCCTTGGAGATCACCTCGGGCAGAATGATGTGATCGGCAGGGACCGGCAGGAGCGAGCGTTCGGCGGCGAGCGCCGAGCGGTCGGCGGTGAACACATCGCAATCGTGCGCGGCGTAGGCGCTGCGAGCTTCCTGTCGGGTGGCATAGGTCACGAAACTGACCTTCATGTGCTTGCTGGCGAACCAGGCCGCGGCGTTGGACTGGGTGGTCGTTCCCTCGATGACGCAGATGCGCGCGCTGTCGAGTTGGAGCGCACTGGTGAAACCGTCAAGCGCCTGGGCAAGAAATCCCTGGCCGTCGTAGTAGGAGATGCCGGCGAAATCGACGTGGAGGCCGAGGTCGCGGGACATCGTCCACGTGCTGTTGCGCGACAAGAGGTCGATCTTGCCGGAGGTCAGCGCGTCGAAACGCTCGTTGGCGTCCAGCGGCATGTAGTCGACCTTGTCCGGGTCGGCGAGCACGGCCGCCGCGACCGCGCGGCAGAAATCCACGTCGAAGCCGTGCCACGCGCCGCTGGCATCCTTGTCGGAGAAGCCGGGCAGCCCTTCGCTCACGCCGCAATGCAGGCGACCGGCCGCACGGACCTGGTCAAGCGTCCCCGCCGAGGCCACGCCCGGCCAGCCTGCCAGCGCCGCCAGTCCCACCAGCGCCGCGGCGCGCAAAAAGAAACCCCATGCCATCGCAAACGCTCCGTGCCGTCCGGTTGCGGACCCGTCGCCGCGATACTAGCCGATCTCGCCGGCACACCAAGGGCCACTGAAATCTGAGGCGAATCAGGCCCTTGAACGCATTCGATCGGGATATTTTTCGCCAAGTTGGACTTTTGTCGGGCGCCCACGGGGAGGAACATGCGGAACGCCTTGATGCTATATTCGGAATCATGCGGCTCATGATTTTCATTTTCGTCCTCGTGACCGTGATCATCTGGGACACGTTCCGGAACCACGGCGCCCTGATGGGCGCCATTTCGGCGATCGTCCTGAGACTAATGCGGGCAGTTGGACTGTACTGACACAACCCCAACCGACGTCGATCTGCTAGTCTGGCGTCTGGGGGGTGTCTCACAGGGAGGCACATAATGCGCTTCATTCACGGCCACCGCCGGCTCGCGGCGACGGCATTCGTTCTCGCTCTCGCCGCCGCCACGCCAGCGCTCGCGGCGAGCTTCAACTGCGCCAAGGCGGTGACATCCGACGAGAAGGCGATCTGCGCCAGTCCAACCCTGTCGGACCTCGACGTGCAGATGGCGACCCTCTACGGCGTGCGCATGCAGATTCCGATGCTGATGGGCGCCCGCGGCGCGGCCCAGGACGAGCAGCGATCATGGCTCATGCAGCGCGGAGCATGCGCCGCTAACACCGCATGCCTGACGCAGATGTACCAGCAGCGCATCGCGCAACTGAACCAGGCGATCACCGCGGCGATGCAGGACTACTGCACCCGCATCGGCATCTGCGGCTGACGTCGAATCGCTACGGATGTGAGCTCACTACCCTGCACGTTCGCGGGTAGGCGCTGTTGAGTTGACATTTGATGACGGCACGGTTGCACGTGCCGGCGGCGAAGAGGCCGACCGAGGTATAAAGGGCCCCGCGGGCGTTCTTCGCGGTGCAGACCCAGGCGAAGGCCGGCGACGCCGCCAGCATGAGGCTGGCCGCTGCGGCGGCCAAAAGAACGCGTGAACGAACGATTTTCATGACGGCGCTCCTTGATCTCCGGGGCCGGGTGTTGCCCCGACTCTGACGTGACCGGGGACGAATTTACCCCCATGCTCCGCCCGGGTGAACCGGAACATCTGCAACGAATTTCGCCGCTCGCGACGCCCTCCCCTTGCCCTGCCTGCCGGTTCGCGGCAAGAAGCCCGCCGCCATGCTGCACATCAACGATCTCACCTACCGGATCGGCCACCGCCTGCTGATCGACCACGCCACCGTGGCGCTGCCCGACGGCGTCAAGGTCGGCCTTGTCGGCCCCAACGGCGCCGGCAAGACGACGCTGTTTCGCCTGATCGCCGGCGAAATCGGCCCGGAAACCGGGGCAGTGTCCCTGCCGAAGAACGCGCGTATCGGCCAGGTCGCGCAGGAGGCGCCGGCCGGGCCGGAAACGTTGATCGAGGTGGTGCTCGCCGCCGACCGCGAGCGCGAGTCGCTGCTGGCCGAGGCCGAGACCGCGCACGACCCGCACCGCATCGCCGAGATTCACACGCGCCTCGCCGACATCGACTCGCATTCGGCCGAGGCGCGCGCCGCGTCGATCCTCGCGGGTCTGGGCTTCGACACCGAGGCGCAGCAGCGCCCGTGCTCGTCGTTCTCGGGCGGCTGGCGCATGCGCGTGGCGCTTGCCGCGACGCTGTTCACGCGGCCCGACATCCTGCTCCTCGACGAGCCGACCAACTATCTCGACCTCGAGGGCACGCTGTGGCTGGAAACCTACGTCGCGCGTTACCCCTACAGCGTCGTCATCATCAGCCATGACCGCGACCTGCTCAACCGCGCGGTCGACAACATCGTCCATCTCGATCAGGGCAAGCTCACGCTCTATCGCGGCGGATATGATTCCTTCGACCGCCAGCGCCGCGAGCGCCAGGCGCTGCAACTGAAGATGAAGGCCAAGCAGGACGAGCAGCGCCAGCACATGCAGGCCTTCGTCGACCGCTTCCGCTACAAGGCGTCGAAGGCGCGCCAGGCGCAGTCGCGCATGAAGATGCTGGAGAAGATGGAGCCGATCGTCGCGCTCGCCGACGCCACGGTCGTTCCGTTCCACTTTCCCCCGCCGAAGAAACCGGCGGCGCCGCCGATCATCGCGATGGAGAGCGTTTCGGTCGGCTACGCGCCCGGCGAGCCGGTGCTGCGCGGCCTTGACCTGCGCATCGACGATGACGACCGCATCGGCCTGCTCGGCGCCAACGGCAACGGCAAGTCGACGATGGCGAAGCTTCTCGCTGGCCGGCTGGAGCCGCTCGGCGGCCGCTTGCGCAAGCTGCACCGGCTGGAGGTCGCCTATTTCGCCCAGCACCAGCTCGACGAGCTGAACCCGGCCTACTCGCCGTACGATCACGTCCGCGATCTGATGCCCGACGCGACCGAGGCGCAGGTGCGCGCCCGCACCGGCGCCTTGGGCTTCATCAGGACCAAGATGGACACCAAGGCGGCGGACCTCTCGGGCGGAGAGAAGGCCCGCCTGCTGCTCGGCCTCGCCACCTTCAACGGCGCCAACATGATGATCCTCGATGAGCCGACGAACCATCTCGATATCGATAGCCGCGAAGCGCTGGTCCAGGCGCTTGCGGACTACCCTGGCGCGGTAATCCTCATCAGCCACGATCGTCACCTGCTGGAAGCCTCCGTTGACCGGCTGTGGCTGGTCGCTGATGGCACCGTCCAGCCCTACGAGGGCGACCTCGACGAATACCGTCGCGAGGTGCTCGACAACCGCTCGGGCGCCGGCGGCGCGGGATCGGCCCGCAAGGGGGCGGCCAACGCGCAGGACCGCAGGCGGACGTCCGCCGAGCGGCGCCAGCAGACCGCGCCCTTGCGCCAGAAGATCAAGGATGCCGAGAAGCTGGTGGAGTCGCTCCACAAGGAAATCCGCGGGCTCGACGCCAAGCTCGCCGATTCCGGCCTCTACGCCCGCAACCCGACCGAAGCGGCCTTCCTCGCCAAGGCGCGCGCCGACGCGGTGCGTTCGCTGGAGAAGGCCGAGGAAAAGTGGCTGGAGGCGAGCGGCCGCCTGGAAGCCGCGATGGCGGATTGATAGCCGGCTATTTCATCACGCGCCGGAACAAGGCGAGCATCAGCGGCGCCGACTGCACCTGACGGATCGCCCGGTCCTGAATGCCCGAATAGATATGCCGCACCAGCACGATCCGCGCGCGAAGAGATTGATCGAAGCGGACCGCGAAACTCTCGCTGCCGGCGCGGACGATCGACGCTGGAACGTGCGCGCTGCCGACGCGGACCAGAACATGCGTACCGGGCGGCGCCGCTCCGACGTTGCCGGCGAATTGCGCGCCGCTCACCGAAACGTCGCGCATGCGAAATGACCGGCGTTCGCCGTCGATGAAGACCGCCGCGATGTAGTCAGTCGGGAACCGCCCCGCGCGACGCCGCCGCGGCTGCTCGATGCAGATGATGCAGAGCAGCGCCAGCGTGGCGATATTGTACCAGCTCCATACCAGCGCCAGCGCGCTCTCGTTGACGGTCATGAAGCCGTTGGAGAGCGTGAAGCTGACGAGGACCGAGACCAGCGACAGAATCAGGAGGGACAGGAAGATGCGCAGCAGCGGCCATTCCAGAAAGCGCACCGACCGGTCTCCGCCTTTGGCGGTTACGCTGAATTTTTGCCCCTTCGGCCTCAGCAATCCGATCGCCACCGCCTTCAGGGCGGCCGGCGCGGTGAGGAGCTGAGCGACATCGGTCAGGATGGGCACTACCCGGCCACGCGACAGCCACCCCATGGCCTGCGCCTGGACCGCATAGAACGGCAGAAACACGGCCAGCATGTCGAGGAGCGACACCTGCACCGCCTTGATGCCGAGGAGAAGATACATCACCGGAACGAGTATGCCGGCGAACTTGTAGAGATAGACGAACGACCAGTTCAGGAACGTCTCGGTCAGGCTCAAGCGGTCGACAAAACCGAGCCGCCGTGACGAAAACGGACCGCTCCGCCCGCGCACGATCTGCATGAAACCGAGACACCAGCGCCCGCGCTGCGTGACGTATTCCTTCAGGCCCTCCGGCGCGAGGCCGAACGTCAGCGGCTCGTTGAGATAGGCCGTGGTGAGGCCGGTCTCCTTCAGCCTCAGCGTCAGCAAATAGTCCTCGGTTACCGAGTCCGTTGGGAAGCCGCCGATGGCGCGGAGCCCATCGAAGCGAATGATCGAGGACGTGCCGCAGCAGAAGGCGCAACCCCAGGCATCCTTTGCCGGCATCACGATGTCGAAGAAGAAGCGCTGCTCGTCGGGCCAGGTGCCGGCCACCGCCAGGTTGGTCTGGATCGGATCCGGATTGATGAAGTGCTGCGGCGTCTGGACGACGCCGACGCCTGGATCGTGAAAAAGCGCCATCGCGCGTGAAAGGAAGCGCTCCGTCGGAACGAAATCGGCGTCGAGGATGGAAACGAATTGCGGCGGTTCGGGAAGTTCGGCCAGAACGCCAAGCGCATGGTTGATGTTGCCGGCCTTGGCGTGGGTGTTGTCCGGCCGCGCGATGTACCCGGCGCCGAGATCGCGACACAGCTTCGCCAGCCATGGTCGCTTTCCGTCATCCAGTACCCAGACTCGATAACTAGGGTAGTCCATCCCGATCGCACCGATGATCGTGCGCTCGACGATGCGCTGCTCCTCATTGTAGGTGCAGATCAGAACGTCGATCAGCGGCGACTTGCCGCCGCCACGCTCCCAGCCCTCGTGGGCGTCGGCTTCGGCGCTGCGGTCGCGCACGCGGCTCAGGAACAGGAGACCGATTGCGGCCGAGGCCAGAGCCAGCGTTTCGATGATGATGAACAGCCAGCCCGCGATCCAGTTCACCGGCTCGCTCATCGGCGGCAGCGTGTATTGATAGCGCCACAGCAGATAGCGCCCCATCAGCAGAACGCACAACAGCGTCACCAATGCGCGAAGCGGACGCCACGTCGTCGGCAGCCACTGGAACGCCGCATAGAGGAACGCGCCGGCGATCAGGGCCGGCGCCACCGCCTGCATGAGCGGCGTGTTGAGCACGGCTGCGATGTTCGCGGCGGCGTTGCCAAGCGTCGACATTGCCGCGCTCACCGGGTCGGTGGGTTGAAAACGACCGCGCCGCGCCGGCCGACGGCGCAGCCATCGATCGTTCCGAGATCGGAAACCGAGATCACGACGCGATAGTCGTCGCGCGCGAAATTAGCCGGCGAAATTGCGTCGTTGCCGGTAGAACTGGCGTGACCGAGCAGATTGGCGACCTTGCCGTCGTAGAAGCGGTCGCTGCCGAAGAAATTGAACCGCGCCGCCATTCCCGGCGACAGTCTGTCGTAGACCAGCTCGGAGACCGAGGCGGTGACGCTCGCGGCCGAGCAGCCGACCACACGCGCGATCACGTCTCCCTTAGCCACCGTATCGCCCGCCTGCGCCAGAATTTCCCAGATCTTTCCCGCGCCGGCCGAGGCGACGGCGGCGTCATTGCCGGAGCCCTCGGGACTCTGAATGAGCGCCAGCGGTACGCCCGCGATGACCGAGGCGCCGACGGCGAGTTGACCGCTGCTGCGAAGCACGCCAGCTACCGGCGCGTGAACGAGGTAGATCGGCGCGTTGACGAAAGCCTCGTTGCTGACCGGCGCCAGCACCTTCTGCAGCGGAACGATCCCCACCAGAAAGACGATGGCGAGGCCCGCGGCCGTCTTCAGCAGCCGGCTGGCCAGCGAGGAGTTGTATCGAAGTTCGGAGCCCGCGGCGGCGCCGATGACAGTCGGGGCCGGAGCCGAAGGGCTGACGCCCGCCGTCTCGTCGGCGGCCTGATCGAGCTGCCTGAACGCTTGCTCTATCAGCGCCTGCAACTCGCGAACGTCCTTGCCGTCGCCTCTTTCCGGCGCGGTCTCGGGTTGTCGGGGGAGTACGATGTTTCCGTTCGCCGACGCCGCAGGCTCATCCACCGCCGCTCGCTCAGCGGCGGCGCGGCTCGCCCGGATTGCCATGTGCGCGGTTCTGGATGGAGCAGCCATGCCGGGACACTAGGCCGCCAACGAGAAGCCCACCTTAAGCGGCATCGGCATTTCTGCGCGCACGCTTAACCGCGGCCTAATCGAATCCATTTGAATGAATGGCCGCGCGAACCGTCGCTCTCAGGCCTTCTTCTCCCAGCCCCCGCGCTCGGACTGTTGCCAATACGTAGCGTCGTGGCCGGCGGCTTTCGCCGTTTTCCATGCTTCGCGGGCGGCCTGGACGGCGTCCGCATCGTTGCCGTCGAAAAGACGCACCACGCGTTGATAAGCACCGTAGTCGGCAAGCTCGGCGCCGTCGGCGAGGAAACGGACCTGCGCCTCGTTCGGGTTGTCGTCTCCAGCGGTCAGCCACACCGGCTGCGCTGCGGCGTGACCGTCCTTCACGGTTCCATGGGGCAGGAAGCCGTCGTCGCGATAAGTCCACAGGTGCGCGTCGAGCGCGTCGCGGCGCTCGTCCGAGCCAACCTGCACGACCGCGCGCCACTGCCGTTCGAGGCATTTTTCCAGCAGCCCGGGCAGCACGCTCTCGAGCGGCTGGTTTTGCAGGTGATAGAACAGAACCTCGGACATCAACGCTCGTATTTGTCGGCGACCAGCCGCTCGAGAAGGCGCACGCCCCAGCCCGACGCCCACGAGCGGTTAACCTCGGTCTGCGGCGAGCCGAAGCCGGTGCCGGCAATGTCGAGATGCACCCAGGGCGTATCCTTGACGAAGCGCTTGATGAAATGCGCCGCCGTGATCGACCCGGCGTCGCGACCGCCGGCGTTCTTGACGTTGGCGAACTTGGAATCGATCTGCTTGTCGTATTCCTTGGCAAGCGGCATGCGCCACACGCGTTCGCCGGTTGCATCGCCGGCTGCGGAAAGCGCCGTGGCAAGCGCGTCCTCGGTGGCGTACATGCCGGCATAGTGATGGCCGAGGGCGACGATGACGGCGCCGGTCAGCGTCGCCAGATCGATCATGAACTTCGGCTTGAAGCGCTCTTCGGTGTAGGCGATGGCGTCGGCGAGCACGAGCCGGCCCTCCGCATCAGTGTTGATGATTTCGATCGTCCGGCCCGTCATGGCGGCGACGATATCGCCCGGCCGCTGAGCGTTGCCGTCGGGCATGTTTTCGACAATGCCGATGACGCCGACGGCGTTGACCTTGGCCTTGCGCGCGGCGAGCGCATGCATCAACCCGGTGACGGCCGCGGCGCCCGCCATGTCGCCTTTCATGTCCTCCATGCCGCCGGCCGGCTTGATCGAAATACCGCCGGTATCGAAGACGACGCCCTTGCCGACGAAGGCAACCGGCTGCTCCTTCGCGCGGCCGCCGTTCCAGCGCATGGTGACCAGGCGCGGTGGGCGCGACGAACCTTGAGCGACGCCGAGAAGCGCGCGCATGCCGCGCTTGGTCATCTCGGCCTCGGTCATCACTTCGACCTCGACGCCAAGCTTCTTCAGCGCCCGGGCGCGTTCGGCGAACTCAACGGGGCCGAGCACGTTGGGCGGCTCGTTGACGAGATCGCGGGCAAGCAGCACGCCGTCAGCGATCGCGCCGCGCGCCGTCCAGGCCGATTTCGCGCCCGGGAGGTCGGCGACGACGATGGTGACGCCGATGGGCTCCTTGCGCGCGCCGTTCGAATTCGTTTCGTTGCCATCGGTCTTGTACTTGTCGAACGCGTAGGCGCGCAGCTTCATGCCGAGCGCGAGATCGGCGGGCGCGCTTTTGCCGGTGCGCCGTCCGTCGGGCCGCTCGAACAGCACCGTTGCCGTCTTGGCCTTGCCGAGCGCGCCCATGGCCGCGCCACCAAGATCGACCCAATCCTTCTCGGTCAGGTCGGTCGGAACGCCGGTGCCGACCACGATCAGCCGGTCGAAATCGGCTCCCGAGGGCGCCAGCAGGTCGAGGACCGACTTCGCCTTGCCCTTGAATTCGGCCGTCGCGGCCGCCCGCTCTATCAAGGAGTCGAGACCGAGGGCGCGCGCCTGCGGACCCAGGACCACACCGTCACCAGCGAAGGCAACGACCGTTCCGGCCAGTTTGCGGATGGGCCGGGAAAAGGCGATTCGAGCAAGATCGGTCATGGTTATGTGTTCCGGGAGGGCTGGATTGGCGGGCTTCCCGCGTAGGATAGCAGACGAAACGGCCGCGAACATACCTTCCGGCTGCGCGGTTTGGGCCTGTTGCGCAATGCAGCAATCACCTCATAATCGCGCCCGGCGGAGGGGACTGGCCCGAGGGGCGCATGAGGCTTATCGAGCGCTACATTTTCAACAAGATCACCAGTGCCACGACCCTGACTTTCGTGGCATTGGGGACGATGGTCTGGTTGTCCCAGGCGCTGCGCCAGTTCGATCTGGTGACGGCCAACGGGCAGAGCGTGCTGACGTTCCTCTACGTCTCGGCGCTCATTGTGCCGGCACTTGTCGGTATTATCCTGCCGGTCGCGCTGTTCATCGCCGTGATTTACGCCTTCACCAACCTCAACAGCGGCTCCGAGCTGGTGATCATCAACGCCAGCGGGGCCACGCAGCTCACGGTGCTGAGGCCGGTGCTGCTCGTCGGACTGATCGTTGCCGCACTGGTCGGCTCGATGTCGCTTTATTTCGCACCGCTCACGCTACGCGCATGGCAGGTGCTGATCACCAATGTCCGTAGCGACGTGCTGACATCCATCATGCGGCCGGGCGAATTCATGCAGCCGGCGGCCGGATTGACCATCCATCTCCGCAGCCGCGACCCCGACGGCACACTGCGCGGCATCTTCGTGTCGGACGATCGCGATCCCAACCAGACCAGCACCTATCTCGCCGAGCGGGGCGCGGTGCTGGACAACCCGGTCGGCGTGTTCCTGATCATGAGCAACGGCACCATCCAGCAGCGCAACAAGATCGATCAGTCGATCTCGATGATCGAATTCACCTCCTATGCCTTCGACCTGTCGTCGTTCGCGAGCGGCGGAACAACGCCGCAATTGCGTCCGGCCGAACGCGACACCCCCTACCTCTTCCATCCTGATCCGGACGACCACTATTTCCGACAGTTCCCCGGCAAGTATCGGGCGGAACTGCACAATCGCTTTTCGTCGCCTCTCTACGCCCTGCTTTTCGCGGTGTTGCCGCTGGTCTTCCTCGGACAGGCCGAGTCGACGCGCCACAGCCGCTCGGCGAGCATCACGATGGCGGTGGTCATCACGACGACGTTGCGCGCCCTGGGCGTCTTCCTGCCTGGCCTCGCCGAGTCGAGCACACTCGCTATTGTCATGATGTACGCGATCCCGCTTGGCGGCACGATCGTCGCCGCCGTGCTTGTCCTGACAGGCAATCAGTTGCGGCCGCCGGAGCAGATCGTCGCCTTCGTCGAGGCGGCATTCGCACGCGTCAGCGGCATGTTGCGCACCGAAGCCCCGGCGCGCAGCGGATAGATCCAGCCCTCACATGCTCAGCCGGACCCTTTCGCTCTATTTCGCGGGCCATTTCACCAAGATGGTCGGCTCCATCTTCCTGATGGGCTTCGCCCTGATTACGGTCATCACCTACATCGAGTTCTTCAACCGCGCCTTCAAAGGCGACTTCGTCGGCGGGTTCACGCTGGCGCTGGTCGCGCTCTTCCGCGTGCCCAGCGTGACCGAAGACGCTCTGCCCTTCGCCGTCCTCTACGGGTCGATCGCCGCCTTTGTGGTGGCCAATCGTCGGCTCGAGGTCGTGGTGGCGCGCGCCGCCGGCGTCTCCGCGTGGCAGTTCCTGTTGCCGGCGTGCATCGTCGGGCTGCTTTTCGGCGTGGTCGGCACGACCCTGTACAACCCGATGGCCGCGTCGCTGCTCGGCTGGTCCAATCAGCTGACCGCACGGGTCATCACCCGCACCGACCAGCCGGTGACCACGTCCAACGACGGGCCAGTCTGGGTGCGCCAGGCGACCAGCGGGACCGAATCAATCATCGGCGCTCCCCAGTCCTACGATGACGGTCTCGGCCTGATCGGGGTGACGGCCTACGTCTTCGAACCCGGTGGAAAATTCAAGGAGCGGATCGATGCGCCGAAGGCCCACTATTCGCCCGGAGTCTGGCGACTCGAGGACGCCACGGTCACGGCGGTGAGCACCACGCCGACCCGGGTTGCGACCTATGAGTTGCCGACCAATCTGACCGCAAGCGAGGTTAAGCGAACCTTCTTACACCTTGATTCTGTTTCGTTTTGGTCGCTTCCAGAGCTTGCCGCCTCGGCCCGGAGGGCCGGAGTGTCGGGAGACCGCTTTCTGCTACAGTACAACGTGCTCCTTTCGCGGCCGATTCTGCTCCTCGCCATGGTGCTCATCGCAGCCAACGTTTCGTTGAGATTCTCCCGTTCCCGGGACGTTGGATGGATGATTATTACTGGTGTGGGCGTGGGCTTCATGCTTTATGTTCTGATGAAGATTGCGTGGGATTTGGGGAGCGGCGGCATTGTGCCCCCGCCCTTGGCGGCGTGGTTGCCAGCGATTGTGGCAACATTGATTGGAATCACGGTGCTGTTGCACCTGGAGGATGGATGATCGGGGCAGCGACCAAAGTCGCTGGAGGGGGAAGTTGCGGCCGCTTCGTCGGCCGCGCATTGATGCGCGCCGCCACCGCCATCCTGCTGCTCGCTTTCGCCGCTCCGGTGGCCGCCATTGCCGCGAATTCAACCGACGGCCTGGCCACCGCCTCCGGCATGGGCTTATCGACCGCGCCGATCAAACCGGGCGAGCGGATGCTCGTGGAGTCCGATCAGCTCGTTTACGATTACGACAACAACACCGTCGCCGCGGTTGGCAACGTCAAGATCTACTACGGCGGCTACACGCTCGAAGCGGAGAAGGTCTCCTACAACAAGACAAGCGGCCGGCTGATCGCATCGGGCCACGTCAAGCTGGTCGACCCAACAGGCTCGGCGTTCTACACCGACTACATCGACATCACTGACGACTTCTCCAAGGGGTTCGTGCAGTCGCTGAGGGTCGACACGGCGCAGCGCACGCACTTTGGTGCCGAAAGCGCTGAGCGCGGCGACGACAAGACCACGTTCGTCAACGGCACCTACACCGCATGCGAGCCGTGTAAGGACCATCCCGAGCGGCCGCCGCTGTGGAACGTGCGCGCGGCAAAGATCGTCTTCGACCACCAGGCGCACACGGTCTACTTCACCGACGCCAAGCTTGAATTCCTCGGCCTGCCAGTCGCCTGGATGCCCTATTTCGCCGTCGCCGATCCGACGGTCAAACGCAAATCCGGCTTCCTCGCGCCGACATTCGGCTACGCCGACAAGCTCGGCTTCTTCGGGTCGCTGCCCTACTACTGGTCGATCGCGCCCAACAAGGACATCACGTTCACGCCCACCTACCTGACGCGTCAGGGGTTCATGGGGCAGCTTGAGTGGCGCCATCGGCTGTCGAACGGCGAGTACGCGGTCAAGGTCGCAGGCATCAACCAGAACGACCCCGCCGCCTTCCCGGCCGGATCACCGGGGCGCGCGCAGTCGTTCCGCGGCGGCGTGCGGACAACTGGAAAGTTCTACCTCAACCAGGACTGGACGCTGGGCTGGGACGCAACACTGCAAACCGATCGCACATTCACGCGTGACTACGGCGTCCTCAACGGCAACACCGACTATACCGAATCGACCATTCACCTGACCGGGATCAGGGACCGCAATTTCTTCGAGGCGCGTTCCTCCTACTTCCAGGTGCTCACCGACCAGAGCGGCCTCAGTGCGACTACAGCTCCGCAATACAATCAGGGCCGCCAGGCGATCGTGGTTCCTGAGATCGACAGCACGAAATACGTCGATCACCCGGTACTCGGCGGCGAGATGTCGTTCAAGTCGAACCTGACGGTACTGAACCGCCAAGAAGACGATCCTTTTCAATTCAATGCAATGGCTTACCCGTTGGGCACGACCTATACGCACGGCACCGCGGGAACGTTCACCCGCTTGACCAAGGAGGTCGACTGGCAGCGTCGGTTCATCGGTCCAATGGGCCAGGTGATCACGCCATTCGCGTATCTGCGCGGCGACGCCTTCTTCCTGAGCGGTCAATCGACCGCGGCCGACGGATCGCCGGGTCTGACCTCCGACTCCACCGCCTTCCGCTTCATGCCGGCGGTCGGCGTCGATTGGAGCCTGCCGATCCTGGCGACCGCGCCCGGCGCAACGCACATCATCGAACCGCGTGTGCAGTTGATCGTGCGTCCGGACGAAATGCATGCCGGCACGCTGCCCAACAACGACGCGCAGAGTCTGGTGTTCGACCCGTCGAACCTGTTCACCTGGGACAAGTTCTCCGGCTACGACCGCGAGGAGGGCGGCACCCGCCTCAATGTCGGCCTGCACTACAATGGTTCGTTCGACAGTGGCGCCTCGGTCGATGCGACGGTCGGGCGCAGCTATCAGCTCGCTGGCACCAACCCCTATGCCACGCAGGACCTCGCCGGCGTTGGCGGTTCGCTGGCGGCAGTGGGCATAGCAGGGTCGCTTTCCGGCCTCGACACCACCGCCTCGGACTACGTCGCCGGCGCCACCGTTGACACCGGCCTTGGCCCGCGCATCTCCGCCAATGGACGCTTCGACGACGCTGATCTGTCCGTCAACCGCGGCGAGGTCGAGGCGACGGCCGCTTTCGGGGCAGTGAGCGCATCGACCGCCTACCTCTATCTGCGCAACAACCCGTACAGCTCGACGCTCGGTTCGGCTTCGGTCATCCGCGGTGCCGCGTCGGTCAATCTTTCGGACAACTGGCGGGCATTCGGCACCGCCGTCTACGACATCGGCGCCGCCTCGCTCGCCGGCAACAGTCTCGGCCTCGCCTTCGACAACGAGTGCGTGACGTTCGCCGTCGCCTACAGCGAGATGCGCGACGACGCCAACACCTCGCGGACACGCTGGCTGAACTTCCGCCTGCAACTGCGCACGATCGGCGACAGCGGCCTGCAGACGAACCTCAGCAAGACCAACTGACCGCAACCGCGGTGGCTCCCCTTTATTTCGCCAGATTCCCGGCAATGATGCGGGCGCCGCGACCGAGGAGTCTCGCTTGATCGTTTGCCGTCGTGCTATTCGTGTCGCCCTGTCGTGGCGCCCAAGTCTGGGGAAAGCGCTTGAAACTGACTGAATGCCCTGCTTTGCGCCGGATCGCCGCGGCCGGACTGGTTGTCGCGTGCGCAGCCGGGCTGGCGGCCTGCGACGGCGGCGGCCTCAGCGATCTTTTCGATAACGGCTCGAAGACGGGCCCCGTGGTCACCGGCAAGACCGAGATGCCGGACATCCCGACGCTGAAGGCGGGCAGCTCGATCGCCGTGCTGGTGAACGAGGATCCGATCACCAACTACGACATCTCGCAGCGCCGCAAGCTGATGCAGCTGGGCGGCACCAAGAGCAGCGAAAAGCTCGCCACCGACGAATTGATCGACGAGACGCTGCAGATGTACGAGGCGCGCAAGCGGGGCCTCAAGGTCGACGACGCGCAGGTCAACGGCGCCTACGCATCCATTGCGCAGAACCTGAAGATATCGGTCAGCAGCCTGGACAAGGCGCTGGCGGCGCAGGGTATCGACCCCTCATCGCTGAAGAAGCGCCTGCGGGCGCAGTTGTCGTGGCAATACCTGGTGCAGCGGCGCACGCAGGAGAAGGCGCAGGTCAAGACCGAGGACGTGACCAGCGCGCTCCTCGCCAAAGGCGACCTGTCGCAGATGACCCTGACTGAATTCACGCTTCAGCAAATCGTCTTCGTGGTGCCACAGGGCTCCTCGTCCGCGCTCTACAATCAGCGCAAGCGCGAAGCGGAGGCTTTCCGCCAGCGCTTCAAGGGCTGCGACCAGAGCCTCGAACAGGCCAAGCAGTTGCGCGGCGTCGTGGTCAAGAGCATCGGCCGGCGCGACTCGACGCAGCTCAACGGCCCGCAGGGCGAAGACATCAAGAAGACCAAGGCCGGCGGCACGGCCTCTCCGGTGCAGACCGACCAGGGCATCGAGGTGGTTGCCGTGTGCGCGACGCGACAAGTGCAGAGCACGGCTGCGGCGCGGGCGGAGGTCACCAGCGACCTCTACCTGAAACAGGCCAAGGACCTCGGCAAGGACTATATGGCCGAGCTGCGCAAGGCCGCGATCATCGAATACCGATGAACGGCGTGGCGGGGAGCCGGGGGTGACGCTTCCACCGCTTGCCCTGACCATGGGCGAACCGTCCGGCATCGGGCCTGATATCGCGCTCATCGCCTGGCTGAGACGGCGCGAACTGTCCCTGCCCGCCTTCTATTGCCTCGCCGATCCCGCCCTGCTGGCCGAACGCGCCGGCATGCTCGGCATCGACTGCCCGATCCACACGGTAACGGCGGAGAACGCTACCGCGTTGTTCGATCGCGCGCTGCCGGTCGTCGCACTCGACGCGACGGTCAAGGCCACCGCCGGACGACCAGATCCCGCCAACGCCCCCGCGGTGATCGAAGCCATCGCCCGGGCGGTCGGCGATGTCCGTGCCGGTCTGGCGTCGGCGCTGGTGACCAACCCGATCAACAAGAAGACGCTCTACGACGCCGGGTTCCAGCATCCCGGCCACACCGAGTTCCTCGGCACGCTGTCGGCGGCGTGGACCGGCCGGCCGGGCGAGCCGGTGATGATGCTCGCCGGTCCCGAGTTGAAAGCGGTGCCGGTGACGATTCACATCCCGCTGCGGGAAGTGGCCTCGGTCCTCACCGAAAAGCTGATCGTCGACACGGGCCGCACGGTCGCCCGCGAACTCAGGCGGCGCTTTGCCATCCCCAATCCGCGCCTTGCCCTTGCCGGTCTCAACCCGCACGCTGGCGAGAGCGGCGCGATCGGTGACGAGGACGAGCGCATCGTCCGCCCTGCCGTCGATGCGCTCAGGGCGGAAGGTATCGACGCCCGCGGCCCTCTGCCGGCCGACACCATGTTCCATCCGGCGGCGCGCGCCCTCTACGACGCGGCACTGTGCATGTATCACGATCAAGCCCTGATCCCGGCAAAGACCCTGTCCTTCGCGGAGACTGTCAACGTCACGCTTGGCCTCGCCTTCGTGCGCACCTCGCCGGATCATGGCACGGCGCTCGACATCGCCGGCAGCGGCCGCGCGGACCCGACAAGCCTCGCCGCCGCGCTACGCTTGGCGGCCGAACTCAGGCGGAACGAAAGCGCGCAATGAGCGCGCTCGACGAGCTTCCCCCGCTCCGCGAGGTCATCGCCCGTCACGAGCTTCGCGCCAAGAAGAACCTCGGCCAGAATTTCCTGCTCGATCTCAACCTCACAGCCCGCATCGCGCGCGCCGCCGGCGATCTTGCCGGCGTCACCGTGGTCGAGGTCGGCTCCGGCCCCGGCGGGCTCACCCGCGCCCTGCTCGCCGCCGGCGCCGGGCACGTTATCGCCATCGAGCGCGACGACCGCTGCATCGCCGCGCTGGAGGAAATCGCCGCCGCCTGCCCCGGCCGCCTGACGATCGTGCCGGACGACGCGCTTGCCGTCGATATGGCGGCGCTCGCCCCACCGCCGGCGCGCGTCGTCGCCAACCTGCCCTACAACATTGCGACGCCGCTGCTGGTCGGTTGGCTCAAGACCGAGCCGTGGCCGCCCTGGTACGACTCGATGACCCTGATGTTCCAGCGCGAGGTCGCCGAGCGCATCGTCGCCCCGCCCGGCTCGAAGACCTATGGCCGCCTTGGCGTGCTGGCCGGCTGGCGCACCGAGGCCGAGATCCTGTTCGACGTGTCGCCGCGCGCCTTCACGCCGCCGCCGAAGGTGACCTCGTCGATCGTCCGTCTGGTGCCAAGGCCAAACCCGCTCGACTGCGATCCGGCGGTTTTGGAGCGCGTCACCGCCGCGGCCTTCGGACAGCGCCGCAAGATGCTGCGCCAAAGTCTCAAGACCCTGGGCATCGACGCCCACCGCCTGCTCACCGAAACTGGGATCGAAGAGACCCGCCGCGCCGAGGAGATCGACGTCGCCGGCTTCGTGGCGCTGGCCCGGGCCGCACGGCACATGTCCGGCACACTGCCGGACTAGCGCAAAGAGGAATTCATGGATGGCCTATCTGACTGTCAGACGAACTGTCATGGCACTTTTTACATGCTGCGCTGCCAGCAGCGCGATGGCTGGGGATAATCCCGCAAATCGTTACCTGGATGCCTACAAGGCCTATACTGGAGCAACCTGTCCTGTCGCTCCCGACCACATCAAGAATTTCATCTATTTTGCGCGCGACCGGGAAGCGATCCACGGGCACGCGTTGCTGACCAATACTCGCTTCTTGGGGGCGCAAATCATGTACCCCTGGCGCGCCCTCGAGCCAAAAAAAGGCGTGTATGACTTCTCTGCCATCCGCGCCGATCTCGATTATCTCGATCAGTATCACAAGAAACTATTCATCCAGCTCCAGGACGAGTCCTTCAATCCTGCCTACAAGCCGGTGCCCGACTACCTTCTGGCTCCCGAATATAGTGGCGGTGTAATGCCGAGATATGGCGACGGCGGCTCCCTCGACGGCTGGGTCGCTAGACGCTGGGACCCGACCATACACGCGCGTTTTGCCGCGCTGCTCAATGCCTTGGGCAAGGAATTCGACGGCGAGATCGAGGGACTCAACTTACAAGAATCTGCAGCCGACGTTTCGGAGGAGAAAAACCCGGGATTTTCCGCCGCTTTCTATGCCGAAGGGCTGGCAGCCAACATGCGCGCATTGAAGGCGGCCTTTCCGAAATCCACCACCATGCAATACGCGAACTTCATGCCGGGCGAGTGGCTTCCCTGGACGGATAACGGCTATCTCCGGGGCCTCTATAAATTGGGTGAGGAGATCGGAGTTGGCCTTGGCGCACCTGACCTGATGGTGCTCAGGAAAGGGCAGCTAAACCACGCTTACGCTATGATGCACGAGAACAGGTTCACAGTTCCCCTTGGCATTGCCGTGCAGGACGGGAATTATATTGGTCAGACGAACAACACCGATGTGGTCGATGGCCATCAGAATATAGTCCCGATGCTTTACGCGTTTGCAGCGGGCTTTCTCCACGTCGACTACATCTTCTGGGCTAATCAGAAACCTTACTTCACCGAAGATGTGCTTCCCTGTCTCACCGACAAATAATACGGCAAGCTATTAAGCGCGTGCTTGGCGTTAGCAGCCGTCGGACATTTCAGGACGTGCGTTTCAGATCGGTCAGCAGCTTCGCCACGAACGTCTCGAGGTCCGGGAGATGCACCCGCTTCAGGCGCTCGGCGGTCAAGATCGAGCGCAAGCGGACAAAGCTCTTGTCGAGATCGCGGTTGACCAGCACGTAGTCGTATTCGCTCCAGTGCGGAATTTCTTCCGCCGCGTTGCGCAGACGCTGGACGATCACGGCGCCGCTGTCCTCGGCCCGCCGCTCCAGCCGCGCCTTCAGTTCCTTCGCCGATGGCGGCAGCACGAAGACGCTGACCACGTCGTCACGCATGGCCTTGTAGAGCTGCTGCGTCCCCTGCCAGTCGATGTCGAAAAGCACGTCGCGGCCGACCGCGAGCGCCTTCTCCACCGGCTCGCGCGGCGTGCCGTAGAAATTGCCGTGCACCTCGGCCCACTCCAGCAGGTCGCCTGCGTCGCGCATCGTCTCGAAACGCTTCATGGAAATGAAGTGGTAGTGGACGCCCTGGATCTCGCTCGACCGCTTGGCGCGCGTTGTCACCGAAATCGACAGGCTGACTCCCTCCTCCTGTTCCAGGAGATTGCGGGTCAGGGTCGTCTTGCCGGCGCCCGAGGGCGACGACACGACCAGCATGATGCCCCGGCGAGCGATATCGCGTTGTCTGGTCATTCGACGTTCTGCACCTGCTCGCGCAACTGATCGACCACCGCCTTCATGTCGAGGCCGATGGCGGTCAGCGCACGATCGTTCGACTTGGAGCAGAGCGTGTTGACCTCGCGGTTGAACTCCTGCGCAAGGAAGTCGAGGCGGCGGCCGACCGGCGCATCGCTGGCGAGCAGATCGCGCGCCGCCGCGATATGGGCGCCAAGCCGGTCGATCTCCTCGCGTATGTCGGCCTTGGTGGCGAGCAGCACCGCCTCCTGGTGCAGGCGATCAGGGTCGAGCGCCGGGGCCGCGTCAAGGAGCGTGGCAATCTGCTCGGCGAGGCGCGCGCGGATGGTCTCCGGCGTGCGCGCCGGCGATGCTTCCGCGGCGCGCACCAGCTTCGCCATCTCGTCCAGCCGTGCACCGAGAACGATGGCGATGGCCGCGCCTTCGCGGCAGCGCACCGAAACCAGGTCGGTGACCGCGGCGTCGAGGCTGGCGAGAATGCCGCCGGCGAGCGCAGCGCGGGCCGCCTCGTCGGGATCGGCCTCGGTTGCCTCGACGACGCCGCGAATGGCGAGAATCCCGTCAAGCGTCGGCGGTTGCGCCGTCACCCGCTTGCCGATCTGCTCGAGGGCGGCGATCACCTGGACGAGCACCTCCTCATTGACGCGAATCTTGGTGGCGCCCGTGTCGTGCTGCACGGCAAGGCCGGCCTGCACGTTGCCGCGCGCCACCTTGGCGGCGATGCGTTCGCGGGCGGGCAGTTCGACATGGTCGAAGCCCGGCGGCAGGCGCAGGCGGACATCGAACCCCTTGCCATTGACGCTGCGGAGTTCCCAGGTCCAGCGATAGCCTTCCCCGGCTCCGTCAACGCGGGCAAATCCGGTCATGCTGCACAGAGGCATTGTGGGCCGGTCCCAGCCAGAATTGGTTCAGCGCACGGCGCGCCGCCGCATAAGACCCGCCCACCCGCGCGGGTTCAAGGGCGGCTGAAGACCTAGGTTAAGGCTTGGGGGTGGGAGCCGGGGTTGGCGTCAGCGCCATGGCGGCCGGAGGGTTGGTCGCCCCAGCCGCGGCGCCGGCCTCACCGGCGGCTGCATCCGCCGCCGCCTTCGCATTGCTGGCGTTGAGATCGCGCCAGCGGGCAACGTTGCGCACATGATCTTCGTAGCTCTCGGCGAAAGCGTGGCCACCGCTGCCGTCGGCGACGAAATAGAGATCGCGCGTCCGCGAGGGATTGGCGACGGCCTCGAGCGAAGCCCGGCCGGGATCGGCGATCGGCGCCGGCGGCAAGCCCGGGATCGTGTAGGTGTTGTAGGGAGTGGGTTTCTCCAGGTCGGCTCGGCTCAGCGTGAAGCCGGACGGTTTTCCGGCGCCACCGAACATGCCGTAAATCACCGTCGGGTCGGACTGCAGGCGCATGTTGAGCCTCAGCCGGTTGATGAACACCGCCGCGACGCGGCTGCGCTCGTCAGCGAGCGATGTTTCCTTCTCGACGATCGAAGCGAGAACGACGAGTTCATCGGGCGTCTTGATGGGCAGATCCGGTGCGCGCCGGCTCCACACGTCGGCGACCACACGATCACGCTCCCGTTCCATGCGGTCGATCAGGCTCTGGCGCGTGTCGCCGCGGGTGAACTTGTAGGTCTCCGGCAGCAGGCTGCCTTCGGGCGGCACCTCCTTGATGTCGCCGACAAGCACATCCTCCGACTTGAGGCGGTCGACGATCTGCTGGCTGGTCAGCCCCTCCGGAATGGTCACTGAATAGAGAATGCCCTTGCCGGTCACCATCGCGTCCATGATGTCGCGCATGCTGGCATGGGCCGGGATGAGGTATTCGCCCGCCTTGAGGTTGGACGTCTGGTTGCTCAGCCACACACCGAAGACGAACAGCCATTTGGTGCCGATGATGCCATCCTTGACCAGTTCGTCGGCGATGGCGTTCACGCCGTTGCCGCGCGCCACGCTGATCGTTCGCGCCGCGTCGAGATTGCTCGAACGGTCGAATTGCGACTTGGCGAAGAAGATGACCCCACCGGCGCCGACCAGGCCGACGAGCGCGATTGTGATGACGACGTTGAGGAACACCACCAGCGGGTGGCGGACGACGCGCGAGCGTGGCGGCGGCGGCGGCACCGGCTCCGGCTGCAGCGCCTCGCTCGGGCTGCGCGGCGACGTACGGCCGAGCGACGACGCAAGGCGGGCCGACAGCGCCTCGGTATCGTCGCTGTAGGGCTCTCGTCTCACATCGACCATGTTACGTTCGACTCGCGATTGGTGCCCGCTTTCTCCCCGACGGGCCGCAGACTTTAGCACCTATTGTGGCGAAAACGGGATACCCGCGCCGCATCAGGAATCGCGCCGGAAAACCAGCGAAGCGTTGGTTCCGCCGAAGCCGAACGAATTCGACAGAGCTACGTCGATCTGCCGCTTGCGGGCCGTGTGCGGCGCGAGGTCGAGGGCGGTGACCACCGACGGATTGTCGAGATTGAGGGTCGGCGGCACGACATTGTCGCGGATCGCAAGCAGCGAGAAGATCGCCTCGACCGCACCGGCGGCGCCGAGCAGGTGGCCGGTCGCCGACTTGGTCGACGACATGCTGATACGGCCGGCGGCGTTGCCCACGAGCCGTTCGACGGCCTTCAGTTCGATCTCGTCGCCCATCTGGGTCGAGGTGCCGTGCGCGTTGATGTAGTCGATATCGCCGGGCCCGATCTCGGCACGCTTCAGCGCCATGCGCATGCAGCGCTCGGCGCCGTCGCCATCCTCGGCCGGCGCGGTAATGTGGTAGGCGTCGCCGGACAGGCCGTAGCCGATCACTTCGCCGTAGATCTTCGCGCCGCGGGCAATCGCGTGCTCGCGCTCCTCGACCACGACGATACCCGCGCCCTCGCCCATGATGAAGCCATCGCGGTCGCGATCGTAAGGACGCGAGGCTTCCGCCGGGCGATCGTTGAAATGCGTGGACAGCGCCTTGCAGGCAGCGAAGCCCGCCACCGCCAGCCGGCAGACCGGCGACTCGGCGCCGCCGGCGACCATCACGTCGGCATCGCCGAGCGCGACTAGCCGGGCGGCGTCGCCGATAGCGTGTGAGCCGGTCGAGCAGGCCGTCACCACAGAATGGTTCGGTCCCTTGAGGCCGTGGCGGATCGACACCTGGCCCGAGGCGAGGTTGATCAGTCGACCGGGAATGAAGAACGGGCTGATGCGGCGTGGGCCGCGGTCGCGCAACGTGAGCGACGCATCCTCGATGCCTTGCAGGCCGCCGATACCCGAGCCGATCAGAACGCCGGTGGCGATCTGGTCGTCATAGGCTTCCGGGTGCCAGCCGGCGTCGTCCAGCGCTTGGTCGGCGGCGGCCATCGCGTAAACGATGAACGGATCGACCTTGCGGCTCTCCTTGGGCTCCATCCAGTCGTCGGGGCTGAATTTGCCTTCCGACTTGGAGCCGCGCGGAATCTGCCCGGCGATCTGGCACGGCAGGTCGTCGACCTGGAAATTGTCGATCCGGGTGATGCCGCTTTGTCCGGCGAGGATCGCCGCCCACGAGACATCGACGCCGCAACCTAGCGGCGACACCATGCCCATTCCGGTGATTACGACCCGTCTCATGGCGCGCCGGTGCCCCGGCCGTTCACAGGCCGGGTCAGCCGCTCCGCTTCAGGCGCCGGTTAGGCGGTGTTTTTTTCGAGGAAGCCGATGGCGTCGCCGACGGTGAGAATCGTCTCGGCCGCGTCGTCCGGAATCTCGACCCCGAACTCCTCCTCGAACGCCATCACGAGCTCGACCGTGTCGAGGCTGTCGGCGCCAAGGTCATCGATGAAACTCGCGTTCTCCGTGACCTTTTCCGCGTCGACGCCAAGATGCTCGACCACGATCTTCTTCACCCGTTCAGCGACATCGCTCATTTTTTCAGAACCTCGATTGCCTCAACCTGACTATCCGATAGACCCCTCGCCCGGCAAGGGATCGACGATCGCCCTGTGTGCGGAACGGGTGGAGCGCCTGCAAATAAGCCGCGCCACATCACCGGTCCGTGGGCCGTAACATACTTTCAGGGGCATTGCCAGCGGCGGAAAACCCCCCTTTTCGCGCTTGCGAAGGCCGGCCGTAAGCACCCCCTGTCCGACTCAAATCATCGCCATTCCGCCGTTGACGTGCAACGTCTGTCCGGTGACGTAGGCTGCCTCGCTCGAGGCGAGATAAACAACCGCCGCCGCCACCTCGTCCGGCGTACCCAGGCGGCGCGTCGGCACGCGCTCCAGGATCATGGCGCGTTGCTTCTCGTTGAGCGCGTCGGTCATTGCCGAGGCCGTGAATCCCGGCGCCACGCAATTGACGGTGACGTTGCGGCTGGCGATCTCGGCCGCCAGCGACTTGGTCATGCCGATGAGGCCAGCCTTGGAGGCCGCATAGTTGCCCTGGCCTGGGTTGCCGGTGACCGCGACGACCGAAGTGATCGAGATGATGCGTCCGTTGCGACGGCGCATCATGCCGCGCAGCACGGCGCGCGACAGCCGGAACGCCGCCGTCAGATTGACGGCCAGCACCGTTTCCCAATCTTCGTCCGACATGCGCGCGAACAGCATGTCGCGCGTGACGCCTGCATTGTTAACGAGGACATCGACCTCGCCACCCATGGCTTCCTCGGCCTGCGGAACGAGTTGCTCGACCTGGGCCGCATCGCCGAGGTCGCACGGCAGGACATGCGTGCGCTCGCCGAGTTCGGCAGCGAGCGCGTCCAGTGCCTCGCGCCGCGTACCCGACAGCCCGACGATCGCGCCCTGCTTGTGGAGAGCGCGGGCGATGGCCCCGCCGATCGCACCGCTGGCGCCGGTGACGAGGGCGCACTTGTCGGTCAATTCGAACATGTTCCCCGTCCTCCCTCAGCCGAGCTTGGCCACGGCGGCGTCGACATCCTCGGGCGTGCCGACCGCCAGCGTCTCGGCACCCTCGACGATACGCCGGGCGAGGCCCGACAGCACCTTGCCGGCACCGACCTCGACGAAAACGTTGACGCCCGCGCCACCCAGCCACTGCACCGACTCGCGCCAGCGCACCATGCCGGTGACCTGTTCGACCAGCCGGCGGCGGATCTCCGCCGGGTCGGTGATCGGTCCGGCAACAACGTTGGCGACCAGCGGCACGACCGGCGCCTTCAGGTCGGCGGAAGCAAGCGCCTCCTCCATTACCTTCGCGGCCGGCGCCATCAGCGCGCAATGGAACGGTGCGCTGACCGGCAGAATGATGGCGCGCTTGGCGCCTTTGCCCTTGGCGATCTCGACGGCGCGCTCGACGGCCGCCTTGGTGCCGGAGATCACCACCTGACCGCCGCCATTGTCGTTGGCTGCCGCGCAGACCTCGTCCTCCGCCGCCTCGGCGGCAACCGCCTGAGCCGCCTCAAGCTCCATGCCCAACAGCGCCGCCATCGCCCCGGTGCCGACCGGTACCGCCTGCTGCATGGCGCGTCCGCGTGTCCGCAGGAGCCGTGCCGCATCCTGGAGGCTCAGCGCACCGGCGGCGGCAAGTGCCGAATATTCGCCGAGCGAGTGACCGGCGACATAGGCCACATTGTTCTTGACGCTGACCCCACGCGCCTCGAGCACGCGCACGGTCGCCAGGCTCACCGCCATCAGCGCCGGCTGGGCGTTCTCGGTCAGTGTCAGGGTCTCGATCGGCCCTTCCCAGATGATCTTGGAGAGCTTCTCGCCCAGCGCGTCATCAACCGCCTCGAAAACGGCGCGCGCCTCGAGCGAGGCGTCGGCGAGCGCCTTGCCCATGCCGACGACCTGACTGCCCTGCCCGGGAAAGGTGAATGCGACCGCCATCCGCCCCTTGCGCGCCCTGTTGTTCTTGTCCGACGCGATCCCCGCCGGTGGCGGGCCTTTGAGCGTGTCAATGAATGCGTGTCAAGTTTCAAAGCCTCGGCTGCTCGTATGCATGATAGGCCGCTGACTGTTTATTACGTCGATAAAAGCGGCTGTAGTCTGATCGTGCAGTGGCTGCCTGGGGTTGAAGCGTGGGACAGATGGGGCGGACGGCGCTCATAACAGGGATTTCGGGTCAGGACGGCGCCTATCTGGCGCGTTTCCTGGTCGCGAAGGGCTATCGGGTCGTCGGCAGCGTCCGGGATTCGACCTCCTCTCCGCCGCCACGACTTCGCGAACTGGGAGTGGATCGAGAGGTCGAGTATGTGACCTTCGACCTCCTCGATGCCGCAAACGTTCTGCGCCATCTCGAACGGATCCGACCGGACGAGATTTACAATCTGGCAGCGCAGAGCGCGGTCGCGCGGTCTTTCGACCAGCGCCTGTCGACGATGGAGGTCAACGGGTTTGGGCCGGCGCGCCTTCTGGAGTGCATCCGCGAAGCGGTGCCGGGTGCCCGCTTTTACCAAGCGTCATCGTCGGAGATGTTCGGCGAAGGGACAGGTCAACCGGAAAGCGAAGACCAACCTTTCCATCCACGCAGTCCCTATGGCGTGGCGAAGCTGTTCGCCCACTGGCTGACGGTCAACCATCGCGAAAGCTCGGGCATGTTCGCGGTGGCTGGCATCTTGTTCAACCACGAGTTGCCGCTGCGAGGTCGGGACTTTGTGACTCGGAAAATCACCTCCGGCCTGTCCGAGATCAAGCACGGTGGCAGGGATGTCCTGCTCCTGGGCAACGTCGAGGCGCGCCGCGATTGGGGATTTGCCGGGGACTACGTTGAAGGCATGTGGCGCATGCTCCAGCAACCTGTGGCCGAGGAATTCGTCCTGGCGACGGGCCGCACGGAGAGCGTCGCCAGGTTCGTCGAACTGGCCGGAGAACGCCTTGGCTACGCAATCGAATGGGAGGGAATGGGCGCCGAGAGACGCGGCATTGACCGGAAGTCCGGCCGCACCTTGATCCGGATAGACCCATCGTTTTACCGCCCGACCGATGTCCAGTACGTGCGCGGCGACCCGCGAAAAGCGAAGGAAAAGCTGGGTTGGGAGGCGACGACTTCGCTAGACCAGATCATCTCGATGATGGTCGAGGCCGACGAGCGACGCGTGATTGGCGAGGGATCGGACTTTTAGGTTCTGGGAGCGCATGGCGCGACTGACCACCCGAGACCGGAACCCCTTGCTTTTCGGCCCGTTCCCCGTATAACCGCGCCGTCCCGAAGGGACCCCGGCCGGGGGCTGAACGGAAGGCGGCACAGCGCCGCAGGATCGGAAGCGATCCGACTTCCCGTGCCCCTGCTCTCGAAGTGTCATCGAGCCTTTCCCAAAAGGCTTCGAAGAGGCTTGGCGCCGGTCAACATGAAGGAAAGGCATCCATGCCCCTATACGAACACGTCTTTTTGGCCCGGCAGGACGTCTCCGGCCAGCAGGTCGACACGCTCGTCGAACAGCTGCGCAGCGTCATCGAGCAGGGTGGCGGCAAGATTTCCAAGGTGGAGACCTGGGGGCTGAAGTCCCTCTCCTACCGCATCCGCAAGAACCGCAAGGCCCACTACACGCTGATGAACATCGATGCCCCGCCGGCGGCCGTCGCCGAGATGGAGCGTCAGGAGCGTCTCAACGAGGACGTCATCCGCACGCTGACGATCAAGGTCGACGAGTTGGAGGAAGGCGTTTCGGCAATGATGCAGAAGCGCGACCGCGACGACCGCGGCGATCGTGCCGGCCGTTTTGGTGACCGCGACCGTGGTGGTGGCGGCAACCGCTTCGGCGATCGTGACCGCGGCGACCGCCCGCCGCGCCCACGCCGCGATGAGGGCGAAGGTTCGGGCGACAGCGACGGGGGATCGAACTGATGGTCGACATCAACCAGTTGCCGACGCGCCGGCCTTTCTTCCGCCGCCGCAAGACCTGCCCGTTCTCCGGCGATAACGCGCCGAAGATTGACTACAAGGACGTGCGCCTGCTGCAACGCTACATCTCCGAGCGCGGCAAGATCGTGCCGTCGCGCATCACCGCGGTCTCGGCGATCAAGCAGCGCGAACTGGCGCAGGCGATCAAGCGCGCCCGCTTCCTCGGGCTCCTGCCTTACGTGATCAAGTAAGGCCACAATCGAACATGCGGGCTGGCCGAGAAGCCGGCCCGTCTCTGACCAAGCTGGGACAGGCGGTTTGTTGGCCGACCTGCCCCTAACCGCTCGAAAGGCGGGACAGCGATGCAGACCTACCTTATCGGCATAGGCGCCGGCATCGGTTCGGCGCTTCTGTTCCTGGCGCCGATCGGCGGCACGCCGCTCGCTTTCCCGCTCTTCATTCTGACCGGCCTGCCGATCGGCATCGCCGGCCTCGGCTGGGGTCCGGCCGCCGGCGCGGCTGCGGCGATCGCCGGCACCGCCACCATCTTCGCCGCACTCTCCACCGTCGGCGCGGCATCCTACCTGCTGCTCTTTGCCCTCCCGGTCTTCTGGTTAAGCCGCCTCGCCCTTCTGTCGCAGCTCACCGGCGACCACGAGCCGACGCGTGTGTGGTATCCGCTCGGCCGCATGCTCATGCAGCTTGCCGGCATCGTGGCGGTCGGCGTGGTGCTGGTCGGTGTGGTCATCGGCTTCGATCGCGAAGCGCTGACCGGCGAGGTCACGGCGGCGCTGCTGGAGTTTTTCTCCGGCTCGCAGAGCGGCGCCGTGCCGCCGACCGCGGCAGAGCTCGAGCCCTTCGTGCGCTTTCAGATGGCCGTGATGCCGTTCACGGTGACGGCCATTATGCTGTTCGTCCTCGTCTTCAATCTATGGCTGGCGGCCGTGGTCGCACGCGCCTCCGGGCGTATGGAACGGCCGCGCGAGAAGATGTGGACCGTGATCCTTCCAAACGAGGTTTTCATCGCCCTCGCGATCGCGGCCGTTATCTCGTTTCTGCCGGGCGGCACCGGTGAGGCCGCCCGCGTGGTCGCCGGTGCCCTGTCCGCCGCCGCCGCCCTCACCGGCCTCGCCGTGATGCACGCCGTCACCACCGGCATGAGAACGCGAACGCCGATCCTGGTGGCGGCCTACACGCTTCTCGTCCTTTCCGGGTTGCCGCTTTTCCTCTTCGCCCTGCTGGCGATTGCCGAGGCCGTGCTCGGCCTCCGCAATCGTCGCTTCAAGGGCGTCATGCCGCAATGATCAACACACATCCAACGGAGTGAACTGTCATGGAAGTCATCCTGCTTGAACGTATCCAGAGGCTCGGCCAGATGGGCGAGGTCGTGCGCGTGCGCGACGGCTATGCCCGCAATTTCCTCTTGCCGCAGGGCAAGGCGCTGCGCGCCAACGAAGCCAACCGCAAGCGCTTCGAGTCCGAGCGCGTGCAGTTCGAGGCGCGCGATCTCGAACGCCGTCAGGAGGCCGAAGGCGTCGCCGGGAAGCTCGAGGGGCAGTCCTTCGTGATCGTCCGCCAGGCCGGCGAGACCGGCCAGCTCTATGGCTCGGTAACCGCCCGCGACCTCGCCGAGGCGATGGAGGCCGGCGGCTTTTCGGTCAACCGCAGCCAGATCGCCCTCAATACGCCGCTCAAGACCATCGGCATGCACAAGATCCGCATCGCGCTTCACGCCGAAGTCAGCGCCCACGTCAACGCCAACGTCGCGCGCAGCGAGGACGAAGCCGCCCGCCAGGCGCGCGGCGAAGACCTGACGCTGGCCGGGGCCGCCGACGCGGCCGACGAGGCGGCGGCGGCCGAGACGCCGGCCGACGAGGCGGCGGACGAGACCCCGGCCGAGGGCGAAACCGCGGAATTGCAATAGGCAGATAACAGCTTGAGGCTGCGTCGGAATCTGGACTATCATCCAACCCGGCGCGGCCGACCTGCGCGCAGGGCATAATAGATCGGGGGGCCGCACGGCCCGGGACGACACCCGATGAATTCAGCGTTGCACAAATACCTCACTCGGGCGATCCGCCGAGGATCGCTCGAGGTTATTGACTCAGGGGGCCAGACGCATCGCTTCGGCGATGGCCGGACGGAGTCCGTGCGCGTGCGGTTCACCAGCGACGCCGCCGAGGCCGCCGTCGTCCATGACCCGGATCTCAAGCTGGGCGAGGAATTCGTCACCGGCGGCTACGTTGTCGAACAGGGGTCGATCTTCGACTTCCTGATGGTGATATTCCGCAACTACCAAGGCATCATCCCGCCATGGCAGGTGATCGCGCATGGCGCGTGGCGCCGGCTGACCCGTCGCTTGCGCCAAATCAACACGCCGGCCCGCGCGCGGCGCAACGTCCACACGCACTACGACCTCGACGGAAGGCTCTACGCGCTCTTCCTCGATGCCGATCTGCAATATTCCTGCGCCTATTGGGAAAGCGGGGTGAAGAGCCTCGACGAGGCGCAACTGGCCAAGAAGCGGCACCTCGCCGCCAAGCTGGCGCTGAGGCCCGGCCAGCGTGTCCTCGACATCGGCTCAGGCTGGGGCGGGCTCGGCCTCTACCTTGCCGAGCATTGCGGCGTTGAGGTCGTCGGCGTCACCCTTTCGGAGGAGCAGTATGCCGTCTCCAATCGCCGTGCCGAGGAGCGCGGCCTGGCCGGCAAGGTCAAGTTCCTTCTCCAGGACTACCGCAAGATCGAGGGGCCGTTCGACCGCATCGTCTCGGTCGGCATGTTCGAGCACGTCGGCGTCAATTTCTACCGCGCATTTTTCAAGGTCTGCCGCAGCCTGCTTGCCGATAACGGCGTCATGGTGCTCCATTCGATTGGCCGCACGGGTGGCCCCGGCGATACCAGCGCATGGATCCAGCACTACATTTTCCCCGGCGGCTACATCCCCGCCGTCTCCGAGGTGATGCCGGCAGTCGAAAAATCGCATCTCCACGTCACCGACGTGGAGATCCTGCGCCTGCACTACGCGAAGACGCTGAGGGCTTGGCGCGAGCGCTTCATGGCCCGGCGCGAGGAGGTGGCGGCGCTCTATGACGAGCGCTTCTGCCGCATCTGGGAATACTACCTGGCGGCCTCGGAGATCGCCTTCCAGACGGGCGCCATGATGAACTTCCAGCTCCAGCTCACCAAGAACCAGATGGCTGTGCCCCTCACCCGCGACTACATGCACCAAGCCGAGGAGAAGCTCCGCGCCATCGACGGCACCAGCAAGGCGCCGCCGCTCAAGATGGCAGGCGAGTAGTTAACGGCCGGCCCGGCCGGCCGGGTTGTCCATCATGCGATAGCCTATGCCGGGTTCGTTCAGAATGTATTTCGGGTCGGCCGGATCGTCGCCCAACTTGCGTCGCAACTGGCTGACGAAGACCCGCAGATACTGCGTATCCGCTTCGTGCGCCTTGCCCCATATCTCGCGCAGCAACTGGTTATGCGTCACCACGCGACCGGCATGACGCGCGAGCATGCCCAACAGTTCGAATTCCCGGCGGGTCAGCCGCACGGGCTCCCCGGAAAGCAGCACCTCGTGTCGCGCGAAATTGATGGTGAGGTCCGCCAGCGACACGCTGGCCGGCGTCTCCGCCCCTCCGCCGGTCCGCGTCAACGCCCGCACGCGGGCCAGGAATTCTGCCATGCCAAACGGCTTGACGACGAAGTCGTTCGCGCCCGCGTCGAGCGCCGCGACCTTGTCGACCTCCGCCTGGCGCACCGATAGCACCAGGATCGGCACGGTCGACCATTCCCGGATGCGGCGGATGACATCGACACCGTCGCAGTCCGGCAAGCCAAGATCGAGGACGACCAGATGAGGCTCGACGGTGGCGCATCGCGCGATACCCTCACCTCCGGTCGCTGCGTCGCTGACCGTGAAGCCCTGCGCCCCCAGCGCGATTCGCAGAAACTTGCGAATTTGGGCTTCGTCGTCGACGACAAGCACGCGGCCAGCGATCATGAAGGCTCCGCGAGGCTTTCGGCATCGGCCAGCGCCATCGTTCCGCCGGTCATGGCCGGCATGGATAGCTCCATGCGCGTACCGCGTCCGCTCGCCGCGTTCGGCAGGGCAACCACATCACCTCCATGCGCCCGCAGGATTCCCCGCGCGATGGCAAGACCAAGCCCGGTGCCGGTGTTTTGTCGGTCGCCGGCCTTGACGCGGTGGAACATATCAAAAACCCGCTCGCGGTCGCCAACGGGTATGCCCGGCCCAGCGTCGGAAACGCTGATGCGCAACATTCCTTCGGACACAGCCGCCGAAACCACGATCGCGCTCCCATCGGCCGCATACTTGCAAGCATTGTCGAGAATGTTGACGAGCGCCTGCTCGAGAAGCAACGCATCGCCATTTGCTGGCGGCAGCCCCTCGGGCGTCTCGATCGAGACCGTTCGCCCCTCGACCTGATGGCGCACCTGACGCAGGGCGCCGCCAACGAGCTCGCGCACGTCGATCCACTCGCGTTTCAAGACGAGCGCCCCACCGCTGATCCGCGTCATATCAAGCAGGTTTTGCACGTAGCGATTCAGCCGCTCGCCCTCGTCGCGAATGGTTTCCACCAGCGCTCGCTTCCCCTCCGCGTCGATTCCGTCGGGCGCATCCAACAGGCTGGTCGCCGCGCCAATGATCGAGACGAGCGGCGTCCGCAAATCGTGGCTGACCGAAGACAATAGCGCTGAGCGCAACCGCTCGCGCTCGGCGACGACGCGGGCCTCTTCCATCTTCGCGGTGAGGCGCAATTGTTGGGCGGCCGCCGCCCGTTCCGCCTCGATCCGGGCACTGAGGCGCGCCGACAGATCGCCCATCAGCGTCGCGACGACGAGAAACAGCACCAGCGTCAGGACGAGGCCTTTGTCGGCGATCTCGAAGCGCAGATAAGGCTCGGTGAAGAAGAAGTCGTAGACAAGAAAGCTGAGCAGGCTGGCAAAGATCGACGGCCACCGCCCCCACCATCGTGCCACAAGCAGGACCGCGACGAGAAAGATCAGCGACAGACTCTCGACGGGAAAGAATGCGCGGATCAGAAAGGCCGCGATTCCGGCCACCCCAACCGTCGCCGCCGCGCCCGCATAGCGGCGAAAGTCGCTCCTTGGCGTCAACAACCCATCTGAAACGCCGGACATGCGTGGCCCGAGGTTTGCCCTGCGCGGCGCCCATCGCCGCCTAGGAACGCCAGTAGACGCCGAACAGCATGACATAAACCGTGGACAGTTCCAGTCGGCCGAGCAACATCGCCAGCGCGAGCAACCACTTCGCCGGCGCCGCCAGTGAACCAAAATTAGCCGCCGGGCCGACGACCGGGCCGAGGCCGGGCCCGGCATTGGCCATCGCCTGCACCACGGCGCTGGTACTCGACAGAAAGTCGAGGCCCGTCGCCATTACGGCCAGCGACAGCACCAGAAACGAGAGCACGTACATGAAGAAGAAGTTGCGAACTGATTCCATCATGCCTTCGTCGACGCGGCGGTCGCCGTAGCGCGCGATCAACACGCGATGCGGCGACAACATGGTTCTGAAATGTCGCATCATGCCGGCAAGCAGGATTTGCCAACGGAAGACCTTGATCGCTCCCGCCGTCGAGCCGGCGCAGCCGCCGATCAGCATCAGCATGAAGAACAATCCCACCGCAAAGCTGCCCCACGCCGAGTAGTCGGTGGTGGCGAACCCGGTCGTCGTCAGGATGGAGGCGACGTTGAAGGCCGTGGCCCGCAGCGCCTGCCCGAAAGGCACGTGGTTGGCGCAGACGTTCCAGACGGTCAGCAGCGCGACGGCAACTGCGTAGATCGCGAGAAACGCCGGCACCTGCCGTTCCTCGACCAAAACCCGCCGCCGCTGAATCGCTAGGCGCGCCCACCAGGCCAGCGGCAGCGCCCCGGCGATCATGAAAACGGTGCCGACGCATTCGACGGCCACGGAGTTGTACGCTCCGATTGAAGCGTCCCGCGTGGAGAAGCCGCCGGTCGAAACCGTCGTCATTGCGTGGTTGATCGCATCGAAGACGCTCATGCCGGCGATCGAGTAGGCGACCGCACAGGCTACGCTGAGACCGACATAGGCAACGACTGTCAGGCGGGCGATCTGATGGAGGCGCGGAACGAACTTGTCGGAGATGTCCGACGATTCGGTTCGGAACAGCTGCATGCCGCCGACGCTGAGGACCGGCAGCAGCAGGATCGCGGTGACCACGATCCCGGCCCCGCCGAGCCACTGGAGCATCGAACGCCACAACAGCAGCCCGGGAGGAAAATGGTCGAGACCAACGAACACGGTTGATCCAGTCGTTGTCAGCCCGGACATCGTTTCGAAGAAGGCATCCGTGACGGTCGCCGCCTGTGGCGCGAAGAGGAACGGCAGGGATCCGAACGCCGCGACGATCAGCCACCCTGAGACGGTCAGCAGGAAACCGCTGCGAAGGTCGAGTTCGCCGCTCGCGCCACCGAACGAAAGCACCAGCGAGCCGCCGGCATAGGCCGTGATCGCCGCCGAAATCGCGAAACTCGACCAGTCGCCGCTTGCGGTCGCGGCATCTACGGCCATCGGCACGAGCATGCCGGCGGCGATCACCAGGAGCAGAACGCCGTCGACGAAGAGCACAAGACGAACCGGCCGGCTGGCAATCGGCCGAACCACGACCGAACGGGCGAGGCCTGCTGCCGCGGGCCTCTTCACGGCGCGGGCGGCGCCGGCGGCGCCTGCCTCCCTGTCTGGATGGGGGCGAATGGGCGAGTCTCCGGTTTCGGACCCACCCAAGTGGACTTCATCGCCGTAAGGGGACCATTCGGATTTGCCGCATCCGGCGTAAGGAATCCGTAAAGCCGACGACCTCGACCGGCACCCTTACTCCTCCGGTTCGGTCGTGAACATCAGTGGGTAGCCGGCGCGCTGGCCCATGTCGGTGGCCTCGGTCGCCTTGGTCTCGGCGATATCCTTGGTGTAGACCGCGACCACGCATACGCCCCGCCGATGGGCGGTGATCATGATCTTGTAGGCCTGGTCCTCGCTGGTGCGGAACACCGCCTTCAGCACCTGCACGACAAATTCGCGCGGCGTGTAGTCGTCGTTGACCAGAATGACCTTGTGCAGCTTCGGCCGCTCGGTCTGCGGCTTCACCTTGGTGCGCGGTTTGGTGACGACGTCGGCCATGGATCGGTCCGGGATGTCGATAGTCTAGCACAGGAAATGGCGTCGCGACCCGCACCGGCAAGATCGCCGGCCCGCTCGGCCTCGCAACCGCGGCCGGGACCAGGATGGTGGTCTACGCGGCGCTCTGCGCGTCCGTTGGGCCGGGGCGCCGACTGGCGAGCAACGGGCCGATCTCCGCCTCGGGGAGCGGCGGCGACAGCAGGAAGCCCTGCAGGTTCGAGCAGCCGGTATCCAGCAGGAACTGCCGCTGGCTATCCGTCTCGACGCCCTCGGCCGTGACCTTCAGGCCCAGCATCCGCGCGATGTGGATGACCGCCTGGACAATCGGTGCGGAGTCGGAAGTCTGACCGAGGTTACTGACGAAAGATTGGTCGATCTTCACACTGTCGACCCGCAAATTCTGCAGATGGCTGAGGCTCGAATAGCCGGTTCCGAAATCGTCGAGCGCGATTCTGAAGCCGGCCGAGCGCAGCGTCTCAAGGTTTGTCTGCGTGATGCCATCGGTGCTCAGAACCGCTGTTTCCGTGATTTCGAGGTCCAGTCGGCTCGGCGCCAGGGAGAATTCGGCGAGCCGGCGCATGATGCGCAGGGGCAGCCCCGGATCGCGCAACTGCACCGCGGATATGTTGATGGCCAGCGTGACGCCGGGCCAGCGACTGAGCGCAGCGCACGCCTTTTCGAGAACCATGTCGCCGAGTTGGCTGATGAGACCGGTCTCCTCGGCTATCGGCACGAAGCGCGCCGGCAACAGGAAGCCGAGTCGCGGATGCTTCCACCGTACCAGCGCTTCTACGCCGGTGATCGACGTTCCGGAGTAGAGCGGCTGATAATAGACCTCGAGGCCCTTGCCCGTGGTGATCGCCTCGCGGAGATCGCGCTCAAGGGCGACGCGCGCCGCGCGGCCCTCGTCCATGGCCTCGTTGTACATACGGCAACAGTTGCGGCCAGCCGATTTGGCGCTGTAGAGGGCGACGTCGGCCTTGCGGAGCATCTCGCCGCGGCTGGTGTCGCTGGCCGGCTCGAAAGCGACGCCGATCGATGCTCCGACGTGAACCGTGACGCCGGCGACGACGAATGGCGCACTGGCCGCGTCGAGAATGCCATGACAGAGCTTGTCGAGATCCTCGCGGGACTTTTGGTCGTACAGCAAGATGGCGAACTCATCACCGCCGAGACGCGCGACCGTATCGGCGGCCGAAACCAGCGCCGTCACCCGCTTCGCGAATTCCCGGATTAGTTCGTCGCCGGCGGCGTGGCCGTAGGCATCGTTGACCTGCTTGAAGCGGTCCAGGTCGACGATGAGGAGGTTGCAGCGCGTGGCGCTCGGGCCCGCGTCGGCGATCGCCTTGTCGAGCCGCTCGTTAAGCAGCGCCCGGTTCGGCAGACCGCTTAGCGCATCATGGTAAGCTAGGTAGCGGCTGTGCGCCTCGGCTTCGCGGAAGGCCGTGATGTCGGTGATGACACCCACCAGCAACGGCGTTCCTCCCACATGGACCAATCGTTTGCGAGTGACGATGGTCCTGATCTCGCCGGTCGCGTCGCTGAACCCCTCTTCGTTCTCGTTGTCCGCGCCGGTGGCGAAGACCAGGTCATCCTTCTGCCAGAAGACTTCGGCCTGTTCGCGCGGGAGAAAATCGAAATCCGACTTGCCGATGAGTTCCCTGGGACGATGCCCCATGAAGTCGCACATGGCCTGGTTGACGAGGACCCAGCGGTGTTGCCGGTCCTTGACGAACACAGGCGTGGCGACGACGTCGATGATCGCCTGCAGCGCATCGACGCTGCGGACAGCGTCAGTTGAAGCGTCGAAGTCAGACAAAGTCTGGATCTCTCCCAAGGATTGCTCAAATACCTGACAAATCCTTTGGGTCTGTTAACCCGGACGCACAAATACGACAGATGTCCCCGCCGGGCCCGGCGCTTGTTCCGCCGCCCACAACAGCCATCGCTGCGGCTCTTGTTGCCTGCCCCCGCGGACATCGCGGCCAGGCGGTCACTGCCCGGCGTTCTGCGCGGCGTCGGTGACTGGATTGCCGTGGATGTCGAAGGTCTTCAGATAGGCAATGACATTGGCGATGTCGGTCTCCCGCGGCAGCCCGGCAAAGGTCATCTTGGTGCCCGGCACCATCTTGCGCGGCGACTTCAGGTACTGGGTGAGTGTCTCCTCGCTCCAGACGATGCCCGAACTCTTCATCGCGTTCGAGAAGTCATAGCCCGGCAATTCGCCGGCCGTCTGGCCGATGATGCCGTTGAGCGGCGGCCCTACCTTGTTGACGGCGCCCGGCCCGATGTTGTGGCAGGCACCGCATTTCTTGAAGACCTTGGCGCCGGCCGCCGGATCACCGGCGAGCGGGCTGTTATCAGCGGCAGCCGCCGCGCCAAGCGGCGCGGCGGCAACCATGAGACTCATTAGAAGCCACTTCACTTGCAGTCTGTTCCGATCTTGTCTCGCTCAGGCCGGCACGAGGGCACCGGGGTTCTTGAGGTATTTAGTCTTGATCGCGTCGGCTGCCCAGTAGGCAAGTGCACCGACGGGACCGGTCGGGTTCTTGCCGGCGTTCTGCGGGAACACGCTGGCGCCCATCACGAACACGTTCGGAGCGTCCCACACCTGCAGGTACTTGTTGACCACGCTGGTCTTGGGATCGGCGCCGAGCACGGTGCCGCCCGTATTGTGCGTGCTCTGGTAGGGCACGATCGAATACGGCCGCGAGCGGGCGTTCTTGGCCACGACCTTGCCGCCCATCTGCTTGGCGATCTGCTCCGAAATGTCAGCCGCCGACGCCATCTGCTTCACCTCGTTGTCCTGATAGTCGAACGTCATGCGCATCATTGGCCGGCCGAACGCGTCGGTGTAGGTCGGGTCGAGGTCGAGGTAGTTCTGGCGGTAGGCCATCACGGAGCCCTGCGAGCCAACCGAGACGGTGTGATTGTAGGCGGCGACCACCGCCTTCTTCCAGTCCGACCCCCATTTCGGCGTACCGGGGGCCGTCGGGTGGTAACCAATCGGCCGCCCGCCAGACGTGCCGGCGCTGATGCCGCCGCCGCCGATGAAGCCCATTTTCGCGAAATCGTACGAGTCGCCGTTGAAGTCGTCGATGCACATGGATAGCGAACCCGCGCCCATGAACGGATTGGTGACAACCTCATCGCCGAAGAACGCGGTGGCGCCGCCACCGCCCTGGTAGGCGTAGTTGCGACCAACCACGCCGGTGCCGGACTGCGGATCGTACGGCTTGCCAATCTTCGAGTAGAGCATCAGGTGGACGTTGTTCAGCGCATAGGCCGACAGGATCACGAGATCGGCCGGCTGTTCGAACTCACGTCCGAGCGGATCGAGATAGGTGATCCCGGTCGCCTTCTTCCCGTCGGAGTCCATGTTGACCTTCAGAACCTGCGAGTTGGTGCGCAGCTCGAAGTTCGGGTTCTTCATGGCAATCGGGATGACGGTGAAATGCGGGCTCGCTTTCGCGTCGGCTTCGCAGCCGAAGCGCTCGCAGAAGCCGCAATAGTGGCATTGGTTGAACTGCACGCCGTCGGGATTGACGTAGGCCCGCGACGCGTTCGATGCCGGCGACGGGAACGGATGATAGCCGAGCTCGCGCGTTGCCTTCTCGAACATCGTCGTTGCCTGCGACTTCTTCAGCGGCGGGTTCGGGTACTCCGATTTGCGCGGTCCCTCGAAGATGTTGCCGCCGTCGATCTTCTTGCCGTTCAGATTTCCCGCCATGCCCGAAACGCCGCAGGTCATCTCGAACTTTTCGTAATACGGCTCGAGTTCCGAATACGGCAGCCCCCAGTCCTGCAACTGCATGTCGGCCGGAATGATGCCCTTGCCGTACTTGTCGACGGTGCGGGTGTAGGCCTCCTGGTCCCATTCCATCCAGCGCCAGGTGACGCCGTTCCAGTGAACGCCGGCGCCGCCGACGCCGGTGCCGGGCAGGAACGACCCGAGCCGGCGCATGGGCAGCGCAGTCTGGTCCATGCTGTTGCGGAAGGTCAGCGTCTCCAGCCGCACGTCCTGCATGAGGTCGGTACGGTTGGCATAGCGGATTTCATCGTCTTTCCTCGGCTCGAGGAAATCCGGATCGGTCTTGCGCGGACCGCCACGCTCGAACGCGACGATCTTCAGACCGGTATCGGCAAGTTCCTTGGCGAGGATGCCGCCGGTCCAGCCGAAACCGACAATGGCGATGTCAACGGCAGGCAGTTTTGTGGCCATGGTAGTCTCCCATCCTTCGCTTACGCGAAGTCCTGAATGCTTTGCGGATCAACGACATACGGCTTGTTGCGGTATTCATCGATCAGATCGGTGTACATGCCGGCCACGCCGGGGAACCCGATCATCTTCCACACCGCCTTGCCCCTGTTGCCGCCATAGATGGGATCGCCGAAATAGCCCTCCATCGTCAGGCCATAGAGGTGGTCGAAAACGACTTTCGCCGGCACGGTCGCGAATTCCGCCTTGCCGCCGTCCATCTCCTTCAGGATCGCATTGCGATCGTCCGCCGAAAGACCGGCAAAGCCCTTCCCCTTGCTCTTCTTTGCATAGGCATCGAGGTCGGCGAGGCCAATGTGGATCAGTTCAGCCGGCGTGAAGCGCAGCTGATAGCCCTGCTGCGGCGTGCCTTCCTGGAACGGCCCTTCGAGATAGAGCCGCGCGCCCCCGCCATACGCGCCGCCGAGCTGACGATCGATGTAGACGTCAACGCCCATCTCCACCGCGCCGGGACCCGTGTCGTCGGCCGGGATCAGCGTGTCCACGATCGACGTGATCGCGACGCCTTCGTCAGGGTTAAAGAAGACGTAACCGGGGTTCGGTTGGTCGCCGGCTGCCGCGGGTTGCGGCATCGGCATTTTCATCGCGTCTTCGGCGCGTGGTGCCTCCATCGGCAGTGCACTTGCGACGCCTGCGACACTGACGACGCGCAGGAAATCGCGGCGCCCGAATGTGGGCGCTCCAGATTTTTCTTCGGACATGAGCTTTGCTCCCAGGGATGTTTGTTCTTGTCGATCGCGGGAGCGGTCGGCTTAAAAAAATTCCCACCGAAAGTTGAATCTGTCCAGTTCAAAAAATAGTCGGTATCAAAAGTGCGACCTCGCGGGCGCCGCGTCGACGCATCGAAGCGACAGATCGACGGTCTTTTTTGCGTCGCATTTTCGGAATCAATTTTTCGAGACTAGGTGGACTGCAACGGGCGGCGAGATGGGGCGTCGGCGGTTGCCAACGCACGCGCTTGCCCGTGTGCGCTCGCAGCTTCGAATTCACCCGGCGCGTCGAAGCCGTCACCGCGCCGTCACCGAAGGCCGCCAAAATCGCACGCACACCCGCTGAATTGGCTTTGAGCCGGCTAACAACGGGAGCATGATCCTTGTCAGCGCGAACCCGGCGAAAGCCCGCGGAGTTTCGCGAAACCACAATCTTCAGGAGGCCTCGGATGTTCGGATCAAATCGGCTGGAAATCGACCGCCGCAGTTTTCTGCTCGGCACCAGCGCGCTCGGCGCGCTCGCCGTGATGCACCCTTATTCGGTGTTCGCCGCTGCCGGCCAGGCACATTTGCGCATCATGGAAACCACCGACATCCATGTGAACCTGCTGCCCTACGACTACTACGCCGACAAGCCCAACGACACGATGGGCCTGTCGCGCACCGCCTCGATCATCAAGTCGATCCGCGACGAGGCGACCAACGCCATGCTGATCGACAATGGCGATCTTCTTCAGGGCAGCCCGATGGGCGACTACATTGCCTACGAGAAGGGCATGAAGGAGGGCGACGTCCACCCGATCATGAAGGGCATGAACGTGCTCGGCTACGAGTGCTCGACGCTCGGCAATCACGAATTCAACTACGGCCTCGACTTCATGGACAAGGTGCTGGCCGGCGCCAACTTCCCGTTCGTCTGCGCCAACCTCATCAAGGGCACGACGCTCGCGTCCAACCCTCGCGACGACAAGCTCTACCTCAAGCCGTACATCATCCTCGACAAGACGGTGAAGGACGGCGACGGCAAGGAATATCCGATCAAGGTCGGCGTCATCGGCTTCGTCCCGCCGCAGATCATGATCTGGGACTCCAAGAACCTGACCGGCAACGTCATGACGCGCGACATCGTCGAGGCGGCCAAGGCGTGGGTGCCCCAGGTCAAGGAAGACGGGGCCGACATCGTCATCGCGCTTTCCCACACCGGCATCGACGCCAACAAGACCGACATGATGGAGAACGCGGCGCTCTTCCTCGGCGATATCCCCGGCATCGACGCGATCTTCACCGGCCACCAGCATCTGGTCTTCCCGGGCGGGAAGTCCTTCGACAATCTCGCCGGGGTCGACAACAAGGCCGGCACGCTGATGGGCAAGCCGGCGGTGATGGGCGGCTTCTGGGGCTCACACATGGGCCTCATCGACCTTCTCATTGAACGCGACGGCGACAAGTGGAAGGTGATTTCCGCCACGTCGGAGGCGCGGCCGATCTATGAGCGCAAGGATAACAAGAACGTGCCCCTGGTCGACGACTTCCAGGCGGTCGACGACGCGGTCAAGGCCGACCACGAGGCGACGCTCGTCTATGTCCGCCGGCCGGTCGGGAAGACCTCGGCGCCGCTCTACAGCTATTTCGCGCTGGTTGCCGACGACCCGTCGGTGCAGATCGTGAGCCAGGCGCAGATCTGGTACATCAGCCAGATGCTGAACGGCACCAAATGGCAGGATCTGCCGATCCTGTCCGCGGCGGCGCCGTTCAAGGCCGGCGGGCGCAGCGGACCGGAATACTACACCGACGTGCCGGCTGGCGACGTCGCCATCAAGAACGTCTCCGACCTCTACCTCTACCCCAACACCGTCCGCGCAGTGGAGATCAACGGCGCACAGGTCAAGGAGTGGCTGGAGATGTCGGCCGGCATCTTCAACACGGTCGAGCCCGGCAAGGCCGACCAGCCGCTCATCAACAACGACTTCCCGAGCTACAATTTCGACGTGATCGACGGCGTCACCTACAAGATCGACCTGTCGCAGGCGCCGAAATACGATTCCAAGGGCAACGTCATCAACGCCGGGTCCAGCCGCATCGTCGATCTCCAGTTCGACGGCAAGCCGATCGACCCGGCGCAGAAGTTCATCGTTGCCACCAACAACTACCGCGCCGGCGGCGGCGGCAACTTCCCCGACATCAATGACAAGGTGATCGTCTTCGTCGCGCCGGACACCAACCGCGACGTCATCGTGCGCTACATCGTCGACAAGGGCACGATCAACCCGTCCGCCGACAAGAACTGGTCCTTCGCGCCGGTCGCCGGCGCTTCGGTCATCTTCCCGTCGGGCCCGAAGGCCAAGGATCACCTTGCCGACGTCACCGGCATCGAGTTCGCCGGCCCCGCCGAAGGCGGCTTCGACAACTACCGCATCAAGCTCTGACCGCCATCAGAGCCTGGCATCGAGGGCGGGTTTCGACCCGCCCTTTTCTTTTTCCGACCGGTGACTGGCGCCATTTCGCGCATGACGTCGATGAAGGCGCGCAAGCCGGCCGGCACGTGTCGGTGGCCAGGGTAGTAAAGGCAGAGCCCGGGAAACAGCGGCGTCCAATCGATGAGAACGCGCTCCAGCCGCCCGGCCGCGACGTGATCCGCGACCAGCCATTCCGCCGCGAAGGCAAGGCCGACGCCCCGCTGCGCCGCGTCGATGGCGAGGGCATTGCTGCCGAGGGTGAGGTTGCCCTTTACGTCGAGGGCGACCTGCTCGCTGTGGCGCTCGAACTCCCAGCGGTAGATGGACCCGCTCGGCATGCGCTTGCGGATACAGTTGTGGGCAAGCAGATCGGCCGGCTTCTCTGGCCGCCCGTGCTCACGCAAATAGTCCGGTGAGCCGACAACGAAATAGCTGAGGTCCGGGCCACAGCGCACCGCGATCATGTCGCGAGGCACCGCCTCGAAGAGGCGGAAGCCGGCGTCGAAACCCTCCGCGACGATATCGACGAGCCGGCCTTCGGCGACGATATCGAGGCTCATCTCGGGATAGCGACGAAGGTATTCGGCAACGACAGGGCCTAGCATGTCGGCGCCGGCGCCATCGGCGATGTTGAGGCGGAGCGTACCGGAGGGCGTCTCGCCGAGGGCGCCGACCGCTGCCATGGCTTCGGATATCTCGGAGAGCGCCGGTCGGACCCGCTGGAGGAACTGCGCGCCGGCATCCGACAGGGCAACGCTGCGCGTCGTGCGGTTGAACAGGCGCACGCCGAGACGCGCCTCAAGGGCCGCGACGGCATGGCTCAGCGCCGATGGAGATATTCCCAGCTCGGTCGCGGCCGAACGAAAGTTGCGGTGGGTGGCGACGGCGACGACCGCGTTGAGTTCTGTCAGACCCGATCGGGACATTGTTCGATTTCCTGCACTATCTTATCCCATAATATGCTGATTATCGCGACAATGAAATGGCCCCATATGCGCGGCTGGCAAGACAGGAAAGGACACATCATGCCCCAGACGATCCTGATCACCGGCTGCTCCTCAGGCATCGGCCGGGCGACCGCGCGTCTCTTCGCCGACAAGGGCTGGAACGTGATCGCCACCATGCGCGATCCCGAAAAGGGCAAGGACCTCGCGGGCGAGACCGTGATGGTGACGCGCCTCGACGTGCAGGACCAGGACAGTATCGCGCGGGCTGTCGATGGCGGGCTGACGCGCTTCGGCGCCATCGATGTGTTGGTCAACAACGCCGGTTACGCGCAGTACGGACTCTTCGAGGCAATCCCACGCGAGAAAATCAACGAGCAGTTCGATGTGAACGTCTTCGGCGTCATGGATGTGACGCGCGCGGTGCTGCCGTACATGCGCAAGGCGAAGCACGGCGCGATCGTCAACATCAGTTCGGGCGCTGGCCTCTTCACCCTGCCGATGACGTCGCTCTATCACGCCAGCAAGTTCGCGCTGGAGGGTTTCTCCGAGTCCCTCGCCTACGAACTCGCCTCTCAGAACATCGTCGTGAAACTGATCGAGCCGCATGGCGGTGTAAACGAAACCGCCTTCGGCGCGCGTACGGCGGCAAGCGCCGTGGCTGATGCCTCCCTCTCGGACTATGACGTCTTCGCCGAGCACACCGCGGCCGCCTTCGCCCGCATGGTGGCGGCCACCTCGATCACTTCTGCCGATGTCGCCGAGATTATCTTCTCGGCGGCCACCGACGGCACCGACCGGCTGCGCTACCTCATCGGCAACGATACGCGCGGCTTCGTGAAAGCATGGAACGAGGAGGCGAATGCGGCGCGCGTCGCCTTTCAGCACGACTACTTCCGCTAAACTGGCACATCTTCCCCGTATGTTCGATTTTGTCGCGCGGGCGGACATGCCTCTGGGGCCCCTTCCCCTTTCTTCCGCCACGCAGTCGCACCATATGCGTTATCAGGCGCCGTCCGGTGCCCATCATCCATTTCTGAGAACACGCAGAGAGTGAACGGCGACAATGGCGACACCCAACGCAGTGAATTCGGGCACATTCAAGATCGGCGGTGACCTTGAGGTCCATCGTCTCGGCTTCGGCGCGATGCGCGTCACCGGGCGCGGCATCTGGGGCGAGCCGGAAGACCGCCCCGAAGCCATCCGCACGCTGAAGCGGGTTCCGGAACTCGGCATCGACTTCATCGACACTGCCGATTCCTACGGCCCCGAGACCTCAGAGGCGCTGCTGCGCGAGGCGCTGCACCCCTATCCGGCCGGCATGGTCATCGCCACCAAGGGCGGCCAGACGCGCACCGGTCCCAGCCGCTGGATTCCGGTCGGCCGGCCCGAATATCTGATCCAGCAGGCCCATCTCAGCCGCCGGCGGCTGGGCGTCGAGATCATCGACCTCTGGCAGCTTCACCGCATCGACCCGAAAGTGCCGCGCGACGAACAGTTCGGCGCCATGAAGTCGCTGATCGACGCCGGCGTCATCCGCCACGCGGGCCTGAGCGAAGTCACGGTCGAGGAAATCGAGGCGGCGGCGAAGCACTTTCCGGTCGCCAGCGTGCAGAACCGCTACAACCTCACCGACCGGCAGAGCGAGGACGTGCTCGACTATTGCGAGGCCCACGGCATCGGCTTCATCCCGTGGGCGCCGCTGGGCTCCGGTCGGCTCGCGCGGGCACAGTCGCGGCTGGAGGAAACCGCGCGCCGCCACAAGGTCACGCCGAGCCAGCTCGCGCTGGCGTGGCTCCTGAAGCGCAGCCCTGTGATGCTGCCGATCCCGGGCACGTCGAAGGTGGCGCATCTGGACGAGAACACCGCGGCCGCCGAGATCGTCCTGTCCGATGCCGAATTCACGGCGCTCGACGACGAGGGTAAGGCTGCGGCATAGCCGGGCCCGGCTCGGACTGTCCAAAGCGAGACTTCGGCCCGCCCTTTTTCCGCCGCGCGAATCATCTCCCTTGGAGCGCCCTGCGCTATTGGCGACCTGAGTCGCAAGCCTTGCCTGCGCCCGCTGTGGATTTGCGGGAGATGGCATTTAGGTCACTTGGCGACCTTCTCGCGCGTGGTAAACAGGCGATGAAAGCGGGACACGGGACGTGTCCGCGTTTCGCGTGGGCTCGCTCAAGCGGGTCCTGTTTCCCCTGTATCGCGGGCAGAGTTGCCGGTAGTGGGCCGGGACGGCCCGCGACTCGGGATGCAGGAGACTGAGGACGGAAGGCAAGCATGGCATTCGCGGTACGCGCGGTCCCTGACACAACATCCGAGACCTACCGCACGGCTCCGCAGAACGTGGAGGCGGAACAGGCTCTGCTCGGAGCCATCCTCGTCAACAACGAGGCGTTCTACCGCGTCTCCGATTTCCTCGAGCCGCAGCATTTCTTCGAGCCGGTCCACAAGACCATCTTCGAAGTTGCCAGCCAGCTCATCCGCGCCAACAAGGTGGCGACGCCGGTCACCATCAAGACCTTCCTGCCGGCCGATCTCGCCATCGGCGACATCAACCTCGCCACCTACCTCGCCCGCCTCGCCGCGGAAGCGACGACCATCATCAACGCCGAGGACTACGGCCGCTCGGTCTACGATCTCGCCATCCGCCGCGCGCTGATCGGCATCGGCGAGGACATGGTCAACGTCGCCTATGACGCGGCGGTCGAGCAGACGCCGGTAACGCAGATCGAGGACGCCGAGAAGCGGCTCTTCGATCTCGCCGAGAAGGGCCAGTACAACGCCGGTTTCCAGTCGTTCGAAACGGCGCTGCTCAGCGCCATCGATCTCGCCAGCGCCGCCTACAAGCGCGACGGCCACCTGTCCGGCCTTGCCACCGGCCTCGACGATCTCGACCGGCTGATGGGTGGACTGCAAGGTTCCGATCTCATCATCGTCGCCGGCCGGCCGGGCATGGGCAAGAGCTCGCTGGCCACCAACATGGGCTTCAACATCGCCAAGAAATGGCGCGGCGAGCTTCAGCCCGATGGCTCCATGAAGAGCGTCGACGGCGGCATCGTCGGCTTCTTCTCGCTGGAAATGTCGGCCGAGCAGCTCGCCACGCGCATGATCGCCGAGCAGTCGGGCGTGTCGTCGGCCAACATCCGGCGCGGACGCATCGACGAGGCCGATTTCTCGCGCATTGTCGAAGCCTCGCGCGAGATGCAGCGCATTCCGTTCTTCATCGACGAGACCGGCGGCATCACCATCGCCCAGCTCGCCGCGCGCGCCCGCCGGCTCAAGCGCCAGCGCGGCCTCGATCTGCTGATCATCGACTACATACAGCTTCTCGCCGGCACATCGCGTCGCAGTTCCGAGAACCGCGTGCAGGAGGTGACCGAGATCACCACCAACCTCAAGGCGCTCGCCAAGGAACTGGAAGTGCCGATCCTCGCCCTGTCGCAGCTTTCGCGCCAGGTCGAGAACCGTGACGATAAGCGCCCGCAGCTCTCCGACCTTCGCGAATCCGGGTCGATCGAGCAGGACGCCGACGTCGTGCTCTTCATCTATCGCGAGGAGTACTACCTGAAGAACAAGGAGCCGAAGCCCGGCACCATCGAATACGAGACGTGGCAGGATGAGATGGGCAAGGTCCACGGCGTCGCCGAGGTGATCATCGGCAAGCAGCGTCACGGCCCGACGGGCACGGTCAGGCTCCATTTCGAGGATACGGTGACGCGCTTCTCGAACCTCGCGCCCGACGAGTCGCTGCCCGTCCGTTTCGAGGGGTAGGCGTCGAACCTCTTCTGCCTCCGTCACCCCGGCGGAGGCCGGAGTCCATTCTCGTCAGCCCAAATTCGAGCGGTCATTGCTGGATTCCGGCCGTCGCCGGAATGACGGCCGCGGCCAGCCGCAGAAGTCCGGGCCCCGCCCTTGGCGTGACCTTGCCCGCCCAATTCCTGTAAGATGCCGGAAATCAGGGAGTCAGCGATGTTCAAGTGGTTGTTCGGCGGAAAGAAGGATGAAGGCGGCGGCGAAGCGGCCGGCGGCACGGCGGAACTGCTGGTGGTCAGCCGCAAGGTGCCGGTGCCGGCCGACAAGGCGTTCGCGGTCTTTGTCGACGAGTTCAACAGCTGGTGGCCGCGCGACTACACGCTTGCCGGCGACAACCTCGCCGAGATCCTCATCGAGCCGAAGATGAAAGGCCGCGCGCTGGAGCGCGACAAGTCCGGCGGCGAGACCGTGTGGGGCTCGGTCCTCAGCTTCTTCCGCCCGGGCCATATGGTGCTCGCCTGGCAGATCTCGCCCGATCGCACCGTGATCGACAACGAGGCAGGCGCCAGCCGCGTCGACGTGCGTTTCGTCGAGTCCGAGCCCGGCACCACCGAAGTGGTCGTCGTGCACCGCGATTTCCCCCGCCATGGCGACGGCTGGGAGAAGTACCGCAAGGACATGGGCGCCAAGCAAGGCTGGCCCATGCTGATGGATCGCTACGCGAAGGCGGTCGCCGGCGGCTAGGCGCTCACGCGCGGGCGCTCAAGGCCCGCGCCGCAAGCTCACATCGCCAGGTTCGGCTTCACGAAACAGTAGACGTGCCGGTTGGGGCTGGCGCAGACATAGGCGTCACCGTCTATGGAACGCTTGCTCAGCTCTTTCTCCGGCGGAATCGGCGTCCACTGCCCCTCGACCGTCGCCCACCATTGCCCCGAATGCCAATCGGCCTCGGCGCGGCGACAATCGGAGATGTCGCAGCACGAGAGGCCGGTACCCGGCTGTACGAGGCTCTTGAACCAGGTGCCCCGCTCTTCGGCGCTGGCGATGGTGGAAACGCCCGCGAGGCCAACAAGGAAGACGCCGCACAACATGCGCAGTCTCAGATGATTCATGGCTCTCACCCTAGAGAACGAATCATCCTCCCTGACCGTCATCGTTGCGCTGCAACATTCGCCTGTCTGTAGCATTTTCGCCGCACTGGCGCATTTCTTGGCAAGACTAAGAATTGGGCAATCGCCGCCGCTGTTCTGTGGCCTTCGCCGCGTGACGAAACGTGCGGGGCCGCTCCGAAATCTGCTAGCTTGCCGTTCATGGGGCGCTCCGCTGAATCTCCGCCCGCACTGGCTGGCGGCCGTCTGACGATCGACCTTGGGGCGCTCGCCGCCAACTGGCGTGTCCTCGCCGGCCATGTCGCTGGCGGCGGCCATGCCACCGCGGCCGTGGTCAAGGGCGATGGCTACGGCATCGGGCTGGAAGAGGCCGGGCGCACGCTGGCCGCAGCCGGTTGCACCACCTTCTTTGTCGCCCTTCCGGCCGAAGGCATCCGGCTGCGCGCCGCGGTACCCGGCGCGGTGATCTACGTCCTCGACGGGCTGATCGGCGATCCCGAGACCTATGGCAACGCCGACCTCAGGCCGGTGCTCGGCTCATGGCCCGAGATCGAGGCGTGGGTGGCATTCCGCAAGGCCGGCGGAGACGACCGGCGCCGCCCTGCACGTCGATACCGGCATGAACCGGCTCGGCCTGACGCTGCACGAGGCGCTGAACCTCGGTCGCAATAGCCGGATGCTCGCCGCGCTCGCCCCCGACCTCATCATGTCGCACCTCGCCTGTGCCGACACGCCCGATAACCCCATGAACCGGCGCCAGCTCGCCCTCTTCCGCGAGGTGCGCGCCCAGTTTCCCGACCTTCCCGCCTCGCTCGCCAATTCCGCCGGCCTCTTCCTGGGGCCCGACTATCATTTTGATCTCGTTCGCCCCGGCATCGCGCTCTACGGCGCTGTCGCGGTCGAAGGCGTCACCAATCCGATGCGCCCGGTGGTGACGCTCGAGGCGCGAGTGGTGGCCGTTCGCGAGACGGAGGAAGGCGACCCGGTCGGCTACGGCGCCACCGAACACACGCGCGAGCCCGCGCGTCTGGCGATCCTCGCCGTGGGCTATGCCGACGGTTACCATCGTCTCGCCGGCGGCAGCGACGAGCGGCACGGCGCCGCCGCCTGGGTCAGGGGCCAGCGGGCAAAACTGGTCGGCCGGGTTTCGATGGATCTCATCACCATCGACGTCACCGGCATTCCCGGCGTCTCCCGTGGCGACTGGGTGGAACTCTTCGGCCGCTACATCCCGGTTGACGAAGTCGCCCGCCACGCCGGCACCATCGGCTACGAACTGCTCACCGGCCTCGGCCGCCGGCTTGAGCGGCGATATGTCGAGGCAAAGACCTGAGCCGCGCATGCGGTTCCCTGTTCTTCCGCTGCGCTGCCCCACCGCCGCCGTATGTCCCTGTGTCCAAAGCCACAGCGCCCCCGCCGCGGCTGCGGCATGATCCCCGCTTGGCTCCGGTTGGGGACATCGCCATGACCGACGACAAGCTGCCGATCGTGTTCAAATCAAGCGCCCTCATGGGCCTGGTCATGGTCGCGGTTGGCGCCGGCATCGCCGCAGTTGGCATCGTCAGGATTACTGACGACAGCTTCTCTTTTTCGATGGAGCGGATCGGTCCGTTCGAACTCGACCCGCAGACGGTCGGGTGGCTGATGGTCGCGATTGGCGTGCCGGTTGCTCTCATTGCGCTGGTGACGGTCGTGCGCCGCTGCCCGACGCTGACACTCGACGAGACCGGCCTCTCAACCATACCGCTGCTTCGGAACCCCGATCCTGATTCCGTGGAGCAGGCTGGCCGATCTGAAGATCAGACACATGGTCGTACCGGCTCGCGGCCGGACCACGCCGGTCGATGTGCTCTTTCTGGTGACGGATGAGGGAAAGCAGATTGGCGTCGGGCCCGTCGGGGAGCCCCGCGACATCGCGCCCGTGATCGAGCGCGTCGCCGCGCGGATGAAAGCGAAAGCCGGCGGCGCGGAGTAACCACCCGTGCGCCTCGCTATGGCACCGCGCGCTCAGCGCCCCGCGGTCCCTCGGTCGCCCGTTCCATAAGCGGCGACCCGGAACACATTGCCCCGGCCGTGCGTTGAAGCCCGGACAAACGGATCGGAGACAGGGATCATGACCATCGAGCGAAACAACTATGCGGCGCAGCGCAACCTGTCGCTGCCGGAGCGCGCCCTGTCGGTCGTGCTTGGCTTGGGTCTCGCCGCCGTTGCGGCGCGCCCGCGCCCAAACCCGGTCTTGAGCGCGCTCGCTCTGGCCGCCGGCTCGTTCCTGGCATGGCGCGGCGCAACCGGCCGCGGCCCCATCAAGGCGATATTTCAGAAGGACGACGAGGGCGTCTGATCGGTCGAGGAGCGCCGTTTAGGCGGCGCCCTCTCGCTCCGGCGACTAAGCGCTCCTCTGCCGGACAATCATTCCATAGACGAGCAGAACGATGATGGCGCCAACGATCGCACCAATGAATCCGGCGCCCTCGCCCGGCGCGTACCAGCCGATGGCTTGCCCGAGCCACGTGGCGACCACGGCGCCAACGATGCCGAGAATGGTTGTCAGGATGAAGCCGCTCGGCTCGTTCTTGCCGGGCATGATGAACTTGGCAACAACGCCTGCCAGAAAACCGATGATGATGGTCCAGATGATGCTCATGTGAGTTCCCTCCGCTCATGGGCCCGGTCGGGCCTGATCGCCACAAACCCGCAACAGCCGCTTCGGTTCCCGGTGTCGTCGGCGGTACGCCGCCGATGTCCACGGCCTTTGTCTTCTTATCATAGACGGATGCGTTGCATCGGGGAGTTGCTAGCCGGCCGGCTCGCGTTTCTCCCGCGCGCGTTCCACTTGCCAGACGGCGAGCAGTCCAAGCGTCAGCCAAAAGGCAAGCGCGCTCACCGTCGCCAGTGAAAATGTCGTGCCGCGTGGCACGAACCGCTCGGCTTTCCCATGCCCGATCCCGAGCACCGCCTCGTCGAGCGCTCGCGACTCCTCGACATAACGCTCCATGGCCTCGCGGTCGACATCGACGAGCTGCGGTCGCGAACCGATGGGCAGCGTGTCCCACCCGGCATTCGGATTAAATGTCCTGATCCACTCGTCGAGAGCGGCGTAACCATCGAGACGCTTCTCGTTGTCACGCTCGTTCTGGACGTCACGAAGCCGCGGTTCGAGGAAAGTCCATTCGGATTGGCCGATGCCGGGCGGAATGACGATTGCATGCAGGTTGCGGTAAACGGACAGGGGCGCGAGGTGCAGCACGGCCACCATGGCCAAGAACGCAACCGTGGCTACCGTTGCCGCGATCAACGGCCAGAGTTCGTCGAGTTGAGCGCGAGTCCGCAGCACCAGGCCGGCCACGACCAGCGCCGCCGCAAGTGCCAGCGGCCAAGGCGATTGCTGCAAGAAAACCAGCACGACAGCGATGGCGGCCGCGCCGAGGGCGACCGGGCTCCATAGCCAGGGATACTGCGAGGGCTTGCGCAGGAAGGGCGTGAGCACGCCCAGCACGATCGCCGGCGCGGCCCATATCGCCCCCGTCTGCAGGGCAAAAACCGTAATCTCCCAGAGCCGCGCGCCAAATTTGGCGAGTTCGCCGGTGCTGTCGCCGGCGAGCCACCGGAAAACCTGCAGCCCCGCGTAGAGGAGCACAAGAGCCGCCGATACGAAGCGCCCGTTCTCCAGGAAATCAGCGAGCAAGCCTCCGATGAAGAAAACGAAGATTAGTGCAAGTGCGTAGGTCGGCCCCGTTTCTCCGGCGAGAAGCCATTCCCGCCGGCCGCCGGCGAAATGCTCGACCGTCGCCCACCCCAATCGCACGGCGATGGCATAAGCGAAGACGATCAACGGAAGGTACACGAATCCCGCCAGCAGCCCCTTCTTGAGACCGATCCATATGTCGTTGCCGAGTGTCCAGCCCGACATGCGAGGGATGGACTGGGCGAGCATGGCGCCGAGGTTTGCGCCGAGCAGAACCCACAGAATGACGAACGCCGCAAAACTGAATATTCCGCGCGCCGTCATCGCGCCAAAGATGTGGTCGAGCACAATCAGCCATTCGGCTGGCGATTTTGCCAGATCATGGAAGGCGAAGATGAACAGTTCCAGCACCAGCAGCAGAGCGAGCGAGGAAAGTGCGCCGGGCAATGTTGGACGCTGGCTCGGATGCCCTTCGGCAAGGTGACGAAGCCATTCGACGACCGCCGCGGCTCCGGTGGCCAGAACGACAGCGAGGACGGGCAGCCACCATATCTCGAGGCTTTCCTCGATCACGATGAACAGGGCAAAACCGGTCACCGCACCCCAGGCGCCAGTGAAGGCGCCGAGCCGGCTACGTTCGGCCCATGCGCGGTTCGCAGCGCGAACCTTGCGCATCTCCCGTTCGAAGAATTCAGCCTCGGGATCCGCCGCCGGTTCGGCCACGGGCGCCCCCCCAACCTCGGCTCGCCAGGTTGCAGCAGACTGCCCGGTTCTCGCGCCTCCGGCAAGGAGCCCGGTTGCGGCCGATACGACGCCATTCCGGCCGTGACGATTGCCTCGTTTTCGCCCTCTCGATGATGCTAGGATAGGGCCAATGAATTCCCTGGCATGGGAGGACCACATGGCATGGGGAACAGCCAGCGAAATGCTGGTCAAGCAGCAGATCACCAACGCGGTGGCGGCCGCCCGGCGCAAGGGCGTGTCGATGCGCTACAGCGCCTTCCTCGACCGCCTGCGCAAGCGCAATCCGGGTATGATGATCGAGGGCAACTGGACGCTCGACGAACTCGTCCGCGCGGCCGCCAGCATGGGCGTCGCGGTGGAACTGGACCGGGACGTAAGCGTCACCAGCCCACGGATTCCGGAAGACCCGCTGCCGATGAGCGGGTAAGCCGCCGGCCTAGTAGCGCGGCGGACGCGCCGGCCCGGTCGTGCGCGGCTTCACCTTCGGCATGGGCAGCAGGCCTTCGCGCTGTGCGCGCTTGCGGGCGAGCTTGCGGCCGCGGCGGATGGCTTCGCCCTTCTCGCGGGCTTTCCGCTCAGACGGCTTCTCGTAAAAGCGCTGGCGCTTCAACTCGCGGAAGACACCCTCGCGCTGCAGCTTCTTCTTCAGCACTTTCATGGCTTGATCGACGTTATTGTCGCGAACGAGAATTTGCAGGGTATGTCCTTTCAAGCGTTGGCCGGCGCGCCGTCCTTCACGTCGAGGACGGTAGAAACGGGGCAGATACCCCGAATAATCGTGCCGGAGAGTTTCCCGGAATTCGCGCGATCGTCGGCGGCGAACTCGATTCGTGGGTGCGTTCTATCAGCTTTGCCGGCGTTTTATTGAACTTTTTCGCCGCAACCCCATATGTAGGGCACGGGTGGCCCCGCACAAGCGCCATAGGGCGCCGCATTCAGCGCGTGCTGGACGCCCAGGAGACCGAAAATGGATCGTTTCGACTTCGCAGCGCCCGGCGAACTATTCTGCGCGCGCAGCATCTCGCAGCGGTCGCGGATCACTTACAAGCGCTTCGATTCCGCGGCAAAAGCGATCAAGTTCGCCGTGGAGGAGTTGACCGCCGACGCGCTGCGCTCGACGACCATCGAGGTATCCGAGGTGCGCTTGCGCGGCGACGAGATCGTCAAGCTCTATCAGGATCCCGGCTACCCGTTGGCGCGCAAGGCCGTCGCCGCCTGACGGATCCGGCGCCACCCGGGCCGCCCATCCAGCATTTCCATCGATCTTGCCCGTTGATTTTGCACCTCAACGGTGTATGGCCATGCGCGCTTGCCGGCGCTTCAGGCCGCGCGGCGCATTGACGGAGACAGACACGTGGTTGCAACCGTCTTCATCGACGGCGAGGTCGGCACGACCGGCCTTCAGATTCGCCAGCGGCTGGAAGGCCGCGGCGATCTCAAGCTGCTGTCGATCGCGCCGGAACGCCGCAAGGATAGCGCCGCCCGGGCGGAACTTCTCAACGGCGCCGACGCGGTCATCCTGTGCCTGCCCGATGACGCCGCTCGCGAAGCCGTTGGCCTGATCGAGAGCAACAGCACCAGGGTCATCGACGCTTCGACCGCGCACCGCACGGCCGAGGGCTGGACCTTCGGCTTTCCGGAAATGGCCCCTGCCCAGCGGACGACCGTCGCTGGCGCCAGCCGCGTTTCCAATCCCGGCTGCTGGGCAACCGGCGCCATCGGCATCGTCCGCCCGCTGGTCGCGGCCGGCATCGTGCCGCCCGATCATGCCCTCACCGTCTTCGGCGTCTCTGGCTATTCCGGCGGCGGCAAATCGCTGATCGCCGAGTTCGAGGACACCACCGCCGCGAACCACACCCATGACGCCGCGCGCATCTACGCCCTCGCCCTCAAGCACAAGCACGTGCCGGAGATCATGAAGCACGGCATGCTGACGACGCGGCCGATCTTCGCGCCGACCGTCGGGCGCTACTATCAGGGCATGATCGTCGAGGTGCCGCTGCATCTGGGTGCCCTGCCCGGCACACCGACCCTGGCCACGCTCCGCGACGCGCTCGCCGACCACTATGCCGGGGAAACGTTCGTCGAGGTGGCGACGCTGGCCGAGTCCGCTGCGCTCACCGGCTTACAGCCCGAGGCGCTCAACGGCACCAACCGCATGAAGCTGTTCGTCTTCGGGTCCGACGATGTGCGTCAGGCGCGTCTCGTCGCCCTGCTCGACAATCTCGGCAAGGGCGCGTCGGGCGCCGCGGTCCAGAACCTCAACCTGATGCTCGGCCTGCCCGAGACCGCCGGGCTGCAATAGCCTCCGCGCAACTCATGCCGCAGCCGACGACGTGACCGGCATGGCCGGCCACATGGCGCGGAAGTGCGAGACTGCGGCGATCAGCACGACCATCGCGCCCAATTGGTGCAGCAGCGCCAGATGCAGCGGCACCACCATCAGCAAGGTCGAGACGCCGAGCATCGCCTGTAGCGTCACCAGCAGCGCCAGACCGAGCGTCGGGCGCGCATACGGCGTGTCGCGCGCCTGAAAGGCGTGGGCCCAGGCGAGCGCGAAGAGCAGATAGGCACCGAGCCGATGGTCGAACTGCACCGTCGCCACGTTCTCGAAGAGGTTCCGCCACCACGGCGACTGGATGAACAGGCCGGACGGAACGACGCTCCCGTCCATCAGCGGCCAGGTGTTGTAGGTGAGCCCGGCATCGAGCCCGGCGACCAGCCCGCCGAGAAAGATCTGCAGGCCCGTCAGACCCACCAGAAGTCCGGCCGCGCCGCGCAAGCGCTGGCGCGCGGTACTCAGCGGACTGGCGGCAAGCCCGCGGGCAAGCCACACCACGTAGGCGAGGATGCCGGCGGCCAGCGTCAGATGAATGGCGAGACGATACTGGCTGACGTCGGTGCGCTCGCTGAGCCCGCTCGACACCATCCACCAGCCAACCGCGCCTTGCAGTCCGCCGAGCAGGAACAGCGCCACCAGCCGCGGCTTCAAGCGCGGTTCGATCCGGCCTGTCACCCAGAAACCGATGAGCGGGATCAGCACGACCGCGCCGATCGCCCTGCCGAGCAGACGATGCGCCCACTCCCACCAGAAGATACCCTTGAATTCCGCCAGCGTCATGCCGCGGTTGAGCTGCTGGTATTCCGGGATCTGCTGGTATTTGGCGAACTCGTCCTGCCACTCCGCTTCGTTGAGCGGCGGGATGACGCCGTGGATCGGCTGCCACTCGGTAATCGAGAGCCCGGAATGGGTGAGCCGCGTCGCTCCGCCGACGACCACCATCGCGACGATCATCAGCGCCACGACGGCAAGCCATATGCGCACGAGACCGCGATCGCGACCGCGATCCCGAACCGGCACTGCCTGGCTACTGACGATACTTGCCAAGGACGCAACTCCTCGGGCATTGGGTTACAGTCAGGCTTGGCCGGGAGCAAGCGCACTTCGCTCCCGCGCGCCCGCTGGAGGTAAAAGGCGACACGATGCCGCGCACGTTACGCAAGCTTCTCGGCGCGGCGCTGCTCGTCCTCTTCGTCCCGATCTATGCGCTGGTGGCGATGACCATCGGCGCGGCCAAGCTGCCGGGCACGTCGGTTCTCGTTCAGACGCTCTATTTCGCCATCGCCGGGCTGATCTGGGTCATTCCCGCCGGCATGATCATCAAGTGGATGCAGCGCCCGGACCCGGGCGACTGAGCGGCTCAGGCGGCCGCGCCCTCGCGCGTCACAGGGGCCACCTCGCCGTCGCGAGGGCCTGGCGCCGGATCGACAACCAGGACCAGAATCTTGGCATCGGTCACCGCCGTCACGCGGTCGCAGGCCCCTTTAGTGCGCGGATCGGACGCACTGAACTCGCTGACCACCACCGAGATGTCCGCGGTGCGGCCAACGGTCGCGATCATCGCGTCGCTGGCGTCGAGCACGACGCAGTCATAGGTCAGTGCCAGGGCCGACAGGATCGTTTCCAGCCGTTCTTCGGCGAGGAGTTCCGGCTTCAGCGGCTCGCGACCGGCCGGGATGAAATGGACCCGCGACCGGCGATCGCGGAAGATCACCTGCGCGAATGATGCTTCGCCGTCGAAGAGGTCCGAAAACCCGGGCAGATCCGTATCCTCGCCCATGGACACCGCATTGGCGCCGTCGCCGCGGAAATCGACCACGACCGAGCGCGCGTCGGCGCGCGCCAAAGCCCGCGCGAGCGCCACGGCGGCCAGTGGTCGGCCGTTCTCGTCAGAGCCTTCCGTCAGCGTCACCAGCACGCGCTTGGCGTCGCTCTCGATGATCTCTCCGGCGATCGCGGTCAGCGACTCCTCCACGCGATCGACCAGTTCGGGAGCGAGCGTCGGATCGCTCGGCATCATGCGTCGCACGCTGTGGTCGTCTGCCCAGCGCAGATGGCCGCCGACCGGCACGGCGTCCGGAATCATGGGCAACGTCTCGTCGAACTGCACGCGGCGCAGCGGTCGCCCGCTCGCCAATTCGCGCAACAGGATGAACGCCACGGCCAGCATCAACGACGCCAGCGCCGCAATCGCGGTCATCGGAACCTTCTTCGGAAAGCTTGGTTCATTCGGCACTGACGCCCGCGAGATGATGCGCGCATCCGCCGGCGGCAGGCTCGCCTGCTCGCGCGATACAGCCTCACGGTAGCGCCTGAGATAGGTGTCGAGAAGGTCGCGCTGCGCTGATGCCTCGCGCTCGAGCGCCCGCAACTCCACCTCGGCGCCGTTGGCCTCGCCGGTTACCACCTTCTGGCGGGAGAGACTGTCGGTGATCTGGTCTTCGCGCGCCTGCGCAAGGTTCGCCTGCGCGTCGAGAGCGTCGACGATCTTGCGCGACTCGGCCGCAATCTGCCGGTCGAAGTCGGCTTCCTGCGCCGTCAGTTCCTTCATGCGCGGATGCTGGGGCATCAGCGTCACGGAAAGCTGCGCAATCTGCGCACGCAGCGCCACCTGCTGCTCGATCAGGCGCTGGATCAGCGGCGAATTGAGCACCTCGGGCACGTTCGGCGTGATGCCGGCCTTGAGGGCCGCGCGAATCTGGTCGGCCTTCGCCCGCGCATCGGCCATGTCGGCCCGCGCTTTGCCGAGTTCGGTGTTCAGGTCACCGAGCTGCTGCTGCGGCAGCGTCGTATCGGATGTGCCGCCGGAGGAGAACAAATCGTTCTGGCTGCGGAATGCCTCGACCTTGCCCTCGGCGTCCTGCACCTTCGTGCGCAATTCGTCGATCTGCTGCGACAGGAACGTCGCCGCATCCGCTGTCGATGCTCGCTTCGCCTCCTGGTCCAGCGCGATGTAGCCTTCCGCGATCGCATTGGCGATGTCGGCGGCGAGTACCGGGTCGCTCGACATGAAATCGATATTGATCACGCGCGACTTGTCGACCGCAAAGACCGACAGCTTCTTGTAGTAGGCCTTGAGGACGTCGTCCTCGACGTTGCTGGTCGACTTGCCGGCGAGACCGATGGACGCCAGGAGCTCGCTAAAAAGGGATGGCTTGCCGAGCGCCGGATTGAACTCGGGCTTGCTGGCGAGGTCGAGCTTGGCGGCAACGCTGCGCGCGAGGTCGCGCGAACGGACCAACTGCACCTGGCTGGTGATCGCCTGCTCGTCCAGCGACGTCAGCGTATCGCCTGGATTCACCTGGGTGGTCTGGGTGAGCGTCGTTTCACCCGTCTCGATGAGAACGCCCACCTCGGACGTGTAGGTCGGCGTTAGCTTGCCCAGAAGGACGTAAGTCCCGGCAGTCACGATGAGCACGAACACGACCACAAACGGCATTTTCCTCAACAAGGTTGAGAACAATGCCCTGAGGTCGATTTCCGTCTCTGCTGCTTGGTTGGGCCGAATGTTCATCACGAGACTCACACGGTAAGAATGAGCCTGGATGATCGGGGCTCATGGTAATCACATCGTTAACGGCGGCCCCTTCTATAGTTGCCAGGCGTTAAGCTTGATTAACGGGTGTTTAACCGACTCCGATACTTCGCTGCCGTCCGGACCCGCCTTTACGCGGCATTAACCATACCGGCCTGATAGTCCCCGCATCGCCGCGCCATTGGGCCCAAGCCGTCAAATGCGTTCGTACGGACTGCCAATTTTGTTGACGGGGCTCATCCTTCTCGCAGGCTGCGCCAACAATCCAAACGTTCAGGACAGCTATCATCCGGAGCTGGTTTCGCCGTACCAACTGGACGCCGGCGACCGGTTGCGCGTCATCGTCTTCGGTCAGGCGGACCTCTCGAACACCTATGTCGTCGACCAGGCCGGCGGCATCGACATGCCGCTCATCGGCACGGTACCCGCTCGCGGCCGCTCGACGGCGCAGGTCGAGGCCGACATCGGCGCCCGGCTGCGCAAAAGCTACATCCGCAATCCCGACGTCTCGGTCGAGATCGACCGCTACCGCCCGTTCTTCGCCATGGGCGAGGTCGGCGCCGCCGGGCAATATCCTTATGTGCCCGGTATGACTGTCCAGCAGGCAATCGCGGTCGCCGGGGGCTTTACACCCCGTGCGGACACCTACACCATTCAGGTCACCCGCAGTGTCGGCGGGACGGTCGCCACCGCCCTCCTCAGGCTGAGCGATCCCGTTCTCCCCGGCGACACCATCTACGTACGTGAGCGCCACCTCTGACCGGCAGCGGAGTGCGCCGGTCCGCCAGGGAAAGACGCCCGAGTGAAAATCGTCCACGTCTTCCGTGATCCGGTCGGCGGCCTCTTCCGCCACGTTCGCGATCTTACCGAGGCGCAGAACGCGGCCGGCCACGCCGTCGGTATCGTCTGCGACTCGTCCAACGTCGGGAAGTATGACAACGCGCTGCTGGAAGGCATGCGGCCACATCTTGCTCTCGGCATCACGCGCTTTCCCATGCACCGCCAACTCGGGGCCGCCGACCTGCCGGCAACGCTGCGCGTGGCGGCAATCGTGCGGTCGCTGGCGCCCGATGTTCTGCACGGCCAGGGCGCCAAGGGCGGCGCCTATGCCCGCGCCGCCGGCACTTTCCTGCGCGCTACGGGTACCCGCGTCGCCCGCATCTACACACCGCACGGCGGCAGCCTGAATTTCGATGCCAAAACGAACGCCAGCCGCATCTATTTCGCCGCCGAGCGCATGCTCGGCCGCATGACGGACGCGTTCATCTTCGTCAGCAAGCACGAAGCTGCCCTCTATGCCGAGAAGGTCGGTGCGCCGCGGGCGCCCGCCACGGTCGTGCCGAACGGCGTCAAGCCGGAGGAATTCGAGCCGGTTACCCCCAACCCGGACGCCGCCGATTTTCTCTTCATTGGCCATCTCCGCCCGGTGAAGGCACTCGACATCTTCATCGCCGCGATGGCTCTCCTGCGACAAAGCGCGCGCCGGCCGCCGACCGCGGTCATCGTCGGCGGCGGCGAGGACAAGCCCCACTATGTGACGATGGCTGCTGAAGCGGGCCTTTCCGACATCGTCACGTTCCGTGACCCGATGCCCGCGCGCGAGGCCTTCCGCCTCGCACACACGGTCGTCATCCCGTCGCGAACCGAGGCGATGCCCTACATCGTGCTGGAGACCGTCGCCGCCGGAATGCCCCTTATCAGCACCCGGGTTGGCGGCATCCCCGAGATCTTCGGACCGGAATCCGATCGTCTGGTACCGCCCGGCGACCCCGCCGAACTCGCCGCCGCCATGGCGGCCGCGCTCGACGCGCCCGAGGCGGCCCGCGCCGACGCGGAGCGGCTGAAAGCCCTGATTCGTCCGGTTTTCAGCGTCGACGCGATGACCGCCGCGATCGAAGGGGTCTATCGCAGCGCCATAGCGCGTTAAGAACGTTCGCCGGATTCTCTGCGCGATATTTACAATTTTAGTAGTCCGAACAAGTCGATCTTAGCCCCGGTCCTGTAGGCAATTCGCCGGGGATCGGAACGGGTTGAGCGGACGCTTGCTAATGAACCAACACGACACCACCACGACCACCATGGCGGCCCGCGCAGAGCGCGCCGGGACGGTTGAATCAGTGAGCGATGTCGCCGGCAACCCGACGCTGAGCGTTGCTGCGCGCCTGGTCGCGGCCAGCCTGTCGCGCAGTCCGGTCTCGCCGATCCTGCTTGCCGGCGTCGCCCGCCTGATCGAGTTCGCGGCCGTGCTCCTCGTCGGCGCCATCGCCTACTTCGCCTATGTGACGCCCACCGACGGCGCGTCCTGGTGGTACGCCGTGCCACTGGTCGGTGGATCGCTTGCCGCGGTCGTCATGATCCAGTTCGCCGACGGCTATTCGATCGTTGCCTTCCGCCGCGGCGCCCTCCAGCTCGGCCGCGTCTTCCTTGCCTGGACGATGGTCTTCGTCCTCTTCGCCGTGGTCACCTTCCTCGCCAAGATCGGCGACACCTATTCGCGCGTCTGGGTCACTTCCTGGTACGTCTCCGGCCTGCTCGTCTTCACCGGCTTCCGCCTGGCTCTCGCCCGCCTCGTTCGCGAATGGATCAAATCCGGGCGTCTCGAGCGGCGCGCGGTGATCGTCGGCGGCGGCGAGAGCGCCGAGCAGCTCATTCGCGCCATCGAGGCCGAGCCCGACAACGATGTCCGCATCTGCGGCATCTTCGACGACCGCAAGGACGACCGCTCGCCGCCCATCGTTGCCGGCTATCCGAAGCTCGGCACCGTCGCCGAACTCGTCGATTTCGGCCGCATTGCCCGCATCGACCTGCTCATTGTTTCACTCCCAATCACCGCCGAGAACCGCGTCCTCCAGTTGCTCCGCCAGCTCTGGGTCCTGCCGGTCGACATTCGCCTGTCGGCGCACGCCAACCGCCTGCGCTTCCGGCCGCGCACCTATTCCTTCGTCGGCAAGGTTCCCTTCCTCGACGTCTTCGACAGGCCGATCGCCGGCTGGGACATCGTGTCCAAGTGGTTGTTCGACCGCATCGTTGGCGGGCTAATCCTTCTGCTTGCCGCGCCGGTGATGGTGCTGGTCGCTATCGCCATCAAACTCGACAGCAAAGGGCCGGTGCTCTTCAAGCAGAAGCGCTACGGCTTCAACAACGAGCTGATCGAGGTTTACAAGTTCCGCTCGATGTACACCGATCAGAGCGATGCCGCGGCGGCGAAACTTGTCACCCGCGACGATCCGCGCGTCACGCGCGTCGGCCGTTTCATCCGCAAAACCAGCCTCGACGAACTGCCGCAACTCTTCAACGTCGTTTTCAAGGGCGACCTGTCGCTGGTCGGTCCGCGCCCGCACGCGCTCCAGGCCAAGGCGGCCAACCGGCTCTACAACGACGTCGTCGACGGCTACTTCGCCCGGCACCGGGTCAAGCCCGGCATCACCGGCTGGGCGCAGGTCAATGGCTGGCGCGGCGAGACCGACACTGCCGACAAGATCCAGCAGCGCGTCGACCACGACTTGTATTACATCGAGAACTGGTCGGTGATGTTCGACCTCTCCATCGTCGCGATGACGCCGTTTCGGCTGCTCAAGGGCGAGAACGCCTACTGACGACCGCTGCGGACCGACCCGGCGCGCGGGATGGCCGCGACCCTGGCCGGCACCGTCAGAAGCCGCCTTGTCGGTGCAACCGCGGGGGGCTGCGGCGTGACCCGCGCGGTCTCGCGGAAGTTGGCCTGGGTGAAGCCCCATAGCAGGCCGATGAACAGCCACAAATGCCGCCAGTGCTCGCCCTCGTGCAGAGAGGCGCACATGACGACGGCGAGGAACGTGAACATCAGCAACACGGCAACCGGGCTGCGGGTACGCCGGTAGTTCTCCACCGCCAGCACGATCGACGAGCCGACCAGCAGCAGCCACGTGAAGCCGCCGCTCCACCCGTAGTTCACGAAGGACGACAGGAAGATGTTGTGGATCGGCTCGGGAAATATCTTCTCGAGTTGCAGCACGCCGAGCCCCATCGGATTGTCGAGGATCATCGGCAGCACCAGCAGATACCGGCCGTACCGCCCTTCCCGTCCGAGGTCGTAGGATTCGGCAAAGGTCAGGCGTTGCAGGAATTTCTGCGTGAATTCCTGCGACGACAGCGAGGCGATGACGAACAGGACCAGCGCCAGTGTCGCCAGCGCAACGAGCGCCGGCACCAGCCGCTTCAGATCGAGGCGATTCAGGAAGAAGATATAGGCGCAGGTGGTGATCAGCGTGGCGACGATCGCCGCGCGCGAGAACGACAGCATCAGGCCAACGACCAGAATCGGCAGCACCGTCAGCATGATCCAGCGCCGCACCACCCGGTAGTTGAGAAGATAGATCGAGCACAGGATCGACGGCGCCAGCATCGATCCGTACATGTTGGGATCGTCGAGCAGACCGCGCGCCCGCTGGTCCCAGGTGAGCAGATCGATCCCCTTGGCGAAGCCGAACGTGCCAAGCAGCGAGGCGATCACGCAGGCGGCGACATAGACCTTCATGAAGGTCTCGTATGTCGCCCGGTTCCAGCTCGTCGAAATGTAGCAGGCCGTGAACGCGATCAGCAGGACGAACGTCTTGGCCAGGAGCTCGAACGGCACGCTGCCCTTGGTGGGGACGTCGGCGCGGAAGACCTCATAGAGGTGCGGCACCGAGGCCAGAAAGAACGACAGGCCCCAGCCCAGCAGAAAGAGCGTCAGGATGACGAAGTTCGTGCGGACCTTCTGGTTGACCACCAGACAGAGGAGCAGCGAACAGACGAAGATCAGGTCAACCGGCGACGGCCGCATGATCGTGTAGTTCATGGCGATGATGCCCATGAAGAACACGAAGTTCCGTGTCTTCCACAGAGCAAGATCGACGCTGGTTACGGCGACGTACATGCCAGACTCAAAGACGCAACACGCGGGCCGGAACAAGACCCAGGCGGCACGCTAGTGGGTTAGGGTTAACGACTCGCTGAAGGCTGGCCGGATCGCGGGTTCCCGCGCATTGACGACTGTCGCCCGAGCCGCCACTGTCAAAAATCGGCGAAAGACGGGCGGCGATCCCATGTTCCCCATTCCCACCAGCTTCTTCCTGACCAGCGGCGTTGGCGTTCACCGCGAACAGCTGACCGCCTTCGAGCTGGCGCTGCGCGACGCCGATATCGAGCAGCAGAACCTGGTGACCGTCTCCTCGATCCTGCCGCCGGGCTGCGAGCAGCTCGACCGGCCGACCGGCGTGCAAAAGCTCAAGCCGGGCGAAATCACCTTCTGCGTCATGGCGCGCTCCGAAACCAATGAGCCCGGCCGCCGCATCCACGCCAGCATCGGCCTTGCCCGTCCGACCAATCCCTCCATGTATGGCTACATCTCCGAGCACCACGGTCATGGCATGACCAGCGAACAAAGCGGCGAATACGCAGAGGACCTCGCCGCGACGATGCTCGCCTCAACGCTTGGCATCGAATTCGACCCGGATGCGGCGTGGAACGAGCGCAAGAAGGTCTATGAGACCAGCCAACTCATCATCGGCAGCACCTCGCTGACCGCCGCCGGCGAAGGCGAACACACCGGCCGCTGGACCTGCGCTGTCGCCGCTGCCGTCTTCCGCTTCGCGTGACATCAATGGCCGAAACGCCGACCTTTGCGCTTCCACCGACTTTCCTTGGCATCGGGCGGCACGATGCCAACGCGGAATTCTGCATCGCCGGCGTTCCCTTCGACGTCGGCACCACCAATCGCCCGGGCGCCCGCTTCGGTCCGGCCGCCATTCGCCAGGCGAGCCGCATGCTGGCCGATGGCGACCACCCTCACTGGCGCGTCGATCCGGCGACGCTGTCGCTGTCCGACATCGGCGATTTCGCCGTGGCCCTCGGCGATATTCCGGCCACGCTCGCCCTCATCGAACAGCAATCCGCTCGTATCGACCACCTGATCGCACTCGGCGGCGATCATGGCATCACACTGCCGCTGCTGCGCACGGCGTCGAAGCGGCAGGGCGTGCCGCTGGCGCTCGTCCACTTCGACGCCCACGTCGATACCTGGCGGAACAACTTTGGCCAGGCCTACGCGCACGGCTCGGTCTTCTTCCACGCCATCGAAGAGGGCCTGATCGACCCGCGCCGAACGGTCCAGATTGGCATCCGCTCACCGGTCGGCAACGCCACCCACGACTGGACCGTCGAGCAGGGCGTCACCATCCTCGACGCACAGACCGTCCACGAGATTGGGCCTCAAGCCGTCGCGGAGCGCGTGACCGCGATCGTCGGCGACGCCTCCGCCTATCTCAGCTTCGATATCGACGTCCTCGATCCGGCATTCGCGCCCGGGACCGGCACGCCGGAGATCGGCGGACTCGCCAGTTGGCAGGTCCAGGCAATGCTCCGCCGCCTTGCGGCCATTCGTTTCGTCGGCATGGACGTGGTCGAGGTATCGCCGCCCTACGACCACGCCGAAATCACCGCGCTCGCCGCCGCGACCGTGGTTTGGGAATACCTCGCCCTGATCGGCGCGGCCGGCAGACGGTAGCGGCACGCTCCCGGGCCTTGCCGGGCGTATCCTCCCATCCCGGCTTGTGACCGGCTTCACTGCGGAACGGGCCGGGCGGACGTACCTCCGCATCGACCCGAAGCCATCGCCTTGTTTCAAACGGTCGCGCACCATTCATGCGCTGCGGCGGCTTCGGCACGACGGAGCATGATTATGGCAATCGACTATCCCTATCCCGTGCCCAAGCGCACGCCCGACTCGGTCCAACAGAAGCCGAAACCGACCCGCGTGGTAATCCTCGGCGGGGGCTTCGCTGGCGTCGCCACGGCCTGCAAACTCACCCGCATGGCCGAGGGACGCCGCGACATCGAGGTCGAGGTGCTGTCGTCGGAGAACTATTTTGTTTTCCAGCCGCTGCTTCCCGAAGTCGCGGCCGCCAGCGTCAACCCCAACCACATCGTCAATCCGATCCGCGATCTCCTGCCGCGCGCCCATTTCCGCTGGTGTCACATCGAGGGCGTTGATTCCGCCCGCAAGGTCGTCCTCGTCACCCAGGGCGAGGGCCGCGAGCTGGTCGAGGTGCCCTACGATCATCTCGTCTTCGCCCTCGGTAAACTCAGCGATGTCTCGTCGATGCCCGGCGTGCGCGAGCACGGCCTCGCCATGAAGGACCTCGGCGACGCATTCCGGCTGCGCAACCACGTGCTGCGCTGCCTGGAGCTCGCCGACATCGCCAGCGATCCCGCCGAGAAGCAGGCGCTGCTGACCTTCGTCGTCGCAGGCGGCGGCTTCTCCGGCGTCGAGACCATCGGCGAACTGTCGGAGATGCTGCGCCGCTGCCTGCCCAACTTCCCGAACATCGCGCGCTCCGACGTGCGCCTGTGCCTCATCCACTCGCGCGACGTCGTATTGCCGGAAATGAACCCGGCGTTGGGCCACGCCGCCGATCGCATCCTGCGCAAGCGTGGCGTCGACATGGTCATGAACGAACGCGTGCGCGCCGCGACCAAGCACGGCGTCTACCTGGCTTCGGGCCTGTTCATCCCGACGCGGACGCTCGTCTGCACGGTCGGCAACGTCGCCAACCCGGTGGTCCGCGACCTTTTGCAGACCGGCGAGTTCGTCGAAGGCACGCATAAGGGCCGCGGCATCGGTGTGTTCGAGACCGACGTGACGCTGCAGTTGACCGGCCGGCCCGGCTATTGGGCGATCGGCGACAATGCCGGTGTTCCCGATCCGGCAAACCCGGGTTCGCTGTGCCCACCGACCGCGCAATTCGCGGTGGGCGAGGCGCGGACATGCGCCCGCAACATCCTGGCGGCCATCGACGGCAAGCCGTTGAACCGGTTCAGCTTTCGCAATCTTGGCATGCTGGCTTCGCTTGGCAACCGGTCCGCCGTCGCCGAAGTGCTCGGCATCCGCTTCTCGGGATTCTTCGCATGGCTGGCGTGGCGCGCGGTCTATTGGGCGAAGCTTCCGGGGGTCGCCCGCAAGGTGCGCGTCCTGCTCGACTGGATTCTCGACCTGATCTTCCCACGTGACATTGCGCGGATTCGCAACATTCGCCCGACCGGCGTCCACATGGCCCATTTCGAGCCAGGCGAGACGATCATCCGCAAGCACGAGATCGGCCGCGAGTTGTTCGCGGTGCAGAGCGGCGAGGTCGAGGTGTTCCAACCGGCCGCGAACGGCAGGCCGGAGCAGCAGGTGACGATCCTGCATCGCGGCGAAGTCTTCGGCGAGAAGGCGCTCCTCGATGACATTCGGCGCACAGCGGACGTGCGCGCCCTCACCGCGGTCGACGTGCTGGTCGTTCCGCGCGCCGATTTCGCCGCGTTGGTCGGCCAGTTCGCCGTCCTCGGCGACTATTTCGAGAAGCTCATGGGCGAGCGCTACGGCGCGAAGCCGCGCGGGTCGGTGGCCGCCCGACAGAAGGCAGCCTGACAGCCGAGCCCACCCATGCGGCTCAGTGGATCTCGAACCACGTAAACACGGCGATCGCGAAGGTGAGGACCATCGCGATCGTCAATCCCCAGCCGTTTGCAGGCGGTGGGCCGCTTGGTTGCTGATCGTCGGCAGGCATGGCGCCAGTTTCGCAGCTGGACGGCAGGATCGCCATGCGGCATGGTCGCCCGCCATTGGACCATCGCTGCGGCCATCCGGCCGACTGATGGTGCGCCCGGAGAGTATCGAACTCCCGACCTTCGCGTTCGAAGCGCGACGCTCTATCCACTGAGCTACGGGCGCCAGGAGCAAGACTGAATCCGCGCAACCGCGTCAGGATCAGCCGTCCTCGCGGCAAAGTCTTATACGCGCCGGTCCCGGTTGCAAACGCTTCTGACAGGCGGACGCTATTTCTGCCGAAACGATCTATCGAATGAGGCGACCAGCGGGCCCGCCAGGTAGTCCAGCGCGGTGCGCTCTTTGGTCGTCACCATCACCGTGGCCGGCATTCCGGGATACAGCTTGATCTCAGGGCTCGCGGCCAGTTCCTCCTTGTCCACGTTCACGGTCGCCAGATAGTAGGGCGCGCCGGTGCGCTGGTCGGCGAGCCGGTCGGCCGACACCTGCCCCACCGTTCCGTGAATAAGGGGAACGGTGCGCTGCTTGTACGAGGTGAAGTGCACCTCCGCGGCCATACCAGGGTGGATGTCGCCGATATCCTCGACATGCACCTGGGCCTCGACCACAAGCGCACTTCCGTCAGGCACGATGTCGAGGATCTTCTGCCCACGCCCGACCACGGCGCCGACCCCGAAGACTTCGAGCCCAACAACTTCTCCACTGTAGGGCGCACGTATCTGCATTCGCGAGAGCGCCGCCTGGGCGTTCCGCAAACGCGGCGTCACATCCAGCAGCTTGGCTTCGGCGTCACGCAAATCCTTGCTGACTTCGGCGGCGCGGTCGGCGCCGATCTGGGCAATCTGCTGCTGGAGTTCCTCGACGCTGCGCCGCGCCGCGGCGATGGCGGCTTCGGTGGTCCCGATCTGGCCTTCGAGACCGGCCTGCGTGCGCTCCAACTGCAGCATCCGCGAGCGCGCGATGAGGCCCTCCTTGAGGAGGCCCTGGAGGCTGTCCTGCTCGGCGACCACCGACTGGCGCTGATCGCGATAGGCCGCGAGCTGCGACCGGCTGCCGGTGATCTGCTCTTCCAGCTCGGCGATCTTCTTGCCGAGGCTTTCCTTCTGGCCGTCGATCGCGGCCCGGCCGGTTTCAAACTCGCTGCGCTGTCCCTGAAGCGCGGCCTGCACGAACGGCTCAGAGCTCGACAGAAGGTCGGCGGGAAACGTGACCTCCGAGGCCCCGGCCAATTCCGCCTCGAGGCGCGCTTGCGTGGCGCGAAGCTGGGTGGCCTGCTGTCTGAGCACATCGTATTCGGCGCGGGTTTCGGTATCGTCGAGCACGGCGAGGACATCGCCGGCTTTCACCCGGTCGCCTTCCTTGACCCGGAGTTCCTTGACGATACCGCCGTCGAGATGCTGCACGCTCTTGCGGTTGCCTTCGACCTTGACCACGGCATTCGCGACAATGGCGCCGTTGAGAGGCGCGGTCATCGCCCATCCGCCAAAGCCGCCGAAGAAGAGGAGGACGATGATCCAGCCGGCGCGGACGGCGCCGCGCGCGGACTCACTCGGCGGCGGCTCGCGTGCCACGGGAAGCTTGGCGAGGGATGTCAGCGACGGCGGCATGTCAACCATTCGCCGCGTTTGCCCAGGCGTCGGCGGATTCCACGGCCTGCACCCGCGCCGGCCGCTTGAGCCGGGCCAGCGTTTCCGACCGATCGCCAAACACTTCGACCGCACCGTCGCGCAGGATCAGGATCTTGTCCACCGCGCCGAGCGTTGCCGGACGATGTGAGATGATGACAACCGTCGTTCCCCTTTCCTTCAGATGCGCCATGCAGTCGGCGAGAGCCCGATCGCCGTCGCTATCGAGATTGGAGCTGGGCTCGTCGAGCAGCACGAGGCTGGGATTGCCGAACACCGCCCGCGCCAGGGCGATGCGTTGCCGGTACCCGCCAGAAAGGATGGCGCCCCCCTCCCCGACCTGCGTCTCGTACCCGTGGGGCAGACGCAGGATCATGTCGTGCACGCCGGCAAGTTGCGCCGCATGGATGATCTCGGCATCGCTGTCCGTGGCGAAGCGTCCGATGTTTGCCGCAACCGTGTCAGCGAAGAGTTCCACGTCTTGCGGCAGGTAGCCGATGTGCCGGCCAAGCGACTGGTGGGGCCACGCGAAAACATCGGCGCCGTCGAGGCGAACCACGCCCGAGTTTGGACGAAGCACACCGACGAGAGCGCGGGCGAGCGTCGATTTGCCGGCGCCGGAGGGGCCGACGATGCCGAGCGCCTCACCGGGCTCGACCTGGAAGCTGACATTGCGCAGGGTTGGTCGGGTCGTTCCTTGCGGCACATAGAGAACGGCCTCGGCCGAGATGCGGCCCGTCGGCCGCGGCAACGTCAGCGTGCGTTCCAGCGGCGGGCTTGCCGCGAGCAGATCGCGAACACGCAGATAGGCGGAGCGCGCCGAAACCAGACTGCGCCATTGCCCGACCGTCTGCTCGACCGGCTGGAGCGCGCGGCCGAGCAGCATGGAAGCGGCGAACATCACCCCCGCGCTCGCCAGCCGGCTGATCACGAGCAACGCGCCGAGACCGAGAATGAGCGACTGCATGGCCATTCGCATGAACTTGATGAGGCTGGTCATGGCGCCTGCGCGGTCGCTGGCGGCGACCTGCCCCGCGATCACCCGCTGGCGGTCGCGGTCCCAGCGCCGGAGCAAGCCATCCATCAGTCCCATCGCCTTGATCACCTCGGAATTGCGCAGGCTCATTTCGGTGAAGGCATAGTTCCGCGCCGCCGCGGCGTTGGCCTCGGCGAGCGGAGTTCGCACCAGCCATTCGTTGGCGAATGCCAACAGGACGAGGACCACTACCGAGCCAAGCGCGAAGAAGCCAAGCCAGGGATGCAACAGGAAGATCACCGCGACGTAGATCGGCGTCCACGGCAGATCGAGGAGCGCATGCACGCCAGCGCCGGTGATGAATTGCCGGAACGTATCGAAATCCCGCAATAGCTGCGCACCGGCGCCCGAGCCGCCGAGATGCTCGACGGTCGCGGAGACGACTCGCGCGCCGAGCATCCGGTCGAGGCGCACGCTCGCCCGCGCCAATATGCGGGCGCGTACGACGTCCAAACCAGCAAGCGCGGCCAGCGCCGCCACCAGAATGATCGTCAGCATGACGAGCGTGGTGACGCTCCCCGAGGAGATGACCCGGTCATAGACCTGAAGCATGTAAAGGGGCGCCGCGAGATAGAGCACGTTGACGGCGAAGCTGAACGCCGCAGCCGTCAGAAAATAGCTGCGGCAGGCGGCGAAAACGCGCCGCATCTCATCCGATTTCGCGTTCCTGGTTGCCAATAGCGTCGCGGGGTTCCCGCCCTTTCGGCTGCTCTCCGGCCGATTCCTCGACCTCGGCGCCCCGCCAGCGACGACCGACAGATAGGACGGTGACAGAGGCCGACTAAGGACTGGCAAACCGAAATGACTAACGGTTCCCTTTTCCAAACGGTCCGATTGCAGGCATCGACGCGAAGGGCGCCCGCAGCATCTCCACGACCCCGCCCGAGGTCGCGAAGGCAGCGATCGGGCAGTGCGTTCGGTGTGTTCTTCCCGATGATGGCGAGGGACGCTTGACCGCGCCGTAGAGGCATATCGCGCCACAATCGCCGACGCCGCCCGTTAGCCCGGGCTTGGCCGCTTGCTAGTCCTTGGGCACGAATGCAAGCGGGTTTCCAGCAATGCGTCTGGACGTTCCTATTGCGAGATAGGACCAAATATGGCTTATTTGCTGCGCGGAAAAGCTTTTCCGAGCCACCAAGCGAGCCAAACCCGAGACTTGAGAGGGTTCCTTGGTCAGACGCGGAAAAGCTCTTCTCTAGAACAACGAAACGCCTGGCGCGCCCCGCGCACGGACGATTTCACGAGGGAGGAAGATATGAAAACCTGGAAAGGCATCAGTGGAATTGCGTTCGTCGTGTCGGCGCTGGCGGTGACAATGCCGCTCTCCGCCAATGCGGCGGAGCTCAGCCAGTGGGTCCGCTCCAGCGGTGCAGCCGCTGCGCAACACATGATCGACCTGTGGAACTCCGGCCACGACGACAAGATCACCCTGACGGTGATCCCGGACGACCAGATGGTCACCAAGCTCGCCACCGGCGTTCAGTCCGGCGAGGTCCCGGACCTCATCTCGTTCGATCTGATCTACATGCCCGACTTCATGCGCGCGGGCTTCCTGACTGACCTCACCGACCAGCTCAAGGCCGATCCGAACCAGGCCAAGGTTGCCAAGGCGTACCAGGACCTCGCCACCTACGACGGCAAGATGTACGGCACCGGCTTCACGCCGGACGTGTCCGTGCTGCTGTGGAACAAGGATCTCTTCCGCAAGGCTGGTCTCGACCCGGACAAGGCCCCGACCTCGGTGCCCGAGATTCACGCGGATGCGGCCAAGATTCGCGCCCTCGGCGGCGACACCTACGGTTTCTACTTCTCGGGCGCCTGCCCGGGCTGCAACATCTTCGTGACCTCGCCCGCGATGGTCGCGAGCGGCGCAAAGCTCCTGCCGCATGATGCCAATGAGGAGCCGCTGCAGGGCGACGGCATCAAGCAGGTGCTGACCGAGTACCGCGCCATGTGGACGGAGGGGCTCATTCCCGAGAGCGCCCAGGCCGACAGTGGCCAGAACTTCTTCTCCGTCTTCGAGAGCGGCAACATTGGCATCATCGGTTCCGGTGGCTTCGCGATTTCGGTGCTCAAGAAGGACAAGCCCGACCTCGACTTCGGCATCGGCATCCTGCCCGGCATGAAGGACGGCGAGCAGTCTGCCTTCGTCGGTGGCGACGTCATCGCCATTCCGAAGGGCTCCAAGAACGAGGATATTGCCCGCAAGTTCGTTTCTTGGCAGCTCACCGACGAGGCGCAGCTCGAGGGTCTGGCGAAGAACAACATCATTCCGTCGCGGACCGACCTCGCCGACAACAAGTACTTCACCGATCCGCGTGTGGTGACCACCGCCAAGGCCGTCAGCGTCGGCTATGTGCCGTGGGTCTTCCACTTCAACGACATGGTCAACTCGAACTCGAGCCCGTGGATCCAGATGTTGCAGACCGCCATTTTCGATGGCGACATTGACGGCGCGATCGCGACCGCCAAGCAGCAGATGAAGGACATCGCCAGCCAGTAGCGGCTGCCGACATTGTCCGGGCTGCGGATATCCTTCCTGAGGCGTCCGCAGCCCGGTTCCGTCCGATGTAGCGACGGCGTATCAATCAAGGGCGAGAGCTGGCGGTCGCCGGAAACCGCCGGCGGTCCCGCGAGGAGACTTGGGGCGCAGACATGAACGCGGTGCGCAACCGATACCTTGGCCTCATCTACATTTTGCCGGCGCTCATTTTCGTGGCCGCCTTCGTGCTCTATCCGCTCAGCCGGCTCATCTACATCTCGCTGACCAGCGCCTCGCTCCTCGGCGGCGGCCGCTTTGTCGGGCTCGCCAACTATACCAGGGCGTTCACCGACACGACCTTCCGTTCCGCGCTCTTCTTCACCATCAAGTACACCATCTACATCACGCCGATCCTGATGATCCTCGGCTTTCTGCTGGCGCTGCTGACGGCCGAGAACACCCGCCTGAAGCAATTCACCCGCGGCGTCATCTTCATGCCGGTGGTCATCGGCCTCGGCACGTCGAGCCTCCTGTGGTTCTGGCTCTTCGACCAGCAGGTCGGTCTTTTCAACAAGGTTCTCGTCGACCTGCACATCATTTCGCAGCCGATCGTCTGGTTCACCGACGCCGACCTGGCGCTGTGGGGCGTGATCATCTCGGTTACGTGGAAGGTTGTCGGCTTCGGCATGATCCTGTTCGTCGCCAGCATCCAGGCGATCGACAATGAAATCGTCGAGGCGGCGATGATCGACGGCGCCACCTATTGGCAGCGCGTCCGGCGGATCGTCGTGCCCCTCTCCTACCGCACGATCCTGCTCATGACGCTGATCAGCGCCATCGGTTCGATGCTCGCCTTCGAGCAGTTCTACATCATGACATCGGGCGGGCCGAAGGGACTGACTTTCACCTCGGTCTACTGGATGTACCAGAACTCGTTCATCTTCTTCAAACTCGGCTACGGCTCGGCGACCGCGATCATCCTGACGGTCATCATCATGGCGTGCGCGACGGCGCAGATCATATTGACCCGCCGGAGAGGCTCGACATGACCAGCGTCGCCGCCATCGATGCCGGTAGCCGCCAGCGCGTCTCAGCGACGACGCAGAGCGGCGGCTCGGCCTATCTCATCGTCGCCGCCTGCCTGATCGTCATCGTCATGATGCTGTTTCCGGTCGTGGTGTCGTTTTTCGCGTCCATCAAGACGCAGGCGTCCGCTTCCGCGGTGCCGCCGACCTACCTCCCCTATCACCTCAGCATCGAGAACTACCTGCACGTCATCCACTTCCAGGCCGGGCTCGGCACTTACCTCTACAACAGCCTGATGGTCGCCGGCCTGACGATCGTGCTCTGTCTGGCGCTCTCGGTTCCGGCGGGCTACGGCCTGGCGCGCTTTCCGGTCCCCGGCAAGGAAGTGATCTTCCTGATCCTGATCGCCGGACTGATGATCCCCTACCAGGCGCTGTTGACGCCGCTCTACCTCATGTTCGCCAAGATCCATCTCTCCAACACCCACCTTGGTCTCGCCATCGTCCACACCATGCTTCAGCTGCCGTTCAGCATCTACCTGATGCGCCACAGCTTTGAGGCGATCCCGAAGGAGCTGGAAGAAGCGGCGGTCATTGACGGCTGCAACAGCTGGCAGGTGCTTTGGCGCATCTTCATTCCGGCGGTGTTGGCCGGCATCGTCACGGTGGTGCTGTTCGCCTTCATCGCTTCGTGGAACGAGTTCATCGGCGCGCTCATCTTCATGAGCAAGGAGACGCAGTTCACCGTGCCGGTCATGCTGGTGAGCGTGCGCGCTGGCCATTTCGGCGCGGTGGACTGGGGCGCGCTCCAGGCCGGCGTCATCATCGCCATCGTCCCTTGCGTCGCGGTTTACGTGCTCCTTCAAAAATACTACGTCGCCGGTTTCCTCTCCGGCGCGGTCAAGTAGGCGCCTGCGATGGACGAGTCTCCCACCCGGCCCGGCTCACACGGCATTGCGGCAGGTCGGTCACCACGAGCCTCTCGCCGGGCGGTCACCATCCGCGACGTGGCCCGCGCGTCGGACGTCTCGGTCGGTACCGTATCGAAGGCCCTCAATCAGACCGGCAGTCTCAGCCAGGAGACGCGGACGCGTGTCATCGCAGTCGCCAAGGAACTGGGCTTCCGTCCGAACGACCTCGCGCAGAGCCTGCATCGCGGCAAGACGTTCACCGTCGGCCTCATTTCCAACAACTCCTTCGGCCGTTTCGCCATGCCGATCATGGAGGGTCTCGAGGAATGTCTGGCCGACAGCCGCGTGGCGGTATTCATGGCCAATGCCACCGACGATCCGGAGCGCGAGGCCCAGCACGTCGAGCAGCTTCTCGGCAAGCAAGTCGATGGCATCGTCGTCACCGCGCGCCGCGCTGACCGCCGGAACAAGCTGGTCGTGCCGGGTCGCGACATGCCGATCCTCTACGTGTTTTCGCAGACCGACGATCCGCAGGCCTACTGCCTTGTCCCCGACGATGAAGGCGGTGCGACCCTGGCCGTGGAGCACCTCATCAGAACTCGGCCGCCGGCGCATTGCACACATCACCGGGCCCGAGCGGTTTGAAGCCGTGCGCCTGCGCCGGGTCGGCTACGGCAAGGCGCTGGCCGCGGCGGGCCTGGAAGAGATCGATGGGTTCTACCTTCCGGGAGTTTGGTCGGAAGGTTGGGGTCGTGAGGCAATCGCACAACTCTTTGCGGGCGAGCGTCCGCCGCCCGACGCCCTGTTTTGTGGAAACGACCAGATCGCGCGAGGCGCCGCCGACGCCCTTCGTGAACGCGGTGTCGTCGTGCCCGCGGCTGTCTCGATCGTCGGTTTCGACAACTGGGAGGTCATGGCGACCGCCACGCGGCCGCCGCTCACCAGTGTCGACATGAACCTCAAGGATCTTGGCCGAAAGGCGGGTGCGCGCATGCTCGACATGATCGCCGGCAAACACCTGCAAGGCGTTCAGCGACTGCCGTGCACCCTGGTCGTGCGCGAATCGTGTGGCGGCGGCCGTTGACGCCGAAGCGGGCGGCACTCGATTTCCGGGCCGCCGATAGAAGGACGAAGAAGAACGGATGCGCCGCTTTTCCCCTGTGAACTTTTCCGACGTTAAAATCGAGGGCGACTTCTGGCGTGAGCGGCTGGACACGGTCCTCGCCCGTTCGATTCCGAGCCAGCACCGTCAGCTCGAAGCCAACGGAATTCTCGAATCGCTGACCCTGCCGCAGCCGCCACCGCCGCTCCGATTTCCGCGCAATCGCCACGATTTCACCGTTCAGGTCTTCTGGGACTCTGACGTCGGCAAATGGATCGAAGCCGCCAGCTACGCTCTCGCTCACCGACGCGACGCGGTTATCGAGGGCCAGATCGACCAGATAACCGAGTGGCTGGCGCGCGCGCAGTTGCCGGACGGATATCTGAACTGCTGGTACCTCGGCCGCGAGCCGGAAAAGCGCTGGACGAACCTTCGCGACAACCACGAACTCTACAATGCCGGCCACCTTCTCGAAGGCGCGATCGCCTACTTCCATGCCACCGGCAATCGCCGGCTCCTCGACATCATGCTGAAATACGTCGACCACATCGCCTCGGTGTTCGGCCCCCACGAGGGACAGAAGCGCGGCTATGGCGGTCACCCGGAAATCGAACTCGCCCTGATCAAGCTGTACCAAGTCACCGGCGACCGGAAGCACCTCGACCTCGCCGCCTATTTCGTCGACGAGCGCGGCAGGCAACCGCCGCATTACTACGACGTTGAGGCGGTCGCCCGCGGCGAAGACCCGGCGGACTTCTGGGCCAAAACCTACGAGTACAATCAGTCCCACAAGCCCGTGCGCGAGCAGGAGAAGGTCGTCGGCCACGCAGTCCGCGCGATGTACCTCTACGCGGCGATGGCGGACCTGGTTGCCGAGACCGGCGATGCGGCGCTGAAGCGTGCGCTGGAAACATTGTGGCACGACGTCACCAGTCGGCAGATGTACGTGACCGCTGGCCTTGGCCCCTCGAAGAACAACGAGGGGTTCACCGAGCACTACGATCTGCCGAACGATACCGCCTATGCCGAGACCTGCGCATCGGTAGCGCTGATCTTCTGGGCACAACGCATGCTCAATATCGACCTCGACGGTCGCTACGCCGATATTCTCGAACTGGCGCTCTACAACGGCGCGCTGTCCGGTCTCTCGCGCGACGGCGAGCACTATTTCTACGAGAACCCGCTGGAAAGTGACGGCAAGCACACACGCTGGGCCTGGCACACATGTCCCTGCTGCACGATGAACGTGTCGCGGCTGGTGGCTTCTGTCGGCGGCTATTTCTATTCGACCAGCAGCGACTCGATCGCCGTACACCTCTACGGCGGCAACACGGCGACCGTGAAAGTCGGCGGTCATACCGTCCGGGTCAAGGAGACGAGCACCTACCCGTGGTCGGGCGAAATCCGGCTGGCGATCGATCCGGATGCACCTACCGAGTTTGCACTGAGGCTGCGCATCCCGGGCTGGGCGCGAAGCGCACGAGCACGAGTCAACGGCGAAAGCGTCGACGTTTTGACCGCGACGAAGAATGGCTATCTGGAGATACGGCGCCGCTGGAGTTCAGGCGACGTAGTCGATCTGGAACTGCCTATGCCGATCGAACGTGTCTATTCTCACCCGAACGTGAAAATGGACATCGGCCGCACGGCGCTGAAGCGCGGCCCCTTGGTCTATTGCGCCGAACAGGTCGACAATCCCTCTGCCCGGGTAAAGGACATCCGGCTGCCGCGGAACGCCGCGTTGGTGGCAAGCGAGCGGAAAGACCTCTTCGACGGTATCGTGACGGTGGTTGCCGAGGGCAAGGCCGTCAATTCCGATGGCTGGAACGACGACCTTTATCGCACCGCCCCGCCAGAAGAGAGCCCCACGCGGTGGACGGCGGTGCCCTACTATCTGTGGAACAATCGCGAACCCGGCGGCATGCTCGTCTGGATACCGGAGGACTAGCCTGCCGGGCGGCCTCAAGGGGCCGGATCTCACTTTCCAACCCTTCAATCTGCCCCTGGCCGGTCCTTCGCTTGGTCGCGACTTACCGCCTCGGCATTCCTGTCGGCAGCATGGACCGCCGCTGGGCGGCGATGCGGAAGATCGCGTTGGGCGCGCCGTAGCCGGCGTAGCCGTCCCGTCGCTCGACGATCTCGAAGAAGAACCCGTCGCCGTAGTTGGGGCTGTAGAGCTGCAAGAACTCGCCGCGGTCGTCGCGGTCGTAGAGGATATTCTCGGTACGTAGCGTCTTGAGGAAGGACGGCTCGAGGCCGAAGCGTGCCTCGAGGTCGTCATAGTAGTTGGCGGTGATCGCCAGCGGCTTGAAGCCGTTGGCCTTGAGCGCCGCGGCGGTCGCGAACATGTCGCTGGTTCGCAACGCGATGTGCTGCACGGCCGAGCCGAAACTCTCCGCGATGAAGTGACCGGCGATCGTCCGCTGGTTCTCGGCGCCGTTGAGCGTGATGCGCATTGAGCCGCCGTCGTTCTCGACCACCTGGCTGCGCACGACGCCGGCCGGGTCCACCACGTCGACCATCGGAGTTTTCCGCGCCTGGAAGATTGACGTGTAAAACAGAAGCCAGGTCAGCATCTCCTCATAGTTCATCGTCTGGGCGATGTGGTCGATCGCCACGAGACCGGCGCCGGCCTGTTTCTCGTCTCCAACGGGCGTGAACTCGATGTCCCAGACCCGGGCAAGATCCGAGGCGCCGTCGATGAAGTGCATCACGCCGCCGCCGACGCCGCGGATGGCGGGAATCTTCAATTCGCCGGGGCCGACGGGCTGCGAGAAGATGTCGGCGTCGAGCGCCCTCGCCCGTTCGACCGTGGCGGCGGCGTCATCGACCCTGAGGCCGATGTCGCAGACCGACGTCCCGTGCACCAGATAAGAGGCATGGGCGAAGCCCTCGCGCTCGCTGTTAATGACGAGATTGATCTCGCCCTGACGCCACAGGGTCACATCCTTGGCTATGTGCTTGCCGGCTTTGGCGAAGCCGAGTGTCCGGAACATGCTGGCCAGTGTCTCGGCCTCGTGCTCGTCGGCGGCGAACTCGATGAACCCGAAGCCATCGACGCGGACCCGATCGGGCATCGCCGGCACGTCGATGGCGAGCGCCGGCTCGGCCCGTCGCACCTGATCCATCAGGCAGACGAGCGAGCGGTGCCCGTCCCTGGCGATCGAGCGCGGCGAGCCGCCCCGGAACTGATCGTTGAAGATTTCGAGCGACAGAACTCCCGCATATCCGGTGGCGGCGATGGCCCGCATGAAGTCGGTGACCGGCAGGTCGCCCTCGCCGGGCATGTTGCGGTAGTGTCGGCTCCACGACAGCAGGTCCATGTCCATGCGCGGCGCGTCGGCGAGCTGCACGATGAAGATGCGGTCGCCCGGGATCGAGCGGATCGAACCGACCTCGATGTTGCGCGACAGCGTGTGGAAGCTGTCGAGGATCAGGCCGATATTGGGGTGATCGGCGCGCCGAACGATCTCCCAGGCGTCGCGGTGATCGTTGACGTGGCGCCCCCAGGCGAGCGCCTCGTAGCCGACGCGCAAGCCTCGCCGTGCCGCCCGCTCGCCCAGTTCATGGAAATCGGCAGCCGCCCGGTCGATGCCGCCGAGCGACAGCGGCGACACGCTGGAGCAGATGAGCATCAGGTCGGTGCCGAGCTGCTGCATGAGCTCGAACTTGCGCTCGGCGCGGTCGAAAGCGCGCGCGCGGTGCGGTTCCGGCATACCCTCGAAATCGCGGAAGGGCTGGAACAGGGTGATGGTCAAACCGTGATCCCTGACCATGGCGCCGACTTCCGCCGGGGTTCCGTCGAAGGCCAGGAAATCGTTCTCGAAGATCTCGACCCCGTCGAAGCCGGCCGACGCGATCGCCGCCAGCTTCTCCCGCAAGTCGCCACTGATCGACACCGTCGCGATCGATGTCTTCATCGTCTCATCCCTTGTAGCCAAGCAGTCGCGGAACGAAGAGAACGAAGTCGGGTACGAAGGTGATGAACGCAAGCGCAGCAATCAGCGCGAAGATGAACGGCACGAGATCGCGCACGACCGCGCCGACCGGCTGTTTGGTGATCCCGGCGACGATGAACAGGAGCAGCCCGTAGGGCGGCGTGATCAACCCGATCATGGTGTTGACCACCACCACCACGCCGAAATGGACAGGATCAATGCCGAGGGCGATGACCGTCGGTATGAAGATCGGAACGATGATCACCAGGATCGCGCCAGCCTCGATGATACAGCCGAGCACAAGAAAGAGGACATTGATGACCAGCAGGAAGCCAACCTGCGACAGGTCGAACTGCTGCATGAACGCCGCGATCTTGTTCGGGACGTCCTCGCGCGTGATCACGTAGTTGAAAGCCAGCGCACCGGCGATCAGTACGCCGACCGTTGCGGTCGAACGGGCGCTGTTGAGCAGCGTATCGTAGAATTGGCGAACGCTGACCGAGCGGTACAGGAAGATGGAGATCACCAGAGCATAGAAGGCTGCGACGGCTGCGGCCTCGGTCGGCGTCATCACGCCGCCATAGATGCCGCCGAGCAGGATGACCGGCAACATCAGCGCCGGAAAAGCCCGCACGGTGATCGCTGGGATTTCGGCCAGAGGCACGGCCTCATCGACAGGCAGGTTGCGCCGGCGCGCGATGATCGCGTTCATGATGATCAGCATCAAACCCATCAGGAGACCGGGCAGGATGCCAGCAGCGAACAGGTAACCGATCGAGGTATCGGAGACGAGCGCGTAGAGCACCATGGGGATCGACGGCGGGATGATCGGGCCGATGGTCGCCGAAGCGGCGGTAATCGCAGCGGCATAGCTCGGCGTGTATTTGCCGTCCTTGGTCATCAGGTTGATGATGATGCGGCCCATTCCGACCGCATCGGCAACCGCCGAGCCCGACATGCCGGAGAAGATCAGGCTGGCGACCACGTTGACGTGGCCGAGCCCGCCGCGAAAGCGGCCGACCAGCGCCTGCGAGAATCTCAGAAGCCGATCCGCCAGGCTGCCGACGTTCATGATATCTGCGGCAAGGATGAACAACGGGATCGCCAGCAGCGTGTAGCCGTTGAACAGACCCTGGAGCAGCGTCTCGGCGGCGATCGACGTATCGAAATGCCGGAGCCCGAGAAAGACGATCGTGCCGCAAAGCATGGCGATGCCGATCGACTGTCCGAAAAGCGCCAGCACGGCGATCAGGACGATCGTGACCGTCATGGGATCAAATCCGGTCATCGGCCCCCGCAGCTTCCAGCGGATCGACGTAGCGGCTGTCGCCCCGAATTGCGTGCCAGACGTTCAGCAACAGACGGACGATGATCGACACCGCGAAAGGCAGGTAGATCGAGAAGACCAGGTCGAAAGGAAGCTGGATGTAGGAGGTCCGCTCAACCTTCATGAAGGTCACGTATTCGTACGCCTTGGGCAGTGACCAGGTCAGGATGCCGGCCATGACCAGCCCGCCGGTGATGTCCATGAAGCGGCGGATCGCCGGCGGCATTGCGTTGTAGAGAATATCCAGTCGAATGATGTCGACGTCGCGGATGACGAAGGCGTAGCCGAAGAGGATGCCCCACAGCCAGGCGATCGCCACATATTCGACCGTCCAGCCCAGAGGCAAATTGAGCAGGTAGCGGAAGACGATCTGAATCAGGAACGTCATGAACATGCTGAGCAGAAGCAGCGCGACGAAGTTTTCCGCGCGCCGGTGCAGCCACGACACAATCAATTTGAGCTGGTCCAACCCGCCCCTCCCGGTCGTCTGTCAGCCCGGGACAGAGGTCCCGGGCTGACGAAGCGCACTTAGAGCGCGTTGATCTTTTCGAGCAGGCCAGCCGGCCACTCTTTCGAGTATTTGGAGTTCTTGTAGGCATCGAGGACATGGTTGCGGAACGCTTCCTTGTCCGGCTCGTAGACCTTCAGGCCCTGCTGCTTGAAGAAGTCCACGAGTTCAGCCTCACGATCGAGCGTGACCTTGTCGAGCGCCTTCTGGAAGTTGATCGAGCACTCCTGGACCTTCGCCTGCTGATCCGGCGTCAGGCTTTCCCACTTGCTGAGCGAGATGGAGTGCAGATTGTTGGCGATCAGGTGGCCGGTCAGAACGATCTGGTTCGTTACCTCGTAGAACTTCATGTCCTTGTCCGCGGGCAGCGGATTGTCCTGTCCGTCGATCGCCCCGGTCTGGAGAGCCGTATAGACCTCGGTGAACGCCATCGGCGTCGGGTTGGCGCCGAGCGCTTCACCGACGAACTGCCATCCCTCGCCGCCGGGCATGCGCAGCTTCACGCCGGCGAGGTCCGCCGGAGTCATGATCTTCTTGTCGCCCTTCAGGTTGACTTCGCGCGTGCCGATATACGGGTTCGAAAGAATCTTGATCTTGGCCTTGGATTCGATCTCCGCCATGAGATCTTTCAGCACGCCCGAATCGTACACCTTGCGCATGTGATCGTAGCTGCGGAACAGGTACGCCGCGCCGAGAATGCTGCTATCCGGCACCTGGTTGTACAGGTCATAGATGGCGAGATTCGCCATATCGAGGTTGCCGCGCTGCATGGCGGTGAGCTCGGTGCCCTGCTTGAACAGGGTGGCGCCGTGATAGTCCTTGAAATCGAACTGATCGCCGAGACACTCGCCGAACGCCTTGCGCAGCGTCGCGGTGCGGATGTCGTTCTCGGGAACGGTATCCGAGTAAGTGATCTCGACCTTTTGCTGGGCCATCGCGGCATTTGCCGAGAGCCCGATCGTCGCCGTTGCGGCGGCGAGCAACAGGTGTCTGAGCATTGGGCGCATTGACTTCCTCCCTTTCTTTCCTGTTCGGCGCTGTTGGGCGCCTTTGATTGGCGTCGGGTGCGACCGACACCGCAGTTCGCCGGCTCACGTTGCCGACGGCGTACCCTGAGCCGCAAAGACGGCCCGCATTGCCTGTTTGTCGGGCGCGATCCCGGCAAAATGCTCGAACGCCCGCACCGCCTGAAAGACGGCCATTCCTTCTCCGCTCATGGTGCGGCAGCCCGTCTGGCGGGCGGCGCGCAGGAGTTCGGTCTCGATCGGGAAATAAACGACGTCGGCCACCCACATGGACGCCCTCAGAAGATCGGCGGCGATGGGCGATCCCGGTTTGCCCGCCATGCCGATCGGCGTTGCGTTCACAATGCCGTCGGCAGTCGCCGCGGCCGCGGTGAGATCGTCGGCGACAATCGCCCGGCCGGCACCAAAACGCGCCGCCAGACGATCCAGCAGCCCGCCGAGGCGCGAGGCGTCCGGATCGCGGATCGACAGCGTGCCGACGCCGACCTCGAGCAAGGCGTGAGCCACCGCGGCGCCGGCGCCGCCAGCGCCGAGCAGAAGAACCCGGTCCTGTTTCGCGTCGCCCAATTCCTGCAGGAATGCTTCGCGAAACCCCCAGAGGTCGGTGTTGTGGCCGGCGCGCTCGCCGTTCTGCAGAACGACCGTATTGACGGAGCCGATGGCCCAGGCGTTGTCCGACAGGCGATCGAGGTGGCCGACGATCTCCTGCTTGTAGGGGTGTGTGACGTTGAGCCCGGAAAAACCCTCCCGCTCGGCCCTGCGCACGATCTCCGCCAGCGACGGCGGGTTCGGTCCCATCCGCTCCACGTCGAGCAGGCGATACTCGTAGTCGACGCCGAGCCGGCGCCCCTCCGCCTCGTGCATGGCGGGTGATCGCGATAACTGGATGCCCTTGCCGACCAGGCCGACGAGCACGGACCGCCGCGGCGCCCGCTGCGGCGCAGCATGGTCAGCGTTGTTCGCCCCGGTTTCGGCCTTTGATTCCACGCGTCCTCCCCAAGGTCGCGCCTTCTTCCGCGCGTTTCCCCGGCCGGCGGCGGCCCTCCCGGCCAACCCCGACGACGGTACTTTGTACGATGCGGTTAATTCGGTCAATCATTTTGTACTGGACAGTTAATTCAGTCTGCGCGATTGACGATGTGCGCGCGAACTGGCAGCCGAAGGCAGACGACCAGAAATGCTCGGGGCCATGACAGAAATGCGAAAAGCCGGTAACGGCCGGCAGGGCTGGAAACAGGATCCTGCCGGCGTGCGCGCCAACATTCTTGCGGTCGCGCGGGCGGAGTTCGCGGCAAGCGGACTGAGCGGCGCCCGCATCGACGAGATCGCCGCCAAGACGCGCACGTCGAAGCGGATGATCTACTACTACTTCACCGACAAGGACGGGCTCTACCGCGAGGTCCTGGAGGAGGCCTACCGAGAGGTCCGCGCCGGCGAGGAAGCGCTCGAACTCGGCGACCTCAAGCCCATCGAAGCGCTCAGGCGGCTGGTGGAGTTCACGTTCGACCACCACAGCCGCAATCCTGATTTCATCCGGCTGGTCATGATCGAGAACATCCACGATGCGCGCTACCTGGCGCGCTCTCCCGGCATCAAGAAGGTCAACAAGACGGCGATCGACCGCCTCGAACGGATCTATCGCGAGGGATTGGCCGGCGGCGTCTTCCGGCCGGGGATCAAGCCGATCGAACTGCACTGGCAGATCAGCGCGCTCAGCTTCTTTAACGTCTCCAACCGGGCGACCTTCTCGGGGATTTTCGGCGCGGCGCTGACGCGACCGAGCGGCCAGGATGCGTTGAAAAGCCAGGTCGTTGCCATGGTCCTGCGTTTCGTCCTGAGGCCCGAGCTGATCGAGAGCATACCTAGGGAGGGAGAAGCATGCTGAACCCGGAGCTGAAGCCGTTCCTCGATACTTGGGACGCCAAGTGGGCGAGGCTCAAGCCGGGTGCGACGCCGAAGGACCGGCGCGAATTCTTCGAGGTGGTCGCGCGCGAGATGCGGCTGCCGACGCCCGACGACATCGACACCGACGCCGTGCACACTGTTCCGTCGCGCGCTGGTCCGGTCCGGATACGCGTCTTCCGCCATCGCGACAGCGGCATCCAGCCGGCGCTCATCTACATGCACGGCGGCGCGTGGATGCAGGGCAGCCCGGAAACCCATTGGGACATTACCTCCCGGATCGCCTCATGGAACCGGCAGACGGTGCTCAGCATCGACTACGCCAAGGCGCCCGAGCATCCGTTCCCGGCAGCCGTCGAGCAATGCGCGGCGGTAGTCGACTGGGCGTTCTCCGAGGCGAACATGCTCGGCATCGATCCACGGCGGATCGCGGTAGGCGGCGACAGCGCCGGCGGCAATCTCGCTGCCGCCCTGACGCTGAAGTTCCGCGGATCGGAGCGGAAGCTCATGGCGCAGCTCCTGATCTATCCGTCGGTCGAATTCTCCCAGTCGCGGCCGTCGTTCCGTGAGAACGCCGAGGGTCCGATCATCAAGGTGGCCAACATGCCGGCGACCAATGCGCTGTATTGTCCGAACCCGGACGACCTGACGAACCCGCTCGCAGCGCCGATGATGGCGGCCGACCATGCCGGCCTGCCGCCGGCGTTCATTGCCGTAGCCGAACACGATCCGCTACGCGACGACGGCATCGCCTATGCCGAGAAGCTGCAATCGGCCGGCGTGGCCGTCGTTCTCGACCGCGGTGTCGGGCTGATCCACGGGTATCTGAGGTCAATGGAATATTGCGCCGCAGCGCATGAAAAGCTTGCCGCCATGAGCAATTGGCTGGCTCGACAGAGCAGTGATGCGGCGTGAGCCTGGGCTTCGTCCCATCCGGGAGCCCCACGCCGGCTAGCTCGTCCTCGTCCTTCGCCGGCGAGCAAATTAGCTAGTTGATGGAAACAAATTCTATCTGGTCGGAGCGACTGGATTCGAACCAGCGACCCCT
>CAWAHE010000002.1:0-63944 GCA_963781775.1 uncultured Alphaproteobacteria bacterium | reverse complement strand
GCGGCAAACGCTGACTGCGGGATGCTCGCCTACCTGAATTGCGATGGCTCAGGACAAAGCGCGGGACCAGCAAGAAAAGCTCGAAAGCCAGGTTCCAGACGAATAGGGGATTTGACCGTCCGTCGCCGTTCCTTGTTGTGGTCCGCCTAGTCGGTGCTCGCCGTGCAGAGTTCGCTTGCCCTGAATTAATTCCTATTGCATCATCGGCTGATAAATCGGCCGATAGAGGAATTGAAGTTCGCGGTTGAGGAATGGTCCGCCGACGATGCGCATGTGTTGGAAATCCTGGCTCGGGTGTCCAACATCTCAGTCGCACTGGCCGCGTTCGCGGCAGCCGCACGGCTGCGGCCAAATGCTCGTCTGACGTTGCGTCAGGGCGCTCGGATGATTGACGCGCGCCCCCTACGTTGAGGGAAACGATTTTGCACCGAAGGTGGGAGGCACTGGCGCTTTGGTCGCTGATAGGACGGGTTGACGATGCATAACGTGTGAAGAAACAGTCCCAGGCCGAGCCCGAGGTCCAGCATCACGATCCGTCTAAGCTGCGAGGAACGCTGAAAGCCATCGGCGGGTCGATGTCGGATGACTGGAACGACATTCTCGCCAACCAGACGGTGCAGACGCTATGGCTCAAACATTAGACGCCGAGGAAACAAGGCGGCACCGCCACGCGACAGTCGATGCACTCATGGGCATCAAACCGGCGGACGAGCTGGAAGGCATGCTCGCCGCGCAGCTGCTCGCTTGTCACAACGCGTCGATGGAATGTTACCGCCGGGCGATGATCGGCGAGCAGTCATTCGAGGGCCGTCGCGAGAACCTCAGCCAAGCCAACAAGCTTTCACGCACCTACGCAAGTCTACTGGAGGCCCTCAACCGCCATCGTGGTAAGGGCCACCAGAAGGTCACGGTCGAGCACGTCCACGTCCACCAGGGCGCCCAGGCTATCGTCGGCAATGTCACCCACCAGGGGGGTGGGGGCACGACAAAATCAAGGATCAACCCCATGCATCCGAACCGCGATCCATCACCCATGAACCGGGCACCGAGATGCCGGGCAATATCGAAGCGGAGCAGGAAGCCATGCCGAGCACCGGCGGTAAGAGGTAACGTCTGCCGGATGCATGGCGCTGGTGGTGGTGCGCCGGAGGGAAACAGCAACGCGCTCAAAAACGGACTCTATACGGCCGAGGCGATCAAGGAGCAGCGGGCTGTTGTCGAGCTGATCCGGCGAAGTCGTGAGATGATTGATATTGCGTGAATCAGCGGGCTGCCCTTGTTGGTGAACTGGCCCGCCCGGCCTCAACGTGCGACATCGCCATGTCGATGGGAAGTTTCCAGGGGTCGATGGCGTTAGCGCTTGGCGGCCTCATTGCCTGGAAAAGAAGATAAAGCTGTGAACGCCTAGGTGAAAAACAGTATTCCCGGCTGTTGAGCCTTTAGGCCAGCACCAGCGATTTTCTCAATCCAAGAAACCGCAATACAACCGTCCATTTTTGCACAAATTGTGATACAGTCTTCAAAGCTTATGCCCTTGATGTCTTGGTCTTGAAGATCACCCGCATAGATATCACGGTCGCGGGCGACAATGGCCCCTATGCCGGTGCTAAGACCGAGTTCTCGCCAGGTTCCGCCGTCAGGGATTGGCCGCCATGCGCTCACATAGTTCGGCGTCATCTGGGGGGCCACACCGGGGTTTGCTTGCGACGCGCCGCCGAAATTTGGCGCCCCCTGAGGGGCTACGCCAGGACCCTGCCACATCCCTCCGCCCGGCACCTGACGCCAATTGTTGCCCGGTCCTAGCGATAACCCGCCACCCGGCCCAATAGAGAGCCCGCCACCGGGTCCAATGGACCGGCCCCCGCCAGGGCCAATGGACAGGCCCCCGCCGGGGCCAATGGACAGACCTCCGCCCGGGCCGATCGACTGCCCGCCTCCGGGACCGATGGACAGGCCTCCGCCCGGACCAATGGACAGGCCTCCGCCCGGCCCAATCGACTGGCCCCCGCCGGGGCCGATCGACAAACCGCCACCCGGTCCTATTGAACAGGGACCGCCAGGTGCTATCGAACCAACGCAGGATGCTGAAGCCTCGCCTGCGCAACCCATGGACGCTATGAGCAATGCCACGAAGGCACTTTTTCGTCTCACGCTACCGACCCATTTCTCCGGCAAATGCCGCTGCAAATCCTGGCGGCACGGCAGCCGCCGCCATCCCAGTGACCAACAGCCCAACACGCCCCACCTAACAATTGCCCGAGTTATCGCAGTTCCCCTTGACCATCTCTCCGGGACTGCCGCTGCTATGAGCCTACGCTCATGATGGAAACCGGCAACCGCTGATCTCACCGTTGCGGCTGGGGCCTCCACTCCCGCGCCATGCGCTGTGCCTCGGCAATCTGGTCGAGCGTCATCCGGGTGGCGAGGCTGTCGCGGTTTTTGGCGGCGTCAGCGTCGCCCTGCGCCGCAGCGAGGTTGAACCACATGTGCGCCTGAGCGAAGTCCTGCGGCACTCCTTGGCCTTTTGGCACATGATGCCGAGGTCGTACTGGGCAGCGGCATCTCCTAGGTCAGCGGCGACGCGATACCCCGAAGCCGTCCAGACGAGAGCTCTCGGTGTTCCCTCATCGGCAGAGTCTTCAGCGACTAGGCTCATCCACATGCGCCCCAGAATGGCATCCCTCGGGACACCTTGGCCGCCCAAGTCGTAGATCACGCCGAGGTAGAACCGACTCTTTTGGTTGCCGTTCACGGCCAGTGGCTTCAGAAGCTTCAGGGCCGTCGCATAGTCACCACTACGGTATGCGGCCTCGCCATCTTCCAACGGCCCAGCCACCGCCGTGCCCGCCAGCATGACGGCGACGACAACACCGGCGACGAACTGCTTCAGCACGGCGAGGCCCTCCCGCTCGCCAGCCTACACCCATCCCGGCCGCCGACGGTCACGCCAGCATCGAGGCGACAGACTTCGGATTGAACGGCCTGCCGCGCTCGTTGACGTAGCCCGCCGCCGCCAACTCGGCCGATATTTCCCGCAGGCTCCGCCGCCCGCCCTTCGGTCGCAATCGACGAGCAAGTGCCACGGCATCGGGGTGCAGCTCGGCGAGGCCTCTTGCGGCCCTCACACCTGCCAGTCGCCTGTCGCCTACGCTTCCGCGCCGTCGCCAGCTGGCAACGGTGGACGCCTGGTCGAACTGGGCGATGGCACCAAGCACCTGGCGCACCAGAACTGCGGTCGGCGTGTCGGCGGTGAAGAAATCCGGTGCTGAGGCCGGCACCAGCGCAATGCCCGGCACCCTGAGCATGTCTGGCCGGAGATCTGCACCATGAGGTCACGGTGAACCGGTCGCGGCCAACCCAATCAACTAAGCAAGTCGTAATCCGATTTGTGGGTCTTTTTGTGGGTAGAAATCCGTTATCGGCCACAAATCCAGCGAAATGCTTAGGTTGTGGCGGAGAGGATGGGATTCGAACCCACGATACGGCTTTTGACCGTATACCCGCTTAGCAGGCGGGCGCCTTCGACCACTCGGCCACCTCTCCAACGGACCCGGAATACCGAGATGGCCCACCTTCGGCAAGCCGGGCGAAACCGGTCCGCTCTGTTTGGCATCCGGGAGCGGCCCGATCCGTACGTTTTTCTTGATGCCTCGGCCACGTTATGCGGACTTCGTAGGTTCGTACCCGAAGAAGCCGATCCATTTGTCCAGCGGCCGAGCGTCGCGGCCGTCGAACAAGAACTTGTAGTTGCGCCATGATGACTGAATGCCCAGGGACAGTCCCTGACGAACTTTCTGGTAGCTGGGGGTGGTTGCTGCCCGGCGGCCGGCCGATTCGGCGAATGTGAGCACGGCCGGGTCCCATTCGGCGCCCAGAAAATCCAGGGTGCGTCTCAATTCGCTCTCAAAGTCGGTCACGAGGCGCTCGTATCGGACATAGCAAACGTCATGGTCATCGAGCGTGAAGTGGGCGAACCATCGCGACATCGCAAAGTCGTAGAGTCTGCAAGCGCCCGCAAACGTTCGAAAGTGTTCCATGCTGGGATTTGGGAGAAAATCCTGCTTGAAGCAGCTCAATACGACGTCGCGAGGGTCGCGGACCGAGAAAATATAGCGCTTCTCGGGAAACAGCTTTTTGAGCAAATTTGCATAAACGGAACGCACCGGCATTTTGTCGACAACGATGCTGGCGTCATGCTTGAAGCGATCTTGCGCAACGCGTTCGTAGTACAGGCGACGGGCGGCAAGGCCAACAGACGCGGGATCCTCGCTTGGATCCGTCGAATTGACGAAGGCCACGACTGGATTGAAGGCCGGTATTTCCTCGAGGGTTTCGATTTTCGGGTGTGCTGCGAGTGCGTTCTCGAGAAGCGTGGTGCCCGAACGCGGGAATCCCAACATCATGAAATCGTCGGTATGCGGATCTGGCGGCAGGGGACCAATGTCGCGCGCCTCGGTGCTGGCCACCGACTGAATGAGCCACTCCGGATCTATGTCTGGAGCGCGATTTATCTGGTTCATGCCGACATATTGGCGATAGGCCTCCTGATAGTTGCCAAGAGCCTCCGACGCCTGGGCGCGCAAACCCTCGATAAAGGCCTGTACTTCCTTGAGTGGCGCCCTCTCGCGGATAGTGGCCAGGATTGCCAGCGCTGCGCCCGCCTCGCCGTTTGCCAGGTGCAGCGCGGCGGCAAAGATCGATCGAGTGGTGGGGAAGAGGTTTGCCGCTTCGAAAGCCGAATGAACCTGTTTCATCAGGCCGTACTGGTTGGCGTCCCTGAGAAGCAGCAAGAGATGGAAGGCGCCGCCGCCGTCAGTCGGCGCCAGCGTGAGATACCGCATCGCCCAGGGGAGGGCGACGGTCCATCCGCCGACATTTTCGGCATGTTCGGCGGCGCGGCGGAGATGCTCCAGTTGCCCATCGCGCAAGAACTGCCGGGCTTCAAGCGCCATGAGCCCTGCCGAATCGTCCATCAGCCTGAGGGACATGGTGCTTTCGACGAATGTGTCGGCCGGGTCGAAAGGTATGGCGAGGACGGCCCGTGCCTTATGCAGGTCTCTGGAGTCCAGAAAATGATCGAATGCGCGGCTTCGCACCGCGCCGTAGCTTGATAAGGCTATGATTTGGTCGGTCAGGTCGCGCGGGATTCGCCCCATATCGATCAGGGCACACAAAGCTCCGACCCGCAGCGTCTCGTCATTGCTGTCGGCGAGCTTGCGGTAATAGTCCGGAAGTTCGGCATGGCTGCGCGGCAGCATGGACAACGGGTCAATGACCGCCTGAAGGTCCACCGAATCGACTGCTGAAGGTTTGAGCACGTTGCCACCTGTCACCATCGCAATGAGCGATCTTGCTACACCGTCCGTCGCAGGCGGCCAATCCCTTGGTTTCTCGCCATTTTGGCAGGGCCTGCGGATGAAGACGAACTGGTCAGAATGGACGTTGCAGAATAGCAACATCGACACGAGGCGGCGCGAACCGGTCGTGGCCATAGAAGCAAGCAGCCCTGTTCTGGCGTCGCAATTCGGGACCGGCCCGCTTTGGCTGCCGTAAACGTGCCAAATCTGCAACATGGCGCTGAAAACAAGTGGTTTAAGACTGATTGGACCGCTTTCTCCGTTGCGGCTTAAGGCGGCTCGGATATGGTTCGAATCGCGAAACGCGGGGACCCCGCGTGTCGTCTAGGCCAACCGGTCACCCTGGGGTGGGTAACAATCTGGTCGGTCTAACTCGCGGGGAATGGGACAGACTAGCAGGCGCTCACAGTACCGGGGTCGAGATGGCATCCGGGAGCTTCAGCAAGAAAGAACCTGCCCCTTTGGAACATGGTTTGGAGGTCAGGACATGAAACTTAAGACCTTACTTCTTGGCTCCGCCGCCGCCTTCGCGGTTGTCGGTGGTGCTCAGGCGGCGGATCTTTCCGTTGCCGAGCCCGTAGATTACGTACGGGTTTGCGACGCTTTTGGCGTCGGTTATTGGTACATTCCCGGCACCGATACCTGCCTGAAGATCGGCGGTTACGTGCAGTTCGACGTCAAGTTCCACTCGGTGTCAGGACGTTTGGTCGGGCTGACAGCGCGCACTCGGCAAGCTGGGAGTTCGCGACTGAAGCGAGCCTTCAGGTCACCGCCAAGTCGATGACCGAGTATGGCCCGCTGACGGGTTACCTCGAGATTCGCGCCAAGTCGGACAACAATCACGGCACGAACAACGCCAACCCGTTGGTTGCCGGGACTCGCCTGGCCTACCTCGACTCGGCCTGGTTGGAACTCGGTATGTTGCTGGTTGGTCGTACCGGTTCGGTTTACGACTACGGTGGGGGCTTCACGTTTGATGGCTCCGACTACGACTCCGACGATGGCGCCGATCAGGTTCGCCTGAGCTGGGCCATGAGCGGCTTCGGCGTGCAACTCGCGATCGAAGATCCGCGTGACAAGTGGGGCACGTCGCTCTCGTCGACCTACAGCATGCCCAACATCGTGGGTAACATCTCGATGTCGCAGGGCCACTGGGACGGCAAGATTTCTGCCGGCTTCGCCGAGACCGGTTGGGGTAGCGGCTTTGGTGTGCAGGCTGCCGCGACCTTCAAGCTCGACTCGATCGCGCCTGGCGATCAGTTGCGGTTGAAGGCGGCTTGGGCGCAAAACCAAGTCTGGAAATACGCTTCCAGCAGTGCCGCAGGCTCCTCGACGGGTAGCGTGTGGAGTGCATTGGCGTCGTTCCAGCATTTCTGGACGCCGACTCTGTCGTCTGCGGTCACGTTCGACTATTACAACACGACTGGTGGTGCGACTACTGTGTCGTACAATCCAAACAAGAGTGCCTACCAGATCTACGGCAACTTGGTTTGGTCGCCGGTCACTGGCTTCTACGCCGGTGTCGAAGGTGGCTACACCAAGGTCTCCACGACCTCTGGTGCGTGGTCTGCCAAGATCCGCTTGAAGCGCTCCTGGTAGTCGAGCCTACGGCTCAACTACGGGTGACTTTGAACCCGGCGGAGAAATCCGCCGGGTTCTTCTTTTTGCAGGCCCCGCGTGAGAGAAGCCTCTTACGCCAGCTAAGGCTGCAACGGGCATTGTCGCTGCGCTGAGTTGCCGTCCGCTTGCAGCCATGCCGTAACTTGGCGAAAATGGCTTGGCGCCGCATGCGGGTTTCCTGACGATTGGAATCGCTGAATCTGTGATCGTCGGACGCCGGCTCGGTGCCAACGACTGCGGCTGTGGTCACTTCCGCGAGCCAAGATCGGCAGAGTTGGCCCGGTTTGCGGCTGGTTCGTGATGTCGGACAAGCGCTGAGATGAATTGGCAGAGGTGGATTCGGCCGGGGCTGGTGATCACGATTCTGGTCGCGGTCGTTGCAGTTTTCGCCCGAAGCGGATCGATCGGCCGCGACCTGGCTTCCGAGGTGAGCGCCAGACTTGCCGCAGAAGGTCAGGTTTGGGCCACAGTCGATGGCTCGGCGCGCGATGTCACCATTCGGGGGACGGCGCCATCCCCCGAGGCGCAACAAACCGTTGTGCGTCTGGCGGAGGGTGTGCGCGGCGTTCACTCCGTGACCGATCGCAGCGGTCTCCTGCCGATTGCGTCTCCGTATGCGTGGGGCGCGCAGAAGACCGGCCGCCGGGTCAGTCTGTCCGGATCGGTGCCGTCGGAGGGCGTTCGCACGTCGCTGCTCGCCGCCGCCCGCAGGGCGCTGCCGCGAGCCGAAATTCTGGACCAGACGACGCTCGCCCGCGGTGCGCCTGATTCCTTCAGCGCGACGCTTGCCTTCGCGATGTCGCGTCTTGCCGATCTTGCCGAAGGTTCGGTCACGCTGACCGATTCGACACTCGTGGTATCGGGCGTTGCGGCCGATGCAGAGGCCTATGCGGACGCCCGGAAGGCCCTGCGGGAGGATTTGCCACCGTCGATTGCACTCGGCCCTGTCGACATCCTGCCGGCGCGTGCCGACCCATATGTCTGGTCGGCCAATTTCGACGGCTCGGCGGTGACGATCTCCGGTTTTGTCCCCAACGAGATCGTGCATGAAACGTTGGTGACGACGGTCAAAGCGACGCTACCAGGCGTTCCCATCGAAGACCGCGTGCAGATCGCGTCGGGCGAGCCGCCGGGTTTCGCGGAAGCGGCGGGCTTTGCCATTGCTGAATTGGATCGACTTCGCCGGGGCGGGGTGACCCTTGATGGGCTGAAACTCGACTTGGCGGGAGAAGCGAAATCGGTCGACGACTATGAGGCCATGCGGGCCAGTCTCGCGGGGACGTTGCCGGAGGGGGTGCAGGTGGTTGCCGCCGCAATCGAACCCGCCGTTGCTTCGCCCTACGGATGGCGGGGCGAAAGGTCCGAGGGCCGTGTCGTTCTCACGGGCTACGTGCCAAACCCCGAGAGTCGGGCGGAGATTACGACCCTCGCGCAAGCGCTTTTCCCCGGCGACGTCATCGACCAGCGGGTACGGATCGCGGCGGGCGAACCGAAAATGGACTGGCTCGGGGCTATCAAGTTTGCCCTCGGCCAGCTGGCCGGATTGCGTGAAGGGTCAGTGGAACTCGGCGACAAGACATACGCGGTCGAAGGAGAGGCCCGCGATTCGGAGGCGTTCGCGGCGATTTCGGAGATCAACGCGAAGACCTTGCCCGCGAGCCTTGCCCTCAAACAGGCCAACGTCGTACCGCCACCGGCGAAACCGTATCGCTTCCTCGCCGAACGCCGGGGCACCGGTGTTGCGATCGCGGGGAATATTGCGAGCGAGGCCGACCGACAGCGGATCTTGACAGCGGCGCACAGCGCGTTCGGCGCCGGCCCATTGGAAGACCGATTGACATACGCCAGCGGTGCTCCGGACGGCTTCGTTGCCGCCGCCACCAAGGCTTTGCAGGTGCTCAGCCGGCTCGCGGGGGGGCGTGCCGAGATCGTCGACCAGGCGCTCACCCTGTCCGGCTACACGTACTATCCGTCGGCGGTGACCGAAATCGGCGAAAGCCTCGGATCGGACCTGCCGGGCGGATTCGCCGTTGCCTCTAACACCATCGCGGCCCGGCAGGACGATCAGCCTGTTGCCGCCGATCATTGCCGCGATCTCCTTCAAACAGCTCTTCATATCGGCGCGATTGGTTTCGATGGTGGCAAGGCTGAACTGGCGGGCAACAGCCAGGGTGTTCTGGACCGCGTCTCGGGAATCATCGCCCGTTGTCCGAGCGCAGACATCGAGATCGGCGCACACAGCGACGCTGACGGATCGGCGTCACGAAATCGCGACCTCACGCAGACCCGCGCCGAGGCAATCGTGGAGTATCTTGTCAACGCCGGCGTCAAGCGTGAACGGCTGACGGCGGTCGGCTATGGTGAGACCAAACCAATCGCCGACAACGCGACCGCGGAGGGGAAAGCGGCCAATCGGCGTATCGAGTTCACCGTCACCGAACCGGCGGGTGGATGAGGCCATGCTTTACGTGATCGCTGCATATTGGCCGTTCCTGATTGTGATGCTGCTGATCGGCGTCGCGGTCGGGTGGTGGTATCAGGATCCGCGCAGTGTCGATGACCTGACCGCATGGCTGGAGCGGGGGCCAGACGAGCCGTGATCTGGCACTTCCTCGAAGTTTGGGTGTTGATGCTGGCGGCTTTTGCCATCGGTTGCCCGATTGGCGCCATCGCTTACGATCTCGTCGCGCGAAGCCCGGCATCCGGTGTGCAGGGTTCCCTCGCCGATTCGGTCGGCGATGTCGTCGATGGCATCAAGAGCCGGCTCGGAGTAGGGCCCGTCTGGCGCCCTGAATACCGCCGAATCGTCGAACGTCCGCAGATCGGGGCATCGAACCTGCGTGCTGGCGATGCGCTGGAAAACGGTCGTGCGATGGCGGCGGACGACGATGTGGCCGAAGACCGCGGCGCGCGCGTGCCCTCGATACTCGCAGACGACGAGGTTTGGTCGGGCGATGAAGGCGCTGACATTCTCGATGATGAGGTTCGAGTCGAGTCCCGCCTTCTGATTGACCACGAGCTCCCGCGCATTGCCGGTCTGCTGCCACCCGCGAAAGGCGCTGGTGTCGTCGACGGCGACGATATCGCAGCGGCGCGGCCGGTCGGCCTGGCGACGCCGCGAAATGGTGTTCCCGACGACCTGCAACGGATTCGCGGCATTGGCGAGCGGAACGAACGTCGACTCAATGCGCTCGGCATCTATCACTTCGGCCAGATTGCAGCATGGACGCCAGCCGAAATGCGATGGGTGGCGCAGCAACTGGCCTTCCCGGAGCGGGTCGAGCGGGACGACTGGATCGGGCAGGCAGTCGTCCTGGCGAGCGGTGGCGACACCGGTTTCGTCAAATCGGCCGACCGGCGGCGGCAGCGGCGCCAGGAACAGCTCAGCTACCGCGACGAAGGCGCCGGCGAGATCGAGACGGCAGGGTATTTCGACGAAGACGAAAGCGTTGACGACGACGGCGCCGGAGATCCGCCGTCGGAGGATTCGACCTAACCAGCCTCCATGGCCTGTGCGGTCTGGGCCGGTGCATCGAGATCGTAGCTTGCCTCGTCGCGCGGCATCACCGAGTCGACCGGTGGTCCCGCGCCTTCGGCGGCTGCGATGAACGCGGAAATGCGAGCGAGATGCTCGGCCTGTCGGAGCAATGGGGCATGGCCCTCGCCGGCGATCTCCATGATCCCCATGTCGGGTCGGATCTCCTGCATCCGGGCAAGGGTCTCGGCGGAGAGGAGGTCTGAGTTCTCGCCACGGATGGTCAGGATAGGGATCGCCGCCAGCGAGCGGAACTCATCCCATAGCGTCGGCATCGGTTGGTCGAGTTCGACACCCTCCAGCGTCATCGCCAGTTTCGGATCGTAGTCTGGTCCGGGGCCGGTTCCTTCGTCGCGATACGTGAGGCGCGCGAAACTCTCCCAGTCGGTGTCCCCCCATGCGGTGAAGCTCCCGGCGTGCAGACGGCGCATGAGATGGGCTGCGTCGGTCCAGTCGTTCGGTTGCGGCGTGCGGCCGACATAGGTCTTGATGCGGGCGAGTCCGTGCGCCTCGATGACAGGGCCGATGTCATTGAGCACGAGCGCGGCAACCGTTGCCGGGCGGGCGACGCCCATCAGCATGCCGATGATGCCGCCGCGCGACGTGCCGATAACCACGGCGCGTGGGATGCCGAGTGCCGCCATCCCGTCAAAGACGTCGTTCATCTCGGTCAGTGGATTGTAGCGTTCCGGGCTCTTGTCCCATTCCGACTGGCCGCGTCCGCGATAGTCGAACGCGACCACACGCCGCGGACGGTCGCGGTGCGTGGACAGGTGAACGGCCAGCTCGTGGAAATCGCGGCTGTTGCGGCTGAGGCCGGCCAGGCAAACCACGGGAAGCCAGGGCGATACCGTGCTGCCATAGTCTCGCGCGAACAGTCTCAGGCCGTCGGAACTCATGAATGTCGCGTTGCGTGGCGCGTCCGCAAGCGGCGCGCCGATTTTGTCTTCCAGATCTGTAGATGCCGGTTTGCGGGTCATGCGGCGATATCAACCGGCCGCACGGGTGGCGTCAACCCGAGGCCTTGCCGCGCTTGAGATCGGATTCGATGACCAGGGCAGGTTCCCCCAGTCTGGCGCGATAGACCTGAAGGTTCTCCATGATCCGCTGCACATAGTTGCGCGTCTCGGTAAAGGGGATCAGCTCTATCCAGTCGACTACGTCGACCTTCGGATCACGAGGATCGCCGTGGCGCTTCACCCAATCCGCGACGCGGCTGGCGCCTGCGTTGTATGCGGCGAAGGTCATCACGTAGGAGCCGCCGAAATTGTCGACGAGATCGCCGAGATGGGCGGCGCCGAGGGTGGCATTGTAGCCAGGGTCGGAGGTCAGCCGGCCCTTGGAGTACGGCAGTCCGACGGTCTTGGCGACCTGACGCGCCGTTGCCGGCATGAGCTGGAGCAGGCCGCGGGCGCCCGCGCGGCTGATGGCTTCGGGGTTGAAGGCACTCTCCTGGCGCGCGATGGCATAGACCATCGGCTTTTCGACGCTCGGTGTCCTGGCGTTAGCCGGGATGGCAGCGATCGGAAACGCCAGCGTCTCGACCGGCATGCCACGGACGGCCGCCGCCTTGCCGACCTGGAGAGCGATCTGATGCTCTCCGTCATTCTCGGCCATGGTCGCGAGCAGCGCCACTTCCGAAGGATCGGTCAGCGTGTCGGCAAGGTGACGATAGAAGATGCCGACGCTGCCGGTGCGTCCGGCCGCCGTCAAATGCCGAATGACCTTTACCAGTTCGCGATTGGCGAAGCGTTGACGGACGGCGGCGTCGGCCACGGGCGGTTTCGAGATCTGCAGCTTCGTGCTGCCGAGCCGCGCGAGAGCGAGTTGTCCGTAGAACGTGGTGGGATATGCCGCAGCGCGCCTGAAGCGGGCATCGGCTTCGGTTTTGTCGCCCGCGGCGACCGCCGTCCGACCGAGCCAATACTCTGCGCGCGACAGACTGAGGGGCATGCTCGAGATGGCGGCGATCTGGGCGAAATGCTTGCGGGCCGTGGCGGGATCGTGAAGGAATTCAAGGGCATACCAGCCCGCATGGAATTCTGCTTCGGCCTGATAGGTGCTCGATTCGGCGCTGTGGCCGGCGGCGATGCGATAGGCGAGCTTGGCGTCGCCGTCCTCAATGAGCGCGCGTGAGATCAGCCGGCGCTCGATCCACCAGGCGTTCGGGTCGACCAGGACATTGGCGTCGCGTGGCGCCGATACCAGCAGGTTCGCGGCTTCCTTCGTCTTGTCCGCGCGCCGCAGCGTACGAATGCGCGAGTACAGCGCGAGCGGATCCTTCCTGACCGCGGAAGGAAGTGCGTCAAGCGTCTTCAGCGCACTCTTCTGTCCCTTGATGACCGCTACCACTGCCTTCGCCAGTGCCTGCTGGTTCTTGTCGAGCAGGGCGGCTGTCCGCAGCGCTTCCGCCGAACGCTCGTCGTAGAGGAGGCGGTCCATGCGGGCCTTGTGGTCGGAAGCCGTCAGGAGGTCGCCAAATTCGGAGAGGATCGTCTTCTCATCCGAGCCCGAAACATTCTGATCGCGCCAGAAGGCCCGGATCAACGCAGCGGCGTCTTTTTGACGGCCGCTGGCGACATAGGCGCGTGTCAACTGGATCGTGGCGCTGTCCGAGACCGGACGCGAGGCGCCAAGCGCTTTGATGGTGTCGGCCGGCGACGGTTTCTCGCGGGCGACCGCCTGCTCGTAACGCAGTCGCAGCAGGGACTGGCCGGGCCAGTCGGCAAGCTTCGCCGAGATGTCCTTGATCTGCGAGGATGGCACGTCGCTGCCGCCAGTGGTGGCGACCAGCCAATCGATGATCTTGATATCGACCGGATCGGGCAGGGCGTAGGCGGCGACGCGGGCCGCGGCCGGATCGCCGTTGTCGAGCAGCTTGAGCGCGAGTTTTAGGCCGATCGAATTGAGCCCGGCCGGTGCGGTGGGGCTGGGCGTGGGAATCGGCGGCGGCGCTTCATCGATCGTGGCCGCCTGGGGAAGGTCGCTATCCTCGCTGGCGTGGTCTTCGCCCGGCGTGTCGGCGATGAGTGCGCCGATCGCGTCTTCGGAGGGATCGGGGGCCGGCGTGCGGCTGGGGTTGAGCCGCGGCATCGGCACCTGGGTGACGGTGGCGGCGTTCTTGCCGGCGGCGTGGCTCATCGGGACGACGGCGGCCAGCAAGATGGTCGCCGCGGCGCAAACCCGCAAACCCGCCATTCCAGCTGCAGCAAACGTCATGATTATCTTGTCGATCCTTCGTGCCGCGTCGTCTGATCCCGAATTTCGGGCCGGTCAGACCGTCGACTTGATGGCGAGGCTATTGTGCCATAGTGAATGATTGCTTGACGACCATACTTTTCTTGCCCGGAAACTAGGCAGGGACTAAGGTCGCCAACCAAGGAAAACAGCCGAATTTGTTGAGAATTCGGCGGTCGGGCACGGAAGATAATGTTCAAGGGATCAATTACAGCACTCGTGACGCCGATGCGCGATGGGCGACTCGACGAAGATGGCTTCCGCGCCTTTGTCGATTGGCAGATCACGGAGGGCACGCATGGTCTGGTCCCGGTGGGGACGACCGGCGAGAGCCCGACGCTCAGTCACGACGAACACAAGCGCGTCGTTGAATTGTGCATTGAAGTAGCGGCGGGACGCGTGCCGGTGATCGCTGGCGCCGGATCGAACAACACGCGCGAGGCAATCGAGCTCGCGCGGTTCGCCGAGAAGGCGGGGGCGGACGGGCTCCTTGTGGTGACGCCTTACTACAACAAGCCCAACCAGGAGGGGCTCTACCAGCACTACAAGGCGATCAACGATGCCGTCGGCATCCCCATCATCATCTACAACATTCCGCCGCGATCGGTCATCGACATGGAAGTCGAGACCATGGGCCGACTGTTCAAGTTGAAGAACATTGTCGGCGTGAAGGATGCGACGGGCAAGATCGATCGCATCAGCGAGCAGCGCGACAAGGTTGGCCACGATTTCATCCAGCTTTCCGGCGACGACGGCACCGCGCTCGCCGTGATGGCGCATGGCGGCCATGGCTGCATCTCGGTCACGTCGAACGTGGCGCCGAAGCTGTTGTCAGAATTCCAGGAAGCCTGCATGGCCGGCAACTTCGCCAAGGCCCTCGACTACCAGGATCGGCTGATGCCTCTGCACAAGGCGCTATTCCTCGAACCGAGCCCAGCCGGTTCGAAGTACGCCCTGTCGCTTCTCGACCGGATGAGCGATGATCTCCGCCTGCCGATCGTCAAGGTAACCGAGCCGACGCAGGCGAAGATCCGCGCGGCCATGGTGCATGCCGGGCTGATCAACTGATCCCATGGCAGACAAGAAGGACAAGGCGCCGAGCCGGACTGCGGCGGTCAATCGACGTGCGCGCTTCAGCTACGAGATTGGCCAGACCTTTGAGGCCGGCATCGCGCTGACCGGCACCGAGGTGAAGTCGCTGCGCGAAGGGCGCTCGAATATCGCGGATTCATACGCCGGCGAGCGTAACGGGGAGATGTGGCTCTACAACGCCTATATCCCCGAATACCTTCAGGCGAACCGCTTCAATCACGAGACGCGTCGCCCGCGGAAACTGCTGCTCCACAAGCGTGAGATCAGCCGCCTGGTCGGCGCGGTCGATCGCGAAGGGATGACGGTCGTGCCGCTGAAGATCTTCTTCAACGATCGCGGCCGGGCCAAAGTCGAACTTGCGGTCGCGCGCGGCAAAAAGCTTCACGACAAACGTGAGACCGCGAAGAAGCGCGACTGGGGCCGGGAAAAAGCGCGGTTGATGCGCGAGAAGGGCTGAGCCGGGGTGGACGATCAAGTCGCGGCGCAGTTGTGTTTGCGCGACGCCTGGCCGGCGCCCGAGACGGAAGAACTCGGCGGTTGGCAGCTTCGGGCGGGCGCAGGCGGCTACAATCGAGCGAATTCAGTGTGGACGGGGCGTTTCAGCGGCGACGTGACGCTGGCGATTGCCCGGGCGGAGGTGTTCTACCGCGCGCGGGGGCTCAAGCCGCGCTTCCAGATGCTCGATGTCGCGGCGCCGGCCGGCCTAGACGCCGAACTGGATCGGCGCGGCTATACCAGGGATGTGGCCTGCTCCGACATGACGAAGGCGGTGTCCACCGGCGACATGCCTGGCGACGTGACGATCGCGACCGATGCGGCGGGCGACTGGCTCGGCCTCTATCGCGGCGAACAATCGCCGGAGCGCGCAGCCGAACTGCCGCTCATCCTGCCGAGGCTCGCGCCGCGCCATGGCTTCATCCTCTGTCGCCGCGATGGCGCGCCGGCCGGCGTGGCGCTGGCAAGCCGGATCGGCGCGGACGTCGCGGTCGATTGTGTGGTGACCAGGGCCGAATACCGGCGGACGGGCGTGGGGCGGGCGCTGTTGTTGGCGGCGGAAGGCTGGGCCGCGGGCGAGGGCGCGCGGCGCATGCTGCTTTCCGTCGTTGATGGCAATACCCCGGCGGTCGCGCTCTATCGCGGCCTCGGCTACGAGAAGCTCGCCAGCTACCACTACCGCTACATGGCTTCCTGATTGATACGCAGGCGGATCGCGTCGAAAACCGAGCGGAACATCGCCTCGGTCAGCACGCCGGTGTTCGTGTTGTAGCGGGAGCAGTGATAGCTGTCGAAAAGCATCAGGCCCGTGCGCACGGTGTGCGCGGCGCCGTGCTTGAACGGTGCGGCGCTGCGTTTGACGCCGAGCGCCGGGAGCACGCTGTCGTGGGCGATGCGGCCGAGGGCAAGGATCGCGGTGAGCCTTGGCATTGCCTCCAGCGTCGCGATGAGGAACTGGCGACACGTCTTGACCTCGACCGGGGTCGGCTTGTTTTCGGGCGGCACGCAGCGCACGGAGTTGGTGATGGCGGCATCGCGAAGCTCAAGGCCGTCGTCCGGTCTTGCCTCGTAAGTGCCTGATGCAAAACCGAAATCGATCAAAGTCCGGTAGAGGAGATCGCCGGCATAATCGCCGGTGAACGGGCGCCCGGTTCGGTTCGCACCGCGAAGACCGGGGGCGAGGCCGACGATCAGAAGACGTGAGTCCAGCCGCCCGAAAGTCGGAACGGGCGCATTGTGCCAATGGGGTTCCTTCGCGCGCCAGTCGTCGCGGAACGCGACGAGCCGCGGGCAAAACGAGCAGTCGCGGCCGGGAGCGGTCGCGTTCATGCGGGGCCTGCCGGCGTCAGACGATGTCGTCGCTTTCGAACTCGTCCTCTTCGAAGGCGGCTGCCTGGACGCGTTCGGCCTGGCGGTGAGCGCGCTCACCGGGATCGCGTCCGATCTTGGACTGGAGGGTGATGAGATCGACGAAGTGGTCGGCCTGGCGGCGCAACTCGTCGGCGATCATGGGCGGCTGGCTGGAAAGCGTCGAAATCACGCTCACCTTGCGCCCCTTGCGCTGAACCGCCTCGACCAGCGAGCGGAAATCGCCATCGCCGGAAAACAGGACGAAATGATCGACGTGCTCGGCCATCTCCATGACGTGGACGGCGAGCTCGATGTCCATGTTTCCCTTGATCTTGCGGCGGCCGGTCGCGTCGACGAATTCCTTGGTCGGCTTGGTCACCACCGTATAGCCGTTGTAGTCGAGCCAATCGATCAGCGGGCGTATCGATGAATACTCCTGTTCTTCCGCCAGAGCAGTGTAGTAGTATGCTCGAAGCATATAACCCTTCGATTGAAACTCCAGCAGGAGTTTCTTGTAGTCGATATCGAAGCCGAGCGCTTTGGCTGCGGCATAAAGATTGGCGCCATCGATAAACAGGGCGATCTTTTCACGAGGATCGAACATTTCGTCCCCAATCTTGCTTCTCGTGTCGTTCACAACATTATTCCTTGAAACAATAACGAATTGAAATCTCGGTCGGAACCGGCGGGGCGGTTGCAAAAAACCATCGCCGGCCGACGGCTGGCAGAACACGTCAATACTCGACAATGCTATCACATCTGGGGCGGGATTCGCTGCAGTCCAGTGCAACGGCCCCAAATGCCTTGCTTTTGAGTGGCGGCCGGCCTATATGCGCCGCAACATCGAACAGGAGAAAAACCTATGGCGCGCGTCACTGTCGAGGATTGCGTCGACAAGGTCGATAACCGCTTCGAGCTGGTGCTGCTGGCAAGTCACCGCGCGCGGATGATTTCCAGCGGGTCGCCGCTGACGATCGACCGCGATAACGACAAGAATCCGGTGGTCGCGCTGCGGGAAATCGCCGATCAGACCGTCGCGCCGGAGGATTTGAAAGAAGATCTCATCCACTCGATGCAGAAGTACGTCGAGGTGGACGAGCCGGAAGCCGAGCCGGTGCCGATGATCGCTTCGACCGCGCCGACCGCGGGGGGCGAAGATGCCGATGTGGCCTTTGACCGCATGTCGGAGGAGGAGCTCCTGCGCGGCCTCGAAAGCATGGTTCCGCCGGACAAGACCGAGGAATTCTAGCCACGGCGTGGCCGCTTCTCGCGGTTAAAGCTTTCCCTGTACTATATACGGTATTGTGACACCGAAGCCCGCCGGCTGCGCGGCGGGCGGTGTCCGTGCCGGATTTATGCGCCATGATGCGCCAGTATGAGTTGGTCGAGCGGGTCACGCGTTACAATCCCAACGCCGACGAGAACCTGCTCAACAAGGCCTATGTCTACGCCATGCAGAAGCATGGCACGCAGCAGCGCGCCAACGGCGATCCGTACTTCTCCCATCCGCTCGAAGTCGCCGGCATCCTGACCGACCTGAAGCTCGACGACGCTACGATTGCCGTGGCGCTGCTGCACGACACGATCGAGGATACCGACGCGACCCGGGCCGAGATCGACCAGATGTTCGGCGAGGACATCGGCCGGCTGGTCGAGGGCCTGACCAAGATCGGCAAGCTCGATCTCGTCTCCAAGAAGGCGGCCCAAGCCGAGAACCTGCGCAAGCTCCTGCTGGCGATCTCGTCGGACATCCGCGTGCTGCTGGTCAAGCTGGCCGACCGGCTGCACAACATGCGCACGCTGCAGCATATGCCGGAGGAAGCGCGCGGGCGTATCGCCGAGGAGACGCTCGAGATCTACGCGCCGCTCGCCGGCCGCATGGGCATGCACGACATGCGCGAGGAGCTGGAGGATCTGGCCTTCCGCACGGTCAATCCGGAGGCGTATGCGACAATCGAACGGCGCCTGTCCGAACTGCGGTCGCGCAATCGCAGCCTCATCGAGGCGATCGAACGCGAGTTGACCGAGCGGCTGGAACGGGCCGGGATCAAGGCCGAGGTCAAGGGGCGCGAGAAGCAACCCTATTCGATCTTCCGCAAGATGGAGCGGAAGGCGGTCAGCTTCGAACAGCTTTCCGATATTCTCGGCTTCCGCGTCGTCGTCGGCAGCGTCGCCGAGTGCTATGCCGCGGTCGGCGTCGTGCACACGACCTGGCCGGCGGTTCCGGGGCGCTTCAAGGACTACGTCTCGACGCCCAAGCAGAACGACTACCGCTCGATCCATACGACCGTGGTCGGACCGGGCAGCCAGCGCGTCGAGTTGCAGGTCCGCACCGCCGACATGGAGCGGATCGCCGAATACGGCATTGCCGCGCATGCGCTTTACAAGGACGGCGTCACACCGCCCCCGCCGAAGCACAAAGGCAATGGTGCCGCCAACGGCAAGCTGAATGGCGCGAACGGCAACGGCGCGTCGACGCTTCGCGGCTTCAACGAGGAAATCCGTGCATATGAGTGGCTGCGGCGCACGGTCGAGATGCTGGCCGAGGGCGACACCCCGGAGGAATTCCTCGAGCACACCAAGCTCGAACTTTTCCAGGACCAGGTCTTCTGTTTCACGCCGAAGGGCCGGCTGATCGCGTTGCCGCGCGGCGCCACGCCGATTGATTTCGCCTATTCCGTCCACACCGACATCGGCGACACCACGGTCGGCTCCCGGATCAACGGGCGCAACATGCCGCTGATGACCGAGCTTCATAACGGCGACGAAGTGGAGATCCTTTGCTCCAAGGCGCAGGTGCCGCCGGCAGCCTGGGAGTCGATGGTGGTCACCGGCAAGGCGCGCTCGGCGATCCGCCGGGCCACGCGCGCCGCCGTGCGAAAGCAATATGCCGGTCTCGGCCGCCAGATCGTCGAGCGGGCGTTTGCGCGGGCCGGTCGGGAATACTCGGACAAAGTGGTCGAGGCGGTCCTGCCGCGGCTGGCACAGAGCAACGTCGAGGACATGCTGGCGGCCGTCGGCCGCGGGGAAATCCCGTCGATCAACGTGCTCAAGGCCGTCCACCCGGACCACAAGGAAGAGCGGCTGCCGCGCGCCAAGTCGGCGAGCGAGGAAGGCTGGTTCGGTTTGAAACGCGGCTCGGGCATGAAATTCCGGGTGCCGGGCCTGTCGCGCAAGCCTGCGGCGGAAGCCCGCAGCGGCAGCGACCGGGCCATCCCGATCCGCGGCATTCATGGCGAAATGGCCGTGCGTTTTGCCGAGGGTGGCGCCATTCCCGGCGAGCGCATCGTTGGCATCATGACACCGGGGGAGGGCATCACCATATATCCGATCCAGTCGCCGGCGCTGAAGGATTTCGACGACGAGCCGGAGCGGTGGCTGGATGTGCGCTGGGACGTGGATGACGACCACCGGTCGCGGTTCCCCGTGAGGATCGAGGTGACCGCCATCAACGAACCCGGTACGCTCGCCCAGGTCTCCCAGGTGATGGCGGACAATGACGCCAACATCACTAATATCCGCATTGTCAAATCGGCGCCCGACTTCTCCGTGATGTTGTTCGACATGGACGTTTTCGACGTGAAACATCTCAACCGGCTGGTGGCGCAGTTGAGGGCGCGGCCCGTCGTCAGCGGCGTGACGCGGGTCAATGGCTAGCGCCGCGACCCGGTTCGTCAGGCCCGACCCGGACTGCGCGGGCAAGGGCTAAGCGGCATGCTCTTCCGTCGCCGGGAAACCGAAAGCTGGATGGCGCGCCTGCGAACCGCGGTGTGGCCGCGCAATGGCTGGTCGCGCTCCGTCCGCTACTTCGCCAAGCGTGTGCTCCGCCTGTCCGGTTCGCCGCATACGGTCGCGGCCGGAGTGGCGGCCGGCGTGTTCGCCTCGTTCACGCCGTTCATCGGGCTGCATTTCATCATCAGCTTCATTCTGGCCTTCGCGGTCGGCGGCAACATGCTCGCCGCCGGCATCGGCACGTTCGTGGGCAATCCGCTGACGTTTCCGTTCATCTGGGCGTCCACCTACAGTCTCGGCAGCCGCATCCTCGGGCTGAGCGAGGGCATGGCCCTCACCGAGATTCATCGCGGCTTCCACGACAAGTCGCTGGAGGCGCTATGGCCGATCATCGGTCCGATGCTGGTCGGGGCAATCCCGATCGGCGTTCCGGTAGCGGCGGTGTTCTATGTGATTTCGTTCTTCGCGGTGCGCACGTTCCGAGACATGCGCCGCGAGCGGCTCGACGCCCGCCGACGTCAGCGCAATGACGAGGCGGTCGCGCAAATCAAGGAGTTGGATGAGGCATGACGAAGCCCGGTCATCTGCGCCTCGGCGTCAACATCGACCACGTTGCGACCATTCGCAACGCGCGTGGCGGAGACCATCCCGACCCGCTGCGCGCCGCGGCCATCGCCGCCGCCGCCGGCGCCGACGGCATTACGGCGCATCTTCGTGAGGACCGCCGCCATATCGGGGATCGCGATATCGAACGTTTGCGACACACGATTGCCCTGCCGCTGAACCTCGAGATGGCGGCTACCGACGAGATGCTGGCGATTGCGCTGCGCCATCGGCCCCACGCCGCCTGCATCGTGCCCGAGCGGCGGGAGGAGCGCACGACCGAAGGCGGCATCGACGCGGCGGGCCAGCACAATCGCCTCAAGCACATCGTCGATGCTCTCGGTGAGGCCGACGTGCGTGTGTCCCTGTTCATCGAGGCCGATCGCCGTCAGCTCGACGCTGCGATTGCCCTCGGCGCGCCGGTCGTGGAACTGCACACCGGCGCCTATTGCGAAGCTTGGCATTCCGGCCCGGAGGCATTCGACCGCGAACGTCAACGCATCGCGGCTGCCGCGACTTACGCCAAGGGGCTCGGCCTCGAAGTGCACGCCGGTCACGGCCTCTCCTACGACACGGTCAAGCCAATCGCCGAAATTCCGGAACTCGCCGAGCTCAACATCGGCCACTTCCTGATTGGCGAAGCCATCTTCGTGAGCCTGGAGGAGAGCATCCGCACCATGCGGCGCCTCATGGACGAGGCACGGGCGGGCGCCGAGAAGGGTGAAGGGGTGCTGTCCGAATGATCATCGGCATCGGCAATGACACGATCGACATTCGCCGTGTCGAGAAGGTGATCGAGCGGCACGGCGATCGCTTCACGGCGCGAATCTTCACCGACATCGAGCAGCGCAAGTCCGACCGGCGCAAGCTGCGCGCCGCCTCCTACGCCAAGCGGTTTGCCGCCAAGGAGGCGTGCTCCAAGGCACTTGGCACTGGAATCCGCGGCGGCGTTTTCTGGCGCGATATGGGCGTCGTCAACCTGCCTTCGGGCAAGCCGACGATGTTGCTGACCGGCGGGGCGGCGAAGCGTCTGGCGGCGCTTACGCCCAGCGGCCACCGCGCCGAAATCCACGTGACCATCACCGACGACTTTCCGCTCGCCCAGGCGCTGGTCATCATCGAGGCCGTGCCAGGGACAGGGGCGTCGTAAGGCCGCCATCGTTGGCGTTGCACGGGGCCGGGCGAGCCGGTATTACCGGGCGCGCCGGGGTGGCCAAAATCCGGAAATCGGACGGGAACATGAGCGTGGCAACGGAAAAGCAGGCCAGCGGCGGATTTGGTGAGACCGTCAAGATCATCATCCAGGCGCTGGTACTGGCGCTCCTGGTCAGGACTTTCCTCTTCCAGCCCTTCAACATCCCGTCCGGGTCGATGAAGGATACGCTGTTGGTCGGCGATTATCTGTTCGTCTCCAAATACGCCTACGGCTATTCGCGGTTCTCACTGCCCTTCGGCCTCCACCTGTTCGACGGCCGCATCTGGTCGGCGCCGCCGAAGCGCGGCGACATCGTCGTATTCAAGCTGCCGCGCGACAACACGACCGACTACATCAAGCGCGTCATCGGCCTGCCGGGCGACAAGATTCAGATGATCGATGGCGTACTGAACATCAACGGCGTGCCGGTGCCGCGGGAAAAAGTCTCCGACTTCGTTTCCACCGACGCCAACGGGCAGACCGTGAGCGTGGCCCGCTATCGCGAGACCCTGCCCAACGGCGTCAGCTACGATACGCTCGACCTCACACCGAACGGCATGGAAGACAACACCCAGGTGTTCGAGGTTCCGCCTGATCATTATTTCATGATGGGCGACAACCGCGACAACTCCACCGATAGCCGCGTGCCGCCGACGAGCGGCGGCGTTGGCTACGTGCCGTTCGAGAACCTTGAAGGCCGGGCCGAGATCATCTTCTTCTCGGTCAAGGAAGGCCAATCGGCCCTCGCCGTTTGGGAGTGGCCGTGGTCGGTCCGCTGGGACCGCCTGTTCAAGGTCCTATGAAGGCCGACGGCGGCGCCGACCTCGACGCGCTCGAGCGCCGCACCGGATACCATTTCCATGATCGCACACGCCTGCTGACCGCCCTGACCCATGCCAGCGCCGTCGGCGACGCGCGGATCCCCACCGGCGACACCTATCAGCGTCTGGAATTCCTCGGCGACCGCGTGCTCGGACTGGTCGTGGCCGAAATGCTGCTGGAGGCTTTCCCGGCCGCCACGGAGGGCGAACTGTCGTCGCGGTTCGCCGATCTCGTGCGCAAGGAGACCTGCGCCGAGGTCGCGGCCGCGCTCGACCTCGGCGGAGCCGTGCTCTTTGGCGGCAACCGGACCCAGCAGCGCGCCCTCCAGACCGTCAACGTGCTCGGCGACGTATGCGAGGCGCTGATCGCGGCCATCTATCTGGACGGTGGTTTCGAGGTGGCGCGAACCTTCGTTTCCGGCCAGTGGCGCGAGCGGATGCTGGCCGCACCGGCCATCGGCCGCAACGCCAAGACGGTATTGCAGGAATGGGCGCAGGCCGCCGGGCACGGTACGCCGACCTATGAGATCGCAGAACGCACCGGCCCGGACCATGCACCGACCTTTGCGGTTAGCGTCCACATCGGCGCGCTGCCGCCGGGACGCGGCGAGGGGCGTAATCGCCGCGAGGCCGAGCAGGAGGCCGCCGGCGCGGTCCTGAGGCGCGAGGGCGTATGGCAGGAATCGTGAGCGAGGCGGCAGGCGGCGACACGCGCTGCGGCTTTGTCGCCCTGATCGGCGCACCCAACGCCGGCAAGTCGACGCTGGTCAACCGGCTGGTTGGCACCAAGGTTACCATCGTCAGCCACAAGGTGCAGACGACCCGCTCGATCGTGCGTGGCATCGCGATGATCGGCCAGGCCCAGATCGTTTTTGTCGACACACCCGGAATCTTCAAGCCGAAGCGCCGGCTTGACCGGGCGATGGTCGACACGGCCTGGAGCGGCGCCCGCGACGCCGACATCGTCGCGCTGCTGATCGACTCGCAGAAAGGCATCGACGACGAAGCCGACAAGCTGCTGGCTCGGCTCGCCGATATCCGCCTGCCGAAGGTGCTGCTCCTCAACAAGATCGATACGGTCAAGCGCGATAGCCTGCTGGCGCTGGCGGATGCTGCCAACAAGGCGGTGGCGTTCGAGCGCACCTTCATGATCTCGGCGCTGAACGGTGACGGGCTCGACGATTTCACGGCGTGGCTCGCCGATGCGGTCCCGCCCGGACCGTTCCTCTATCCGCCGGATGAAGTCAGCGATCTGCCGCTCCGCCAGCTTGCCGCCGAGATCACCCGCGAAAAGCTGTTCGAACGCCTGCATCAGGAACTGCCCTATCAGGCGACCGTCGAAACCGAGAAATGGACCGACAACAAGAACGGCTCGGCGCGCGTCGAGCAGACCATCTTCGTGGAGCGCGAGAGCCAGAAGAAGATCGTCATCGGCAAGGGCGGCGCCACGATCAAGGCGATCTCGACCGCGGCGCGCAAGGAGATTTCCGAGATCGCCGAGAAGCCGGTGCATCTCTTCCTGTTCGTCAAGGTGCGTGAGAACTGGGCCGACGATCCCGAGCGCTATCGGGCCATGGGGATCGAGTTTCCGAAGTAGGGCGGCGGCTGCTTTGCTGCCTTGAAATCGCCACGTCGGCCATTGGAACCAAAAAGCGATCAAATCCTTGGTGCGGGGAAGGGGCACGCTCCCGCGCAAAGGAGAAATACAATGCGCAAGATTCTTTTGACTGTTGCACCGATTGCGGTGCTGGCGATTTCGCCCGCTGCTCAGGCAGCAGGTACGGTCACAGGCGCCGCCGGCGGTGCTGTCGCTGGCGCGGTCGTTGGCGGGCCAGTCGGCGCCGTGGTCGGCGGCGTGATTGGCGCCGTTCTCGGGACGGCGATCGATCCGCCTCCGCCGAAGGTCGTTTCGTACGTGCAGACCGTGGAGGCGCCGCCGCCGGTGCAGTTGCAGGGCGACCTGGTGATCGGCGCGACGTTGCCGCCGTCGGTCGAACTCTACACCGTGCCGCCGGACGTCTATGTCCCGACTGACGGGCATGTATATGCCTATGCTGTCGTCAACGGCCATCGCGTCGTGGTCGATACGCAGACCCGCGCCGTCGTTGCGATTGCCGGCTAGCCCCGGCGTCTCACGCTCCGCAAGGCCGCCGTCCCTCGGGCCGGTGGCCTTGCCTGGCGTCCGGGAGTAGATATCCGGCCATGCAGTGGTCGGACGAAGGCATCATCATCGGCACGCGCCGGCACGGCGAGACGAGCCTGATCATCGAACTGATGACGCCGGCCCACGGCCGCCACCTGGGGCTGGTGCGCGGCGGTCGTTCGCGGCGTCTTCAGCCGATCCTCCAGCCCGGCAATTCCGTCGCCGCAACGTGGCGGGCGCGGCTGGACGAACATCTCGGCACCTACGCGGTCGAGCCGACCACCCAGCGCGCGTCCCGGCTGATCGAGGGCGCGGCCGGTCTCTACGGAATCCAGATGCTGGCCGGCCTCCTGCGGCTCTTGCCAGAGCGCGACCCGCATCCGCGCCTCTATGAGGGTTTGGCGTCCATTCTCGACTGGTTCGACGAGCCGCAGGTCGCGGGCGCCCTGATTGTGCGCTTTGAACTGAAGCTGCTGGACGATCTCGGCTTCGGCCTCGATCTGGAAAGCTGCGCGGCGACCGGCAGCAATGACGATCTGGCGTACGTGTCGCCGAAGAGCGGGCGGGCGGTCAGCCGCTCGGCCGGTGACGCCTATCGTAGCCGCCTGCTGACGCTGCCGGCCTTCCTGCTGGAGCCGGCGTCGGCCGCACCGGCGGGCGTCGACGATCTTCGCGATGGGTTCCGCCTCACCGGCTACTTCCTTGCCCGCCACGTGTTCGAACCGCGCGGCGTCGACCCGCCGGATGCGCGCGAGCGCTTCATCGCGCTGATCGAGCGCAGCGGGGAAAGGCTTGTATCGTAAGGGTTTGCGGGCTACTTCGGGCCCATGGCCAAGCACCTGATTCCGCCCGGCGGCGGCGACATCGAGCCCGTCAATCTGCGCGAGGAGCTTGAAAAGCGCTACCTCGCCTACGCGCTTTCGACGATCACGAACCGGGCGCTGCCTGATCTGCGCGACGGGCTGAAGCCGGTCCACCGGCGCATCCTGCATGGCATGCGCCAGCTTCGTCTCGACCCGGGCTCCGGGTTCAAGAAGTCGGCCAAGATCGTCGGCGACGTGATGGGTAATTTCCATCCGCATGGCGATCAGTCGATCTATGACGCGCTGGTACGCCTCGCCCAGGATTTCGCGGTCCGCTATCCGCTGGTCGACGGGCAGGGCAATTTCGGCAACATCGACGGCGATAACGCCGCCGCCATGCGCTACACGGAAGCGCGCATGACCGAGGTGGCGCGGCTGCTCCTCGACGGCATCGACGAGGACGCGGTCGATTTCCGCCCGACCTATGACGGCTCCGATCGCGAGCCCGTGGTGCTGCCCGGTGCATTCCCCAACCTGCTCGCCAACGGCGCGTCGGGCATCGCCGTCGGCATGGCGACCAATATCCCGCCGCACAACGTCGCCGAGCTCTGCGACGCCGCGCTGCATCTGATCAAGACACCGAAGGCGCGCATCGAAACGCTGGCTGACTTCGTCAAGGGACCGGATTTCCCCACCGGCGGCATCATCGTCGAGCCGAAAGAGAACATCGTCGAGGCCTACCGGACCGGGCGCGGATCGTTCCGGGTGCGCGCCCGCTGGACGCAGGAAGACCTGAAGCGTGGCACCTGGTCGGTGGTGGTGACCGAAATCCCGTACCAGGTACAGAAGGCGCGACTGATCGAGAAGATCGCCGAGTTGATGGAAGCCAAGCGGCTGCCGCTGGTCGCCGACATCCGCGACGAGTTGGCCGAGGACATTCGCGTCGTCATCGAGCCGAAGAGCCGCGCGGTCGATCCGGCGCTGATGATGGAGTCGCTGTTCCGGCTGACCGATCTCGAGGCGCGCATCCCGCTGAACCTCAACGTCCTGTCGAAGGGCGTGGTGCCCAGGGTGATGGGCCTCGGTGAGGTGCTGAACGAGTGGCTGGCGCATCGCCGCGAGGTGCTGGTCCGCCGCTCCAACTACCGGCTCGAGCAGATACGCCACCGGTTGGAGGTGCTCGAAGGCTACCTGATCGCCTATCTGAACCTCGACAAGGTGATCCACATCATTCGCACCGAGGACGAGCCCAAGCCGGTGCTGATGAAGACGTTCAAGCTCACCGACGTGCAGGCCGAGGCAATCCTCAACATGCGCCTCAGGTCGCTGCGCAAGCTCGAGGAAATCGAGATCAGGGGCGAGCACGATACCCTGACCAAAGAGCAGAAGGCTCTGAGGTCGCTGGTGAAATCCGAGGATCAGCAGTGGGCGAGGATCGCCGACCAGATCCGCGACATCCGCAAGACGTTCGGGCCGGCGACGCCGCTCGGCAAGCGCCGGACCACTTTCGGCGAGGCGCCCGAGCACGACGTCGAGGACATGCAGACCGCGATGATCGAGCGCGAGCCGATCACCGTCATCGTGTCCGAGAAAGGATGGATCCGCGCGATGAAGGGTCACGAGGTCGATACCGCGGCGCTCGTCTTCAAGACCGACGACAGCCTCAAGGCGGCGATCAAGGCGGAGACGACCGACAAGATCATCGTCGCCTCGACCGGCGGCCGTTTCTACACGCTGACCGCCGACAAGCTGCCCGGCGGCCGCGGGCACGGCGAGCCGATCAAGCTGATGGTCGACATGGATGCCGCCGACGACGTGGTGACCGTGTTCGTGCACAATCCCGAGCGCAAGCTGCTGGTCATCTCGACCGAGGGGCGTGGCTTCGTGGTGCCGGAGGCGGAGATCCTTGCCAACACGCGCAAGGGCAAGAACGTGATGACCGTCACCGCGCCGGAGGAGATGCGCGTTTGCGTTTCGGCCGATGGCGACACGGCGGCGATTCTCGGCGAGAACCGCAAGCTGCTGCTCTTTCCGTTGGCGCAGGTGCCGGAAATGACCCGCGGCAAGGGCGTGCGCCTGCAGAAATACAAGGACGGCGGCGTGGCCGACGCGCGCGTGTTTGCCAGGAAGGATGGTCTCTCCTGGCAGGATTCCTCGGGGCGCACCTTCAACCGGCCCATGAGCGAGTTGAAGGAATGGGTCGGCGACCGTGCCCAGGCGGGCCGCATTCGCCCCGATGGCTTCCCGCGCTCCAACAAGTTCGGCACGCCGGGCGTCGCCTAGCGCCATGCGCGCCAACGCCGAGACCCGATGGGCGGTGTTGGCGGCGGTCGATGCCCTCTTCGAGCACATCGCCAACGGCAGGCATCAGGAGTTGATCGGGAGTTTCACCGACGATGCCGATGTCATGCTGATCGGATCTGAGCCGGGCGAACTTGCCGTCGGACCGCAGGCCCTGCGGACGTTCTTCGCCGATCTCTACGCCAAGCCCTATCGCGTGCTCTTCTCGTTGCCCGAGCGACGCGTCTCCGCAGCCGGCAATGTCGCCTGGATCACGGGCGAGGGGACCTATGTGCTGTCAACCGGCGGCGAGCCCGCGCCTTATCGTCTGACCGGTGTCCTCGAACGGCGTCGCGATCGATGGCTGTGGCAACTCTTCAGCGGCTCGGAGCCGCGGTAGGCGGCATCGGAAGCAACTATCGGGTCGCCCGGTACGAGCGGGTGGGCACAGTCTGGCATTCCCGCGAGCCGGTTGGCTCCGGGTGATGAACCTTTCAAAGAACGCCTCATGTGCTTCGACATGAGGGGTGGCGGGCGCCCGGCAAACGCCGTGCGGGCAGTCCGCGAAAAATGGGGCGCTTCCCGAGCGCCCGCCGCGACGTCCTGAAACACGCCCGGCCAAGGCGCTTCGGGCGAACCGCCGTCTGAGACGGCCCGCCTTGAGGTCACTTACACCACACGCTACGGACGACACCGCAGGCATGGAGGGGCGGCCGGTCGTAGTGCCGACGGTCCTTGGCCGGGGCGTCCCGAGGGCCGAGATGCGGGTCTCGACACGCGGGCGCCGCTCCTGCCGACATCGGATGTTTCCGACACCGGCCACTCAGAAGAGTTCGCTCCACCGACAAGAACGCCTCCGGACGGCGCCCCTCATGAGCGAGGATGCGACGATCATCTCATGGGGTCATGGGGGCGGGGATAAGTAATTTTGGATTTATCTTATCCCCGGTTGGTGAGGCCGTGAGAGAATGGGGCGGGCCGGGCGCGCGCCGACGCGGCCGGCTCCATCATCGCGATGCGCAATCGTGGCGGTTCACCCCTCACCCTTTGCCTCTAGTCTCGCTTCGCTCGCCAAGAGGCAAAGCCCTCTCCCGCAAGGGGAGAGGGGGAGACTGTGGCGGGCGCTTCGTCACACGGAGAGACGGGGGACTGTGGCGGGCGCATTGTCACATGGGAAGAGGGGGAGGTTGGGGTGAGCGTCTTGTGCCCGAACTCGTCATCGCCGGGCTTGTCCAGGTGATCCACGACGTCCTCGCCCGGCAGCTATGCTTGCGCATGGTTTCCCCTTCCCGAAACGTGGAGGGAGGGTGCCGGCCAGAAGCATCGCAAAAGGCCAGCACCGCACCTGCGCTACGCGCGCCAGAAGTCGCGATGCGGAGCGATCAACTCGTCCTCGATCTCCGGGAACGGACCGTGGACCTCGATCTTCTTCTGGCCTGAACCGAGCACCGTGCGCGAGGACAGCGACATGGTCGGGTTCTTTTCGTTGTCACCCGTGAGCGCCAACAGCTTCGTCTCCTCGACGCCATAGACCAGTCGGCCGATATTGGCCCAGTAGAGCGTGCCCGTGCACATGGCACAGGGCTCGAAGGTCGTGACGAGCGTGCAGGTCCACAGGTAGTCGGGACCATAGGCGGCCGCGGCGCGTCGGCCCAACTCGGTCTCGGCGTGGTGCACGACATCGAGGTTGCCCTGGCGCATGAGGATGCGATCATCCGGACCGACGAGGACAGCGCCGAAGGGATGATGGCCGTGCGCGCCCGCCTCGTGGGCGACATCGTTGGCGGCGCGCAGGTGGGCGATCATCTGGTCGCGAGTCATGGGCACCTCCGGCATGTCGATGGCGACCAATGTAGCCACGTGCAGTGCGCAGCGCCAGCAGATGGGCGTGAGGGATCAGCCGAATTCGATACGACCGCTCAAGATTAGGGCAACGATAACGCCAAAGATCTACGGAACGAGCGGCCGAATTGGCTACTCAACGAGTTCAGCCAACGCACCTCAGTCTCGCTATACCCGCCACACAGATCAGCAGGGAACGTCATGGCCAATATCGCCACCACAACGATCGGTCAGTATCTCGCGGCGCGTCTGCGGCAGGCCGGCATGGAGCACTATTTCGCGGTGCCCGGCGACTACAACCTCGTGCTGCTCGACGAGTTGCTGAAAAACACCGACCTGGCGATGATCAATTGCTGCAACGAGTTGAATGCTTCCTACGCCGCCGACGGTTACGCGCGGGCGACGGGCGGCCCGGCGGCGGTCGTCGTCACGTTCAGCGTCGGCGGATTGAGCGCGATCAACGGCATTGCCGGCGCCTACGCGGAATCCCTTCCGGTGATTATCGTTTCGGGCGGACCCAACACCAACTCCGAGGTTGAGAGCGAACTGCTCCACCACACGATCGGGCTGGTCGACTACAGCTACCAGCGCGAGATGTTTGCGCGCGTCACCGCCGCGTCGACCATCATCCGGCACGCCCGCGAGGCCCCCGCGCAAATCGACGCCGCGATCGACACGGCGCTGCGCCTGCGCAAGCCGGTCTACGTTGAGATCCCGTGCAACATGGCGGGCGCGACAACGGCGGCGCCCGGCCCACGCACCCTGGGCAGCGCGCCGCCAGCCGATGCCGCTTCGCTGGTTGCCGCCGTCGACCACGCGGCCGACGTTCTGAACGCCGCGGTGAAGCCGGTGTTGGTGGCCGGCGTCGGCTTGCGCAACGGTGGTGCGGAGGCCGCCTTTGCCAAACTCGCCGATGCCTGTGGATATGCCGTCGCAGCCATGCCGAACGCGAAGAGCTTCGTTTCCGAGGCGCACCCGGGGTTCACGGGGATGGTCTGGGGGCCGGTGAGTTCGCCCGGCTGCGGCGAGATCGTCGAGTTGGCGGACATGGTGCTCTACGCCGGGCCGACGTTCACCGACTACACCACAGCCGGACACACCGACGTGCTCGACGCCAACAAAATGATCGTCGCCCAGCCGACCGGCGTGACGATCGGCAGCCAGTCGTCCTACGGCGACGTGCCGATGGCCGCCTTCCTTGCCGAACTTGCCAAAAAGGTGAAACGGAACGGCGCCTCGCTTGACGCCTTCAACCGCGTTCGCGAGGAGATCGCGCCGCCCGCCGGAGGCGGCGACAGTCCGATCACCACCCGCCAGATGTTTCACAGCGTCGCCAAGATGCTGACCGGCGACACCGCGATCGTCGCCGAGACGGGCGACTCCTGGTTCAACGGGATGCGCCTGAAACTCCCCGAGGGGGCCCGCTTCGAGGTCCAGATGCAGTATGGCTCGATCGGCTGGTCGGTGGGTGCGACGCTTGGCTACGCGCTTGGAAGCTCGCGCCGGGTCATCACTCTGGTCGGCGACGGTTCCTTCCAGATGACCGCGCAGGAAGTCTCGACGATGATCCGCTACGGCCTGAAGCCGATCATCTTCCTGATCAACAATGGCGGCTACACCATCGAGGTCGAGATCCACGATGGTCCTTATAACCCCATCAAGAACTGGGACTATGCCGGGCTGATGAACGTCTTCAATGCCGGCGAGGGCAAGGGCTGGGGCACGCGCGTCACCAGCCAGAACCAGCTCGACGCAGCGATCGCGCAGGCGATGGCCAACGACGGCCCGAGCCTGATCGAGGTCGCCATCGGCCGTGACGATTGCAGCAAGGAATTGCTCGAGTGGGGCCGCCACGTCGCCGCGAACAACGCGCGTCCGCCGCGCATCGCCTAGCGGTTCCGCCTATGTGAGTTCGATCAAGCCGGCCTTTGTCGAGCGAAAGCCGCATGCCTCGAAATAGAACGGGGCCAGATCGTCGCGAAAATCGACATGCAGCCATTGGCAGCCCGCGGCCTTTGCCGCTTCGGCGGAGCGGCGCACGAGCTCGGTGCCGATGCCACGATGGCGCCAATCGGGATGCACGCGCGGGTCCAGCACGAAGGCGTGCCCGCCGCCGTCCCAGGCGATGTTGATGAATCCGACGAGCCGCTCTTCGTCATACGCGCAAATGACCGCGAGGCTATGCTTGAGGACCGAACTCCAATCGCTCGTCTCCGGCTCGTCGCGCCCCGCACTGAACAGGGCGTTCAAGTCGGCGCTCGTGATCTTCGGGTTTGCTTTGTAGGCGATGCTCACAGGGCGTCCACTGCGCCTAGTCCACCCGCACCCAGCCGCGCGCCATCAGATGTTCCTGCGGGCGGAACCGGCGCTTGTAACCCATCTTGCGCGAGCCATCGACCCAGTAGCCGAGATAGACGTAAGGCAGGCCCATCTTCCGCGCGCGCTGGATGTGGTCGAGGATCATGAAGGTGCCGAGGCCGCGGTCGGCGTAGTCCGGGTCGAAGAACGAATAGACCATGGACAGGCCGTCGGCGAGGATGTCGGTCAGCGCGGTGGCGATGAGCGGTCCTTCGCCACGGCCGGTGATCGCGGTGTCCGGTCCGCGGAAGCGGTACTCGACGACGAGCGTATCGACGTGCGAGTTGCCGACCATCATGGCGTAGTCGAGGACGGTCATGTCGGCCATGCCGCCTTCGGCATGGCGGGCGTCGAGATAGTCCCGGAAGAGGGAATACTGGTCTGACGACGGGCTGGCGGCCGTCTGGGCGCCGACGATGTCGCGGTTGCGCTTGATGACGCGCTTGAGGTTGCGGTTGGGCGCGAAAGCATCAACGACGACACGGATCGAGATGCAGGCCCGGCAGCCCTCGCAGGCCGGGCGGTAGGCGATGTTCTGGCTACGCCGGAACCCGCCCTGGGTGAGGATATCGTTAAGGGCGGCGGCGCGGTCGCCGACCAGGTGGGTGAACACCTTGCGCTCGGCGCGGCCGGGCAGATACGGGCACGGCGCTGGCGCCGTCAGGTAGAATTGCGGTGTCTCGGTCGTATGCTGGGTCATGCGCGGCCGGGCCGTGGTGTCGTGGTGTCGCCCTAGACACCATAATACCACGGGCCGACGATCGAAAAGACGATCCACATCAAGACCACGAGCGGCAGGCCGCCGACCAGATAGTCCGAGAATTGATAGTGGCCGGGGCCCATGACCAGCATGTTGGTCTGGTAGCCGACCGGGGTGGCGAAAGCGCAGCTCGCCGCCAGCATTACGGCGACCACGAAAGGCAGGGGCTTGGCGTGCAGCTTCTCGGCAATGCCGAGCGCGATCGGCGTGAACAGCACGGCCGTGGCGTTGTTGGACAGGATATTGGTGAGCACGCTGACGATAAGAAAAAGCACCGACAGCGTCACCCAGCCGGGCTGGCCTTCGACCAGACCGACGGCGGTGTTGGCCAAGACGGCGGCGCCGCCGGTCGCCTCCAGGGCCGCGGCGGCGGCAAGCGCCGCGCCGATCATCAGGTAGATGCGCCGGTCAAAGGCGCGCACGGCCTGACGGATGTTCAGGCAGCCGGCGAGGATCATGGCGAGCGCGGCGGCGAGCGCGCCGATGACGACCGGCCCGATGCCGCTGGCGGCGTAGAGGACCAGCAGGCCGAAGATAACCAGCGCCCGGCGGGCATAGCGGCGCTGTGGCAGTTCGCTTGCCGACCACTCGAGCAGCAGGAGGTCGCGGTTGGCGCGCAGACCCTCGATCGCCTCCGCGGTGCCGCCGATGAGAAGCACGTCGCCGGCCTCGAGGCGAATGTCGGCGAGTTGCATGCGCGGCATGCGGCTGCGGCGCTCGACGCCGAGGACGACGGTGTCGGTATCGTGATGGATCGCCGCCTGCTCGATCGTGCGACCGATCACACGCGAGCCCGGCGCGACCACCGCCTCGGCCAGGGTGAGGTCCTTGGTGGGAACAGGCTGTCCAGCGGCGCCCTCGGCGGCCGGCGTCGTGGCGGCGGAGTCGGAGAGGGCGCGGGTCAGCGCCGACCGCGTGGCGGCGACGACGATGGTGTCGCCGGGCCGCAGCGTCAGGTTTTCGAAGGGCGGCAGGAACGGGTGCTCGTGGCGCTGGACAAGGCGGACCGTCATGTCCTTGAGGGCCGGGAACATGCCGGCGACCGCCGAGACGCCGGCCAGCGGATGCCCGTAGCCGATCTCGATGGTGGCGATGAACTGCTTGCCGCTGCCGCCGGTGATCTGTTCGGCCATGCCCGTGCGCGCCTTCAGGATGCGCGGCAGAACGAAGGCGACGTAGACGAAACCGACCGCCGCCATGGCGGCCGCGGGAACCGTGAAATCGAAGAAACCGATTGTGAGGCCGCCGGATTTCTGCGCGACGCCGGCGGCGAGCAGGTTGGTGGAGGTGCCGATCAGCGTCGTCATGCCACCGAGCAGCGCGGCGAAGGACAGCGGCATCAGAGCTTTCGACGTGGCGATCCCGCGGCTGGCGGCAATGGCGGTGATGATCGGCAGGAACATCACCACGACCGGCGTGTCGTTGACGAAGGCGCTGGTGACCATCGCGGCGACGAGCACCAGGAGGATGGCGCCCATGCCGGTCTTGCCGCCGAGGCGGGCAAGGAACGCCGCCGGACGCTCCAGCGCGTCGGTATGGAACAGGCCCTGGCCGACCACCAGCATGGCCAGCACGGTGATCAGCGCCTGGTTCGACAGGCCGGCGAGCAGTTCATCGGGGCCGAGCGGGCTTTTGACGCCCATCAGCATGGGTACGGCCCAGAACAGCACCAGCCAGCCGACGAGCGCCGACAGGGAAACGACCTCGATCGACCAGCGCTCGAGCGCGTAGGCGACGATCATCGCCACGATCGCCGCGTAGGTGAGCCAGGTCAGGATGCCGGTCGCCGCCATATCGCCCTCCGGGGCTAACGGCCCCAGTGCGCGCATCTTGCCCAAGCGCGGGCGGCGCTCAAGCGGTCGGCTTTGCGCGAAAAGGCGGGGAGACGCAATTATTTGCCCAAACGTGCCAGCGGCTCGGCGTTCAGGGCCACGACGCCGAGAAGCAGGTCATGGAGCAACTGGCGGCGCCGGGTGAACAGTCCGACCAGCAGGATGAAGGGCGTCAGAATGCCTACCGAGAACCAGAAGATGAGGGCATGCATGACGGCGAGGAGGGCAAACATCTTCTGGCCGTTCCACGTGCGCATCTCGACGCCGACAAACCGCATGCCGGGCGTTGCCGAGGCGCGGCCGCCGAGGGTGAGGGCGCAATAGCCGAGAGCGACAATGGCGAACAGGGCCGGGAACAAGAGCCAGGCGATGCCGAGCGTGACGATGCCGAGAATGAAGATCATCAGCGCGGCCGGGATCATCAGCATGACGATCAGCACCGCGTCGATGATGAAGGCGACGATGCGTTTCGACAGAATGCCGTCGAACAGCTCGGGTTGCGTCACGGGATCGTACACGAAGCGATAGCCTCGCGGGTCGCTGCCGGTGTCGCTCATGGGTGACTCCCTGCCACGGTCCGTTTGCCGGAGCCAAGTATAGCGGCTTTGCCGGGCTTGTCGCGGGCTGTCGGATTTCTCAAGGCGTATCGAGGCGTTCGACGCCGAAGCCGTGCCGGGAAAGCGCCGCGATGATCTCGGCGGCGTGCTCGGGGCCGTGGGTCTCCATGGTCACGTCGACGCTGGCGCCCTTCGGCGGCACGTTCAGCATGGTGCGGTGGTGGAAGACCTCGAGGATGTTGCCGCCGGCCTCGCCGATGGTGCGGGCAATCTCGGCCAGGATGCCGGGCCGGTCGCGGATGATGATGCGGACGGCGACGACCTGCTCCTCGCGGGCGAGTTCGCGCACCATGATCGAGGCGGCGAGGCGCGGATCGATGTTGCCACCGGCGAGAATGAGGCCGACGCGACGGCCGCGGAAGCGCGTTGGGTCGGCGAGGACGGCGGCAAGGCCGGCGGCGCCGGCGCCCTCGGCCATCGTCTTCTGCAGCATGAGATAGGCGGCGACCGCCTGTTCGATGGCGCTCTCGGGCACCAACACCATGTCGTCGACGAGGCGGCGGACGATCTCCAGCGTCAGCTTGCCGACATTCTTGACGGCAATGCCTTCGGCGAGTGTCTCGCCGCCGATCTTCGCGCTCTCGCCGCGCAATGCCGCCCACATGGACGGATAGAGCTCGGTTTCGACGCCGATGATCTCGGTGTCCGGCTTCAGCGCCTTGACGGCGACGGCGATGCCGGAGACGAGGCCGCCGCCGCCGACCGGCACGATGACCGCTTCGAGGTCGGGACGGTCTGCGACGATCTCCAGGCCGATGGTGCCCTGTCCGGCGATAACGCGCGGGTCGTCGTAGGGATGGACGAGCACCGCGCCGGTGCGGGCGACGGTTTCGTCGACGATCGTATGGCAATCGGCCAAGGTCTCGCCACTGACGATCACCTCGGCGCCGAACGAGCGTGTTGCGGCAATCTTCACGAAGGGTGTCGGTTTCGGCATGACGATGGTCGCCGGGATGCCGAGACGCTGGGCGTGGTAGGCGACCGCCTGGGCGTGGTTGCCGGCCGACATGGCGATCACGCCGCGCGCGCGTTCGTCCGGCGTCAGCGACAGCAGCTTGACCAGCGCGCCGCGCTCCTTGAACGAGGCGGTCGCCTGGAGATTCTCGTATTTGACCCAGATGTCGGCGCCGGTCAGCCGCGACAGGCGCGGCGCGGGCAGGAACGGGGTGCGGATGACGACGCCGGCGATCTGGTCGGCGGCGGCGTGGATGTCGGCGAGGGTGGGGAGGACCGATGCGGCAGCGGCGGTGGTCGTCACGGCCTGCGTGTCCGGCGCTATCGGGCCAGCAGTTCGGCGACGAACGGTGCGAAATAGGTGAGCACGCCGTCGGCGCCGGCGCGCTTGAAGGCGAGCAGCGATTCCAGCATGGCCTGCTCGCCGTCGATCCAGCCGTTGGCGGCCGCCGCGCGGATCATCGAATACTCGCCCGACACCTGGTAGGCGAAGGTCGGCATGCCGAATTCCTGCTTCAGCCGCCACACGATATCGAGATAGGGCAGGCCGGGCTTGACCATGATCATGTCGGCGCCCTCGGCGATATCGAGTTCGGCCTCGCGCAGCGCCTCGTCGCCGTTGCCGGGATCCATCTGGTAGGTGCGTTTGTCGCCGACGAGCGTCTTCGACGTGCCGACCGCATCGCGGAAGGGGCCGTAGAAGGCCGAGGCGTACTTCGCGGTGTAGGCCATGATCTGCACATGGCGGAAGTCGTTCGAGTCCAAAGCCTGGCGGATGGCGCCGACGCGGCCGTCCATCATGTCGGAGGGCGCGATGATGTCGGCGCCGGCCTCGGCCTGGATCAGGCTCTGCACCACCAGCCGCTCGACGGTGGCGTCGTTGACGATCTCCTCGCCGGCCATGACGCCGTCATGGCCGTGACTGGTGTAGGGATCGAGCGCGACGTCGGTGATCAGACCGACGTCGGGGACCGCCGCCTTGATGGCGCGCAGCGTCGTGCAGACGAGGTTCTTCGGGTTGAGCGCCTCCGAGCCGGCGTCGTCGCGCAGCTTCGGATCGGTGTTGGGGAAGAGGGCGATGGCAGGCACGCCAAGTTCACGGGCGCGCCGGGCCTCCGACACGGCCCCGTCGATCGACAGGCGCTCGACGCCCGGCATGGCGGCCACCGGTTCGTTGCGCATGCTGTCGGTGAGAAACATCGGCCAGATCAGGTCGTCGACGGTCAAGGTCGATTCGCGCACCAGCCGGCGCGACCAGCCGGCGCGACGGTTGCGGCGCATGCGGCGGCCGCCGAGAATGGAGTCCACGTCCGGCCGGGTGGTCGGATCGGCGGCAAAGGGCGGGGGCTGTCTGGTCATGGCGGTGTCCACATTTGCTGGCGGGAAACATAGCACTTTCGCCGGGCCACGCGCCAATTGCCGCTGGCAAGGTCGACGATGAGGATGTAAGGGCTGGCCAGCCGCCGGGGCGGGCGGCCGGGTCGGGAACGCATGACGAATCACGACGATTCATCGATGACGCCGCAGGTGGAGCGTGACCCCTACGAGGTCGCGCTCGGCTACTATCTGATCGGCCTTTCGGTGCTCATGATGCTGCTTGGCCTGCACCACTGGGCGGTGATTTTGGGCATCATCCCCGGTGCGACCGGACCGTTCGAGCAGATGACGACGCCTTGGAGGATCGGCACGATGTACTTGTCCGTGGTCGATCTGGTGGCCGCCGTCGGCCTGTGGATGCGCGTCGACTGGGGCAAGGTAGTGTGGCTGCTGGCGGCCCTGTCGGAGGTTGTGCTGCACACCGTCTTCATTGGAACTTTCGGAAGCGACCTGCCGATCCTGTCGCTGCATGTTCTGACCGTCGCCGTCTATGGGACGCTCGCATTTTTGGCGCGGCGTGTCTGACGTTACCCCCTGAAAATCGCAGAACTCCGCCAAATTTGACGCATTCCGGTAAGGCGGCGTTAAGCGTGGTGCTTAAGCCGATTTTTAGTCGCTTTGCGTAAGGTCGCTTCACAGAGCAGGAACACCTGCCGAAACGGAGAGGCGATTATGGCGATTGCGAAAAGGGCAGTGGAGGCGGTTGCGCAGCCGGCGACGGAAGCCGGGCTGAAGCCGCTCTATCTCGAGGCGTTGACGCTCGTCGAACGCCTCCACCGGCGTCTTCTGGACGTCATCAAGGACGAATTCGACCGCGCCGGGCGTTCCGACGTGAACAGCGTCCAGGCGTTGCTCCTGTCGAACATCGGCGACTCGGAACTGACCGCCGGCGAACTTCGGACGCGTGGCTACTATCTCGGCTCCAACGTTTCCTACAACCTCAAGAAGCTCGTCGAGATGGGCTATATCCATCACCAGCGCTCGCGCATGGACCGCCGCTCGGTCCGCGTCAGCCTGACCGAGAAGGGCCAGGAGGTCGCCGACATCGTCAACAAGCTGTACGATCGGCACATCCGCTCGATCGATCAGGTCGGCGGCATCGGCGCCGACGACTTCCAAACGCTCAACCGCTCGCTGCAGCGCCTGGAGCGTTTCTGGACCGACCAAATTCTCTATCGGCTCTGATCGCGACCCGATCGCACCAGTTTTCGGATTTTCGAATGGCCCGGCCCCGCCGGGCCATTTTCGATTCCGCCCGTCGGCATCGCGGGTTGAAGTGCGCCGCGAAAGCGCCACATAGCTGTCACACCGTGAGAATCAGCCGTCCCAGCCGGATCAAATCTGCGCGAAATGGTCGGCGTTTTGGGGCTGCTGCAATTGTCACACGTGGGTGGTCGTGGTAGCTCCGTTCAGCGGGCGAAAGTGCTGGGGATTCGAAATAGTTGGATGAGAATCATCACGCGATGACCGCTCGCAAAACCGCTACAAAATTCGCCATATCAGCCGCAGGGGCCATACTGGTCGCGGGGCTCGTCGGCCTGCCGGCTCTCGCCAAGGACCCGATCAGCGAGGTGCTGCAAAACGGCGGCACGGAATGGTCGGATGGTTTCGATGCCGCTTCGGTGGGCGCCGCCGACGTGCGCACGTCGACGCCAACCATGTCGCCGCAGATCGTGGGCGCTTTGCAGCAGGCGATCGCGCAATATTCAGACATCGTGGCGCGCGGCGGCTGGCCGATGGTGCCGTCCGGCAAGACACTGCGGATCGGCATGAGCGATCCCGCCGTGCTGACGCTGCGCGAGCGGCTTACCATCGCCGGCGATATGCCGCCGGCGTCGGGCAACTCCAACTCGTTCGACTCCTACGTCGATGCGGCGGTGAAGCGTTTCCAGGCCCGCCACGGAATCCAGCCGGATGGCGCGGTCGGCGACTCGACCTACGCGGCGCTCAACATTCCGGCGCAGGTGCGCCTGACCCAGCTTGCGACCAATCTCACGCGCCTCAAGGTGCTGACCGCGAAGCCGCTGCCCGCGCGCTACGTCATGGTCAACATTCCAGCGGCCTCCGTCGAGGCGGTGGAGAACGGCCAGGTCGTGCAGCGGCATACGGCTGTCGTCGGCAAGGTCGACCGGCCTTCGCCGATCGTCAATTCGAAGATCACCGAGATCAACTTCCACCCTTACTGGACGGTGCCGGCGAGCATTATCCGCAAGGACCTGATCCCGTTGATGCAGAAGGATCCGACCTATCTCGCGACGTGGAAAATCCGCGTCTATGACCCGAAGGGCAACGAGATTCCGCCGGAGCAGATCGACTGGAAGACCGATGAGGCGACGAAGGGCTACAGCTTCCGGCAGGACCCGGGCGATGAGAATTCGCTGGGCATCGTCAAGATCAACTTCCCGAGCCCGGACGGCGTGTACATGCACGACACGCCGCACAAGGGTCTGTTCAACGACGACTATCGCTTCGACTCGTCGGGTTGCGTGCGCATCCAGAACATCCGCGAGCTGATTGTCTGGCTGCTGCGCGACACACCCGGCCAGTCGCCGGACGTCGTCGAGCAGGAGTTGCGCGATGCGCAACGTCTCGACGTGAAGGTCACGAACCCGGTGCCGCTCCACTGGACCTACATCACGGCGTGGGCGACCGAAGACGGCATCGTCAATTTCCGCAATGATATCTACAATCTGGACGGTCTCGACCAGTTGACGGCCGACGCCGGCGGCCAGCCGCTCTAGCCCCAATCTCAGACCGAAGCGTTCAACGTCTGCCCGCCAGGGCAGGCGTCGCGCTGTTCCCGTTTCCCCATTCACAATGGAACCTTCGGTTCCAGGCGGTGTTGTCGACCCACTCTGGAGCCTGGTGATCCTCACCGGCGCAAATGGGAGACGATCATGGGTCGCGGAATCCTGCTTTGGCTTTTGGGTGTACCGATTCCGATCATCATTCTGCTTGCTCTGTTCTGGCACTGAGCGCGGCCGCACGGCCGAAGATCGGAAAAGGGAGTGACATATATGGTCGATACTCTTGTGGTCGCCGAAACCGGCGGCGATGTGGAATCGCGGCGCTCGGCAGTGAGTTGGGGCGCGATTATCGCCGGCGGCGTAACCGCCGCGGCGGCCTCGATCTGTCTGCTAGTGCTCGGCGCCGGCTGGGGACTGTCGGTGGTGTCGCCGTGGTCCGGGCAGGGCGTGGATCTGACGACGATCGGCGTGGGCGCCGTTATCTGGCTGGTGGTGACACAATGGGTCTCCGCGGGCCTCGGCGGCTACCTCACCGGACGGCTACGGACCAAGTGGGTCGGTGTCCATACCCATGAGGTCTTCTTCCGCGATACGGCGCACGGGTTTCTTGCCTGGGCGCTGGCGACGGTGGTGTCCGCGGGGCTGCTCGCGTCGGCTTCGTCCGCGCTGCTTGGCAAGGGCGTCGATTCGGCCGCAACGATCGCTGCCGGCGCGACGCAAGGCGCCGCGCAGGGAGCGGCTTCGTCACCGTCGTCTCCGCTCGCCTACTACTCCGACATGCTGTTCCGGCCTGCGGCCGGTAGCACGGCGGTCGGCGTGCCAGCGTCCAATCCGCAGGACGTGCGTGCCGAGAGTGGCCGCATCCTAGCAACCGTCGTCGCCAACGGGGACATCAGCCCGGACGACAAGGCCTATCTCGCCCAGACGATTTCGACGCAGACCGGCCTGACGCCGGACGAATCTGCCAAGCGTGTCGATACCGTCGTCGCGCAGGTCAAGGACGTCGAGGCCAAAGCCAAGGACGCGGCCGACAAAGCGCGCGCCGCGGCAGCAAAGTTCGCGCTGTTCTCCTTCGCGGCACTCCTGATCGGCGCGTTCATCGCTTCGGTCGCGGCCGCATTCGGAGGCAACCTTCGCGACGAGAACGAGCGGCTCTACGCCGTCGCCTGACGGCGCCGGGCCGCCATTCCGGGCGGAGCGGTCGGTTTCGGACATGTCAGCTACGCCGCGCCTTCCTTGGCGCGGCGTTTCCGTTTGTGTTAATCGGACTGACGAGTCCGGGTCTGGCGGAACCGCCGAACCGGCGTCCCTTTTTCCGCTGACAGGAAGACAAGCGACCATGCCCGTGACCGCCGCCGCCTCCATCGGCGCCAACAGCGCGCCCGGCTTCTTTTCCGCCTCGCTCGCGGAGGCCGACCCCGAGATCGCCGATGCGATCGCCAAGGAACTCGGTCGCCAGCAGCACGAGATCGAGCTGATTGCCTCGGAGAACATCGTCTCGAAGGCGGTGCTCGAAGCGCAAGGCTCGGTGATGACCAACAAGTACGCCGAGGGCTATCCGGGCAAGCGCTACTACGGTGGCTGCGAGTTCGTCGACATCGCCGAGACGCTGGCGATCGAGCGCGCCAAGAAGCTGTTCGGTGCGAACTTCGCCAATGTGCAGCCGAACTCGGGCAGTCAGATGAACCAGGCGGTGTTCCTGGCGCTGCTCGAACCGGGCGACACGTTCATGGGTCTCGACCTCGCCGCCGGCGGCCATCTGACGCACGGCTCGCCGGTCAACATGTCGGGCAAGTGGTTCAAGGTTGCGCCCTATGGCGTGCGCCGCGAGGATCAGCTTCTCGACTATGACGAGATCGAGAAGCTGGCGCATGAGGCCAAGCCGAAGCTGATCGTCGCGGGCGGCACCGCCTATTCGCGCTATTGGGACTTCAAGCGCTTCCGCGAGATCGCCGACGCGGTCGGCGCCTACCTGATGGTGGACATGGCGCACTTCGCCGGGCTGGTGGCCGGTGGCGTACATCCCTCGCCGATCCCGCACGCGCATGTGACCACGACGACCACGCACAAGTCGCTGCGCGGTCCGCGCGGCGGCATGATCCTCGCCAACGACGAGGCGATCGCCAAGAAGATGAACTCGGCCGTGTTCCCGGGCCTGCAGGGCGGGCCGCTGATGCACGTCATCGCCGCCAAGGCGGTGGCGCTCGGCGAGGCGCTCAGGCCCGAGTTCAAGGTCTATGCGCGCAACGTCGTCGAGAACGCGCGCGCGCTTGCCGAGACGCTGAAGAGCGCGGGCTTCGAGATCGTTTCGGGCGGCACCGACAACCACCTGATGCTGGTCGACCTGCGGCCGAAGGGCTTGCGCGGCAACGTGTCGGAGAAGGCGCTCGTGCGCGCCGGTCTGACCTGCAACAAGAACGGCGTCCCCTACGATCCGGAGAAGCCGTTCGTGACCTCCGGCATCCGGCTGGGCACGCCCGCCTGCACGACGCGCGGCTTCGGCGTTGCCGAGTTCCGCCAGGTCGGGCAGTTGATCGCCGAGGTGCTGGACGCGGTGGCGCAGTCCGAGGACGGCGCCGCGCCGCTGGTCGAGGCGGCGGTCAAGCAGAAGGTGAGGGCCCTGACCGACCGGTTCCCGATCTACCAGTGAACCGTCGCGTGGCCACGGCACCTTGAGAGGCGGACGCGGGCGATGCGCTGTCCCTATTGTGGCAATCCCGACACGCAGGTGAAGGACTCGCGTCCGTCGGAGGACAACACGACGATCAGGCGGCGTCGTGTGTGCCCCGATTGCGGCGGGCGCTTCACCACGTTCGAGCGGGTTCAATTGCGCGAGCTGACGGTGGTCAAGCGCAACGGGCGGCGGGTGCCGTTCGATCGCGACAAGCTGATGCGCTCGGTGCAGGTGGCGGTGCGCAAGCGTTCGGTCGATCCGGATCGGGTCGAGCGCATGGTCAACGGCATCGTGCGCCAGCTCGAGAGCAGCGGCGAGAGCGATGTACCGTCGGAAACGATCGGCCGCTTGGCGATGGAGGGGCTGCGCGGCCTCGACGAGGTCGCCTATGTACGCTTCGCCTCGGTCTATCAAAACTTCAGGGATGCCGAAGATTTCAAGACGGCGCTCGGTGAGCTTTCCGGCGAACCGGCGACCGTGGACAAGAAGTGAGGGTTGCCATGTCCGCTGCCCGTGCCAAGCCTCTCGCCCCCCGCATCGATGCCGAATTCGATCGCCGCATGATGGCGGCGGCGCTGCGTCTCGGACGGCGCAATCTCGGCCAGACCAGCCCCAATCCGGCTGTCGGCTGCATCATCGTCAGGACAGACGGCGACACGCCGGTGGTGGTCGGGCGCGGCTGGACGGCGGTCGGCGGGCGCCCGCATGCCGAGAAGGAGGCGCTGAAAGACGCTGGTGCGGCGGCAGAGGGCGCCACGGTCTATGTCACGCTTGAGCCCTGCGCCCACAAGGGCCGCGCCAAGCCGTGCAGCGAGGCGCTGGTCGAGGCCAAGGTGGGACGCGTGGTGTCGGCCATGGTCGACCCCGATCCGCGCACGCAGGGCAAAGGTCACGCGGTGCTGGAAGCGGCCGGCATCCCGGTGACTGTCGGTGTGCTCGCCGACGAAGCGGCGCGCGCCCATTCCGGCCACATCCAGCGGGTCACCAAGGGGCGGCCGCATGTCACGCTCAAACTCGCGGTTTCCGCCGACGGCATGATCGGCACGCGCGGCGGCGAGCGCATGATCATCACCGGCAAGGACGCCTTCACAGCGGTGCAGGCGATGCGCACCAGCTTCGACGCGGTGATGATCGGCATCGGCACCGTGATGATCGACAACCCGCGCCTGACGGTGCGCCTTCCGGGCCTGACCGACCGATCGCCGACACGCGTCATCCTCGATGCCACCGCGCGGATTTCGCTGGAGTCCAACCTCGTGCAGACGGCTCAGGAAGTACCGCTGGTGGTCGTCGTCGGGACGCAGGCGCCCGAGGCGCAGAAGGCCGCGGCTGAGGCGGCCGGCGCCAAGATCGTCGCCGTCGATGTCGCCCAAGGCGGCGTCAACCTGCGGCAGGCGCTGGAGTTGCTCGCCAAGGACGGTTTCTCGCGCGTGTTCGCCGAAGGCGGCGCAGAGGTTGCGTCGTCTCTGGTTTCCGGCGACCTCATCGACGAGGTGGTCGTTTTCCGCGCGCCGGTGGTGGTCGGCCCCAATGGCGTGCGGGCGCTTGGCGGCACGGCGCTGTCGGCGATCGAACGCAGTCCGCGCTACCAGCTCGTCGAGACGGCGATCGTCGGTGAGGACACCATGCGCCGCTACGTGCGGGCGTGAGGATCATGTTTACCGGCATCGTCACCGACGTGGGTCACATCGTCCGCATCGACGAACGCAACGACGTGCGGCGACTATCGGTGGCGTCCGCCTATGACCCGGAGACGATCGAGATCGGTGCTTCGATCACCTGCGGCGGTATCTGCCTGACGGTCGTGGCGAAGGAGCCAGGCGCCAAAGGTGGCAGCGTGTTTGACGTGGAGGCGGCGCCCGAGACGCTACGGCTGACGACGGTGCAGCGCTGGAAAGTCGGCACGCGCATCAATCTCGAACGGTCGTTGAAGCTCGGCGACGAGCTTGGCGGGCACATCGTCAGCGGCCATGTTGACGGTCTCGCCACCATCGAGGAACGGGAAGATCTCGGCGAGACGACGAAGTTCCTATTTGCGGCGCCGCACGATCTCGCCCGTTTCATCGCGCCCAAAGGGTCGGTGGCCCTCGACGGCACCTCGCTGACCGTCAATGGCGTGGACGGCGATCGGTTCGATTGCCTGCTCATCCCGCACACGCTGAAGGTCACGACCTGGGGCGAGCGCAAGGTTGGCGAAACGGTCAACATCGAGGTCGATACCATCGCGCGTTACGTGGCGCGCATGATGGGCGCTGCGGCTCAAACCTAGACGATTCCGCTGGACATGACGCGCTCGCGCGCTATTGCTCACAGCCGTCTCCGCCAGCCAGTTCCGAGCGCCAATTGTGCCGCATCTTCTGATCATCGAGGCGCGTTTCTACGACGACCTCGCCGACGAACTCCTGCGCGGCGCGGTGGGTGCGCTGGAGCGCGCCGGCGCAACCTATGAGCGCGTCACCGTGCCCGGCGCGCTGGAGATCCCGGCGGCGCTCGCCATGGCGCTGGAGGCGGTCGAGAAGGGGAGGGCCGACTATGACGGGTATGTCGCGCTTGGCACCGTTATTCGCGGCGAGACAACCCACTATGAGACGGTCGCCGGGGAATCGGCGCGCGGCCTCATGGAAATCGCCGTCGATGAGGCGCTGGCCGTCGGCAACGGCATCCTCACCGTCGAAAATGAGCAGCAGGCCTGGGCGCGGGCGCGCGTGGACGACCAGAACAAAGGCGGCGCCGCGGCCGACGCAGCCCTGCGCATGATCGCCCTCAGGGCGCATTTCGGCCTCTAGATGGTGACCGCTCAGCCGAAACCCGTCATTCGTGCCGAGCGGCCCGCCAATCAGCGCGGTGCGGCCCGGCTGGCGGCGGTGCAGGCGCTCTACCAGATGGACCTCGGCGGGACGACGCTTCCCGAGGTGATCGCCGAGTTCGAAACCTACCGGCTCGGCAAGGAAGTCGATGGCAACCAGTATCGCGACGCCGACGCGGCTTTCTTCCGCGACATTGTCACCGGCGTGGTGCGCGAACAGATGACGCTCGATCCGGCCATCGACCGGACGTTGCTGGCCGGCTGGCCGCTCGCACGCGTCGATGCGACGCTTCGCGCCATCCTGCGTTCCGGCGCCTTCGAACTCGCCAACCGGACGGACGTGCCGTCGCGGGTGGTGATCAGCGAATATGTCGACGTCGCCAAGGCGTTCTTCGAGGACGATGCGCCGGGTGTCGTCAACGCGGTTCTCGACGGCCTCGCCCACGAGCTGCGCCCGACGGAATTCGGCGCGTCCGCCGGGGAGGCCTAGCCACGATGGCGGCGAAACCAATCAAGCGGCCGGGCGAGTTCGAACTGATCGACCGCTATTTCAAGCCGCTGGCGACCGACCCCGGCGCGTTCGGCCTGACCGACGATACGGCGCTCTACCGGCAGCGACCGGGCGACGATCTGGTGTTGACCACCGACATGATCGCCGCGGGGATTCACTTCTTCGCCGATGATCCGCCGGAGGCGGTGGCGAAGAAGGCGCTGCGGGTCAATCTCTCCGATCTCGCGGCCAAGGGCGCAGTGCCCTTCGGCTATCTGCTGTCGCTGGCGCTGCCGAAGGCGTGGACCGAGCGTTGGGTCGCCGGCTTCGTCAAGGGTTTGAAGGACGACCAGGCGCGCTACGAGGTGGCGCTTCTCGGCGGCGATACGATCCGCGCCTCGGGCGGCGCGACGGTTTCGATCACGGCGCTCGGACGAATCCCGAAGGGCCAGATGGTGACGCGCGGCGGCGCGCGGGCGGGAGACGCGGTGTTCGTGTCCGGGACGATCGGCGACGCCGCGCTCGGGCTGGCGCTGCGGCTCGGCAAGATCGAGGCGGGGCAGGGCGGCCGGCACCTCCGCGACCGGTATCTGCACCCGCAGCCACGCACGGCGCTGGCGCCGGTGATCCGCCGCCATGCCACCAGTTCTCTCGACGTGTCGGACGGCCTTGTCGGCGACCTGGCGCATGTCTGCGACGTGTCCGGCGTCGGTGCGGAGGTCGAATTGGCGCTGGTGCCGCTGTCGCCTGCGGCGCGTAGGCTGCTGACGGCCGATCGCTCGCTCTTGCGCACGATCCTGACGGGCGGTGACGACTACGAGATTCTGGCGACCGTCAGCGACTCGGCGGCCTCTCTGTTTACGAGCGAGGCGCGCGAGGCGGGCGTGCCGGTGACCCGAATCGGCCGGATCGTGGACGGGCAGGGACCGCCGGTTGTGCGCGATGCCAGCGGCCGACCGATCAAATTGCGACATGAAGGCCATGTGCATTTTTGATGTGCTTTGCCGTGGTCGGGCGCGTATTGGAGCGCCATGACCACCACCATCGCAACGACCATGGCCGGCGAGCCCTACCACGTGCGCCGCAACGCCTTTCTGCTCGCGGGCGCTTCCGCGTTCAGCGGAGCCGTCGCGCCGATCGCGATTTCGGTGGGCGGTCTTGCCGGGATCTACCTGCTGGGCGCCGACAAATCTCTGGCCACGTTGCCCGTCAGTGGCTTCAACGTTGGCGTTGCGCTGGGAACCATTCCGGCGGCGCTGCTCATGCGCCGGGTCGGCCGGCGGCTGGGCTTCCAGTCCGGCGCCGCGATCGCGATCCTCGGCGGGATCGTGGCGGGTCTTGCGGTTCTGGCCGGCTCCTTCGGGGTGTTCTTTCTCGGTCTGGCGATCGTTGGCTTCGCCGGCGCCTTCGCCCAGCAATACCGGTTCGCCGCCGCGGATCACGGCTCGCCGGCCTTCCGCGCCCGCGCCATCTCCTGGGTGCTGACCGGCGGCATCGCGGCGGCCGTGATCGGGCCGCAGACGGTCATCTACACCCGCGACCTCTTCGCCCCGATCCCGTTTGCCGGCAGCTTCTTCGCCATGAGCGTGCTGGCGGCCATCGCTCTCGGCATCCTGTCGCTGCTCGGCGGCGAGGCCCGCGCCGCGCCCAAGGCGGAAACCCGCGCCGGCGGCCGTCCGCTGAGCGAGATCGTGCGCCAGCCGCGGTTCATCGTGGCGCTCATCTGCGCCATGGGATCCTATGCGCTGATGAGCCTGCTGATGACCGCGGCGCCGCTCGCCATGGTCGGCTGCGGGCTTGGCCAGGACAATGCCGCGCTGGGCATCCAGTGGCATGTGCTTGCGATGTTTGGCCCGAGCTTCGTCACCGGGTCGCTCATCGCCCGGTTCGGCAAGGAGATCGTGATTGCGATCGGCATGGGCCTGCTGGCGCTGTGCGCACTCGTCGCCCTGTCGGGCATCGAACTCGCCAACTTCTGGATCGCCCTGGTCCTGCTTGGCGTCGGCTGGAATTTCGGGTTCATCGGCGCCACGGCGCTGCTGACCGAAACCTATCGGCCTGAGGAAAAGAGCAAGGTGCAGGGGCTGAACGATTTCCTGGTATTCGGTTCGGTCGCCGTGGCCTCGCTGTCGTCAGGGAAGCTGTACGTGGCGGTCGGCTGGGAACAGCTCAATGTCTTTGCGTTTCCGATCATTGCGGTGTGCGTGATCGCCCTTGCGGTGGCCGTGGTCGCGCGGCGTCGGCGGCTCGCCTGAAACGGCCCGCAAACAGGGCCGCGCGAGCCTAAACACGCGCTTGACGCCCGTTTCATGACAGGCCATACCCACGGCCTGTTCCAGGGCCGCCGGGGCGAATCCGCGGCCTTTTTCACGAAATTCCAGCTGGTTGGGGGCGCCTGGCGCTCACAGCGGAGCCAGCGGACGGAGGGATACGACCCGTGATTTACCTGATCATCCTGTGTGGCCTCATCGGCATCGCCTACAGCGTCTGGGCGGCGCGCGAAGTTCTGGCGGCGGATGCCGGTTCGGCCCGCATGCAAGAAATTGCCGCGGCCATCCAGGAGGGTGCGACTGCGTACCTGCGCCGGCAATACGCGACTATCGCGGCCGTCGGTGTCGTCGTCTTCGTCGTCATCGCGTGGTTCCTGTCGCTCACCGTCGCCATCGGATTCCTCATCGGCGCGCTCTTGTCCGGCGCCGCGGGCTTCGCGGGCATGATGGTGTCGGTGCGCGCCAACGTGCGCACGGCCCAGGCTTCGAGCCAGAGCCTGGCAGCCGGCCTTGCCATCGCTTTCCGCTCCGGTGCGATCACCGGCATGCTGGTCGCCGGCCTCGCGCTCCTCGGCGTCACGGTTTACTTCTTCATCCTGACCCGGGTTGCCGGCTATGCCACCAACGACCGCGTCGTCATCGACGCGCTGGTGGCGCTGGGCTTCGGCGCCTCGCTGATCTCGATCTTCGCCCGTCTCGGCGGCGGCATCTTCACCAAGGGCGCCGACGTCGGTGGCGACCTTGTCGGCAAGGTCGAAGCTGGCATTCCCGAGGACGACCCCCGCAACCCGGCGACCATCGCCGACAACGTGGGCGACAATGTCGGCGATTGCGCCGGCATGGCGGCCGACCTGTTCGAGACCTATGCGGTGACCGTGGTCGCGACCATGGTGCTCGCCTCGATCTTCTTCGTCGGCGACCTGACCGCTTCGGCGATGATCTATCCGCTGGCGATCGCCGGCGTCTGCGTGCTGACCTCGATCGCCGGCACGTTCTTCGTCAAGCTCGGCGCCAACAACTCGATCATGGGCGCGCTCTACAAGGGCTTCATCGCGACCGCGGTGCTGTCGCTGATCGTGCTCTATCCGATTACCTGGTGGGTGTTCGGATCCATGTATACGCCGCTCGGCGATCTCGGCTTCCGCGGCATCGACCTTTACCTTTGCGGTATCACCGGGCTGGTCGTGACCGGGCTGATCATCGTGATCACCGAATACTACACCGGCACCAACTACCGCCCGGTTCAGTCGATCGCCAACGCGTCGGTCACCGGCCACGGCACCAACGTCATTCAGGGCCTCGCGGTATCGCTGGAATCGACGGCTCTGCCGGCGCTGGTCATCATTGCGGGCATCCTGACCACCAACGCGCTGGCCGGCCTGTTCGGCATCGCCATCGCGGTGACCACGATGCTGGCGCTGGCCGGTGTCGTCGTGGCGCTCGACGCCTTTGGTCCGGTGACGGACAACGCCGGCGGCATCGCCGAAATGGCGGACCTGCCGGCCGAAGTGCGCAAGACCACCGATGCGCTCGACGCGGTCGGCAACACCACCAAGGCGGTGACCAAAGGTTACGCCATCGGTTCGGCCGGCCTCGGCGCGCTGGTGCTGTTCGCAGCCTACACCTCGGACCTGACGCACTTCTCACAGGACCCGACCGCGTTCCCGTACTTCGCCGGGGTCACGGTCAACTTCTCGCTGACCAATCCTTACGTCGTGGTCGGCCTGATCTTCGGCGGTCTGCTGCCGTACCTCTTTGGCGGCATCACCATGACGGCGGTCGGCCGTGCGGCCAGCGCCATCGTGGAAGAGGTGCGCCGTCAGTTCCGCGAGAAGCCGGGCATCATGAAGGGCACCGACAAGCCGGACTACGGCAGGGCCGTGGACCTGCTGACGCGGGCGGCGATCAAGGAGATGATCGTTCCCTCGCTGCTGCCGGTGCTCTCGCCGATCGTGTGCTTCTTCGTGATCTCATGGATCGGCGGCAAGGGCGCAGCTTTCTCGGCGCTTGGCGCCATGCTGCTCGGCGTGATCGCCAACGGCCTGTTCGTCGCCATCTCGATGACGGCCGGCGGCGGCGCCTGGGACAACGCCAAGAAGTACATCGAGGACGGCCACCACGGCGGCAAGGGCTCGGAAGCCCACAAGGCGGCGGTGACCGGCGATACGGTCGGCGACCCCTACAAGGACACCGCCGGCCCGGCGGTGAACCCGATGATCAAGATCACCAACATTGTGGCGCTGCTGCTGCTGGCGGTGCTGGCGCACTAAGCGACGCTTCACGACTGGAATTCAAAGGCCCGGCGGGAGCGCTCCCGCCGGGCCTTCGCTTTTTGACTCTGGCGTTCAGTTACGCCTTTGCCATGGCGGCCGGTCACGGTAGCCTTTTCAGGCGAGGGATTCCCGGGGCAGGGAGCTGTACCAATGCATTCCAGAACCGCTGCCTGGATCGCGTGCGCTTGTCTGGGACTGCTGCTCTCCGCGACCGTCGCCCACGCCGCCGACGAGCAGAAAAAGCCCGACGCGGCTCCCGACGACAAGAAGCCAAGCATCACTTTCAACCTGCTATCCGTCGAAGGCCTGGTGATCGGCAAGACGCTGACCATCGACAAGGCGTTCGGGGATCAGCACGGCCTCAGGGTGCCGAAGCCGTTCTCGTTCGTGGTGCCGCTTTCCCAGGACAAGACCTACGACACGTTTGTCGAACCGGCCCCGAAGCCGGGCGAGGCGTATATCAAGCTGAACTTCGCCACACCCGATCGTCAGCTCATCGAGAACATCCAGTTCGTCAACATGACGGTCCCGATGGGGGAAAAGCAGGAGCGCCTGAAGCTCGCCGCCAAGACGCTGGGCGACCGGGGGCTGGCAATGGTGATGGCCGGCAAGGCCAATCCCGGGCGGGATCTCGTTCGCACGATCAAGATCGGCGACTACGACGCCGTCGAGGTGATCGGCCACTATGAGGAGGCCAGCCTCGGCAAGATGTACACGCGCCTTGTCGGCATTCTCAATCCGGATGGCATGGACAGCGTCGCCGCGATTTCCAACATTGTTCTGTCGCGCGTGCCGGTGGAGACGATCGACGATTTCGCCAAGACCCGCAGCGGGGCGCTTCTATTGAATTTCAAGTATCTCGCCCCCTGACGGGGACTTCAGGCGCGATATTGGCCCGGCGCTACTTCGGAGCGCCGAAGCCGACCACGCCAGCCAGCACCTGCTGCAGGAAGCCCTGATCCTGTCCGCCGGTCGGTGTCGTACGGGAGACGAAATCGAAGACCTTGCCGTCCTGCAAGCCGTAGTTGGCGACCCGCTCGACCTTGTCCTTGCTGTCGAAATAGACGGCGACGATGCGCTGGTCGATGACCTTGTCCGGCATGAAGGCCGCCGCCCGCTGGCGGGTCTGGCTGATGTAGTAGAAGACGTCGTTGCCGTAGTTGGCCGTGGTCGAGGGCGAGCCGAGGGCGATGAGCACCTGATCCTTGCTCGAACCCACCGGGATCTGTTCCAGAGCGACGGGCGACACCACGTAGCCGTGCTGGGTGGTCTCGGCGAAGCCGGCGAATCCCCCGGCGCCGCCGCCTTGCGACGCGCAGCCCGTCACCGCGAGCAGCATCAGGGCGGTGCCCGCGTACAAAGCCGCACGCCGACGTCCCAAGCCGAGAGAGTTAACCTCTTGACCGTGCAAAGCCATTCTCATTCCGCGGTATCCCGTCCTGTCCACGTCTCGTCGGCAGCGAATCCGCCGATCTCACGATTTGCGCGCCCGGCAGACAGCTTGGGCACGATCGTGTCGGAAACGTGGTATCGCGCTTCCTCGGGCCATGGCGTAGCGCGCCCCGGCCCGGCTTGCAATGTTTCGCCCGCCTGCCCAGTTTAGCCGTTTGCCAGCCCGGAGAGCCTCCCCTTGCTCGGACGCCTGTTCCGCCCTGATCGCGCCGATGAAGCTGCGGCGGTCGCCATCTACGGCGCCCTCGTCGCCCAGGCGCGTGCGCCGGCCCTTTACGCCCTGTTGGGCGTCCCCGATTCGGTCAGCGGCCGCTTCGAGATGGTTGTCCTGCACACCGTACTCACCATCGACCGCCTGAAGCGGGACGGCGAACGGGGTGGGGCGCTGGGTCAGCATGTTTTCGACGATTTCTGCCGGGACATGGACCAGTCGCTGCGCGAACTGGGTTTCGGCGACATGGCAGTGCCGAAGCGGATGAAGAAGCTTGGCGAGAGCTTCTACGGGCGGGCCGAAGCCTATGGCAGTGCCGTCGGCGACCGGGCGGCCCTGGCCACGGCGATCGCGCGGAATGTCTTTCCCGACATGGACGCGGGGGCGTCTGCCCGCCGGTTGGCCGACTACGCGAGGGCGGTCATGGAAGCGCTCGCCGCCACGCCGATGGAGGAGCTCGTCGCCGGCAAGGTCGCGTTCCCCGATCCGGCGGCTTTCGCGGGGGCTGAAGCATGATCGACAGGGCCATCATCTCCCGGATGGTCGATGCCGCGCATCTTCCGGCCACCGGCGTCGAGATGGAGGTCGCCGCGGGCGATGCCGAGCGGGCCGCGCTTGCGGCGGCCTACGATCTGGTGGCCGTGAATGGCCTGTCTGCGACGGTGACGGTGACGCCCGGCAGCAAGGGATCGGCCAGTGTCGAGGGGAGGGTCATTGCCGATATCGTGCAGTCCTGCGTCGTCAGCCTCGAGCCGGTGGAACAACACATCGACGAGGCGTTCTCGGTGCGCTTCGTGCCGCCGGGCTCGCCGGACGCGGCGGCGCCCAAGCCCGGCAAGGAAGTGATCATCGATCCGGAGGCGCCGGATCCGCCCGAGGTGATGGAAGGGACGAGAATCGATGTCGGGGCGCTGGTCGAGGAGACCTTTGTCCTGGCGATCGATCCCTATCCCCGGGCGCCGGGGGCCGGCCTGCCGGCGGACGTGGAAGAACCGCCTGCAGCGGGCGAAGAATCCCCGTTTTCCGTGCTCCGCGGCAAGGTCGGACGCAAGGATTGAGCCCTCCGAATGTCGGTGCGAGGCCTTTGTCTGGCTTGCGGAAGCCTGTAATGTTCGGCCTCTTTCGGGCGGGGGTGGCTGGCAGGGAGCGGCCGCGCCTTCATCGACAAGCGGTGCAGGGACTGGATGGCGGCAACGATTACGGCATCGCTTGATGTCATGGGCGGGGATAGGGGCGCGGACGTCGTGATCCCCGGCGCCGACCTCGTGCTTAGCCGCCACAGCGAGATGCGCTTCCGGCTGTTCGGCGACGAGGCGGTGGTGCGCCCGCTGCTCGAACAATATCCACGACTGAAGGCGGCGTCCGATTTCGAGCACTGCGAGGTGGCGGTGCGCATGGACGACAAGCCCAGCCAGGCGCTGCGGCGCGGGCGCAACAAATCCAGCATGTGGCGCGCCATCGAGGCGATCAAGCAGGGGGCTGGTTTCGCGGTGTCCGCCGGCAATACCGGCGCGCTGATGGCGATGGCCCTGTTCTGCCTGCGCGGCGAGAACGAGATCGACCGGCCGGCGATTGCCGGCATCTGGCCGACGCTGAAGGGCGAGTCCGTCGTCCTCGATATCGGCGCGACCATAGGCGCCGACGCCGAGCAACTGTTCGAGTACGCGGTGATGGGCGCGGCGATGGCGCGGGCGCTGTTCGACAAGGAACGGCCGACCGTCGGGCTGCTCAATATCGGCGTGGAGGAAGCCAAGGGCCTCGAGGAAATCCGCCTTGCCGGGCAGATGCTCAAGGAGGCAAACCTGCCCTATCTCGACTATCTCGGCTTCGTCGAGGGCGATGACATCGGCAAGGGTACGACCGATGTGGTGGTGACCGAAGGCTTCGCCGGCAACATCGCGCTGAAGACCGCCGAGGGCACGGCCAGCCAGATCGCCGCCTACCTGCGCGAGGCGATGGGGGCCACGCTGGCAGCGCGGCTCGGCTATCTTCTGGCGCGCGGCGCCTTCAACAAGCTGCGCTCGAAGCTCGATACGCGCCGCATGAACGGCGGTGCGTTTCTGGGGCTCGGCGGCCTGGTCATCAAGAGCCACGGCGGCACCGATGCCGAGGGCTTCGCGGCGGCGATCGAAATCGGCTACAGCATGGCGAAAAGCGGAATCGTGGAAAAAATAAACAAAGATCTGTCGGAACACCGACAAGCGGTTGCCACCGGCAACGACGGCGCGGTCGCCAGCACGGGTGCCATGTGAGCAAATTGCGTTCGGTTGTTCTCGGTACCGGCGGCTATCTGCCCGAAAAGATCCTGACCAACGACGATCTGGCCAAACTGGTCGATACGTCGGATGCGTGGATCCGTCAGCGCACCGGCATCGCCGCCCGGCACGTGGCCGCCGAGGGCGAGTTCACGTCGGATCTGGCTGTTGCTGCAGCGCGAAAAGCCCTCGACGATGCAGGCGTTTCGGTGGCCAACATCGACCTGATCGTGCTGGCGACCTCAACGCCGGACAACACCTTTCCGGCCGCCGCGGTCACCGTGCAGGAGAAGCTCGGCATGACCGGCGGCGCCGCCTTCGACGTGCAGGCGGTGTGTTCCGGGTTCGTCTATGCGCTCACCGTGACCGACGCCATGATCCGTGCCGGCCACGCCCGCAAGGCGCTGGTCATCGGCGCCGAGACGTTCTCGCGCCTGCTCGACTGGACGGACCGCTCGACCTGTGTCCTGTTCGGCGATGGGGCAGGGGCGATCGTTCTGGCGGCCGACGAGCAGCCTGGCGGACGCGAGGATCGCGGCCTGCTGACCGCGCACCTGCGCTCCGACGGTCGCCACAAGGAGAAGCTCTATGTCGATGGCGGGCCGTCGTCGACCGGCACCGTCGGCCATCTGCGCATGGAGGGTCGCGAGGTTTTCAAATACGCCATATCGGCGATCGGCGACGTCATCGAGGACGCGTTCAAGGCGACCGGCTTCACGCCCGCCGATATCGACTGGTTCGTTCCGCACCAGGCGAACATCCGCATCATCGACGGCAGTGCGAAGAAGTTCGGGATACCCGACGAAAAGGTGATCAAGACGGTGGCTGCGCACGGCAATACGTCAGCGGCATCGATCCCGCTGGCGTTGTCGGTGGGGCGCTGCGACGGACGCATCAAGCGCGGCGACTTGTTGCTGCTCGAGTTGATGGGCGGCGGATTCACCTGGGGGTCGGCAATCCTGCGCTGGTAGGTGCGTGTCGTTTTTGTCACGCGGAATGCTGCAGTGCGTATGTGTGAGAGTTGATTCCCTGTTGCCAAGGCAATAGGCTATCATCTTGTTTGATTGACGAGAATTCCGCGATCTGCGGCGTCTCTCCCCGGGGAAATCCATGATGGCAGGGAAGACGGTCACGCGAGCCGATCTTTGCGAAGCGGTCTACCAGACCGTGGGCTTGTCGCGAACAGAGTCCGCCGATCTTGTTGAGTTGGTTCTCGACGAGATCAGCAGTCGGATCGTGGCGGGCGAACCGGTAAAATTGTCTTCTTTCGGATCGTTCATCGTGCGCAGCAAGGGCGAACGTGTCGGACGTAATCCGAAAACCGGCGAAGAAGTGCCGATCTCACCGCGGCGAGTCATGGTCTTCAAGCCGAGCAACGTTCTCAAGCAGAAAATCAATCAATCGCTGATCAACGGCAGCAGTCCGGAGGCAGGCGAGTAGCGACGACCGCGCCCGCGGCGGGCGCGATGCGGATGGATGGACAGTGTCCAAGGGGCCCGACGCATTCAGAACGATCAGTGAGGTGGCGGCGGAACTGAACCTCCCGCAGCACGTCCTCCGATTTTGGGAAACACGCTTCGGCCAGATCAAGCCGCTGAAGCGCGGCGGCGGCCGGCGGTACTACCGCCCAGACGACGTCGAATTGCTGCGCGGGATCCGCCAGCTCCTCTATGGCGAGGGCTACACGATCCGTGGGGTGCAGCGCATCCTCAAGGAGCAAGGCCCGCGCTTCGCCATTTCGGCGGGCCGCGGTGAGGTTTCCGGCATGGCGCTGCCGCGACACGTCGACGACGAAGGCGAGGGCGACGTCGATGCCGCGGTGCTGCACGCCGTCAATGGCGACGACGACGACGACGCGCCGACCCTCGATACCCGCGAGTTTCGCTCTTTCGAACCGCCTCCCCAATCGAACGGCGGGGGACACGTGCGGGCGGCGGCAGCCCGGCTCAGCGACGATGAACAGCGGCGCCTGCAGACGACGCTCACCGAGCTTCTTGAACTGAAACGGTTGCTGGACCAGTCGCGCTAGGCGAGGGCCGCTTTTCCGCGTCTGGTGGCCGCCGAAATCGCCCAGTGGCGCGTTGCACCATGGTGCCGAGGTCCATATAGTCCGCGGCGGTCGGAGCGTGGCGCAGTCTGGTAGCGCACTTGACTGGGGGTCAAGGGGTCGCTGGTTCGAATCCAGTCGCTCCGACCAGGCTATCGATCTGAAATATCAATATTTCTTTCGCAATTGCGCTTTTCGGCGTTCGGGGCTGTCGCGAGCGTGTCGCCACCATGTCGCCGCGCCAAGGAAGTGACGTTGATCAGATCCGACCCCCACCAAAAGTGTGGATCGGGGGCAGAGCAACTAGCATGGCCGCATGACCAACGATTTCCCAGGAGTTGAAACCGGCCTTATGGGATGCGGCAAACACGCTGCGCGGATCTGCGGTCGATCGCACGGATTGGAAGGGATACATCCTTCCTTTGCTGTTTTTCAAACGCATCTCCGACGTATGGGACGAAGAAACTGCCCAGGCTCGCGATATTTACGGCGAGGCCGATCCATCTCTCTTTCCGGAAGTGCACCGCTTCGTTCTTCCTGAAGGCTGTCACTGGAACAACGTCAGGGAAGTCCCTGCGAACGTCGGTGCCGCGCTGCAGAAGGCAATGCAGGATATCGAGCGCGCCAATCCGGACACGCTGTTTCGGGTTTTCGGAACCGCAGACTGGGGCAACAAGGAGAAGTTCTCCGATGAGTTGCTGAAGGATCTTATCGAGGGGTTCTCGGAGATCGGGCTTGGCAACACCATCGTCAACACAGACGTGCTCGGCGACGCCTACGAGTATCTGGTCGGCAAGTTCGCTGACGTCACCCGTCGAAACAAAGCGGGCGAGTTCTACACGCCACGCAGCGTCGTGCGCATGATGGTCGAGATCCTCGACCCCCAGGAAGGCGAAAGCATCTACGATCCAGCCTGCGGTACGGGCGGCATGTTGCTCGGCGCAATAGAACATGTCGTCCGCAAAGGCGGCGATCCACGCACCTTCTACGGCAAGATCTACGGCCAGGAGAAGAACCTGACCACCGCCGCGATCGCGCGAATGAACCTAGTCCTGCACGGGATCGAGGACTTCCAGGTGGCTCGAGAGGACACGCTGCGCAACCCGGCCTTTATGGATTCCAGCACGGGCGGCCTCGCCACTTTCGACTGCGTAATCGCGAACCCGCCGTTCTCGCTGAAGGAATGGGGACGTGATCTGTGGGAGGCCGATCCGTGGGGCCGGGCCCAGTATGGCATCCCGCCCGAGAGCTATGGCGACTACGCCTTCGTCCAGCACATGATCGCATCGATGGCGCCGACCGGGAACAGCCGCATGGCCGTCGTCCTGCCGCAGGGCGCGCTGTTCCGCAAATCGGCGGAGGGCTCGATCCGGCAGGCCCTGCTGGAAAAGGACATGGTCGAGGCAGTCATCGGCCTTGCGCCGAACCTTTTCTATGGCACGCAGTTGGCCGGGTGCGTCGTGATCCTGCGCCGACAGAAGCCAGCAGAGCGAAAGAACAAGGTCCTGATCATCGACGCCTCCAGCCTTTTCCGCAAAGGCCGGGCGCAGAACTTCCTCGATCAGGATCACAGCGACCAGATCGTCGCCTGGTACCGCGCCTTCGAGGATGTCGAGGATCGCGCCAAGGTCGCGACGCTGGACGAGATCAAGAAGGAAGGCTGGACGCTGAACATCTCGCGTTACGTCCTGCCGCCCATCGGCCAGGACATCCCGCCGCTGCCTGAGGCCGTCGAGGCGTTCAAGACAGCGCTGGCCGACGCTCGGGCGGCCGAGGACCACCTGCGCAAGGTGCTGGTCGAAGGAGGGTGGCTGCAATGAGCGGGCTGACCCAGCGCGAACTCGAAAGCTATCTCTGGGGCGCCGCCACCCTGCTGCGCGGCCTCATCGATGCCAGCGACTACAAGCAGTACATCTTCCCGCTGATGTTCTTCAAACGCCTGTCCGACGTCTGGGATGAGGATTACCAGCACGCCCTCGATGAAACCGGCGACGAGGGCTATGCCACCGCCACCGCCAACGACCGCTTCGTGATCCCCGAAGGCGCGCACTGGAACGATGTGCGCGCCGCGCCGCGCGATGTTGGCCGGGCGCTGCTGTCCGCCTTCCTCGCCATCGAGGCCGCCAACCCTGAACGCCTGCAGGGCGTCTTTGGCAACGCCAACTGGACCGACAAGGCCCAGATGCCCGACAGCACGCTGAAGAACCTGATCGAGCATTTCTCCAAGCACGACCTGACCCTTGCCGCCGTGCCCGAGGACGAGCTCGGCAACGGCTACGAATACCTGATCAAGAAATTTGCCGACGACAGCGGCCACACCGCGCAGGAGTTCTACACCAACCGCACGCTCGTCCATCTGATGGCGCAGATGCTGGAGCCCCAGCCGGGCGAGAGCATCTATGACCCGACCTGCGGCACCGGCGGCATGCTGATCTCCTGCCTGGCCGAGGTGAAGCGGCGCGGCGGCGACATCCGCACCACGGGCCTCTATGGGCAGGAGCTGATCACCATCACCGCCGCCATCGCGCGGATGAACCTGGTCATCCATGGCGTGGACGATTTCCACATCGCCAGCGGCAACACGCTGGCCACGCCCGCCTTCGTGCAGGGCGACCGGCTGCGGACCTTCGACGTGGTCCTCGCCAATCCGCCCTATTCCATCAAGAAATGGAACCGCGGCGCGTGGGAGAAGGATGCCTGGGGCCGCAACTTCCTTGGCACCCCGCCGCAGGGTCGGGCGGACTATGCCTTCTTCCAGCACATCCTGTCAGTCGATGGACCCGAAGACCGGGCGCTGCGCGATCCTGTTTCCGCATGGCGTGCTCTTCCGCAACGAAGAGGCCGAGATGCGGCGCAGGCTGGTCGAATCCGACCGGGTCGAATGCGTGCTGGGGCTGGGGCCGGGGCTGTTCTACAACTCGCCGATGGAGGCCTGCGTGGTGATCTGCCGGTCGCAGAAGCCCGACGGCGCGGAAGGGGCGCATCCTGTTCATCGACGCGGTGGCCGAGATCGCGCGCGAACGGGCGCAGAGCTTTCTGCGGCCCGAGCATCAGGCGCGCATCCTGTCGGCCTATCACGCCTTTGCCGATGAACCGGGCTTTGCCGCGGTGGCGAGCGTGGCCGATGTGCTGGCGGCCGACGGCAACCTCTCGATTGCCCGCTATGTGAAGCGGCCCAAGGTGGCGGTGGCGGCCGGCGGCGCCACGCTGGCGGCGACATGGGCGGCGTTGGACGAAGAAGGGCGCGACTTCTGGTTGGGCATGGACGCGCTGGTGGACATGCTCGATGGCCTGACGCCTGCGGAGGATGCCGATGCTTGAGCGGCCGATATCCAAGGCGGGTTGGACGCGCGTGCGGTTCGACCAGATCGCCACCCAGATCAACGACCGCGTCGACAACCCCGCCGAGGCAGGCGTGGAACGCTATGTCGGGCTGGAACACCTTGATCCCGACAGCCTGAGCATCCGTCGCTGGGGCGAACCAACCGATGTGGAGTCCACCAAGCTGCGGTTCCAGCCGGGAGACATCATCTTCGGCAAGCGCCGCGTCTATCAGCGCAAGCTCGCGGTGGCGGATTTTGAAGGCATCTGTTCGGCGCATGCCATGGTGCTGCGCGCCAAGCCTGGCGCGGTGCTGCCCGACTTTCTGCCCTTCTTCATGCAGAGCGATCTGTTCATGGACCGGGCCCTGAGCATCTCGGTCGGGTCGCTGTCGCCCACCATCAACTGGAAGGCGCTTGCCGCAGAGGAGTTCCTGCTGCCGCCGATCCAGGAGCAGGCGCGGTTGGTGGAGGCGTTGAGTGCTTCTGCAACCAACCTTGACCGCCTTTATGCGCTGCACGGACAAGCCGCAGTTCTTCTCGATGCGCTTATCCTTGAAACAATTGAGATTCGTGGCTTCTCGATGAATGCAGGGATACAAGGGGCGTTTTCAGGTAGAGAAAGGGGAACGAATTTACCACGCGAAAAGCGGAAACGGAGAACCCATTCCTGATGATGCTGGTGATACACTCTTTTTCAAAGTCGCTGACTTCAACCGGAACAGTGACCATCGAAAGCTCACGCATGCTGAGGTGAGGTTCTCGATCAAATCAAATCCGGGCATTCGAGTGTTTCAGCCCGGAACGGTCGTTTTCCCTAAACGCGGGGCATCAATATTTCTGAACAAGATCGGAATACTAACTCACCCGGCGGCTTGGATCCGAACTGCATGGCGCTTGAGCCTCGAGCCGAGAATGGTGTCCGCTGAATATCTGATGTGGTTCTACAAAGGGATAGGGCTCTGGCGCTTCGCCGACACAACTTCTGTTCCGCAGCTAAATCACAAGCACCTAAACCCTGTCCCTGTGCCAGTCCCATCCGTCGAACAACAAGACGAAATCTGCGGTCGGATTTCACTTCTGGCCGATGCCTTAGCAAATGCTGCAGAATAGGCTTCGGAATGCGCAGGAGCCCATACCAGGATTCGTGAAGGCGTCCTCGAAACTGGGCTGACGGAATGACTTTCAACGAAGTCCAACACCGTCGAAGCCCATCTGCGCGACCTGCTCGCGGGCGCGGCCTCAGCCCGCACCGGCGCACTGTCCATCGGCCTCGCGCGCACGGGCGGCAAGATCGCGGGCCTCGGCTGGCACTATGTCGGCCCGGCCGACTTCCGCGCCAGCCGCAGGATGTGCTGGTCGAGCCCCATCTGCGCGAGGCCCTGATCCGCCTGAACCCCTAGATCGCCGCCAACCCGACCGGGCCGACGACGTGCTTTACCGCCTGCGCGCCATCGTCATGAGCGCGCGGTCGGACGGCCTGGTGAAGGCCAACGAGGAGTTCGCCGCCTGGCTGCTGGGCGAGCGGTCCATGCCGTTCGGCGAGAACGGCGAGCACGTCACCATCCGCCTGATCGACTTCGACGACATCGAGCAGAACAGTTCGTTGTCACCCAGCAGTTCATCATCCGCGCGGGCAAGACGGAAAAGCGGGCCGACCTGGTGCTGCTGGTCAACGGCATCCCGCTCGTGCTGATCGAAGCCAAGACGCCGGTGCGCTCCAGCCAGAGCTGGCTCGATGGCGCGTTGCAGGTGCATGACGACTACGAGAAGAACGTTCCGGAACTGTTCGTGCCCAATGTCTTCTCCGTGGCCACCGAGGGTAAGGAATTCCGCTACGGCTCGGTCCGGATGCCGGTCGACCTGTGGGGCCCCTGGCGGCTGAAGGAGACGGCACGCAGTCGCTGGGCGAGGTGGAAAAGGCGGTCGGCTCGATGCTGCGCCCGGCGATGGTGCTCGACCTGCTCGCCAGCTTCACCGCGTTTGCCACGCACAAGGGCAAGCAGCGCATCAAGATCATCGCCCGCTATCAGCAGGTCGACGGCGTCAACAAGATCGTCGAGCGCGTGGTCGCGGGCCAGCCCCGAAAGGGCCTGATCTGGCATTTCCAGGGCTCGGGGAAGTCGCTCCTTATGCTGTTCGCCGCACGCAAGCTCCGCCTGCATCCGGCCCTGAGGAATCCGACGGTCCTGGTAGTCGTGGACCGGATCGATCTGGACAGCCAGATCTCCGGCACCTTCTATGCCGCCGACATGCCCAACATGGTGCGCACGGAAAGCCGCAAGGAGCTGCACGACCTGCTTGGCGAAGGATGTGCGCAAGGTCATCATCACGACGATCCACAAGTTTGCCGAGGCCGACGGCGTGCTGAACGATCGCGGCAACATCATCGTGATGGTGGACGAGGCCCACCGCACCCAGGAAGGCGACCTCGGCCGCAAGATGCGCGAGGCGCTGCCGAACGCGTTCCTGTTCGGCCTGACCGGCACGCCGATCAACCGCGCCGACAAGAACACCTTCTACGCCTTCGGCGCCGACGAGGACGAAGGCGGCTACATGAGCCGCTACGGCTTCGAGGACTCCATCCGCGACGGGGCGACGAAGCCGCTCCACTTCGAGCCGCGCCTGGTCGAACTCGCACATCGACCAGAAGGCCATCGAGGAGGCCTACGTGAGCTCACGCCGGGCCTGACCGACGAGGACCGCGACAGGCTCGGCAAGGCCGCCGCCAAGATGGCCGTCCTGGTGAAGTCGCCGGAGCGCATCGGCGCGATCTGCGCCGACATCGCCAAGCACTTCCAGGAGAAGGTCGCCCCGAACGGCTTCGGCGCACAGGTCGTCACCTTCGACCGCGAGAGCTGCCTGCTCTACAAGCAGGAACTCGACCGGCACCTGCCGCCCGAGGTGTCGGACGTCGTGATGTCGGTGAACAGCGGCGAGGCAGAATATGCGCCGTACAGCCGCGACCGGGATGCCGAGGAAAAGCTGCTCGACCGCTTCCGCGATCCGAAGGACCCGCTGAAGATCCTGATCGTCACCTCGAAGCTGCTCACCGGCTTCGACGCGCCGATCCTGCAGGCGATGTATCTGGACAAGCCGCTCCGGGACCACACGCTCCTGCAGGCCATCTGCCGCACGAACCGCCCGTATGGCGAGGAGAAGACCCACGGGCTGATCGTCGACTACCTCGGCATCTTCGACGATGTGGCGCTGGCGCTGAAGTTCGACGAGAAGGGCGTGCAGAAGGCGGTGTCGAACATCGCCGAACTGATCAACAGTCTGCCGACCGCCCTGCAAAAGTGCCTCGCCTATTTCGCCGGGGTGGACCGCAGCCTGACAGGGTACGAAGGGCCTGATCGCCGCGCAGGATGCATCCCGAACAACGACCTGCGCGAT
>CAWAHE010000001.1:0-12906 GCA_963781775.1 uncultured Alphaproteobacteria bacterium | reverse complement strand
CGACATTCTCGCTGCGGATCAGCCGCAGCCAGGCGAGGCGTTGCTGCCGCGTCATCGCACCGGCGGCCTGCGCCTGCCTCGATTGCCTCACCGCTTCTCGCCGATGCGGCTCTCGGTGCCAGCGGTCAGCCGGCGGATGTTTGCGGCGTGGCGCACCCAGAGCACGATCGTCATCAATGCGAACAACAATGCCATGGCGCGATGATCGGTGACCAACAGCACGAAGGGCGTGACCAGGCTTGCCGTCAGGGCGGCCAGCGACGACACGCGCGAGATCGCCGCGATGCCCAGCCAGACAAGGGCGAAGACGATCGCGACCGGCCACGCCAGCCCGGCGAGAACGCCGAGATAGGTGGCGACGCCCTTGCCACCCTTGAAGCCGAGCCAGACGGGAAAGAGATGACCGAGGAAGGCGCCGAAACCGGCAACCAACGCTGGCACCGGGCCGAAGACCGCGCCTGCCACCAGCACCGCAGCCGTGCCCTTCAGCCCGTCGCCGAGCAGGGTCGCGGCGGCGAGCGGCTTGTTGCCGGTGCGCAGCACGTTGGTTGCACCGATATTGCCGGAACCGATGGCGCGGATGTCGCCGAGACCGGCGAGACGCGTCAGCACGACGCCGAACGGGATCGATCCCAGCAGGTAGCCGAGGACAAGCGCGCCGAGCGAACCCAAGGATAGAAGATCGGCCATGAACGAACCCCCGCGAATTAGTAGGGAGCGTATTCGTACACCGTGCGGCCGGCAACCAGCGTGCGCAGCACGCGTCCCTGGAATCTGGCGTCCTCGAAGGGCGTGTTCTTGGAGCGTGAACGAAGCGCCGCGGCATCGACGACCCAGGGAACGTCGGGATCGACCACGATCAGATCGGCCGGGGCGCCGGGCGCCAGACGCCCCACTTCCAGACCCAGCAGCTCCGCCGGCCGCGTCGACAGGGCGCGGAACAGTGTCAGCATGTCGACGTCGTCGCTGTGGACGAGGCGTAGCGCCGCGGCGAGCAGCGTCTCCAGGCCGACGGCGCCGTCGGCGGCCTCGGCGAACGGATGGCGCTTGGTGTCGACGTCCTGCGGGTCGTGACTCGAAACGATCACGTCGATGGTGCCATCGGCGAGCGCGGCGACCATCGCCCGTCGGTCGTCCTCGTGGCGCAGCGGCGGCGACAGCTTGAAGAAGGTGCGATACGAGCCGATGTCGTTCTCGTTGAGCGTTAGGTGGTTGATCGAGGCGCCGCAGGTCACCGCGAGACCGTTGCGCTTGGCGGCGCGGATGGCGTCGAGCGAGCCCGCGCAGGACACTTGCGCCGCGTGATAGCGCCCGCCGGTCAAGCCGGCGAGGCGAATGTCGCGCTCGACGACGGTAATCTCGGCTTCGCGGGGGATGCCGGCGAGGCCGAGCCGTGTCGCCACCTCGCCCTCGTTCATCACGCCGCTGCCGACGAGGTTGGGGTCGGCCGGGTGGTGCATGATCAGGCAATCGAAATCGCGGCCGTAGGTGAGAGCGCGGCGCATGATGGCGGCGTTCATCACCGTGTGGCGGCCGTCGGTGAAACCGACCGCGCCGGCTTCCTTGAGCATGCCGAGTTCGGTCATCTCGCGGCCTTCGAGGCCGCGGGTCAGCGCGGCGGCGGGATAGACGCGCACTTCCGCCTCGTCGCGGGCGCGCCGCGCGATGTAATCGACCAGCGCGATGTCGTCGATCACCGGGTCGGTGTCCGGCATGGTGACGATGGCGGTCACCCCGCCGGCGGCAGCCGCCTGTCCGGCGGAGGCAAAGGTCTCACGATGCTCGGCGCCCGGTTCGCCGACGAAGACGCGCATGTCAACCAGTCCGGGCGCGACCACGGCGCCACGGCAATCGACGATCTCGGCGTCGGCCGGACGCGCGGCCTTCACGGCCTCGGGTCCGGCGGCGACGATGCGCCGATCGGCAACGATCACCGCGCCCGGCGCGTCGAGATTGCGTGACGGATCGACGATACGGGCATTGACGAAAACGATCGGGCGGTCGGGGCCGTTGCCTCTGCCGTTGTGACTGTGTGGGATCACGCGGGACGCCTCAGTAATTGGGCAGGTGCGCGGCGAGCGCTTCCAGGACCGCCATGCGCATCGCCACGCCCATCTCGACCTGTTCGCGGATCAGACTTTGCGCGCCGTCGGCAACAGCGGAATCGATCTCGACGCCGCGGTTCATGGGGCCCGGATGCATGACCAGCGCGTCAGGCTTGGCGCAGGCGAGTTTCTCGGCGTCGAGGCCGAAGAAGTGGAAATATTCGCGCACCGAGGGAACAAAGCTGCCGTCCATGCGCTCGCGCTGGAGGCGAAGCATCATGACGATATCGGCGTCGCGCAGACCAGCGCGCATGTCGGTAAAGGGCTCGACGCCGAGCCGCTCGATGCCGGCGGGTAACAGTGTCGACGGCCCGATGACGCGGACGCGCGCGCCAAGCGCGTTGAGCAGCAGGATGTTGGAGCGCGCCACGCGGCTGTGGGCGATGTCGCCGCAGATCGCCACCGTCAGTCCGGCGATGTCGCCCTTGTGGCGGCGAATGGTGAGGGCGTCGAGCAGCGCCTGGGTCGGGTGCTCGTGAGCGCCATCCCCGGCGTTGATGACCGAGCACGACACCTTCTGCGACAGGAGTTCGACCGCGCCGGCGGCGTGGTGGCGGACGACCAGGATATCCGGGCGCATTGCGTTGAGCGTCATGGCCGTATCGATCAACGTCTCGCCCTTCTTCAGGGCCGAGTTGCCGACCGCCATGTTCATGACGTCGGCGCCGAGTCGTTTGCCGGCGATTTCGAACGACGACTGGGTGCGGGTGGACGATTCGAAGAAAAGGTTGATCTGCGTGCGCCCGCGCAGCACCGCCTTCTTCTTCTCGATCTGGCGGCTGACCTCGACCGCCTGTTCGGCAAGATCGAGAAGCCCGACAATATCTTCGGGCTGGAGCCCCTCGATCCCCAATAGATGACGGTGCGGGAAGGAGACGACCGTCGAGGGCGAGGGCAGGTTCATTAAAGCCAACGCTATAGGCAGAGTCGCGGCGCCTCGCAAGCGTGGCGTGGCCATGCGTGTTAGGTTAATGACAGGCGAATCGTCGCCGGCCGCGGCGATTGGAGGGCACATTGGCTTCGGCTGCCGACACGCACGACATCTTCAACCAGTCGCCGCCGCTTACGGGCCTGAACCTGTTTACCAGCGACCCCGGCCTGAGCGCGCTGGTCGAGGGCATGCCGATTTCGGTCATCGACGGCCTCACGCAATATGGCGCGCAATGGGGCACGGCGGATTCCTTCGAACTCGGCCGCATCGCCAACGATTTCCCGCCAATCCTGAAAACCCACGACGCCAAGGGCTTCCGGATCGACAATGTCGAGTTCCATCCGGCTTGGCACGCGCTCATGCGGCGCAGCGTTGCCGCCGGCCTGCACTGCTCGGTGTGGGACGCCAGCGGCGACGAAACCAATGTGCGCTCCGCAGCACGTGCCGCGCGGCTCTACATGGCGGCGCAGGTCGAGGCCGGCCACCTTTGCCCGATGACGATGACCAATGCCGCTGTCGCCGCGCTCGCCCATGCGCCGGGCGTTGCCGACCGCTGGCTGCCGCGCATCCGTACGCGCAAATACGATTCCTCCAACCGCCCGGTGACCGAGAAGGCCGGCCTCACGGTCGGCATGGGCATGACCGAGAAGCAGGGCGGTAGCGACGTCAACGCCAACACCACCGAGGCCGTCGAGGGCGGCGACCGCATGTGGCGCCTGACCGGGCACAAGTGGTTCCTGTCGGCGCCGACCAGCGACGCTTTCCTGGTGCTGGCGCAGGCGCCGGACGGGCTGTCGTGTTTCTTCATGCCGCGTCTGCTGCCCGACGGAACGCGCAACGGCATGCGGCTGATGCGCCTCAAGGACAAGCTCGGCAATCGATCCAACGCCACCGCAGAGGTCGAGTTCGACGAAGCGGCGGCGTGGCTGGTTGGCGAGCCCGGGCGTGGCATCGCGACCATCCTCGACATGGTGACGCTCACCCGGCTCGATTGCGCGGTGTCGTCGGCCGGCCTGATGCGGCTGGCGCTGGCGGAAGCCGTGCATCACGTGCGCCATCGCAGGGCTTTCGGCCTGCCGCTGATCGATCAGGCGCTGATGGGGCGGGTGCTCGCCGACATGGCGCTCGATGCACTGGCTGCGGCGGCGCTCGCCTTCCGCCTTGCCGAATCCTACGACCGCGCGGCGGACGACCCGGCCGAGGCGGCCTTCGCCCGCCTGATGACACCGGCGGTCAAATACTGGGTCACCAAGATCGCGCCGGGCATGATCGCGGAGGCAATGGAGTGCCTCGGCGGCAACGGCTACATCGAGGAGAGCCGGCTGCCGCGCCTCTATCGCGAGGCGCCGGTCAATGCGATCTGGGAGGGCTCCGGCAACGTTCTCTGCCTCGACGTCATGCGGGTGCTGCGCAAATCGTCGGAGCCGCTGGAAGCGGTGCTCGCCAATGTCGAGGATGCGCTCGGCAATACCGCCAAATCGACGCTCAACGTGCTGCGCGCGGCCACCGCAGTGGCGCTTGCCGACGAAGGCGCGGCACGCATCCTGACCGAGCAGCTTGCCATGACGGTCGCGGCGGCGGCGCTTCGGCGGCGCTTTCCCTCGGTGGTCGCCGACGCCTTCCTCGAAACGCGCCTCGGCAAGCCCTGGCGTTCGACCTACGGCATGCTCGATTCGCGCTTCGACGCCCGCGCCTTCGTCAACTACCTCTGCCCGGAGGATTGAGGCGCGTCGTTTGCCCGGCGCATCCGATCGAGCGCGCCCTGCAGAATGTAGGCTGCGGCCATCTTGTCGACGACCTCGCCGCGCCGCTTGCGGCTGGTGTCGGCATCGATGAGCGTGCGCGTCACCGCCGCGGTCGAGAGTCGCTCGTCCCAGAACAGGATCGGCAGCGACGTCAGCTTGCCGAGGTTGCGGGCGAAGGCGCGGGTCGCCTGAACGCGCGGCCCCTCGCTGCCATCCATGTTGAGCGGCAGGCCGAGGACCAGCCCGACGACCGCGTGCTCGGTCACGGCCGCGACCAGCGCCGCGGCATCGGCGGTGAATTTCGTCCGCGCGATGGTCAGCAGCGGCGAGGCGATCTGCCGCCGGGGGTCGGAAAGGGCAAGGCCGATGGTCTTGGTGCCGAGGTCGAGGCCCAGCAGCGCGCCGGCCGGCGGCAAGGCCGCGGCGAATGCATCGAGGTCGGCGCCGATGTCTGCCTGGGTCATTTGGTCATGACGGGGTTGCCTCATCGCGTGCGCGAGGCACATTGATGGGCGGGACGGCAAGATCAAGACAATTCAGGGGAACGCTAACATGAAACTGACCTGGTTCGGCCATTCCGCATTCCGCGTCGAAGTTGCTGGCGCGGTCGTCATGATCGATCCGTTCATCGAGAATCCGACCTTCAAGGGCGACCACAAGGAGGCTTATGCAGGGGCGACCCACGTCCTGCTCACCCACGGGCATGCCGATCACATCGGCTCCACGCTCGACATCTGCAAGGCGACCGGGGCGCTGGTCGTCGCCAATCCGGAGGTCTGCACGTTCCTCGAGACGCTCGGGGTTATGGATTTCTCGCCGATCAATCATGGCGGCCAGCTCGACCTCGGAGCTATCTCCGTTGCCTACGTGCCTGCCTGGCATTCGTCGTCGCACGATCCGGCCGGTGGCACCGGTCGATATCTCGGCAATCCTGGCGGCATGGTCCTGATGGCGGCTGGCGAGAAGACTCTGCTGCACATGGGCGACACCGGCATCTTCTCGGACATGGCGCTGATCGACGAGATCTACCAACCGAAGATCGGCATCGTGCCGATCGGAGACCGCTTCACCATGGGCGCGAAGCTGGCGGCGATGGCCTGCAAGCGCTTCTACAATTTCGAGACGGCGATCCCCTGTCACTACGGCACGTTCGGTCTGCTCGACCCGACCGCCGATAAGTTTATCGCCGAAATGGAGGGCGCAGAGACCCGCGTGCTCGTTCCCGAGCGCGGGCATGCGGTGACGCTCTAGGGAGAGACGGCTATTGCCGGTACTGCTGGATGCGGGTCGTGCGCAGGCCGGCGAGGCCGTGCTCTTCGATCGACTGCTGCCAGGACAGGAACTCTTCGACGGTCAGCGTGTACCGCGTGCAGGCCTCCTCCAGGCTGAGCAGGCCGCCGCGCACGGCGGCAACGACTTCCGCCTTGCGGCGGATCACCCAGCGCTTGGTATTGCGGGGCGGAAGATCCGCAATCGTCAGCGGACTCCCATCGGGGCCAATGACGTATTTTACCCGCGGACGCATCTGTTCGGTCATTCTACGCTCTACTCAACCTGACCAACTACCGGCAGACCTTAGGCCCGTGCCCTTAAAAATCGGCTAAGCGCGCGGCAACAAATCGGTAAGACTTGGTGGCGGTGAACCGTCAAAACGCAGATTTTCGCAGGGATCCGGCCCTTGAAGCGTGGGCGCGCGCCACTATAGTCACCTCCGCCAGAGCAGCCTCCTTGACCGGCTTGCGATCTGGCATTCGTGCGTTCAGGCGGCCGCCATGATGCCGCCCACCGAAAAGGCCGATTGTTAACGGCATGTCCGTCGATCTTGAGCTAGCCGGCCGTCCGGACCGGACCCGCGTCGTTGTCGCCATGTCGGGCGGCGTCGATTCCTCGGTCGTTGCCGGGCTTCTCAAGCGCGCCGGCTACGACGTCGTCGGCGTTACGCTTCAACTCTACGATCACGGCGAGGCGACGCATCGCAAGGGCGCCTGCTGCGCCGGCCAGGATATCCACGACGCGCGGCGGGTTGCCGAGGCGCTGGCCATCCCGCACTACGTTCTCGACTACGAGCAGCGCTTTCGCGACACGGTGATCGACGGGTTCGCAGCGAGCTATATCGCCGGCGAAACGCCGGTGCCCTGTGTCGCCTGCAACCAGACCGTCAAGTTTCACGATCTTCTCGACACGGCGCGTCAGCTCGGCGCCGAGGCTCTGGCGACCGGGCACTACGTTGCCAGCCGTCGGCACGGCAATCATCGCGCGCTCTATCGGCCGGCCGATCTCGATCGCGACCAGAGCTATTTCCTGTTCGCCACCACGCGCGAGCAGCTCGATTACGTGCGCTTTCCGCTCGGCTCGATGACCAAGGCCGAGACCCGCGCCGCGGCGCGTGAGCTTGGCCTCGCCATCGCCGACAAGCACGACAGCCAGGACATCTGCTTCGTGCCCGACGGGCATTACGCCGACGTCATCGAGCGGCTCAAGCCCGGCGCGGGCGAGGCGGGCGACATCGTCCACATCGATGGGCGCGTGCTCGGCCGGCACCACGGCATCATTCACTACACGATCGGTCAGCGGCGTGGCATCGGCGTTGCCGTCGGCGAGCCGCTCTACGTGGTCCACCTCGATCCGGCCGGACGCCGGGTGATCGTCGGTCCGCGCGAGGCGCTGGCGACGCGGCGGCTGCACCTGCGCGACGTCAACTGGCTGGGTGATGACTCGCTTGCCGAGATCCCCGGCGATGGTCTCGCCGTCATGGCGCGCGTGCGCTCGACCCGGCCGCCGATGCCGGCGCGCCTGTTCCACGACAATGGCCGCGCCCACGTCGATCTCGCGGACGGCGAGTCCGGCGTCGCCCCCGGCCAAGCCTGCGTCTTCTACGAGGATGACGATCCCGGCGCCCGCGTTCTGGGCGGCGGCTGGATCGAACGGACCGAGCGAACGGGAGACGCCGAGCTGGCGCTTCGCCGGCTGGTCGCTTCGGCTCCCGCCGTCGCCTGAGGCGTCCGGTGACATCCGAACTCGACGACGCACATATCGTCGCCGCCTACGCCCGCTGGGCGCCGGTTTACGATGCGATCTTCGGCGTCATCACAAATTCTGCCATCCGCAACACGGTCGCGGTCCTCAATTCGCTGCCGGCGGGACGTATCCTCGAGATCGGCGCCGGCACGGGCCTGTCGCTGCCACGCTACAAGCGCGAGCACCGGATCGCCGGCATCGACCTGAGCGCCGACATGCTGGAGCGGGCGCGCAAGCGTGTCGCAGAACGGCAGCTCGGCAATGTCGAGAGCCTCCAGGAGATGGATGCCTCGAAGCTGACCTTTGCCGATTCCAGCTTCGATGCCGCCGTCGCCATGTTCCTGATTACGGTCGTTCCCGATCCCACCGCCGTGCTGGCCGAGGCCGTGCGCGTGGTGAAGCCGGGCGGGCGGATCGTTCTCGCCAACCATTTCTCCGCCGAGAGCGGGCCCCGCGCCGCCTTCGAGCGCTGGCTGTCGCGCTATTCGGCGTCGCTCGGCTGGAATCCGGAATTCCCCATGGAGCGTGTGCTTGGCAATCCGCAGATGCGTCTTCTGGAAAGGCGCGCGCTTCAGCCGCTCGGCATTTACACATTGCTGGTCTTCGAGCGCCTCTGAGCGCTGGCAACCCGCACGCGCCACCTGTGGTATAGGGGCGAACGGACGGGAGGGCGCGGGCAACGATGGCCGAAGAGCTTTTCATTGGAGTTGACGGTGGCGGCAGCCGCAGCCGCGCGCGCCTGCGCGACGCCAGCGGCCGGCTGCTCGGGGAAGGCGAGGGCGGCCCCGGCAACGCGCGCTTGCGCGAGGCCGCGTTCAACGAGGTGATGAAGGCCTGCCGCGCGGCGGTGACCGCCGCCGGTTTTGGCGAGTCCGATCTTGGCCGCATCCACGCCGGCTTTGGCCTTGCCGGCACCCAGCAGGATTCCGACTGGCAGTCCGTGCTCGATTGGCCGCATCCGTTCGCGAGCCTCACGGTGGACACCGATGCCTATGCCGCCTGGCTCGGCGCCACCGGCGGGCGCGATGGCGCCATCCTCATTCTCGGCACCGGTTCGGCCGGCACCGCCATCGTCAAGGGCAAGCGGCTGAATGTCGGCGGCTGGGGCGCCGACATCGCCGACGAGGGGAGCGGCATGGCGATCGGCCGCACGGCGATCCGGCGTTCGCTTTGGGCGCTGGAAGGCATGGCGCCACTGACGCCGCTGGCGGAAGACATCCTCGCGGAATTCGACCGCAGCGCCCAGGTGGCGGTGATCTGGGCCGGCACGGCGACGCCCGGCGATTTTGCCCGCTTCGCGCCGCGAGTCTTCGACTACGCCGACAAACGGGATGTGCTTGCCATGCCGATCCTCATCGAGGCGGCCGCCGACGCATCGCGGCTCATCAACCGGCTGCTTGATCTGGGCGCCCCCTCGATCGCGATGATCGGCGGCGTGTTTCCGCGGCTCTTGCCGTGGTTGCCGCCAGTGCTGCGCCCGTTCCTGGTCGAGCCCGATGCCGACGCTGCCGATGGCGCTATCCTGATGGCGCAGCGCGCTCGCAAGGGCATCGGCACCGGCCGGCCATGAGCGGCATCAAGCCGAGAGGCGTCTAGTTCGGAGCCAGATAGCCGAACTTGCCCATCTGCTCGCCGTGAGCGTCGACGATGCGCTGGGCCTGCTCCGGGCTGAGCTTCTCGCGCCACTCGCCGGCGCGGCCCTCGCGAAAGAAGCGATCGGCACGCTCGGAACGCTCGCGGAAGTCGCCGGACGCGATTTCGGCGTCGCGCAACTCTTTGAACGCAGAAAGGTCGATCGCCTCGGCGAGCTGTTCCGGCGTCGGCTTCTGGCGCAGATGTTTCGCGACAGCGCCAAAAGTGGTCGTCGGATCGGCGAGCATGTCCTCATAGCGCACGACGAGCACGGCCTCGTGCGGACGCATCGTCCAGCTCAGTGTGTGCTCGCTCCACGAGCCCCAGATCTCGAAAGCGTGCTGGTCGGTGTTCTGGGTTCCGTATGACGGCGTCGCCATATCGGTGATCGCTTGGTCGATGGTGGTGCCGCTATGGGCGGCCAGCGAAATGGCGACGTCACGCGGGTCGCGGACTATGTAGATCGTGCCGGCGGAGACGGCGAGATTGTGCGTCGGGATGTCGCCCAACTGGCCGAGCACGCTGTGTGTCTTGATCAGGGCGACACCCTCGCTGCGCTGGACGATCGCCGCGTGAACCTGGGGGCGGATGACGGCGACTTCCTGGCGGCTCGCGGTCGCCAGCGGCTTGCCGAGGAACTGGTCAAACAGGCCGTAGAGCCGGGCCTCGTAGGTGCTCGCCCGGTCGAGGGCGTGGAGATCGTTCTCGGCGCGCGGCAGGCCGTTCATGATGCGCATCAGATGGTAGAGATAGACCCTCATCCAGGTGTTACCGGATTTCGGGTACGATGCGAGCCAGACGATGCCCTGCGGGTTTTTCGGGTCGGTGACGATCATTGCTGTTCCTAGGATAAGTAGCGGACGAGGTCGGGGGTCATATAGCCGACACGCTGCATGTTGAGATGATGTTTCCTGACGAGCCGGCCGATCTGCGCTTCGCTCAGTGCATCGCGCCACGTGCCGGCACGGCCTTTTCGGAAGAACTGCTGCCCCTCGCGATAGATTTCATTGAATCCACCGCTGCGTTCAACCTCCCGCAGGCGGTCGAAGGAGGACAAACGAATGGCCTCGGTCAGTTGCCGATCGGTCACGCGCTTGCCGAGGAAGTTTGCGACGGCGCGGAAGACGGCCGTCGGCATGGTGATCATGTCCTCGTAGCGCACCGGCATGATCTGCGGGTGAGGGGTGCCGGTCCAGCTGGCGACATGCTGGCTCCAGGATCCCCAGAATTCATAGACGGCCCGGCCTTCGTCGAAGACCACGCAGTCGTCGGTGCACATGCGCTCGATGGCTTCGTCGATCGGGGTGTCGAAATGGTCGGCGAGCGAGGCGGCGATGTCGAGCGGATTGCGGATCACATAGATGGCGCCCGCGGTCAGGCTCATGTCGATCGTCGGCACGCCTTGAAAGCTGCCGAGCGCATTGTGGGTCTTGGTCATCGCGAGAGCGCCGGTCTCCGCGGCGATGAGGGCCTGGACCGCCGGCCGGGCCTTGGCAATCTCCTCGACGGTGGCTTCCGTCGCGGGCTTGCCGAGAACTTGCCCGAAGAGATCGAGGCGGCCGGCTTCGGATGCGCCGATCTGGCGCAGATCGCCGCCATCCCCGGATTCCTCGCCGGCAGCGATGCGGCTGAGGTGATAGAGGAAGACCCGCATCCAGGTATTGCCGGATTTCGGGTACGAGGCGACCCAGATGATGCCGGTCCGGCCGAGCGCGGGATTGAGGCTGCGGGCTTGGGCGGACATTCGGACCTACGGGCGGACGGAAATGGCCGCCCCCGTTACCGCATGCGGCGGCGCCATGGCAACTGCCGGAAGGGCGCCGGGGTCAGGCGGCCGCCGCTTCGCCGAGGGCGTCCACCAGTTCGTCGACGATTTTCTGGACGAGGGCGCGGTCGTCGCCTTCCGCCATGACGCGGATGACCGGCTCGGTGCCGGAGGCGCGCACCACCAGCCGGCCGGTCTTGGCGAGGCGGCCATTGGCGTCGTCGATCATCTTGCGCACGCGGCTGCTCTCGAGCGGCTTGCCGCCGCCGGTCTTCACGCTGCGCAGGATTTGCGGCAGCGGCTCGAAGCGGTGGCAGACCTCGCTCACCGGCCGATCGAGCTTCTTGACCACCGCCAGCAGTTGGAGCGCGGCGATGAGACCATCGCCGGTGGTCGTGAAGTCGCTCATGATGATGTGGCCGGACTGCTCGCCGCCGAGATTGAAGCCGTTCTCGCGCATGGCCTCCGCCACATAGCGGTCGCCCACCGCGGTGCGCACGAGCTTGATGCCGAGGCCGGTCATGAATCGCTCCAGGCCGAGATTGGACATGACCGTGGCCGCGATGCCGCCGCCATCCAGTCGGCCTTCCTCGGCCCAGGACTGCGCGATGACCGCCAGGAGTTGATCGCCGTCGACCAGTTGCCCCTTTTCGTCGACCACGACGACGCGATCGGCGTCACCGTCGAGGGCGATGCCGACATCGGCGCGCGTCTCGCGCAGCTTGTCGATCAGCAAGGCCGGGGAGGTCGACCCGACGTCGTGGTTGATGTTGAAGCCGTCCGGCGAGATGCCGACCGAGATGACTTCGGCGCCGAGTTCCCACAACGCCTGCGGCGCCACCTTGTAGGCGGCGCCGTTTGCGCAATCGACAACCACGCGCAGGCCATCGAGGGTGAGATTGCGCGCCAGCGTACGCTTGGCGAATTCGACGTAGCGGTCCTGCACGCCGTCGATGCGCTTGGCGCGGCCGAGATCGGCGGGCCCGGCCAGCCGGCCGCTCAGTTCGGCGTTGAGCAGCGCCTCGATTTCTGACTCGACCGCGTCGGACAGTTTCAGTCCGTCAGGCCCGAACAGTTTGATGCCGTTGTCCGCGTAGGGATTGTGCGAGGCAGAGATCATGACGCCGAGATCGCAGCGCATCGAGTGCGTGAGCATGGCGATTCCCGGCGTCGGGATCGGGCCGGTGAGCAACACGTCCATGCCGACCGAGAGGAAGCCCGCCGACAGCGCGTTTTCGATCATGTAGCTCGACAGGCGCGTGTCCTTGCCGATGACCACGCGATGCCGGTGATCGCCGCGCTGAAACGCCAGGCCGGCGGCCATGCCGACCTTGAGGGCGAGATCGGGCGTGATCGCCTGGTTGGCGCGCCCGCGAATGCCATCCGTGCCGAAATACGTGCGTGTCATGGGCCGGTTTCATCCCCTCGCGCTGCCGGAGCGCCTCGTCATAGCGCGATCCCTACACCGATGGTGTTGAAAAACGACGAATACCGGCAAGGTTGCGTGAGGTGACAGGTCCGACAAGTGTCGGCGAAACGGCCGGAATCCCGCAAAATTCGTGGCCGCCGGCAGCTCTACCTTGCTTGACAGTGCGCGGGCGGCCTTCTTATATCCGCACCGCCTCAGGCGCCGGGGCGGAGTAGCTCAGTTGGTTAGAGCAGCGGAATCATAATCCGCGTGTCGGGGGTTCAAATCCCTCCTCCGCTACC